>NZNC01000029.1 GCA_002692965.1 Haliea sp. | reverse complement strand
GCGGGGTGGTGGCTCTGATCAGCATCTGCAAGCATTCTTATTCCAAAACTGTTGGCTTTCAGTGCCCTGAGGTACTATTGTTTCATAAGCCTTGGGCGCTACCGGACACACCGCCGGTGGCGGAGTCTGTCGCGGAGGTGGGTCGTGAAACTGCAGCAGTTGCGCTACATCTGGGAAGTTGCCCATCACGAGCTCAATGTGTCCGCGACCGCCCAGAGTCTGTTCACCTCGCAGCCGGGCATCAGCAAGCAAATTCGCCTGCTGGAGGACGAGCTCGGGGTGGAGATCTTTGCCCGCAGCGGCAAGCACCTGACCCATGTCACGCCTGCCGGGGAGGCCATCCTCGAGGCAGCGGGGGAGGTGCTGCGCAAGGTCGAGGGCATCAAGCAGGTGGCCCAGGAGTTCTCCAACGAGAAGAAGGGCAGCCTGTCGATCGCCACCACCCACACCCAGGCGCGCTATGCCCTGCCCGAGACCATTCGCGCCTTTATCAAGCGCTACCCAGACGTGTCGCTGCACATGCACCAGGGAACGCCGATGCAGATTTCCGAAATGGCCGCAGACGGCACCGTGGATTTCGCTATTGCCACCGAGGCGCTCGAGCTCTTCAGCGACCTGATCATGTTGCCCTGTTACCGCTGGAATCGCTGCGTGCTGGTGCCCCGGGACCACCCCCTGACGCAGCTGTCACAGCTCACCCTCGAGGATGTTGCCGCCCACCCCATCGTCACCTACGTGTTTGGCTTCACCGGACGATCGAAGCTGGATGAGGCCTTTGTCGCCCGCGGCTTGACGCCCAAGGTCGTGTTCACCGCGGCAGACGCCGACGTCATCAAGACCTATGTGCGCCTCGGGCTCGGTATTGGGATCGTTGCCGGCATGGCCTACGACCCCAAGGCGGACAGCGATCTGGTCCCGCTGGATGCCGACCACCTCTTCGCTAGCAGCATCACCAAGATCGGCTGCCGTCGCGGCACCTTTCTGCGCGGTTACATGTACGATTTCATCACCGATTTTGCGCCTCACCTGACCCGCGACGTCGTCGAGGAAGCCTTCCGTCAGCACAGCAAGACTGAACTGGACGAGCTTTTCTCGCATATTGAGCTGCCGGTCTATTGACGGCCCCTTGTGGCAGCGGCCGCCCTTGGGTAGATTGTGCGCCTTTCTGAACGAGTGGGAGAACAGCACGTGGAATTGGCTTGCCTGGATCTGGAAGGCGTACTGGTACCGGAAATCTGGATCGCCTTCGCCGAGCGCACCGGTATCGACGAACTGCGTGCCACCACGCGCGACATTCCCGACTACGATGTCCTGATGAAGCAGCGCCTGCGCCTGCTGGATCAGCACGGCCTGAAGATTGACGACATTCAGGACGTTATCGCCGGCCTGGAGCCGCTGCCCGGCGCCGCGGAGTTTCTCGACTGGCTGCGCGAGCGCTTCCAGGTGATCATCCTCTCCGACACCTTTTACGAGTTCTCCCAGCCGCTGATGCGCCAGCTGGGCTGGCCGACCCTGTTCTGCCACCGCCTGGAAGTCGACGACAGCGGGCGGGTGGTCGACTACAAACTGCGTCAGAAGGACCCCAAGCGGATGTCGGTACAGGCCCTGCACGGCCTGAACTACCGGGTGATTGCCGCGGGGGACTCCTACAATGACACCACCATGCTCGGCGAAGCAGACGTGGGCATCCTCTTCCACGCGCCGCAGAATGTGATCGACGAGTTCCCGCAGTTCACGGCGGTACACGATTTCCCCGCCCTCAAGCAGGCCTTCCTCGACGCCAGCAACCGCAAGCTCAGCCTCTGACACCCTGCCGCGGACACCTCGCCGCTTCGTTAGCGGGTTCCGGTGCCGGTGCGCAGGGCGCCGGTGGGGACACGCAGCAAGTACGTCCCTGTAGCTCTTCGGCGGCGTCCATGCCGCCGAAGGTCCCCACCGGCGCCCTGCGCACCGGCACCTCCGCGGCAAATTTGCGGCGTGGTGGTTTCTGCGCGCTCTACTCACTCGCTCAAGCGTTTGTGCTGGCTCCACTCCAGGATGTGTTCTCGGCATTGGCCCGAGGGGCTGCTCGCCTCGCGCTATCACCGCGCGCTGTTTACTACGAGCCCTCCCGCTGAGCTCGTTGGCGCTTGATCGAAGCGTCAGTGTTTCCGGTTATCCGCTGAGGCGGTGACCAGTTGGGCCCAGTTTGGGACCCTCGCTGGCCATGGACGGCCAGCGAGGAGCGTACAGGGACGTACTTGCAGCGTGTCCCAAACTGGGCCCAACTGGTCACCGCCGGACCTTAATGCGGGCAATACTCATGTCGGAGCGAGATGTCGCTAACGTACCCGGCAGCGAAACCAATGCTACGGGGCGATCAGTGCGCGGGGTGATTCAGAGGAAACGCTCCTCCAGTGCCGCCAGCAGTCGCCCGACCTTGTCCAGCGTCTCCTGGTACTCCGCATCCGCCTGCGAGTCCGCCACGATCCCGCCTCCTCCCCAACAGCGCAGTTCACCGTCCTGGCAGAGCAGGCTGCGGATGGCAATGTTGCTGTCCATGCGTCCATCGGCGCTGAGATAGAACACCGAGCCGCAGTAGGCCTCCCGCGGGCAGGCTTCGAGCTCGGCGATGATCTGCATGGCACGGTGCTTGGGCGCGCCGGTGATCGAGCCACCGGGGAAACTGTCGCGCAGGAGATCGAGGGCGTGGCGGCCCGGGGCCAGCTCGCCGCGGATGGTGCTGACCAGGTGGTGCACCGTCGGGTAGCTTTCGAGGGCGAAAAGGGCATCGACCCGGATGCTGCCCGGCAGGCAGTTGCGGCCGAGGTCATTGCGCAGGAGGTCGACGATCATCAGGTTCTCCGCCCGGTCCTTGGTGCTGTTCTTGAGGGACTGGGCGCTGCGCAGATCCTCGGCGGCGTCCGGGTTGCGGGGGCGGGTGCCCTTGATCGGGCGGGTTTCCACCTGGTGGCCCTGAAGCGAGAGAAAACGCTCGGGGGACAGGCACAGCAGCGCATCCTGCTGGTCGAGGCTGATAAAGGCCGAGAAGGGTGCCGCCGCCACCCGGCGCAGGGTCTGGTAGGCAAGCCAGGGGTCACCCTCACAGGCCGCGGTGAAACGCTGGGCCAGGTTGACCTGGTAGCAGTCGCCGGCGTGGATGTAATCCTGGATGCGCTCGAAGGCCTGTCGATACCACTGGCGGTTGCGGGTGGGCTCGAAGCGCCGCTGCAGGGCGAAGCCCGGGGCTAGGGCTGGCGGGGGCTGGGTGGGCGCGGCCTGCAGTGCCCGCAGCAGCCCGGCCTTTTCACTGGCGGGCAGGCCGGACTGGCTGACCAGCAGGGCCCGGCGCAGAAGGTGATCCTGGACGACGCACCAGCGGTAGCCCTGAACCTGGGCGACAGGGGCGGCGACCTCGACCGGGTCCTGGCAGGGGACGGCTATGCCTTCGAGGGCGCTGCCCGCCTCGTAACCCAGGTAGCCGAGGAGTCCGCCGCAGAAAGGCAGCGGTGGGTCGGTGGGAGGGTAGTTTCCCCAGTGGTGGGAATGGAAGGCCTTGAGGTCCTCGAGCCAGCTGCGCCAGGCGGCGGCCTGGGCGGTTGCGGCGGGGGGGCGCGGGCAGCCCGGCATCGGGTCGGCGACCATGATGTCGTAGCGCCCCCCGCTGGCGGCGGGTTGCGCGCTGTCGAGCCAGGCGGCGCCGGGGCGCTGGCGCAGTGTCTCGAACAGTGTGCTGGCGTCTTCCCGGTAGGGGATTTCGTCCAGCTGCAGTCGCGGTGTCGTCAAGGGTCGATTTTCCTGTCACTTGCAGTGAATGGGCATTGCCTTGTTGCGTAGTACACTGCCGCCAAGGCTACGCAATTACTCGGTTGTTCAAGTAAATACAAGGGCTTACGCAAAAAAACAATGGCTCGTATCGGGCCTGTCCAAATTGACTTTTGCGGGTCGTGGAATTAAGGTGGTGCGCCGATTTCAGGCCGGGTCGGTCATCGTAAGCCCCGCCATTGTCGACTGTAAACCCGGGACCCACGACCACTGGTACAGGTATCTGCCGGCTCGGAAGAGCAGACAGCCCATCAGCATGGACTACACACCTATGACAGACAAGCACTCAGACCTGATCGCCTCCCTCAGCAACCCCTTCGCCACCCATGACGAACAGGAGTTCCGGGTGCCGGGTCAGCTGGCCACTGCGCCGGGCCTCTACGAGAAAGCGCTCAAGGCTGGCTGGGAGCTGCAGCAGCGGCCCTTCCGCGCCGCCGGCGTGAAGAACACCCAGCGCCAGCACCAGAAGCAGCGCATGACCATTTGGGAGCGTATTCGCTGCCTGTCTGACAACGAGCCGACGGTCCTCTACCAGAACTGGGGCCCGAATCTCGACGGTGCCTCGCTGGTGACCGCGCTGATCCAGGTGGGCGGTCGCGACGTCGCCATCTACGGCCACGATTTCACCGTGCGTGCCGGCTCCATGGACGCCACCAACGGCGAGAAGCTGGCGCGCCTGTTCGAACTCGCGGCCCAGCGCCGCATTCCCCTGGTGGGCCTGAATGACTCCGCCGGTGCCTACATTCCGGCAGGTGTGGGCGGCCTGGACGGCTACGCCGATGCCTTTACCGCCCTGCGCAAGATCAGTGGCGTGGTGCCGAGCATCATGTGCATGTTCGGCTTCAATGCCGGCGGCGGTTCCTATCTGCCGCGCCAGGGCAGCTTCCTGATCCAGCCCAACGACACCTTCTTCGGCCTGACCGGCCCCGGTGTGGTCAAGTCGGTCCTCGGCGAGGACGTGACCCCCGACGAGCTTGGCGGCCCGGGTGTTCACAGCCAGAGCGGTGTCACCGACTTTGTGGTGCCCGACGAGGTGGCCGCCCTGCGCAAGGTGCGCGAGCTGCTCAAGTACCTCCCCAGCAACAACGCTTCCCTGGCCCCCTACCAGGCCTCCTCGGACCCGGTGAACCGCAAGACCTGGGATATCGATATCCTGCTCAAGAAAGCCTTCAATTCGCCGACCGGCTACAACACGCCCTTCGATATCAGCATCATGATCCAGCAGCTCTGTGATCACGGTGATTTCCTGGAAATCCAGCCGGAGCGGGCGCGCAACACGATTACCGCCCTGGGGCGCCTCGGGGGCAACGTGGTCGGCTTCGTGGCCAACAACTCCGCCGTTGCCTCGGGTCAGATCGACATTGCCGCCGCCTACAAGAACGCGCGCTTCATCCGCTTCTGCAACCTCTACAACATCCCGGTGATCTTCCTCGAGGACACCACCGGCTTCCTGCCCGGCAAGGAGCAGGAGGCGGGCGGTATCGTGCAGGCGGGTCGCGCCATGCTGGACGCGATCGTCGACCTGCGCACCCCGCGCTTCCTGGTGCTGGTGCGCAACGCCTTCGGCGGTGCCTACGCCTCCTACAACAACTACGCCACGGGTGCCGATTTCGTGGTGGCCCTGCCTACCACGCGGGTTGCCGTGATGGGACCGGCCGGGGTCGAGTACGTCTACAAGGACGAGCTGCGCAAGATCCGCGGCAGTATCGGCAAGAAAGTGGCCGATGAAACCGAAGCCCAGATGCGCGCGGGCCTGCCTGCGGAGCAGGCGAAATCCGCTGCGGAGCAGCTGGTACACGCCTGGGTCAAGTCGGAGGAGCAGGCCCTGGCCCAGCGCTACGAACAGGAGCTGATGAACCCCAACGAAGCCCTGAGCCTGGGGTCCATCTCCCAGATCGTGATGCCCTCCGATCTGCGCACCGTACTGGCGGAGCACATGGACTTCTGTCTCAGACATTACACGCCGGAACCGCTGGGCAGTGTCCAGCGTGAATTCCACTGATCGACGCCCCGGCCAACGCCTGATTGAGGAAAAAAGCGTGTCCAACGAATACTATCTGCGCAACCCCCTGATTCACCGTGACCGTCGCCTGGGTCGCCACCATTCACCCTGGGTCCGCCAGTTCGACTGCACCGGTCTGCGTCCCCTGATCATTTGCCGTGGCCCGATCCGCAAGGAAGCCATGGATGTGTTTGCCGAGATGGGAATCGAGCACTACGGCATCCTGCTCTCGGAAAAGGACTCGATTGTCTACCAGAACGCCCTGGCCCCCGAGCTGCGCGCCATTGCCGACCCCGACCGGGTACACCGGGTGCCCGATTACACCGGCGCCAACAAGGAAGAGCGCGACCAGCGTATCCAGCAGATCATCAGCATCGCGCGGGACAACGACTACAACGCGATTTTTGCCGGCTACGGCTTCATGGCCGAGGACGAGAACATGGTTGCGGCCATGGAGAAGGCCGGCCTGAATTTCATTGGTCCCTGTTCGCGCACGGTCCACGATGCGGGCCTCAAGGATGAAGCCAAGCGTACCGCCCTGAAGGCGGGTGTGTCGGTGACCCCGGGGATTGACAACGGCACCGCGCTGACGCTGCTGCGCAAGCACCCCGACGTGGGGGCGCTGAAGGCTCTGTGCCAGGCCAATGGCCTGGAAGTCGATGAGCAGAAGCTCGACGACGCCGAGATCAGCCTGGAGGACAAGGCAGACCTGGTGCTTGCCGCGTCCTACCGCAAGGGCGTCGACCTGTATACCGTCGACGAGCTGTGCGAAACCCTCACCGAGGCGGTCAAGAAAATGGCCGCCGACTACCCGGAAAACCGCATTCGTCTCAAGGCGATCAGCGGCGGTGGCGGCAAGGGCCAGCGCATCCTCGGCCTCGGTGAGGCGGAGCGCACCGCGGAGCTGGTCCGCGAGATCCTCAACGAGGTGAAGACCACTGGCGTCGGTGACAACAAGAACGTGCTGGTGGAGCTCAACATCGAAACCACGCGTCACCAGGAAATCCAGGTGATCGGCAACGGCGAGTGGTGCACGACCATGGGGGGCCGCGACTGCTCCCTGCAGATGCACGAGCAGAAGTTGCTGGAAGTCTCGGTCACCGTGGAATCCCTGGAAAAGGCCATCGCCCAGGCCGAGGCCTCCGGTCGCGGTACCGAGGCGGCGATCCTGCGCCAGGATCTGAAGACCCTGCAGGAGATGGAAGACGAGGCCTCGCGCTTCGGCGCCGCGGTGGGTCTGGACTCGGTTTCCACTTTCGAGTGCATCGTCGACCGCGACAAGCACTTCTTCATGGAAATGAACACCCGCATCCAGGTGGAGCACCGGGTTACCGAGCTGTGCTACTCCCTGCGCTTCACCAATCCCGAGGACGACAATGACTACTTCGTGGTCGAGTCCCTGGTGGAAGCCATGGTGCTGCTGGCGGCCCACGGCCCGAAACTGCCCCGGCCGACCCGCCACCTGCGCCACAACGACTCCGTGGAGGCGCGCCTCAACGCCACCAACCAGGCCCTGCAGCCTTCGGCCGGTGGCGTCATCGAAGGTTGGAGCGACGCTCTCGAGGGCGAGATCCGCGACGACCAGGGCATCAGCCTGCACAACCCGGACACCGACGTGTTCATGAAGTACACCCTGGCGGGGGCCTATGACTCCAACATCGCCCTGCTGCTGACCGTGGGCGAGTCGCGCCTGGAGACCTATGAGCGCATGGCCGAGGTCATTCGCCGCACCCGCATGCGCGGCAAGGACCTGGCCACCAACCTCGAGTTCCACTACGGCCTGGTCAACTGGTTCATCGGCCAGAACATCAATGCCCGGCCGACCACGCGCTTTATCGTGCCCTACCTGACCGCGGTGGGCGAGCTCAAGAACCAGGCCAACCACCTGGATGTCCACTTCGCCTGGGAAAAGATCTGTCGCCACGCCCTCGAGGGTCACAGCGACGCCGCCGCAAAGGCCCTGCGGGACAGCCTGGATCGCAAGGCGACCCTGCTGCTGCGGCCGGTGGAGCGCCTGTTGAAAGAGCCGCACATCCTCAGCGGCTGGCTCAGCGTCAATCGTGACTGCTACACGCTGATCGACGGCAAGGTAAGCTGGAACGAAAACCCGGTCGAGCTGCTGGCGGACACCTATCACTTCCTCAACATGGACTACTCGCCCGAGGCGCCGGCTGCGACGGTGATCTGGGATCACGATCACCAGGTGCTGCAGGAGGCCCTGGACTTCTACGCCGAGTTGTCCCAGCGCCTGGATGCCGAGGACTGGATTGCCCTGCAGTCCGCGCTGGAGAGCGAACAGGCGCCGGCGGGCATGTCCGAAGCCACCTGGCTGCAGGTGCGTGCGGCCCACAAGGGCTTCCAGTCGGGCGTCAGTATCCTGGCGATCCTGCCCAGCATTGCCGAGGCCACCGGCTTCTACGATCTGACGGTGAACGAGGACCTGTCCATCCACATTCCGGAGCGCCTGTTCGACGGCGAGCTGCAGGGCCGCATGGCCAAGGTGCTGGTGCCGCCGCCGGTGGCCAAGTCCGACGAGATCCTCGCCGAGAGCGGCGGGATGTTCTATGGTCGCGAGTCCCCGGAACACGAGCTCTATGTGCAGGAGGGCGACCACTTCGAAGCCGGCGACCCGCTGTACATCGTCGAAGTGATGAAGATGTTCAACAAGGTCTACGCACCGTTCTCGGGTACCATCGACAAGGTGCTGGTGGACACCGATGGCGTGATCATTCACAAGGGACAGCCCCTGTTCAAGATCACGCCGGACGAGAAGATCGAGGTGGAATCCCCCGAGGAACTGGCCGAGCGCCGCCGCGAGGCCACTGCACGCTTCCTGACACAGGTTATCTGAGAGGGTTTGCCATGATTACCGCACTGGATCACATCGCCATTGCCGTGCCCGACCTGGAGAAGGCCATCAAGCGCTTCATGGAAGACTTCGGCCTGCCCTTCGAGGGTACCGAGGACGTGGTGCCGGCGAAGACCAGCACCGCCTTCTTCCCGCTGCCGCCGACCAACATCGAGCTGGTGCACCCGCTGAACGGTGAGGGCCCCATCGCCACTTACCTGGAAAAGCGCGGCGGCGGCCTGCACCACCTGTGTTTCCGCTCGGACAACATCGAGGAGGACGTGGCGCGACTGAAGGAAAAGGGCTACCAGTTCCTGTCCGATGCGCCGGCGCCGGGTGCCCACAATTCCAAGGTGATCTTCATTCACCCGAAGAGCTGTGACGGCGTCCTGATTGAAATCAACCAGCCGGGCGACGAGCACTGAGCGGACCCGCGGAGAACCCCATGAGCGACAAGATCTACGACAAGAGCAAAACCAACCTGGACGACTGGCGTAACCTGGCGGAGAAAAGCCTCAAGGGCAAGCCGCTGGACAGCCTGACCTGGCAGACCCCCGAGGGTATCGCCGTCAAGCCGCTGTACACCGCCGAGGACCTGGACGAGCTGCAGTTCACCAATACACTGCCCGGTCTGTCGCCCTATATCCGCGGGCCCCAGGCGACCATGTACGCCGGTCGCCCCTGGACTATCCGCCAGTACGCCGGTTTTTCCACAGCAGAAGAGTCCAACGCCTTCTACCGCAAGGCGTTGGCAGCCGGTGGCCAGGGGGTTTCCGTGGCCTTCGACCTGGCGACCCACCGCGGCTACGACTCCGACCACCCGCGGGTTTCGGGTGATGTCGGCAAGGCCGGTGTCGCGATCGACTCCGTGGAAGACATGAAGATCCTGTTTGACGGCATCCCGCTGGAGCAGGTGTCGGTCTCCATGACCATGAACGGCGCGGTGCTGCCAGTTCTGGCCGGCTACATCGTCGCCGCGGAAGAGCAGGGCGTGAAACAGGAGCAACTGGCGGGGACCATCCAGAACGACATCCTCAAGGAGTTCATGGTCCGCAACACCTACATCTACCCGCCGCAGCCGAGCATGAAGATCATCGGCGACATCATCGCCTACTGCTCGAACCACATGCCGCGCTTCAACACCATCTCGATCTCTGGCTACCACATCCAGGAAGCCGGCGCCAACGCCGCCCTGGAGCTGGCCTACACCCTGGCCGACGGCAAGGAGTACATCCGCACCGCCCTGGCGGCGGGCCTGGATATCGACCAGTTCGCCCCGCGCCTGTCCTTCTTCTGGGGCATCGGCATGAACTTCTACATGGAGATCGCCAAGCTGCGCGCCGCGCGCCTGCTGTGGGCCAAGATCGTTTCCGAGTTCAATCCGAAGAACCCGAAGAGCTCCATGCTGCGGACCCACAGCCAGACCTCCGGCTGGTCCCTGACCGAGCAGGACCCCTACAACAATGTGGTGCGCACCACCATCGAGGCCATGGCCGCGGTCTTTGGCGGGACCCAGTCCCTGCACACCAACGCCCTGGACGAGGCGATTGCCCTGCCCACGGAGTTCTCCGCGCGCATTGCCCGCAACACCCAGCTGATCATCCAGGAAGAGACCGGCATCACCAATGTGGTCGACCCCTGGGGCGGCTCCTACCTGATGGAGAAACTGACTCAGGATATCGCCGACAAGGCCTGGGAGCTGATCGAGGAGGTCGAGGAGGCCGGCGGTATGGCCAAGGCCATCGAGACCGGCATGCCCAAGCTGCGCATTGAAGAGGCGGCGGCCCGCAAGCAGGCGCGCATCGACCGCGGTGACGACGTGATTGTCGGGGTCAACAAATACCAGACCGACGACGCCAGTGAAGTCGACGTCCTGCAAATCGACAATGAAGCCGTGCGCAAGTCGCAGCTGGCGCGCCTGGCTGCCGTGCGCGAGAACCGCGACGAGGCGGCGGTCGAGGATATTCTCGAGCAGCTTTATCAGGCCGCGGTGAGCGGCCAGGGCAACCTGCTGGAGCTGTCCATCGAGGCCACCCGCCGCCGGGCCACCGTGGGGGAGATCTCCTTTGCCCTGGAGCGCGAGTACGGACGCTTCAACGCCCAGGCACAGACCGTGTCCGGGGTCTACGGTTCGGCATTCCAGGAAGACGAGAACTGGAAGCAGATCAGCATGGATATCGATGCATTCGTAGAGAAATTCGGTCGCCGCCCGCGCATGCTGGTGTGCAAGATGGGCCAGGACGGTCACGATCGGGGCGCCAAGGTGGTGGCCACGGCCTTCGCCGATGTCGGCTTCGACATCGACCTGTCGCCGATGTTCTCCACCCCCGAGGAAGTGGCGCGTCAGGCGATCGAGAACGACGTGCATGTGGTCGGGGCTTCCTCCCTGGCCGCCGGCCACAAGACCCTGATTCCCGAACTGGTGGAAGAACTGCGCAAGCAGGGCGCCGAGGACATCGTGGTAATCGCCGGTGGCGTGATTCCGCGGCAGGACTACGACTTCCTCTACCAGGCGGGGGTCAAGTGCATCTTCGGCCCGGGCACCCCGATCCCGGTTTGTGCTCGCGAGGTGATGGATGCGGTCAACGAAGCCCAGGGGAAGTCGGCCTGACGTGAGTTCGCTTGACCTGGAAGCGCTGGTTGGTGGCAATCGCCGGGCCCTGGCCAAGGCCATCACCCTGGTGGAGAGCAGCCTGCCGCAGCACCGCGAAGAGGCCCAGACGGTACTCGAGCAGGTGCTGCCGCAGGCCGGCAAGAGCATCCGCATCGGTATTTCCGGCGTGCCGGGGGTGGGCAAGTCCACCTTCATCGAGGCCTTCGGTCTCTACCTGATCGAGCAGGGCAAGCGTGTGGCGGTCCTGGCCGTGGACCCCAGCTCCCCGGTGGCGGGCGGTTCCATCCTGGGCGACAAGACCCGGATGGAGCAGCTGTCCCGTCGCCCGGAGGCTTATATCCGGCCGTCGCCGTCCTCCGGCGCCCTCGGTGGCGTGGCCCAGAAGACCCGCGAAACCATGCTGCTCTGCGAGGCCGCGGGCTTCGACGTGATCCTGGTGGAAACCGTGGGTGTCGGCCAGTCGGAGTACCAGGTGGCGGGCATGGTGGACTTTTTCATGGTGCTGATGCTCCCCGGTGGCGGTGACGAACTGCAGGGGATCAAGCGCGGCATCATGGAGCTGGCCGACGCCCTGGTGATCAACAAGGCGGACGGCGACAGCGAGCTGTCCGCCAAACGCACTCGCCAGCACTACAACTCGGCCATGAATTTGCTGCGCCACAGTACCTGGTGGACGCCTCAGGTGACCACCTGCTCGGCCTTGAAAAACATCAACATCGACAAGGTCTGGGGCATGGTGGTGGATTACTGGAGCGCGGCCCGCAAGGCAGACGCCTTCGACGCCAAGCGCGCGCGCCAGAACCGCGACTGGATGCGTTCCCTGATGAACGACATGCTGATGTTGCGTCTGAAGCAGAACCCCGAGGTCAAGCGCCTGCTGCCCGAGCTGGAGCAGCAGGTGGAGGCGGGGAAAATCACCGCCTGGCATGCGGCCAGGCAGCTGATTGACCTGATGTGAGTCGCGGTTGATGCGCTTCTTCTCCCTGGAAAAGCTCATCAACCTCCACGACGGTTACCGTCGCCAGTACAAGATTGACGACCTGGAACTGCTGCTGATTCAGGAGCAGGGTCAGCGCTATCTGGTGGCGGCCCGTTGTCCCCATCGCGGGCATCCGCTTCTCGACGCCGCCATGGCCGACGGCGTGATCGAATGCCCCCTTCATGGCTATCGTTTTGCGCTGGACTCGGGTGCCGTGCTGCGCCGCAGTGAGGAGCCCTGTCATGCGCTGGCGTGCCATTCCCTGGTCTACGAGGGCAATGCCGTGGGTGTCATGCTGCCCTGAGGTGACTGTGGGCTGGCGTCAGGGGCAGCTTGAGCCAGCGCTGCTCACAGCGGCGTGCTGCGAAACTCCACGTGGGTGGCGCTGTGTCGCCACAGCTCCTCGAAGCGATCCAGGTAGGGGCGGACCTCCGCGGCTGAGTCCGGTTGCCAGAAGCCGCTCTTGTCGCTTTCCCCCGGCTGCCACAGCAGGCCGCTGCGGTCCCGGATCAGCAGGGTTTCGCCCTTCCAGTCGGGATGCTCGGTGAGCTGCTGCAGGCGCACCGAGGAGGGCAGCCGGCGGGCGAGGGCCAGCAGGCGGTGGCCCCGCTGCACCATCGGACGCCAGTCACTGACCAGAATTCGCACCTCGGATTGTCGGGAGTCCCGGGCCAGTTGACTGAGGGCGTCCACCAGGGGCTGGCGGTCGAACACCCGGTGGTCGAGGGCGGGGGAGAGCAGGCACAGGCTGCGCCGGGCGGACTGTGCCAGGGCGACCGCATAGTCGGCAAAGGGCTGCGGGTAGGTGACACCGCCCTGGAAACCCGCTGGAGGCTGCTGCAGTAGCGGGCGACGCATGGCGATGTGGGGGATGCCGGCTTCCTCGAAAGGCGCGCCGGTGGGAACAAAGCCGGCGCGGCGGTAGAAATCCGCAGCATGCTGTTGCGCGTGCAGGTAGACTTCCTCGAGCCCCGCCTCGCTTGCCGCGTTGAGCAGTGCTTCCAGCAGTCGGTGGCCGATGCCCCGGCCGCGCTCCGGTGGCAGTACCGCCATGCGACCGATCTTGCCATCCGGCAGCAGGCGTCCGCAGCCCACGGGGTGCCCGTCGCGCAGGGCGAGCACATGGCTTGCCTCGGCGTCGCGGCCATCCCACTCGATCTCCGGGGGCACACCCTGTTCTTCCACGAATACCGCCTGTCGCAGTTGGCGCAACAGGCTTTCCTCCGTGGGCCATTGCGCCCGGCGAATCGTGGTCTCCGCTTCCTCAGTCGACATCCAGTCCTCCCATCACCACCAGGAACTCGAGCACCGCGCCGGCGCTCTCATGCTGATCCAGTATGGTCGAGACCGGCAGAGTCTGCCCGTCACACAGCGCGCCGAGTGTGTCGGTCAGGGCGGGAGCACAGCGCTGGCTGTGGCCGTTGACAAAGACCCGCAGGTCGCCGTCGGGCAGTGCCTGCCAGGCCAGTCGAGCCTCGGGGGAGAGGCAGATACGAGCATCCGGAGCTGCCAGCGCCGCCAGCAGCGCGTCGATCATCTCGCGGTCGGGATCGGGGGGCTGCCCCTCCGTGATCACTTCGCCGAACCACTGGGGGTCGCTGTCCGCTTGCAGCAGGGCGCGCAGTTGTTCGACCGCGCGCTGGATGTCCGAGGAATCGATTTCCCCCGGGCGTCGCGCCGGCCCGCGGCCGGCATCGCCGAAGAGCTGGTGGTCGCCGAGCTTCTCGAGGCGCACGTCGGTCCAGCGCGAGAGCAGGTCGGCCAGGCGCGGCGCGCGAAAGCCGATGGAGAAACAGGTGGACTCGCCACAGGAAATGCCCCAGTGGGCGACGCCCGGGGGCACGTAGAGCACATCGCCACACTGCAGGCGGTATTCCGCCTGACACTCGAAATGCTTCAGCAGGCACAGCTCATCGTGGGGCAGCAGGGCGCTGTGCTCGTCGCAGCGCTGGCCGAGGCGCCAGATGCGCTCACCTTCGCCCTGCAGCAGGAAGACATCGTAGCGGTCGAAGTGCGGCCCGACACCGCCGCCGTCGCTGGCGTAGCTGACCATGATGTCGTCCAGTCGCCAGAGCGGTGGGCCATTCACCAGACGGCGCAGTTCGGCCACCTCCGGCAGCAGCTGGTCGACGCCCTGGACCAGCAGGGTCCAGGGATCGGGGCAGTCAAAGTCTCCGGCATCGAAGGGGCCGTGACGCAGTTCCCAGCCCTGGTCGCGGCGCACCACGATGCGCGACTCGACCTCCGCCTCCATCGCCAGCCCGGCCAGCTCCCCGGCGCTGACCGGAGGCTGGAAGCCGGGCAGTGCACCGCGAATCAGCAGCGGTTCCCGTTGCCAGTGGCGCTCGAGAAAACTGGCGGGGTCGGGGAGCAGGCCGCGGGCTGCCACCTCAGGGCTTCCGGATGGCCCGTGCCTGGTCGGTGGCGTTGCCAATGTAATTGGCCGGGGTCAGGGCCAGCAGGGCCTCCCGTGCATCCGCCGGCAGCTCCAGGGTGTGCAGGAAGGTTTCCAGGGACTCGCGGGTGATGGCCTGACCGCGGGTCAGCGCCTTGAGTTTCTCGTAGGGCTGCTCGATGCCGTAGCGGCGCATCACCGTCTGGATTGGCTCGGCGAGCACTTCCCAGCTGTGGTCCAGGTCTTCCTGCAGTTTTGCCGCGTTGAGTTGCAGCTTGCCGATGCCCTTCAGGCTGGCCTGGTAGGCAATCAGCGAGTAGCCGAAGCCCACGCCCATGTTGCGCAGCACAGTGCTGTCGGTGAGATCGCGCTGCCAGCGGCTGATCGGCAGCTTGCTGGCGAGGTGCTGGAAGATGGCGTTGGCCAGGCCGAGGTTGCCCTCGGAGTTCTCGAAGTCGATCGGGTTGACTTTGTGCGGCATGGTCGAGGAACCCACTTCCCCGGCCACGGTGCGCTGGCGGAAATAGCCCAGGGAAATGTAGCCCCAGACGTCCCGGTCCAGGTCGATCAGGATGGTGTTGAAGCGCGCCATGGCGTCGAACAGTTCGGCCATGTAGTCGTGGGGCTCGATCTGGGTGGTATAGGGGTTCCAGGTTAGCCCGAGCCCGGTGACGAACTGTTCGGCGTTGGCCTGCCAGTCGACGTCAGGATAGGCCGCCAGGTGCGCGTTGTAGTTGCCCACCGCGCCGTTGATCTTGCCCAGGTATTCGATCCGCTGCAGGCCGTCCAGCTGGCGGCGCAGGCGCGCGACCACGTTGGCCAGCTCCTTGCCCAGGGTGGTGGGGCTGGCGGTCTGGCCGTGGGTGCGCGAGAGCATGGGCACCGCGGCGTGCTCCTCGGCCAGGTCGGTCAGGGCCTCGACGACTGATTGCATGGCGGGCAGCAGTACCTGCTGCATGCCGTCGCGCAGCATCAGGGCGTGGGACAGGTTGTTGATGTCCTCGGAGGTGCAGGCGAAGTGCACGAACTCGCTGATCGCGGCGAGCTCCTTCTGCTCTGCCAGGCGTTCCTTGATGAAGTACTCCACCGCCTTGACGTCGTGGTTGGTGGTTGCCTCGATATCCTTGATGCGCTGGGAGTCCTGTAGGCTGAAGTTGTCCAGCAGGTTCTCCAGGTAGGCGTTGGCAGCGTTGGACAGGGCCGGCACCTCGGGGATCCCAGGCAGGGCGGCCAGCTGCTGCAACCAGCGGACTTCCACCAGCACCCGGCGCTGGATAAGGCCGTGCTCACTGAACACCGCCCGCAGGCTGTCGGTCTTGTTGCCATAGCGGCCGTCGATGGGGGATACCGCGGTGAGGGGGGTGAGGTTCATGCCGTTCTCCGGTAATTCAGTGATGAGGTGCGGTGTCGAGATCCCGGGCCAGGTCCCGGGCGATCAGTCCCAGCCTGCGGCGCTGCAGCAGCAGCTTCCAGCGCCGCCCGCCCAGCTGGCGCCAGAGGAAGGCCGAGCGTACCCCTGCCAGCAGCAGGGCGCGCACGCGGTCCGCGCACTCGGGCTTTTGCAACTGCTCCGCGCTGCCGGTGACCTGGATGCGGAAGGGCAGGGTGCTGAGGGTGTCCTGGTAAATCCCCGAAATGCTGTGACAAAGGGTGTTCAGGGAGCTGTCAAAATGTTCGTTGCGAAAGCCGGTGTGCTCCAGGCGCGAGCGCACCACCGACATCATCTCGCGGTTGGCGGCGAAGCGGCGCTCCAGGTGCAGCAGGTTGAAAAGATAGCGCACCACCGCCGCCTGGCGCACTTCGGCGCGATTCAGCATGAATCCGGCCAGGCTATCGAGACCCAGGCGCAGGTTGGCGGTGCCGCCGAAAATCTCCTCGGCGCGCTCCTGCTCGAAGACAAACAGGCTGTCGAGGGAGGCCTGCAGGAAGTTTTCGGGGCAGCTGCCGGTGCGGGCCACCTGTTCCACCAGTCTGGCGGCCTGGGTCACGCCGGCCAGGGCGATGGTCTGCTGGACCAGGGGCTTGTCCGTGTCCATAGGCATCTCAGCGCGTGGTCTCGATCACGGCGCCGCCCAGGCAGCGCTCGCCCGCGTACAAGACCACGGACTGTCCGGGGGTCACGGCGCGCTGGGGGCTGTCGAAGGTGACTCGGCAGCGTCCGTCATCCAGGGCTTCCACCCGGCAGGTCTGATCCGGCTGGCGGTAGCGCACCTTGGCGCTGCAGGCGAGGGGCAGGGACGGGGCTTCGCCGGCAATCCAGTAGAACTCCCCGGTTTCCAGGGCATTGCTGAACAGGGCGGGATGGTCATTGCCCTGGCCAACCAGCAGCACATTGTGCTCGAGATCCTTGCCCACCACATACCAGGGTGCTTCGTCGTGGCCCGCCAGGCCGCCGATGCCCAGGCCCTGGCGCTGACCCAGGGTGTGGTACATGAGGCCCTGGTGCTGCCCCAGGTGCTCGCCCTCGAGGCTGCGGATCTCCCCCGGTTGTGCCGGCAGGTAGGTCTGCAGGAAATCCTTGAAGCGGCGCTCGCCAATAAAGCAGATGCCGGTCGAATCCTTCTTGCTGTGGGTGGCCAGACCGTGGCGGCGGGCGATCTCGCGCACCTCCGGCTTGGGCAGCTCGCCCACCGGGAACAGGGTGCGGGCCAGCTCCTGGTGACCTACCGCGTGCAGGAAGTAGCTCTGGTCCTTGTTGCTGTCGAGGCCGCGCAGCAGCGTGGCCTTGCCATCGGCTTCGCCGCGGCGGGCGTAGTGCCCGGTGGCGATGCAGTCGGCGCCGAGCAGCAGCGCGTAGTCGAGGAAGGCGCGGAACTTGATCTCGCGGTTGCAGAGGATGTCCGGATTGGGAGTGCGTCCCGCGCGGTACTCGGCGAGGAAGTGCTCGAATACATTGTCCCAGTACTCGGCGGCGAAATTGGCCCCGTGCAGGGTGATGCCGAGACTGTCCGCGACCGCCTGGGCGTCCGCGTAATCCTCTTTCGCTGTGCAGTACTCGGTGCCGTCGTCCTCTTCCCAGTTCTTCATGAACAGGCCTTCCACCTGATAGCCCTGCTCGCGCAGGAGCAGGGCGGCGACGGAAGAGTCGACGCCGCCGGACATGCCGACGATCACCTTGGTGGCAGAATTGAGGCCCATGCTGGCGGTTTCAGTACTCGTGTATCAGGTCCAGGGGGTAGAGGGTGCCGCGGCGGTGTCGCTCGATGTCCGCCAGCACCAGCGGGCTGCGCATTCTATCAGAAATGGCGCGCAATTCCTCGCCGCTGAACCAGTGGGTGGCGATGATGTCCGGGTCCAGGGTGGCGCCCTCCAGTGGGCCGACGGGGCTGGCGAGAAAGCTGCTGCGGTAATAGGTTTCGCCGTTGGACGGGGCCCGGTACAGCGAGAAACCGAGGATGCCCGCCAGCGTTACCTCCCAGCCGGTCTCCTCGCGGGTCTCGCGCAGGGCTGCCTGGGCCAGGCTCTCGCCCGGCTCCAGGTGTCCCGCGGGCTGGTTGAAAACCACCGCGCCAGTCTGTTTGTCGCGTTCCTCCACCAGCAGGTAGCGGCCGTCCCGGTGCACCACGGTGGCCACGGTCAGGTGGGGGTGCCAGTGTCTGCTCATGACGTGTTCCTTCTCGAATGGCGCTTCTCGGCGCGCGCGCCGGCGCGGCGCTTCGGCTGCGGGCGATTCGGTGGCCTGCCTCGCTGTGACGTGCCGGTCGATGGCTTGCCCTCCCTGGCGCCAGGCAATTCGGGCAGCTCGTGGAAACAGTGTCCCCCCGGAGGCAGGCCGGCCAGTGACCAGTCGCCGACCGCGACGCGCACCAGGCGCAGGGTGGGCAGCCCCACCGCGGCGGTCATGCGCCGAACCTGGCGGTTGCGCCCCTCGCGGATGCGGATTTCCAGCCAGCAGTCCGGCACGTTCTTGCGCTCGCGTACGGGTGGGTCGCGGGGCCACAGCCAGTCGGGTTCCCGTATTCGTCGCACCCGGGCCGGCAGGGTGGGGCCGTCCTTCAGCGTCAGGCCGCCGGCGAGGCGCGCCAGCGCCTCCTCGCCGGCGTCGCCTTCCACCTGCACCAGGTAGGTTTTCCAGTGGCGATGCCGCGGGTTGGCGATGCGCTGTTGCCAGCGGCCATCATCGGTGAGCACCAGCAGGCCCTCGGAATCGCGGTCCAGTCGGCCGGCCACGCGGAAGCCCGGCGCGTCCAGGTAGTCGGCCAGGGTGGGGCGCCCGGCCTCGCGGTCGGTGAACTGACTGAGGACTCCCCAGGGCTTGTTGAACAAGAGAATACGGGCCATCCCGGCTCCGGGTTGCGCTGCACAAGGGCGGGCCTGCGTGCTACAATCCCGCCCGTTTTGCCGTGCTGCAAGTTCCAGTTGGCTGCATGATAAGCGATTCCCCCGGCGATGGGACAGGCGGCGTGCCTCTCTTTCCTGAAACTCCTTAGACGTCAAGGAAGCACCATGACAGCAAAGATCATCTATACCCTGACCGATGAAGCGCCAGCGCTGGCTACCTACTCGCTGCTGCCCATCGTTCAGGCATTTGCCGGCCCGGCCGCCGGTATCGGCCTGGAAACCCGCGACATCTCTCTTTCCGGTCGCATCATCGCCCAGTTCCCCGAGCGCCTGAGCGATGAGCAGCGCATCGGCGACGACCTGGCCGAGCTGGGTGAGCTGGCCAAGACCCCCGAGGCCAACATCATCAAGCTGCCGAACATCAGTGCCTCGGTGCCGCAGATGAAGGCGGCAATCAAGGAGCTGCAGAGCCAGGGTTACGACCTGCCCGAGTACCCCGACGAACCGAAGAACGATGAAGAGCGCGACATCAAGGCGCGCTACGACCGGGTCAAGGGCAGCGCGGTGAATCCCGTGCTGCGCGAGGGCAACTCCGACCGCCGCGCGCCGGAATCCGTCAAGGCCTATGCGCGCAAGAACCCGCACAAGATGGGTGCCTGGAGCAGCGACTCGAAAAGTCATGTGTCGCACATGGAGCAGGGCGATTTCTACGGCAGCGAGCAGTCTGTCACCGTCGCCGATGCCGGCGAGGTGAAGATCGAGTTTGTCAGCGCCGACGGCGACACGCGGGTCCTCAAGGAGCGCACGCCGCTGCTCGCTGGCGAGGTGATTGACTCCGCGGTGATGAGTGTCCGCGCCCTGCGCGAGTTCTTTGCCGCCCAGATCGAGGACGCCAAGGCCCGCGGTGTACTGTTCTCCCTGCACCTGAAAGCCACCATGATGAAGGTCTCCGACCCGATCATGTTCGGCCACGCGGTGGAAGTCTTCTTCAAGAATGTGTTCGAGAAACACGCCGACAGCATTCGCGAGCTGGGTGTCGATGTCAGCTATGGCTTCGGCGACCTGCTGGCCCGCCTGCAGGAGCTGCCCGAAGACAAGCGTGCCGCCATCGAGGCGGACATCCAGGCTGCCTATGCCGAGCGCCCGGCGCTGGCCATGGTCAACTCCGACAGGGGTATTACCAACCTGCACGTGCCCAGCGACATCATCATCGACGCCTCCATGCCGGCGATGATTCGCGAGTCCGGCCGCATGTGGGGGCCGGACGGCGAGCTGCAGGACACCAAGGCGGTGATTCCCGATCGCTGCTACGCCGAGGTCTACCAGGCGGTCATCGAGGACTGCAAGGCCAACGGTGCCTTCGACCCGACCACCATGGGCAGTGTGCCCAACGTCGGCCTGATGGCGCAGAAGGCCGAGGAGTACGGCTCCCACGACAAGACCTTCGAAGTGCCCGGCAACGGCGTGGTGCGTGTGGTCGACAGCGCCGGCAAGGTGCTGATGGAGCAGAGCGTGGAGGCCGGCGACATCTTCCGCATGTGCCAGGTCAAGGATGCGCCGATTCGCGACTGGGTCAAGCTGGCGGTCACTCGTGCCCGCGCCTCCGGGGCCCCGGCGGTATTCTGGCTGGATGAAAAGCGCGCCCACGACGCCCAGCTGATCGCCAAGGTCAACACCTACCTTAAAGAGCACGATACCAGCGGCCTGGAAATCCACATCATGGCGCCGGTGGATGCCTGTCGCTTCTCGCTGGAGCGCATCCGCGCCGGCCAGGACACCATCTCGGTGACCGGCAACGTGCTGCGGGACTACCTGACCGACCTGTTCCCGATCCTGGAGCTGGGTACCAGTGCCAAGATGCTGTCTGTCGTGCCGCTGATGAACGGCGGCGGCCTGTTCGAGACCGGCGCCGGTGGCTCCGCGCCCAAGCACGTGCAGCAGTTTGTCGAGGAGAATCACCTGCGCTGGGATTCCCTGGGCGAGTTCCTCGCCCTGGCGGCCTCCCTGGATCACTACGGCGAGGTGCACCACAACGCCCGGGCGCGCCTGCTGGGCAAGACCCTGGACCAGGCCAACGCCAAGTTCCTGGACAGCAATAAGTCGCCCTCGCGCAAGGCCGGGGAGCTGGACAACCGCGGCAGCCACTACTACCTGGCCATGTACTGGGCCGAGGCCCTGGCGGCCCAGGACGAGGACGCCGACCTGCGGGCGCGCTTCGAGCCGGTCGCCCGGCAGCTGGTGGAGCAGGAGTCGGTGATTCTCGAGGAGCTCAACGGCGTGCAGGGCGCACCGGTGGACATCGGCGGCTACTACCGCCCCGATGGTCAGAAGACCGAGGCCGCCATGCGCCCCAGCCAGACGCTCAACGCGATTCTCGCCAGCATCGGCTAAGTCCCCTCCGCGCGGGGCCCGTCCGGGCTCCGCGCTGTTTCCCCCGTTTTATCGCGACGTCCCGGCGCCGGCTTTCGGCGCCGCGGGTTCGCCTGTCCCCACAAGCCGCCCCCATTTCGCTTATAATCGGGGTGACACACGGTAACTGCGCACGAGCGAGGTCTGGCTAGCGTGATGGAACAACAGGTTTTCCGGGGCTGGCAGCTGGCCGCTGACGACCAGGAACACCGCGACGGAGACGGCGATCTGGCACTCCAGGAGTCGCGCCCTGAACTCAAGCGGCCGCCGCTGTTCAAAGTGGTATTGATCAACGACGATTACACCCCCATGGAATTTGTCGTCGAGGTGCTGGAAGTCTTCTTTCGCATGAATCGCGAGCAGGCCACCCGGGTCATGCTCACCGTACATACCCAGGGCAAAGGGGTATGCGGGGTCTACACCCGGGATATCGCCGAGACCAAGGCCACCCAGGTCAACCAGTACGCGCGGGAGAACCAGCATCCCCTGCTGTGTGAAATCGAGGCATCGGAGGGCTGAACGCCCGGGAGTGAGCACTATGCTGAACAGGGACCTTGAACTGACGCTCAACGAGGCCTTTCGCGAAGCGCGCAGCCGCCGTCACGAGTTCATGACGGTCGAGCACCTGCTGCTGGCACTGCTGGACAACAACGAGGCAGTGCGGGTTCTCAAGGCCTGCGGGGTGGACCTGTCGGCCCTGCGCGGCGACCTGGTGGAATTTGTCGACGCCACCACGCCACTGATTCCAGACGACAGCGAGGAGCAGGAAACCCAACCCACTCTGGGCTTCCAGCGCGTGCTGCAGCGCGCGGTATTCCACGTGCAGTCCTCCGGCCGCAGTGAGGTGACCGGAGCCAATGTGCTGGTGGCGATCTTCAGCGAGCAGGAGAGCCAGGCGGTCTACTTCCTCAAGACCCAAGGGGTCAGCCGTCTCGACGTGGTCAACTTCATCACCCACGGCATTTCTAAGGTCTCCAACGAAAGCGAGGGTGCCGAGCCCGGCCAGGTGGCCGGCGAGCCGGCGGCGGCCGAGGAGGGCGAGGGCAACCCCCTGGACAACTTTGCCACCAACCTCAACGAGGAAGCCCGCGCCGGGCGCATCGACCCCTTGATCGGCCGCAGCCCCGAGGTGGAGCGGGTGGCCCAGGTACTGGCCCGGCGGCGCAAGAATAACCCCCTGCTGGTGGGGGAGAGCGGCGTGGGCAAGACCGCCATTGTCGAGGGCCTGGCCAAGAAAATCGTAGACGGCGAGGTCCCGGAGATGCTGCGCGACAGCGTGGTCTATTCCCTCGACCTGGGCGCGCTGCTGGCGGGTACCAAGTACCGCGGCGATTTCGAGAAGCGCTTCAAGGGCTTGCTGGCGGCACTCAAGCAGCGCGAGGGCGCGATCCTGTTCATCGATGAGATCCACACCATCATCGGCGCGGGGGCGGCCTCCGGTGGGGTCATGGATGCCAGCAACCTGCTCAAGCCCCTGCTGACTTCGGGCAAGCTGCGCTGTGTCGGCTCCACCACCTTCCACGAATACCGCGGTATTTTCGACAAGGACAAGGCCCTGAGCCGTCGCTTCCAGAAGATCGATGTGCTCGAGCCCAGCGTGGAGGACGCCTACAAGATTCTGAAGGGGCTCAAGAGCCGCTTCGAATCACACCACGGCCTGCGCTATACCAATCGCGCCCTGCGGGTGGCCACGGATCTGTCGGCCCGCTACATCACCGACCGTTTCCTGCCGGACAAGGCCATCGACGTGATCGACGAGGCGGGCGCCTACCAGCAGCTGCAGCCGCCCTCCAAGCGCAAGAAGGTGATCGGGGTGGCGGACATCGAGGCAGTGGTTGCCAAGATCGCCCGCATTCCCCCGAAATCGGTCAGTTCGGATGACAAGGAGACCCTGCAGAAGCTGGAGCAGAACCTGCGCATGGTGGTCTTCGGTCAGGACGCCGCCATCGGCAGCCTGGCGACCTCGATCAAGCTGGCCCGGGCCGGCCTGCGCTCCGGCGACAAGCCGATCGGCTCCTTCCTGCTGGCCGGCCCGACCGGGGTGGGCAAGACCGAGGTGACCCGCCAGCTGGCGCGCCAGCTGGGGCTGGAGCTGATCCGTTTCGACATGTCCGAGTACATGGAGCGGCACACGGTGTCGCGCCTGATCGGGGCCCCGCCCGGCTACGTTGGCTTTGACCAGGGCGGCCTGCTGACCGACGCGGTCACCAAGCACCCGCATTCCGTGGTGCTGCTGGACGAAATCGAGAAGGCTCACCCGGAAGTCTTCAACCTGCTGCTGCAGGTGATGGACCACGGCACCCTGACAGACAACAACGGGCGCAAGGCGGACTTCCGCAACGTGATCCTGGTGATGACCACCAACGCCGGGGCCGAAAGTGTCAGTCGCCGCAGCATCGGCTTCACCACCCAGGACCACAGCACCGATGCCCTGGAGGCGATCAACCGGCTGTTTACGCCGGAGTTCCGCAACCGCCTGGACAGCATTGTGCAGTTCGAGCCCCTGGGCGAGGACGTGATACTCACCGTGGTGGACAAGTTCCTCACCGAGCTGCAGGGTCAGCTGGACGAGAAGCGGGTGACGCTGGAGGTGGACGAGGACGCCCGCCTGTGGCTGGTCGAGAAGGGCTACGATCGCAACATGGGCGCGCGCCCGATGGCCCGGGTGATCCAGGAACACATCAAGAAGCCCCTGGCGGAGCTGGTGCTGTTTGGCGCCCTGAGCGAAAAGGGTGGCGTCGCCCATGTCGGGCTGGATGCCGACGCTGATCGCCTGGTGGTGGAGGCCCTGCGGGAGGAAGAGGCGGAGCCCGCCTGAGTCCGCTTGCGTCGCCGCGCCACCCCTGCCGTGCGTCGGGGCTGGCGCGCCGCGATCAGCGCTCCCGGTAGGTGATGCGACCCTTGGTCAGGTCGTAGGGGGTCAGTTCCACGCGTACCTTGTCACCGGTCAGGATCCGGATGTAATGCTTGCGCATCTTTCCGGAAATGTGAGCGGTCACGACGTGGCCATTTTCCAGTTTGACCCGGAACATGGTGTTGGGAAGGGTGTCGATGATTTCACCCTCCATCTCGATCTGGTCTTCTTTCGCCATGCGCAAGTGGTCCCTTGAAAAAACAGGGGCGCATTTTGCACCAAAGGCGCGGCGTGTGCCAGACCCCCGTGGGAATCAGCGCGACGCGGTCCAGCGGCCTTCGACGAGGAGCTCGAGGGGCTGGTAGCGGTCCTTGTAGCGCATCTTCTGGCAATTCTCGATCCAGTAGCCGAGATAGACGTGGGCCAGGCCTAGGTCCCGGGCGCGCTGAATCTGCCAGAGAATCGCGAACACACCCAGGCCGCGGCGCTCCTGTTCCGGCTCGAAAAAGGTGTAGATGGCCGACAGTCCATCCTCCAATTCGTCCACCACGGCCACCGCCACCAGCTGCTCGCCATCGTAGAAGCGCAGGTAGCGGGTCACCCGCCAGGGGTCGTTGAGGAAGGAGAGGTACTGCTCGCGGTCGGGGGGGAACATGTCGCCGTCGGCGTGGCGCTGCTCGATGTAGCGGTAGTAGAGATCGTAGGCTTCCTCGTCGCGAATGTCCTGGCTGTGCATCACCAGCAGGTCCTGGTTGCGACGCCAGATGCGGCGCTGGGAGCGGTCCGGGCGGAAGCGCTCGACCGGGATGCGCGCCGGTATGCAGGCCCTGCAGTCGGCGCAGTGGGGTCGGTAGATATGGCTGCCGCTGCGCCGGAAACCGAGCTGGGAGAGGCGGCTGTACAGGGCCTGGTCGATGTCCTGCCGCGGGTCGATAAACAGGGTGGT
The DNA here is from genome assembly GCA_002692965.1 of Haliea sp. Taxonomy (GTDB): domain Bacteria; phylum Pseudomonadota; class Gammaproteobacteria; order Pseudomonadales; family Halieaceae; genus NZNC01. The sequence goes on along the minus strand of NZNC01000029.1, from coordinate 292,541 downwards.
GGCCTCGCGGTCCGGCAGGTAGCTGCAGGTGTGCGGGTAGGTGGTGTACACCTTCAGGTCGCGCAGGGAAGAGGTCACGTCAGCAGCTCTCCGCAATTGGCCTCGAACGCCCACACGGAGGAATCCGCGGGCGCTTCCACAGTTTGCGCAAGCAGGGCTTCAAAGTCCAGACGGGAGAGGGTGGTCGCACCCATGCCGGAGAGGTGGGCGCTTTCCACCTGGCAGTCGAGGAGCCGGTAGCCGCCAAGTGAAAGAATTCGCGTCAGGGCCACCAGGGCGATGCGCGAGGCACTGGGTACCCGCGAAAACATCGATTCGCCGAAGAAAGCCTGGCCGAGGGCGACGCCGTAGAGGCCGCCCACCAGCTGGTCCTCGGCATCCCGCAATTCCACCGAGTGGGCCAGCCCCCGCCGGTGCAGTGCCGTGTAGGCGCGCAGCATGTCGCCGGTGATCCAGGTGCCCTCGACTCCCTGGCGGGGTGCCGCGCAGGCGCTCATGACGCCGCTGAAGTCGCGGTCGCAGCAGACCCGGTAGCTGCCCCTGCGCAGCGTCCTGCGCAGGGAGCGCGCGACATGCAGTTGCTCGGGGAACAGGACCGCCCGCGGCTCGGGGGTCCACCAGAGTACCGGTTGCGGGGGCTCGTACCAGGGGAAGATGCCCTGGCGGTAGGCCTCCACCAGTCGCTCCGGGGTCAGCTCGCCGCCCACCGCGAGCAGGCCGCTGGGGTAGTCCAGGGCCCGGCTGGTGGGCGGAAAGGGGGCGCCGGGGCGCAGCCGGGGAATGCTGGCCAAGGGTCAGCCCTGGGCGTCGAGGAATTTTTCCGCGTCGAGGGCGGCCATGCAGCCAAAGCCCGCCGAGGTGATGGCCTGGCGGTAGACGTGGTCGGCGACGTCGCCGGCCGCGAACACGCCGGGCACACTGGTGGCGGTGGCATTGCCCTCGGTCCCGCTGGTGATGCGGATGTAGCCGTTGTGCATCTCCAGCTGGCCGGCAAACATGTCGGTATTCGGCTTGTGGCCGATGGCGATGAAGACGCCGGCCAGGTCGATCTCCTGGGTGGCCCCATCGCCCACTGCCTTGACCCGCATGCCGGTGACGCCACTGTCGTCGCCGAGCACCTCGTCCAGTACATGGTTCCACAGGATGCGCACCTTGCCCTCGCGCTCGCGGGCAAACAGCCGGTCCTGCAAGACCTTTTCCGCGCGCAGGCTGTCGCGGCGGTGCACCAGGGTCACCTCCGAGGCAATATTGGCCAGGTAGAGGGCTTCCTCGACAGCGGTGTTGCCGCCGCCGATGACGGCAACTTTCTGGTTGCGGTAAAAAAAGCCGTCACAGGTGGCGCAGGCACTGACACCCTTGCCCATGAAGGCTTCTTCGCTGGCCAGGCCCAGGTACTGGGCCGAGGCACCGGTGGCGATGATCAGCGCATCGCAGCTGTATTCACCGCTGCCGCCGAGCCGGAAGGGTTTCTGGCTGAGGTCGACGCGCTCGATATGATCGAACACCACCTGGGTCTCGAAGCGCTCGACGTGCTCCAGCATTTGCTGCATCAGCTCCGGTCCCTGCAGCTCGGCGTGCCCACCCGGCCAGTTTTCGACCTCGGTGGTGGTGGTCAGCTGCCCGCCCTGCTGCATGCCGGTGATCAGGACTGGCCGCAGGTTGGCGCGGGCGGCATAGACCGCTGCGGTGTAGCCGGCGGGGCCCGAGCCCAGAATGATCAGGGGGTGGTGCTGCGCATCGCTCATGGTAGTCAATTCCTGGTTGCTGGTGTTAAATGGCGGGCTGGGTAGTGCGGGGCCACTCCGGTGCGATCCAGAGGGCGCAGCGCGACCCGGCGGGGAAAGCGCTCATGGTAATGCAAAGCCCGTCGCGCGGCAAAGCCAACACTGTTTCTAAATAATCCGCATAACTTTTTGAAAACAATCGGAAATTAGGTCAAAATCATGCATGTTTGCGTGGCTACTGGGCCACGTATCGAAGAGGGGTGAGTCGGGTGCCGGAGAAGGCCGTTTCACAGAGCACGCTGGGGCCGCGTCTGCGCGAGGGCGCCTTTATCGGGGTGACCGCGCTGTGCCTGTACCTCCTGCTGGCACTGCTGACCTACAGTCCGGCCGATCCCGGCTGGTCGGCTACTGGGGTCGGCGGGGGCATTCGCAATGCCGGCGGCCCCACCGGGGCCTGGCTGGCGGACGTGGTGTTTTCCCTGATCGGCATCGCCGGCTACCTGCTGCCGCCCCTGCTGGGCTGGCGCGCCTGGGTGATCCTGCGCGAGCGGCATCGCGCCCCGGTCTTCGACTGGGTGACCGCGGGTATCCGGGCGCTTGGCCTGGTCCTGGTGGTGCTCTCGGGCACCGCCCTGGCGGCCCTCAATGACCGCGGCGGTCTGGCCCTGCCCCAGGGCACGGGGGGCATCCTCGGTCAGGCCATTGGCGACGCCTTCCTCGCCGCCTTCAACCCGGTCGGCAGTCGGCTGATCCTGCTGGCGGTGTTCCTGTTTGGGGTAACCGTCTTTACCGATTTGAGCTGGCTGCGTCTGAGCGAACGCCTCGGGCGCTGGAGCCTGGTGGCCGGGCAGTGGCTGCGCTTGCGTGTGCTCGCCCTGATAGACCGGGTGCGCGATCGGCGGGCACGGGAAAAGGCCCTGGAGGCGCGCAAGGCGGTGATCGAAGAGCACGTGGAAAAGACCCGCCAGCGCACCCCGCCCAAGATCAAGCCCTTCAACCCGAAGCCGGAGAAAAGCGTCCGCGCGGAGAAGGAAAAACAGCAGCCGCTGTTCGACGCCCCGGTGACCGGCGAGCTGCCACCCCTGGGGCTGCTGGACGCCCCGGTACACGACCCCGACAAGGGGTTTTCCGAGGAGGCCCTGCAGGGCATGTCGCGCCTGCTGGAACTCAAGCTGGCCGACTTCAATATCAGCGCGGAAGTGGTGGCCGTGTACCCGGGGCCGGTGATCACCCGCTTCGAGATCCAGCCGGCGCCGGGGGTCAAGGTGTCGCGTATCTCCAACCTGGCCAAGGACCTGGCCCGCTCCCTCGCGGTGATCAGCGTGCGGGTGGTGGAAGTGATACCCGGCAAGTCCGTGGTCGGTATCGAGATTCCCAACGAGGACCGGGAGATCGTCAATTTCCGCGAGGTGCTCTCCTCCCGGGCCTTCGACCAGAGTCGTTCGCCCCTGACCCTGGCCCTGGGGCACGATATCTCCGGCGAGCCGGTGGTTGCGGACCTGGCCAAGATGCCCCACCTGCTGGTGGCGGGGACGACCGGCTCCGGCAAGTCGGTCGGCGTCAACTGCATGCTCATCAGCCTGCTCTACAAGTCCTCCCCGGAGGAAGTCCGCCTGATGCTGGTGGACCCGAAAATGTTGGAGCTGTCGGTCTACGACGGCATTCCCCACCTGCTGACGCCGGTGATTACCGACATGAAGGACGCCGCCAACGGCCTGCGCTGGTGTGTGGCGGAAATGGAACGTCGCTACAAGCTGATGGCCCACCTGGGGGTGCGCAACCTGGCCGGCTACAACCGCAAGGTGGACGACGCCAAGAAGGCGGGCACGCCGATTATCGACCCCTTCTGGCAGCCCGACCCGATGCTGGCGATGACCGACGAGGAGCAGGAAGCGCCGCCGCTGGAGCATCTGCCGGCCATTGTCGTGGTGATCGACGAATTCGCCGACATGATGATGATCGTCGGCAAGAAGGTCGAGGAACTGATTGCCCGTATCGCCCAGAAGGCGCGGGCGGCGGGTATCCACCTGATCCTCGCCACCCAGCGCCCCTCGGTGGATGTGATTACCGGGCTGATCAAGGCCAACGTGCCCACCCGGATCGCCTTCCAGGTGTCCTCGAAGATCGACTCCCGCACCATCCTCGACCAGGGTGGTGCCGAGCAGCTGCTGGGCCATGGCGACATGCTCTACCTGCCGCCGGGCTCCGGCCTGCCGACTCGGGTCCACGGGGCCTTCTGCTCCGACGAGGAGGTGCACCGGGTCGTCGCCGACTGGCAGCGGCGCGGCGAGCCGGAGTACATCGACGACCTGCTGGACGAGGGCAGCAACACACCGGTCACCGCCGGGGAACTCCAGGCCAGCAGCGGTGACGAAGGCAGTGAGGAAGATGCCCTGTACGATGAGGCGGTGCACTACGTGTGCAAGAGCCGGCGGGCATCGATTTCTTCCGTGCAGCGCAAGCTGCGTATTGGCTACAATCGCGCGGCCCGCCTGATCGAGGCAATGGAAATGGCCGGCGTGGTTTCCGAGATGGGCAGCAACGGCCAGCGCGAAGTGCTGGCGCCGCCCCCCCCGGAAGGATGAACCGTCCCGCTGATGCCCTGGGAGGCACCTGGTGAAATTGCTTGCAGCGTTTTTTCTTTCCCTCGCCGGCTTGCTGGGCAGCGTTTTGGCACAGGCCGAGGCCTCTGCCCTGGAGGCCCTGCAGGCTACCCTGCGCCCGATCGAGCAGATGCAGGGGGCCTTCAGCCAGCGACAATACGCCGCCGATGGCAGCCTGGCCGGGGAATCGTCGGGGCGCTTTCGCCTGTTGCGCCCGGGTTACTTCGCCTGGGAAATCACTAGCCCGGACAGCCAGCTGATCATTGCCGATCCCGACTACCTCTGGCAGTACGACCGCGATCTGGAGACGGTTACCCGCCGGCCGGTGGATGACAGCCAGGCCCTCTCGCCCCTGCAGGTCCTGGGCGGGGACGCCGACGCCTTGTCACAACATTATGCGGTGGCACGGGATGAGCGGGGGCGTTTCCTGCTGCTACCCCGCGCGGCGGAGGCGGGCTTCCAGTCCCTGGCGCTGGATATCTCGGGCGAGCTGTTCCGCGGCATGGAAGTGCTCGATAACCTGGGTCAGCGGGTGGTCATCGAGTTTGCCGATGTGCGCTTCGGCGGCGAGTTGAGCCCCGCGGACTTCGACTTTGCGCCGCCGCCGGAGGCCGACCTCTTCTACCATGACGGCGAATGACCTGTTCGCCGGTGCCGATGCCGGCTACCGGCCCCTGGCAGCGCGCCTGCGCCCCGAGGATCTGGGGGCGTTTGCCGGCCAGGCCCACCTGTTGGCGCCGGGCAAGCCCCTGCGCGAGGCGATCGAGCGCGGCCAGCTGCATTCGATGATTTTCTGGGGCCCGCCGGGCGTGGGCAAGACCACCCTGGCGCGTATCGTTGCCGGCCGTGCCGACGCGCACTTCCTGCAACTCTCGGCGGTGCTGTCGGGGGTCAGGGAGATCCGCGAGGCGATTGCCGAGGCGCGCCAGCAGCGTGCCCAGGGGCGGGACACGGTGCTCTTTGTCGATGAGGTGCACCGCTTCAACAAGTCCCAGCAGGACGCCTTCCTGCCCCACGTCGAGGACGGCACGGTCATCTTCATTGGCGCCACCACGGAAAATCCCTCCTTTGAGCTGAACAATGCGCTGCTCTCGCGCTCCCGGGTCTATCGCCTGCGGGCGCTGTCCGACGAGGAATTGCTGGCGGTGCTGCGCCGGGGGGCCGCAGAGCTGGGGGGCGACCTGCGGGTGACCGACGCACTGCTGCAGCGCATCGGTGTCGCCGCCGACGGCGATGCCCGCCGGGCCCTCAACCTGCTGGAGCTGGCGGCCGATCTCGCCGAGACCTCCGCGAAGGGGCGGGAGATCACCGAAACCACCCTGTCGGAGGTGCTGCAGGCCTCGCTGCGCCGCTTCGACAAGGGTGGCGACCTGTTCTACGACCAGATCAGCGCCCTGCACAAGGCCGTGCGCGGCTCCTCGCCGGATGCCGCCCTCTACTGGCTCTGTCGCATGCTGGATGGGGGCTGCGATCCCCTCTACCTGGCGCGCCGGGTGGTGCGCATGGCCAGCGAGGACATCGGCAACGCCGACCCGCGCGCCCTCGGGCTGTGCCTGGACGCCTGGCAGGTCCAGGAGCGCCTCGGCAGTCCCGAGGGGGAGCTGGCACTGGCCCAGGCGGTGGTCTACCTGGCCTGCGCGGCGAAAAGCAATGCCGTGTACCAGGCGTACAACGCGGCCCGGGCCGAGGTTGCCGCCCAGGGCAGCGAGGAGGTCCCCCTGCACCTGCGCAATGCCCCCACTCAGCTGATGAAGGCGGAGGGCTACGGCGAGGAATATCGCTACGCCCACGACGAGGAGGGCGGCTACGCAGCGGGGGAGAACTACTTTCCCGAGGCCCTCAGGGATCGCCGCTACTACCACCCGGTGAACCGCGGGCTGGAACAGAAGATCCGCGAGAAGCTGGAGTATCTGCGCGAGCGGGACCGGGCCAGCCCCCGCCAGCGCTACCCCCGCTGACCCGGGTGTACCGACCGCGCGCCCGGTGCCCGCGTCGACCGCCTGCCGTGTCCGCGGCAAAACCTGTACAATGCGGGCGGCAAAACAGGGGGCAGGACCCATGTTACTGAATACGCTCTCGCTGGTGGCCCTGGGGGGCGCGATGGGCTCGGCCCTGCGCTATCTGGTGGTTTACGCCGCCGCGCGCTGCTGGCCGCAGGCCCAGCTGCCCTGGGGTACGCTGCTGGTCAATCTGCTCGGCTCCATTGCCATCGGCCTGCTCTACGTGCTGCTGGTGGAGCGCCACGGCGGCTCGCCGGCCTGGCGTGCCCTGCTGATGACCGGTTTGCTGGGCGGGTTCACCACCTTTTCCACCTTCGCCCTGGAGTCGGCTTCCCTGTGGGAAGCGGGTTCACTCGCCACGGCACTGGCCTACATGCTGGCCAGCCTGGTGAGCTGCGTGCTCGGCGTGGTGCTGGCCCTGGCCCTCGGGCGCACCCTGTTGCTGTGAATCACCGCCCCGCTGGCCGGGGTTTCGAGTAATGACTGACGGGATTTCCTCATGCTGGACATCAAACTCGTGCGCAAGGATCCGCACGCGGTCGCCGAACAACTGGCGCGCCGGGGTTTCGACTTCGACACCGAGCGCTTCCTGAGCCTGGACGCGCGTCGCAAGGAGGCCGACATGGGCAGCCAGCAGCTGCTCGCCGAGCGCAAGTCCGCCTCCAAACAGATCGGGCAGCTGGTGGGGCAGGGGATGAGCGTGGAGGACGCCAAGGCCCAGGTGAACGAGACCCTGGCGCGCATCGCCAGTGATCTCGATCGTCTGACCGAAGAGGCGCGCGCGGTACAGGCGGAGCTGGACGACTTCCTGGCCGGTGTGCCCAACCTGCTGGCCCCGGGCGTGCCCGATGGCGCCAGCGAAGACGACAATCTCGAGCAGAGCCGCTGGGGCAAGCCCGCCGACTTCGATTTCCCGGTGCGCGATCATGTGGATATCGGCGAGGCACTGGGCCTGCTCGACGGCGATACCGCCGCACGCATGACCGGTAGCCGCTTCACCGTCCTCTATGCCGGGCTCGCCCGACTGCACCGCGCCCTGGCGCAGTTCATGCTCGACCTGCACACTCGCGAGCACGGCTACCGCGAGGTCTACGTACCCTATATCGTCAATGCCAATGCGCTCTACGGGACCGGACAGCTGCCCAAGTTCGAGGAAGACCTGTTCCGCCTCCAGGGGGAGCAGGACTACTTCCTGATTCCCACCGCGGAGGTACCGGTGACCAATATCGGTCGCGAGCGCATCTTCGAGGCGGATGAGCTCGGGGACGCGGGCCTGTGCATGGTCTCCCACACGCCCTGTTTCCGCAGTGAGGCGGGCAGCTATGGGCGCGATACTCGGGGCATGATCCGCCAGCACCAGTTCGAGAAGGTGGAGCTGGTGCAGCTGGTACGTCCCGAGCAGTCGGAGCAGGCGCTCGAGGCGCTCACCGGCCACGCGGAGGCGGTGTTGCAGCGCCTGGAGCTGCCCTACCGCAAGGTGCTGTTGTGTGCCGGCGACATTGGCTTTTCGGCGCGCAAAACCTACGACCTCGAGGTCTGGCTGCCGGCCCAGCAGACCTACCGCGAGATTTCCTCCTGCTCCAGCTTCGGGGATTTCCAGGCGCGCCGCCTGCAGGCGCGCTGGCGCAACCCGGAAACCGGCAAGCCCGAGCTGCTGCACACGCTGAACGGTTCCGGTCTGGCCGTCGGGCGCACCCTGGTGGCGATCCTGGAAAATTACCAGCAGGCGGATGGCAGCGTGCGCATTCCCGAAGCCCTGCGCCCCTGGATGGGCGGCGCCGAGACCCTCTGACATGGAGAGTCTGCCGCTGTTTCACCGCGCCCGCGGGCGGCTGGCCGTGCTGGTCGGCGGTGGCCAGGTGGCGGCGCGCAAGGCGCGCCTGTTGCTGGCCGCGGGCATGCGTCTGCGGGTTGTCGCCCCGGCCATCGGCGCCGAGTTGCGCGAGCAGCTGGCCGCCGCCGCGGATGTGGAGCACGAATTGATCGAGCGCGCCTACGAAGGTGTCGGGGATCTGAGTGAGGCCATGCTGGTGGTGGTGGCGACCCCCGATGCGGCTGTCAATGCACGGGTCGCGGCGGATGCGGAGGCCCGGGGTACCGCGGTCAATGTGGTCGATACCCCGGCATTGTGTTCGGTCTATTTTCCCGCCCTGGTGGACCGGTCGCCGCTGACAGTGGCCATCGGCAGTGGCGGCGCCAGCCCGGTGCTGGCCAGGCAGCTGCGCAGTCGGATTGAGGCCATGCTGCCGGCCTCCCTGGGCCGGGTCGCGGCCTTCGCCGGCCGCTGGCGCGAGGCGGTGGCCCGGGCGCTGCCCGACCTGGAACAGCGGCGGCGCTTCTGGGAATGGCTGCTGGATGGCCCGCTGGCGAACCAGGTGCTGGCCGGCCGCGAAAGCCAGGCCGCGGCTGACCTCGAGCAGGCACTGGAGGGTGCCGCCCGGGGCGAGGGTCTGGATCGGGGCGAGGTCTACCTGATCGGAGCGGGTCCCGGGGATCCCGACCTGCTGACCTTCAAGGCCCTGCGCCTGCTACAGCAGGCGGACATCGTGCTCTACGATCGTCTAGTTAATCCCGAGATTGTCGATCTCGCCCGCCGCGATGCCGAGCGCCGCTATGTCGGCAAGCGCCGCGGTGACCACAGCGTGCCCCAGGCGGACATCAACCAGCAATTGCTGGATCTGGCGCTGGAGGGCCGGCGGGTGGCCAGGCTCAAGGGCGGCGATCCCTTCATCTTTGGTCGCGGTGGCGAGGAAATCGAGCTCCTGGCGCGGCACGGTGTTCCCTTCCAGGTGGTGCCGGGGATTACCGCCGCCAGCGGCGCCGCCTGCTATGCCGGTATTCCCCTGACCCATCGCGACCACGCCCAGAGCGTGCGCTTTGTCGCCGGTTACCTCAAGGGCGACCGGGTTGACCATGACTGGGCCTCCCTGTGTCGCCCCGGGGAGACCCTGGTGTTCTACATGGGCTTGCTGGGGCTGCCGGAGATCTGCCGCCAGTTGCAGCAGCATGGCCTGGCCGCGGAGACGCCGGTTGCGCTGGTGGAGCGCGCCACCTTGCCCGACCAGCGCACCATTACCGGGACCCTGGCGGACATGCCCGAGCGGGTTGCAGCCGCCATGCCACAGGCGCCGACGCTGATCATCGTCGGCGACGTGGTCCGCCTGCACGGTGACCTGGGCTGGTTTGCCCCGCGGCAGGATGCCGGCTGATCCCGCGCATCTGGTAAGCTCCCGGGTACAATAACAGACCCGGGAATTTACCATGTGTCGTATCAGGTCGTTTCTGACCGCTGTGCTGTGGGCCCTGGCCGGCTCTGCGGCATCAGCGGCCACCGGTCCAGCATCGGCCCCGCCCTGCAGTCATCACCAGCCCCTGCGCCAGGCTTTCTTCGGCGACCTGCACGTGCACACCCGCTACTCCCTGGATGCCAGCACCCAGGGTACCCGTACCACGCCGGACCAGGCCTACCGCTTCGCCCGCGGCGAGCCCCTGGGGATCCAGCCCTGGGACGAGGCGGGCCGACCGCAGCGCTCCCTGCAGCTGCGGCGCCCGCTGGATTTCGCCATGGTCTCGGACCATGCCGAGCTGCTGGGCGAGGTGGAAATGTGCACGACCCCCGAGATCGACGGCTACAACAGTTGGCAGTGCCTGCTCTACCGCCACTGGCCGCGCGGGGCCTTCTACCTGTTCAACGCCACCGCGGCCCTGAAGGCCGAGCACCTGGGCATGTGCGGCGACAAGGGCGAGCGCTGCCTGGCCGCGGCGCTGGCGCCCTGGCGGGAGATGCAGGAAGCGGCCCGGGCCCATAACGACCGCAGCGGGAACTGCGCTTTCACCACGTTTATCGGCTACAAATGGACCGGGTCGGAGCCGCGCAGCGGGGGCAACCTGCACCGCAACGTGGTCTTCCGCAATGCGACCGTACCGCCGCTGCCGATCAGCTTTATCGACGCGCCCGCCGCCAGCCTGCTGTGGTCGCGCCTGGAGGCGGACTGCAATCGCGGCGGCGAGGGCTGCGACAGCCTGGTGATCCCGCACAACTCCAACCTCAGTGCCGGCTTCATGTTTGGCGACCCGAGCGGAGAGCGCGAGCCCCTGGATGCCGCGGCTGCCGCCCAACGCCGGCGCATGGAGCCGCTGGTGGAGATCATGCAGCACAAGGGCGCCTCGGAGTGCTTTTTCGACCCGGCTGTGACCCGCGACGAGCTGTGTGCCTTCGAGCAGCTCCCCGAGGACAATATCTCCGGTTTCGACAATCCCCCGGGGCCGCAGACCGGCTTCCTGCGTCAGGTCTGGCAGCAGGGTCTGGGCCTCCAGGCGGAGCTGGGTATCAACCCCTTCCAGACGGGGGTGATTGCCAGTTCCGATACCCACCTGGGTGCCCCGGGCGCGGTGGAGGAAGACCGCTTCCTGGGTCACGGGGGTGCCGGCGTGCCGGCGCGCGGGGCGGTGCCGCCGGGCTTGCCGGACAAGCTGGAGTACAACCCCGGCGGGCTGGCGGTACTGTGGGCCGAAGAGAACTCCCGGGAAGCGCTGTTCCAGGCCATGCGCCGCCGGGAGGCCTATGCCACCAGCGGGCCGCGAATCCTGACGCGCCTGTTTGCCGGCCCGGATCTGCCGCCAACCCTCTGTGGGGCCCCGGATATGCTGGCAACCGCCTACGACCTCGGAGTGCCCATGGGGGGCGAGCTGAACCGGGCCGACAGCGGGCGGATGCGCCTGCTGCTGAGTGCGCAGCAGGACCCCGGCACGGCGGATGCCCCGGGCCTGCCGCTACAGAAGATCCAGGTGATCAAGGGCTGGCTGGGGGCGGACGGGCAGACCCGGGAGCGGGTTTACGACGTCGCCGGCGAGGCGCGCAGTGACGCCAGCGTGAACCTGGCCACCTGCGAGCCCGAGGGGACAGGTCACGCCAGTCTGTGTGCCGTCTGGGAGGACCCGGATTTTGATCCGGAGCAGGCCGCGTTCTACTACAGCCGCGTGGTGGAAAACCCCAGTTGTCGCTGGAGTCAGCGCCAGTGCGTCGCCGCCGCGGTGGACTGCGACGACCGCGCAACCCTTGGCGAAGGCTTTGAGGCTTGCTGTGCTCCCGAGCACCGACCGGTGATTCGCGAGCGCGCCTGGACCTCGCCCATCTGGTATCGACCGGCGTCCGCCGCGCTCAGGGAGCCGCCGGAGCCGGTTTGAGAGCCGTGGCACGCGCACCGGGGGCGCGGGCTGGAGGCAGTGTACGCGCTGCCAGTGCCAGTACGGCCTCGGGGGCCACCCGCTGGCGATGGTCTGCGAGGAAGGTTTTGGCCACCACCCGCTGGGCCCGGTCCACCACCAGGCTGCCGGGCAGTGGCAGCCCGAAATGCCGACTGCCACGGGGGTGGGCGGGGTCGAGCAGTCCCAGGGTGGCGAAACTCAGATGATCGCGGTCGGAGAGGAGGGGCAGGGTGATGCCCAGCTCCCGCGCCGTCGCCGCAAGCGCCTCCGGCGGGTCGCGGCTGATCGCGGCCAGGCCAATGCCCGCCTCGCGGTAGGCGGGCAGCAGGGCCTGCAGGCGGCGCAGCTCCTCGCGGCACCAGGGGCTCCAGACCACCGAGCGCAACACCACCAATACCGTGCCCCGTGGGCCGGCGAGGGGGTCCAGCAGGGTGATCTCACGGCCCTGCCACTGGGCGCGCAGGCCGGGAAAATGCGAACCGAGGGCCGGGCCGGGGTCGAAACTGTCGCGGTCGGCGGGCACGAACATGTTGGCCACCCGCGCGGTGTCCAGCTGCCGCTGCAGGGGTTCGCGGCCCCAGAGCAGGAAGAGTACGGCCCCCGCCACCATGGCCGCGGTAAACACCGCCCAGCGCCCCATCCTCGGCCTCCACTATGCTGAACCAGGGGGCAGTGTAACGCCTGTGCCCTTGTCCGCGGCAATCCCTTCACCGTATGCTGGCGGCCCCTGTACCTGGATGTCGCCCTCTCGATGCTCGACCAGCTGTTGATTTCCGGCCTGTTTCTCTGGCTGCTGGCCTGCCTGCTGTTTACCGACTGGCCCGCCTCGAAGATTTTCGTGGGTACCATGCTGGCCGCTTATTTTCTCGGGCTGGTGGATACCCGCGACGTGCTCGACAAGGCCTCCAATCCGGGGCTGGTTACCCTGATGCTGTTGCTGCTGGTCTCCATCGGCCTGGAGAAGCTCTCCTGGCTCAACCGGCTCTCGGGGAAGCTGATCGGGCCCAGTTACAGCCTCAGCCTGCTGCGTCTCGGCGGCGTGACTGCGCTGTTCTCGGCCTTCGTCAACAATACGGCAGTGGTGGCGACCCTGGCCACCACGGTGCGCGCCAACCGCCATCATCCGGCGTCGCGCCTGCTGATCCCCCTGTCCTACGCCGCGATTCTGGGCGGCACCATGACCCTGATCGGCACCTCGACCAACCTGATCGTGAGCAGCTTTTTGGAAGACGCCACGGGGGTTTCCCTGCAGTTTTTTGACTTCCTGTTGATCGGTGCCGTGGCCACGGCCCTGGGCTTGCTGGTCCTGCTGTTCGCCGGTCACCTGCTGCCCCGGGACAGTGCCGAACAGATCCAGGTGGCGGAATACGTGGTCGAGGCCGAGGTCAATGCCGGGTCCAGCCTGGTGGGGCGCAGCATCGCGGAAAATGGCCTGCGTGAGCTGGAATCCCTGTTCCTGGTGGAGATCGTGCGCGACGAGCACCTGATCTCACCGGTGGCGCCCAACGAGTTTATCGAAGCGGGGGACAAGCTGATCTTTTCCGGTGACATTACCCAGGTCAACTCCCTGGAGCAGTTCGACGGTCTGACGCTGTTCGCGGTGGAGGAGGGGCTGTTGCGGGAGAACATGATGGAAGTCATCGTGATGCCCAATGCGGCCATCGAGGGCAAGACCATCAAGGAGTCCGGTTTCCGCTCCCTGTTCGATGCCGCGGTGGTGGGCATGCGCCGCGGGGGCAAGCGACTGTCGGGCAAGCTGGGGAACATCACCATCCAGGCCGGCGACAACCTGATGCTGGCGGTCGGGCCCGACTTCAACGAGCGCAAGAACCTGGATAAGAACTTCGTCGTGGTTGACGACGCGGTGGCGGGCAACGGCACGACGCCCCTGCAGAACTGGTCCGTGAGCGGCGGTCTGGCCCTGGTGGTGACACTGGCCTCGCTGGAGCTGATGCCCCTGATCAAGGGCCTGGCCCTGCTGCTGGTATGGATGCTGGTGCTGGGGATGGTCCGCGCCTCGGAGCTGCGCCGGCGCTTTCCCTTCGAGCTGTGGCTGATTATCGCTTCGGCACTGACCCTGTCCCAGGCCCTGAGCAATACCGGCCTGGTGAACAGCCTGGCGGACATGTTGCAGGTGCACCTGCAGGCCATGGGCCCCATGGCGGCGCTGGTGGGGGTTTACCTGGTGACCCTGGCACTGACCGAGTTGATGACCAATAACGCGGCCGCGGCACTGAGTTTCCCGGTGGCCTTTGGCCTGGCAGAGAGTCTCGGGGTGAGCGTCATGCCCTTCGTGATGGCGGTGGCCTATGCCGCCAGCGCCAGTTTCCTGACCCCCTACGGCTATACCACCAACCTGATGGTGCAGAACCTGGGCGGGTACAGCCTGCGGGATTACGCCCGCACCGGGCTGCCCCTGTCCCTGGTTTACGCCGCGACAGTGCTGGTGCTACTGCCGCGGGTCTTTCCCTTCTGAGCCCTCAGGCCGCCGGGCGCCAGCTGTCGCTGGTGTAGAACTGGGCGTACCACTTGCGGAACTTGGCGAAGGGGCCGTCGTTGTCGCAGAGCATGGGCTTCTCGAAATACTGCTTGTGGGCCCAGATGATACGGTCCTCCTCCATTTGGCGGTGGATGTCCTTGACGATGGCATCGGCCACGCCACCTACCGGCTCCTTGCCGTCCACCTTTTTCTGGATGAAGGCGTAGAAGGCGCGGGTGTTTTCGGCGTCGATGGGGGTCAGGTTGGCCATCAGCACGGTGTCGCAGATACCGCTGAAGCGGACCGTGGCCTGGCCGGGACCGACGCTGCGGTTGGCGATGATGCCGGTGACTTCACCCCGGGGGGTGGCCATCTTGCTCACCAGCTTGCCCCAGCGGTAGATGCCGTCGAAATTCATCTCCTCGGGCTCGGGGATGTTCTGGGTGCCGTGCACATAGAGGAAGTGCGCCGGGTCTACGGCATTCTCGCCGATTTCCTGCATGTGGGTGCCGATATCCCAGGTCTTGATCTTCAGGCTGCCCCACTCGGTGTTGTCCGCTGCCGCCTCTTCGATCGCTTCCGGCTCGAAGCTGGGCGCTTCGCCCTCGGGGTGGTACCAGACCCAGATCACCTGGTTGATTTCCCGCACATGCCAGGGACGAATCACCTGTTCACCGCGGGCGACCTTCGGCGGCAGGTTGTTGGCGTAGGGGACATCGGTGCACTGGCCTTCGCCGTTGTAGGCCCAGCCGTGGAAGGGGCAGACAATGGAGTCGCCGCGCACTTCCGAGCCGCCGCCGGACTGGTCGCGAATGCCGTAGCCGAGGTGTGCCCCCATGTGCGGGCAGTAGGCATCGAGCACCTTGGCCTCGCCGCTCTCGGTGCGGAACAGCACCAGGTCCTGGCCGAAGTAGCGCAGGGGCATGGACTGGGCGGTCTCGACCTCGTGGGAGTAGGCAACCTGGAACCATCCCAGGGGGATGGGCATGGGGATACGCGTGCTCATGGTTCGTCTCCTTGGGGAAACTGTGAATGTGATGCCCCTACTGTAAGTCAGGAAATGGGCGATTGGGAGGGCTTGTAAAAAGCTGTCAATCCGTTACTAGAGTAAATAATTATACCTTGATCATGAAATATGGTATAGCAGTTCGGTCAGCATGAGCGCTATCCCCCCCGGTCGGTTGACCAAGGGTCGGGCGCTGCCTAAGCTGCGGCATCTTTTGTGAACAGAGCATGACGAGGAGTCAGCATGAGACTGCAGGGCAAGGTCGCGATCATTACCGGCGCGGGTCAGGGTATTGGTGCCGCTACCGCCAGGCGCTTTGCCGAGGAGGGGGCCGCGGTAGTGCTGGCGGCTCGCAGCCAGGACAAGCTGGCCGCCGTGGCGGCGGAGATCGAGGCGGCCGGCGGTCGCGCCCTGGCCCGGGCCACCGACATCAGCGATGAAAGCGCGGTGAAGGGGTTGGTGGCAGACACTGTGGAAGCCTTTGGCCGCCTGGACATCGTGGTCAACAACGCGGTGCTGATGGTGCCGGGCATGCTCGCCAGCCACGATACCAAAGCCTGGCGGCAGAATTTTATCGTTTCCCTCGACGGTGCCATGTTCCTGATGCGCGAAGCCTACGCCCAGCTCAAGGCCAACGGCGGTGCCGTGGTCAACGTTTCCTCGGTCTGCGGTCTGCGCGGCTCCCCGGCCACGGCCGGTTACAGCAGCGCCAAGGCGGCCATGCTGGGCCTGTCGCGCAATGCCGCCATCGAGTGGGGCAAGAAGGGCATCCGGGTGAATACGGTCATTCCAGGGGCCTTCCTGACGCCGCCCACCGAATCCGTGCTGCCGGATGATGCCTCGCGGGAAGCCACCGCCAAATCCATCCCCGTCGGCCGTATCGGCGACCCGCGGGAATGCGCCAACGCGATCCTCTTCCTGGCCAGCGACGAAGCCTCCTACATTACCGGTGCCGAGCTGGTGGTGGACGGCGGCCGGGTGGCCGAGCTGAACGCCGGCACCGCGAGCTGGGAGTGAGCAACATGAGTGATCAGGATCTGCTGCGGCGCATTGATCGCCTGGAATCCCTGGATGAAATCCGCCAGCTGGTAGCCAAGTATGCCTTGTCCCTGGACATGCGCGACCTGGATGCCCATGTGAACCTGTTTGCCCCGGATATCCGGGTCAGTCGGGACAAGGTCGGCCGGGCCCATCTCAAGCGCTGGCTGGACGATACCCTGCGCCTGCAGTTCACCGGGACTTCCCACCACATCGGCAACCACATTATCGAGTTCGACGACCCGGATCACGCCCGCGGGGTGGTGTACTCCAAGAATGAGCACGAGACCGGCCCCGAGTGGGTGATCATGCAAATGCTTTACTGGGACAATTACGAGCGCGTCGATGGGCGCTGGTATTTCCGTCGCCGCCTGCCCTGCTACTGGTATGCGACCGACCTCAACAAGCCGCCGATCGGCGACATGAAAATGCGCTGGCCCGGCCGCGAGCCCTATCATGGGGCCTACCACGACCTGTGGCCCTCCTGGGCGGATTTCTGGTCCAACCCGCCGTCCGCGGACGAACCGGAGGTGGCCGCTCCGGCACCCCTCGACGAATTTCTTACCACCATGCGGCGCGGGGCTCCGGAACCGCGCATTCGCGTACGCTAAAAGGATTTGCCATGGATCTGCTTTCTCCACTGGAACTGGGCGCCCTGCGCCTGCGCAACCGCATCGTCATGGCCCCCATGACCCGCAGCCGCTCCGACGAGGCGGCGATGCCCAACGAGCTGATGCGCGAGTACTACCGCCAGCGCGCCGGTGCCGGTCTGATCATCACCGAGGGTGTGGCACCCAGTGCCAACGGTTTGGGCTACTGCCGTACCCCGGGTATCTACACCGAGGCCCAGGTGGCCGGCTGGCGCGAGATCACCGATGCGGTGCACGCGGAGGGTGGCGCGATTGTCGCCCAGATCATGCACGTGGGCCGCGTCGCCAGCCACTACAACAAGCCCGAGGGCAGTGAAACGGTCGCGCCCTCGGCGATCCAGGCCAAGGCGCAGATCTACACCGACCAGGCCGGCATGCAGGACATGGACATGCCCCGGGCGCTAACCCTGGAGGAGATTCCCCAGGTGATCGAGGAGTACCGCCAGGCCACGGCCAATGCCCTTGCCGCCGGTTTCGACGGCGTCGAACTGCACTGCACCAGCGGCTACCTGCCGGCGCAGTTCCTGTCCACGGGTACCAACCAGCGGGAGGACGCCTACGGCGGCAGCGTGGAGAACCGCGCCCGCTTCGTGCTCGAGGCTCTGGAAGCGATGATCGCAGAGGCCGGTGCCGGCCGCGTGGGTATGCGCATCTGCCCCGGCAATCCCTTCAATGACCTGCACGACGACAATCCCGGTGAGACCTTCGACTACCTGCTGGGCAAGGCCTCGGCCCTGCCGATGGCCTATCTGCACGTGATCCGCACGCCAAAAGGTCCGGTGGATAACCTGGCCCTGGGGCGCAAGCATTTTGCCGGGCGCCTGATGGGCAACGAGAGCTTCAGTCTCGAGGAAGCCGATGCGGCGGTCGCCGCGGGCGAGCTGGAGGCGGTGTCCTTCGGTCGCGCGTTCATCGCCAACCCGGACCTGGTCAGCCGCTGGCAGCAGAAGCTGCCCCTCGCGGAGGTGGATTTCTCCACCATCTACACACCCGGTCCGAACGGCTATACCAGCTATCCGAACGCGGCCTGAGTCAGGCTCGTTCGATAGCGCCCACCCGGTAAGGCAGTAGCCGGGTGGGGTGCTGGGTCGCGGGGCAGCTTAGCGGACCGCGCCGCCGCCATCCACCGACAGCAGCTGTCCGGTGATGAAGGAGGCGCGATCGCTGAGCAGGAAGACCACGGCCTCGGCGATTTCCTCGGGTTCACCGAGGCGGTTGAGAACGGCGGCTTTTTTCAGCTGCTCCGCTACCTGGGGCTGTTCGGTGAAGTACTTTTCCAGTCCCGGGGTACGGATGACGCCGGGGGAGACCGCGTTGATGCGAATCCCCTTGCTGCCGTACTCCGCGGCGGAGCTCTTGGTGAGGATGTTGACGCCACCTTTGGCCGCCGCGTAGGCGGTATTGAAGGCCTGGCCCTTGAGCGAGGAATTCGACGAGATGTTGACGATGGCGCCGCCACCGTTTTCCAGCATCGCGGCAATTTCGTATTTCATGCACAGCCAGGTATTGGTCAGGCACATTTCCACGGTCTGGTCGAAAACATCGCGAGTGAACTGATGGATGGGACCGGAGCCACGGGAGAGGGCGGCACTGTTGCAGGCGATATCCAGCCGCCCCCAGGTCGCGACAGTCTTCTCGACCATGGCCTTGACCGATTCCTCCTGGCTGACGTCGCCGTGCACGAATTCCGCTTCGCCACCGCTCTGGCGAATCAGCTCGACGCTTTCGGCCCCGGACTCGGCGTTGAAGTCGGCCACCATGACCCGCGCCCCTTCCCGGGCAAAGGCCTGGGCGATGGCGCGGCCGATACCCTGGCCCGCACCGGTGACGATCCCGACCTTGTCCTGCAGTATGCCCATGTCCTGTACTCCCTGTGAATGCGTAAGGTGTAGCCGGCGCACTGCCTGTC
Source organism: Haliea sp. (assembly GCA_002692965.1). GTDB lineage: Bacteria > Pseudomonadota > Gammaproteobacteria > Pseudomonadales > Halieaceae > NZNC01. The sequence continues at coordinate 273,924 of NZNC01000029.1, read as the reverse complement.
CAGCGCCGGGAGGAACCCGCTATGGTAGCCTGTTGCGGCGCGGGGTGTAGGACCTCCGGGTTCGTCCTTATTGACATCTTCTGTCAGGAGTCTGCATGTCGGAAATCACCGTCAGGGTCGCCAAGTTTGTCCGCCTGCTGGATTATCTCGCGGCACTGGAGCTGGATCAGCACGCCGCCGCCAGGGAGGCCGGGCTGTCGGTTGCCCAGCTGCGTGCGGCCGCCCCCGACAGCACCCTGTCCGCCCGCCAGTACGCCCGGCTCTACAAGACCGCGGTCGATCAGATGCAGCGCCTGGGCCAGCCGGTGCCCTGGGGCGCCGGCGTGGGCAGCGAGGCCTTTGCCCTGATGTGCCACTGCCTGATCAGTGCCCGCACCCTGGGCGAGGCCCTGGCGCTGGCTGAGCGCTTCGGCCGCCTGCTGATGCCGCAACTGGGCTATCGCGTCAGCCTCACCTTGTCAGAGGGTGGCGACCGCGCGGGGCTGGTCTATCAGGTGGAGTTCGATGAGCAGTCCTCCGGTTTCATCCCCCCTGACTGGGGGCTGATCGGCCAGCAGGCGGCGGTGATCCGCGCCTCGGGCCTGCAGGTCTGGCACGCCCTGTGCGGCTGGCTGACCGGGCAGCCCCTGCGGGCGGAGGCGGTGACGGTAGCGGCGCCGCCCTTCAGCGCGGGTTATGCCCAGGCGCTGGGGCTGGTGTTTCGCTGCCCGGTGACCTTTCACGCTGAACGCAATGCCCTCTGGTTTTCCGCCGACCACCTGCAGCGGCGCATCGTTCACAGCGGCGAGAGTCTGCGCGAGTTTCTCGCCAATGCCGTCTACCAGTTGATTGCCATCGATCGCGAGCCCGCCAGTGTCAGTGCAGCCATTCGATCGCTGGTGGTGGTCGAGCTGCCCGGTCCACTGCCGGGCTTTGCCGAGATCGCCCGGCAGCTGGGGCTGTCGGAGTCCAGCCTGCGCCGACGCCTGCAGGCCGAGGGCAGCAGCTACCAGGAAATCAAGGACGAAGTGCGCTGTACCGTGGCCATGGAGCGCCTGCGGGCGAGCCGGGATACCGTTGCCGAGCTGGGTGAGTACCTGGGCTTCGCCGAGCCGGGCTCCTTTGTGCGCTCCTTCAAGTCCTGGACCGGCGTGACGCCCCAGGCCTGGCGCGAGCAGCAGAGCGCCAAATCCGGTAAACAGCCAACTGCTTGAACCGATCGCAGGCGAGTCGCCGCCGGAGAGGGCGTCGCCTGTTACCGGCGGCGGCCTGACGCTATGCTTGCCGCCTTCAATGCTGAGACAGAGGAGACAGACATGTCCTTGACAGGCAAAGTGGCACTGGTGACCGGCGCGGGCCAGGGTGTGGGGCAGGGCATTGCCTTGGCACTGGCAGCCCAGGGTGCGAAGGTGGCGGTGACCGGCCGCACCCTGGAAAAACTCGAAGCGACGGCGGCGAGCATCCGCGAGCGCGGTGGCGAGGCCCTGCCGCTGGTCTGCGACGTCAAGTCACCGGAGTCACTGCATGCCTGCGTGGACAGTGTCGTGGAGACCTTTGGCGGCCTGCAGATCCTGGTCAATAACGCCCACGAGGTGCCCCTGGGCAAACTGCTCGAGCTGAGTGACGAAAAAGTGCAGGCGGGCTGGGAGTCGGGCCCCATGGCGACCCTGCGCCTGATGCGCCTGTGCTACCCGCACCTCAAGGGAGACGGTGTCATCATCAACCTCGGCAGTTCAGCGGCCAAGCGCTGGGACATGTCGGGCTATGGCGCCTACGCCGCCACCAAGGAGGCGATTCGCTCCCTGACCCGTGCCGCGGCCTGCGAGTGGGGCCCCGACGGCATCCGCTGCAATGCCATCCTGCCCCACGCGCTGAGCCCCGGCCTGGCCTGGTGGATCGACAACAATCCGGAGGAGGCCGAGGAGTTCTTTAGCCAGATTCCCCAGCGTCGCGTGGGTGACTGCGAAAAAGACATCGGCCAGTTCGTGGCCCTGCTGTGCAGCGAGGGTGCCGGCTACGTAAACGGGCAGAGCATTGCCCTCGACGGTGGCCAGGCCTTCCTCGGCTAGCCACCGGGGTGCCAGATGTCGCCGGTCACGACTGCGCCGGCGGCACGGCCACTAGTCCGGGCTAAGGGGCAGATCCACGATCAGGCACAGGCCAGTGCCGGTGTTTTTCGCCCGCAGGGTGCCGCCGTGGGCTTCGATCGCGCGGCGTGCAATGGCCAGTCCCAGGCCGTTGCCACCGGTCTCCCGGGTGCGCGCGCTGTCCACCCGGTAGAAGGGAGCAAAGATGCGTTCGAGGTCTGCTTCGGGCACGCCCGGACCCTGGTCCTCGACCTGTATCCGGGCTTGCGACGGTGACACGCAGCGCAGGCTCACCCGGATCGTGGTGCCCCGCGGCGAGTAGGTGAGGGCATTGCGCAGCAGGTTGTCGAAGGCTCGCCGCAGCAGGTCGCTGTCCCCCATGACCAGTGCCTCCGTCTCCCCGGTGTCACAGATGACCCGGCAGTCGCGCTGGCTGCCTTCGAAGCGGGCGTCGGCGCAGATGTCCGCCAACAGGGCGCGCAGATCCAGGTGTTCCTCCAAAGCGACCTGTCCGCGCTGGCTCTGCAGTAACTCATCAATCAGGGCCTCCAGTCGCTGCACCTCCCGCGCCAGTCGCGGCAGCTGCGCACCCGCCTGACCCGGCTGCCGCTCGGCCAGTGCCAGGGCGACCTGCAGACGCGCGAGGGGAGAACGCAGCTCGTGGGAGACGTCCGAGAGCAGCTGGCGTTCGGCGTCAATGCGCTGCTGCAGTTGCCCCGCCATGCTGTTGAAATCCCGGGCCAGCTGGTCGGTCTCGTCGCCCCCGCGCTGGCGCACGGCCAGGCGGGTGTCGAGGTGGCCCGCGGCCAGTTCCCCCGCCGCCTGGCGCAGATGCTCCAGGCGCCGGGTCAACAGGCGCGAGAGCGCGAAGCAGAGCAGCCCGGAGACCAGCAGTGCGACCAGCAGGCGCAACCAGAGGTGGCTGCCGAGGGTCCGGGCCAGCCAGGAGCGGCTGGGGGTGAAGCGCAGTACCACCTGCAGCCGGCCGATATCCTCGCGGTGCAGGCGATGTGCCACCAGGTGATAGCGCTCCGTGCGCAGGAAGGCCCGCCGCCCGCCGCGGTCGAGCCGGGCGCTGATTTCCTCGACGGCGGGTGGCAGGCGCCGCGAGAGCAGTTCACGCCCGGCGTTATCCAGCAGGTAGATGCGCACGGCGTGCTGTTGTTCCACCGTCTTTACCACCTCTTCCAGCGCGCCCAGTGGCTGATGCTGCAGGTCGTAGAACAGGCGCACCACGAAGCGCGGTGGGCCCCCTGGCCCGCGCCGGTCCTCCGCTTCGGTAAACAGCGAGTCCAGGTATTCCCCCGCCAGCAGCCAGCTCCCGAGCACGGCGGCGGTGACCAGCCAGAAGCCCAGGAAAATCCTCAGGAACAGAGGCATCAGTTCTCTCCGGCAGGGAGCGTGAACTGATAGCCGGCTCCGCGCACGCTGGTGATGGGGTTCTCGGCGCCGAGGTCGGCGAACTTGCGGCGGATACGCGAGACATGCACATCGACACTGCGGTCGTAGGCGGTCAGTGGCCGCTGCAGTGCCTGGCGGCTCAGGGTTTCCTTGTCCACCACCGCTCCCGCCTGGGCCATCAAGACCTGCAGGATGTTGAACTCGGCGCTGGTGAGACCGAGGTCCTGGCCGTCCCAGGTGGCACTGCGCCGGGCGGGGTCCAGGCGCGCCTTCCCGGCGCTCAGCACCGCGTCGCCCGGCGGGCTGTGGGAGGCCCGCGTGCGCCGCAGGATCGCGCGCAAGCGCGCCGAAAGCTCCCGCGGGTTGCAGGGTTTGGGCAGGTAGTCGTCGGCCCCGAGCTCCAGGCCGACGATGCGGTCGGTGTCACCGCCGCGGGCGGTCAGCATCAGGACGGGTGTGCTGTCGTGCTCGCGCAGGCTGCGCAGCAGATCGAGCCCCTGCAGGCCCGGCAACATGATATCCAGTACCAGGGCGTCAAAAGGCGTGTCCCGGCAGCGTCGCAGGGCTTCGTGCCCCTCGTGGCAGAGGCTCACGCGGAAGCCTTCCAGGCTCAGAAACTCCTGCAACAGGCTGCACAGCTCTCGATCGTCGTCGACGATCAGAATGTGGTCGCTCATTCTTCTTCCCGCGAGAAAACCCGTGGCAAGTGTGCCCCGCCACGGATTGGCTGTCACCGTGGCGGCACGCTTCTTTACAGTTTTTTACCCGCCGCGCGCACTGCTTAACCCAGCTCCGCTCTATTCTGAATGCGGGTACCACAACAGGAGAAAACCCCATGGACAAACATCGCATAGGCAAACTGCCACTGGCCCTGTCGCTGTGCACCGCCCTCCTGACCGCGGGGGCGCTGGCCGGTCATCCGGACGGCCCGGGCGCACGAGGCGAGGTGGGCCCCCGCTTCGAAAAAATGGCCGAGAAGCTGTCGCTGAGCGAGGAGCAGCGCGCCGCCTGGCAGGCACTTTTCGACTCCGGTCGCGATGCGGCAGCGGCTGACCGGAAGCGCCTGCAGGCTATCCACCAGTCTCTGCGCGACTTGCGCACGGACTTCGATCAGGCGCGGGCCAGGGCGCTGACCGAGGAGCTGGGTGCCATCCAGGCGCGGCAGGCGCTGCGGCGGGCGGAGCATCAGGCGGCGATCTATCAGTTGCTGGAACCGGAACAGCGCGAGCGCTGGGACGCGGCGGCGGAGCGGCGACAGGGGCGGGAGCAGCGCGGCCATGGCCCGCGGGCTCACGGCGGCCGCAATGGGGCGGATACTCCACCCCGGGGCGCCGCCGATCAGTGAGCGGCGGGGCTCACAGCTCGCGGATCTCGAGGCCCTGCTCGCTCACCCAGCTGCCCAGTGACTCCAGTTGCTTGCGACTGGTCACCACAGCGGTGCTCGCGCGCTCCGGCTTCAGCCAGGTGTCCGCGACTCGCAGAAGGTCCTCCAGCGTGACACTCAGTACGGCGCGCCGGAAGGCCTCGCGCTGGGCGTGGTCCCGGCCGTAGAGGCGGTTGTGGAAGTCCTGCCGGGCCTCGCCCGCGGGTGAGCCCGGCTTGTCCAGGCTGCTGATCACACCCAGCACCGCCTCCTCCAGGCTCTCGGGGCTGTGCTGGTGGTGCTGCAGCCAATGTATCGAGGCCTGGAAATCCTCCAGCGTGGCCTGCAGGCGCGGGTCGCGGTAGGAAAAGAAGCGGAATGCCGCCACGCCGGAGTCCTGGCTGGCGCCGCCGCCGTAGGCACCCCCCTGCTCGCGGATGCTGCGATGCAGGAAACCGTTGCGGAGAAAGCCCCCGAGTACGGTGAGCGCAGCGGCGTCCGGGTGCCCCACGGGCACTGTCGGGAAGGCAGTGGCACAAAAGTTTCCCTGGGTGTTGGCCAGCCAGATTTCCCGCCGCACCTCGCGCAGGGGCGTGCCGTGATAGGCATTGGCGTCCTCGGTCGGCAGTGTCTGCCACTGCGCCAGGGCGCTGTCGACTGCGCTGTCCAGGTGCGGCTCGTCGGCGATGGTCAGGACCTGCCGCGGTGCCCGCGCGAGGCGTCGATGCAGATCACCGAGGCTGGCGGCAAAGGCCTCCAGGCGGGAGTCATCGTCGAGACTGTCATCCAGTGCCTTGAGGCGACGGAGGCCCTCCAGCCCCCCCTGCTCGTGGTGCAGGCGACCTAGCGGGCTCATGCCGGCGCAGGCGGCGGTCATGGCCAGAGCGTGACCCTGCCCGGTCACCGCCTGTTCCCGCCGGGCGCGCTGCTGGCTGACCAGTTCGCGCAGCCGGGCGCGTTCGTCGAAACGGGCCTCGAGCAGGGTGTCGCGCATGAGTGTCACCTGTTCCTGCGACAGGCGGCCCAGGGCCTTGCTGGAGAGGACCAGGTGCGCACTGACCTGCTGTTCGTCATCCACGCCGCCGCGGGCGGATGTCCAGGCGCTAATGCTGCCCACCGTGGCCGACTGGCGGTGCTGGACCGACAGGTAGTCCGCGTCACCCAGGCCGGTCTCTGTCAGCAGCCGGGTGTACAGTGGCAAGAGCTCGAGGTCGGCGTCGGCCAGCGCCGGCAGTTCCGCAATCAGCTGCTGGTAGACCAGGCCGTTGGTGCCACGGGCATAGGCGGTCAAAGGCAGGCCCGCGACCCCGCGGGTACTGTAGTCGAGGCGCGGCAGGGTGGGTGCGACATCCGCCAGCGTGACCTTGGGCAGAATGCTGAGGTCGTCCACCTGCTGTTGGCGGGCGTCCAGGCGCTCCGCCTGCTCCGCGATCGCACGCAGAGCCGGCGTGTCCATGCCGGCCTTGAGTGTCTCGAGGCGCTCGCGCTCCTCGGACTCGCGGCGCGCCGACAGGCCGGTATCCGGCGTCATCACCAGGGTCACCCGGTGCGGATTGTCCAGCAGCAGGCGGCGCGCCAGGGACTGTATATAGCCGGGCTGCGCAATGCGTTCGCGCAGGGTGTCCAGGACCGGCTCGAGATCCAGCACGGCGACAGGATCGGCATAGTGGGTCGCGGGGCCCAGTGCCTGCATGATCAACTGCAGGCCGTAGGGGAAACCGTCACCACTGACTTCCCGCTGGTGCAGTTCCAGCTGGTGCAGCACGGCCTCCAGTTGCTCTTGGGCGACGCCTTCCTCGGCCACCCGCTGGATGACCTCCAGTACCAGGGCCTCGAAGGCATCCGCATTCTCGGCCTCACTGCCGGTGATGCCGCAGCTGAAGACCATCTCCCGCTGGGAGTCCTCCAGGCCGCAGAGGGAGGAGGGCGACTGTCCGAGGGGCGTGGTTTCCAGGGCGTGCAGCAGTGGCGAGGCGCTGTTGTCCAGCAGGACACTGGTCAGCAGTTCGGCTTCCAGCTGGGCCTCGAGGTCGGTACTCTGGCCGAGCAGCCAGCCGGTTACGATGTGGGTCTTGCGCCCGGTGTCCTCGCCGTCGTCCAGGGCATAGGGCAGTACCACCCGCCGAGGGGCGGGGAGCCGTCGTTCCAGGGCCACTTCGATGCGGGGGCTACCCGAGGCGTCAAAGCGCGACAGGACCCGCTGCTGGAATACCGCCTGGTGCTCCGCGGCGGGAATATCCCCGTAGGTCATGAAGATCGCGTTGCCGGGGTGATAGTGCGTTTGGTAGAAGGCCCGCAGCTGTTCGTAGCTCAGCTCGGGAATATGCGCCGGGTCACCACCGCTGTTGTAGTGGTAGGTGTTGGTGGGAAACAGCTGCTCGCACAGGCTCTGCCAGAGCACGCTGTTGATGCTGCTCATGGCGCCCTTCATTTCGTTGTAGACCACCCCCTTGTGGACCAGGGCACTGTCCAGGTTGCCCGGCTCGGCAAAGTCCAGGCGGTGGCCCTCCTGGGCGAAATCCAGCGGGTCCAGGCGGGAGAAAAAGACCGCGTCGAGGTAAACATCCAGCAGGTTGGCGAAGTCCTTGCGGTTCTGGCTGGCGAAGGGGTAGGCGGTCCAGTCGCTGCTGGTGAAGGCGTTCATGAAGGTGTTCAGCGAGCGACGCAGCATCATGAAGAAGGGGTCGCGCACGGGGTAGCGCTCGCTGCCGCACAGGGCGGTGTGCTCGAGGATGTGGGCGACCCCGGTGGAGTCCATGGGCACGGTGCGCAGGGCCACCAGGAACACGTTTTCGCTGTTGTCGGCGGCCAGGTGGTAGTGCTCGGCACCGGTATCCCGGTGGCGGTAGTGCTCCACCCGGATGTTCAGGCTGTCGATGTTGTGGCTGCGCAGGTGTTCAAAGGCCCCGGGGGCCGCTGCCGTGGCCGGCTGCTGCTGACTCATGCTGTCTCCCTGAAAAGTCAAAGGCGCACAGTCTAACGCGATTCGTCGCCGGCTGCCTTGGCTGGCACCAGCTCGATCCGGTAGCGCCAGGGCCAGCGTTTGCCGGTCACCCAGAGGGCGCCGTCCACCGGGTTGTGGGCGATGCCGTTGAGGACATCGGTGCCGGGGCCGCGCTCGGAGTCCGGCAGCAGGCCGGCGAGATTGACGCTGTCGGTAACCCGGCCGGTGTCGGGTTCAATGGCGACGATGCGGTCTTCCTGCCAGATATTTGCCCAGACTTTGCCGTCGATCCATTCCAGCTCGTTTAGCCGCGGCAGCGGGGTTCCATTCTCGCGCACTGGGACCCGGCGCAGTTCGCGGCCGCTGTCGGGGTCGAGGTAGATCAGTTCGTGGCCGCTGTCGGTGTAGATCAGCTCGCGGCCGTTGTCGGTAAGGCCCCAACCCTGGCCGGGTAGCGGGAGCGTGGTTTTGGGTGTCAGGCCCTCGCGCTGGAAAACCAGCAGCCGCCGGGCGCGCCAGGTCAGCTGGTAGACCTGTTCACCCAGGACGGTCAGGCCCTCCCCGAACAGCCGCGGATGCAGCCGCCGCACCCGCAGCAATTCACCGTCCGCGAGGCGGTACTGCAGGAGCCGGGAACTGCCGTAACCGCCGGTGCTCACGTAGAGCATCCCGTCGACGATTTGCAGCCCCTGGACGAAGTGATCGCGGGGCTGTGGTTGCTTTTCCATTACCCGGTAGGACCATTCGCGCGGGGCGGCGGCTTCCAGCGCCGTCGGCAGCAGGGTCAGCGACAGGGCCAGTGTGAGCAGGGGCTTTTTCAACATAGGTTTCTCGCCAGGTTGCGGGCCAGGAATCGGTTGGGTGAGAGCGCTCGCTGCAACTCCGGCTCGAGAGGCAGCGGTTCCCCGCAGACCTGGCTGGCGATGAGCTCGGCGACCAGTGGGGTCGAGGTCAGGCCCCGGGACCCGTGCCCCGCGCTCAGGTACAGCCCGGGCAGGCAGGGGGCGCCCTGGGGGATCACCTGCCGGGCATTGCTACGCAGCCCGGCGTAGCGGTCGAGAAAGGCGGCCCGGTCCGCCACGGGCCCCGCGAGGGGAAGGTAGTCGGGGGTCGCGGCACGCCAGCCAACCCGACCGGGCAGCGCTTCGCCCACCAGCGGGGTCAGCGCCGTGCACAGCGTCGGCAGGGCTTCTGCAAGTGCCGACAGGTTGGCCTGCTGATCGGCCAGGCGCAGCTGCGGGTCGGGGTCCGAAACCTGAAAGGTGGCGCCGATGCAGTGACCGTCCGGCGCCGCGGGTGCGAGATAGCCGCTGTGGCAGACCACGCTGGTCAGGCCGGCTAGCGCGGGCAGGGGGGGCAGCTGGGTGGTTTGTCCCCGCACGGCTTTCAGGCGCAGCCAGTCCAGCCCGGACAGGGTCGGGGTCTGCAGGCCTGCAGCGAGCACCACGCAGGTGCTCTGCGCAAGCTCGCCGCCCCGGTCGTCGAGCAGCGACCAGCGCTCGCCCTCGCGACGCAGGGTGACCTGCCCCAGGCCCTCGCGCACGCGGATACCCGGGCCCGACAACAGGGCCCGGCAGACCGCCGCGGGATTGAGCCAGCCGGAATCGGGAAAGTGCAGCGCTGGCCCCGGCAGGTTAATGCCCGCCATGCGACTGGCGGCTTCCTGCTCGAGATAGCCGTAGAGTGTCGCCAGCCCCGGGGGCTCGGCGCGGTCGCGCTCCTTCGCGAGAAGCTGCAGGCTCCCGCAGAGTGCACCCTCCACTCCCTCGCGCAGTTGCCCCGCCTGGAACATTTCCCGGTAGCGCCGCGCGGCGAAGGTATAGCTGGCGAGGGCGAAGTCGACCAGGGTCGAATGGCGCTGCGACAGGCGCGTGTAGAGAACGCCCTGGGGGTTTCCCGAGGCGGCGCCGGCGATGGAGCCGGCCTCCAGCACGGTAACCTCAATGCCGCGACGGGCGAGTGCCGCCGCGCAGTGGCTGCCGGCCAGCCCCGCGCCGATCACCACGGCCTGATGCGGCGGCCCGGGTGCCGGGCCCGCTTGCTCCCACGGGGTATCCGGCCAGGGCAGGGGGGCAGCTGGCTGCAAGCAGCGCCCGACAATGCGCTCCCGCTTGCGGCCAAAGCCCGGCTGTTTTTCCACCTGAAAGCCGGCGGCCTGGAGGCCCCGGCGCACAGCGCCGGCGGCGGTGAAAGTGGCCAGACTGGCCCCCGGCCGACTGAGTCGGGCCATGCGCTGAAAGAGGCTTTCACTCCACAGGCCGGCGTTGCGGGACGGCGCGAAGCCGTCGAGGTACCAGGCATCCACCTGCGGTTGCCGGCCGCGCTCCCAGTCGGCAAGGGCCTCGTCGGCGTCGCCCCACCACAGGTCCAGGGTCACCTTGCCGTCCTCCAGCAGCAGTCGGTGAGGGCCGGGGAGCGCCGGCGGGTACTGGGCCAGCAGCTGCGCCGCCAGGGGGGCAAGTGTGGGCCAGGCGGCCAGGGCCTGCTCCAGGGCCACGCGATCCAGGGGAAAGCGCTCCACCGAGAGATAGTGCAGTCGCGGCGCGCCCCGGGCCTGGCGCCAGTGCAGCCAGGTCAGCAGGAAGTTCAAACCGGTGCCAAAACCGGTTTCGGCAATCACGAAATGCGGGCGCGGGTGTGATGACCAGCGCCCGGGCAGGTGATTGCCGCGCAGGAAGACCGTCTCGCTCTCCGCCAGGCCATCGCCCGGGGAGTAGTAGATATCGTCGAACTGCGACGAACGCGGTGTGCCGTCGGGCTCCCAGGACAGCGCCGGCGCCGGCATGCCCGCCAGAGGCTGCCCCTCACGGCGCATGCTGGCCACCTCGTCTTGCGTTGTGCAGGCTGGCGTTTGTCGGGGGCAGGCAGTAGACTGCCTCGGCGTCGATCATAGGGGGTGACATGTCGCAGGGTTCACAGACCGTTTCCCGGGAAAAGTTTCTGACCATGTCGGTCAATTTGCTCTACAAGGCCTTTCTGGAATCCCGCCGGACCGAGGCCAAGCAGGTCTTTCGCGACATGCTGGCGGGCAAGTCGGTAGCCTTGACCAATGTGCAGATGGAGGACAAGTCCCTGGTGCGCTTCGATGTCGCCCTGGACCATGACCTCTACCGCGGCAAGCTCAATTTCGGCAGCTTTCGCGCCGGCCTGGCGCTGCTGGTGGCGCGGCTGAGCGATGCGCTGCGGGAGCAGCGCGACATTACCGTGTTCACCGCCGAGCACGACCCCAATGTGATGATCTTCGGGGTGACCGCGGTGACCTGGGAGGAGGGCGAGCCCAGCGTCATGGTGCTCGGCGCCGATGCCAGCTCCACACGGGGTACGGTCGAACTGCGTCTGCAGTACCTTGACCCCGAGCAGTTCCAGAACGGGGAAGCCGACGCCGCGCCCGCCTGACCTGGGACAACCGCGTCCCGCGCGCCGGGGCGGCGCGCTCACCGGGCGCTCCGCCTCTCGATCCAGCCTTCCACCTGACGGCTCAGCAGTGGTAGCGGCAGGGAGCCCCCGCCGAGCACCACATCGTGGAATCCGCGAATATCGAAGTCAGCCCCCAGTTCCGCCCTGGCCTGCTCTCGCAGCTCCAGGATATGTTGCATGCCCATCTTGTAGGAGAGGGCCTGGCCCGGCCAGACCAGGTAGCGCTCGATTTCCGAGCGCACCTGGGACTCCGGCATGGCGGAATTTTCCAGCATGTACTGGACTGCGCGTTCCTGACTCCAGCCCATGGCGTGCATGCCGGTATCCACCACCAGGCGGATGGCCCGGAAAATCTCGGCGGCCAGGCGGCCGAACTGCATGTAGGGGTCGTCGTAGACGCCCATCTCAGCCGCCAGCAGCTCGCTGTAGAGGGCCCAGCCCTCGCCGTAAGCGGAATACCAGACATTGCGGCGGAACGCGGGTAGCCCGGTGTTCTCCAGGCTCAGGGCCACCTGCATATGGTGGCCGGGATTGCCCTCGTGGTAGGCGGTCGTCTGCAGGTCGGTGCGGTTGTTGGCGCGCATGTCCGAGAGGTGCATGTAGTACACCCCGGGGCGGCTGCCGTCGGGTGTGCCCTGCTCATAGAAAGCCGCGCCGCCATCCCGCTCGCGGAAGGCCTCGACCCGGCGCACTTCCAGGGGGGTGATCGGCAGCCGGCCGAAATAGTCCGGCAGGTGCGGCTCTATGCGTGCCAGATAATCGCGGGTTTCATCGATAATCGCCTGTCGACCCGCCGGGGTATTCGGGTAGTAGAAGCGCTCACCCTCGCGGATGAAGGTGAAAAAAGCCGCCAGATCGCCCTTGAAATCCACGTCCCGGCGGATGGCCTCCATGGCCTCGCGAAGCCGCGTTACCTCCTGCAGACCCAGCGCGTGGATGGCTTTTGCGTCCCGGTCCAGGGTGGTGTACTCGCGGATGCGGTTGGCGTACCAGGCTTTGCCGTCGGGCAGGGAGAGTGCCCCCCGCGCCTCCGCCGGGGCCGCGCTGCGATCCTTCTGGTACCAGGCTATCAGGGCGCGGTAGGCGGGGCCGACCCGGTTGACGAGGGCTTCCCGGGTGCGCTGCTGGAGCGCTTCTGCCCGCTCCAGGTCGATGACGCCGCGTTCGCGCAGGCCGTCGATTTTCGCCCGGGCATCGGCCCAGAGTGCGGAATCCTCCCCGGAGCTATCGAAGGGCGCCCCCCGCAGAAGCTCCCGGGACTGCCCGATCACGTAGTCGTAGGCAAAGCGGGGCGGCCGGATGCCCTTGTCGGCCGCGTCCTCGGCCCGCTGACGCATCTGTCCCAGTGCCCGCTTAAAGGCTTCCAGGCGGCTGATGTAGGCGAGCATGTCGGCTTCGCTTTCCACCTCGTGGTAGTTGATCAGGAGCTGGGGCAGGTCGGTGTGACTGGCGCTGACCTGGGTCAGCACGTAGGGGTGCTTGCGGAACTGCCAGTTGTCCTCCAGGCGCTCCAGGCGGAAATGCCAGAAATCCCAGGACAACTGCCCCTCGGCATCCAGAGCCCCCCGGTCGAAGCGGTCGCCCAGGCGGGCGACGCTGTCCCGGTACCACTCGAGGTAGGCCAGCTCACCGGCCTCGCTGTAGTCATCCAGTTGATCCTGCAGGTCGCGCCGGCCGAGTTTGGTCAGGTATTCCGGCGAGAAGCGCAGCTCTTCCTCGTACACCGCGTCCAGGAATGCGTGCAGGCGGCGGGTTTCCTCGGCCGGGCTGCTCGCCAGCGCCGCGAGGGGAGCGAGCAAAAGCAGGGCGAGAAGGCCGATCAGGGGGGCTGCGTGAGGGGATTGATGACGGCGCATGGTCACTCTCTGGAAGGCGGATTGCGGGCTATTGTGCCAGTGCCTCAGGGGCTGTCCAAGTCTGGACTGCGGGGCATCACGGTCAGGCTTTCCGTGGGGGCGATAACGGTGGCGGTACCGGTGGCGACGCGCTTGCCATCCTGGTTGACGACCTTGCAGTCGAGCACGACCCTCTGGCCGCGGTCGCGTTTTTCGCTCACGCTGACCCGGGTTTCCAGGGTGTCGCCGACGCGGACCGGGGCGCGAAATCGCAGCGTCTGCTCCAAGTAGACGGTGCCCGGGCCGGGCAGCTGGTTGGCCAGTACCGCGGACACCAGGCCGCCGGTGAACATGCCGTGAGCGATGCACTCGCCGAAGCTGGTGGTGGCGGCATAGTCCTCGTCCAGGTGCAGCGGGTTCCAGTCACCGCTGGCCAGGGCGAAGAGCTGGATGTCCCGCCGGCTGACGATGCGGGTGCTGCTGGCCTGCTGGCCAATGCTCAGGGCACTGTAGGGTACGTTGCTCAAGGCTTTCATGGGGTGATTCCTGCACGGCAAAACCAGGGCGGGGATGATACCCTGTACCGGTTGATTTGGCCTGTCCGGGAGCAGGAAAACATGAGCGAGGAAAGTGTGATCGAGCTACAGAAACGGGTTGCGGCGACCTGGCGCGAGCTGGGTGTGAGTTGCCGGATTGACCTGGAGCGCTTCGACAACCTGATTGAGCTGATCGAGCACGCCTTTCGCGAACACGCCGATGAAGCGGCTTTCACCAGCCTCGGCCACACCATCACTTTTGCCGACCTGGACCGCCTGTCGGGGCAGTTCGCCAGCTACCTCGAGCATCACACGGGCCTGGAAATGGGTGATCGCATTGCGGTGCAGCTGCCGAACCTGGTGCAGTACCCGGTAGTCGTGCTCGGGGCCCTGCGCGCCGGGCTGGTGGTGGTGAACACCAACCCGATGTACAGCGAGCGCGAATTGCGCCACCAGTTGCGGGACTCCGGTGCCCGCGCCCTGGTCCTGCTGGAGGGCATGTCCGCCACGGCGGCGGCCGTGTTGTCGGACACGGGCGTCGAGCACGTGGTCATGACCCGGCCAGCGGATCTGCACCCCCCCCTGCGGCGGTGGCTCTTGAACACCGCGGCGCGCTACCTGAAAGGCAGCCGCGCGGCCGCCGGCCTGGAGCATGCCGTGCATCTGCGGGCGGCTCTCGCACTGGGCGAGGAGCGCCGCTTTACCTGGATCCCGACGCACCGGGACAGCCTGGCCCTGCTGCAATATACCGGTGGTACCACCGGCGTGGCCAAGGGCGCGCGCCTGTCCCACGGCAACCTGGTGGCGAACGTACTGCAGGTAGACGAGTACATGGCCAGCCAGCCGCAGTCACCCGGGCACGAGGTCCTGATGCAGCCACTGCCCACCTACCATATCTATGCCTTCATGAGCTGCGTGTTCTCCATGGTCAATGGCTTCCACATGGTGTTCATTCCCGATCCGCGCAACCAGAAGGAGCTGATAAAGCGCTTTCGCCAGTACCGCCCCTCGGTCTTCTTTGGCCTGAACACCCTGTTCGCGGGCCTCTGTGCCCGGGAGGATTTCCGCCGCCTGGATTTCTCGCAACTCAAGGTCACCATGTCCGGTGGCATGGCGCTGTCCCACGCGGCGGCCCAGCATTGGGAGGCGATCACCGGCTGCGGCATTTCCGAAGGCTACGGGCTGACCGAAACGTCGCCGGTGGTTGCCGCGAACCCGGGCAACCGCCGGGTGCTGGGCACCATCGGCCTGCCCCTGCCGGGGACCCGGGTCAAGCTGGTCAACGATGCCGGTGAGCCGGTGCCGATGGGCGAACCCGGGGAGCTCTGCGTGCAGGGGCCGCAGGTGATGCAGGGATACTGGAACCGGCCGGAAGACACCGCGGCCGTGCTCGACGAGCGGGGCTGGTTCCACACCGGTGACATTGCGGTCATCCGCGAGGACGGCTACCTGAAAATCGTCGACCGCAAGAAGGACATGATTCTGGTCTCCGGTTTCAACGTCTATCCCAACGAGCTGGAAGACGTGCTCTACGAGCACGACGATGTGGTCGAGTGTGCGGCGATAGGAGTGCCTGACGACGAGACCGGGGAGGCGGTTCGCATGTTCGTGGTCAGCCGCTCCGGTCAGCTCACTGCGGAAGCGGTGCGCGAGTTCATGCGCCGCAGTCTCACTGGCTACAAGGTGCCGAAGCAGGTGGTCTTTCGCGATGAACTGCCCAAGTCGAATGTGGGCAAGATCCTGCGCCGCGAGCTGAAGGAGCAGGGTGACGCGTGAGTGACGCTGCAGCAAGTCCGGTCGCCCGGGTGATTCCGCCCATTCGCTGGCCGGAAGATTTGCCGGTCGTCCAGCGCCGGGAGGATATCGCCGCCGCGATACGCGACCACCAGGTGGTGATCATCGCCGGCGAGACCGGTTCCGGCAAGACCACCCAGTTGCCCAAGATCTGCCTGGAACTGGGCCGCGGGCAGCAGGCGCGCATCGGCCACACCCAGCCGCGGCGGCTGGCCGCGCGCACCGTGGCCCAGCGCATTGCCGCCGAGCTGCAGGTCCAGCTCGGCGACCTGGTGGGCTACCAGGTGCGCTTCAATGAGAGCGTTACCGAGTCTACCGCGGTCAAGCTGATGACCGACGGCATCCTGCTGGCGGAAATTCAGCGGGACCGCCTGCTGCGCCAGTACGATACCCTGATCATCGACGAGGCCCACGAGCGCAGCCTGAACATCGATTTCCTCCTCGGCTATCTCAAGCAGCTGCTGCCGCGACGCCCCGATCTCAAGTTGATCATCCCCTCGGCGACCATCGACCTGGAGAGTTTCTCGCGGCATTTCGACGATGCGCCAGTCCTCGAGGTGTCCGGGCGTAGTTACCCGGTGGAGACCCTGTATCTGGATCCCGCCGAGGACCGTGACCTGGGGCTGCAGCAACAAATTGTGCAATTGGTGGAGTCGATCGAGGCGGGGGAGCTGGGGCCGCGGGGCGACGTGCTGGTGTTTTTGTCCGGCGAGCGGGATATCCGCGAGTTGGCCCACGCTCTGCGCGGGCGGGAGCGCCTGGAGGTGCTGCCCCTGTATGCCCGACTCTCCCAGGCCGAGCAGAACCGTGTGTTCGACCCCGCGCGGCGGCGCGGGCTGCGGGTGGTGCTGGCCACTAACGTCGCGGAGACCTCGCTGACGGTACCCGGTATTCGCTATGTCATCGACCCCGGCGAAGCGCGGATCAGCCGCTACAGTGCTCGCACCAAGATGCAGCGCCTGCCCATCGAGCCGATCTCCCGGGCCAGTGCGGATCAGCGCCGGGGCCGCTGCGGGCGGGTTGGGCCCGGCGTGTGCCTGCGCCTCTACAGCGAGGAGGATTACCTCGCCCGGCCGGCCTTTACCGATCCCGAGATCCTGCGCACCAACCTGGCCGCGGTCATCCTGCAGATGCTGCAGTTGCGACTCGGCGAGGTCCAGCGCTTCCCCTTCATCAACCCGCCGGACCCGCGCATGGTGCGCGACGGCTACCGCCTGCTGGAGGAGCTGGGCGCGGTGGAGCGTTCCGGCAAGCTCACCGGGCTGGGCCGCCAGATGGCGCGCCTGCCGGTGGACCCGCGGCTGGCGCGCATGGTGCTGGCCAGCGGTCAACTGGCTTGCCTGGAGGAGGTCCTGGTGATCGCCGCCGCCCTGGCGGTACAGGACCCCCGGGAGCGCCCCGCTGACAAGCGGCAGCAGGCGGACCAGCTGCACGCGCGCTTCCGCCACCCGCAGTCGGATTTCATCAGCTGGCTGAACCTCTGGCGCTACTACGAGGAGCAGCGCCAGGCCTTGAGTCAGAACCAGTTGCGCAAACTGTGCCAGCGAGAGTTTTTGTCCTATCTGCGCCTGCGCGAGTGGCGGGACCTGCACGCCCAGCTGCGGATTGCCTGCCGCCAGATCGGACTGCGGCCCCGTGCGGAGATTGCCGCGGCGGAAGAAGAGCCTTTCGAGGCGATTCACCGGGCGCTGCTGAGCGGGCTGCTGTCGAATATTGCCCAGCACCAGGAAGGACGCGAGTATCTCGGCGCGCGCAACCGCAAGCTGCAGATCTTCCCCGGCTCGGCCCTGGGTCGCAAGACGCCCAAGTGGATCGTTGCGGCGGAGGTGGTGGAAACCTCCCGGGTCTTCGCCCGGGGTGTCGGTGCGATCGATCCGATCTGGGCCCTGGAGACCAATCCGGACCTGCTCAAGCATCACTACTACGAGCCCCGCTGGGATCCGCGCCGCGGACGGGCCACGGCCTGGGAGCGCGTGTCCCTGTTCGGCCTGGTGCTGGCCGACCGGCGCCCTGTGCACTATGGACCCCTGGCCCCCGGTGAAGCGCGGGAATTGCTGATTCGCGAGGGCCTGATCGCCGGCCGTTTCCCGCGTCCACCCGCTTTCCTCAAGTTCAACCAGCGCCAGGTGCGCGAGCTGGAGGAGCTGGAAACCCGGGTCCGCCGCCGCGATCTGCTAGTGGACGAGGAGGTGCTGTTTCGCTTCTACGATGAGCACCTGCCCGGTGATATCACCACGGCGGAGAGCCTGCGCAGCTGGCTGAAACGGGAACCCGCGGCGGAGCGGAATTTGCGTGTCTCGCGGGAGTTGCTGCAGGCGAGGGCACCGGAGGCTGGCCTCGAGGCGCAATTTCCCGATCGGCTGGCGTGGGGCGACCTGTCGCTGCGTCTGAGCTATGCCTTCGAGCCGGGCGGGGAGGGTGACGGCGTCTCGGTGACCCTCCCCGTGGGCTTGCTCAACCGGGTGCCGCGCTATCGCTTCGAGTGGCTGGTGCCTGGTCTCCTGCGGGAGAAATGTATCCAGCTGGTCAAGGGCCTGCCCAAGGATCGCCGCAAGGCGCTGGTGCCGGTGCCGGACAGCGTCGACCGGGCCCTGGCGGGAATGGAGCCCGACGATGTGCCCCTGTGCCAGACCCTGGCCCAGCAACTGTCGCGGCAGTCAGGGCAGCGCCTGGAGGCGGGGCACTTCAACCCAGAGCGGCTCGAGAGCTTCTACCACATGAATATCCGGGTAGTGGATGCCCGCGGCAAGCTGCTGGCCCAGGGGCGCGACCTGCAGGCCCTGGTTGACCGCTTCGCCGAGGACACCCGGGAGAGTGTCGCCGGTGGCGGTGGCGACAGCCCCGCCCGGGAGGGGCTGACCCGCTGGGATTTCGGCCCGCTGCCGGCGGAGTGGCGCAGCCGCCAGGCAGGCATCGAGATCGTCGCCTGGCCGGCCCTCGAAGACCGCGGCGAGAGCGTGGCGGTGATTCTCTGTGACTATCCCGGGCAGGCCCGTTTGCAGCATCGCCTCGGCGTGTTGCGACTGGTCGAGCTGCAGCAGCGCCAGCAGCAGCGCTTCCTGCGCAAGCAGCTCCTGCGGGGCAACCAGAGTCAGTTGCTGGTTGCCGGGGCGGGCCTGCAGCGGGATACCCTGGTGGCGGACCTGGTGGATGCCGCCTATCTGCAGGCACTGGACCTCGGGGATGCCTGGTCGATTCGTGATGCCGCCGCCTTCCAGGGGCTGCTGCAGCGCTGTGGCGGCGTGGTCGAGGTGGCCAACGAGCTGGAACGCAATGTGCTCTCGGCGCTGGCCGCACTGGCCGAAGCGCGCCAGTGGCTGCAACGCAATCGGGACAAAAGCCGGACAGAATCCCTGGCCGATATCGAGGCGCAAATCGAACGCCTGTGGGGCGGGCATGCCCTCAGGGATGCGCCTCAAGAGTGGCTGGCTCAGTATCCGCGTTACATGAAGGCCCTGCAGCAGCGGGCCGAGCGGCTGGCCGGGCAGGCGGAGCGCGATCGCGAGCGCACCGAGCAGCTGGCAGCCCTTCGTGAGCCCCTGGACAGCGCGATGCAGCGCTATCCCGGCCTGCTGGCCCTGTGCCCCGAGGCTGCCGAGTACCACTGGATGCTGGAGGAGTTCCGGGTGTCCCTGTTTGCCCAGCAGCTGGGCACTCGCCGTCCGGTGTCGGAGAAACGCCTGCGCCAGCAGTGGCAGTCGGTCGCCGAGTGGCTCACCCGCAACCCGGGTTGATGCGGCGGCTAATCGGCGCGGAGAGGGCGCGGGCCCGCCCGGGCCCTTGTAACATATTACCGTTTTCTGTATCCCTGTGACGGAACCGAGCCTGTCGGTTTCGTTCATACTCAGGGAAGGACGACGGCTCAGGCTGTTGTTCGCCCCCGCCGGCGCATGTTGGCGGGGGAGGATGCAAACTCAGATCACGGGAAGGACATAACCATGACACACTCCAGGAAACCTCTCGCCATGGCACTTGGTGCCGTGTTTCTCGCCAGCTCCGTGGCGCCGGTGGCCTCCGCCGCCAGCGACCCCTTTTCCGCCGAGACGCTGCGCGGTGGCTATGACCAGGCCAACTATGCCGACCACGAAGGCAAGTGTGGTGAAGGCAAATGTGGCGAGGCCAGCGGCGAGAAGAAGGATGCCGAGGGCAAGTGCGGCGAAGGCAAGTGCGGTGAGGCCAGCGGCGAGAAGGATGCCGAGGGCAAGTGCGGTGAAGGCAAGTGCGGCGACGCCGGTGGTGAGAAGGACGCCGAAGGCAAGTGCGGCGAAGGGAAGTGTGGCGGCGCCTGATGCCTGATGCGCCGGCCATGCCCGCCGGCGCGGGCCTCGGTCTGCGGCGCTCCCTGATGGGGGCGCTGCAGGCCGCGGATCCCGCTGCTGTGGATTTTTTTGAGGTGGCCCCGGAAAACTGGATCGGTGTCGGTGGTCGCCTGAAGCGGCAGTTTCACCAAGTCGTGGCCGACCGGCCACTCCTGTTCCACGGCCTGTCCCTGGATATCGGCGGCCCGGACCCCCTGGACCGGGAGCTGATCACACGGATCGGCGCTTTGATGCGCGAATTGAAGGTGCCGGTCTACAGCGAGCACCTCAGCTTCTGCGGCGCGGGCGGTCATCTCTACGACCTGCTGCCGATACCCTTTACCCAGGAAGCGGTGGACTGGGTCGCCGGCCGCGTGCGCCAGGTGCAGGACATGCTGGGTGCGCCCCTGGTGCTGGAGAACGCTTCCTACTACGCCCAGCCCTGGCAGGACATGAGCGAGGTCGAGTTCATTGCTGCTGTTGCCTCGGAAAGCGGGTGCGAGCTACTGCTGGACGTCAACAATGTCTACGTCAACAGCATCAACCACGGCTACGATCCCCGCGACTTCATTGCCTCGCTGCCCCTGGACCGCGTTCGCTACCTCCACGTTGCCGGGCACTATGACGAAGCGCCGGATCTCAAGGTGGACACCCACGGCGCCGATGTCATCGACCCGGTCTGGGCCCTGTTGGCGGACACCTACGCCTTGACCGGTCCGCTGCCGACCCTGCTGGAACGGGATTTCAATTTTCCGCCCCTAGGGCAGTTGCTGGCCCAGGTGGACAGGATTCGCCAGCTGCAGGTTGCCGCGCAATCCGCGGGGGAGGCTCTGCGTGCCTGACCTGCACGGCGCCCAGCAGCACTGGGCTGCCTACCTGCGCAACCCGGCGCAAGCGGCTCCGCCCCCCGGCGTCGAGCCGCGCCGACTACAGGTCTATCGCGACCTGGTGTTCAACAATATCGAGGGTTTCCTGCGCAATGGTTTCCCGGTGCTCCACAGCCTGTACGAGCGAGAGCGCTGGCGCGAGCTGGTACGCGCCTTTATTCGCGATCATCCCTGCAGCAGCCCGTACTTTCTCGAGATCAGCCAGGAGTTTCTGGCTTTCCTGATGCAGCACTACCAGCCGCTCCCGGCGGATCCGCCTTTTCTCCGGGAGCTGGCCCATTACGAATGGGTGGAGCTGGCCCTGGACGTTGCCGAGGACTCCCTGCCGCCTCCGGCCAGCCCGCCGCAGTCCCTTCTGGAGGCAAGCTTGCAGCTGTCCCCGCTGGCCTGGCTGCTGGCCTACCGTTTTCCGGTACACCGGATCGGGCCCGGTTTTCAGCCGGAGGAGCCGGGGGAACCGGTCTACCTGCTGGTGTGGCGGAACCGCGCGCAGCGGGTGGAGTTCATGGTGCTGAACGCCGCGACCGCGCGCCTGCTGGAACTGTGCCGCGACCAGCCCGGGCGCCGCGCCGGTGAACTGATCGACGCGCTGGCCGGTGAGCTGCAGCAGCCGGCAGCGTCGCTGGCGGAGGCGGGGGCGCGACAGCTGGCGGAATTCGTCCAGCGCGACATCCTGCTGGTCGAGTCGTGAGGCGCACGCGCGTGGTTGCGGGGCGATCAGCGCAGGCGTACCATTCCGCGAATTTTTTTGTGTACGGATCGATGATGTCTAGTCTGCGCGCCCTGTTGCTGGTCTGCTCACTCCTGGTTCCCGGGCTCGCCCCGGCTGCCGAGTCGGACCCTCTGGAGTCCATCAACCGTCCCATTTTCGTATTCAATGACCATCTCGACCGCTACCTCCTGAAACCGGTGGCGGAGGGTTACCGTTTTGTCCTGCCGGACCCCGCGGAGCGCGGTGTCAGCAATTTTTTCGATAACCTCCAGGACTTCAACGGTACCCTGAACGCACTGCTGCAGTGGCGCCTGCCGGAGGCAGCCCGCAATGGTGGCCGCTTTCTCTTGAATACTTCCTTCGGCGTGCTGGGCTTGTTTGATGTGGCTACGCCGATGGGCGTGGATCGCTACCGTACCGACTTTGGCCACACCCTGGCCCGGTGGGGCGCTCCAGAAGGCGCCTACCTGGTGGTACCCCTGTTCGGGCCGCGCACCGTCCGCAGCGGTCTCGGCAACATTGTGGATACCTATGGTTCACTGGAAACCCAGGTTGACGATGTACGCACCCGCAATACGCTCTACGCGCTCGATATTGTCGACAGCCGTGTGCGCCTGCTGAAGGCCGAAGAGTTGATCACCGGCGACCGCTACATTTTCATCCGCGATGCCTATCTGCAGCAGCGTCGGGCGCTGGTGACCGAAGGGGCCGTGGAGGACAGTTTCTCCGACTTCGAGAACGGTTGGGAAGATGATCTCTAGCGGTACGGTTCCCGGCGGCGAAGCAAATCTGTGAAATCCTGCCCAAACCCGCTGCCCCGCATTGCTCCCGCGTGCCCGGGGGCGTACTGTCGGCGGCAATCAAGCCAAGTATTCCATGATGTCTGATAACGGCTACGTGCTGGTCATAGATGATGACACCCCGCGGGCACAGGCCCTGGCGGAAACGCTGTCGGGGGAGGGCTTCCGCGCCTCGGTGGCGACGACGCCGGACGAGGCCCTGGCCACCCTGCTGGGTGAAGAGGAAGTCGATGTCATGCTCTGTGAGCTGGACCTCGATGCCGATGCCTGGCGCCCGACCCGCCACGCCCTTCGCGAGCGCGACATGCAGGTGCCGACGGTCATTATCAGCGACCGGGCGGAGGTGGACCGCATGATGACGGCGCTGCGCCTGGGTGCCAGTGACTTTTTCGTGCGGCCGGTAGATGACCTCCAGGCACTCACCAAATCCCTCGACCGCTGCGTGCGCCAGCGGCGCCTTCGCCGCGAGCTGAAAGAGTCCCGGGAACGCCTGGAGCAAGCCAATATCGAACTCAGGGGTACCGTCCACATGCTGGAGCAGGACCAGCAGGCGGGGCGCCAGGTGCAGCTGCGCATGCTGCCCTCGAGTCCCCTGGAGGTCGGGCATTACTGCTTCAGTCACCGGGTCATCCCTTCGCTGTTCCTGAGCGGCGATTTTACCGATTACTTCACCGTCGGCGCCCACCATGTGGTGTTCTTCATGGCGGATGTGTCCGGGCACGGCAGCTCTTCGGCCTTCACCACGGTGCTGCTGAAAAACCTCTTTGCGCGTAAGCGCTCGGATTTCTTCCGCCGCGCGGACGCCACCATTCTCGACCCGGTGGACATGCTGCAGCGGGTGAACAAGGAGCTGCTCGGGCTCTCGGTCGGGAAGTTTGCTACCATTGTGGTGGGTGTGCTGGACACCACGGCCAACAGCCTGCGCTACAGCGTGGCGGGGCACCTGCCCCTGCCGGTACTGGTGAGCGAGGGCAGGGCCCGATACCTGGAGGGCGAAGGCAGTGCCGTGGGCATGCTGGAGGACGCCGAGTTCTCGGAACAGTTCCTGGAGTTGCCCGAGCGGTTTACCCTGGTGCTGTTTTCCGATGGCGTTCTGGAAATCCTGCCGCCGGGGGATCTGATCGCGCGGGAAAAGGCCCTGCTGCAGGTGGTCGAGGACACATCGGGATCGCCGAAGGCGCTGGAGGCCCGCCTTCAGCTGGACCAACTGGAAACGGCCCCCGACGATATTGCTGCGCTGTATATCAGCCGACGGGATTGAGATGGACGAAGGCCGCATTCTCGCTGCAAGCAAGGACGGTGCCTATGTCATTCGCATGACGGGGGACGTGCGCCTGACCCTGTGCACTACCATCGACGATTATTTCCATCGCATGCTGGAAAACCCCGAGTTTGCCAGCGTCTGGGTCGACCTCTGCGACGCCGAGGGGGTGGACAGCACGACCCTCGGCCTGCTCGCCAAGCTGGCGTTGGAAGTGCGGCACCGCTTTGGATTCATGCCCGCGATCTATTCCAGTAACCCCGGCATTACCCGCCTGATCAAGAGTATGGGCTTCCAGCGCCTGTTCGAGCTGCACGAAGATGTCTGTGCCAACCCCGACAACGTGCACCGCATCCCGGTGGTGCAGGGCAGTGAGGATGCCGTGCGCGAGAAGGTGATCGAGGCCCACCGGGTGCTGATGGGACTCAACGAGGAAAACCGCGTGCGTTTCAAGGATCTGATGGCCGCGCTGGAACACGGCTGAGAGGCCGCCACGCAGCCCGGGTCTGTGCTGCTGCCCTCAGTCGGGGCGGGTCTCCAGTTTGGCGCGGATGAAATCCTCGTGGGGCACGTAGATCAGCTCGGCGACCTTGCGGATGAGGTGTTCTTCGTAGTGGTGCAGGCTGCCGTCGGCCCAGGCTACCTGCCACATCAGTGCCACCAGCTGGCGCTTGCGCTCCGGGCTGAAATGATCATTGATCACCCGCGTGAATTCATACAGCGAGGTGGCGTGATCGGCGCGGGTTCCGGCTTCGGCCAGCAGGGATCGAAGCTCGGTATCCGGCAGATCCAGGGCTTGCCGCAGGGCCTTTTCCAGCGCTGCCTCCTCCGCTGCGTCCTCTTCGAAATCCGCCCGCGCCGTTTCCACCAGCAGTGCCGCGGCAGCCAGTTTCAGGCGGTGCTCGCGCTGTGCCGGACTCTCCTGTTCATCCACGGCAAACAGCTTGACCAGGGAACGGATCACAGCGCCGCAACCTGCTGTTCCAGGCGCACCTGGTCGGCGATGAAATTGCGAATTCCCTCGGCCAGCTTCTCCGTGGCCATGGCGTCCGCATTCAGTTGCAGGCGGAAGTTCGCTTCCACCAGTGA
The DNA here is from genome assembly GCA_002692965.1 of Haliea sp. Lineage (GTDB taxonomy): Bacteria > Pseudomonadota > Gammaproteobacteria > Pseudomonadales > Halieaceae > NZNC01. The sequence continues at coordinate 249,521 of NZNC01000029.1, read as the reverse complement.
CTGTGGTGTATCGGAGCTCTCCAGGGCGGGGGAGAGACGCCGGGGCAGCTCGCCACTGTCCTGTTCCAGCTCTTCCAGGAGAGCGGGACTGATGGTCAGGCGGTCACAGCCGGCCAGGGCTTCGATTTCGCCAGTGTTGCGGAAACTGGCACCCATCACCACCGTGTCGTAGCCATGGGCCTTGTAATAGCGATAGATGCGATCCACTGACTGTACCCCGGGGTCGTCGGTGGGGCTGTGCACCTGCAGGTCCGTGTTGGCCAGGTGCCAGTCGAGGATGCGGCCGACGAAGGGGGAAATCAGGTAGACGCCGGCATCGGCACAGGCGGCGGCCTGGGTAAAACTGAAGAGCAGCGTGAGGTTGCAGTGGATGCCCTCTTTCTCCAGGACTTCACCGGCGCGGATACCCTCCCAGGTCGAGGCAATCTTGATCAGCAGACGGTCGCGGCCGATCCCCAGCGATTCGTAGAGTGCCACCAGTCGGCGCGCGCGCGCGATGGTGCCCTGGGTGTCGAAGGAGAGGCGGGCATCCACTTCCGTGGACACGCGCCCGGGAATGATGCGGGTGATCTCCCGGCCCACGGCAACCGCAAAGCGGTCGCAGCAGTCCGCAAGTTGTTCGGCATCGCTGCCGCCCTGTTTTTCTGCGGCGCGCCGTGCCTCCCGCAACAGTTCTGCGTAGTGGGGTAGCCCCGCGGCCTTCAGCAACAGGGAGGGGTTGGTGGTCGCGTCGGTGGGCTGAAAGCGCCGGATGGCTTCGATATCGCCGGTGTCGGCAACGACCTGTGTCATGTCCTTGAGCCGGGACAACTTGTTGGGCATCTGCTGAGGTCCTGTGTCAGGCGGCGCGCCGCTCGGCGGCACGGCGGGTGTATTCTCGGGCCGCCAGCAGCACGTCAATGCCGGCACCCGGGCGGTGCGCGTACTCGCTGATGTGACGGCGGAATTGGCGGGCGCCGGGCTGGCCCTGATAGAGGCCCAGCACATGGCGGGTCATGTGTTTGAGGGGAACACCGCGGGCGAGTTCCGCCTCCAGGTAGGGCAGCAGCCGGTCGATCACCTGGTCGCGGCTGCTGACCGGGTCGGGCTCGCCGAACAGCGTGCTGTCGACCGTCGCCAGCAGCCAGGGGTTCTGATAGGCGGCCCGACCCAGCATCACGCCATCCAGCTGCTGCAGGTGCTGGTCACAGGCAGCGAGGCTGTCGATGCCGCCGTTGAGCACGATACTCAGCCCGGGCAGCTCGCGCTTGAGCCGGTACACCCAGTCGTAGTTCAGGGGCGGGATTTCCCGGTTCTCCTTCGGGGATAGGCCCTGGAGCCAGGCCTTGCGGGCGTGCACGATGAAGGTGTCACAGCCGGCCTCCGCGGAGGGGGCGACAAAGTCCAGCAGCTGCTGGTAGGACTCCATGTCGTCGATGCCCAGCCGGTGCTTCACGGTCACGGGTATGTCGCAGGCGTCGCGCATGGCGCGCACGCCCGCGGCGACCCGCTGCGGCTCTGCCATCAGGCAGGCACCGAACTGGCCCGACTGCACCCGGTCCGAGGGGCAGCCGCAGTTGAGGTTGATCTCCCGGTAGCCCCAGTCCTCGGCCCAGCGGGCGCAGCGCGCCAGATCCGCCGGCTCGCTGCCGCCGATCTGCAGTGCCACCGGCTGCTCGGCCGCAGCGTAGCGCAGGAAGCGCTCGCGGTCGCCATGGATCAGGGCCCCGGTGGTCACCATCTCCGTGTACAGCCGCGCGCGCCGGGTCAGCAGGCGCCAGAAATAGCGACAGTGGCGGTCCGACCAGTCCATCAGGGGAGCGGTGCAGAAACGGTGGCTGTGGGCTGTTGACGACATCGGTTTCGCTTGCGGAATGATCCAAACCCGTATTCTATCGCGATTCGGCGCCGACTACAGGTCGTGCATGCGATTGGCCTGGTGGGAGAGCAATTGGGTTTCCTTTTCCTCCAGTTCGAGTACTTCCTGCAGGATTTCCGCCGCGTGGGGTGGCTCCACGCGCTCGCCCAGGAAGCGGTAGAGCTGGATCAGGCGGTTGTGGCAATCGATAATGCGCGCGGTGAAGGCATCGCCGTTGCCCGACTCGACAGCGCCCAGGCGAAGTTCGCCGGCGCCGGGGAGGCGGGTCTCGAGGTAATGCTGCACGCGGGTTGCCAGGACATCGTCGTGGCAGTCGGCAACGAAGCGCTCCAGGGCCAGCGCCAGGTGCTCCTCGTGCTCTGCGAGATAGTCCAGCAGATAACTCACCGGTTCGTCACCGGTGCCCTGGCGGGCGCGCTCGAGGTCGGCGGCCAGGTGGCTGTGGGCCTTCTGTGTCCATGTCAGCAGTTCTTTGAGTGTCACCGGAGTCATGTCGAGTTCCTTCTGCGTCAGTGAGGTCTGCCCTCAGTGTCCAGTGTAGTGCACTACACTAGCAGTGTTGACGGCTCCGGCCCAGCACCCCGGGCCGCGGTTTGGTATTCGGCCGCAGGCGGAGGCATAATCGGGACATGCATTATATCTTTGAGGTTTATCTGCATCCGGGCTATAGCGCAGAGCAGTATGCCGAGGCCTGGATACGCGCCAGCGAGATCATTCAGCGCGCACCCGGTGCCCGCGGAACGCGCCTGCACCGCAAGATCGGCGACCCCTCGCGCCTGCTCGCCATCGCCACCTGGGAAAGCAAGGCGGCCCGGGACGCCATGGAGGGCAATCTGCCGCAGCAGGTCGCCGACATCATTGCCGAGCAGTCGCCCCACGTCGACATTACCCTGATCGGTGAGTTCGAGGCGCCGGAGTGGGAGGTGATACCGCCGGCGCTGAAAGATCACACCTAGTCGGCTGTGCGCTCACGCGGCGGCGCGAACACCACCACGTGTTGCAGGTTGAAGCGAATCGGCAGCTCGCCGCCCAGTGGGACGTCGATGTGGCTCGGGGTGAGGCAGGGAACGCGCTGGCCGTCCGGCAGCAGCAGGTCGTAGAAATAACTCGCCCCGCGGAAGGCCTTGCCCACCACGCGCAAGCGGGTGCGGCTGTTTTCTTCATACTCGACGTCGTCGGGGCGCACCAGCAACCGCAGGTGTTCCCCGGGCTCCCAGTGTCCGTGGCTGCGATCCAGGCTGCCCAGGCCCTGGCTCAGCTCGCCCCCGGCGTCAACGGTGGCACTGACCATGCTGCCGTGGCCGATGAATTCCGCCACGAACTCGTTGGCCGGGTTGTGGTAGAGGTTGTAGGGCGTGTCCGACTGGGCGATCCGGCCCCGGTGCAGCAGGCTGACCCGGTCGGCCATGGCGAAGGCCTCGTGCTGGTCGTGAGTCACCAGGATCGCGGTGACACCGTTCTGTTTCAGCAGTTCGCGGACCTCCCCCGCCAGCTGCTCGCGCAGTTCGCTGTCGAGGCTGGAGAAGGGCTCGTCGAGAAGCAGGATCTCCGGGTTGGGCGCCAGCGCCCGGGCCAGTGCGACGCGCTGCTGCTGTCCGCCCGACAGTTCGTGGGGGTAAGCCTGCGCGTAGTCCGTCAGGGAAACCAGTGCCAGCATTTCCTCGACCCGCGCCCGACGGGCGCGCCGGTCCAGGTGCGAGAGGCCGAAGGCGATATTGCGGCGCACATTCAGGTGGGGGAAGAGGGCGAAATCCTGGAATACCATGCCCACCTTGCGCTGCTCGGCCGCGACCTGCTGGCGCGGCGTCGACAGCACGCTGCCGTGGAGGGCGATGGACCCCTCCGCGACCCGTTCGAAGCCGGCGATGGCGCGCAGCAGCGTAGTCTTGCCGCAGCCGGAGGGGCCCAGCAGGCAGCCGATCTGCCCCTTTTCCAGGGTCAGTGACACATCCTCTACCGCCGTGAATGCACCGTAGCGCACGGTAACCTTGTGGACTTCGAGTTGACTGTTCACGCGTTGTTGTCGCCTCGGGACAGATTGCGGGTCATGAGGATAACAGGCAGCAGACCGATCAGCACGATGGCCAGGGCCGGCAGCGCGGCGTCCGCCAGGCGCTCGTCCGAGGCCAGCTCGTGGGCGCGCACTGCGAGTGTGCTGAAGTTGAAGGGGCGCAGGATCAGGGTGGTGGGCAGCTCCTTGAGGACATCCACGAAGACCAGCAGCAGCGCGGTGAGCAGGCTGCCCCGGAGCATCGGCAGATGTACCCGGCGCAGTACTTGGGTCGGGCTGTGTCCCAGGCTGCGGGCCGACTCGTCCAGGGCCGGGCGGATCCGCCCGAGGCCCGACTCCACCGATTGCAGGGCGACGGAGAGGAAACGCACCACATAGGCAAACACCAGTGCGGCGAGGCTGCCGCTGAGCAGCAGGCCGGTGGAGACTCCCAGCCACTCCCGGGCCAGGCTGTCGATGCCATTGTCCAGCCAGGCAAAGGGGATCAGGACACCCACGGCGATCACGGTCCCGGGCACGGCGTAGCCCATGCTGGACACCCGCACGGCGACGGTTTCCAGCCTGCCGGGATGCAGGCGCCGACCGTAGCCCAGCAGCAGGGCCAGGAACAGGCAGCACAGCGCCGCCATCGCCGCGAGCATGAAGCTGTTGCCCACCAGATCGAGGAAGGGAGCCTCGAGGGCGCGCGCGGGATCGTCGAAGGCCCAGCTGGCCAGCTGGAGGGCGGGCAGGATAAAGCCGGCGCTGACAATGGCCAGTGCCAGCAATGTGCAGAGTGCCGCGCGCGCGCCGCGCAGCTGGATGCGCCGGGATTCCTGGCGCGCCGAGGCGGGATGGAAGCGCAGTCGCAGGCGCGAGTAGCGCCCCAGGGCAAACAGGGCGAACACAAACAGCAGCAGGAAGGCGGCCAGCTGCGCCGCTGTCTGCAGCTCACCCAGGCCGTACCAGGTGCGGAAGATTCCGGTGGTGAAGGCGCTGACGCCGAAATAGGCCACCGTGCCGTAGTCGGCCAGGGTCTCCATCAGGGCCAGGCTGATGCCCGCGGCAATGGCCGGCCGGGCCATCGGCAGAGCCACCAGGAAGAGGGTCTGCCAGGGGGTCTTGCCGAGGCTGCGGCTGGCCTCGAGTACCGCGGTGGACTGCTCGCTGAAGGCGACGCGGACCAGCAGGTAGACGTAGGGGTAGAGGACCAGGGACAGCATGCAGATGGCCCCGCCCAGGGAGCGGATGCGGGGAAACCAGTAATCGCCGTAGCCCCAGCCGAAGCTTTCCCGGAGCAGACTTTGCACCGGGCCGGCGTAGTCCAGCATGCCCGTATACGTGTAGGCAATGATATAGGCGGGCATGGCCATGGGCAGCAGCAGTGCCCAGCTGAACAGCCGTCGCCCGGGGAATTCACACATGGCGGTCAGCCACGCGGCGCTGACCCCCAGAACAAAGGTGCCGACGCCCACGCCGAGCATCAGCAACAGGGAGTTGACCACATAGTCCGCCAGTACCGTGTCCACCAGGTGGCCCCAGGCGGGGCTGTAGCCACCAGCCAGGCTGCCCACGATGACCAGCACCGGCAGGCTCAGTATGGCCGCACACAGAAGCAGACACCCCCGCCAGAGGCGGGGGCGTCGCAGGGGCAGGGCTGCTGCCGGGGTCGCTGTGGTGCTTACTTCCAACCGGCGCGATCCATGGCCATCACGGCGTCGGCATTGCGTTGACCCAGTTCGGTGACATCCAGAGTGTCGCCGCGGAATTCACCCCAGGCCGAGAGTACGGCGCTGACCGGAATGCCCTCGCGCACCGGGTACTCGTTGTTGGTTTCCGCGTACCACTGCTGGCTCTCGGCGGTCAGCAGGAAGCGGATCAGGGCCCGCGCCGCGTCGGGATTCTTCGCGGCGCGGGTCAGGCCGGCGCCACTGATATTGATATGGGTACCACTCTCGCCCTCGGCCTGGTTGGGCCAGAACAGGGCCACCGCGTCCGCCGCGGCCCGCTCTTCGGGTTCGCTCGAGCGCAGCATGCCGCCCAGGTAGTAGCTGTTCACCACGGCGACGTCGCACTGGCCCACCGCGACGGCCTTGATCTGGTCGCGGTCACCCCCCTGGGGCGGGCGCGCGAAATTACCGACCAGGCCTTCCAGCCACGCCATGGTCTCCTCTTCACCGTGGTTGGCCAGGAAGCTCGCCACCAGGGACTGGTTGTAGATGTTGCTGGAGGAGCGGATGCAGACGCGGCCCTTCCACTGGGGCTCCGCCAGCGCCTGGTAGGTGCTGAGCTCTTCGGGATCCACGCGGTCGGGGGCGTAGACGATCACCCGGGCGCGCAGTGACAGCCCGATCCAGTAGTCTTCAGAGCTGCGCAGGTGGGCCGGCACCAGGGCGTCCAGCTCGGGCGCGCCGAGGGGCTGCAGCACACCGGCTTCCTGGGCGCGGTAGAGGCGGCCGGCATCGGTGGTCAGCAGGAGGTCGGCGGGGGAGTTGCGACCTTCATTGCGCAGCCGGGTAAGCAGGGCGTCACCGTCACCGGTTACCAGGTTCACGTCGATGCCGGTTTCAGCGGTAAAGCGGTCCAGCAGGGGCTTGATCAAGGCTTCCTGGCGGGCGGAGTAGATGTTTACTTCCGTGTTCTGGGCTTGCGAGGGTGCGGTGAAGGCCAGTTGGAGGCCCAGTGCGGCGCCCAGCAGCCCGCGCAGCAGTGTGCGATATTGCATGACGTGCTCTCCCGTCCTGTTTGATGGTAACGCTAATTATTCGCATTAACGCCACCTTTGGCAAGGGTGTAGTTTGCGGCCTCGTCATCCGGCCCGCAAGCGCTCTGTCTGGCGGTAGGAGCCGGGGAGGGGCGCCCGTCTGTGTGCAGGCGCGGGCGGGACCCGTATAATCGCGGTTTTTCTTCAGGGATGATTGTCGCATGACCGTACGCACAAGAATCGCGCCCTCGCCGACCGGGGACCCCCACGTCGGCACGGCCTATATCGCCTTGTTCAACCTCTGCTTCGCCCGCGCCCACGGTGGTCAGTTCATCCTGCGCATCGAGGATACCGACCGCGCCCGGAGCACCCCGGCCTCGGAGCAGGCGATCCTGGACTCCCTCCGCTGGCTCGGTCTGGAATGGGACGAAGGTCCCGATATCGGCGGCGACTGCGGGCCCTATCGCCAGAGCGAACGGATGGAGCTCTACGGTGAGTACGCCATGCAGCTGGTGAAGGCAGGCAAGGCCTTCCGCTGTTACCGCACCCCGGAGGAGCTCGAGACCCTGCGCGAGGAACGCCGGGCCGCAGGCAACAGCACGGCGCTGAAGCCGGCTGACCTGATGCTGCCTGAGGACGAGGTGGCGCGCCGCGACGCCGAGGGCATGCCCTATGTGATTCGCATGGTGGTACCGAATGAGCCCGGTGCCTGTGTCGTCGACGATCTCCTGCGCGGTACCATCGAGCTGGACTGGAGCATGGTGGATGCCCAGATCCTGCTCAAGTCCGACGGCATGCCGACCTACCACCTGGCCAATGTCGTCGACGATCACCTCATGGGCATCACCCATGTCCTGCGCGGGGAGGAGTGGATCAATTCCGCGCCCAAGCACAAGTTGCTCTACGAGTATTTCGGCTGGGACATGCCGGTGCTCTGCCACCTGCCGCTGCTGCGCAATCCCGACAAGTCCAAGCTGAGCAAGCGCAAGAACCCCACCAGCATTCTCTACTACCAGCGCATGGGCTTCCTGCCCGAGGCCCTGCTCAACTACCTGGGGCGCATGGGCTGGTCGATGCCCGATGAGCGCGAGAAGTTCTCCCTGTCCGAGATGCTGGAACATTTCGATATCCAGCGGGTCTCCCTCGGCGGTCCCATCTTCGATGTGGAGAAACTGCGCTGGTTGAACGGCCTGTGGATTCGCGAGGATCTGAGCCAGGCGCAGCTGGCCCAGCGCCTGGTGGCCTGGGCCTACAACGCCGATACGTTGAACGCCGTGCTGCCCCACGCCCAGAAACGCATGGAGGTCCTCAGTGATTTTGCGCCGCTGGCGGCCTTCCTGGTGTCGGGAGAGCTGCCTTTGCGGGAGAGTGATTTCGACGGCATCAAGGTGGAGCGGGAGACGCTGGTGGCGAACCTGCAGCTGGCCCTGTGGCGCCTGGAAGCCCTGCGTGAATGGGATCGCGACCAGGTGTGGTCGGCCCTGAAGACGCTGGCGGATGCCCGGGGCGTGAAGATCCGCGACTTCCTCGCGCCGCTGTTCATCGCCGTGGCCGGAACCAGTGCCTCCTTCTCGGTGGTCGACTCCATGGCGATTCTCGGCCCCGACATGAGCCGCGCCCGACTGCGCCACGCCATCGGGGTGCTCGGCGGCGTGTCCAAGAAAGCCGCAAAGCGCCTGGAAAAGGAATACGCGGCGCTGACCTCGGAGGGCTGAGGGTGACGCCGGCCCTGGATTTTCTGCTGGTCGGTGCCGGGCGTTCCGGTACCAGCCTGCTGACAGCCCTGCTCGACCAGCACTCGGCGCTGACCGTCGGCTTCGAGGTGGGCGGGACCGAGGGCCTGCGCGGACGCAGTATTCCCGAGCGCTCGGGGGGGGTGCTCCAGGACCGTATCGAGGCCTTTCTCCAGGCCTGTTCACAGGCCGCTGCGGCGGCACCCACACCCCGCTGGGGCAACAAGATCACCACGGAGCAGCTCGCCGGGCTCAATCGCCACAATCTGCACCGGGCCCTGCGCGGGGAGCCCGCCGAGGCCATTCTGGACGCCTTCTTCAACCGGGCGTTGGCCCGGGTCCCGGTGATCTACCTGATGCGGGACGGTCGCGCCTGTGTGGATTCCAAGATGCGCCGCGCCGGTCAGGATCTGGCCCAGGCCTGTGACAACTGGCTGTACGCCGTGGAGGTTCACGATTTTCTGCGCGGGCGGGACAATACGCTGTTCCTGCGCTTCGAGGATCTGGTTGCCAATCCGCGGCGGGAACTCACACGGGTTCTGGATTTTCTCGGCCTGACTTTCGAGTCGGCGCAGTTGTCGGAGCAGGGCACCGCGCACCCTTCCATGCCCGCGGCCTATCGGCGCGCGGGTATCGAGGCGGATCGCGCGGCGGCCCCGCCGGACGACCACCCGGCACTGCCGAGGATCGGGGCAGCCTTGAGGCGCTGTGGTTACCTTCCGGCCGACGACGATGAAAAAGTTTTCCGCCAGGCGCTTGACAGCCCAGGACGGCCTCTCTAGAATTCGCGTCCTCAGTGATTGAGGCGGCCAACAAAGGCTGCTGATTCAACCGTTTACGGGGCTATAGCTCAGCTGGGAGAGCGCTTGCATGGCATGCAAGAGGTCCGCGGTTCGATCCCGCGTAGCTCCACCAAATCAAACCCCGAGGGCAGCGCTCCTCGGGGTTTTTTTATGCCTACGGTGATTGCCATGAAGACCTCGGAGCAACCCGGACAGCTTCCCCCAAGGCGTCGCGGCTGGCGCCGTCTCCCCTGGGCGCTGCGTTACTCCTGGCGTGGCCTGCGTGTTGCCTGGGGCGAGCCAGCTTTCTTTCTCGAGGCACTGCTGGCCCTGTGCATGCTACCTGCGGCTTTCTGGCTGGGACGGGACTGGGTGCAGGTCGCCGTCCTGCTCGGTAGTGTCGTCCTGGTGCTGGTGGCTGAACTGCTGAATACCGCGGTAGAGGCCGTGGTCGACCGCATCGGCGATGAGTGGCACGTGCTTTCGGGGCAGGCCAAGGACCTGGGCAGCGCGGCGGTACTGCTGACGCTGCTGTTCTGTGGCGGCGTCTGGGGCGCGGCCCTGTGGGTACGGCTGGGCTGAGACGGCATCCAATAGCGCCACTGGCTCGACTTCCCCCGGCGCCCAGTGTAGCTTGATCCGGTGTTTTGACTTCGGGTTGCCCCATGTTGCTGACGTGTCTCCGGCTCTCTGGCCGGCATTTCATCGGTCTCCTGATCGCGGCTCTGCTGCTTGCCTGCCAGCCGATGCAGACCTCGGACCAGCCAGCGCACCCGCTTACCAGCCCGAATGACGAACGCAGCTACCGCAGCCTGGAGCTGGAGAACGGCATGTCGGTCGTGCTGGTCTCGGACCCCACGGTTGAGAAGTCCGCCGCCGCCCTGAGTGTCGGCGTCGGCCTGCTGCAGGACCCGATGGCCTACCAGGGCATGGCGCACTTTCTCGAGCACATGCTGTTCCTGGGGACCGAGCGTTACCCGGACCCCGACGGCTATATGGCTTTCATGAGTCGCAATGGTGGTACCAACAACGCCTACACCTGGCTGGATATCACCAACTACATGTTCCGCATCGACAATGCGGCCTACGCCGAGGCACTGGCCCGCTTCAGTGATTTTTTCCAGGCGCCGCTGCTGTCGCCGGAGTATATCGAGAAGGAAAAGAACGCGGTCAACGCCGAGTGGTCCATGCGGCGGGAGATGGACGAGTTTGCGATGTTCCGGATAGGCCGCTCCCTGCTCGGCGAGCACCCCGCCAACCGCTTCCTGATCGGCAACCTCGACTCGCTTGCCGATAAAACCCCCGGCGGCCTTCATCAGGCGACGGTGGCCTTCTACCAGCGTTATTACACGGCCGGACTGATGAAGCTGGCGATGATCAGTCCGCTGCCACTGGACGACATGGCCGCCTTGGCGCGGACACACTTTTCCGGGATTCCGGGGCGTGCTGTGGAAGCGCCCGCGGTGGAGGTGGCACTGGACTTCGAGCAGGTGGGCGGGCAGCGAATTCACTACGTACCCCAGCAGGACCGGCGCGAGCTTCAGTTCGATTTTATTATCGATAACAACCAGGAGCGCTTTCGCCACAAGCCCAATGAATACCTCGCCTACATCATCGGTTCCGAGATGCCCGGCACGCCGGCTGCGCTGCTCAAGGAGCGCGGCTGGGTAAGCGGGTTGTCGGTGTACGCGGACCCGGCCCAGTTTGGCAACTACGGCAGTTTTACCCTTTCCCTCGAGGTGACGCCGGAGGGTATGGCGCACCGGGACCAGATGGTCGAGTTGGTGCTCGGGTATCTCGACATGCTGCGTGCGGACGGACTCTCCGGACGCTATGCCGGGGAGTTCCGCACCTCCCTGGCCAACCGCTTCCGCTTTCTCGAGAAAACCGATGATTTCAGCTATGCCAGCGAACTGGCGGCGGCGATGCAGGACTATCCGCTGCGCCACATCATCGATGCGCCCTATCGTTTCGAGGGCTTTGATCGCGCGGCGACCGAGGCGGTGCTGGCGCAACTGGTGCCCGAGCGACTGCAGCTCTGGTATGTCTCCCCCGGGGAGTCAGCCACGCAGCAGGTGCCGCACTATGCCGGGCGCTACTCCGTCGCGCCGCTGGCGCTCCCGGATAGGGAGCAGCGCCTGGCGAGTGCACGTGCGGCAGGTTTGCACTGGCCGGCGCGCAATACCCTGCTGCCGGAAAGCTTTGCCCTGCGCGAGACCGACCCGGAGCCGCGCCGGCTGGTGGCGGAGGAGGGTCTCGACCTATGGCTGCAGGGGAGCCGGTATTTCCCCGACCAGCCCCGCGGTGAGCTGCACCTGTACCTGAATACCGATGCCCGCCTGGAAAATCCCGCGGGCAGTGTGATGCTGTCCCTGTGGGCCGACCTGTACCGACAGCAGCAGGCCGCGCTGCTGACCGAGGCGCAGATTGCCGGTATCCAGGTTGCCCTGGAGGTCGACAACGGGCTAATGCTCTCGCTCGAGGGCTTCACGGACAAGCAGCCGGAGTTGCTGGCGCGCTTGCTGCAAGGCTTGCGCGTATCGGTTGACGAGGCGAGCCTGGCGCAGGCACTGGACCGCTACACCCGCGGCATTCGCAATGCCCGTCACGCCTTTCCCGTTCGCCAGCTGTTTCCGGCCCTGACCACCCTGGTGGAGTCCGGCAACTACGCAGATGAGGCACTGCTCCAGGCGGCCGGGGAGGTTCGTGTGGCGGGCTTTCGCGAGTTCCTGGCCCGGCAGCTGGGGCGCAATCATCTGCGCCTTTACCTGTTTGGCAACTACAGCGAGGCGGATGCCCGGGGCCTCCTGGCGACGCTGGAGAGCGTCCTCCCCGGGCGGGAGGCGCTGGCTTACCAGCGCAGCGATATCCTGGCTCCGGTGCGCGGGCAGGCCCTGCAGAGGCACCTGGAGCTGCCGGTAGAGGATCTCGGCATGCTTTCCCTCTACGCGGCTCCCGAGCCCGGCGTGGATGGTCTCGCCCGTGCCAGGGTGCTCGAAGTCCATCTCGCCAACCGCGTCTTCACCGAGTTGCGCACCGAGGAACAGCTCGGCTATGCGGCGGGCGCCGTGGGTCGGGAAATGGGCGATTACGCTTTTCTGGCGCTGTATATCCAGACCCCGGTCAAAGCGCCGGTGGGCATGCTGCAGCGACTCGGGCGTTTTGCCGAGAGCTACGCCGGGATCCTGGATGCGCTCGACGAGGAGGCCTTCCAACAGTTGCGCGCCGGGGTGCTGACGGCCTTGACCCAGCCGCCGAAAACCCAGTCCGAAGAGGTCGCGCCGTTTCTGCGTGACTGGCAGCGCGAGCGCTATGCCTTCGATAGCCGCCAACGTCTGATCGAGGCGGTCCGTGAGCTGACTCTGGCGGACCTGCAGCAATTCTACGCGCAGACTGTGTTGTCGAAGGAAGCCAGCCGGATACTGCTGCAGCTGCGGGGCGAACGTTTTCGCGAGGCGCCCCTGGCGGAGTTGCCCGGTGGCAGGCCGGTCCGCTCGCCCGCCGACTTCCACCGGGAGATGCCCCGCCAGGCGGCGGGGCCCGATAGCGCTAGCGGAAGCTGATTTCCCGCGTCAGCGTGGTACTCATGATGCGGCGCAGCTCCCCGCGGGCGATGTTGCGCTTGGCACCTTCCTCCCGCGAGCCGACCATATTGCTCATCATGTTGTCCCAGTAGCTGTCGGGCAGGTCCAGCATGGCGCCCGCTGACTGCCACTCCACCATGAGCCAGAGGTCGGGCTCGCCGTCCCGGCCGTGCACATTGTTCAGCAGCTTGTAGCTGACCACCTTGCCGTCCTTGATCAGCTGGTCCATCTGTTTGCGCCAGAGGCTGTTGAGGTTGCTGATGTAGTCGTCGAAGTGCCCGGGATGTACGTCGACCGAGGTGACTTCCCAGTAGCTGCCCTGCTCGAAGGGGGCTTCGGCGAAGGCGATCAGGGGGCTTAGCAGCAGAATGGCGATGATTTTTTTCATTATGGGCATCCTCCGGGGATGGCTGAGGGCTACGCGCCGCGACAGGCGACGGTCCTTCAAGACTAGACTCCAGTCTCCACAATGCAAATGTATCGCTCGAGCGGCGGGCTGGGTGGGGGCGCCACTGGCGGCCGTGTCCTCTGCGGGCGGGCGGGAAAGGCCCGCCGCGGTGGCGGGCCGTCGCTCAGAACAGGTAGTAGAGCACGACGTAGATCATCAGCAGCAGCACGATCCACAGTGCCGTGGTGCCGATCTCCCAGGAGCGCCCCAGGGGACCGGTGTGCCCCATGGTGTAGTCCGAGGAGCGATCGACGCGCTGCCACAGTGACTGGGCACCCTTGCGCAGGGACTGCAGCCCAGGCCCGAAGACCCGGGCAGTCCACAGGGCCAGACGCGGCAGGCCGCGGCGCCAGAGCCAGTCGACATCCAGCGACACGGTGAGCGTGCGCTGCATCCAGGGCAGCATGAGGAAGAAGGCGAGCCCGGAGAACAACAGCAGCTGCAGGTAGAACAGGACCTTGCCGGCCTTGTAGGGCACGTAGTCGACCGGGTAGGGCAGCAGCGGGTAAAGCAGCTCCGGATACACCCCCAGCAGAATGCACAGGAAGGCAAAGAACAGCATGGCCAGCTTCATGTTCCAGGGCGCGTCCTTGGGCCGCAGGCCGGAATCCTTCTGGAAGAACACAAACCAGGGGAACTTGATGCCCGCGTGCAGGAAAACCCCCGCGGAGGCCGCTGCGAGGAGGAAGTACACCGTCACCAGGCCCTGGTCCACGGCGGCCTGGGAAATCAGGGTCTTGGTGGTGAACCCGGAGGTGAGCGGAAAGGATGAGATCGCCAGGGCACCGATCACGCCGCACCACATGGTGACCGGCATAGTGCGGAAGAGCCCGCCGACATCGGTACAGAGGTTCTTGCCGGTGCGCATGACCACCACACCGGCACTCATGAACAGCAAGGCCTTGTAGATGATGTGGGCAAAGGCGTGGGCCGCGGCACCGTTCAGGGCCATCTGGGTGCCGATGCCGACGGCGCAGACCATGAAACCGACCTGGTTGACGATGGAGTAGGCCAGTATGCGGCGGACGTCGTTTTCCAGCAGGGCGTAGAGGATGCCGTAGAAGACCATGTACAGCCCCACGGCGATCAGGATCGGCTCGCCGGGGAACAGCAGGATCAGTGCGAGTACCGCCGTCTTGGTGGTGAAGGCGGAGAGGAACACGGAGCCGGTGGGGCTGGCGTTGGGGTAGGCGTCCGACAGCCAGACCGACAGCGGCGGTGCGGCCGCATTGATCAGGATGCCGATCAGCAGCATCCAGGTGTTGAAGTCGGTGGCCAGGAAGGGGCGCACGTCCAGGGAACCGGTGCTGACCAGGATGCCCTCGATGCCTACCTTGAGCACGACCCCGCCCAGCAGGTGCATGATGGCGTAGCGAATCCCGGCGGCGCGCGACGCTTCGGTGCCGCCACACCAGACCACCAGGGTCGAGAACAGGGCCATCAGCTCCCAGAAGATGAACAGCGTCAGCAGGTCACCCGCGAAGGAAACCCCGATGGCGCCGGCGGCGTAGAACTGCGCGGCCACCAGCTCGGTTCGCCGGGCATGATTCAGGGCGAAAACCGCCCCGGTGGCGGCCATGATGGCAAAAATGGTGGCGAACAGTCGCCGCACCGGGCTGGCTTCCACCAGTTCCAGGGGGTAGCCGAGGAAGCTGCCGCGCAGCTGCACGCCGTCTGGCAGCTGCCAGATCATATACAGGCAGACCAGGGGGGCGAGGATGGTGATCGCGGCGCGCCATTGCCGCGACGAGGCAACCGCGGTGAGCAGCGCGCCGGCAATCAGCGCCAGGGCAGGGGGCAGAAAATCAGGCATCGTAGTAGGTATCCGGTCGTTTGAGCAGCACACCGACCAGCTTGGCCACCACGACCATGGCCACACAGCTGAAAAAGCCGAACAGGGCGCCGAAGCCGAACCAGCCATCGACGCCAAAATAGCCCTTGATGTGAATCACTGCCTGCAGCAGGACCGTGATGGCCAGTACGCTGCAGCCGATAATCCACAGCCAGCGAATGGTGCCCGGCCGGGTCAGCCAGTGGTCGTCTCGGGTGCTCATGGGCGACTCTCCAGGGGCAGACTCTGCACCAGCTGCTGTTCGAGGTCGATCAGCGGCTGGTTGAAGAAGAAGAACACGATGGTGAGCGTGGCAGTCACCGACAGGGCCAGCAGTATCGGCCAGGGCGCCTCACCGTGATTCATGTCGACATCCGGCGAGGGCGGAGCCAGCCAGGCGAAGTAGACCACCGGGAGGAAGTACATGGCATTCAGGGCGGTACTGGCAATGATGGTGAAGATCGCCAGGTAGTTTTCCGCCTGGAAGGACCCGGCGAGGATGAACCACTTGGACACAAAGCCCACGGTCGGCGGCACCCCGATCATGCTCAGGGCCCCGATGGTAAAGGCCGCGGTGGTGATCGGCATGCGCCGGCCAATGGCCGCCAGCTGGCTCAGCTCGGTCTTGTGGGCAGCCGTGTAGATGGCGCCGGCGGCGAAAAACAGGGTGATCTTGCCGAAGGCGTGACCGGCGATATGCAGGGCGGCTCCCACCTCCGACAACGGCTTCAGCACCACGGTGGCAAGTACCACATAGGACAGCTGGGCGATGGTGGAGTAGGCCAGCATGCGTTTCAGGTTGGTCTGGTAGAGCGCGACCACACTGGCGGCGATGATGGTGAAGGCCGCGGCGTACTGCAGCCACTGGGCGCTGGGCTGGGCGAACAGGAAGTCCACCCCAAAGATGTAGATGATGATCTTGGTCACGGCGAACACACCGGCCTTGACCACGGCCACAGCGTGGAGCAGGGCGCTGACTGGGGTAGGTGCCACCATGGCAGCCGGCAGCCAGCGGTGCACGGGCATCACCGCGGCCTTGCCGATACCGAACACAAACAGGCCCAGCAACAAGCCGATGGCGGGCCCGTCGAGGTTGCCATCGATGATGCCGCCGAGGGTAAAGCGGGTGGTTCCCGCCGTGACGTAGGTCCAGATGATCGCCGGCAGCAGCAAGCCGATCGAGGTGGTCAGCAGCAGCCCCAGGTAGACCCGGGCCGAGGCCAGGGTTTTCTGGTCACCCTTGTGCGCGACCAGGGGGTAGGTGGACAGCGTCAGGCATTCGTAGAACAGGAACAGCGTGAACAGGTTGTCTGCCAGCGCCACGCCCATGGCCGCGGCGATGGCCAGGGCGAAGCAGACGTAGAAGCGGGTCTGGTGTTTTTCCCGGTTCCCGCGCATGTAGCCGATGGAGTAGATGGTATTGATGATCCACAGGAAGGATGCCAGGCAGGCGAACATCATCCCCAGGGGCTCCAGGGACAGGGCAATGGGCAGTCCCGGCAGCGGTTCGGTCAACAGGATGTAGGGGCGGGCGCCATCCATGACGCCGCCGGCCTGGCTGAACACCAGCACCGCCAGTGTGACGGCAGTCAGCAGGCTGATGCCCTCGCGCAGATTGGGCCAGCGGCCGCAGAAAGCGATCGCCAGCGCACCCAGCAGGGGCAGAACGAGAATCCAGGGCAGCATCTCGGCGGACATCAGTAGAGCCCTCCCTGCAGCAGGGCACTGGTGCCACTGCGCGCCAGCGCCAGGGGCAGTTGCGGAAACAGTCCGAAGAAGATGTTGCTCAGGGCCGCCACCCAGATCAGGCAGCGCAGGGGCAGACTCACCTCCATTGGGCTGCTTTCACCCGCCGGCGGTGTGCCGTAGTAGGCGCCCTCGACAAAGTGCCACAGGTAGGCGACGGCCATCAGGGAGCTGACGACAATCGCGGCCACCAGCAGGAAGCCAACCTGGCCGAATTCCAGTGCGGCGACGATCAGGTACCACTTGCTGATGAAGCCCGCCGTCCCCGGAACGCCGATCAGGCTGAGGCCGGCGATCACGAAGGCGCCCATGGTCCAGGGCATGCGCCGCCCGATTCCCTGCAGACGTTTGAGTGAGGTGTCGCCGGAGACCAGGGCAAAGGCCGCGACGCAGAGAAACAGGCTGCCCTTGGCCAGGGCGTGGTTGAACATGTGCAGCATCGCCGCCAGCAGGCCGGAAGCAGAGGTCAGGCCCGCCGCCAGGGCGATATAGCCCACCTGTGCCACCGAGGAGAATGCCAGCAGCTTTTTCAGGTTGGTCTGGTACACGGCGACCAACGAGGCAATCAGGATCCCCGAGAGTGCCAGGGGAATCACAAAGGCGCTGAACAGCTCGGAGTGCCCCAGCAGGTTGCCGTGGAAAACCGCGAAGTTGAAGCGCAGCAGCACATACAGCGCCACTTTGGTCGAGCAGGCGGCAATAAACACGGTGACGGCGTTGGGGGCATAGGTATAGGCCCGCGGCAGCCACACGTGCAGGGGAAAGATCGCGGCCTTCAGGGCCAGGCCGATGGTGATGAAGCCGGCGGCAATCACCACGGGGCGGGTTTCGATCACGCCTTCCAGGCGCACGGCCATGTCGTCGAAATTCAGGGTGCCGGTCATCATGTAGATGAAACCCACGCCGATCAGGTAGAAGGTGGCGCCAATGGTGCCGATGATCAGGTACTTGAATACCGCGGAGAGTGCGCGCCGGTCGCGACCGCCGGCAATCAGGATATAGGTGGCCAGGGAGGAGATCTCCATGAACACGAAGACGTTGAAGGCATCTCCCGCCACCGCGATGCCACTCAGGCCGGCGACCGCGATCAGCCAGGCGCCGTAGAACATGGGCGCCCGGCGATTGTCGATATCGCGGCGCAGGGATAGGCGACCCCCGGCCAGGGCGAGGCAGGAGGCACCGCTGATCAACAGGACCAGCAGGGCACTGAAGGCGTCCACGCTCAGGGAGATACCGAAGGGTGGTGCCCAGCCACCGACGTGATAGTGCTGGGGGCCGTGGGCCAGTACCGTCGCCGTCAGCTGGCTGCCCAGGCCCAGGGCACACAGGCTGGTCAGCAGGCTTGCCAGCCAGGCGAGAAAGCCGTTGCGCAGGAGTATGACCAGGGGCGCCGCCAGCAGCGGCACGATGACCTGGAGTACCGGTAAGTGGTCGGAGAGCGTCACGCGTTGCGATCCATGGCCAGAATTTCATCGTCCTCGATGGTGCCGTACTCCTCGTAGAGACGCACCACGATGGCCAGCCCCAGGGCCATGGTGGAAATGCCCACGACAATGGCGGTCAGAATGAGTACCTGGGGCAGGGGGTTGGAGAAAACCTGCTCCCCCGCGCCGGCGCGGAAAATGGGTGCGGTACCGCCCTCGATCTTGCTCATGGTGATGAAGAACAGGAATACCGCGGACTGGAAGATGGCCAGGGCCAGCATCTTCTTCACCAGGTTCTGCTTGCTGATCAGGGTGTACAGGCCAATCATCAGCAAGACGGCGAACACCCAGTAATTGAACAGGCCCAAGAGCTTCATGCGATTTCAATCCCTGGCGGCAAATGCGTGGAAGATGGACAGCAGGACCCCGGTCACGGTCATGCCAACGCCCAGTTCAATGACCAGTATGCCGAGATGCTGGCCGGCGATGCTGTCGCTGGCCAGCACGGAGTAGTTGAGGAATTCCCCGCCCAACAGCATGCCGGCGACGCCCACGGAGCCGTAGAGGAAGGCACCGCCGGCGCTGAGCCAGAGCAGCACCCGCGGTGGAATCACCGCCAGGGCGCGCCGCTCACCGCGGATCAGCGCGTAGAGAATCAGGCCGGCCACCAGCAGGGCCCCCGCCTGGAAGCCGCCACCGGGCGAGTATTCCCCGTGGAACTGGATGAAAAAGCCGAACAACAGGATGAAGGGGATCAGGATGCGCGCCACCACCTTCAGGATCAGGTGCTCCTGCAGCCCGTCTTCGCCCTGGCTGTCGAGGCCGCGGAAGGGCTTGCCGCGACCGCCCCCGAGCAGGAACATCACCCCGATGCCGGCGGTCAGCACCACGAAGACCTCGCCCAGGGTGTCGTAGCCCCGGAAGCTCGCCAGTACCGCGGACACGATGTTGGGGATGTCCACCAGCTCCGGGGTTTTTTCGATGTACCAGGGCGCCACGTGCTGTTGCGGCGGTGCCTGGGGGTCGCCCAGGGTGGGCTGCCCGAAGGAGGCATAGATCATCAACAGGGTGGATACCACCACCACGGCCACCGCCAGCCCGCGGGCGCGGCGGTGCCGGGCTTCGGTGGCCGGCGCCATGCGCAGGGCGGCGAGCTGCAGCACGGTGGCCACCCCGGCGCCCACGGCCGCCTCGGTGAGGGCGACATCCGCCGCGTCGAGCAGGAAGAAATTCAGGGCCATGAGCAGGCTGTAGATGCCGCTGAGCATGACCGCGGAAAACAGATCGCTGGCACGCACAATGGCCAGCGCGGTGACCACCAGCAGGCTGAGCAGGAAGATGCCGATCAACAGGGAGGTGATCACGACCTTTCCCCCTTTTCAAGCTGTTCGCCGGGGGTCCCCGCGTAGCCTGCCGGGCGCAGCCCACTCAGCAGGGCGGCATTGGCCAGGGCGTAGCTGGCGGTGGGGGAGGTGATCATCAGGAAGAGCAGTACCGCGGCCAGCTTGAGTGTCACCAGTGACAGACCCGACTGCAGCATCAGCCCGCCGAGGACCAGCACCGGCCCCAGGGAGTCGGTCAGGCTGGCACCGTGGATGCGGGTGTAAAAATCCGGCATGCGCAGGGCACCGATGCCCCCGGCCAGGACGAAGAGGGCGCCGCTGACCATCAGCAGCCCGGAGACGATGTCCAGGATTCCGTTCATGACTTGTCTGCGTCCTTGCTCACGGAGGACCCGCCCTCGGCTACCGCGGGCAGGTGGTCCTGCTGCACGGCGGGTGGGTGGCTGGGACCGGTAGGCGCCGGATCACCGGCGGCTGAGGCTGTGGCATCCCGTCGCGCACGGCGGCGCTGTTGATGCTGCTGCTGGTGCTGCTGGTTGTCCTTGACGAACCAGAGCACCGCGAGCACCCCGATAAAATTGATCAGCGCGTAGGCCAGCGCCAGGTCCAGGAAGTCGGTGCGGCCGACAGCAAAGGCCATGACCGCCAACAGCAGCACGGTCTTGGTGCCGAACATGTTCACCGCGAGCACCCGGTCGTAGACGCTCGGCCCGAGGATGGCGCGGGCGAGGGCCAGGGCCATGGTGGCAAGGATGGCGACAGCGGTAACCAGCAACATCAGTCTGGGTCCACCTGGGCGATGCGGCGGTTCATGCTGCCCTCCAGCAGTTCATCGGCGGTTTCCCGGGTCAGGCAGTGCACAGTCACCTTCCGTTGAGCGATGTCGATGGTGAGTGTCCCGGGGGTGATGGTGATGGAGTTGCCCAGCAGGGCCAGTGCGAAGGGGCTGCCGGCCTCCGCCTCGAATTCCACCACACGCGGTTGCAGGGCGGAGCGGGGGCCAAGCACCAGTTTCAGCACCTGCAGGTTGGACAGCACCATCTGCCAGACCAGCCAGACCCAGTAGCGGGGCATGCGATGCAGCAGATGAACGCCCAGCAGGTCATTGCGCGCGAGACCCATGCGCAGCGTCAGCCACAGGACCAGCACGCAGGACACCAGGCCCAGTTGCCAGACGGGCGTTTTCATCAGGGCACCCCAGAGCACCCAGACCAGATACAGCATGGCGATGGCTGCCACCAGGCGAACCGCTTGCATTACTCGTATACTCTCGCCGAAAAGTCCCGATCATACCCCAAGCCTTTCGCCTCACGCCACCGCTTGCCAAGCACCCTGGTGCTGTGGTTCAGCCAGTCGGCCCGCGCGTTTCCAGCGTGCTAGACTCCGGCCCTCGACAATCACCAAAGAGGTGCCGTGTGCGGGAAAGAGAGCTGCCGGATCACATCTACACACTGTTGGTCGAAGACGAGGATTCGCGTGTCTGCCGGGATATTCCGGAGGCAGCCTGCCACGAGCAGCCGCGGGCCTTCACCCTGCAGCTGCTTGCCCAGAGTCTGACCAAGCTTGGCGACGCCCTCGCCAGCAGTCGCCTGGTGCTGGCCTGGATGTTGTCTTCCCTGGGCGCGCCCGCCTTTTTTACCTCTCTGCTGGTGCCCGTGCGGGAGTCCTTGGCGCTGTTGCCGCAGCTGTTTGTGGCCAGTGCCGTGCGCCGTCATGCCCGGCGCAAGTTCTTCTGGGTCGGGGGCTCGGTGGTTCAGGGCCTGGCGCTGGCGGCGATGGTGCCGGCGGTGCTGTTGCTGCAAGGCACGCGGCTGGGGGTGGTGATCGTGTCGCTACTGGCGGTTTTCAGCCTGGCACGCGGCGTGTGCTCCGTGGCGGCTAAGGATGTCCTGGGCAAGACCATCTCCAAGACCCGCCGCGGGCGGGTGACCGGCTTGTCGGCGTCGATCGCCGGTGGCGTGACCCTGCTGGTCGCCCTCTGGCTCGCCTGGGGCCCTGCGGCGGGAAGTGGCAATGGCGGGGCGCCGGCGCTGCTGTTTGCCGGCATCCTCGGTGCCGCGGCGCTGCTGTGGTGGCTGGCGGCCGGCACCTACGCCGGGGTTCCCGAGGTGCCGGGGGCGACCGAGGGAGGCGGCAACGCCATTGTTGAGGCCCTGCGCAGCTTGTCGCTGCTGGTCACCGATCGCGACTTTCGCGATTTCGTGATTGCCCGGGCTCTGCTGGTGAGTACCGCCTTTGCCATCCCCTATCTGGTGGTGATGATTCAGCAGTCGGCAAGCGGCGCGGTGGTCAGTTTTGCCGCCCTGATGTTGGCGGAGGGGCTGGCGGGCCTGCTGTCGGGGCCACTGTGGGGGCGCTGGTCCGACAGCCGCGCACACTGGGTGATGGCCGCGGCGGCGGGCCTGTCCCTGTTGGCCATGCTGGCGACCCTGGCGCTGCACAGCGCGGGCGGGGAATGGCTGGGCGTCGCGCCGGTGGCGGCGGGGCTGCTGTTTCTGGCCTCGGTATCCCACCACGGGGTTCGCGTGGGTCGCAAGACCTACCTGGTGGACATGGCGGGAAGCGATAAGCGGGCCAGTTACACGGCGGTCAGCAATACTGTTATCGGGGTGTTTCTGTTCGCCGGTGCCGGCCTCGGGGTGCTCGACGCCGTCTACGGCACTGCGGCCGTGTTGCTGCTGTTGTCGGCGGTGGCAGTGTTGGCGATCTGGCGGGCGCTGGCGCTGCCCGCCGTCTCAGGCTAGGGCAGCGGGATTACTCCGCGCCGGGGAACTGATACTCGTGGCCCCAGTAGTCGCCCTCGGTGCTGACCGTGGGCGTGAAGGTGCTCCAGTCGACCAGTAGGCCGTCGTAGCCGTATTCCACGGCGATACCGCCGGGAGCCAGGACGTAGAAGGAACACATGTTGTCGTTCACATGCCGGCCCAGGCTGGCCAGGATCGGGTGGCCCGCCCGCTTGGCGCGGTCCAGGGCGCGGCCCACTTCGTCCAGAGTCTGGACTTCCACCATCATGTGTACGATGTCGCCCGGGTGCGGGTTGTTGTAAAGCGCGAGGCTGTGCTGGCGGGGGTTGTCGGCGTGCATGAAATAGACCCTCGCCTCCGGGGCGCCCTCGGGCATCGGCGGGTAGAGGTCGTCGCTGACGCCGAATCCCAGCAGCTCGGTATAGAAAGTGATGGCAGATTCCATGTCCGGGGTGGGAAGGACCGCGTGGCCAAAGCCGAGATCCGTGCCGTAGTCGTCGCGGGTCACGAAGCCGCTGACCCCCGTTGGTGATATCAGGGGCTGGTAGTCCAGGCGCCGGCCGTAGTAGAGCTCCAGGGTGTTGCCACTGGGGTCCTGCAGGGTGACGAACTCGGTCACGCAGCGGCGGGCGGCTTCCGCCGGGTCCCCGGCTTCCAGGGCGACATCCGCATTGCGCAGTTTTTCGCACAGGGCCAGCCAGTCGCTGCGGGTGCGGCACTCCAGTCCCGCGGCCAGCAGGCGGTCGGTATCGGTGGGCTCCAGCATGAAGCGGAAGGGGTGCTCGTCCATGCGCAGGAAGCGCGCGCCCTGGGCATCGTCCCGCTCGGCGGTCATCAGGCCGAGTACCTCGGTGCCGAAGGTCATCCAGGCCTCGGCATCGGTGGTGCCGATACGCAGATAGCCGATTGCTGCAATGCTCATGAGGGTCTCCTTGTCTGTTGCCTCTGCCGGCTATGGTACGGGGCTTTGACAGTCGCGGACAGCGTCGCGGTGCTCGCCTGTCTCGGCTGGTACAAGTAACAGAACCTTCCCCCGGCACCGTGCGCTGATCGGAAATGTCAGCCCGGTCGGCAGCGAGCCGTCATTGAGGGGGTGGCGGGGCTGGTCGATACTGCTCGGATAATTCCAACAAGCCGGGGAGATCGCGCTGGTGACGACGATGGATACACTGGAAAAACCCTTCGAACTCGGTTTCACCTATACCCGCTCCACCGGGCCGGTGATCGGGCACTTTCTGGGGGCCTTGGCCGAACACCGCATTCTCGGCGTACGGGGCAGCGACGGCCGCGTTCTGGTACCGCCACCGGAGTTTGACCCGGTGACAGCGGCGCCGCTGGACGAGTGGGTTGAGCTGGCCACCGAGGGGGTGGTGCTGAGCTGGTGCTGGGTGGCGCAGCCGCGGGCCTCGCACCCTCTGCAGGAAGCCTTTGCCTGGATCATGGTGCAGTTGGATGGTGCCGATGTGCCGATGATTCACTGTCTGCGGGCACCGGCTATGTCGGCGGTGCGCAGCGGCGCGCGGGTGCGCGCCTGCTGGGTCGCCGAGCCGGTTGGGCGAATTACCGATCTGTGCTGCTTTGAA
The DNA here is from genome assembly GCA_002692965.1 of Haliea sp. Lineage (GTDB taxonomy): Bacteria > Pseudomonadota > Gammaproteobacteria > Pseudomonadales > Halieaceae > NZNC01. Next base: position 225,751 of record NZNC01000029.1, on the reverse strand, counting down.
CTGGTCGAGGGGGACAAGGCATGAGCGAGGATGTCGCGGTGATGCAGGCGCCGGTCTACCTGCAGTATCACTTTACCGCCGGGCGCGCGCCGACGCGTTTCCTGCGCCGCTTGAAGGAGGGCGTCCTCAGCGGCCAGCGCTGCCCGCGCTGCAGCCAGGTCTATATTCCCCCGCGGGGCTCCTGCCCCGCCTGCGGGGTGGCCACGGAAGAGGAGGTCATTCTCTCCGACAAGGGTACCGTGCAGTCCTTTACCATCGTGCATATTCCGATTCCGGGAAACCCGATCGATCCGCCCTATGTAGTGGCGAACATTGTTCCCGACGGCGCCAATATCTCCTTCATTCATCTGCTCAGCGAGTGCGACAACCGCGAGGTTCGCATCGGCCAGCGGGTGGAGGCCGTCTGGCGGCCGAGGGAGGAGTGGACCTGGGCGATGGAGAACATTCTCTATTTCCGCCCCCTGGACGAGCCGGATGTGGCGGTGGAACGCATCGGCACCCTGCCGGTCACCGGGCTGGAGGGCTGACGCATGCGGGATATTGCCATTGTTGCCTACAGCCAGTCGCCTTGCGTGGCGGATGCGGGTGCCGCCAACGAAGTCGAACTGATCATGCCGCAGCTGCAGGCGGTCTACGCCCAGGTGGGGATCGACAACGCCCAGGCGGTGGACTTTGTCTGCTCCGGCAGTTGTGACTACCTGCAGGGTGCGGCCTTTGCCTTTGTCGCCGGGGTGGATGCCCTGGGCGCGGTGCCGCCGATCAAGGAGTCCCATGTCGAGATGGATGCCGCCTGGGCACTCTACGAGTCGGTACTGAAAATCCGCATGGGGCATGCGGATTCCGCGCTAATCTACGGCTTCGGCAAATCCTCGCCCGGGGAACTCCCCACCGTGCTGTCCCAGCGCCTGGATCCCTATTACCTGGCGCCATTATGGCTGGATACGGTCTCCCTGGCGGCCCTGCAGGCGCGCCTGCTGCTCGAGCAGGGCCGGGTCAGCGAGCGCCAGATGGCAGAGGTCGTGCAGCGCTCCCGTCGCAATGCCAGGGCCAATCCGCTGGCCCAGCTGGCCGGCGATCCGAGCCTTGATGACTTGCTGGCGGAAGAACCCTTCGTGGCGCCGCTGCGCCGCAGCGACTGCGCGCCGGTTTCCGACGGCGCGGCGGCCATGATCATCGCCACCGTCGAGCAGGCCAGGACCTGGGGCGTGCCCTACGCCCGCCTGACTGGCATCGATCACCGGATGGAAAACCACAACCCCTGCCTGCGCGATCTGACTCGTTCTACGTCCACGCGGCAGGCGGCAGAGGCCCTGGGTGTGTCGGATGCTCCGGTGGATGTGGCCGAAATCTATGCGCCTTTCAGTCACCAGGAAATCCTGCTCTGTGAAGCCCTCGGGCTCGGTCAGGAGACGCAGGTCAACCCCAGTGGCGGGGTGCTGGCGGGGAACCTGATGATGGCGTCGGGGCTGGCCCGCGTGGGCGAGGTGTTCCGTCGCGTGGTCGCGGGCGAGGCACGGCGCGGGGTGGCCCACGCCACCAGCGGGCCCTGTCTGCAACACAATCTGGTGGCAATCGTGGAGGGCGCGTGATGGCAGAGCGGGCAGCAGTGGTCGGGATCGGCCAGACACGCTATAAGAGCAAGCGGCAGGACGTCTCCATGGCGGGCCTCCTGCGCGAGGCGGTGGATCGCGCCCTGGCGGATGCCGGCGTGAGCTTCGACGACATCGACGCGGTCATCATGGGCAAGGCGCCGGACATGTTCGAGGGTGTGGTAATGCCCGAGAGTTATCTCGCGGATGCCCTGGGGGCCGTCGGCAAGCCGATGCTCCGGGTGCACACCGCCGGGTCCGTGGGCGGGTCGACGGCCATTGTCGCTGCGTCCCATGTGCAGAGCGGCAGCTTCCGGCGTGTGCTGGCGGTGACCTGGGAAAAGCAGTCGGAATCCAACGCCATGTGGGCCCTGTCCACCCCCCAGCCCTTCGCCGTGCACCTGAATGCGGGGGCCGGGGGCTATTTCGCGCCGATTATTCGCGAGTACATGCGTCGCTCCGGGGCCGATCCGAATACCGGCATCCGGGTCGCGGTCAAGGATCGTCGCCACGGGGCCCGCAATCCCCTGGCGCACCTCCAGTTGCCGGACATCACCGAGCAGGAAGTCGCGGACTCGCCGATGCTCTGGGACCCCATTCGCTTTCTCGAGGCCTGCCCCTCCTCGGACGGTGCCTGTGCGATGGTGATAGCTGCCGAGGATGCACTCAGCGGCGACAAGCCGCCGGCGTGGATTCAGGGGGTTGCCATGCGTTCGGAACCGACCATGTACGCCGGTCGCGAGGAGGTCAACCCGCAGGCCGGGCGCGATTGCGCCGCGGACGTTTACGCCCAGGCGGGTATCCGCGATCCGCGGCGCGAGCTGGACTGCGCGGAGATCTATGTTCCCTTCAGCTGGTATGAACCGATGTGGCTGGAGAATCTCGGGTTTGCCGACGAGGGCGAGGGCTGGAAGCTGACCCTGTCGGGTGCGACCTCCCTCGACGAGGGGGGCGATATTCCCTGGAATTGCTCCGGCGGCGTGCTCTCGTCCAACCCCATCGGCGCCTCCGGCATGATCCGTTTCGCCGAGGCGGCGCGCCAGGTGCGCGGCGACGCCGGCGACCATCAGGTACCCGGTGCCCGCAAGGCCCTGGGACATGCCTACGGCGGCGGCGCCCAGTTTTTTGCCATGTGGGTGGTCGGGGCCGACAGGCCCTGAGCCCGCATCATTGTGACAGGAGTAGATGAATGACACGGCATTTCAATATCGCGGATCTGTTCGAGCTGGTGGTCGACCGGGTGCCGGAACGCACGGCTCTGGTCTGCGGTGATCAGCGAGACAGCTACGCCGAGCTGGATGCCCGGGCCAATCGCCTGGCGCACTACCTGGCCAGTCGCGGTGTGGGGGCGGGGGATCACGTCGGGTTGTACCTCTACAACTGCAACGAGTATCTCGAGGGCATGCTCGCCTGTTTCAAGATTCGCGCGGTGCCGATCAACATCAACTACCGCTATGTCCAGGAAGAACTGGTCTATATCTTCGACAACGCCGATCTGGTGGCGGCGATACATCACAAGGAATTCTCGCCGCATATCCATGCGGTGCGCGACCAGCTGACGGGGCTGCACACCCTGGTGCACGTGGATGACGACAGCGGTGCCAACCCCGCCGTCATCGACAGTCTCGAGTACGAGGCAGCGCTGGCCGGCCAGAGCGCCGAGCGGGATTTCGCCGAGCGTTCCGACGACGACCTGTTCATTCTGTATACCGGTGGCACCACCGGCATGCCCAAGGGCGTCATGTGGCCCCACAAGAATGTGTTCTACGCGGCACTCGGCGGTGGCGGCTTCTTCCACCCGGACGGCCCCATCGAGCGGCCGGAGCAGATTGCCGAGCGTGTCGGCGATTTCGTCATGGTCGGCATGGCCCTGGCACCCCTGATGCACGGCGCCTGCTGGTGGTTCGCCTGTATCCAGTTGCTGGCGGGGCACACCGTGGTGCTCAACCCCAACCACCACCTGAACGGGGAGCAGGTCTGGGATATTGTCGAGCGAGAGAAGGTCAACTCGCTGACCATTGTCGGTGACGCCATGGCGATCCCGCTGCTGGATGCGCTTGAGGCCAACCCCGGCCGCTGGGACCTGGGCGCGGTCTTCAATGTCGGATCCGGTGGCGCCGTGTTCTCCCCGGCCAAGCAGGATGCTTTCAAGAAACACTTTCCCAATGTGTTCATCACCAATAGCTTCGGTTCCTCCGAGGGCGGCGCCATGGGCATGGACGGCGGCGGCAAGCGCGGCCAGGGTCTGGGCAACGTCCAGCGCAGCCCCTTCATGTCGGTGCTGGTGGAGGAGGCCGATGGCAGTTACCGCGAGGCGCGACCGGGTGAGAAGGGCATTTTTGCCCGCAGCGGCCACATTCCCGTCGGCTATTACAACGACCCGGAAAAGACCGCGAAAACCTTCGTCCAGGCCGAGGGCAAGACCTGGTCGGTGCTGGGCGATGAAGCGGTGCTGGAGGAGGACGACAGCATTACCGTCTACGGCCGCGGCTCCAATTGCATCAACAGTGGCGGCGAGAAAATTTACCCGGAGGAGGTCGAGCAGGCCCTCAAGCATCACCCCGCGGTCTTTGACTGCCTGGTGGTGGGTACGCCCGACGAGCGCTTTGGCAGCAAGGTCACGGCGGTAGTCACGGCCCGGGACGGCCAGCACCTCGACCTGGACAGCCTGAAGCAGGTGGCGCGGGAGCATATCGCCGGCTACAAGCTGCCCCGGGAGCTGCACCTGGTTCCCGAGATTCCCCGGGCGCCCAGTGGCAAGCCGTTGTATCCGAAGGCGCTGGAGCTGGTCAGCAGTGGGCAGTACCGGCAGGCGTGACCACCACTGCAGGCTGCCCAACCCTGAGGGGGCGCTGCGCACCAGGGCGCCAACCCGGGACACGCGGTGAATACGTCCCTGTAGCTCTTCGGCCGCGTCCATGCGGCCGAAGGTCCCGGGTTGGCGCCCTGGCACGCAGCGCCTCAAGTATGGGCACGCTGGCATCCGCTCCGATATCGGCTACGGAGTGGGAGGCAGCGGTCTGCAGGGCCGTTCCGGGACTCTGGGCGACATGGATGTCGCCCAGAAGCCTACAGGGACGTATCCACGGCGTGTCCCGGAACGGCCCTGCAGACCGCGGCCGTACCCCGACGCCCCTCCGTCGCCAAGCAATGCTGCGGTAAGGGCGTCCGAACGTACTCACAGCGTGTCCCAGTTCGGTAGCCGGGAGCGCAGTCACCTCAGGCCTAGAACAGGAGATGTCATGCAGGAACTGGATATCAGCACCGAGACCTGCCTGGTCCACCAGGACGACGGCGTGCTTATTGTTACCCTCAACCGCCCCGAGGCGAAGAATGCCTTCAATCCCGCCATGTTGCTGGGCATGTACCGCGCCTGGCGGCGGCTGGACGAGGACCCGGCGCTGCGCTGTGCCATCCTGACCGCCAACGGGGACACCTTTTGCGCCGGCATGGACCTCAAGGCCGGTCCCGATGGGGACCAGGGCGCGAGTGACGCGTTCATGGCCCTGATGGCAGAGGTGCCGAATCTGCACTGGCAGGCGCTGCTGCGGGACAACCGGCCCAGCAAGCCACTGCTGCTGGCGGTCGAGGGCTACGCGCTTGCCGGCGGCACGGAAATCCTGCAGGGTACGGATATTCGCGTGGCGGCGGATAACGCGGTGTTCGGCGTGACCGAAGTGGCCCGGGGGCTCTACCCCATGGCCGGCTCGACGGTTCGGCTGCGACGGCAGATTCCCTATTGCCTGGCGGCGGAACTGCTGCTGTGTGGGGAGCACATCAGTGCCCAGCAGGCCCTGGAGTGGGGGCTGATCAACCGGGTGGTGCCCGCGGGGGAAGCCCTGGCCGAGGCCCGACGCTTCGCGGCGCGCATCTGTGCCAATGCGCCGCTGGCAGTGCAGGCAGTCACGCGCTCCCTGCGGGAGCACCAGGAGTGCATGGCGGAGGAGGCGGCGATGGAGGCTTCGGATGCCCTGGCGGGGCCGGTTTTCGCCTCCGCGGATGCCCGCGAGGGCATGCGTGCCTTCAAGGAAAAGCGGCCCGCTCGCTTTACCGGTGAGTGAACGCCAGAGCCCATTAGCAAGTGCCACAGCCGATTGGCAGGAGAAAAAGCAGAGCATGACAGCAGCAGAGACGCACATCGAGGCGAGCGACAGCGCCGCCTTCGCCCGTATCGTACAGGCCCGGCGCTCCATTCGGGCCTTCCTGCCCGAGCCGGTGGCGCCGGAGATTCTGGAGGCGGTGTTTGCCGAGGCGGCGCGGGCGCCGAGCAATTGCAACACCCAGCCCTGGGCCGTTCACGTGGCCTCCGGCGCGGCGATCGAGGCCCTGCGGCAGCGGCTGCCCGCCGATTTCATGGCGGGCAAGATGCGCATGGACTTTCCCTATGACGGCAAGTACGAGGGCGTCTACCGGGAGCGTCAGCACGCCGCCGCGCGCGCGCTTTACGACGCCATGGGTATCGCCCGGGAGGACAAGGCGGGGCGGCACGATGCCTTCATGCGCAACCTGACCTTCTTCGACGCCCCCCATGTCGCCTTTCTTTTCCTGCCCGAGCCCTTTGGCCTGCGCGAGGCCTGTGACCTGGGCATGTTCGCCCAGACCCTGATGCTGGGTATGACTGCCCGTGGTCTGGGTAGCTGCCCGCAGACGGCCCTCAGTTTCCAGGTCGACCAGGTGCGGGAAATACTGGGTGTGGATCCTTCCCTGAAACTGCTTTTCGGGATTTCCTTCGGTTACCCCGATCCCGCCGCCGGCGCCAACGCCTGTGTGACGGAGCGCATGCCCCTGGGGAATCTGGTTAGCTTTCACCAGGCGCCCAGTGCATGAGCGCGGTCCTGTTGCAGGACCTGAGCCGGGGCGTCCTTGAACTGACGCTGAACCGGCCGGCGAAGAAGAATGCCATCGACAATCCCTTGTGGATGGCCCTGGGAGACGCCTTCCTGGAGGCTGCCGAAAACCCCGCGGTTCGCTGTGTGCTGATCCGCGGTGCCGGGGACAGTTTCAGCGCCGGTGTCGACCTCGCCAGTTTCGGTCAGGCCGAGGGCGGCGGCGAGCACCCCTTCGAGCGCGCCGCGCGGGCGGTGGCCAATTTCGACAAGCCACTGGTGGCGGCGGCGCACGGCGTGGCGGTGGGCGGGGGCGCGACCCTGCTGTTTCACGCCGACATGGTCTACGCGGGGGAGAGCCTGCGCCTGCGCCTACCCTTCGCGGCGCTGGGCCTGGTGCCGGAGTGGGCCAGCAGCTACATGTTGCAGGCGAATATCGGTGCCCAGCGCGCGGCAGAGCTGATGTATACCGCTGACTGGGTGCCCGCAGAGCGCGCACTGGCACTCGGGCTCGTCGCCGAGGTGCTGCCCGATGATGCGCTGGTGGCACACGCCCGGGAGCGCGCGGAAAGCGTGGCGCAGTGGCCGGTGTCGGCACTGCGGGAAATCAAGCGCTGCATGCGCCTGCCGCACCGTGAAGGTATCGAGGCGGCCTTTCGTGCCGAGGCAGCGGGGATGCAGCGACAGGTCGGTTCAGCGGACAATATTGAAGCGGTCACCGCCTTGCTGGAGCGACGGCCACCGCGGTTTCATTGCGACGATCAGACGGGCTGAACGAACTCCGCGACTTCCAGGTTGAAGCCCGACAGGGCATTGAAGCGCACCGGCGCCGACATCAGGCGCATCTGTCCGACACCCAGGCGCTTGAGTATCTGTGCCCCGGTGCCGATGACGCGGTAATTGCCGACCCCGTTGGCGCTGTTGCCCGCGACGCTGGGAGCGTCGGGGAATTGCAGAACCTCGGCCAGGGCCAGTTCGCTGTTGTCGGGCTGGCCGATGAGCACCAGGACGCCCAGTTCCTCCCGGGCGATCTGCTCCAGGGCCCGCCGGCACGACCAGCCGGGCTCGTTGTCGATCAGCGTGCCCAGGACATCCCGCAGTACGTTCAGGGTTTGCACCCGCACCAGGGCCGGCGTCGCTTCCTCGAGCTCACCCCGGGTGAGGGCGTAGTGCAGCGTATCGTCGATCAGGTCGGCAAAGGTGTGCAGCTGGAATTCACCGAACTCGGTCTGCACCGCCCGGGAATCGCGCAGCTCCACCGACTGCTCGTGCAGCGAGCGATATTCGATCAGGTCGGCAATGGTGCCCATCTTCAGGCCGTGGCGCGCGGCGAACTCCTCCAGCTGCGGCCGCCGGGCCATGGTGCCGTCCTCGTTCATGATCTCGACGATCAGAGCCGCCGGCTCAAAACCGGCCATGCGGGCCAGGTCGACCCCGGCTTCGGTGTGACCGGCGCGGCGCAGCACCCCCCCGGACTTGGCCACCAGGGGAAAGATGTGGCCCGGCTGGGCAATGTCCGCGGGGCGGGCGTTGGGCGCGACCGCCACCCGCACCGTGTGGGCGCGCTGCACTGAGCTGATGCCGGGGCCCTTGCGTTCCGCGGCGTCGATGGAAACCGTGAAATTGGTTTCGTGCTGGGAGCGGTTGTCCCGCACCATCAGGGGTAACTGCAGACGCCGCGCACGGTCCTCGGTGATGGGCATGCAGATCAGACCGCAGGCTTCGCTGGAGAAGAAGGTGATGACCTCGGGGGTCACTGCCTCGGCGGCAATGATCAGGTCGCCTTCGTTCTCCCGGTCCTCGTCATCCATCAGAATGACCATCTTGCCGGCGCGGATGTCGTCGAGGATGTCAGGAATACTGCTGAGTGCCATGCGCGTGTCCCCGGGGCCGGTGGCCGGCCCTTGCTGTTCAGATGAGTTCGATCGCCACCGCGGTCGCTTCGCCGCCGCCGATGCACAGCGCAGCGACACCGCGGGTCTTGCCGTATTGCTTCAGGGCGTGCATCAGGCTGACGATGATGCGCGAGCCGGTGGAGCCGATCGGGTGGCCCTGGGCACAGGCACCGCCGTGGATGTTCACCTTCGCGGGGTCGAGGCCGAGGTCCTGGGTGGCCAGCATGGTGACCATGGCAAAGGCTTCGTTGATCTCGAACAGGTCGACATCCGCCGCACTCCAGCCGGTCTTGGCAAACAGCTTTTCCATGGCACCAATGGGGGCGATGGTGAATTCTTCCGGCGCCCGGCTGTGGCGGCTGTGGGCGACGATACGCGCCATCGGCTGCAGGCCGCGGCGCTCGGCTTCGCTGCCCGACATCAGTACCAGGGCACTGGCGCCGTCGGAGATCGAGCTGCTGTTGGCGGCGGTAATGGTGCCGTCCTTGGCGAAGGCGGCGCGCAGGTTGGGAATCTTGTCGATCGAAGCCTTGTGGGGCTGCTCGTCGTCGGTGACTACGCTTTCGCCCTTGCGTGAGGTCACGGTGACCGGCACGGTCTCCGCCTTCAGGGAGCCGTCCTCGATGGCGCGCTTGGCCCGGGTCAGGGACTCGATGGCGAAGGCGTCCATCTGCTCGCGGGTCAGTCCGCGGGCATCCGCGGTCTCCTGGGCGAAGGAGCCCATGGCGCGGCCGGTATAGGCGTCCTCGAGACCGTCGAGAAACATGTGATCGTAAAAAGACGCGTGGCCGGTGCGCACGCCGCCGCGGGCGCCGGGCAGGAGGTGCGGGGCATTGCTCATGCTTTCCATGCCGCCGGCCACGACTACCTTGTTGGTGCCGGCGAGGATGCTGTCGTGGGCAAAAATGGTGGCCTGCATGCCGCTGCCGCAGAGCTTGTTGAGGGTCACGGCTCCGGTGCTGTCGGCGATGCCGGCGCCGCGGGCAGCCTGGCGGGCCGGGCCCTGCTTGAGGCCGGCGGGCAGGACGCAGCCCATGAAAACTTCGTCGATGTCATCGCCGGAGAGGGTGGCGCGCTCCAGGGCGGCGGCGATGGCGGTGCTGCCCAGCTGGGTGGCACTGACACTGGCCAGGCTGCCCTGAAGGCCTCCCATGGGGGTGCGGGCACCGCTGACGATGACGACAGATTCCTCTTGCATGATGAGTTCCCTTAGCGGGTGAACAGATGCTGGCGCGGGGCCAGAGAACAGCGCGCCATTAAGCCACAGGGCGCGTCGGGACTCAAGAAAGCGGGGGCTGGAACAGCTTGCCGCGAACCGCGGCGCGATACTGCCCCGGCGTCATGCCGACCTCCCGACGAAACAGGGCGGAGAAATAGCTGGCATCCTGCAGACCGACCTGCCACGCGACTTCAGCGACGCCCAGGTTACTGCGCCGCAGCAGCTCGCGCGCCGTCTGGATACGCAGGTTGTTGAGGTACTGCTGGGGGCTGAGCCCGGTCGCATTGCGAAAGCGGCGACTCAGTGTGCGGGTGCTGAGGTCGAGCTGTTTCGCCAGTGTCGACAGCTGCAATGGCTGTTGGAGATGATCCTGCAGCCACTGCTGTGCCTGCAGGATGTGTTCGTCATGGTGCGCGGTGTGTTGACGGTCCTGCCAGGCCGCGGCGCGGAAGGGGCGGCGGATTTCCGGCGAGAACTGGTGCTCGATGGCGCGGGCGATCGCGCTGCCAAACCACAGCTCGGCGATGTGCACGCTGAAGTCGGCGATGCTGTTCACGCTGCCGGCACAGTACAGGTTGTCGCTTTGGGTGATCAGGTGGCGGGTTTTCAGCAACACTCGCGGGTAGTGCGTGCGAAAGCGATCGAAGTCGCCCCAGTGTGTGGTGGCAGCGCGACCGTCGAGCAGGCCGGCCTCGGCGAGGATGTGGCTCGCGGTGCCCACGCTGCAGATCCGGGTGCCGTCGGTGCAGATCTCGCGCAGCGTCGCTTGCCAGGGCGCGAGGCTGCGCAGGCAGGGCTGTGGATTGCGCCAGATGGCGGGCAGCAAGAGCAGGTCGAGGCGCGGCAATTCCCAGATACTGATGTCCGGCACCAGCTTCAGGCCGCTCTGCAGGGTGACCGGTGCACGGGACGGCCCGGCGAGCAGAAAGCGCAGGGGGCGCCGCCGACGCTGCTGACTGCCCGCCAGCTGCGCCGCGGCACCGAGTATCTCCATGGGCAGCGTCAGGCTGCTGGCCAGGGCCTGGGGATAGAGCAGGGCGGCGGCGGTGTACATGGGCGCGGTTCCAGGGAGTCAAATGACAAAAATACCATAATGTGTGGCCATATCCCCCTATGTGTGTGGCTCGGCACTCCTTACACTGTGCCGCCTGCGTCGTGCTTGCGTGGCGGGCGCGACCGCCATCACTCAGGAGTTAAGGATTGACTATGGCAAGACAGCCACTACCGGTATTCGTGGGCCTGGGAGGCATCAATGGCGCCGGCCGTGTGTCGGGTTACCACGCCCTGCGGCGGATGGCCTGGGAGGCCCTGTCCTCCGATGAGCGCGCTGGTACCCGCGCCGCCCTGGCGCAGCTGATGGGGCTGAAAGGCAGTGATGCCGAGGAGTCCCGTGTGCTCGCCCACACCCTGGTTCGCCGGGTGGAAGCGGCGCATTTCGATCCCAATGCGGTGCCCTGGAACCAGCGTCTGGTGACTCAGGCGGGGGATCCGCCCCTGACCTTCCGGCTTCGTCGCAACCATTTACCCCAGCGGGTCCCGGATCACTGGGAGGTCACTGAGCTGGACAGCGGCGAGTTCCAGGTGCGCACCGCGGAAACCCAGGATTGGCTGCTGCCGGTGGTTCGTGAGTTCGAGGTGAAGGCCGCCGGTCAGCTTCCCAGTGGTTTTGACCCGGGAACGCTTTACCCCTCGCGGAATCACCCCCGCGGGCTGCAGATGATGATCTACGCCGCTTCCGATGCCCTCGGCGACATGGGCATTTCCTGGGATGCCCTGCAGCGGCATGTTTCGGTGGATCAGGTCAGCGTCTACGCCGGCAGTGCCATGGGGCAGCTCGACAGCGCCGGCGGTGGCGGCATGCTCAAGGCCCGCTACAACGGCCAGCGTGTCACCTCCAAGTTCTGCCCGCTCAGCCTGGCGGAGATGCCGGCGGACTTCGTCAACGCCTATGTACTCGGCAGCATGGGCTCCACCGGGGCCAGTCTCGGTGCCTGTGCCTCCTTCCTCTACAACCTGCGCCTGGGCATCGACGATATTCGCAGCGGCCGCTCGCGGGTGGTTTTCGTGGGGGCCGCCGAGGCACCAGTGGTACCCGAGGTGATGGAGGGCTACGCCGCGATGGGTGCCCTGGCCACCGACAAGGGGCTGCGCGAACTGGATGGGCTTTCCGCCGACCAGGAACCCGATCACCGCCGCGCCTGTCGGCCCTTTGCAGAGAACTGCGGCTTTACTATCGCCGAGTCGGCACAGATGGTGGTGCTCTTCGACGATGCACTGGCCATGGAGATGGGTGCCAGTATCCTGGGCGCCGCCGCCGATGTGTTCGTCAACGCCGACGGTTACAAGAAGTCCATTTCCGGCCCCGGGGTCGGCAACTACATCACCATGGCCAAGGCCCTGGCCGCGCTGCGGGGCATCCTGGGTGAGGAGGGGCTTCGCGCCGGTGGCCAGGTGCAGGCCCACGGTACCGGGACGCCGCAGAACCGGGTAACCGAATCGCGGATTCTCTCCAGTGTTGCCGAGGCCTTCGGCCTGGAAAATTGGCCAGTGGCCGCGCTGAAGTGCTACCTGGGCCACTCTCTGGGGGCCGCCTCGGGCGACCAGATCACCGCGACCTTGAGCAGCTGGGCTACCGGGCTCTTGCCCGGGATTTCCACGATCGACCGACTGGCTGATGACGTGGTGAGTGACCGCCTGGATTTCTCCCTCGCGCATCGCCGCCTGGACCCGGCGGCCCAGCGGTACGCGGTAGTCAATTCCAAGGGCTTTGGCGGCAACAATGCCTCTGCCGCGCTGCTCAGTCCCGCGGTTACCCAGCGCATGTTGCAGGCGCGCTACGGTGCCCGCGAGTGGCAGGCCTGGCAGGCGCGCAACGAGCAGGTCGAGGCGGCGCGTCGGGACTACGACGAAGCGGTTACCGCCGGTCGGGTCAAGCCGGTCTACCGTTTTGATCACGGGGTGCTGGGTGACGAGGACGTTGCGCTCAAGGCATCGTCTTTGCGCGTGGGGGATTATGAGATTGCCCTGGATCTGCGCAACCCCTGGGACGACATGACACCCGGGGACTGAGGCCGGACCCGGCGCTCGTGCTGTGTTGAAACGGACTCGCGGCGAGGCCATGGCCCCGCCGCGAGATCGACTCAGAGGTTGTAGGTGACCTCGAGACCGATGCGACGCCCCTTGGACATGGGGGCAAGGGTCCCGCCGACCGGGAAGCCAAAGATGTCCGCCGGCAACTGTGTGTCATTGCCGTGGAGGACATCATCCAGCAGGTTGCGGCCGTAGATCGAGAACACCCAGTGGCCGTCGTTGCTGTAGAAGTCGAGGCCGGCATCCACCCGTTCCTGGGAGTTGAGCACACCGAGGTTGTTGTCGGTGTAGGCTGACTCGTCGCGGAAGGAGTAGCTGATGCGCGAACCGAGGAAGCCCCAGTCACCCAGCTGCAGATCGTGGTTCAGCCCCACCATATAGGTCAGGTCCGCCGCCCGGGGCAGGTCGAGATCCTCGTCCTCGCCATTGATCACGCCATCGCCATTGAGGTCGAGCTGCACCTCGTCATAGGAGGCGTCGATGGCCCCCACCGAGGCGATGGCCACCAGATTGTCGGTAATGGCGAAACTGGCGTCGATCTCGATACCGTAGATCGTGGCTTCCGCGGTGTTGCGGACCAGCTGGATGACCCCGATTGGCCCCGGAAGGTTGATCTCCCGCTGCATGTCGTCGATGGTGTTGTGGAAGATGGCCGCGTTCAGCACACCCCGGCCAAAGAAGTTCGACTTGTAGCCCAGCTCGAAGCTGTCCACGGTCTCCTGATCAAAGGGCCCGGGGATATCCGCGGGATTGAAGGAGGTGTTGCGCATGTTGTAGCCGCCGGAGCGGGTGCTCTGGGTGTAGTGGCCGTAAATGCGCGAGCTGTCGTCGATGTTGTAGGTGAAGCCCACCTTGGGCGAGAAGCTGTTCCAGCTGTCCTCGTCGACGAAATCGTAGACACAGTCGCCGCGCAATACCACATTGCAGGCTTGCGCCAGGGGCACGGTGGGCAGCGGAATCAGTGCCGGCAGGTCGCTGGAGGCGTTCTGGCTCAGGGAGGCGATGCCGGTTTCCTTGTCCTCTTCGGAGTAGCGGGCCCCGAAGGTCAGCGTCCATTTGTCATTGAGATCGTAGTCGACCTGGGTAAACACGGCCCAGCTGTCGGTGTCCAGCTCGCCGCCGCCGTCGAAACGTACCAGTGGCATGCCGCGGCCGATCAGCTCGCCGGCCATGTTGCGGCGCTCGTGGTAGTCGATCTCGCTGGTAAACCAGAAGACACCGGCGGTGACGTTGAAGCGCTCGTTGAACAGGCCGTTGTAGCGCAATTCGTTGCTGACCTGCTCGTACTCCAGCCAGGACGGCGCATGGAACATGAAGGTGGGTTGGGAATCGATGTCCCCCAGCCCGATGGACTCGTAATCCCGCCAGCCGAAAATGTTGGTGATGGTGCCGTCGCCAAAGCCCACATCCCAGTTGAGCTCTGCCGTGAAGGCATTGGTCTCGCTGTCCTGGGAGCCTGGCTCGTCGATGGAGACCCCGAAATCGTAGCGACTGTTATTGACCGGCGTGCCGTCAATGCCGGAGCCGTTGGTGTGACTCTGGCCGATCGGGCCGTCGCCGGTAATGTCGCTGTATTCGTAGCGCAGTACCAGTTCCACGGTATCGTTGGGAGTCAGGACAACGACGGGTCGCACCATCGTCTGTTCGATGGCGCCGATGTCCTCGCCGTCAAACTGGTTTTCGATAAAGCCTTCGTCATCGTTGTAGTAGGCCGTGATACGGGCCGCGAGCCAGTCATTCACCGGGCCGCCGACACTTCCCATCAGGTAACTGCTGGGACCGCCGTCGGGACCCTGGTCGATCGCGGCGCGAACGCTCAGTTCGAACTCGTCACCCGGCTCCTTGCTGTTGAGCAGCACGGCACCCCCGGTCACGTTGCGTCCGAACAGCGTGCCCTGGGGCCCGCGCAGGACTTCGACGCTTTGCAAGTCGAAGGTGTCAAACAGGATACCGTTGTTGAGGCCCACATAGACGCCGTCGACCACGACCCCCACGGTGGGGTCGATGCCCGGAATGGAGCTGTTGACGCCGAGACCCCGGATGGAGAAGTTGGCGGTGCCGCGGGCGGTACCGACATCGTCCATGGCCACGTTGGGCAGTCTCACGGCGAGATTGGTCAGGTCGCGGATCTTGAGCGTTTCCAGCTGGTCAGCACTGAGCGCGGACACAGCCAGCGGGACTTCCTGGGAGCCCTCCTCGCGCTTGCGCGCCGTGACGATCACTTCCTCCAGAATGGTGCTGACGCCTCGCCGGGCCTCCTGGGCCTGGATGGCTTGGGGCAGGGTGCCCGCGAGCACGCCCCCAAGTAAGGCCGAAAGGCTGCGTGCCAGGGGAGTCATGCGCTGACGTTGCGGCTTGATTGGGTTCATGCCTCTACTCCTTGATCATTATCGGTATTGTCCCGAGTATCTTCCTGCAGGCGGTTCCCTTCCTGCAATACCTTCCTCGTGGTTGTTTGCAGCATGCCCGGACAAAGTTAGCACAACACACATGGCGCTGTGTGACCCAGGTCAAAACTCCGCGAAAAATTACCGCAGCTTGCAAGCCAGCGGAGCCGCCGTGAAATTCTTCTGTCGCGGGTCCCACCGGCCATCCGGGGTTGTTATCATGCAGGCCTGAGGTTTACAGCGGGTTCCCATGAACAGCATTCTCGAGTTTCTGCAGCAGCGCAATTCCGCGGCGCGCCTGGCGGCGCCAGCTCCCGATGACACCGAGTTGGCGGAGATATTGCGCGCCGCCCTGCGCGCGCCGGACCACGCCTGGTTGCGTCCCTGGCGTTTTATTCGCCTGCGTGGCGAGGCGCGCGAGGCTTTTGGCGAAGTGCTGGAGCAGAGCCTTCTGCAGCGCGAGCCCGGCGCCGATCAGGCCGCCCGGGCCAAGGCGCGCCGGGCGCCCCTGCGGGCACCACTGCTGCTGGTGGTGGTGGCCTCACTGAAGACGCACCCCAAGGTACCGGCGGTAGAGCAGCGGCTCTCTGCCGGGTGTGCCGCCCACGGTGTGCTGATGGCGGCCGAAGCCCAGGGCTACGCGGGCATCTGGCGCACCGGCGCGCCGGCCTTCGACCCCGTGGTTCACCGGGCCCTGGGGCTTGCTGCGGACGAGGAAATTGTTGCCTTTCTCTACCTGGGCACTCGCGAAGGGGACGCCAAGCCCCTGCCGGACCTCGCGGTCGCCGATTTCCTGAGTGACTGGCCGGCCCCCTGAAGCCGTCTGATGGCGGCATTGCCGCCAGACGTCCCCCCAATAACAGCGATGACAAGGACATGACGATGACGCCCCCCAGTTTTACCACCCTGAGTCTGACCCTGGATGGCGCCGTGGCGCAGGTGAACCTGAACCGGCCCGAGCAGGCGAATGCCATGAGCGCGGCTATGTGGCCGGAACTGCAGGCCTGCTTCGAGTGGCTGGACGCCGAGCCCCGCGTGCGCGCGGTTGTCCTGGCGGGGGAGGGGCGGCACTTCTGCTCGGGCCTCGACCTGGCCGTGTTTGCCGGTCTAGTGGCCGAGCATGCGGATCCCGCCCGCCGTGCCGAGCAACTGCGCCGGCAGATACTCTCGATGCAGGACAACCTGACTGCGATAGAGCGCTGCCGCAAACCGGTACTCGCCGCCATTCACGGCGCCTGTATCGGCGGGGGCGTGGACCTGGTGACCTGCTGTGACATGCGCTATGTCAGTAGCGATGCCTGGTTTGCGGTACGCGAGATCGATATCGGCATGACCGCGGATGTCGGCACCCTGCAGCGCCTGCCGCGACTGATTGCCGACGGGCTGGCCCGGGAGCTCGCCTATACCGGCCGCCGCCTGGAGGCGACGGAAGCGCGGGAGATCGGCCTCGTGAACCGGGTCTTCGAGAGCCGCGAGGCACTCCTCG
Organism: Haliea sp.; assembly: GCA_002692965.1. Lineage (GTDB taxonomy): Bacteria > Pseudomonadota > Gammaproteobacteria > Pseudomonadales > Halieaceae > NZNC01. Next base: position 209,259 of record NZNC01000029.1, on the reverse strand, counting down.
AGGGTGTGCTCGCGCTGGCAAAAGAGATCGCAGGCAAGTCGCCCCTGGCGATTCGCGGCACCAAGGAAATGCTGCTGTACACCCGCGATCACCCGGTGCGCGATGCCCTGAATTACATCGCCACCTGGAATGCCGGAATGCTCAGCGAAGAGGATCTGCAGCGCGGTATCCGCGCCCAGGCAGAGAAAACCACGCCGACCTATTCGGACTGAGCCCATGCTGACAACCCTGACTGGCTGGCTGCGGCGGCCGTGGCTGCATTTTGTCCTGCTGGGGGCGCTGGTCTACTGGCTCCAGCAACTCTGGTTTCCTCCACCCAAACCGGTCATTGGCCCGCTGCCGGAAGCGCGCGTCGGCCTGCTGCGCGACCAGTGGCGAATGGCGACAGGCAGCGAGCCGGATACCGCGACACTGGCGCGGCTCACCGAGCTGGAGCTCGAGCGCGACCTGCTGTTTCAGCACGCTCTCGGCCTGGGTATCCACGAACAGGACCGGGTGGTGCGGGATCGGCTGCTGCGCAACATGGACTTCCTCAAGCTGGGGCAGGACAGCGACGAGGCGGCGCGCGTCGAGCAGGCCATGGCCCTGCGCCTGCACCTGGGTGATGAAGTGATCAAGCGCCGCCTGATCCAGGTGATGGAACAGTTGCTGCTGGCGGCCAACCCGCCCGAGGCGGTCGATGAGACGGACCTGCGCGCGGCCTTTGAGGCGCGACGCGAGGCCTTCCAGGAGCCTCCCCGCTATACCCTGACCCAGGTCTATTTCAGCCGTGAGCGGGAAGCCGACGCCGAACCGGCGCTGCTGCAGATCCGGGAGCAGGATCTGTCGCCGGAGGACGCGGTCGCCCTGGGTGCGCCCTTCCTGCCCGGCTACCACTTTCGCGAGCAGAGCCCGGAGCAGCTGGCCCGCCAGTTTGGCGCGGCCTTCGTCAGCAACCTGCAGGCGCTATCTCCCGAGCCGCAGTCCTGGATCGGGCCGGTGCGCTCCACCTATGGCCTGCACCTGGTGTGGCTGGCGTCGCTGCAGCCGGGTCGACCCTCGACCTTCGAGGAGGTGCGGGCGCGGCTGCGCCGGGATCTGGAGCGCGATGCGCGCCGGGAAGCACTGGCTACCTCGGTGTCGCGCTTGCGCGAACACTATGAGGTGCGCTCGTGAAAGGAGGTCACAGCGTGTTATTCGGTCGTCTCTGTCTTGTGTGGCTGGCTCCACTGCTGATGCTGCTGTCGCTGCAGGCGCAGGCCCACCGCTTTGCGCCCGTGCTGTTGCAGCTGACCGAGGTGGACTCGCAGCAGTACCAGGTGGTGTGGAAAGTGCCCCTGCAGGCCACCAGCCCGGTGCCTCTCGAGCCGCGCTGGCCGGAGGGCTGTCGCCCGGCCAGCGCCGGAGCCCCGCAGATCGAAGGGACCGGACGGGTGGTCAGCTGGCGGCTGGACTGCCAGATGCTCGGTGAGGCCGGACTGGTCGGGGCCAGCCTGGGCATCGACGGCCTCGGCGCCAACCAGACCTCGGCGATGCTGCTGGTGAGCCTGCGCGACGGGCGTGAGTACCAGCAGGTGCTGAGCGCCGAGCAGCCGCGCTTTACCTTGCCGGAGGAGCCGGGGGCGGGTCAGGTGATGACCGATTACTCGCGGCTTGGCATCGAGCACATCTGGACCGGCCTGGACCACCTGCTCTTCGTCTTCGGGCTCCTGCTGCTGGTGCGCAATATCCGCTCGCTGCTCTTTACCATCACCGCCTTTACCGTGGGCCACAGCATCACCCTGTCACTGGTGACCCTGGGGGTGATCGGTTACCCGGTGGGACTGGTTGAATTCAGCATCGCCGTGAGCATTTTCTGGCTGGCAGTGGTACTGACCCAGCCGGACCGCGGCGGGGTCTTTCACCGCCATCCCTGGTGGCTGGCGGGCGGTTTCGGACTGCTGCACGGGATGGGCTTTGCGGGCGCGCTGGTGGAAACCGGGCTGCCCCAGGCGAATCTGCCCCTGGCGCTGCTGTTTTTCAACGTCGGTATCGAGCTGGGGCAGATTGCCTTTATTCTCGTGGTGGGGCTTTTCTGGGCCCTGTTGCGCCGGCCCCTGGGGGAGTGGCAGCGCCAACTGCGTCCGCTGCCGGTCTATCTGCTGGGGGTACTGTCGGCCAGCTGGTGCATCGAGCGGGGCCTGGAGATGCTAGCCGGCTGAGTGGGAAAGGGCCGCCCGCGGGGCGGCCTCCTGCTGCGGCTGGTTTCAGTCGGGGTTGCCGGGCCAGTCTTCCATCACAATGAAGGGGTGGAAGGCCAATGCGATGCCCTCCTTCACGTGGGATTCGTTTTCGAGTATCGCCCGGCGGCGCACGTAGCCCCCCGAGGAGGAGCGCGCGTCGATGGCATCGGTGGCATCCAGGCCGCCGCGACTGGCGAACAGGCGCTGCAGTTCCATGTCGTAGATGCTGATCTGAAGCGAGGCGACAGCGGCGGGGCGGTTCCAGTCGAAGTCGGCGGACACGCTGTTACCCGGCCCCTGCAGGGAGGGCGTGCGACTGACGCCGTCCCAGCGGGCGACGTGCTTCATGCCGCCGTTGAACGCGGTCTCTGTTTCGATCAGGTCGGTAAACACGAAGGCGTCGACGTCGGTGGTCTCGCGCAGCTGGTCGCGCACGTTCTGCATGATCTGCACGAAAGTGCGCATGTTGACCCGCCCGGTGGTCGGGTCGACCGGGTCCCCGAAGGCGCGGACCGCGGTATTCCAGTGCTGGGTAAATTCGCGCTGGGGCAGAACTTCGTAGCCGTTCTCCTTGAGGTAACTGCGCACCATGCCGTCGACACGCGGCGCCTCGTCCTCCAGGTAGTTTCGCGACGGCGGCCCCAGGTTGACATGGGGAATGATGACGGTGCGGATCCGGGTCTCCGCCAGCCGAGCCTCGTCGAGTTCCCACTGCACCACGGTGGGGTTGTAGGTCGGGGTACTGCTGCAGGCGTAGAGGCCTGCCAAGGCAGCGCACAAGGCACCTGCACCCAGGATACTGCGGAAATGACGCATGGGGACTCCACTTCGTTTATAGTGGCGCCATGGTAACAAAATCTCGTGGAGGAGAAAGCGGGCATGGGGGCTGAGGTCTTTGATTCGGTGGCTGGCGAAGGCCCCGATGTGGTGCTGTTGCACGGGCTTTTCGGCATGGGAAACAACCTCGGGGCGCTATCCCGTGCCCTGCAGGAGCACTACCGGGTGCACAGTCTGGACCTGCCCAATCACGGGCGATCTGCCTGGACTGACAGCATGGATCTCGCCGCGCTCGCGGATGCGGTATCCCGCTGGATGGAGCACCGCAAGCTGGAGATGGCACACTTCGTCGGCCACTCCCTGGGTGGCAAGGTGGCGATGCAGCTGGCTCTCGACCAGCCCTACCGGGTCGACGCGCTGGTGGTCGCGGACATCGCGCCGGTCACCTACCCGCCGCATCACGATGCTGTCTTCGCGGCGCTGGCGGCGGTGGATCGAGCCGCCTGCCGCAGTCGCAACGAGGCGGCCGCACTGATGGCGGAACACCTGCAGGAAGATGCGGTGATCCAGTTCCTGCTCCTCAGCCTGTCCCGCGACAGCGAGGGGGTTTTCCGCTGGCGCTTCAATTACCCGGTGCTGCGTGACTGTTACACCCAGGTCCGAGCGGGCGTCCCGGCGCAGATGCCCTTTACTGGCCGCACACTGTTCATCAAGGGTGGCGCCTCGGACTATATCCTGCCGGAGCACGAGACCGCCATTCGGGAGCGCTTCCCGCAGGCGGAGATCTCCGAGTTACCGGGCGCCGGTCACTGGCTGCACGCGGAACAGCCCGCCCGTTTCAATGCCCTGGTCAAGCAGTTCCTGGATGGGTGACGGCGTTTGTAAGGCGGACGGGCTGTCGTGGTGAGCCTGACGCTGACTGACCTCCTGGTGGTGTTCCTGCTGGGCCTGTTGGTGAGCTGGTTTCTCTCATCCATCCGGGTGCGCGAACTGGCGATCGAGGCGGTGAAACAGGCAAGCCGGCGGGATGACTTCCAGTTGCTTGATCAGAATGTCCAGCTGTGTCGCGTGTCCCTGAGCCGGGATGGGCAGGGCCGCTGGCGCGTCTGGCGACAGTACCGCTTTGACTACAGTGTGGATGGGGTAGAGCGCCTGGAAGGTTTCGTTATCATGCTGGGTAATCGCCTACAGGCCGTGGTCGTGCGCGAGCCTGGTGCCACGCTGCACTGAGCCGGTGCGCGGCCGCGAAGGGGGCGGGGCGCGTGGGTCAGGCGCCGCTCAGCATCAGCCTCGCCAACATCATCAGCCCGAGGGCTGTCAGCAGCACCGCAAATACCCGCTCGATCAGCGCGCCGCGCCGCCGCAGGCGGTCACTGAAGCCCGGCAAGCCGGCCAGCACCGCCACCAGGGCATACCAGAGGGCATCGGTGAACGCCGCCGTGGCGACCAGCAGGGCAGCGACAGCGCCTGAGGGCCGCTCGGGCAGGAACTGGCTGAACAGTGCCAGCATGAACAGGGCCAGTTTCGGGTTCAGTACCGCGACCAGCAGGCCGTTGCCGGCAGCCTGCCACAGCGGTGCGCGGCTGTCCTGGGTCTGTGGGCCCCCGGGTGATCCTGCCCGGGTCCAGGCACGCCAGCCCAGCCACACCAGGTAGGCGGCTCCAACCGCCTGCAGCAGGTCGGCAAGCAGGGGCCAGCGCACCAGCAGCAGCGAAAGACCGGCGACCGTGGCCAGGGCATAGAGACCGACACCGAGCCCGTGGGCCAGTGCGCAGGCCAGTCCGGCGCGGCGTCCGCCGCGGGCGGATTCGCGCAGGACAACGGCGAGACTGGGGCCAGGGCTCATGGCGCCGGCCAGGCAGATGCCCAGGAGTCCCAGCCAGGCGCTCATCAGCATTGTCTTGTGCCCTCCGTCATGCTAGGCCCGCGTCCATCATTTTTTTCCACAGAATCTGTGGATAAGTCCGTGGGTATTTTGTTCAACCGCAGCCTGAGGCCAGTAAGTGACAGCATCTTTACAGATTGGTTAAAAAATCAACAAAAACAATAAATTCAATAAAAACAACAAGATACAAAAATCATGTGAGAAAGCGCTAGGAAAGACAGGGCTAACTGCGGCACGTTCAGCAGGTGCACGCAAAGTGTGCATAACATTCTCTTATCGTGCTACGGAAAGTAACTTGCCTTCAGTGCATAAATGAAACAGTTGTGGTTTCGGGCGACCGATTCACTCGCCCCGGTAGCGGCAGCCTGAGGTACAGGTTTCCCGGATCTCGATGCAAGAGAGCTCGGGCAGCGCGGGTTTGAGTGCCGCCCACAACCAGCGCGCCAGGTTTTCACTGGTGGGGTTTTCCAGGCCGGGGATCTCGTTCAGGTAGTAGTGATCGAGGCGCTCGATCACCGGTTTCACCGCCGCCTTGAGGTCGCCAAAATCCATGATCCAGCCACTCGGCTCCGTGACTTCACCACTGACCCATACCCGCAGTTGGAAAGAGTGGCCGTGGAGTCGGGCGCACTTGTGCCCCTCGGGTACATTGGGCAGCCGGTGGGCGGCTTCAAAATGAAAGTCCTTGAAGATTTCCATGGGGCATCTCCCGGCGGCGAATGAGGGGTGAGGGCGGGGTGCAGATTGTAGCGGTAAACGGGCGCTCGCTGCAGCCCTGCAGAGAATTGAAAAAAATCTGACGAGACTTTTGACAGGGGAGAATTTCTCTCTATAATGCGCGTCTCCGGTTCAGGGGTGGTTAGCTCAGCTGGGAGAGCATCTGCCTTACAAGCAGAGGGTCGGCGGTTCGATCCCGTCACCACCCACCAAATCGGAAGCTTTTAGTGGAGCGGTAGTTCAGTTGGTTAGAATACCGGCCTGTCACGCCGGGGGTCGCGGGTTCGAGTCCCGTCCGCTCCGCCACTATGAGCCCACGGAAGTGGTCCTGCCGAAGGCACTTCTCAAGCCGTGAAACGGGTGGTTAGCTCAGCTGGGAGAGCATCTGCCTTACAAGCAGAGGGTCGGCGGTTCGATCCCGTCACCACCCACCATTCGGCACAGTTCCTATGGAGCGGTAGTTCAGTTGGTTAGAATACCGGCCTGTCACGCCGGGGGTCGCGGGTTCGAGTCCCGTCCGCTCCGCCATACAAGAAAGCCCGGATCGCCAAGCGGTCCGGGCTTTTTCTTTTTACCTGGCATACAGGCCCGGCAAGCCCCGCACGATTACGCGGGTCCGCTTATTGCCGTCGGCCACACACCTCAGTCGGCGGTCTCCGACGCCGCCTCGGCAATCGCCTCTTCGAGCGGTGCCAGCATGCTCGCTGCGCGGGGATAGCCCGCGTACTGGGCGATAAACAACAGCATCTCCCGGGCTTCCTCGGCGGTCATCTCGCCGCGCTTCAGGGAGGCCTTGAGCTGGATCTTGAAGGTCGCGGGTTCGCCCTTTTCGGCGATGATACCCAGCAGCAGAATGCGCTTGTCGCGCATTGACAGGGTGTCTCGCGTCCAGACTTCTGCGAACAGCTGCTCGAGCATGACGTCGGTAAACACATAGCCCTCGGGCGGGGTCACCACGTCGCCGGCGTAGACCTCCTTGATCATCGCTTCGCCGCGGGCGCGGCGTTCCTGGTCACTCATCAGGTGTTCTCCTTGTTGTCAGTCGAGTGTGCCGAACAGCTTGTCGTAGAGCAGGGTGATCGTGGCGTAATTGCCCTTGTGCATGTTCTCGTGGTGCACATGGTGTTTGGCCACGATCCAGTTCAGCGTGCGGTAGGGGAAACGGGGCAAGTCCACCCGGGTGTGGTTGATGGTGTTCAGTTGGGTGTAAATGACGTAGGTGAGCACCAGCGTGACCACGTGAAAGGGGCCCAGTAGCGCGCCGAGCACTGCGATCGTGGCACAGAAAAGTCCGAGGCCGACCAGGGTCTCCAGCGGATGGACATAGAAACCATCGATGTGACTCGGGTTGCGCGCCTGATGATGCACGGCGTGGACCTGCCGCATCCTGCCTTGCCCGTGAAACCAGAAGCGGTGCGCCAGGTAGTAGAAAAAGTCGTAGACCATCAGAATGACAACGATATCCAGGGCGCCTTTCCAGAGGGGCTGGGGCTGCAAGGTGACAACCCAGGGAAGCAGCAGCAGAAAGAAGGCGGCATTGACCGCCAGGCCCACCCGCTGTGAGGCGCGCACCATGGGCGGGTACTTGGGTTTCGCCAGCTTTTCCCGGTCGACGTCGAGGTTGGTCTGTCGCGTGGCGGCCAGTGCCGGCACGCGGAAAGCCAGGAATTTGGCGGCTTTGGTGAGCAGGATAATCCCCGCCAGGGTGAGTAGCGCCGCCTGCCAGTGATACTGTGCGGCCAGGCTGTTTATGATGTTATCCATTCCTCGCTCCTGTGCATTGTGCGACCGGCCGTTTCCGGGTGTGCGTTGCCTTGTTCGCCCGGGGCGCTCGACGCCAGCGCCGTGAGCAGCTCCGCCAGTTCCCTGGCCCGCGCCGGGCCCAGCCGCGACAGCAGGTTCCGGGCCATGTCGTCGAGATCGCCCGCGTTCAGTCTCGGTTCGGGTTGCAGGGCGTTGTAGAGTGCGCGCAGGCAGCCCTTGAGCGCGTGCAGGGCCTCGTCTCCAATCATGCCCGCCAGCTCCGCTTCCAGCTCGCGGATCGCATTCACCGAATCCCGCAGCAAATCCAGACCCGCCGGCGTGAAGTGCAGCAGCAGTTGGCGGGCATCCCGGGGATCCGGGCGCCGCTCGATGTAGCCGAGCTGCTGTAGTTCGGTGGCGATGGCGTTGATCGCCTGCTTGCTCACTTTGTGCACCTGGGCCATGGTTTGCATGCGGCCGCCGTCGCGCCCAATCAGGGTCAGCACCTGCTGGTAGGACAGCTTCAGGCCGGGGTGGCCCCGGTTTATGGTCAGCAGCATTAACTGGCGACTGACGTAGTCGCCCAGGCGCGGCAGCAGCGCGGCAAAGCGGGCGTCTACAGGCGTATTTTCGATACTCAGCCAGATCTCCGGCGAGGTGTCGGGCAGGCGTGCGACCAGGCTCTCCAGTCCGTCGAGGCAGTGGGTGAATTCGGCGTCGCCCAGGGTGCGCCGGTACTCGGTCTGCAGAGCGGCGGCGACCTTCAGGCCGTCCGCGCGCAGTTGCTCGCCGAAAGGGGTAAGTACCAGATGCTTGGCGCGGCCGTCCTCCGGGTCGGAGACCCGCTGGATATAGCCCAGGGACTGCAGCTCGTTGGCCACCGCATTGGCGGCCTGGCGGGTCACCCCCAGGCTATCGGCAATCTGGCTGATACGCGTGGCGCCGCCCGCTGCCAGGGAAATGTAGGGCTCAAAACTCAGGCGCAGGCCCCGGTGGCCGCGCTGCTCCACCAGCCGCTCCATGATTCCGGCATCGAGTTGGCGATTCACCGCCAACAGATGGCGGGGAAAATTGTCCTGGTAACGCTGCAGCACCTGATTCATGGCTTCCGTTGTGTCCTGATCGCTGAACAAATAGTAAGCTCCGGTTGACTACAAGTCAAAGCGTGTTGACATAAATGCCGGCGGCTGCCTATCATCGCCGTTGACAGATTCATCGCAATAACAGGGATAAGCGAGCATGTCACACCCGTCGGATGTGGGCTATATCGGCCTTGGTAGCATCGGCAAGCCTTCTGCGAGGCACTTGCTGGGAAAGCGCTGGCGCGCGCATGTCTATGATCTGGCTCGGCCCGCCGTGGAGGAGCTGGCGGCGGAGGGTGCTGTAGCCGCCGAGTCGGTCGCGGAGCTGGCGCATCAGTGCCAGCACATCGGAATCTGCGTTCGCGACGATACCCAGGTCGAGGAACTGCTTTACGGTCCCTCCGGCATCTTCGAGAGCGCCGCTCCGGGTAGCGTTATCTGCGTGCACAGCACGGTGTCCCGGGCGGGATTGCTGCGCTGGGCGGAGGATGCCACGGCGCGAGGCCTGCATTTGATTGACGCCGCCATTTCCGGCGGTCCCCAGGGCGCTGAAGCGGCGAAACTCTGCTACATGGTCGGCGGCGACGCGGCGGTTGTGGAGCGGGCCCGGCCGGTGTTCGAGACCTCGGCGGACAATGTGATTCACGCCGGTGGCCTGGGTACCGGCATGTTGCTGAAACTCTGCAACAACCTGATTACCTATGCCGAGTTCCTGGCCATGTCCGAGGCTGTTCGGCTGGCAGAGGGGGGCGGTCTGGCACCGGAGCTGCTGCGCGAAGTCGGCAAGTCCAACGGCGTGATTAACGAGGCCATGTACCAGTTCATTAGCAATCGCAACGCCCTGGCGAGCCAGTGTACGCCGGCGCAGATGGACGCGGCATTCGGCGCTTTCGGTCGTCTCGGCGAGAAGGATCTCGACTGCGCCTTGCAGTCCGCCGAGGAGATGGGGCTGGAGCTACCGGCCACCCGACGCCTGCGCGACCAGGTACTCGCACTGTTTCTCAACCAGGCTTAGGAGTTCCCATGCAAGTCGAGTCACGTCTGTTTATCGACGGCAAACTGCTTCCCGCAGCATCGGGCCGTACCTATACGAACCTGAATCCGGCCACTGAGACGGTGGCGGGGGAGGCTGCGGACGCCGGCCTCGAGGACCTGGATCGCGCCATCGGCGCCGCCCGTCGGGCCTTCGACGAGAGCGACTGGTCGACCGATCACGCTTTTCGTCTGCGCTGCCTGCAGCAGCTCAAGGCGGGTTTGCTGGCCGAGCGGGAAAGCCTCAAGCAACAGATTGCCACCGAGACCGGCGCGCCGCTGGGCATTTGTGGTCAGGGTGGCCCGCAGTGCGATGTGCCCATCGGCTTTATCGACTATACCCTGGAAAGCCTGCCCCGCTTCCCGTGGAGCCGCGACATCGGTGTGGCGGAAATGATGGGCATGAAGTCCCGTCGGCTGGTGGAGAAGGAGGCCATTGGCGTGGTCGCCTGCATCACCCCCTGGAACGTGCCGCTGCAGATCAACCTCGCGAAATGCATCCCCGCACTGGCCGCCGGTTGCACGGTGGTGCTGAAGCCGGCACCGGACACACCCTGGTCGGCGACGGCGCTTGGCTACATCGTCGAGAAATACACCGACATTCCCCCCGGGGTGTTCAATGTCATTACCTCGGAGGACCCGGTGACCACCGGCGATGCGCTGGTACGCGATCCGCGCGTCGACATGGTGTCCTTCACCGGTTCCACCGCCGTGGGCAAGCACATCATGGCGGCGGCATCGGGGACCGTGAAAAAGGTCTTCCTCGAACTGGGGGGCAAATCGGCCAACATCATCCTGGACGACGCCAATCTCGAGCAGAGCCTGATGAGTGCACTGAGCGTGTGCTTCCATGCCGGCCAGGGCTGTGCCCTGCAGACCCGCCTGCTGATTCCGCGGGCGCGCCAGGCCGAGGTCGAGGCGCTGCTCACGGCCTATTTCGGCTATATCGAATACGGCGACCCGGCGTCCGAGTCACAGATCATGGGCAGCCTGATCAACGCCCGGCAGCGCGAGCGGGTGCTCGCCTACATAGAGAAGGGCAAGGAGGAGGGCGCGCGCCTGCTGGTCGGTGGTGGTAAACCAAAACACCTGGAGCGGGGCTTCTATGTCGAGCCCACCGTGTTCGTCGACGTGAGCAATGACATGACCATTGCCCGGGAAGAGATCTTCGGCCCCGTCCTCGCCGTGATTGCCTATGACGGTGAGGAGGATGCCATCCGTATTGCCAATGACTCGGATTACGGCCTCTCCGCTGGCGTCTGGTCCGCCGATGAAGCGCGTGCCCTGTCCGTGGCGCGGCGTCTGCGCACCGGCACGGTCAACGTCAACGGCGGCAATTTCTACGGCGCCGACGCGCCCTTCGGGGGCTACAAGCAAAGTGGCCTGGGGCGCGAGATGGGGGCCGAGGGTTTCGAGGAGTACCTGGAAACCAAAACCATCGCCGTGGGAGTTCCGGCATGAGGGCGCCGCTGCATGTGATTACCGGTGGTGCCCGGGGGTTTGGCCTGGCCATCAGCCAACGACTGCTGGCCGACGGCGGGCGGGTGTGTCTGCTGGGGCGCTCTCAGTCGAGTCTGGATACAGCGGTTGAGGCCCTTGGCGAGCAGGCCTCGGGTTTCGTTTGCGATGTCGCGGACAGCGACAGCGTCGACGCCGTCTTCGCCGCGATTCGCGAGCGCTTTGGCAGCATCGACAGCCTGGTTACCAATGCCGGTGTCGCCCGACCCAACAAGGTGGAGAACCTCGATGCCGCCGAGGTCGCCATGCAGGTCAATACCAACTTTCTGGGCACGGTGTTCTGTTGCAAGGCGGCCATTCCGCTGCTGCGGGGCGCCGGGAATCCGCGCATCCTCACGGTGTCCTCGGCCAGTGCCTGGCACACCGACGAGATGGCCCACCTGTCGATTTATGCCGCCAGCAAGGCGGCGGTGGAACGCTTTACCCGCGACCTGCGCGAGGAGCTCCAGGACGACGGAATCGGTGTCACCTGCCTGAGGCCCGGTTCTGCCGAGAGCGGCTTTGCCGGAGATTGGGACCCCGAACTGCTCGAAATCGCCTTTGCCAGCTGGCGGGAGAGCGGCCCTTGCATGGATGTGGGTATGACCAGTAACCATGTCGCTGACGCCGTAGCCTGGGCCCTGTCCCAGCCACCGGGCGTGGCGGTGGATCTGCTGGAAATCCGCCCCAACATGAAAGCGCCCAAGCCCTGATCCCGACCCGTAAAGGCAGTTCGCGAGGTGGCAGCGCCTCTGGCTCTGCAGACGTGATTCATCAAAAGCATCGATAACAAGGAGTAGCGAGCATGGATTTTTCCGACAAGACCATCATTGTCACGGGCGCCGGCGGCGGTATCGGTGAAGGTTATGCCAAAGTGGCAGCTGAACGCGGCATGCAGGTTGTGGTGGCGGAGTTGAACGCCGAGGGCGGCGAGCGCGTGGTCTCCGAGATCCAGGCCGCCGGTGGCCGGGCGCATTTCGTCCGGACCGATGTCGGCGACGAGGCCTCTGCAAAGGCCTGTGTCGCAGAGGCCCTCAAGGCTTTCGGCGGGGTCGACTACCTGATCAACAACGCCGCCATCTTTGGCGACATGCGGGTCGACGGTTACCTGACGGTGGACATGGATTACCTCGAGCACTTCATGCGCGTCAACGCCCACGGCTGTCTGCTGATGACCCGGGCGGTTGTGGACGCCATGGCGCAGCGCGGAGGTGGCGCCATTGTCAACCAGTCTTCCACCGCGGCCTGGATGAGCAGTGGCCCCTACGGTGTCGCAAAGCTGACCATGAACGGCATCACCCAGTCCCTGGCCCACGAGCTGGGCCCGAAAAACATTCGTATCAATGCCATTGCGCCGGGGCCGACCGACACCGGGGCCCTGCAGAAAGTGGCGGGGGAGTATGCCCAGCAGATGCTGCACACCATGCCGATCAAGCGCCTGGGCCAGCCCGCCGACCTGGCCGAAGCCGTGCTGTTCTTGCTTTCCGACGAGGCCAGCTGGATTACCGGGCACGTCCTGAATGTGGATGGCGGGCAGCTGATGCGCCCCTGAAAGCCGCTGTTTTGCTGGGCGGGTGGTCGTCACGGGGGCGCCACCCGCTTTTTTTTTGGGGTGATGCGGCGCGCCCCGTTTTCGCTCACTCCCTGAGGCGGTAGACCACCAGGCTGTCGCCGAGCAGCTCCCCGAGTTTCTCAGGCCCCTTGGCCGCGTAGGCGAGCGGGCCGTGTCCCCCCGCGGCGATGGCGATGTATTGCTTGCCCGTGGCGGACAGACGGTAGCTCATCGGCGTCGCCTGTGCCGGCGCGGGGAGCACAGATTCCCAGAGCAGTTCGCCCGTGCGACTGTCGAAGGCGCGGAAGCGCTTGTCCAGGGTGGCAGCGATAAATACCAGGCCGCTGGCCGTCTGCAAGCTGCCACCGGTGTTCGGTGTCCCCCAGTCGAAAAAGCGGCCGAGCCCGAGGGGGGCGAGTTCCGCCAGGTTACCCAGGGGGACTTCCCACAGGGTTTCGCCACTGTCCAGGTCAATACCGGTGAGGACCCCCCAGGGCGGCGCCGTACAGGGCGTATTGTGGGGCGACAGAAAGCCGTTGCGCACCACGACCCAGGGTGTGCCTGCCTGGGGGGCGACACCGACCAGATCACTGCCATCCATGTTTTCCACCTGCTCCCGGGGCAGGAGTTGGACGGTGTAGGGCACGCGCATGGAATTCACCACCATGATGTTGCGCTGCGGGTTGACCGAGACCGAGCCCCAGTTGATGCCGCCACCCAGGCCCGGCCAGATCAGTGCGGGTCGCTCGCGGCCCGGCGGGGTGAAGATGCCCTCGTAGCGGAAGCTGCGGAACTGTTCCAGGCAGGCCTGGCGGTCCCCCGGATAAATGCCCCAGATATCGTCCTCGTTCAGGGTCGGCGGATGCACCGGTCTGGGCAGAGTGGGGAAGGGCTGGGTCGGCGAGGCGGTTTCACCCGGAACCGTGGAAGCCGGTACCGTGCGCTCCTCCACGGGAAACAGGGGCTCCCCGGTTTCCCGGTTGAGCAGGAAGAGGTGCCCCATCTTGGTGGCGGCGATGAGTCCGGGGGTCTCCCCGTGCTGCTCGAAGAGTACCGGTTGTGCGGCCACGTCCCAGTCCCAGATGTCGTGGTGTACCGCCTGGAAATGCCACAGGGGCTCGCCGCTGCGGGCGTCCAGAGCGACCACCGACGTGCCGTAGTAGTCCATGTCACCGCGTTCGATGCCGCGGTAGTGGTCCGGTTGTGAGCCGCCCGTGGGCAGGTAGATGATGCCGCGCTCCACGTCGGCCGACAGGTTGCCCCAGGCATTCGGGGTGGAGCGGGTAAAGGTGGCGCCCTCGCGGGCGTCCTGCGCGGTGACGGGCTGCATCCCGGGAGGCACCGGGTCGAAAGCCCAGCGCAGCGCACCGGATCGCACGTCGAAGGCGCGCACGACACCGCCCGGCGCGTCCAGGCGCTGGCCATCCTTGATAAACGCGCCGGTGATCACCAGGTCCTCAAACACCAGCGGCGCGGAGGTGAGGTAGTACTCTCCGACTTGTACATCGCCCAGGTTTTTCTTGAGGTCGACACTGCCACCGTTGCCGAAGTCGTCGCAGGGCTCGCCACTGTCTGCATCCACGGCTACCAGGCGACCATCCATGGTGCCGGAGAGAATCCGCGCATTACACGCGCGTCCCGGCCGTTCTCCCTGCCAGTAGGCGACGCCGCGGCAGGTGGGGGTGTAGGCGCCGGTCAGGTCCGCCTGCGGGTCGTAGGCCCAGCGCTCCTCGCCAGTTTCCGGGTCGAGGGCGATGATGCGACTGAAGGGTGTGCACAGATACATGCTGTTATCGACCACCAGGGGCGTGGCCTGGAAGGCGGTCGCACCGTGTGTCGCGGTCCCGGGCGACAGGTCCTTGATGTGGTAGGTCCAGGCCACTTCGAGACGATTCAGGTTGTCGGCGGTGATCTGTTCGAGGGGCGTGAAGCGCTGGCCGGCAGCCGTGCCGCCCACCACCGGCCAGTCGGCCACCGGCCCACCCGGGCTGACCGGCCCCTTGTCGCAGCCGGGCAATAACAGGGAGAAGGTGGCTGCAAGTATCAGCCAGGGGAGCGTTTTTCTGTTCATCGGCCTTCCCTCAATACATACTTTTTGCAATGTTTTTTATGCTAGCATGCCGCGAGGTGTCGCAACAGCGCAAACGGTGTGCTTTGGCTAGGGGTTTGACATGGCAGACAGGGAATTCGATGTGGTGGTGGTGGGAAGCGGTGCGGGGGCACTGACCGCCGCCTGTCGGGCAGCAGACCTGGGGCTCAGCGTCGTGGTGCTGGAAAAGTGTGCCACCTGGGGGGGAACCTCGGCGAGCTCAGGCGGTGGCCTCTGGGTTCCCTGCAACCACCTGATGCGGAAGGCAGGCATTGAGGATTCCCCTGAAGACGCGCTCACCTATCTGATGGCACTCACGGGCGAGGACGTCGATCCCGCGCTGGTGCGTGCCTATGTCGAACAGTCCCCGCGCATGCTCGCCTGGCTGGAAGCGCATACCGAGGCGGCCTTCGAGGTGATGACACACTACGCTGACTACTATCAGGCGCTTCCGGGCTCGCGCCCCGGCGGGCGATCCATTGACCCCTTGCCCTATCATGCGCGTGAGCTGGGTGAGAGCTTCGCCACGCTGGGGTTCTCGCACATCCAGACGCGAGTCATGGGAATGATGGGCTACACCAACCTGGAGGGGGCTGTTCTGCTGAGCAAGTCCCCGGGCTGGCTCAGGGTAATCCTCAAGTTGCTGGCGGAGTATGTGAGCGACATTCCCGGGCGATTGCGCGGCCGGCGCTCGCGCCGGCTGGTCATGGGCAACGCCCTGATGGGCCGTCTGCGGCGCTCGCTGGATGATCGCGGCGTGGCGGTGTGGCTCAACAGCCCGGTAAGCGCTTTGCAGCGCGAAGGTGGGCGGGTCAGCGGGGTGGTGATTGGCGAGGGTGGGGGAGGCGCCGGTGGGCGGGTGCGGGCGCGACGTGGCGTGATCCTTGCCTCGGGGGGCTTCGAACATAGCCAGGCATTGCGCGAACAATACCTTCCGGGGCCCACCTGCAGCCATTGGTCCGCGGCCTGGCCCGGGAATACCGGGGACCTGCTGCAGGCTGCACAGGATATCGGGGCGGCGACACATCTGCTGGACGAGGCCTGGTGGGGGCCGACGATCAAGCTCCAGGGAGAGGATCGGGCGCGCATGTTGTTCACCGAGCGTTCCATGCCGGGCTGCATCCTGGTGAACCGGCGCGGCGAGCGCTTCGTCAATGAGTCGGTTGCCTATACCACCGCGGTACAGGCGATGTACCAGGGGGATAACCTGCCCTGTCATGCCATTTTCGACAGCCGCTATCGGCGGGAATACCCCTTCGGCCCGCTGCTGCCCGGGGGTATGCATCTCGACTGGTTACAGCCCCGTATCGCTCGGGGTGACTGGCTGCGTCGTGCCGAAACGCTGGAAGCGCTGGCCACCGACATCGGGGTGTCGGCAGACGGTTTGCGGCAGACGGTGGAGCGTTTCAACCAGTTCAGCAGCGCTGGCATCGACGAGGATTTTCACCGGGGTGAGGACAGCTACGACCTGCTCTATGGTGACCAGCGGCTAGCGCCCAACCCCTGTCTGGCGCCACTCGTCGAGGCACCATTCTATGCGGTGGAAGTCCATCCAGGTGATATTGGCACCAAGGGCGGACTGCTGACCAATCCGCATGCGCAGGTGCTATCGGTGGCGGGTGAGCCCATCGCGGGTCTCTATGCCACGGGCAACTGCACGGCGTCGGCCACGGGGCGCTATTACCCCGGTGCCGGCGCTACCCTGGGGCCTGCCATGACCTTCGGTTTTGTCGCGGCGGAGCATATCGCCGAAAACAACCATCAAAAATAAATGTTATGCAGCTTGTCAAAGCCGGGGACAGTGGCTACCATCAAAACATTACTAGTGAAATGTTTTGATCAGAAAGAGGATTGTCCGTGACCTATAAGCCCAGACGGATGCGCTTTGGTGCCTTCTTTGCACCTTTTCACAATGACCGCACCAGCCCGACCTTTGCCCTGGAGCGGGACCTCGATCTGATTCGCTGGCTCGACCAGCTGGATTTTGATGAGGCCTGGATCGGTGAGCACCACTCCGGCGCCTACGAATGCATCGCATCGCCAGAGGTCTTCATCGCTACGGCTGCGGAGCGCACGCGGCACATTCGCTTTGGCACCGGGGTCAGCTCGCTGAGTTACCATCAGCCGCTGATTCTTGCCGACCGCATCGCACAGCTCGATCACCAGACCCGGGGACGGCTTATCTTCGGCGTGGGCCCCGGCCAGTTGATCGCCGACGCCTACATGATGGGCGTCGATCCCCAGCGCCTGCGGGAGCGGATGGGGGAATCCCTGGAGGTGCTGGTCAGGTTGTTGCGTGGCGAAACCGTGACCGCGAAAACCGACTGGTTCACCCTGCAGGAAGCACGCATGCATATCCTGCCCTATCAGGCAGAGCTGGAGATTGCCGTAGCCTCGGCCATTTCGCCCTCGGGCGCGCGCCTGGCCGGCCAGTACGGGGCCGCGATGCTTTCCGTGGCAGCCTCCAGTCCCCAGGGCTTCAAGGCGCTGGCTGACCACTGGGGCATCTGCGAACAGAAGGCGGAAGAACACGGGCAGCGCGTCAATCGCGATAGCTGGCGGGTGGTTGCACCTTTCCATATTGCCGAGACCCGGGAGCAGGCACGCCGCGATCTCGAGTACGGACTGATGGACATGTTCAATTATTTCCACAAGTTCGGCGGCGAGCTGTTTCCCCAGGTCAAGGACCTCGACGAGGCCATTGACGTGTGGTGCACCGGCGGCCTGGGGGCCTTCGGTGTCGGCCTGGTGGGTACACCGGATGACCTGGTTGCACACATCCAGAAGCTGCAGGAGCAGTCGGGGGGCTTCGGCGCCTTTCTGTCCCTGGCCCACAACGCCGCCAGTTACGAAGCGACCCAAAAGTCCTACGAGCTGCTGGCGCGCTATGTGATGCCGCATTTCCAGCACTGCAACGACAACCGCACTCCCTCACTGGAATGGGCCGCCTCCAACGCGGATCGCTTCATGGCGGAGTACATGGGTGGCATCCAGAAGGCCATTGACAGTCACGAAGCCGAACAGCGTGAAAAACAGGCCAAGGGGGCCAAGGCATCATGATTCGACACATCACCCTGATCCACTTCAAGGACGATGCCACGCAGGAGCAGAAGGAGGCGGTGCTGGCCGCCTTCCGCAAACTGCCGGCGCACATTCCCGGTATTGTCGACTTCCACACCGGGCTGGACCTGGGGCTGCTGGAGGGAAACGCCGGCATCGCGGTGCAGGCCACCTTTGCCAACACGGATGACTTCCTCGCCTACTCGACGCACCAGGCTCACGAAAGCGTGATCTTTCCCGTTTGCGGGCACATCATGGCGGGCTATAGCACGGCCCAATTCGAGGGCTGACCGGACTGCACTTTCTTGAAACGCCGTGAGCCGGGCGCGCCGAGCAGGCGCCCCCTTAGTCCGTAGTGTCGACCGCAATCAGTCGTATCGTGCGGTTGGGGCAGTAGGTTTCCGCCGCCTCCAGCTCTTCGTTGAGTGAGGGGGCCGGGTATTCCTGCAGTACCCGGACTTTGGAGTAACCGGTGCCCTGATCTTCCACCTCGAAGACACCGGGGCACTCCTCCTTGCACACACCGTGCCCCTGGCACAGCAGCAGGTCGACTTCGACTCGGTAGCGCGCCATCAGGCTTTCCTCCGACGGTAGCGCAGCACACAGGGATCGGAAGGCCGAAGAATCAGCGAGGGCATGATCTCGGCATAGCTACCGGGCGGTCCGGCCAGGTCGAATTCATAGTGGTGCAAGAGCACCGAAAAGATGACCTTGACCTGCAGAATAGCGAAGGCGTTACCAACACATTTCCGCTGACCGCCGCCAAAGGGAATCAGGGCAAAGGGATTGTCCGGCGCGGGGCGGTGTGGGTCGAAGGTGTCCGCCTGGGGGAAGCTGGATTCCAGCCGGTGGGCGACGTAGGGGCAGAGCATGACGTTCTTGCCTTTCTCGATCACATGCCCCTTGTACTCAAAGTCTTCGATAACCCGTCTCGTCAGCGTGTTGAGGGGAGGGTGGACACGCAGGGTTTCCCGGATAAAGCCCTCCAGTACCGACATGCGACGCAGGACGCGCAGATCCAGTGCATCGTCGGAGCCCATTACCTGGTCGACTTCCGCCACGACCTCGCGGGCGAGCTCGGGGTGGCGTGCCAGTTCCACCAGCACCCAGGCGGCCGTATTGGCACTGGTGTGGTGGCCGGCGAACATGAACCAGACGATCATGCCGGCGATTTCGCTGGTGCTGAGATGCCGGCCATCGGAGTAGGTGGCATCCATGTAGACCTGGAGCAGATCGGGGTGAACTTCCCCGCTGGCCCGGCGTTGCTCGACCCGCTCGGTTATGAGTTCCTCGAGCCTGGCGCGGGCGGCATCGCGTGCCTCGTAGGCGGTTTTCTGGGCCTGCGGGTCCTGCAGGCCGCCAGCGTCTGCGGCGGCCCCCAGGGTGTGGTAGAGGCTGGCGAACTCGCCGGTCAGGGAGTTGCGGAACTCGGCCCCGAGCAGGCAGTGCGTCGAGGTCTTGATGGTCAGGTCGGCGAAGCCCTCGTAGAAATCCATTTCTCCCTGTTCGCCCCAGCCGGCGATCCACTGCTCGGCCTCCTGGGCAATCACCGGGGCGTAGTGGTTCATCTTTTCACTGGCCAGGCCGCGGGAGTGCATGCGCAGCTGCTGTCGTTCGATATCCAGCGGCGCACCGTACTGAACGCCCTGGCCGAAGATCGGCACCATGAACTGATAGGCTTCGCGGGCGCTGACCTTTTCGTCGTCCACCCGGAATACCGCTTCGTGAGCCTCCGGACCAACCATCAGTACGGTGTTGCGTCCGCCCATGTCGAACTCAGCCAGTTCGCCGCATTCCCGCCAGGCGCGCATCAGGAAAAAGGCCGGATGTTGGCTGAACTCCTCGAAATGTCCGCCTTCCTGCGGGGATTTGCCACCGCTCACGAAGGGAATGCCATTGCTCATGCTGCGCTCCAAAAACATTTATTGGTAAATCTTTTGGGCAATTATAGCCTGCGCCGCGGGTGCGGGCAAGGCAGCGAAAAGCGTCTTTCCTGGGGGGGACCCGAGTGAGGCGCGAGTGGCGCGAGAGAGGGCTGGCTATTCGCCAAAAAAAGCATTGCGAATAAATTGTTTTGAATGTAGATTCTCCCGGGTCACGACCTGCATTTGGGCCAGGGCACCTCGATGAGTCGCTCAGGTCCATTCACAATAAGAGACAGACAGGACGGGGTCCCGAATGAAGCACTGGCAGTGCATCGCCATGTTGGATATGGATGAGTTGCCCACCCTGGCCCGGCACGCCGAGGACCTCGGTTTCGAGGGTGTCAGTTTGGGCGAGCACCTGATCACATTCAGTGAGCAATACGAAGACTACGCCTACAGCAAGAACAACATGATCCGCTGGTACCCCGAGACCCACTGGCCCGACCCCTGGGTACAGATCGCCGCACTGGCGCAGGTCACCGAGCGGCTGCGGTTTCTCACCAGTGTTTACGTGCTGCCCCTGCACACTCCCTTTGACGTCGCCAAGTCGATTTCGACAGCGGCGAATATCAGCCGGGGGCGGGTGATCCTGGGGGCGGGGATTGGCTGGCAGAAGTCGGAATTCGAGCTGGTGGGTCAGGATTTTCACACCCGCGGGCGTCGCTGTGACGAAATGCTCGAGGTCATGCAGAAGCTCTGGTCGGGGGAGCCGGTGTCCCACCAAGGGGAGTTCTACCGCTTCCCCAGCCTGCAGATGTCACCGGGCCTCGCCGAACCGCTCCCGATCTATATCGGCGGTTTCTCCGAGGCGGCGATTAAGCGTGCGGCGCGCCACGATGGCTGGATTGGTGGCCAGCACGAGATGGCCGAGGTGGAGGCACTGGTTCCGCAATTGCTGGCCGAGCGATCAAGGCAGGGCCGTGCCGACGATCCCTTTGACATCTGCCTGGGGCTGTATGACCCGAGTCCCGAGAATATTGCACGCTGCGAGGCGCTTGGCGTTAGCAAGCTCTACCGCGAAGCATTCTGTGACGCCAACGGCATGGCCAGTCGCATGACCCTGGAAGAGAAGCTGCGGGACATGGAGGCCTTTGCGAGCCGCCATCTGACCTAGAGACGCATTCCCATTCGAATAATGAAAAATCCGGCATCGGTCCGGTTTCGGAGGCAAGCATGTCCACACCCCTATTCAGAAAGACCGCCCTCGCTGCGCTGGTGTCGGCCGCGGCCAGTCCAGGCCTTGTGCAGGCACAGTCCGGCGCGACCGCGCTGGAAGAGGTTATCGTGTCGGCCCAGCGACGGGAACAGAGTCTGCAGGATGTCCCCATTTCGATAGCCGCTTTCAGCCGCAATGCGATTGAGACCTACCGCATCGACAACCTGCTCGACCTGAATACCCTGGTGCCCAACCTGTCTGCGGTGGAGGGAGCGGGGGGCACCCAGAGCGTGCTGTTCCAGATACGCGGCCTGTACGCCTCCGGCACGGCCCTGGGCGCCGACAGCGGCGTCGCCATCTACCAGGACGGGGTCTACATCCAGGGCGGGTCCGGGGTGTTGTCCAACTACGCCGACCTGGAGCGCGTGGAGGTGCTGCGGGGGCCACAGGGCACCCTGTTCGGTCGCAATACCTCGGGCGGTGCGATTCATTTCATCACCCGCGACCCCGAGGGCGAATTCGGCATACGTCAGCGGCTCACCTCAGGCAACCTCGATCTGTTCGAGTCTCGCACCCGTATCGACAGCCCCCAGTGGGGACCGATCAGTCTCAGCCTGGATTACACCTATCGCGAGCGGGATGGCGAGATCCGCAATAGCGGGGCGGGTTTCGAGGTCGATTTCAGCCATCAGGGTGGCGGCTTCTACGTGTCCCCGGAAAAGCTGGGCAACGAACAGACCGATGCCATGCTGCTGGGGGTGAGCTTCGACCTGCACGAGGACCTGGAGCTGGTCTACAAGTTTGACTACGTCGATACCACCAACTCCCCGCTGGGCACCGGCATCCTCGATGCCGATGCCTCGCTGCTGCCCCTGATCGGGCCCTCCTTCGGTACCGAGCGTCCCGATTCGGTAAACAATGCCTTCCACCTGAATTCCCACAAGCTCAGCCGGGGGCACAACCTGACGGCGGAATACGAGATCAGTGATACGCTCACGCTGCGCAACATTCTCTCCTACCGTGAATCCTCCATCGATACCCCGGGGTTTACGCTGGATGGCCTGGGGCAGTTCGCGCCCATCGTGGTGGTCTTTGTTACCAACGGGGGCCGCAAGACCGAGCAGCTAAGCGAGGAGCTGCAGCTGATCTGGAGCGCAGACAGTTACACACTGACCACGGGCTTCCTCTATTACGGTCTCGACCAGTCCGCCGGTGGCTACAACCGCGCGCCGAACGGTTTCTTTGGCTCGGCGCCGCCCAACCTGACTCTCTACCCCGGCAACCAGCGGGCGCGCCAGTCGGAGGTGGAGACCGATTCCCTCGCACTCTACGGGCAGTGGGAATACCACATCACGCCGGAGTGGGACCTGCTCCTGGGCGGGCGTTTTACCAACGACAAGAAGGACTACATCGACCGTACCCTGATGACCGGCGAGGTTCTGGAAGAATCCTTCGATGAGGACGAGACCACCTACCTGGTGGGTTTCAATTACAAGCCCAGCGCCGATCTGCTGTTGTATGCCAAGTATTCAACCGGGTATATCTCGGGCGGCATCGTGTCCGGCCTGATCTACGATCCGGAAACGGCGACGTCACTGGAAGCGGGCCTCAAGTCCAGCTGGCGGGACAACACCCTGCAAGTGAACCTCTCGCTGTTTTCCACCGATTACGAAGACCAGCAGTTTGGAACCGCCGGCAATCTGGTGGACCCTCCAGTGCCCACCTCGCAGGTGATCGTCAACGCCGGAGATACCAGCGCCGACGGCATGGAGCTGGAACTCAGCTGGCTGCCACTGGGTGGCCTGACCCTGGGCATGGATCTGGGCTATCTGGATTTCAGCTTTGATACCCTCGACCTGGATCTCTTGGGCGTGGCGCCTTCGCCGCACCTGCGGCCGGAGTGGAGTGGTGTGTTCCGGGCCGACTATGTGACCGAGCCAGTGCTGGCGGGCGCGAACCTCCGCCTGCACCTGGATGCCTCCTATCGCTCCGAGGAGTGGGCGGCAACCCGGGACGCCGAGTATTCCGATGACGAGGTCAATGATGAAACCTGGCGCCTGAATGCGCAGTTCGCCCTCGAGGGCCTGCGTCTGGGGGATGCCGAGTTCCGCGTCGCCCTGTGGGGGCGCAATCTCACCGACAGCGACCTGCCCGCCAACATGAACGTGCTCGGTCCGATCATCGCCGGTACCTACGAGCCACCGCGGACCTATGGTGTGGATATCACATTCGAGTATTGATCAGGTGCGCTGTCGATTGGCGGCACAGCTGAAGCCCGCATCGCCGGGGTGATGCGCTCCGGTGTGGCGGTAGCCAGCCGGGATAAACACATTGCGGGCGCATTGCTGTCTCAGCTCTGAAGCAGGTGATAAACTGCGCGGGTTTTCAACCGAAGGGGAGAGCGGCATGTCCCAGGAACTGAATCCGGCGGACGTGGAAGCCCTGGGGCGGCAGGCGGCCAAAAGCCGGGCAACCCAGGAAAAGATCATCAACGCGGTGATCGGCCTGATCAAGGAAAAGGGTTTCGCGGCCGCCAGCTCCACCCAGATTGCCAAGCGGGCGGGTGTGACCTGGGGCGCGGTCCAGCATCATTTTGGCGGCAAGGAAGAAATCCTCGAAGAAATTCTGGCGCGCTCCCACGTCAAGTTTCACGAGACCCTGAGTGCTCCCCGCTTCACGGTGGGCACCGCCTCGCGCCGGGTTGGCAAGTATGTCGATGCTGCCTGGCAGCACTACCAGGGGGAAGAGTACATGGCGACCCTGGAGATCCTTCTGGCCACCCGCGGCCACGGCAAGGCGGCCAATGACCTGTCAATCAGTCGCAGCCGGGAGTCCCACCTCCAGCTGGGGCGCAAGATATTCCACGACAGCCAGGCCAGCGACAAAGTGCTGGGTGAAGCCATTTACCTGGTTCACTGCATGCTCACCGGGATACTGATCGAGATTGCCCTGGAACCGCGCAGCTTCAACCCCAAGGTCTACATCCGCCACCTCAAGAACATGGTGATGGAGCTGTTGTACGAGGCGGATTAGCCCGCTCACGGCAGGCTGTCGATTTTGCCGCTCTGCCGAATCCACGTCACCAGGTCCCGGAAGGACTGCTCGGCACTGAGGCGGCGATAGCCAGGGTCTTTCAGGCCCGGGGCGTCATTGCAGGGCACGCTGCGGGTCAGCACTTCCGCGGCTTCCGCGGTCAGGGTGAAGGGGCGCCCGCGAAGCCCGGCGATCAGGTCAGCGCCGCGGCCCATGCCGCGCAGGAGCCAGCCGGGGATGCGCAGTGCGCGGATCTCCTCGCCGCTGACGCGGGAGAGTAGTTGCCGCACTTCCTCATCCAGCAGGTAGTGGCCACCGCACATGAGGCGCCGCGGGCCGCGGCCCGTTTCCAGCAGGTTGTTCAACAGGTCGGCGACGTCGCGCACGTCGACGTAGCTTCTGCCGCTGTCGCTTACCAGCATGCGCCGGTCGCGCAGGGTGCGGGCGATAATCTGTGAGCCGATACTGAAGGTCGGGTCGTGGGGACCCTGGATGGAGCCCGGGTAGACCGTCACCACCGGCGCCCCTCGCGCCTGGTGGTCGCGGGCGATACGTTCGGCCGCGGCCTTGGTGCGGGCGTACATGGAGCGCGGCTCGGTGACCGGGTCGTCCGCTTCCTGGACCTGGCCCGCCGGCGGGAACAGGGCGATGTAACTGGAGACGTGAATGATCGGATCCAGCTGCGCGGTCACGGCCTGTGCCAGCACGGTGCGGGTGCCCTCCACATTGACCTGTTGCAGCAGGGCTTCGTCCTGTAATCGGTCGGAAAAGACGCCGGCGCAGTGGATGAGCGCTTCGCAGCCTTCGACGGCCCCCGCGACGCTATCCGCGGCCGTGACATCCCCCGTCACTTGTTCTACCGCTGCGGCACTGCTGCCCAGTGGCGCCAGACAGGGGGCGAGTTTTGTCCGGTCGCGCACCAGGGCTCTGACGTCATGACCGGATTGCAACAGACGGGCAATCGTGAATGCACCCACCAGACCTGTGCCGCCGGTTACCAGTACCTTCATGCTCGCGCCCCTGGCACATCTCGAAAAAAAAGGATTGTAAATGAAATGTTTGTTCGGCTAAAGTCCCGGGAGTCTTGTCCCTTGTGGAGGCCTTGTCATGTCCAGGATCATCCGCCGCGGCGATGTCGCTGCCTTTGACGCCAGCACCGATGCCATTGTCTGCGGCCTTGGCGGTGCGGGTGCTTGCGCTGCACTCGAGATGCGTGCTGCAGGCCTGGATGTCATGGCACTGGAGGGGGCCAGTGCCGGTGGCGGTTCGACGCGCTTGTCCGCCTGCGAAATGTATCTGGGCGGCTCCGGTGGCACTTCTCTGCAGCGGGACCTGGGCATTGAAGACAGCCCGGAAAATTTTCGCCGCTACCTGATGGCCTGTTTTGGCGAGTTTGCCGACCCGGCGCGCGTGGATGCGTTTGTCGCGGGTGCGGCGGCACACTTTGACTGGATGGAGTCCCAGGGCGTGCCCTACCGGCGCAGCCTGTTTACCGGGCGCGATGTGGTTGCACTGACCGGTGACTCCCTGCAATACACAGGCAACGAGCGCGCCTGGCCCTTTCGCGATCTGGCAACACCGGTGCCCCGGGGGCACCTGCCAGCAGACGCGGGGCACGACGGCGGCAAGGTGCTGATGGACACACTGCTGCAGCGGGTAGAGGAAGCCGGCGTGGAGGTCCGCTGCGACCATCGTGTGACGGCCCTGATCCAGGACGACAGCGGTCGCGTGTGTGGGGTTCAGGTCAAGGCCGACAACCGGCTGCACTGTCTCGAAGCGCGACACGGGGTCATCCTCTGCCTGGGGGGCTTCATCATGAACGAGAGACTGACCCGGCAGCACATCCCGGACCTGGCTGCCGTCTGCACCCGCCACGGCAACCCGGGTGACCGCGGGGATGGCATTCTGCTGGGGGTGGCCGCCGGCGGCAACGCCATTCACATGGGCCAGGCCTTCGTCGGCGTGGCGCATTATCCGCCCGCGCAGCTGACTTACGGTATCTTCGTCAACGCCCAGGGGCAGCGCTTTGTCAACGAGGATGTCTACCTGGCCCGACTGGGTGCCGCGGTATCCCGACAGACCGACATGCGGGCGTGGATGTTTATCGACAATCGCTACTTCGCCCGGCCCGACTACCACGACACCACGGTGATTGTCGCAGTCGGCGAAACCGTGGCAGAAGTGGAGGCCGAAGCGGGACTGCCCGAAGGCTCCCTGCAGCAAACCGTTGCCACCTACAACCGCCATGCCCGCGCCGGACACGACCCGCTGTTTCACAAGGCGGATACCTGGCTGGCTCCCCTGGAGTCACCCCCCTATGCGCTGGTTGACTACAGTCTGGCGCAGTTGCGGCCCACCTGCTTTACCCTCGGCGGGCTCGACACGCTACCCGGTGGAGAGGTCCTGAGTCCCGACCGCGAGGTCATCCCGGGGTTGTTTGCCGCCGGCCGGACCGCCGCCGGTATCCCCCGCACCGGTGAGGGCTACGCCAGTGGCATGTCGGTGGCGGACGCCACTTTTTTCGGTCGCCAGGCAGGCCTGCGCCTCGCGGCCCTGGCGCGTTCCGCCTGAGGGCGGCAGGGGGGGAGCCAGACATGCAGGATTTCGGTGCACTCTTTCAACCGGTCAATATCGCTGGCATGCGCCTGCGCAACCGCATTGCCATGTCGGCCATGACCACCAATTACGGCACGGCGGACTTCGAAGTGAGCGATCGCCTGATCGCGTTTCACGAGGCCCGCGCCCGCGGCGGCGCCGGGCTGCTGACCGTGGAGATGTGCTCGGTGGATGTCGCCCAGCGCTATCAGCCACAGGCCCTGAGCCTGGGGGATGACCGCTTTATCGCGGGTCACCGCGAGCTGGTGCGGCGCGTGCACGCCCAGGGGGCCTGCATACAGCCGCAGATTTCCCATCCCGGGCCGGAGTCCATGACCGACCCCCTGGGCCCTTCGGTCTGCGTCGCCGCCGGAACCGGCTGGCCTTGTCGCGCCCTCGAGCGGGGCGAACTCGAGGGCATCATGGACCAGTACGCGGCAGCCGCCGTGCGCGCCAGGGAGGCCGGCTACGACGGTATCGAGTTGCATGCGGCGCACGCCTACATGTTGCTGGGCTCTTTCCTGTCGGCGCAGCGCAACCGGCGCGAAGACGAATATGGCGGTGCCAGCCTGGAGACCCGCAGCCGGTTGTTGCTGGAAACCATCCAGCGGATCAAGCAGGCAACGGGCAGGGACTTCCCCCTGACGCTGCGTATCTCCGGCTACGAGGGCAGCTTTGACGGCCGCGACCTGACGGAAACCCAGCGGCTGGCGCCGCAGCTTGTAGCGGCGGGGGTGGACTGCCTGCAGATCAGTGGCGGCGTTTCCCACGATCGCCTGGTCGGCCAGATCGTCTGTGGTTCGGACACGCCTGACGGGCACAACGTGGCGGTCGCCGCGTCGATAAAGCAGCTGGTGGATATCCCGGTGATGGTAGTGGGACGGCTGCACCGACCGGAAACGGCCTGCGCTGTGGTGTCTCGTGGCCAGGCAGATATCGTGATGTGGGCACGACCCCTGTTGGCGGACCCGGAGCTGCCAAATAAGCTTCGCACGGGTCGCCGGCGCGAGGTGCGCGAGTGCCTGTCCTGTCAGAACTGTATCGACTCCATGCTGGTGGCCCCCTTTGATGCCAACATGCATTGCGCGGTCAATGGTTTCAGCGGGCGCGAGGGTACACGGGTGCCCGGCAGCGTGGATCGCCCGCTCCGGGTCCTGGTGGTGGGTGCGGGTACCGCGGGGATGGAGCTGGCTCGCCAGTGTGCCGGCAATGGCCACTCGGTGACCCTGCTGGAACAATCGCCGCGGGTCGGCGGATCCCTGTTCTATGCCGCACTGGTACACAGTGACAACGAACCCCTTTTGCACTTCCTGTCGCGTGAGCTGCAGCGCCTGGGCGTGGACTTGCGCCTGAACACGCGGGCCGATGCCAGCGCGGTTCAGGCCCTGGCACCGGATGTCCTGGTGGTGGCGACTGGGGCGACACCCAGGCTGCCGGCAGTGCCCGGTCGGGATTTGCCCCACGTGGTGGATGCCTGGGCGATGCGCCAGGTATTGTCCGGCCTGAATCCGGTCAGGGGTGGTCAGGGCCCGACCTGGATGCGGCTCGCGACGCAAGTTCCCGCCGTCCTGTGGGGTAGCCTGAAGCCGGCTCATCTGCGCCGACTGAGTCGCTACTATCTGCCCCTGGGGCGTCGCGTGTGTGTCGTGGGTGAGGATCTGGTGGCCCTCGAGTTTGCCGAGTTCCTGCTGCGGCGGGGGCGTTCGGTGACGCTGCTCTGCAGCGCCGCCGTACCCGCCCTCGACGTTGGCCCGAAACGGCGGCAGGAGCAGCTGTCACGCTTCGATCGCTTGGGTGGGCAGGTGCTGGCCGAGACTGAACTGGTCGCGCTTTATCCGGGCGGGCTGACCCTGCGCTTTGCGGGCAGAGAGCGCTCGCTGGACGCCGATACCGTGGTTTTGGCCGGGCAGCCGCAGGGCCTGGAGGCCGCAAGCTCGCCGTTTGCGGGCCTCGCGGAGAGGGTCTGGCACATCGGGGACTGTAACGGTCCGGGACTGATTCGACAGGCCATCGATGAAGCCACCGAAGTCGCCTGCGCTATTGGCCGGGTCAGGAAGCGCGAGCCGGCACTTTGAACACACGAATCCAAAACAAAACAAGAGGATGAGCGAGTATGCACGAGGCAGCGATGAATGAGCGCGGGAAGGGGGGCTACTGGTTCTCGCCAAACCCTGACAAGGCCTGGGCGGAAAAGTTTTTTCTCACCGTCATACCCTTCTGGTTTCTCTACAACATGGCCATGGTGCAGATGGGCTGGCTGGAGACCGGGACCTTCTGGAATATCATGCAGAACCTGCTCATGTGGCTGCCGTACTGCGTGCTGCTTCCCTGGTTTCTCCGGCGCAACAGCGGCGTACCCTGGCAGCAGAGCTACTGGTTCAAGTTCAACCTCTACATGTTCTGGTGGATTTTTCTGGCTACCTATTTCCATACCGAGTACTTCTTTGAAATCCTCGGCCTGCGCTACCGCTTTGAAGACGTGAACCTGTACCTGGATTCTGCTCTGGTCGGCCCGGATGAGTCGACGGCGCTGGCGCAGCACATGAAGGTACCGCCGTCCATGTACTTCAACGCCATCGTGTTCTTCATCGTCTACCACGCTAGCGCGGTTATCGTGATGCGGCGTATCCGCACCATGACCACGCACTGGAGCTCCGCCGCGGCGCGGGCCGTGGCCTGGTCCGCGATCGTGCTGGTGGTGGCTTGCTTCTGGGCCTGGGGCGAGACCTACATGTACTTCGTGATGATCGACAATGACGGCAGTAACGTGTGGTACGAGGACCTCGACGCCATGCTGCTTTACGGGTCCTGGTTCTATGCGCTGTATTTTGTGGTCGCCTTCCCCAATGTCTACCGCATGGACGAGGAGGTCGACGGTGAGCGCTGGGGGCTCGGCAGAGTGTTTATCGAAGCCTCCTTTGTCGGTGTCATCAGCCTGTTGCTGATCGATCTGGCCACACACCTGATTGGCGGGCCGATTTACTCGTAGACCGGCCGCTCCGGCAGCGCCCGGTCGTTGCAAACGCGCCCCGGTCCGGGGCGCGAGCCGGGGGAGGCGGGGAGAGCGCCGCCTCAGTCCGGGCTCAGTGCGATATGAATCTCGCGAAACCGTCCCCTTTCAGCCCGGTAGTGCGCCTTCAGTTTCAACTCGAAACTCTCGCCGGCGACCAGGGACTGGCCCATGAAATCTGCGACATCCTCGCGCGCGGTGAAGCGGTCGAGGATGTCAACCTCTGCAGTATCGCCCTGCACGCGGATGTCCAGTGGTGTCATGCGGTCCTCAAACGCTGTGATCAGATAGCGGTAGGTGTCCAGGATTTCTTTGCGCCCCTGCATCGACCCCTGTGCCGAGTGCAGTTGGCATTCGGGGTGGTAGAAGGCGGCGAGAGCCTCCGGGTCCTCGCGGTTGTAGGTTGCGTAGTAGCGCCGCATCAGCTCTTCATTCACGGCTTCTCTCCCCCGGCTGGATCGCCGACATGGTCCAGACGGCCCCCGTAAAGGGTCGGGGTGGAGACCTGCTCGGGTACGATGGTGACGATAACCCGCTCCGCCCCAGGCTCGTCGAGGTCGAACTCGTAGCCCATCTTCTCCCGGAACATCTTTTTGTTCAGGGCGCCACCGGGGTCGTCCTCCAGCACCGCTCTGCCGCGAATTTCCACATAGCGGGTGGGTGAGCGGGCATCCAGTACGCAGACCGTGACGCGGGGATCCTGTTGCAGGTTGCGGTATTTCACGCGGCTCTTGAGGGTGCTGATACGCAGCGTCTCGCCATCCCAGTCATAGCCGACCGGGTTGGTGGAAATCAGCTGGTCACTGGCGCGTATGGTACTCATGAATGCAAATACGCCGTTCTCCAGTATGTGCTTGTGACTGTCCGGAACGGATTTGTTGACCGGCATCGCGATGGCCTCTTGTGGTAGGGCACCCGCGAAGCGGGTGCGTGACAGCGCTTGTACAGATTCGATGACCTGAGTCTAAAAACATTCTGACGGGAAGGCAAATATGGCTGGCGGGGTGCCATGCCCTGGAGTTACTCCCACGCTATAGACATCGTTAATCCGCTGTGCGGATCCCGGGTGTCATCTTCCGCGCCGATCAAAACATTGCTAATAAAATGATATTATGCAATAAAGGTGTCTATAGTCACCGCCCGTAAAGCACCGCGCGTGGCATTTCTGCCGGCCCATAACAATAAATAGGGAGTACGTCGTGAAACGCACCCGATGCTATGTCGCTGTCATTGCCCTGAGCGGGTGTGGCGTGGTTCAGGCCCAGAATACCCTGGTGCTGGAGGAGATCACGGTAACTGCCCAGAAGACCACCGAGCTGCTGCAGGACGTTCCTGTCAGCATCAATGCCATCACGGGCAGTGCCTTTGAAGACAAGGTGTCCTTCGATCTGCAGGATCTCGGTAAGCTGGCTCCGGGCTTGAACCTGCAATCCTTCGGCTCGACACAGAACATTACGCTGCGCGGGGTGGGAACCTATATCCAGGGCCCCATGACGCCTCGAACCAACGTGTTCATGGATGGGGCCTATGTGAGTCAGCAGCAGCTGGCATTCTTTACCCAGTTTGACATCGAACGCTACGAAGTGCTGCGCGGCCCCCAGGGCACCCTGTATGGCACGGCCTCGCCCACGGGTTCCATTGTCATTCATACCCGCAACCCCGACCTGACCCGCAGGGAGGGCTATATTCAGCAGTCCTTCGGCGAGCACCAGCTGTCCAACACCCGTTTCGGCCTCAGTATTCCGGTGATAGAGAACCAGTTGGGGCTGCGCCTGGCCGGGGTCTACGATGAAAACAACAGCAGCGGCTATGAGTACGGCAACCTCGACCGGGACCAGCTCGCCAGGACCGAATCCCTGAGGGCCACGGTCCTGTGGGAGCCGGGCAGCGCGGTCAGTGGGCGGCTCAGCCACAGTTATGTCGAGTGGGACAGCAACAACTCCGAGTGGATTTCTGACGGGCAAGGGGTGGAGGCTGTCGACAGGGTCGACCTGAGTGATCGTCCACGGCATATTCGGGCGCGCATGAACCAGACCATTGGCGAGTTGAATATCGAGATCGGTAACACTGTGCTCACCTCCCAGACCTATCACGCCACCTCCACCAACGATGATGACAAGGACACCGACGTGACCGGGGTGGATGACAGCTGGCAGACCGCCGAGATCAACTTCTCCAAGGTCTTCAGCCAGGAGCTGCGCCTGGCCTCCAGCGGCAATGACCGCTGGGACTGGATAACCGGCCTCTACTACGGCCACAATAACTCGAGTACCACGGTCAGGTCGCGCCAGCTTCGCCTGGGTGGCGCGGTGGATACCACCGCCAACGTGGTACTGGATGCCTCCTCGGAGAACTGGGGCGTCTTTACCCACAACAATTTTTACCTGAGCGATGACTGGACCCTTACCGCGGGTGCGCGCTGGAGTCGTGTCGTGCGCAAGAACCTGAACGCCCTGCGGGTTGTGGGCACCGCGAATCTTGGCGGCAATGTTCTGGATCTGGATATTCCCTATCCACCCAATTATGCCGAGATCAAGTACATCGATCTGACCGGCACGGTGAAGCTGTCCTACAAGCTGTCGATTGACCAGATGCTGTATCTGACCGTGGATCGCGGGGGCCGGGACGGTGGCACTACACTGGACCTTTCCGGCACCACGCCGGACGCGATCGAGAATTTCGATCACGAAAGCTCCACCAGTATCGAACTGGGCTACAAATCGGACCTGCTCGACCAGCGCATGCGTCTCAACCTGGCAGCTTTCTACCAGACCTACACGGACTTCCATACACAGACGCTGGGAGCCCCCCTGGATACCGACGGGGATGGTCTTCAGGACAACCAGTTCGATGTCATCCAGAATGCTGATGAGGTGCTGGTGAGCGGCGCGGAGGTGGATCTCACCTACCTCTTCAGCGACCGCCTCCGCGGGCAGCTCCTGCTGTCCTATACCGACAGCAAGTACGAGGATTTCGACGATGCCATCTGTGCCGATACCAGCGGCGAGCTGGCTTACGTAGGCTCCAGCGGGTTCTGGGTCTGCGACCTGAGCGGCGAGCGCCTGGGTGGGGATACCGGCAACTGGTCAGTGGTTGCCAGCTCCAGCTATGTCGTGCCCGTGACAGGCTGGGGCGCGGAGTGGTATCTCGATACGCTTTACAATTTCCACAGCATGCGGGTGGCGCCCATCACCCGGGTCGAGAGCGGCAGTTTTGCCACCCTCGACCTGTTCACTGGGCTGCGCAGCGCGGATGGCCAGTGGGATCTCAAGTTGTGGGTGAAGAATGCCTTCGACAGGGAGGCCCTGCTGATGCAGAACGAGCTGGAAACCCTGCTCGACGCCTCGGTCCCCTCGGGGGTGATTCCCCAGGACCGCGTGATCAAGCCGCGGCAGTTCGGTCTCACGGGTGTCTACCGCTTCTGATTGGATACCGCGGGCCCGCTTCCGGGGATCGGTGCAAGTGCTTGTACCAATGCCCTTAAGGCGCGTGGGGAAAAACATTATCATGCCGCCATCAACCACGCGGGCCGCAGTGCGGCGCTTTACTGTTCTGTGCGACTCGCACCTCGCTTCAAGGAGAGTGACCATGGCCAAACCCCGTCCTCCGATGCCGATACCCTTCGGCTGGTTCGTGATTTCCTACGCGGATGAACTCAAACCGGGCGACTCCCGGGCGGTGCAGTACTTCGGCAAGGAACTGGTATTGTTCCGTACCGAATCCGGGCGGCCTGTGTTGCTGGACGCCTATTGTCCCCACCTCGGGGCGCACCTGGGCTACGGCATCAACGAAAGCAGTGGTCAGGGCGGGCGCATCGAGGGGGAAACCATCGTCTGCCCCTTCCACGCCTGGAAATTCGACCCCGAGGGTTACTGCACGGAAGTCCCCTACGCGAAGAAGATGCCCCCCAAGGTGGATGGCAAGCAGTGCCTGACTTCCTACCCGCTGGTGGAGGACAATCAGGTGATCTATGCCTGGTATCACCCCAAGGGCGAGGCGCCCAAGTGGGAGGTGGAGAGCTTCCCGGAGGCCAACAGCGAAGACTGGGCACCCCTGAAGCGCTTCGAGTGGACCTTCAAGACCGCCTGTCAGGAGATGGCTGAAAACGGCGCCGACTCGGCCCACTTCCGCTATGTACACCAGACCGCCACCTTCCCGGAAACGGATCTCCGTTACGAAGATCACTTCTCCAACATGGTCCAGCGCGCCGACATGGAAACCCCCCGCGGTACCATCAAGGGCAGCATCACCGCCCGAAGCATCGGCCCCGGTCAGGGTTACACCAAGTTTGCCGGGATCGCCGACACCTTCCTGATGGGCAACGTCACCCCGGTTGACGAGGAAACCGTTCACGTGCGCTTCGCCTTTACCCAGCCCAAGGTGGACGGTCAGGTGAAAGAGGGCGGCGTCAACGCGGCGATCGTCAAGGATATCTGCAAGCAGCTGGACGAGGACCGGCCGATCTGGGAGAACAAGATCTACCGCCCGGACCCCGCGCTCTGCGACGGCGATGGGCCGATCGCCAAGTTCCGCAAGTGGTACAGCCAGTTCTACGCCGAACCCTTCACCCAGTAGCCGGGTAAGCGCGCAGACCTGACGGGCGGATAGAGACGCTCTACTTGGCGCTGGGGCACCCGGTGCTCTGGCGCGGTTTCAGGGTTTTCAGGACACGCCGTGAACCCATCCATGGGGGCTCGACGGCCGCATCCATGCGGCCGACGGTCCTGAAAACCCTGAAACTACGCCAGAGCACGCCATTACGCTAGTCGCTCCGCTCCCCCTGTCCCTGTCGCCAGGTCGCTACTCACCCTGAGGGTGATGGCGTGGTTCGGTGTTGTTCCGGGGGATCAAGGACCGTCGCCGGCCAGGACGGCCGGCGCCGAGTCCCCAGGGAGAGCCCACCCCGCTTTACCGGGTGCGGGTTCACGGCGTGTCCTTGATCCCCCGGAGCAACGCCGGACCACCGAGTGCGAATTCTCAGGGGAGAGCGACGGCTCTTTCAGAAGGCGATGGTCTCCCCCCGCGCGGGAATCTGCACCTGTATGCCCTGTTCCTCCCAAAGCTTCTCCGCCAGGGTGTCCTGCGCCTTGGCCTCGCCGTGCACCAGTACAACGCGGGGCGGGCCCTCGAAATTGCCGGCCCAGGCCAGCAGTTCGCGTTGCCCGGCGTGGGCGGAGAAGCAGCCAATGGTGGCAATTTGCGCCTTCACGGCATATTCCTCGCCAAACAGTTTGACTGACTGCATGCCCTCGACCAGCAGGCGACCCAGGGTGCCCTGGGCCTGGAAGCCGGCGAAGATAATGGTGTTGCGGCTGTCCCAGATGCGCTGCTTGAAGTGGTGGCGAATTCGGCCCCCGGTACACATGCCGCTGCCGGCGATGATGATTGCGCCGCCCTTGATGCGGTTGATCGCCATCGACTGCTCGGTATCCGGCGTCAGCTGCAGCGTGGGCAGGAAACCCTCCAGGGAGTGGCGGTGGGACTCGCTCAGCTCGCGGATGTCGTCGTCATCCATCAGGTGCAGCCAGCGATCGTAGACCTGGGTGACTTCAATCGCCATGGGACTGTCGAGGAAGATCTGCCAGGGGTCCAGTTCGCCGGCGTGGTGGAGCCGCCCGAGGTGGAAAATGATTTCCTGGGTGCGTCCCACCGCGAAGGCGGGAATCATTACCGAGCCGCCCCGGCGCCAGGTGTCCGCCAGCACCTCGCGCAGCTCCTCCAGGGATTCGTCCTCGCAGCGGTGGTTGCGGTCACCGTAGGTGCTTTCCATCAGCACGATGTCGGCCTCGCTGAGGCTGCTGGGGGCGTTCATCAGCACCGAGCCGGCACGGCCCAGGTCGCCTGAGAAGACCAGGCGCCGCGGGCCGCGCTTCTCCTTCAGTTCCACCTCGACGATGGCCGAGCCGAGAATATGCCCGGCATCGTGGAAGGTTACCCGGCATTTCGGTCCCAGGTCCGCGTGCTTGCGGTAGGGAATGCGCTGTAGGCGCTTGAGCACCGTTTCCACATCGTCCATGTCATAGATCGGCTCGCGCTCCTTGCGCCCCCGGCGCCGGGCGCGCAGGTTGTCTCGCTCCAGGTCGCGCAGGTAGAGGCCGGCGGCGTCGTGCAGCATGATCGGCAGCAGGTCCGCGGTGGCTCGGGTGCAGTAAATGGGCCCCTCGAAGCCGCGGTGGACCAGTAGCGGCAGCATACCGCTGTGGTCGAGGTGGGCGTGGGAGAGCACCACGGCATCGATATCGCCGGGGTTGAAGGCGAAGCGCTCGTTGTGAATGCGCTCGACGGCGTCGCCACCCTGGTGGAGGCCGCAGTCCAGCAACACTTTGCCGCAGGCAGGGGACTCGAGCAGGTGGCAGGAGCCGGTGACTTCCTGGGCAGCCCCGAAGAAGGTGATGGTGGCCATAGGGTCTCCGCGAGAGGTGGCTAAGGGCCCAGTGTAGCAGGGCCCCGCAGGATTCTGCAGGGCCTGCCCGACTCCGCTATAATCGCCGTTTTTCACCGATTCGCGGAGTGTGCATGTCGGAGCCCAAACTCATCCCGGTGGTGCAGGTGCGCAGTGGCGAGAAGTTCGTCACCGACCGCGGCGTGACCGCGATCAAGGATGGCATCAAGCAGGGCCGCGAAGCGGGCTCGCGCCTGGCCAAGCCCGACTGGTTGCGCATTCGCGCCCGCGGCGGGGCAACTTATGAGAAGGTGCGCGATATCGTCCACGAGCACCGTCTGGCCACGGTGTGCGAGGAGGCCAAGTGCCCCAATATGAGTGAGTGCTGGAGTGCCGGCACCGCGACCATTATGTTGATGGGGGATGTCTGCACCCGAGCCTGTCGCTTCTGCGCCGTGAATACCGGTAACCCCCGCGGCTGGCTGGACCCCCAGGAGCCGGACAATACCGCCGAGTCGGTGGCGCTGATGGGGCTCAAGTACGTGGTGCTCACCTCCGTCAACCGCGACGACCTGCCGGATGGCGGCGCCGGGCATTACGCTGACTGTGTACGCCGGGTCAAGGAACGCAATCCGGAGACCGCGGTCGAGGCCCTGACCCCGGACTTCCTGGGCGTGCTCGCGGATGTCGAGACCGTGCTCGACTCGGGCATCGAGGTCTTCGCCCAGAACGTCGAGACCGTGCGCCGGCTCACCCACCCGGTGCGCGACCCGCGGGCCGGCTACGAGCAGACCCTGGCGGTCCTCGCACACGCCAAGGGCTACCGCCCGGACGTGCTGACCAAGACCAGCCTCATGCTGGGCCTGGGGGAGAGCGACGAGGAAATCCTCGAAGCGATGGACGATCTGCGCCGGGCGCAGGTGGATATTCTCACCCTCGGCCAGTACCTGCAGCCCACCGCGCACCACTACCCGATCGATCGCTATGTCTCGCCGCGGGAGTTCGAGCGCTACCGTGAGTGGGGGCTGGAGAAGGGCTTCATGGAAGTGGTGTCCGGGGTGTTTGTGCGCTCCAGTTACCGCGCAGAGCAGGTCCTGCAGAAGAACAATGTGGGTCTCCAGAGTTGAAGGGAGCCGGGCCGGGAATCAGCGCCCGCGCCGTGTATAATACCGTCCCCGTAGCCGCAAGGCGGAAGGCATGCAGACACGTTTTGACAGGATTGGTCTGGTCGGTCGCAGCCAGCAGGAGGGTCTGCGCGAGGTCCTTCAGGAGCTGATAGGGCTGCTGCAGGGCCTGGATCGCGAACTGATTCTCGAACAGCGACTGGCCGAGCTGGTGCCGGAGACCAGCCTTCCCTGTGGCAGCCTCGACGATATCGGCGAGGACTGCGACCTGGTCATCGTGGTCGGCGGTGACGGCAGCCTGCTGAGTGCCGCGCGCACGCTGGCGCGCTACGAGACCCCGGTGCTGGGCATCAACCGCGGGCGCCTGGGCTTCCTCACCGATATCTCCCCCGACGACATGCACAGCCAGGTGCCCGCCGTGCTTGCCGGGGAGTTCGTGCGCGAGAGCCGCTTCTTGCTGGACGCCCGGGTGCAGCGGGAGGGGCGCACCGTGGGCCGTGCCGATGCGCTGAATGACGTCGTGGTCAACTCCGGCACCTCCGCCCAGATGATCGAATTCGAGCTTTCCATTAACGGGGTCTTCGTCTATCGCCAGCGGGCCGATGGACTGATCGTTTCCACCCCGACCGGCTCCACCGCCTACTCCCTGTCCGGGGGCGGCCCGATCATGCACCCGACCCTGGATGCCGTGGTGCTGGTGCCGATGTTTCCCCACGCCCTCAGCAGCCGGCCCATCGTGGTCGATGGCAACAGCGAAATTCGCCTGGATATTCTCTCGCGCAACCGCATCCACCCGCCGGTGACCTGCGACGGGCAGGTCAACATGACCGCGCGCCCGGGGGACACCGTGCTGATCACCAAGAAGCCTCACCGCCTGACCCTGCTGCACCCGGTGGGGCACAGTTTCTACGCCAGTTGCAGGGACAAGCTGCACTGGAGCAACGCCCTGGTCAACTGATGTCCGAGATGCTTACTGTGCCGCCTGCCTGGCAGCGGGCGCCCGCCACGCTGGCCCTGCTGGGATTGAGTATCCTCGGCTTCCTGCTGGTCTACCTGCCCTTTCCCTTCAGCTGGGTGAGTTACCTGACCTTCACCCCGTTCGAGATCCGCGGCGAGATGATCCGTTTCGGCGAGATGGGCGGCCAGTACTGGCGCCTGCTGACGCCGGCCTTCCTGCATTTCGGCTGGCTGCATATCGTATTCAACGGGCTCTGGCTGTGGGAGCTCGGCCACCGGGTCGAGTTGCTGCTGGGCTCGCGCATGCTGCTGGCCCTGTTCCTGCTGGTGGCCCTGCTGTCCAATGGCGCCCAGTATCTCTTCAGCGGCCCCGCGATCTTCGGCGGCATGTCAGGGGTGGTCTACGGGTTGCTCGGCTTCAGCTGGGTTGCCGGTCGCCTGCGGCCGGCCTGGGCCCTGGAGCCGCCGCGCCCGATCATGCTACTGATGGTCGGCTGGCTGGTGGTCTGCCTGCTGGGGATTGTCGAGACCCTGGGTTTCGGTGCCATTGCCAATGCCGCGCACCTGGGTGGGCTGCTGGCGGGGGCGCTGCTGGGTCTGGCAGTGGCCTGGCTCGCCGGGGCCGGCAGGCGAGGGCGGTCCCGGTTATAATGCGCCCTTTGCACAATCGCGGAGCAACCATGCAGTATCAGGACGCCATCGACCAGATGCCCCCGGAAATCTACGAGCGTCTGCGCCAGGCCGTGGAGCTGGGGCGCTGGCCCGACGGCTCACCAGTTTCCCCGGAGCAGCGCGACCACGCCCTGCAGGCGGTAATCGCCTGGGGTGAGAAACACCTGCCGCCGGAGCAGCGGGTGGGTTACATCGACAAGGGACACAAGGCCGGCGAGGTCTGCGACGACCCCGCGGAAGTCCCCCTGGCCTGGCGCAACAGCCCGGACCGGACATGAGCACGCCGGCGGAACTGGCCCGGGGCGGGCTGCGCAAGATGCGCACCGCCCTGGAGGCCCCGGTCAGCTATCGTTTTACCCTGGACGATGAAGCCCGGGTGGACCTCAACCCCCTGCTGGGGCAATCCCTGGCCCTGCGCTACCTGGGCGAGATTCACTGCGTGCACTGCGGGCGGGTGAGCAGCAAGAGCTTCAACCAGGGCTACTGTTATCCCTGTTTCCGCCGCCTGGCCCAGTGCGACAGCTGCATCGTCAGCCCGGAGAAGTGCCACTATCACCTGGGCCCCTGCCGCGAGCCGGAGTGGGGCGAAAGCCACTGCATGATCGAGCACATCGTCTATCTCGCCAATACTTCGGGGGTCAAGGTGGGCATCACCCGCCACAGCCAGGTGCCGACGCGCTGGATGGACCAGGGGGCAACCCAGGCACTGCCGGTGCTCCGGGTGCAGACCCGCTACCAGTCGGGCCTGGTGGAAACCCTGCTCAAGGCCCATGTCACCGACCGCACCCAGTGGCAGGCGATGCTCAAGGGGCCCTCCGACCCGGTGGATCTGCCCGCGTGGCGGGACCGCCTGCTGGGCGAGTGCGGCGATGGCATCGATACGCTGCAACGTGAACACGGCCTGCAGGCGGTCCAGCCCATCACCGATGGCGAGGTCGTGTCCATTGACTACCCGGTGCTGGAGTATCCGACCAAGGTCAAATCCTTCAACCTCGACCGCCAGCCCCTGGTCGAGGGTACCCTGCTGGGGATCAAGGGCCAGTACCTGATTTTCGACACTGGAGTCATCAACCTGCGCAAATACGGCGGCTACCAGGTCGCCCTGTCGCAGCTTTAAGGAGTCAGCATGCGCGACGCCAACCCCCGGGTCATCTACCTCAAGGACTATCGGCCGCCCGCCTTTCGGGTCGAGCACCCCCGCCTGCATTTCGATCTCCACGAGACGGAAGCCCTGGTCACGGCGGAGCTGCAGTTGCTGCGCAACCCCGAGGCCGGGGCCAGCGAGCCTTTGACGCTCTCGGGCCAGGAACTGGAGTTGCTGGAAATTTTCCTCGACGACCAGCCCTTGTCGCCCGAGCAGTACACCCTCGACAGCGAGTCCCTGTGTATTCCCGACATGCCCGAGCGGGGCACACTGCGCACCCGCTGCCGGCTTCGCCCCCAGGACAACAGCTCCCTGGAGGGGCTCTACAAGTCCCGCGCCATGTTCTGCACCCAGTGCGAAGCCGAGGGCTTCCGCAAAATTACCTGGTACCCCGACCGCCCCGACGTACTGGCGCCCTTCGACGTGACGATCGAGGCGGACCAGGCGCGCTACCCCGTGCTGCTCAGCAATGGCAACCCGGGGCGCGCGGAGGCCCTGGAAGGGGGCCGTCATCGCATGCACTGGCAGGATCCCTTTCCCAAGCCCGCCTACCTGTTTGCCCTGGTGGCCGGCGACCTGCAGCACATCGAGGGCCATTTCCGCACTGCCAGCGGTCGCGAAGTCACCCTGCGCATCTACGTGGAAGCCAAGGACCTGGACAAGTGCGACCACGCCATGCTGTCGCTGAAGCAGGCCATGCGCTGGGACGAGGAGGTCTATGGCCGCGAGTACGACCTGGACATCTTCAACATTGTCGCCGTGGACGATTTCAACATGGGGGCGATGGAAAACAAGGGGCTGAACATCTTCAACAGCTCCTGCGTGTTGTGCAGCCCGGCGATCACCACCGATACCGGCTTCCAGCGGGTCCAGGCGATTGTCGCCCACGAGTACTTCCACAACTGGTCGGGCAACCGGGTGACCTGCCGCGACTGGTTTCAGCTCAGCCTCAAGGAAGGCTTCACGGTGTTTCGCGACGCCTGCTTCTCCGCCGACCTGGGCTCGCCCACGGTCAA
Organism: Haliea sp.; assembly: GCA_002692965.1. GTDB lineage: Bacteria > Pseudomonadota > Gammaproteobacteria > Pseudomonadales > Halieaceae > NZNC01. The sequence goes on along the minus strand of NZNC01000029.1, from coordinate 168,610 downwards.
GCGGGTCGAGGATGTGAGCCTGTTGCGCAGTGCCCAGTTTGCCGAGGACGCGGGGCCCATGGCCCATCCGGTGCGCCCGGACTCTTTCATCGAAATCTCCAACTTCTACACCGTGACGATCTACGAGAAAGGCGCGGAAGTGGTGCGGATGATCCACACCCTGCTGGGGCCGGAACGCTTCCGCGCCGGTGCCGACCTGTACTTCGAGCGCCACGACGGCCAGGCGGTCACCTGCGAGGATTTTGTGCGCGCCATGGAGGACGCCTCGGGTGTCGACCTCGGGCAGTTCCGCCGCTGGTACGGCCAGGCCGGTACGCCCCGGCTCAGCGCGCGGGGCGAGTACGACGAGGCAGCCCAGGCCTATACCCTCACCCTGCGCCAGAACACGCCGCCGACTCCGGGGCAGCCCGACAAGGCGCCGCTGGTGATACCCGTCGCCATGGGCCTGCTCGGCAGCGCGGGCAATCTGCCGCTGCGCCTGTCCACGGACCCGGAAAGCCTGCCGGCGGAGGATGTTCCGGAGGACAACACCTCCCGGGTACTGGTGCTCAGCGAGGCGGAGCAGGAGTTCCGCTTCGAGGGCATCAGGGAGGCGCCGGTCCCGGCACTGCTGCGCGGTTTCTCTGCACCCGTGCGCCTGGAGATCGACCTCGACACCGCGGAACTCTGCGCCCTGATGACCCGGGAGGAGGACGGCTTCGTCCGCTGGGATGCGGCCCAGCAGCTGGCCCTGCGGGGAATCCAGGCGCAGATACGGGAGCCCGAGGGCGAAGCGCTGGACGCCACCTGGCTGTCGGCCATCGGTGTCTTGCTCGCCGACGACAGTCTCGACCCCGCGATGGTGGCGGAAATGCTGCGCCTGCCTGGGGAGAGCTATCTGGCCGATCTCGCGGCGGAAGAGGGCGGGGCCGACGTGGATGCCATCCACCGCGCCCGCTGCAGTGTCCGGCGGCAGATTGGCCGCCAACACCGCGACGCGCTCCTCGCCTGCCGCCAGCGCCTGGCGTCGCGGGAGCCCTATGCGCCCAGCGCCGAGCAGATCGGAGCCCGCGCCCTGCGCAATGTCTGCCTGGATTTCCTCGCCGCGGCGGGGGAGGAGGGCCTGGCCCTGGCGGAGCAGCAATTTGCCGACGCCGACAACATGACCGACCGCCTCGCGGCATTGCAGGTCATCGCCTGGCAGGGCGACGCCACCCGCGCTGAGGCCGCGCTGGATCGCTTCTACCAGGACTGGCAGCACGAGACCCTGGTGGTCAACCAGTGGCTGCAGGTGCAGGCGGCTATGCCCGGCGACGGGACCCTGGCGCGCGTGACCCGCCTGCTGGATCACCCGGCCTTCGACGCCCGCAATCCCAACCGGCTGCGGGCCCTGGTGGGCACCTTCAGCGCGGCCAATCCGGTGAGCTTCCACCGCGCCGACGGCGCCGGCTACCGCTTCCTGGCCGACCGCATCGAGGCCCTCGACCGCAGTAATCCGCAGATGGCTTCGCGCCTGCTGACACCGCTGACTCGCTGGCGCAACTACCGGGGTCGCGAGGCGCTGATGAAGGCCCAGCTCGAGCGCCTGGCGGCGCTGCCGACCTTGTCGCGGGATGTCTACGAGGTGGTCAGCAAGGCCCTGGCGTGAGCCGGGCCGGGGCCAGGCGATCACTCCTAAGGCGCACTGCTGGCCTCGTCGTGGGTGCCATTCGCCCGCGGCCGGGGTGTGCTTTGCCTGTCGCCCGTACCGCTAGCGGCCGCTGGTGCCACTGGCCCGCGTCCGGAGCGTGCCTTGCCTGTCGGGACACGCCGTAAATCCGTCCCTGGAGGCTCGTAGGCCGCATCCATGCGGCCCACGGTCCCGACAGGCAAGGCACACCCCGGACGCTACTATGGCGGTTGCGTCGAGTGATGCTTCCTCGGAGCGGCGCCTGAACCGGTGCTATGGGCTGCCACGTACTTGGCTTCGGAAGCCGAGTGGCTCTAACCTTCCGTGGCCGAGACTCTGATCCGGCACGAATGAGGCCCGCAAATTCTGGCTACAGCCGCCCCAACTGAAACTCGTGCCAAAACAGCAGCGTGGCCTTTCCGGGCCTCCCTGGACCGTGGGCCGCATGGAGAGCCCACCCCCGCTTTATCGGGTGAGCGGCCTACGAGCCCCCATGGAGAGCCCGCCCCGCTTTACCGGGTGTGGGTTCACGGCGTGTCCAGGGAGGCCCGGAAAGGCCACGCTGCGGCGCTACTGGCTCCACAACGATAGGCCTATCGTGCCAGCGGCGCGGGGTCACTCGCCGCCGGGGTAGAGCGCCAGGTCGGGTGCGGCTTGCTGGCGAGCTGGCTGCTGTCGGAGGCGGCGTACCGCGGCGAGCAGGGCGTCACCGCGCCAGGGCGTTGCCACCGGGGCGTAGAGCGCCCGCTCGAGCTCGTCGATGGCCGCCAGCAGCTCGCGATCACCCAGCCGCTCGGCCAGCGTGTACAGATCCCTCTCGCAGCCAGCCCCCACCTGAGCCTGACACCAGTCGAGCAAAGCCCGGCGCGCCGGGGCCGGACTGTGGCTGGTGCAGGCCGCCTGCAGCTGCCGGAAGGCGCGGCCGGCGCTATTTGCCCCGCTTGCGCTGCCGCTGTGGGGGAGGTTTGCGGCACGGGTGTGGCTGCGCCACCAGAGCAGGGCGGTCAGCAGCCAGCCCAGGCCCAGGCCGGCGCTGAGCAGCGGCCATAGCCAGTGCGTGGGGGTGCTGCGGGGGCCAGGTGGCGCCGCGGGAGTGGCGCTGGCAGTGCTGCGCGCGCCGGGTGTAGCGGGTTCAGCCGGCGGCGGGCTCGCGTCGATGCTGCCGGGCAGCACGGTGATGCGCTGCGCGGGAATTTCGGCGTAGCGCACGCGGTCCTCCGTGGTATCCCACCAGGGCACGCGAATGGCGGGCAGGGTGTAGTCGCCGGGTTCGGAGGCCACCAGGGCGGCGCTGTCCTGCCGCAGGCCAACCACGCCCCCGGGGTTTTCGCTGTCTTCTATTTGCGGCTGGTCGGTGTAGTAGCGCAAGCCCTCCGGGGCCTGGAAATCGATCGGCGGCAGCTGCGCGCCCTGCAGGCCTTCGGCGCGCAGGCTCAGGTTGCGGGTCAGGGAGTCGCCCACCTGGAGTGTGTCCGGATCAGCCGACCAGCTCTGTTCCAGGCTCAGGGCGCGGGCGGGCAGCCAGGTGGCGTCCTGGGGAAAGGCCGCGGGCCGGGGTTCGACCTGCAGGGTCAGGGGCTGGCTGCGTCGCTGCAGCTGGCGTCCTCCGAGTCCGAAGTTGATGCCGCTGCGGCGGGTCCGGCTCTCCCGCGCGGTGAAGGTCTGCGGGGGGATCTGCAGCTCGCCGCTGCGCTCCGGGAAGATGGCGAATCGCACCTCGTGAACCAGCCAGGGGCGTCCGTCGAGGGTGCGTTGGAAGGAGCGCTGCTCCAGTGGCACCGCGAAGGCCCGGTCGAGCTTCAGCTCGCTCAGGCTGCGCGCCTCGAGATTGACCGCCTGCTCTATGCGCAGGGTCAAAATGGCCTGCTCCTGCACATAAACCGTTTCCCGGTCCAGCTCCGCAGTGAACAATACGTCGTCGTTGCGTTCCTCGCCGGCAACCGGCTCTGCGACCTCGATGGCGATCGGGGCGGCGCCTCCGAGCGGGGGAATCTCGAGCCTGCCCTCCCGCAGGGGCGTGAGTTCCAGCGAGAGTTGCTCACTGTGGGAGCGCTCGCCGTTGATGATGCTGGTATTGCTGCTCTGGGTGCGCTGCAGGATGGCGAAGTCGGTCTCGAGGGCGCGCAGGTCAAGCTGGCGCAGTTCCTCGGCACTGCCGGCGCTGATGATCAGGCTGAAACTCTCCCCCATCGCCACGGCCTGCCGGTCAACGGCGAGCTTGACTTCGGCCCGCGCCGTACCAGCGAACAGGAGGAGGGCGGCCACCAGGGACAGGGCCGCCGCGATGAGGCGCGGGTGCTTACCAGTAGGGTGCATCGTCATTCCTTGGCCGGGCGCGTTGCTGTTGGCGGCTCTGGTGGCGGAATTTTTCCCGCAGCAGGCCGGAGGGGTCGTCGGGCACCCGTCGCAGCCACTGCTCCAGTGCCTGGCGGCGTTCGGCTTCCTCGGGTGTAAAGCGGGGCAGTGGCGGCGCCGTATCCTCTGCCTCACCGTCACCTTCCTCGCCCGCTTCCGGGCGTGCAGCAGCGGCCCAGGGGTTCTCCTCCGGCCCCGGGGGGCTTGGCTGCGACGCCGCGCCGCCATGGTCATCGTCCCCCGGCGTTGGGTCCCCGGGTGGCTCGGCGCCGGGCTTGCCCTGGCGACTGGCCGCGTCGCCGCCGCTGTCTCCGGCACCCGCCGAGCTGCTGTCCTCGCCCGCGTCCGCGTCGCGGTTTTCGGGGGGCTGTTGCTCGCCCCGGGCGCCATCCTGATCCTGGCCCGATTGCGGCTGTTGCGGGTCCTGTTGTTCCTGCTTCAACAGCTCCTCGACCAGGGACAGGTTGGCCTTCGCATCCGGGCTGTCGGGGGCGCGCTGGAGCGACTCGCGGTAGGCTTCCGCCGCCGCGGCCAGCTCGCCCGCCCGGGCCAGGGCATTGCCGCGGTTGTACCAGGCGTCCGCTCCGTCCCCGGCGGCGAAGGCCTCGGCCGCGGCCTGATAATGCCCGGCCCGGTAGCTCGCTGCACCGCGCCAGGCGGGGTCCTCAAACAGGCTGGCGGCCCGTTCGGGCTGCCCGGACTGCAGTGCGCGCAGAGCCTGTTGGTCCGGGCGCAGCCACCAGTCCTCCCAGACCGTTTCCGCTGTCCCGGCCGACTCCGGCTGTGGTGCCGCCTGCGCAGCCTCCGGGGAGGGAGTCGACTGTGCGTAGGCTGGCAGGGGGGTGCAGGGCAGAACCAGCAATGGCACGAGAACCAGCAGCCAGCCGCGACGAAAGCCCGCGGCGACCAGGGGCAGCAGCAGGAGCACCAGCCAGTAGCCCTGGTCCTCCCAGGTATCTGCCTGCAGGCTGGTGGCCTCGGCGCTCTCCGCGGCACTGAATAGACCCCTGTCCAGCAGGTAGTCCAGGTCGCCGCCGTCCACCCGCAGTTCGCTGTAGCGACCGCCGCCGACCTCCGCCAGGCGTCGAAGCGGCGCCGCGTCGAGCCCCGGAATCACGATCTCCCCATTGCGGTCCCGCAGGAAGCCACCGCGGGGGAGGGGCAGCGGCGCACCCTCGGGGGTTCCGATGGCGAGGACCGACAGCCGGCTGCCGCTGCCCTCCAGCTGCTGGCGGATCAGCGCCACCTGCTCGGGCTGGACACCGTCGGTCACCAGGATCAGATGGCCCCGGGGTATGCCCGCCGACGCCAGCAGGGTCAGCCCACGGGAGACGGCCGCCGGCGCATTGCTGCCCGGCATCGGCATCATGTCGGGGTTGAGTGCCGGCAGCAGATTGGCAATGGTGCGATGGTCTTCGGTCAGCGGCGTGACCACGTGGGCATCCCCGGCCCAGGCGACCAGGGCGGTCTGACCGGCGCTGCGGCGCTCCAGCAGGTCAATCAGTTTCTGTCGCCCGCGATCCATGCGCGAGGGGGCGAGATCGGTGGACTTCATGGAATAGGACAGGTCGAGGAGCAGGACCAGGGCATCGGTGGGCTGTTCCACCGGCTGGGGCAGCTGGCGAAAGCTGGGACCTGCGGCGGCCAGACTCGCCAGTACCCAGCTCACCAGAAGCAGGGCCGGCCAGCGGCGACGGCCGACGGGGCCGCTGGCTTCCAGCAGCTCCGGCAGCAGGTCGGCGTCGATGACCTGCTCCCAGCCCCCACTGTGACGGCGGGACCGCCAGAGCAGGCCCGTCAGTAGCAGTCCCGGCAACAGGCTCCAGAGCCAGAGCGGGCGCAGGAAGTGGAAGTCTGCCAGCCAGTCCATTACCACTGGCCTCCGCTCGCCGCGGGGCGTCGACGGCTCAGTGCGAACAATGCCAGCGCCAGGGCCATCGCCAGGCCCAGTGGCCAGTGCATCAGCGATTGTCGCGGGCGGTAGACCCCGCGATCCTGCTCAATCGGTTCCAGCTGGTCGAGCAGCTGATAGATGCCGCTCAGTTCCGCCGGGTCGCGGGCGCGGAAATAGCGACCGCCGGTCTGCTCGGCGATCGCCACCAGGGTCTGTTCGTCGAGCTCCGCCGAGGGGTTGACGGTGCGACTGCCCAGGCTGGAACCAAACAGGCCGGGCAGGGTGAGTTCCTCGGCACCGACACCGATGGTGTAGATGCGGATGCCCAGCTGGGCCGCCAGTCGCGCCGCCTCGAGTGGGCGCACGCTGCTGGCATTGTCCTGGCCGTCGGTCAGCAGGACCAGGACGCGCTGGTCCTGGGGGCGGTCCCTGAGGCGCTTTACGGCCAGGCCGATGGCGTCACCGATGGCGGTTTCCTGTCCGGCGAAGCCGATCTGTGATTCGCGTAAAAAGGTCTCCACGGTTCGGGTGTCGAAGGTCAGGGGCGACTGGACATAGGCGTTGCTGCCGAAAAGGATCAGGCCGACGCGATCGCCCTGGCGGCGGGCCATGAAATCGGCGCACACCGCCTTGACCGCGTCGATGCGGCGCAGGCGCTGGTCGCCCACCTGCATGTCCTCGACCCGCATGCTGCCGGAGATGTCCATGGCCAGCATCAGGTCGCGCCCGCTGCGCGGCAGCTCCACCGGGTCGCCGATCCACGCCGGGCGCGCGGCAGCTGCCAGCAGTGCCAGCCAGAGCAGGCTGAGGAGGAGGGTATGCAGCGGACGTCGAGGGTGGCCAGCCGCGTCTCCGCTGCTGCCCGTAACTCGCTGCCAGAGACCGGCGAAAGGTGCCCGCAAGCGCGGCAGCTTGCCATGGGCCGGTGGGGTGAATTGCCAAACCAGCCACGGCAGCGGCAGCAGCAGCAGTATCCAGGGCCACTGCCAGATCATGACCGCGGTCCCCGATGACGGCGTACCCAGAGCTCCGCGGCCGCGAGCAGGGCCGGGGCATCCGGCTCTTCGGGGCCCCTCGCATAGCCCGCCTCGGCGAGGGGCTCCAGGGCCGGCAGCGGCTGGGGACAGCTCTGTTGCAGAAAGGTTAGCCACTCGCCTCCGCTCAAGGGCGCGACCTGGCTGCGCGGCCAGGCGCGCAGACTGGTGGCCTTGAGGATCCGGTTGGTCTGCTGCACCAGGCGCGCCGCGTCCCGGTGCGCCTGCCAGTCGCTGGCGACTGCTTGCAGCGCGGCTGCGGCCACGCGGCGGTAGCGGTTGCGCTGCCAGCGCCGCCAGATCATCCAGAGGCCGCCGGTCAGGGCGAGCAGGAGCAGGCCCGCCAGCACCCACCAGCCCGGCGCCGGGGGCCACCAGCCGGGCTCGGCGGGCAGGCGCAGGGGCTGCAGGGCCGCGAGAGGATCCGGGTTCATCGGCGGTCTCCGAAGCAGGCCTGCAGGAGGCGCAGGGGCGATTCCCGGGTGCTCGCCTGCAACAGCGGAATCCCGAGACGCCCGAGAGTCTCCTGAAGCCGGCTCTGTTCCCGCTCGCGCAAACTCTGGTAGCGCTGGCGAAGCCGCGGGTCAGCGCTGTCCAGTTCCACGGCTTGCACCCCATCGGTTACGGCATAGCGACCCGGCGGCGGCAGCTGTGCCTCGGCGGGATCGGTTACCTGGATGGCCAGCACTTCGGTGTGCTCCGCCAGTCGGAACCACTGCTCCCGCGCTGCCTCGCTGTCGGCACCCTGGAAGTCACTGACCAGGTAGACACTGCTGCCCGGGCGCGCCACCCGGCGCAGCTTTCCCAGCATGGCGGCAAAATCATCGGCGCCTGGGCGCGCCGTCAGTGGCAGTGCCGCATTGCTGGCCTGCACGCGGGACAGCAGGGCCAGGACTGCCTTGCGACTGCGCCGCGGCCGGATGTCGTGGTGGTCCGCATCGTCGAAGACCACACCTCCGACGCGGTCGCCTTCGCCCAGGGCGGCCCAGGCCAGCAGGGCGCCGAGGTGGGCGGCGAGCACCGACTTGAAGCAGTGGCGGGAGCCGAAGAACAGGCTGTTGCGCTGGTCGACCACGATCAGCACTGGCCGCTCGCGCTCTTCCCGGAAGAGTTTAGTGTGGGCCTGCCCGGTGCGGGCGGTGACGCGCCAGTCAATGCTGCGCACATCGTCCCCTGGCTGGTAGGCGCGCACTTCCTCGAAATCGATGCCGCGCCCGCGGAAGCTGGAGCGGCGGCCGCCGGCCAGCGCCGCCAGGGCACGCCGGCGACGGCGCAGGGAAAGGCGCGTGGCGGAGAAGCGCAGGCCGATCAGGGTGGCCAGGTCGATCCGGGCGCCGCGAGCGGGCCGGGTGGCGTCGCGCAGGCCGCTCACGCTTAGCCCGCGGGCACCCTGGCCAGCAGTTCCCGGATCACCCGGTCCGGACTGATGCCGTTGGCCTCGGCTTCAAAGCCCAGTATCAGGCGGTGTCGAAGGACATCCGGCGCCACCGCCTGCACGTCATCGGGGGTGACGAAATCGCGACCGCGCAGCCAGGCCAGGGCGCGGCTGCAGCGATCCAGCGCGATGCTGGCCCGGGGGCTGGCACCGAATTCGATCCACTCCGCCAGTTCCGCGGCATAGTCCCCGGGCCGGCGGGTCGCCACCACAAGTTGTACCAGGTACTGCTCCACCGCGTCGGCCATGTGCAGGCCGAGGACCTCGCGGCGCGCGGCCAGCACCTGTTCCTGGCTCAGCAAGGCCGGTGGGCGGGCGCTGTCACCGCCGGCCTCCTCGCGGGTCAGGCGCAGGATTTCGGTTTCCGCGGCGGCGTCGGGATAGTCGACGCGGACGTGCATCAGGAAACGGTCCAGCTGGGCTTCCGGCAGGGGGTAGGTGCCCTCCTGCTCGATCGGGTTCTGGGTGGCCATGACCAGGAACAGCGCCGGCAGGGGCCAGGTCTCGGAACCCACGGACACCTGGCGTTCGGCCATCGCCTCCAACAGAGCGGATTGCACTTTCGCGGGGGCCCGGTTGACCTCGTCGGCCAGCACCAGGTTGTGAAAGATCGGCCCCTTCTGGAAATGAAAACTGCCGTCCTGGGGGCGGTAGATTTCGGTGCCGGTCACGTCCCCGGGGAGCAGGTCCGGGGTGAACTGTACCCGGTGAAAACTGCCCTCGATGCCTTCCGCCAGGCTCTTGATGGCACGCGTCTTGGCCAGACCGGGCGCGCCTTCCACCAGCAGGTGTCCATCGGCCAGCAGGGCTATCAGCAGTCGCTCCACCAGATGTCGCTGCCCGATTACCTGGCGGCAAAGCCAGTCTTCCAGAGTCCTGATGTCCGTGGTCGCCACGCGTGCTCCTCGATGCTTTTCCGGCTGTGCGGGCGGGCCGCCCGGCGGGCATTGTAGCCTCTCCCAGGGGTGACTTCACCCGCTTGCGAAAGCCTGTGACGGAGGTGCTGTGCAAAAGTTCCAGACACTTTGCTGGCCCACTGCACTAGACTGGAGGTGACAGGAATCTGGCCAGAGGTAGGCGACATGGCGTGGGACGCAGTCAAGCAGGATCTTCTCGAGGCGCTTGCTGCGCGCATTGAACAGCGCAGTGATGGCGCCGACCGCGCCTCTCTGCACAACCTGGCCAGTGTCTTTCTCAGCCGTTTCCCGCCCGAGGACATGCGGCACCGCACCGTGGAGGATGTCTACGGCTGCCTCTACGGGCTGTTGCGCTTCATGGATGGCTGGCAGGCGGAAGAGGGGCCCCGGGTGCGCATTTTCAACCCCGACGTGCAGACCCATGGCTGGGAGAGCAAGTACACCGTCATCGCCGTGCTGTGCCGGGACATGCCTTTCTGTACCGCGTCGGTGCGCGGGGAGCTGAACCAGCGCAACATCCGCATCCACGCCCTGGCCAGCTGCAACCTGGAGGCGCAGCGCGGGGCGGGCGGCAGTCTGCAAGAGGTCCTGGCCGCGGAGGACGAGGGCCAGCGCGCGGGCAGTTCCCACGAAAGCCTGCTCTACTTCGAGATCAGCCGGCACTCCTTCCCCGACCAGTTGGAGGAGCTGCGCACGACGCTGGTGGATATTCTCGATGAAGTCGGGCGTGTTGTGGATGACTTTTCCGCCATGCGGGCCCGCCTGGACCAGGCCATGGAGGCCATTGCCGGCAGCGCCTGTGTGGAGGCGCCCCTGCGGGAGGAAGCCGTGGAGTTCCTGCGCTGGCTTGCCAGTGACCGCATGACCTTCCTCGGCTATGAATACCTGACGGTGTCGCGCCAGGGCCCCGAGGTGCGTGTCGAGGTGGCGGACGAGCACAGCCTGGGCATGCTGCGCCAGCGCCAGACCCGCGGTGCCATGGACCTGCAGGCCGATCTCCACAGCATGGGGCCCGACGAACTTCAGCGTCGTCAGCTGAGTTTCGCCAAGTCCCGGGTGCGCTCGCGGGTGCACCGCCAGGCCTATCCGGATTACGTCGAAGTGAAGGTTTTCGATGCCGACGGCGACGTGGTTGGCCAGCACCGCTTTATTGGTCTCTACACCTTCTCGGTCTACACGACCAATCCCAGCCTGATTCCGATTCTGCGGCGCAAGGTGGCCGAAGTGATCCAGCAGTCCGGCCTCGATCCGAGCGAGCACGATGGCCGCGAGCTGACCCGGGTGCTGGAACAGTTCCCCCGCGACGAGCTGTTCCAGTCCAGTACCCGGGAGCTGTGTACCACGGCGCTGGCCGTGAACCGCATTCAGGAGCGCCGGCAGACGCGCCTGTTCGTTCGTCGCGATGCCCACGGGAAGTTTTTCAGCTGCCTGGTCTACATGCCCCGTGACCGCTACAACACCGAGCGGCGGACCCGGGTTCAGGAGATACTCTGTCGCGCCCTGGGTGCCGAGGAAGCCGAGTTCACCACGCACTTTTCCGAGTCTGTGCTGGTGCGCGTGCATTTTGTCCTGCGGGTGGACCCCACCGCCGAATTGAGCTGGGACGCCAATGAACTGGAGGAGCAGATTGTGCAGGCAACCCTGGCGTGGGAGGACCGGCTGCGCAGCCGTCTGATTGACGAGTTTGGCGAGGAGAACGGCGAGCGCTACACCCGCGAGCTGGGGAACGGCTTCCCCCCGGGCTACCGCGACGACTTCGATCCGCGCGTGGCGGTGCTGGATATCCGTCGTATCCTGCGCCTGCAGGTGGGGGAGCGCCTGGGCATGAGCCTGTACCGGCTGCTCGAGGAGGGTCCCGAGCGCCTGCGCCTGCGCCTCTACCACCGTGGCGACTCACTGCCCCTGTCGGATGTGCTGCCGATCCTGGAAAACCTCGGTCTGCGGGTGGTGGCCGAGCGCCCCTACGGCGTGCGCGCGAGCGATGGCGAACGCTACTGGATCCAGGAGTTCAGCCTGATCTATTCGCTGTCCCGGGACATCGACCTGGAGCAGGTGCGCGACGATTTCGAGGATGCCTTCGCGCGCATCTGGTTCGGCGATGCGGAGAATGATTCCTTCAACCGCCTGTTACTGGGCACCCGGCTCAACTGGCGTGAAATTGCCCTCCTGCGTGCCTACGCCCGCTATCTGCGGCAGATCCGCTTTCCCTACAGCGTCGACTACATCGCCGAGACCATGGCCAACCACCTGCAGCTCAGCGCCAGTATCGTCGAGCTCTTCCTGACCCGTTTTTCCCCGGTATTCGACGGTGATGAAGCGTGGCGGAGGCAGCGCGAGGAAACCGTGGAACAGCGCATCCTGGATGCCCTGGAGCAGGTGCCCAATCTCGGCGAGGACCGCATTATCCGCGAGTATGTGACACTGATCCGGGCCACCCTGAGAACCAATTTCTTCCAGCAGGGCAGCGACGGCGGGCTGAAACCCTATTTCTCCTTCAAGCTGCGGCCAGCGGATATCCCCGACATGCCCGCGCCGGTGCCGATGTACGAGATTTTCGTCTACTCGCCGCGGGTGGAGGGGGTACACCTGCGCGGCGGCAAGGTGGCCCGCGGCGGCCTGCGCTGGTCCGATCGGCTGGAGGATTTTCGCACCGAAGTGCTGGGCCTGGTGAAAGCCCAGCAGGTGAAGAACGCGGTGATCGTGCCGGTCGGCGCCAAGGGCGGCTTTGTGGCCAAGTGCCTGGCACCGGGCATGGATCGCGAGGCGGTTCAGGCAGAGGGTATTGCCTGCTACCAGACTTTTATCCGCGGCCTGCTGGATATTACCGACAACCGCGTGGACATCGGGGTTGAGCGTCCGCCGCTGGTGGTGGCCAAGGACGACGAGGATCCCTACCTGGTCGTGGCGGCGGACAAGGGCACGGCTAGCTTCTCCGACATCGCCAATGCGCTTTCCCGGGAGTACCGCTTCTGGCTGGGGGATGCTTTCGCGTCCGGGGGCAGCGTCGGTTACGACCACAAGAAGATGGGGATTACCGCCCGCGGGGCCTGGGTGTCGGTGCAGCGCCATTTCCGCGAGCTGGGGCTGAACGTGCAATCCACCGATTTCACCGTGGTGGGCATCGGCGACATGGCCGGCGACGTGTTCGGTAACGGCATGCTGCAGTCACCGCACATCCGCCTGGTGGCCGCTTTCAACCACCAGCACATCTTCCTCGACCCGGAGCCGGATACCCGGGCCAGCTACCTGGAGCGCGAGCGCCTGTTCCGCTTGCCGCGCTCGAGTTGGGCCGATTACGACAGCGACCTGATTTCGGAAGGCGGCGGCGTGTTTTCCCGCGCGGCCAAGTCGATCCCGCTGTCGCGCCAGGTGCGCGACCTACTGGCCATTGAGCGGGACCACCTGACCCCGAACGAGCTGATCACCTACATCCTCAAGGCACCGGTGGACCTGCTCTGGAACGGGGGTATCGGCACCTATGTCAAGGCCAGCAGCGAATCCCACGTCGATGTTGGTGACAAGTCCAATGACGCGGTGCGCGTGGACGGCCGCGAGTTGCGCTGCCGGGTGGTGGGGGAGGGTGGCAACCTCGGCATGACCCAGCTGGCGCGGATCGAGTACTGCCTGAATGGCGGGCGCTCCAATACCGACTTTATCGACAATGCCGGTGGTGTCGACTGCTCCGACCACGAGGTCAATATCAAGATCCTGCTGAATGCCGTGGTCGACCGCGGGGACATGACCCGCAAACAGCGGGATGCACTGCTGGAGTCGATGACCGACAGCGTGGCCGAGCTGGTGCTGTCGAACAACTACCGGCAGACCCAGGCGATCAGCCTCGCCGCCTGGCAGTCGGCGGAGCGCAGCGGCGAGTTCCGGCGCTTCATCAGCCACCTGGAGGAGAGCGGCCGCCTCAATCGGGAGCTGGAATTCATGCCCAGCGACCAGGAGCTCGCTGACCGACGGATCCAGGGGCAGGGGCTGACGCGGCCGGAGATCGCTATCCTGGTGTCCTACTCCAAGGCCATTCTCAAGGAAGAGCTGATCGCCTCGGATCTGGGCCGCGACCCGCTGCTGAGCGCCGCCGTGTCCACTGCCTTCCCGCGGCAGCTGGTGGATCGCTTCCCCGAGGATGTCGAAGAGCATCGCCTGCGCCGGGAAATCATGTGTACCCAGGTGACCAACGACATCGTCAACCGGGTCGGCTTCAACTTTGTCGCGCGCCTGCGCAAGGCCACCGGGGCCCCGGTGGCGGACATTGCCCGGGCCTATACCGCTGTGACCCATATCTATGCCGTCGGCGAGACCTGGGACGCGATCGAGGCCCTGGACTACCGGGTGGATGCCGGCGTACAGCAGGAGATGATCTACAGTCTGGTCCGGCTGGTAAGGCGCGCCGCCCGCTGGCTGCTGCGCAATCGCCGTCACGAGCTTTCGCCCAGTACGGCGATTGCCGAATTTGCCGAGGGGGTGTCCCTGCTGCGCCAGGCACTGCCGGGGCTGTTGCGGGGGCGTGCCGCCGAGCAGTACCGCCATCTCGCCGAGCGCTACATGGCGGCGGGGGTGGATCAGTCGCTGGCGGAACATGTGGCGGCTGCCGCACAGGCCTATACCCTGCTGGGGATTGTCCAGGCGGCGGGGGAAACCGGCGCCGACATGACCGCGGTGGCGGAGCTCTACTTTGACCTCGGTGAGCGCCTGGAACTGGACTGGTTCAGTGGCCTGATACTGGACAGCAAGGTCGATAACGAGTGGCAGGCCCTGGCGCGTGACACCTACCTGGAAGACCTCGAGTGGCAGCAGCGCACCTTGGCGGTGGGCGTCCTGAGGGCCACGGAGGAAGGGGGAGATACCGAGAGTGGCCTGGCGGCCTGGTCGGAGCGCCAGGGCAGCCTGCTGGCGCGCTGGCAGGAGATGATTACCGAGTTGCACACGACCGACTCACCGGACTTTGCCATGTTTGCCGTGGCCAACCGGGAGTTGCTGGACCTGGCGCAGAGCAGCCTGCGGGCCTGAGTTGCCGGCCGGGCAGGTCACGGCCTGCCCGGCCCCGTGGACGGGATTGTCAGAAGCGGGTCAGGAGGACACGCGCATCTTGTGAACGCCCGACACACCGGTCAGGCCATCCCACTGGTCGACACGGCCTTCGCGCCAGCCGGTAATCCAGGCCTGTCGCTGTTCCTCGTTGCCATGCGGGCAGAGGTCGGCGCTGCGGCCCGAAAGGCCCGCCCGGTAACCCCTGTCGAATGCTCTGGAACCCATGTCGCGCTTCTGTTTCTTCATAGATTTGACCTCCAATCGTCGCATCTTGGTGTGCCCGGGAGGGCACAGCCCCATCCAATCACAGGCCCAGGGGGGTGTCGACTATCAATTTGGAACAAGGAGCCGGGTGCTTATAACCCCGGCCGGCGGTTCGCCGGGGCTCGCGCCGGGAGCCTCGATGCAGGCCTTGCGGGGAGGTGTTCCCGGCTCAGTCCGGGAGGGTCGCCTCCCCCAGGTAGCGGCGGCGCTTGGCAGGCTTGAGCCGGGTCAGGTCGACCACCACCAGGGCATCGACACAGTCGCCGAAGAGTGGGTCGACGTTGAAGGGGCCGACGCCGATGCCGTCGGCTTCCGCGACCTGGGCGTAATGCTTGAACAGGGTCGGCAGGGCCAGGCCCTGTTCCGCCAGCCAGGTTTTCAGGGCGGACAGATCCTCGCTCGGCGCTTCCCCGGGGCAAGGCCCCTTGCTCCCGGGCAGTGGATTGCGCGCCCGGACATCCAGTGGCAGCGCACGGTAGTGGCCGGCGTAGTAGCGGGCGATACGCTGGATGGCTTCCTCCCCGTAGAGGCGGCTGATGGAAACTGGTCCGTAGAGGTAGCGAAAACGCGGGTAACGGCGGAGAAAGGCACCGATACCCTGCCACAGGTAATCGAGAGCCTGGCGGTTCTGGTAGCGCGGTTGGACAAAGCTGCGCCCCAGCTCCAGCCCGGCTGCCAGCAGCGGCTGCATGCCCGGTCCGAAGCTGAACAGGCTGTGGCTATACAGGGCCTCGGGGCCGCCGGATTGCAACAGTGCCGCGCTATCGCCAAGCCGATAGGCGCCGGCGATTTCCAGGTCGCGATCGTCCCAGAGCACCAGCTGCAGGTAGTCGCGATCGTGGCGGTCGAGATCGCGGGGCTTGCCGGTGCCCTCGCCAACCGTGCGGAAAGTCAGCTCCCGCAGCCGGCCCAGTTCGCGCATGACGCAGGGCGCCTCCCCGGCGCGCACCAGCAGAATCGACTTGCCGTCCTGGGTTCGACCCAGGTTCTCGCTCAGGGCCAGTTCGCGACGCAGGAGGATCCGGTTCTCCGGTGCCGCGACAGTATCGATGCTGTCGAAGACCGGCCGCGCATTGCGCGGCAGGCGGTACAGGTGGCGTCGGAATAAGCGCGCCAGGTGTTTCGGGCTGCCCTCGATGGCGCTGTAGTGCTCCCAGGGCACCGGGCGGCCCAGGCGTACCTCGACCGCGTTGTGGCGCTGGTGGAACATCTCGCGCACCAGCCAGAGGGTGGAGAGGGGGCGGGCCAGTATCGAGAGTCCATAGAAGAACAGGGAGTTGCGCCCGCCGACATGCACCGGCAGTACCGGGCTGCGGGTAGCGCGGGCCAGGCTGACAAAGCCGCTTTGCCAGGCGCCGTCGCGAATGCCGGTGGGGCCGAAGCGGGAGACTTCCCCGGCGGGGAAAATGACAAGCGCACCTTCCGCCTGCAGGTGCTCCCGCAAGCGGCGCAGTTGCCCCCGCGGGGTGCCTCCCTGCAGATTGTTGACCGGCAGCAGCAGGGGTCGCAGGGGTTCAATCGCCGCCAGAAGATCGTTGGCCACGACCTTGACGTCCGTGCGCACGCTGCTGACCAGATGCAGCAAGGCGAGGCCATCCAGCGAGCCTATCGGGTGATTGGCCACGATCACCACCCGGCCGTTGGACGGTATCCGGGCGCGCTCGCGGTCGCGCACCTTGAAGCTGAAATCGAAGTACTCCAGTGCCTGCTCGACAAAATCCAGGCCCTGCAAGTGCGGGTAGCGCTGGCCAAAATCGGCGAATCGCTGGACCCGGAACAGGCGATTGAGACTGCGAATCAGCGTCCTCCCCACACGTTGATGGCGGGCGAAGAAATCCGGGTAGCGAGACTCCAGGGTCGCTTGCAGATCGAGCATGATTCAGATCCCGCGCTCGGCGAGCAGGTCGAAGTCATCGCGTCCCAGCCAGGTGACCGGGTGGCGCGGCTGATGCCGTCCCGCGGGAGCCTGGACCACGCGGATCTCCCCGCCCTGTCTCAGAAACTCATCCACCTGGCGGGCGATATCCGCCCGTTCGCGTTCCTTCTGTGTGGCGTGCTGTGGGCTCATGGCAGTGGCCTCCGTCGCTGTGGTGTTCGGCCTCCACCTTCCGTCGCGGCTGTTGCAGGAATGTGATTGCACGGTGAAGTTTTGGTGAAGCAGGGTTGCCTGTCACACAACTGTCATCCCGGCATCACGATGCTGTCATACAAGCCACCTAACCTGCGCCCTGTATCGGGGAGGGGCGGATCCATGGCCCCGGATACCCCACAGATTGACAACGTTGCTAGGGAACTCCGAATGAAGCCGATTTTCTCCCGTCACAGCGCCGCCGCCATGTTGCTTTGCTCCGCCTCCTGGATCGCCCACGCGGCGGACGAACTGGTGGTTCAGGTGAGTCAGAACGGCGCCTCCGCCACCGGGCTCGCCGTGGTGCTTGACGGCGGGGAGCGCAAGGTTCTGGATGCGACCGGCCTGGTGCAATTCGATTTGCGCGGCGGTGCCCACAGTCTGCAGGTGCTGGATGGTGATCAGGTGCTGCACTCCTTTCGCTTCAGTGCTGCGAGCGGCCAGTTGGCGGATGTGCTGATTCGCTTGCAGGACGGTCAGGAAGCCACGGCGCAGGTCGAATCCTACTTCACGACAGAAAGTGCGGCGCAGCGTGCCCAGGCGCTGCCCGGCCGGGTCCAGGGCCGCATCACCAGTGGTGGTGACCCGGTGTCGGGCGCCACGCTGGAGCTGTCCGGCGGTGTGAGCCGCAGCGTGACCACTGACGCCAACGGGCGCTATCAGCTCGAGGCGCCGCGCGGCGTCTACACCCTGACCATCAGCCACCCGGACCTCGGCACGCGCAGCGTCGAGCAGTACCGGGTGATTGCCAGCGCCGTGAAAGCCTCGGATTTCAGCCTGCGCCGTCGCGAGGGCGCTCAGGTCGCCATCGCCATGCCGCAGATAGAGGAAGTCACCGTGGTGGCCAGCATGGCGGCTACCGGTATGCAGGAGAGCGAGCGCTACGCCACCAACGTGATCAACACCCTGGACGTGGAGGAACTGTCCCGCTTCGGCGATACCGATGTCGCCGCCTCGGTGGTGCGGGTACCCAGTGTCACGGTGCAGGACGGCCAGTTCATCTTCATCCGCGGCCTCGGCGATCGCTATGTCACCAGCACCCTGAACGGAGCCCAGTTGCCGAGCACCAACCCGAGCAAGCGCACGGTACCCCTGGACCTGTTCCCCAGCAACATGGTCGAGCAGCTGGACATCCGCAAGAGCTACCTGGCCACCATGCCGGGCGAGAGCACCGGCGGCAGCCTTGAAATCAACACCCGTACCTTCCCCAACGAACGCGGCGGCAAGCTGTCGGCCCAGGTCGGCTACGTGGACGGCGTGACGCTGGACGATGCCCTGGTGGATCCCACCAGCGGTGACTGGGATTTCGTCGGTATCGACGATGGCTCCCGGGACCGCCCGATCATCGCCTACGCGGTGTCGAAGGCCCTCGATCAGCCGGAATTTCTCAACCCCGCCGTGCAGCAGCAGCTCGGTATACTCGGCGCCCAGGCGTTGACCGACAACCTGCAATACGACGAGGAAACCGCACTGCCGGACATGGTCCTCGGGGCCAACTACGGCGACGTACACGACATTGACTGGCTGGGCGGTGAGCTGGGCTACTTCGTCGCCGGCAACTACCGCAATGAACGCGGCGTGCGCAAGGACGGTGTGCGGCGGACCTACGGGGGCGTCAATGCCTCCCGCGTCCTCGACGATTTCAGCTTCGAGCAGTTCGACAATGTCATCGACATGAACGGCCTGCTCTCCCTGGGCTACAACGTCGGCCAGAGCAGCTACACCTCCAACACCATCGTCTCCCGGGTCACCGAGGAGAGTGTGCGCTACGAGGAGGGGCTCGATGGCGACGAGCTGAATCCCTCTCTCAACTGGACCATCCAATGGGAGGAGCGGCAGTTCATTTCCCAGCAGTTTACCGGCGAGCACATTCTCGGCGACGACGAGGCCTGGACCCTGCGCTGGCAGGGCACCGCCAGCAGCGCGCGGCGGGACGCGCCCGACCGTCGCGAAGTGCGCTTTGACCTCCAGGACGGCGACGGGGTCTACAACCTGCAGACCGCGGAGCTGATCCGCCGCTACGACGACCTGATCGACGAAAATTTCGATGGCTCGGTGGACCTGGAATACCTCTTTTCCAACGGCGATCTGGAATCCACACTCAAGGTCGGCGTCAACGCGATCCACCGCGAACGGGACTCCGATTCCGATACCTACGGTTTCCAGGGCGGCCTGCTGGCCATCGACGACAACGCGCCCAACTTGCGTGTGGACGACGTCATCAATGACGACACCATCACGGGGGTCAATGCCACCGGCATCAACTTCCTCGACAAGACCCTGCCCAGCGACAGCTACGAGGCAGAGCTCGACCTCAACAGCGTGTTCTTCTCCTGGGACGGCCTGTGGAACCTCAAGTACCAGTTCATCGTCGGCCTGCGTTACGAACAGTACGAGCAGACCACCGACACCTTCTCCCTGGCGGGGGCTCAGGCGCCGGTGCAGTCGGTGCTGGAGGAAGATTCGCTGCTGCCGACGCTGGGCTTCAACTGGTTCATTACCGACGAGCAGCAGCTGCGCTTTGCTGTCTCGCGCACCGTGGCGCGGCCGGACTTCAAGGAGACCTCCAACGCCACCTTCTACGACAACGAGTTCAACTTCCGCGTCCGCGGCAACCCCAACCTCCAGGTTTCCGACGTCACCAACTACGACCTGCGCTGGGAGAAATACTGGTCCGACAAGGAGTCGGTCAGTGTGGCCCTGTTCTACAAGGACATGCAGGACCCGATCGAGCGTGTAGTGCAGCCCGCATCGGGTACCGCGGGAAATTCGCGCACCTTCCAGAATGCCGAATCCGCGGAAATCATGGGCGTGGAAATCGACGGTCGCAAGGAGTTCCCGCTGGATGACAGCTACACCCGCAGCTTCTTCGTCGCGGCCAATGCCAGCTACATCGATTCCGAAGTGACCCTGCAGAATGCCAGCAAGCGCGACCTCCAGGGCGCGCCGGACTACACCCTCAACCTGATTTTCGGTTACGACGACATTGCCAGCGGTCACGAGCTGACCCTGCTGCTCAACCAGAGCGGCGAGACCATTGTCGATGTCGGCGTTTCCGGCCAGCCCGATGTGATTCTCGAACCGCGGCTGGACCTGAACCTGGTGTATCGCTACGCCCTGAGCGACGACTTCGTCTTCCGCGTCAAGGCGGAAAACATCCTCGATGAGGCGGTCGAGTTCACCCAGGGCGGCAATATCTTCCAGGGCTACAAGCGCGGCTTTGAGCTCAAGGCCGGTTTCGAATGGACCTTCTGATGCAGGCCCCCACCGGAGTGTCGGCAACCCTTTCCTATTCAGGCAACCACCCAGGAGTCGTTATGCAACTGAAAAAACTGGCCATCGCCACCGCGGTCGCCGCATCCTTTACCGGTCTCTACGGCTGTTCCGATGGCGACAAGGCCACGGTCAACATCGATGCGCCCACCAACGTTACCAACCCGCCGCCCACCGACGGCGGCAACAGCGGCACGGCGTCCGACTGCCCCGAGTGGGCCGCCGCCAAACCGCGCCTGTCTGATGGCACCGACGTGTGTCAGCTGCCCGCCACCATCCTGCAGGACCGCACCCTGACCAGCGACAAGCGCTGGTTCATGGAGTCCCGGGTCACCGTGGGGAACGGTAACCAGGAGATGTCCGTGGATGAAGGTATCCTGGCCAGTGGCGAGAACGTGGTCTCCGCCACCCTGAGCATCCAGCCGGGCACGGAAATCGTCGGTCAGACCGGCAGCTTCGCCAACCTGATCATCACCCGCGGCTCGAAGATCATGGCAGAGGGCACCGCCGATGCACCGATCATCTTCAGTTCCGACGATGAGGGCTACGACGGCACCGGGGAGTGGGGCGGTTTGATCCTCCACGGCTATGCGCCCCATAACGAATGCCTGATGGCCGACATGGGCGCGGTCGCCTGCAACGTCGACTCCGAGGGTGAATCCGGCTTCGGCGGCGGCTATAGCCCCGAGGACAACAGCGGTGTGCTGCGCTACGTTGTGGTCACCGAGGGCGGCTTCGAGTTCGCCACCGGCAACGAGATCAACGGTATCTCGCTGATTGGCGTGGGCTCCGGTACCGAGCTGGAGTACATCCAGGTCAACAGCAATGCCGACGATGGCATCGAATACTACGGCGGCACGGTCAATACCCGCTACATCGTGCTCACGGGCAACCTGGACGACTCTGTCGACTGGGACGAGGGCTTCCAGGGTAACATCCAGTACGCCCTGATCGTGCAGAGCCCCGACACCAGCGGCAACATCATCGAGGCGGACACCGAGGGCACCCTGGACTTCCTGTCCAAACCGACCCTGGCCAACGCGACTTTCGTGGGTGACGGCGCCAAGACGACCGGCGCGGTCTTCAAGGCGACCTCCGGCGGCTTCCTGCACCACTCGGTGATCACCTTCGCCAACGCCGGGGAAACCACCTGTGTCGACTCCAGCGCCGCAGCCCAGGTGGGTACGGAACTGGTGTTTACCAACGTCGTCGCCGACTGCGACCTGTCGGGGGATGTCAACCTGCTGCCGAGCCTGGTGAGCGATGTCCAGCTGGACGCCAACTACGCCTCGCAGGCTGCCGAGTCCGCATCGGTTGGTGTGCTCGACATTGACAACATCAACAGCACCTATGCCGA
The DNA here is from genome assembly GCA_002692965.1 of Haliea sp. Classification (GTDB taxonomy): domain Bacteria; phylum Pseudomonadota; class Gammaproteobacteria; order Pseudomonadales; family Halieaceae; genus NZNC01. The sequence continues at coordinate 147,268 of NZNC01000029.1, read as the reverse complement.
GAGTGTCGCCGATCCGGCCTTCTTCGATGCCACCGACTTCGCCGGCGCCGTCGATCCTAGTGCCAGCAGCACCTGGTACGAGGGCTGGACCCTGGACGGTACGCTGTAAACCCCGCACCACACCCGACCGGTGCCCCTCGAGGGCACCGGCCGAGCCATCCTTACCCCTTGATGCGCCGGCCCCCCTGTCGGCGCTTTTTTTACCTTTCACATTCCTGTCATTCTCCTGTCATACAACTGCGGCACACTCGCGGCGTTTTGCCTTAGAGGATAGCCGACCGCCATGCCACGATTTCTTTGTCTCAGCCTGTTGCTGACCAGCTTTGCGCAGCCGGTGCTGGCGCTCGCCCTGGGTCCGGATGAATTTGCCGCGGCCAGGCGCCTGACCTGCGTGTTGGCGCAGGACTCCCTCGGCTACCTGAGCGAGCATGACTACGCCGAACTCACTGAGGAGGTGCTGGGCGAGCTGGAGGGGGCCAGCGGCGACGTGGTCTACGCCAAGGCCCTGGGCTACTTCGACGGGTTGATGTTCGGGATCTCGGAACAGGACGACCAGGCGGTGGCCCGGCGCCTGCGCAGCTATCTCGACAGTCACGCCTGCAGCTCCCTGACCGCCGTGCAATTCCGCTCCTGAGGCGGCTTCCCGTCGCCGCGGCGCGCGGCGGGTGATCCTCCGCGGCATACCCTGCGTAAGCTGACAAGGTGTTCATCAATGAGGTGACCCATGCCAGCTTTGCGATGGCTGTCCGCGCTGTTTCTCCTGAGCCTTGCTGCCTGCTCCCCCGTGACCGTCCAGGATTACGCCGGGGAGCAGCCGGCCCTGGTTCCCGAGCGCTTCTTCAACGGGCAGCTGGTCGCCCACGGCGTGATCAAGGATCGCGCCGGTGAGGTCACCCGCCGCTTCGTTGCCGACATCGACGCCAGCTGGGAAAACGGAGTTGGCACCCTGGACGAGTCCTTCACCTTTAACGACGGCAGTACCGATACCCGGATCTGGACCCTGCGGCCCGCGGGTGACGGGCGCTACGTGGGAACCGCCGGTGACGTGGTCGGCCCCGGGGAACTGACCCTCGCCGGCAACGCTCTGTTTCTGGACTACGTCCTGCGGGTGCCCTGGCGCGACGGCAGCATCGACCTGCGCATCGATGACCGCATGTATCTGGTCGACGAACAGACGCTGATCAATGAATCGGTGATGTACAAGTTCGGCTTTCGTGTCGGCGAGATCCTGCTGGTAATTCGCCGGCTGGGGCCGTGAGCCGTCGTGTTTCAGTCTGGCTCGGCGCACTGCGCTTGTCGCCGGCTGTCTGAGCGCCTACATTGACGCTTCACTTTTCAGCAGGAGTTCTCGCCCATGCAGACCATTCAGGTAGCGCGTCCCGCCGGTCTCGACCAGCTAAAGCTCGTGCAGGGCGCTTCCGCCCGTGCGCCCGGCCACGGTGAGATCCAGGTCGAGATTCGTGCCAGCTCCCTCAACTTCCACGATTATGCCGTGGTCTCCGGCCTGCTGCCCACCGAGGACGGCCGCATTCCCATGTCCGACGGCGCGGGCGTGGTCACCGCCGTCGGGGAGGGGGTCAGTGAGTTCGCCCCGGGAGACCGGGTCTTGAGCTGTTTTTTCCCCAACTGGCTCGACGGCCCGCCCACGCAGAAGAAAACCACTGGGGTGCCGGGTGACAACGTCGACGGTTTTGCCTGCGAAGTGGTCACCATGCCCGCCCAGGGCTTCACTCGCATGCCCGAGGGCCTGGATTTCCATGAGGCGGCCACATTGACCTGTGCCGGGCTGACCGCCTGGCGGGCACTGGCGGTGGAGACACACCTGCGCCCGGGTGACTGGGTGCTGGTACAGGGTTCCGGCGGGGTGTCGGTATTTGCGCTGCAGTTCGCCCGCCAGATGGGCTGCCGGGTGATCGCCACATCGTCCTCGGACGAGAAGCTGGCCCGCCTCGAGTCCCTGGGCGCCGAGGCCCTGATCAACTACCGGGAGACGCCCGCGTGGGGGGCTCGTGTGCGGGAACTGACTGGCGGCCACGGTGCCGACCTGGTGGTGGAAGTCGGCGGCTCTGGTACCGTGGCGCAATCGGTCAAGGCGGTGGCCTACGATGGCTGCATCAGCATGATCGGGGTGCTGACGGGGATGTCCGGTGAGGTGCCCACCGCCGAGCTGTTCTACCGAAATGCCCGCATTCACGGTATCACCGTGGGCAGTCGCGCACATCAGGAAGACATGATTGCCGCGGTGGAGGCGGGCGGCATTCGTCCGGTTGTGGACAGCCGCTACCCCCTGGCGCAGCTGGCGGAGGCCTTCCGTCACCAGGAGTCACAGGCCCACTTCGGCAAGATCTGCGTGGATATTCCCGGCTGATCACACCCACCGAGCGCCGCGCCCCGGCGAAGCTGGAGCGGGCACTCTCGCACGCTTGTACGGTGCCATCAGTAGCGCGGGGCTGCTATACTCGCGCCCCTGTTGCCCCCGTAGCTCAGTTGAATAGAGCAACCCCCTCCTAAGGGGTAGGTCGCAGGTTTGAGTCCTGCCGGGGGTGCCAAATAAACGGCTTTATTTTCCTGCTTGAGCAGTCGGAGGCCCGGCTCTCAGAATGCCTTGGCCAGGCCGGCCTGTTTCAGCACGGCATTGGCGGTATGACGAGACAGGATCTTGCCGTCTATGGTGAAGTTCGTCCCGGTAATGGGACTGTGCCAGATTTCATGGTCACCCTTGCCGGCGCGGACAAACCTGCAGCCCGTTTTTTTGATACGAGACTTTAGCTCGGGCGTTTAGGACTGTGGGGCCACCTCAGCAGGCGAGGACGGCGCGCTGCTCGCTGTGGATCAGTAGTTCTCGCGGGGCCAGCCCGTCGTACTCGGGAGCACCATTCAACTCCAGCAGCTCCGGCACCATCACGCGTAGTTTCTGCAGCAGAAGCTCCTGGGTGGGCGCTTCGGTCACCAGGCCAGGCACGTCCTCGCTGGTAGCGGTCCACACCTGCGCCTCATCATCCCAAACGGCATTGATGTGGAGAGCTGACGTGTTTTTGCGGACTGAGCCGAGCATGGTCGTCAATTTCCTTTGAGATGTATTTGATCCGGGGTTGTATAGACCCCGTCGACCCAAGTTTGGTTCAGGTAAGGCATTCTAGCAAGTTGCCCTTGGCTATTGCACGACTGGGCACCAGCCCACTAATTTTCCGCCACGCAGTAGCGGTTGCGGCCTTCCCGCTTGGCCCGGTACATGGCCTCATCTGCGTGCTTGAGCAGCGCCGCCCCGCTCACCGTACCCAGGCGGCCACTGGCGATACCGATGCTGGCGCCGACATGGATGCGATGTTCGCCGACGGCAATCGGGCGATTGACCGCCTCGATAATATGACCGGCGACGGCTGTCAATCGCTCGCTGGATACTTCCCCTGGCAGCAGCACGGCGAACTCGTCGCCGCCGAGCCTGGCGACACAGTCTCCGCTCTTGAGTTGACGCTGTATCCGCCGCGCCACGGCCCGCAATACTTCATCACCGGCGTCGTGACCGTACTGGTCGTTTGCCGCTTTGAACAGGTCCAGGTCGAGCATCAGCACGTGCTGCCAGTCGCCTTCCGCGTGCTGTGCCGCCTGTTGCTCCAGCGCCTGGTTGAAGCCCAGCCGGTTCAGGCAGCCGGTCAGGGGGTCGGTCAGGGCCAGTGTCTCGGCGGCCTGCTGGGCTTGGCGTTGTTCCGTGACGTCGTTGGCGATTCCCTGGTATTGCCCGGGGGACAGGGGGGTGAGGGTCACGCTGATCCAGCGAAGCCCGGTGGCCAGCTCGACAGGGATCTCGCCGTGGACTTCTCGCTGCTCGTCCGATACCCGGTTCAGCAGCGACAGCATCGCGGTGGCGGCGTCACGGGGAAGCTCGCTCAGTAAAATGCTCGCCGGTTCCGCTTTTTCATCGTCGCGTGTCGAGCTGCCCTGAAACAGGCGTACAAAAGCCGGGCTCCAGGACACCACATGCCCGCCGATGTCCAGCTGGAAAATCCCGCTCTGTGCATTGTTGAGGATGGCCCGAAGTCGGCGCTCTTCACGCTCGCGCAGGTTGCGTTCACTGCGCTCCCTGCCCAGCCTGTCCACCAGGCGGTTGAGAATCCGGTTGATGTCATCCACCAGCCGGCCCAGCTCGTCCTCCCGGTGGCTCGCCGGCGCGGGTACCTGCTCCCCGGTTTCGATGTTCAGGCGGTGTAGGCGCGAGGAAATGCGGGCTATCGGGTGAACCACCAGGAACAGCACGGCGAGGGCTGCGCTGACAGCTGTCGCGGCCAGGAGGGACAGAAAAAGGACGCCGGCAAAGCGCAACTGCCCATACAGGAGGACCGCCATGGCCTCGTGGTCCGGTAGCACGACAACGCGTCCCACAGGGTCCGCGCTGTCGAAGGGCGAGTGCAGCAGGCTCACCCGACTGGTGCTGTCACTGGCAATCTTTGGTGCCCCGGCCAGGAGCGTATCCCCCGCGTAGATGGCGACCTTGTCGATCAGGGCGTTGCCCGCGAGGCCGCGGGCGACCTCCTCGGCGAGGATGGCGTCTTCCAGGAACACCGCCAGCCGCAAGGTGTTGTCCACGGTTGTCAGCAGGTCGGTGATGGATTGCTGGTACTGCGCCTGGGCGCGCTCACTCAGTACCTTTCCCGCCACACTGATGACCCCGAGCCCAACCGCTGAGACCACGGCGATGATTGTCAGGGTCGTGCGCAGGGCGATATTGCGGCGCAGGCGCGGGAGCATGCTTCAGTCACCCAGCAGGTGGACGATCTTGACCCGCTCGTCCACCTGACTCCTGTCGAGATAGCCAACCGCTCCGGGATTGTTGGCCACCACGTCGATCAGCTGCCTGGCGGCGGGCAGGCGCCGGGGCGGGCAGGCGCGCCCCGAGAACACCAGGCGCGCCCAGTAGGAGCGCAATTCCGCCGGTGTCTTGTCCACCAGCTTGCGGTAAAAAGACTCGCTGCTGTCAGCCAGGTCCAGGGGAAAGGCAGGCTGGCCATCGGGAAACTGCTGGTAGCGTCCCATGAAGATATTGATCAGGTCGGCTCGGCTGAGGTGGTCGAAGGTCGTATCGGGGTGCACCACGACGACCAGCTCTTCCGCCAGGCCCGGGGTAGGCGCGCTGGGCACGGCCAGCAGGCAAGCCAGCAGGCAAAAGCCGAAGACACGGGGCCAGCGGCGGCTCAAAACACCATCTCCAGGGTTGCCGAGATCAGGGTGCTGTGGCCATCCCAGCCGCTTTTGCCGACCACATAATAGCCGCCGCGGGGATCATCAGCGTGCACCCGGTCCAGCTGCAATTTGGCGGCGACACCGTCGACAATGTCCCAACGCAGACCGAGGAAGCTGGTCCGTTGCTCGATATTGATCGTATCTCGCAGCAGCGTATCCAAGGGAGTGCCAGCCGGCACCGCCGCTGGTATATGGGTGTTGCGAGTATCCGAGAATGCAAACCCGGCATATGGAGTCACCGCCTCGAGTCGATAGCCGAGCAGAAACATGACGTTGAGACCCTCGGGAACGATAGCGGTATTGCTCTCCCGGTGATTCAGGCGCAGTTGCCCCTCCAGGTCACCCGGGCTCCAGTGGGTCTCGAAATTCCAGTTGGTGATCTGGCTATCCTCGAGCGGTAAATCGCCCGCTATTTGCTCCAGTGCGGAGAGTCCGCTGGACCTGAGTGTTTCCTGAAGTGCGGGCGTGGTATCGAGACCCTTATCCAGCCGAGTCGTAATCACCCCTCCGCGGAACTGCCAACTTCCCAGTTGGTAGAGCAGGTAGCCGCCAACACTGAGACTGCCACTAACGTCGTAGGTAGTGTCTTCCGCCACAACGCGCTCTTCATCGGCGGTGCCAGCCAGCAGCTTGACAGAGAGCAGGCCCTCCCCGAGGGGTTGCCTGTAGGTAATATCCAGACCATCCAGGTAGGCCAGTTCCAGAACGCCGAAATACTCGATGGGGTGACGGACCGGTAGATGGGCGTAACCGACGTGCCGCGAATCGGAGCCTATATAGGCATCGAAGCCCAATCGACCGGCGCGGAATGTCCAGTTGGCATTGGGCTCGAAGCGAGCGAAGGCCAGAGTCATGCGCGGATCATAGTCGTCGTAGTGGTGTCCGGTGACCCCTTGCAGAACCAGCTCCCAGCGTTCGTCGAGGGACCAGTTCAACTGCAGACCCAGGTTGGAGTCGGGCCGGCTGCTCCAGCCGTCCCGGGCGCCGCGGGGCTGCTCGAGGCTGCGGATGAAGACGAAGTCGTCCGGGTTGTAGACCACACCCAGGGTGGCAAAACCGTTGACCTCGATGCTGTCCGCCTTTACCAGGCTGGCCCCGAGCAGGGCGAGTGCGAAGGTGAGTGTCCTTGAGTATGTCAATCGCCCCCTTGAGAGCAGGCTGTGGGCCTGCAAAAAACCGGTACCCCGGAATCGTGGCACAAGCGATGGCGGGAGGCCAGGCTACAGTTGTCGATTCTCCACATTGATCTGCATCAAGAAAAGTGCACGCCGAGGGGGCGGTTCTTGAAAAAGCGCCAGACCAGACCCATAACTGCAACAGGTTTCATGGGCAACTACCTTGAAGGAGGTCATCATGTCACTGATTCCACGCAACAGCCTGTTCGACCTGGACCGCTTTTTCGACGATTTCTGGGCGCCCCCCGGTGAAAACAACACCATGGGAACCTTTTTTTCCCCGCGGGTGGATATTCGCGACCGCGACGATCACTTCGAGATTACCGCGGAGCTACCGGGGGTGAACAAGGAGGATATCCATGTGCACCTCAAGGATGGCGTGCTGACTCTGGAGGCCGAGAGCCGTCAGGAGGACAAGGAAGAGAAGGAGGGCCGGGTGATTCGCCAGGAGCGTCGCTACGGTAAATTCCTGCGCAGTTTCAACCTCGGCGGCAACGTCAGCGAGGATGCCATCCAGGCCAGCTTCAAGGATGGGGTCCTGAGGCTGCAGGCACCCAAGGTGCGGGAGCAGGCCCCGGAGCGCCGGCGTATCGAGGTGCAGTAAAACGACGCCGGAACCTGGCGGAGTAGTTGCAAATCCGCCGCCGTGCCCTCAGTCTATGGGCCTCGCCGCCGGGTGCTGACCCGGCCGGACACTCCCACACGGACTGAGGGTAATCCCCTTGAGCTCAAGCGGCCTGTTACTGTCTTGCCTGCTGTTTCTGGCGGTCCTGCTGCCGCCAGCTGCCCTGGCACAGGGCGATGCAACCCTGGAACGCCAGCGGCAGGCCTACCGCCTGGCCCGGGAGGCCGCGGGTGACCGCGACTGGGCCACTTTTCGCCGACAGCGGGCCGCCCTGGACGACTACCCGCTGGCCATCTATCTGGACTACCTGGCCCTCAGCGCCGACTTGGCGGGGCTGCAGCCCGCTGTCGCGACGGATTTCCTCCAGCGCAGTCGCGGCTCGGCACTGCCCAACCGGCTGCTCTCGCGCTACCTGGACACCCTGGGCCGCCGCGAGCGCTGGGCGGATTTCCTGGCCGTGATGCCACGGGAACCCAACAGTATCGACCTCAAGTGCTACTACTTCCGCGCCCACTGGGCAGGGGGAGACCGGGCACTTGCACGCGCTGGAGCCGCGAGCCTCTGGGTACACGGCGAGTCGCGTCCCAAGGCCTGCGACCCCCTGTTTGCGGCCTGGATGCGCGCGGGTGGACTCACGGATGAGCACGTCTGGTCGCGGCTGCTGGCTGCCTTCGATGCCCGCGAACGCGGTCTGCTCAACTACGTCGTGAGCAAGTCCAGCGCCGAGCTGCGACGCGATGCAGAGCGCCTGCGCGCTGTCTATGCCCAGCCCGACCGGCTGCGCAGCCTGGTGCCCGCGGCGGCGGATACCCGCACGGCCGATACCGTCGCTCGCGGCATCGCCTACCTGGCTCGCTACCGCGAGCGGGAAGCGCTCCAGGCCTGGCAGGCCTACCGGCGGGAAATGGCGTTTTCCCCGGAACAGGTGCAGCTGGCGGAGTCCGCGCTGGCCTGGCGCAGCCTGTTTGCCCGCTCTCGCGCCAACCTGGCGTGGCTCGATGAAGCGCTGGACCGCCTGGGGGACGACAATATTGTCGAGCTGCGTTTGCGCTGGGCGATTGCCGAGCAGGACTGGGCCGCGGTCGCAGGCGCCCTGGATAGTCTGTCGGAGAGCGCGCGCAACGAACCGACCTGGCGTTACTGGCGAGCCCGCACACTGGCGGCCTCCGGGCAGCAGGCAGAGGCGGACGCGCTGCTGGAAACCCTGGCCGGCGAGCGCGACTTTCACGGCTTCCTGGCGGCCCAGCGCCTCGGGCGGGAACCCGGGCTGCAGCACCGGCGCCTGGAGGCGCCGGCACCCCTGGACGCAAGTCTCGAACCGGGGCTCGCGCGGGTTCGCGAGCTGCTCTATCACGACGAGGTCATGCTGGCCCACTCGGAGTGGGCGGCCCTGCTTCAGTTGGCCCCCGCAGAGCAGCTGCTTACCCTCGGCTATATGGCTAGCGAGCGCGGCTGGTACCGCATGGCAATCGAAGCGGCCAGCCAGGCCAGCGCCTGGGACCTGCTCGACCTGCGCTTCCCGCTGGCCTGGCGTGACACCTTTGCGCGTTATGGTGAACTTCGCGGTGTGCCCGGCAGCGAGCTGATGGCCATCGCCCGGCGCGAAAGTGCCTTTTTCCCCCGCTCCCGCTCGCCGGTCGGTGCCCGGGGGCTGATGCAGGTGATGCCGGCAACAGCGGCCCAGGTGGCCCGCCGGCTGGGTGTGCGTCACAGCGAGAGCGCGCTTTACGACGTCGATCACAACGTCATGCTGGCCAGTGCCTATTACCGCGAATTGCTGGATCGTTACGCCGGCAACCGCGTGTTCGCCATGGCGGCCTACAATGCGGGACCGGCGCGGGTGACGCGCTGGCGCAATGGCAGCGACGCCCGGGTGCCCGCGGACGTCTGGATCGAGAGCATTCCCTTCCGGGAGACCCGCAACTACGTCAAAAACGTGCTCGCCTACAACCTGATCTTCCGCCGTCTGGCCGGGGAGGAGGGTACCCTGCTCAGCGAGCAGGAATGGCGGCAGTCCTACTAGATGGCCCACGCTAGCCCCGGGACCCTCCGCGACGATTCCGTCCTGAGCTTCGTGATACCGATGCTCAATGAGGCCGCGAATATCGGCGTGACGCTGGCCTGGCTGGCGGAGCATTTTCCCGCGGCTCAGCGGATTGTGGTGGACGGCGGCAGTCGCGACGGCAGCGTTGCCGCGGCGCTGCCCCTGGCCACGGAGGTGCTGATCGGGGAGCGTGGCCGGGCACGGCAGATGGACCTGGGCGCCCGGGTTGCCCGCGGCGAGTGGCTGCTGTTCCTCCACGCCGATACCCTGCCACTGTTTTCCGAGGACCAGTTGCGGGCCTCTCTGGTGTCCGGCGCCCAGTGGGGCTTCTGCCGGGTCGAGCTGGCCGGGGCAGGGCCGGGGCTGAAGCTGGTGCAGGCGGGAATCAATCTGCGTTCGCGGGCCAGTGGCATCGGTACCGGCGACCAGATGCTGTGGATTCGCCGGGATGTGTACCTGTCACAGGGCGGCTTTGCGGGCATTCCCCTCATGGAGGATGTCGAGCTGTGTCGTCGTCTGCGCCGCCACTGCCCGCCCCGGGTCCTGCCCCTGCGGGTCAGCACCTCGGCGCGCCGATGGCGGGAGCGCGGCGTGATGCGGACCGTGCTGGAGATGTGGGGCCTGCGTCTGGCCTTTTTCTGCGGGGTCTCACCGCAGCGGCTCCATTCCCTCTATTATGGGCGCCGCTAGGATGTCGGCACTGTTGATCCAGTTCGCCCGGGCCCCGCAACCCGGTGCCGTGAAAACCCGCCTGATTCCGTCCCTGGGCGCGGAGGGTGCCTGCAATCTCCATCAGGCCCTGGTGCGCCACACCTGTCAGCAGCTGCTGCAGGTGCCCCAGGCGCGGGTGCAATTGTGGGTGGCCGGGGACACCGGCCATGCGCTGTTCACCGACTGCCTGGCCGCTGGCGTCGAGTCGGTGCATGCCCAGCGGGGGGCGGACCTGGGCGCGCGGATGGCTGCCGCCTTGCGAGAGGGGCTGGCCAGTGCGCCGCGTGTCTTGCTGGTGGGCAGCGACTGTCCCGGCCTCGACCCGGCCTTTCTGGGACAGGCCCTGGCGCGCCTGGAAGACTGCCCGGTGGTGCTCGGCCCGGCGCGCGATGGCGGCTATGTCCTGGTTGGAAGCCGTCAGCCGGTGGATGCGCTGTTCGATGGGGTTCCCTGGGGGAGTGGCAGGGTACTGGCGCGCAGCTTGATCAATGCCCGCGAGGCGGGTTGGGAGGTGGGTCTGCTGCCGGAGCGCGTGGATATCGATCGGCCGGAGGATCTGCTGCACTGCCCCTCGCAGCTGCTGCGTCAGGCGGAAATGACCTCCCGGGGGACAGCCGACTGCTCGACACGGGAGCGCTGATAGAGCAGCCAGGCAATCGCGGTGCAATAGCCGAGGTTGGTTTGCAGTTCGCGGTCGGGGTTGGCGAGAAAGGCGCGCTGACTGGCGAGCCCGCGCACACGGCTGGCGAGGTCGGGCTGGAAGGCCAGGTAGCGGTCCCAGATGTCGCGGTGCTGTGCGGGGGTGATGCGAAACAGGCCCAGGCCTTCCGGGCGATGGGAAAAAAGCCCCAGTTCAGGCGCCTCGCGCAGGGCTTGCAGCAGGGTATCCTCGGCATCGGACGTCCACATTTCCAGGTATTCCAGGGCTGGACGGATGACCTGCTCTCTCAGTTGCTCGCTGCTGGCATACATGGCCCTCTACCTCTCGGGAAGGATCGGGCGCGGTTTCACTCCACTGCCATCTTGTTGTCGTACGCCCGACCAAAGCGTGCCTCACTTTTAGCACGACTTGCCGGGGTTTTCCCATCAAAAGAGCAGCTTACAGCAGAGATTTGAGAACTATTCCCGCTTTTTGCCGCTTCATCCGCCGGCCAGCTTGACCCGGTAACCGCGCGACTCCAGTTCGCCCTTGAGCAGTTCCCGCTGATCGCCCTGTATCTCGATACTGTCCTGCTTGACCGCACCCCCGGTACCGCAGCGTTGCTTGAGCTGTTTGGCCAGTGCCTTCAGCTCGCTGCCGGTCAGGGGCAGGCCGCGTACCACCGTCACCGATTTGCCGCCGCGGCCCTTGCTCTCCCGATGCAGACGGACTATGCCGTCGCCACTGTCCGGCCGGCTCTCGGCGCGGCAGACGCAGTCGTCGACGGGGCGCTGACAGGCGGGACAGTGGCGGCCGCCGTCGGTGGAGTAGACGCGGCGGCTGTTAGCGGATTGGGCAGGGGACATGGCAACTTCCGGTCATTGAGCGCAGCGGAGGAGTATATTAGCCTGCCCGCTTCCTGAGAACCGCAACGAGGTAAACCGTGAGCCCAGGCCCGGATGTACAGGCCCAGCTGGAAGATCTGCAGAGCAGACTGGCCTTCCAGGACGATACCCTGCAGTCCCTGCAGGACGCCCTGGCCGAGCAGCAACAGCTGGTGCTGCGACTGCAGCGCCGGCTGCTCGCCCTGGAGTCTCGCCTGGAGGAGGGCAGCCTGTTTGACCAGCTGCCCGGCGACCCGGCGGCGGAAGTGCCCCCCCACTATTGAAGCCCACTCTCGTCGCACGCGCGCGTGCCACTTGTCGCGCGGGGCCTGTCTGGCCACAATTGCCACGGCGTAAGCAGCGAACACATTGGCCCGGATAATAGAGAAAGAGGAACACGACGCATGTCTGAAGATGCCCGCAAGGATACCCCCGAACAGGCCGAATTCCGCGCCTGGTGCCGCCAGTGGCTGGCGGAGAACAGCCCCGCGGAACCGCCGGTGCGCCTGCCGCAGACGCCCCTGGAGATCATGACTCGGGAGCAGCTGGACTACTTGCAGGCCTGGCAGAAGGCCGCCTATGAGGCGGGCCTGGTGGGCTGTGACTATCCCGTTGAGGTTGGTGGGGGCGGTCGCAAGGACTGCCAGCGTGTCGCCAACGAGGAAATGCAGGCGGCCCGGACGCCGTTTTTCCCCAATGTCATTGGCCTCGGTATGGCCGCGCCCACGGTGTTCTACCACGCCCAGGAGGCGGTGAAGCAGGAATTGCTGCCCAAGCTGTTTTCCGGCGAAGAGATCTGGTGCCAGGGTTTCAGTGAGCCTGGTGCCGGCTCCGACCTCGCCAGTGTGCAGACCTTTGCCGAGAAGCGGGGCGACAAGTGGATCATCAACGGCCACAAGGTGTGGACGTCCCTGGCGCATTTCGCCGAGTGGATGATCATCCTGCTGCGCACCGACAAATCCCACAAGTACGATGGTCTGTCCTATTTCGTGGTCCCGATTCGCGCAGCCCTGGGCAAGGGCGTCACCGTGCGGCCGCTGATCAAGATTACCGGGGAGACCGGCTTCAACGAGGTGATCTTCGACAATCTCGAGGTGGATGACCGCTACCGCCTGGACGAGCTGGGCAAGGGCTGGCAGGTGGCCATGACCACGCTGCTGCACGAGCGCGGCGCCGGCGAATTGAAAACGCCCCAGGCCGGCGGCATGAAGAATCGCTCCGCCCACACCATCTCCGCCAGTGCGGTGATGGACCTGGCGAAGAACATCCAGCGCGAGGGCCGGGCGGCGTCAGCCGACCCGCTGTTGCGCGACAGGCTGATGGCGCTGCTGATCCGCGAGCAGGGCTTCCGCCAGAACCAGCGCCGCCAGCGGGTGCAGGCCTTGCTGGATCATCCCATGCGGCTGCCCCTGCAGCACAAGCTGGTGATCAGCGAACTCGCCCAGGATCTGGCGTCCCTGGCGGTCGACGTCGAGGGCATGGGCTCGACCCTGTACCTGGCCGACGACAAGGCTCCGGCGGGCGGGCAGTGGCCGCTGTCCTACCTCAACTCCTACGGCATGACCATCGCCGCGGGCACCAGTGAGATCCAGCGCAATATTCTCGGCGAGCGCGTGCTCGGCATGCCGAAGAGCAAGTAAGGAGAGGGCGATCATGGCACAACCCAACAATTTCGGTTTTGGTGAAGAAGCGGCCCTGCTCAAGGAATCCGCGCGCAAGTTTTTCAGTGAGCACTTTGGTGCCGACCGGCTGCACGCCCTGGTCGCCGCGGAGCACGATCCCGAGCGGGTCCCCGCGTGCCAGTGGGACCGGGAGCTCTGGCAGCAGATGGTGGATCTGGGCTGGACCCTGCTGGCGGTGCCGGAGTCCGCGGGTGGCGTCGGCATGCCGGTGGCAGCGGTGGCGGGTCTGGTGGAGGAGGTCGGTCGCGCGGCCTTCCCCTGCCCCCTGCTCAGCACGCTGGCAACCACCTATGTCCTCGGCGCCTGTGGCGAGGCGGGCAGTGAAGCCATGGCGGAAATCGCCGAGGGGCAGGCGGCGACGCTGGTGCTGGCCAACCGCCAGGGCGACCAGCGTCCGGGGGATACGGAAGTCGAGTATCGCGACGGCGCCCTCTATGGCAGCGGCTGGTTTGTCCAGGAGCTGGGCAAGGTCGACCGCCTGCTGGTCTGTGCCCGCCACAGCGGCGGGCTTGGCCTGTACTGGGTGGACAAGTCAGCGCGGGGCGTCAGCTGCCACGCCGATTCGATTGTCGATCTGACCCGCGATCAGGGGCATGTGGACTTCCAGGGCGCGGCTGCGACGGCGGTTGCCGACAATGCGCTACCCGCGCTGGATCGCGCGATGCCGGCGGTCTGGAGCCTGCTGGCCGCGGACATGGTCGGCGCCGGCGAGTGGCTGCTGCAGACCACGGTCGAGTATGTGAACACCCGCAAGCAGTTCGATCACACCCTCGGATTCTTCCAGGCGGTTAAGCACCCCCTGGTCAATGTCATGATCCAGATCGACGAGGCCAAGTCACTGGTCTACAACGCCGCCTGTGCCTGTGATACCGAAGTCGAGAAGGCCGCCCAGTACGCCCACATGGCCAAGGCCAGTGCCAGCGACATGGCTGCCTTTGCCAGTAGCCGCGCCGTGCAGTACCACGGCGGTATCGGCTTCACCTGGGAGGGCTATGTGCACCTCTACTTCAAGCGCCAGAAGCATTCGCAGATGCTCTGGGGCGATGCCCGTTGGCACCGGGCACAACTGGCTGACCTGCTGCTCGGCAGCGCCGCCTGACTGGAAGGAAGCTCTCGCACATGAACTGGAAGACAATCACCCTGGTCGCGCTGGCCTTGCTGGCAGGTTTATACACCCTGTTCCAGATGGCCACCCGGCTGCCGGCGCCACCCGCTCACCAGGTTTTCATTAACGGTGAGGTGCTCACCATGGACGCCGACAACAGCGTTGCGGAGGCGGTGTCCGTGCGCGGGGAGCGCATCGAGGCGGTGGGCAGCAGCGCCGCCATCATGGCCCTGGTGGATGAGCAGACCGAGGTGATCGATCTGCGGGGCCGCACCCTCTTGCCCGGCTTTATCGATGCCCACGGCCACTTCCCGGGCTCCGGCCTGCGGGCCGTGGCGGTGGACTTGAGCAGCCCGCCGGTGGGCGGCGTGACCCGCATGGAGGAATTGCTGCAGCGTTTGCGGGAGGTGGCCGAGCACACACCGGAGGGGGAGTGGATCAGTGGCTTCGGCTACGATGACACCCTGCTCGCGGAGCAGCGCCACCCGACCCGGGCGGAACTGGACAGTGTGTCGACCGCACACCCGATCGGCCTGTTACACGTCTCCGGGCACATGGTCGTGGCCAACAGCCCTGCTCTGGCGGTGGCGGGAATCGACGCCGACACGCCGGACCCCGAGGGGGGCGTGATTGTCCGCGATCCCTCTGGAGAACCCACCGGTCTGCTGGAGGAGACGGCGCGTCTCGAGATCGCCGCGGCGATGCTGGATGTCGGGCTGATGGACATGCTGCGCATGGTGAAGCTGGCCAGTCGTGAATACCTGGCCCAGGGCGTCACCACCGCGCAGATCGGCGGTGCCGATCCGCGCACCGTCACCGGCATGCACTGGGTTACCCGGCTGGGCATGCTGCCACTGCGGCTGGAAGTCTTTCCGATGGAGAGCGAGTTCCGCGAGCTGATGCGCTCGGGGGAATACGACCCCGCGGACTATCAGACCGAACGCCTGGACATGGGGGCGGTGAAGATCATCGCCGACGGCAGCATCCAGGGCTACACCGGCTACCTGCGCCAGCCCTACCACAGCCCCTTCCACGGCGATGCCGAGTACCGGGGCTACCCGGCGGTGCTGCGGGAAAAACTGTTCGAGCAGATAGCCTGGCTGCACGCGGCCGGCTACCAGATGGCGGTACACGGCAACGGCGATGCCGCCATCGACGATATCCTGGATGCTTTTGCCGCCGCCCAGCGGGCCCACCCGGTGGAGGACCCGCGTTTCATCCTGATTCACTCCCAGATGCTGCGGCAGGACCAGGTGCAGCGGATGGTGGAGCTGGGGGTGACCCCGAGCTTTTTCGCCGCCCACACCTGGTACTGGGGGGATCGTCACCGGGATATCTTCCTCGGCCCGGAGCGCGCGTCGCGCATCAGCCCGGCGGCCTGGGCCAAGGCTGCCGGCCTGCGTTTCAGTTCCCACATGGATACGCCGGTGACCCCCATGCTGCCCCTGCAGGCCGCCTGGAGCCTGGTCTTCCGGGAGACCTACGGCGGCGATGTTCTCGGCCCCGAGCAGCGGGTGGATGTGATGACTGCCCTGCGCGCGGTGACCATCGACGCCGCCTGGCAGATCTTCCAGGCTGACGAGCGTGGCTCCCTGGAGCCCGGCAAGCTGGCCGACCTGGTATTGCTGTCGGGCAGCCCGCTTGAGGACCCCTATCGCATGCGCGAGCTCGAGGTCGAGGGCACCTGGGTCGGCGGGGCCCGCGTTTATCGGCGGCCCTGAGCGCAGCGTTCCCGCCGGGACTGGACAGTGGGCCCCCGCCTGCGTTTATGATGCCCGGGGCGAGCCACTGTGTACGGGACCATGATGCCATCCAGCGCGGGACAGACACCGCTGTACGATGCCGATGATCTGCTGCTTTACGCGTCCTCGCCCTTTGCATTCTGGATGGAACGCCGGCGGCTGCAGGCGGGCCCGGGGCAGGGCCCGGAACCGGATCCCGGAGCCGCGCCACCGGTCTCCTCGGTGTTCTCCCAGGCGGAGCTGCGGGAGCAGTTGGAAGGTTCGGTGGTGGTGATTGAGCGCGGCCAGCCCGAGCCCCAGCGTCGCCAGGCCACGCTGCAGGCCCTGCGCGCCGGGATCGACTGGGTGATCGACGGCCAGTTGGCCGACCGCGGTTTTTCCATGCCCTGCAACCTGCTGCGCCGGGACAGCGAGGGTGCATCTGAAGGTCAGCCGCGCTACCTGCCCTGCGTCACCCAGCCCCTGGCCCGGGCGGAGGCCAGGGTTCACCTCTGCCTGGCGGCGGAATTGCTGGCCGGCATATTCGGAGAGCCGCCGGGGCAGCTGCTGCTGATGCGTGGTAGCCAGTTGCAACAGGCCTGGCTGACCGCGGAATGGCTGCCGCTGTTCCAGGGCTTTCTGCGCCGTTTTCTCGCCGACCAGGCGGCCTTCGACCCCGCGAGCCCTCCGGACCCGACACGCAGCCTGAGCTATGGCCGCTGGCACGAGGAAGCCAGGCGTCAGGCGCAGGGTCGATCCGAGGCCAGCCCCTCCGAAGAGCCTGTCGCGGCGGCGGTCGTGGCGCTCACAAGCGAAAGCGGTGGCGACCCGGATCCGCAGGTAACGCAGGATCCGCAGGACCTGCCAGTTCCGCAAGTCTCGGAGGTCTCGGAGGTCCCGGAGGTTTCTCTGCCCGCGAGTCCGGTGCCGTGGCCCGCGGCGGCAAACCCTGTGAAGGGACATCCCCTGGATACACCCGGCTTCAATATTCTGGAGACCCGCAGCCGGCAGCGCGACAAGGGCCAGCCCGCGCGAACCGCCTCGCCCCTGAGCCCGGTCCTGAATACCCGCGACAGCGCCGACGACTGAGGCCTGCGCCCCACCATACCGCCGCGCTTGCGGCCCGGGCTTGTGGTCTCCCGTGGGTGGCGCCTGTCAGCGCTCGGGGAGCGGCTGGCGCGGGCGAACGAAGAGCGCCTCGCAGCTCGCCGTGAGGGTATCGCCGGCGTACATCTCGCCAGTCACCCGGGTCTTGCGGCCCACATTTTCCTGCAGGTCGGCGTGCAGCCGCAGCTCCGTGTTCAGTGGCGTGGGCCGGTGATAGCGCACGGTGAGCGTGCCGGTCATGCCCGGTGACTTGCCCATGATCTGGGCCATGCCGAGGAACTGGTCGAAGATGGCGGCGACAAAGCCGCCGTGGACGAAGCCCGGCGGGCCTTCATAGCCGTGGTGGCAGGTGACAGTGCCCCAGGCCTCGGTGCCCTCCACCCACATGTTCAGGCCCGGCGACAGCGGGTTGCTCCAGCCGCCCACCGCGTTGAGTTCGTGGTTGACCTCGCCGTGGCGACCGTGCTCGCCGGAGTGCATGAAGGCCTTGACGCCGTAGAGGCGCGGCCCCGTTTCCAGGTTTCGCGTCTGTGCCTCAATGGCCTCGGCCACCTGGCTCAGGTGCTCGGTGGAGGTGTTGCTGGTGACCATCGTATCGGTCAGCTCCCGCAGGGCCTGTGCCAGGCGCCGCTTGGCTTCCCAGTGCGCGGAGTAGGGCGGCGATATGTCTTCGGAGGCAAAGGGGTTGAAGACGCCTTCCTCGTCGGGGGCGGGTTTGTCGTACATGCAAGATTCCCTGTGGTGTCGTGGGGTCAGCGCAGGCGGCGGAAGCAATCGCGCACTTCCCCGAGGAAGAGCTCGGGTTGCTCAAGCGCGGCAAAGTGCCCGCCCCGGTCCAGCTCGTTCCAGTGAATCAGCTGGCTGAAACGTTGCTGTACCCAGCGCTTGCTGCTGCGAAAGATCTCCCCGGGGAAGATGGAGCAGCCGGTGGGCATGTCGATCGGGCTCAGATCGGGCTTGTGGAAGCTCTCCCAGTACAGGCGGGCCGAGCTGGCGCCGCTGTTGGTCAGCCAGTAAAGCATGACCGTGTCGAGCAGTTCATCGCGGGAGAGGATGTGTTCCGGGTGGCGCACACCGTCGCGCTCGCAGTCGGTCCACTCGCGGTATTTCTCGACCACCCAGGCCATCTGGCCAACCGGCGAATCCGCCAGGCCGTAACCCAGGGTCTGGGGGCGCGTGGCCTGCTGTTTCGAGTAGCCGGAGCCCCAGTGCTGGTAGTACTCCATGGCCTGCAGTGCGGACTGTTCCGCGGGGCTCAGATCCTCCAGGGTGTCGGCGGCCGGGCTGACGATCGGCATGGTGATATGAATCCCCGCGCAGTGTTCGCCCTCCGTCTGGGCCATGCTCTGGGTGACCATGCTGCCCCAGTCGCCCCCCTGGGCGACGTAGCGCGTGTAGCCGAGGCGCGCCATCAGCTCCCCCCACATGCGGCCGATACTCTCCACCCCGGTGCCGCTTGCCCGCGGCTTGCCGGAGAAGCCGTAGCCCGGCAGGGAGGGCACCACGACGTGGAAGGCATCGGCGGGGTCTCCGCCGTGCGCGCGCGGATCCGCGAGGGCGTCAATGACCTTGCGGAACTCGAGGATGGAGCCCGGCCAGCCGTGGGTCAGGACCAGGGGCAGGGCGTCCGGTTCGGGAGAGACGACATGCAGGAAATGGATGTCCAGACCTTGCAGTGGGGTGGTGAACTGGGGCCAGCGGTTGAGTTCCGCCTCGCAGCGGCGCCAGTCGTAGTCATTCTGCCAGTAGTCCGCGAGTTCCCGGGCGTAGTCCAGGGGCAGCCCCTGGTCCCAGCCGGTGCAGGTCTCGGCATCGGGCCAGCGGGTCTGTGCCAGCCGCGAGCGCAGGCTGTCGAGGGAGACCTGATCGATCTCGACCCGGAAAGGTGTCGGGGATGCTGCGCTCATGGGGCGACTCCTGCGGTGAAAAAGCTACGGTAGCGTAGCCTGTCGCCGCGGTGCAAGCGCCTTGTTGTCGGCCCTCAGGCCCCGCGCGCTCGCTGCAGCCAGGCCTGCAATGCCGGCTGCAGCTGTTCCCGCTCCCGGGGGTTTTCCCGCGTAGTCTCGCGCAGGTGGGTGGTGCGGGGCTCGCGGTCGAGGAAGAGCTGGCCGCTGACCTTGCCGGCCTCCGTGGCGGCGGCCAGCCAGATCAGCGTATCCGCGCCCTCGGCGGGGCTGCGCAGGATGGGCCGCGTCAGGCGGTGAAAGCCGGGCAGGGCCGCCCGTATCCCTGGGGTGTCGGCCCAGCCGGGGTGCATCGCGTTGACCACAATGCCGCGCGTCGCCCAATCCTGCGCCCATTGTTCGGTGAGCACCATCAGCGCGCGTTTGGCGCGGGCGTAGGCGACGCTGCCGTCGAAGCGGTCGGGGGACATCTCCAGCCGGTCCACCCGCAGTCGCTGAGTGTACATGCCCCCGGAGACCACATTCAGAACCCGGCTGCCGGGCTGCAACAGGGGCAGCAGGGACTCGGTCAGGTGCCAGGGGCTGAGCAGCAGCAGGGCCAGGCTGCGCTCGATCCCTTCGGGGGTGTTTTCGTGGCGATCGAAGAGGGCCCCGGCATTGTTGATCAGCACGTCCACCGGTCGCTGTTTTTCCTGCAGCAAGGCGCTCAGACGGTCGACTTCGCTGATCAGGCTGAGGTCTGCCAGCTCCACGTGCAGGTTGCGGTTGCCGGTTTCCCGTTCCAGGTGGCGCAGCAGGTCTCGCGCCTTGTTCTCATTGCGAATCACCAGGGTCAGTTGGGCGCCCCGGGCCGCGAGCGCTTCCGCGGTGGCCAGGCCGATGCCAGAACTGGCTCCGGTGATCAGCACATGGCGCCCGCGCAGGTCTGCGCTCATCGGCTTCCAGCGCCGCTTCCCGCGACGATAGCCCCAGCGGGAGAAGTGGGCCAGGCCGGGAAGCAGCCAGCGGTCGGCGCGGCGGGTGTCGGGCGCTGCCTCCGGCGCGGGAAAGTTGTCCTCCAGGGCCTCCCGCAAACCTTCAATCGAGCGCTGCCCCATGCGCTGCAGCCCTTCCCGCAGTCGCCCCTCGAGGCGGTCCAGGGGCGCACGCAGGGTGAAGCGCGCGCGGTAATCGATGTGGGTGCCGCCGGCGTGCTCGCTGAAGTGTATGGTGTCGTGCACGGACATCAGGCGGCTGTGCCCGACCAACTCCAGGGCCCGTTCGGGTTCGAGGTGGGTCAGCGTGTAGTCCAGTGTCAGGCTGCCCAGGGGCAGGGAGCAGCTGACGCGGAAACCGCTTCCCACCCCGGGAGCGCCGGGCGTGCATTTACTCGCGGCAAAAGCGCTGTCGTCCCACTCCGCGGCACTGCGAAAATCGGCCACGTAGCGGAAGACCTCCGACAGCGGGCGGGAAACGTCGATTTTCTCGTGCAGTTCAATCATGCCAGGGGCCTCTCGTGCAATTGCCCTGTATACGCAGCTCGCCGGTGGCCAGATTGCGCCCTCCCGCGGCACCGGGACGCTCGCCACGGGCGTGCCCCCTGTACACTGTAGCCCTTGAGCACGCACGAGGTAAGGCCATGCCGTTTTTGCTGTTGTTCGCCCTCTGGATTGCCGTGCCGGCAGCCGCCCAGTACGACATTGACACGCGCCTGCCCAGCTGCGCCACCCTGCGCTGGTCCGAGGCGGTGCACCGGGCCTACCCCGACGTCGAGAACATCTGCCAGGGGATCTATCAGCGGGATGGGCGCCTCTACGCCAAGGCGAGTATCGAAGTGGTCCGCACCACGGGGAACCGCATTACCATCAGGACCCTGCACAATGACGGGAGCACTGGTCACCAGCGCAGCCTGCGAGTGCCTCCCGACTGGCGGGCCACGATAGACGGGCGCGAATACCGCGCCGGCGAACTGCTCGCCGGGCAGCAACTGACGGTATACATCCCCCGGGAGCGCTTTGACCTGCTGCTGGAGGCCGACCATACCGCACAGCCCCTGGCGAGCGACGAAGCCAGCGCCGGGGCGACTCCCTGAGCGGGCTTACTTGCTGTCGTCCCAAACCCGCCGTACCGGCTCGCCAAAGTCATCGTAGATGACCCGTTGCCGACCGCCGGCATCGCGCTTGCGCACCCGGCGCGCGGGCGGCCGTTGGCGCATCGCCTGGCGCCGGGCCTCGATTGCCGCAATCACGCCATCCACCGGCGTGCGGCTGGGGCGCGGCTCGTTGAACAGGCTGGTGGTGGTGTAGCGGGAGCCATCGGGATCGCGACCGCTGGTGCCGGGTGGCACGCTTTCCACCTGCCCGCCGGCGTCCAGGTAGCGCCGCATCTCCCGCTCCAGGGTGGCGCGCAATTCTGCCTTGGTCTGCGGTTTCTTCACTGGCGCTACAATCAGTCCGGGTTACTGCGGGGCAAAGTGTCTCAGTATAGCGTCTGTGTCATCAATGTCCCGTTGCATTGTGCCGCCGCCGCGCATTCTGCTTTAATGCACGCCTTCTGAGATGCCGAGGTAAGCGCATGATCTGGCTGCTGTTGGGGGCCCTGTTGCTGGGTCTGTGGACCTGGCGGGGACTGGGCGGGACGGACCTGTCCCGTTGGGACCTGCCGCCACCGCCCGCGCCCGAGCACCCGCCCAGCCCTGAACACGGCGAGGTTGTGGCCCTGCTGCGCAGCTTGCTGGGCAGTGCCGCCGGGCTGCGTGGCCGGGCTCGGCTGAGGGCCCTGCGCGAGGCCATGGATCGACTGGGTGGCGAGCGCGAGATTGTCTCGCGGGTGGTCCCGGTGTCCGCCGGTCGGGTGCACGGTGAATGGGTGCTGCCCCCGGACGTCGACCCGGCCTACCGGGTGCTCTACCTCCACGGGGGCGCCTGGGTCGCGGGCAGCCCGCGCAGCCACCGCACCATGACTGACCGCCTGGCGCGCCTGACCGGCGCCGCGGTGCTGGCCCTGGATTATCGCCTGATGCCGGAGCACCGGCGCGGCGACGGCATCGAGGACACTCGCCTGGCCTGGGAGTGGCTGCTGGAGAACGGCCCGGAGGGGCCGTCCCCGGCGCAAAGCCTGCTGGTGGCGGGCGACTCGGCGGGCGGCAGCCTGACCCTGTCCCTGCTGGCCTGGATTCGCGACCAGGGGCTGCGCCAGGCGGATGCAGCCCTGGCTTTCTCGCCTTCCACGGACCTCACCTTCGCCAGCCCCAGCCTGCGCCGCAACGCGGATAGCGACGTCCTGCTGGGGCCCCTGTTCCGACCGCTGCTGCGGGTCCCGCGTCCACTGCTCTGGTGGCTCACCTGGTGGCTGCATCGGCACCGTCCCTGTGTCCCCGAGGTGTCGCCCCTGCGCGGCTCGCTGGCTGGTCTGCCCCCGGTCCTGCTGCAGGTCAGTGAGCAGGAAATGCTGCTGGACGATGCGCGCCGCTACGTTGCCCGGGCGCAGGCCGCGGGCTCCCCCGTGGAGTTGCAGAGCTGGCCGCAACTGGTACATGTCTGGCAGATCTTTACCCCGGAGCTGCCCGAGGCCGAGGAGGCTTGGCTGAATGTCGGCGAGTTCCTGCAGGCGGTGGGGCTGCCCACGCGTGAGGGTGCCGCGACATGAGGTGGCTGCGTTCTCTGCTGGTCTTTATCTGGATTGTGGTCACGCTGGTGCCCGCGGGCTTGCTGCTGGTGCTGTTGTCGCCGCTGGTGAATGACCAGCGCCTGTGGTGGATGATCGCTGTGCCCTGGTTGCGGGGTGTCATGGGCGCCGCGCGCTGGATCGGTGGCGTGCGCTACCGGGTGCAGGGGGCCGAGAACCTGCCCCCCGCGGACGACATGCGGCGGGTGGTTCTCTGCGCCAAACACCAGTCGACCTGGGAGACCTTCTTTTTTCCCAGCATGACCCCGCACCCCCTGGCCTATGTGTTCAAGCAGGAGCTGCTGCGGATCCCGGTGTTTGGCTGGGCGCTGGGGCGTCTGCGCATGGTCCACATCGATCGCAGCAAGCGCAGCGAAGCCTGGTCCCGGGTCGCCAGCCAGGGCAGCCAGCTGATGGACGAAGGCAAGTGGATCATCATGTTTCCGGAGGGTACCCGCACCCGGCGCGGACGCAAGGGCAACTACAAGAGCGGGGCCACGCGGCTGGCGGTGGCCACCGGTGCCTGGGTGATTCCCATCGCAGTCACCTCCGGCCGCTGCTGGCCGGCGCGCACTTTTTCCTTCATTCCCGGGGTCATCGATGTCTCTATCGGCACGCCGGTCTCCGCCACCGGCCGCGAGCCCGGCGAGTTGATGGACGAAATCGAGCACTGGATCGAAGCCGAGATGCGGCGACTGGACCCCGAAGCCTATACCCGCCGCGGTGGTGGCGCTCGGGTAGCAGAGGACGGTGAATCGAAGGCCTAGGCCGCGCGCCGGCAGGGGAGGGTGGTCGTGGACGGGATCAGTCGGGATTGTCGGGTACTGGTGGCCCTGTTGCTGCCGGACACGCCGGCAGCGGAGGCGCTGCGCCAAGCGCTGGTAAGCTGTGCCGCCCTGGAGCGTCGCGGGCCAATGCTGCAGTTCGAGCACTGCGCGAGCCTGGAAGCGACCCTGGCGCTGGCTTCGCGGAGTGGCGAGCTGCAGGCGGTGGTGGTCGACAGCGACGCGGTCAGCGCCAGCCGCGAGGCGCTCGCTGCCCTGCGCATGCGGCGTCCGGAGCTGGATCTGTTCCTGATGACCGGCGGGGCGCCGGGCGAGGATTGCCCGGGGCGGGTGGCTCTGCTTGACCGTCGCGAGTTGCGCCCCGAGCACCTGTGCCGCCAGCTGCGCAACGCCCTGGGACGGCGGGCGCGCACCCCCTTCGCCGACACCCTCAAGGACTATGTCTACAGCGCCCGGGATGCGTGGCATACGCCGGGGCATTCCGGCGGCGACAGCCTGCGTGACAGCCCCTGGGTCAGTGACTTCTACCAGTTCATGGGCGAGCACATCTTCAACACCGATCTCTCGGTCTCGGTGCAGTCACTGGACTCCTTGCTCGAACCCCACAGCGTGATTCACGAGGCCCAGGTGCTGGCGGCGGAGGCCTTTGGCGCCCGGCACAGTTTTTTCCTCACCAACGGCACCTCCACCGCCAACAAGGTCATCCTGCAGCAGCTGGTGGGCAACGGTGGCAAGGTTATCGTCGACCAGGCCTGCCACAAGTCGATCCACCACGCGGTGGTGCTGTTCGGTGCCCAGCCGGTCTACCTCGCCGCCTCGGTCAATCCGCGCTACGGCTTCTACGGGCCGGTGCCGCGGCAACGGATCAGCGCCGCGCTGGCGGCACATCCCGACGCGCGCCTGCTGGTGCTGACCAGCTGCACCTACGACGGTTTCCGCTACGACCTGAAGCCGATCATCGCCGAAGCCCATGCGGCGGGGGTCAAGGTGCTGGTGGACGAGGCCTGGTACGCCCACGGTGCCTTCCACCCGGAACTCAGGCCGACCGCGCTGGAGTGCGGCGCCGACTATGTCAGCCAGAGCACCCACAAGATGCTCTCGGCCTTCTCCCAGGCCAGCATGATCCACGTGGGCGACCCGGATTTCGACGAGCACCGCTTCCGGGAAAACCTCAACATGCACATGTCCACCAGCCCCCAGTACGCCATGATTGCCAGCCTCGACGTCGCCCGCAAGCAGATGAGCCTGGAGGGATTCAGCCTGCTGCAGCGCGCCTTTGATCTGGCGCGTCGGCTGCGCGAGGGTATCCAGCGTAGCGGCGTGTTCCGGGTACTTGAGCTGGGTGACATGCTGCCCGCGGAAATCCTCGACGACGGCATTCGCCTGGATCCCTGCAAGGTCAGTGTGGATGTCTCCGGCTCCGGCCTGGGCGCCCGCGAGATCCAGCTGCGGCTGTTCAACGAGGCGGGCATCCAGGTGGAAAAAACGACCCACAACACCCTCAGCCTGCTGGTCACCCCGGGCACCACCGAAAGCAAACTGCTGCGTCTGCTGCAGGCTTTTGGTCGCCTGGCAGCGGACGCGCCCGGCCCGGCAGGACGCCCCCGGGCAGAGGAGGGCCCGCCGCCACTGCCGCCCCTCAGTGCCGTCGTGATGCCGCCGCGGGAGGCCTACTTCGGTGCCAGCAGTCTGTTGCCCCTGGGCGACGCCCGCCAGGGCCCGAACCCCGCGCTGGAGCAGGCCATTGCCGCCGACCAGATCGTTCCCTATCCTCCGGGCATCCCGGTGTTGGTGCCCGGGCAGCGAATTACCCGGGAAATTCTCGGTTTTCTGCACGCATTGCAGCACAGTCGACGCGGGGTGGAAATCCACGGCCTGGTGCAGCAGGGGCACAACGCGCCGGCGCTGCGGGTGGTGGCCCCGGCAGCCGATTCAGCAATCCCGACGAGCAAGGAGAAAGCATGACCCTTCAGACCCGAAAAGTTGACTACACGCACGAGGGCCGCAGCTACCAGGGGCTGCTGGTCTGGGACGACAGCCACCGGGGCGCGCGTCCCGGCGTGGCCATTGCCCACACCTGGGCCGGCCGCGGCGATTTTGAGGCGGGCCGGGCCCAGGCTCTGGCTGAACTGGGCTATGTCGCCTTCGCCGCCGACCTCTTCGGTAGCGGCGTGCGCGGCGAGGGCGCAGAGGAATGCCGCGCCCTGATTGCGCCTCACCTGGAAAACCGCGCCGGTCTGCAGGCGCTGATCGGCAGGGCGGTCGAGGTCATGCGCGAGCAGCCGGAAGTCGATGCCGGACGCTGCGCGGCCATCGGCTATTGCTTTGGCGGACTGACGGTGCTGGACCTGGCCCGCAGCGGTGCCGATGTGCGCGGCGTGGTCAGCTTCCACGGCCTGTTCAATCCCCCGGGCAACACCGCGGGCACGCCGATCACGGCGAAAGTACTCTGCCTGCATGGCTACGACGACCCGATGGCGCAGCCGGACACGGTGCTGGCCCTGGCCGCGGAGCTGAGCGAGGCGGGTGCCGACTGGCAGATTCACGCCTATGGCAAAACCCTGCATGCCTTCACCAACCCGAACGCCAATGATCGCGATTTCGGGGCCCTCTACGACGCCGCCGCCGACCGCCGCTCCTGGCAGAGCCTGCGCAATTTTCTCGAGGAGGTACTCGCCTAGGCGAGCACTGCCTTGGCCGGGGCGCAGGCAGCGCCCCGAACCCCGCGCCCGGAACGCCGCTGCCCCGGCGCCGCGGGCGCCTGTCATTTCCGGTCAATTTTTTTAGCGGCTGGCATCATTGTCACTGCCTGCCCCCGGGCACAGACTCTCCCCATCATTGCCAACCGACGCTGTCGGCAGCGTCTCTGTCAATCAGGGGAGCCCCATGACCAATACCGCCTACATCTACGACGCCCTGCGCACGCCGCGCAGCAAGGGCAAGGCCGATGGCAGCCTGCACGAGGTCAAGCCTGTCGACCTCGGCGCCGGCCTGCTGCGCGCCCTGCAGGAGCGCCACCAGCTGGACACCGCCTATGTCGACGATGTGGTCTTCGGTTGTGTCAGCCCGGTGGGCGAGCAGGGCGGCGACATCGCCAAGATGATCGTGCAGAACGCGGACTGGGACGAGTCCGTGGCCGGCGTCCAGCTCGACCGCTTCTGTGCCTCCGGCCTCGAGGCGGTCAATATCGCGGCCCAGAAGATTGCCTCCGGCTGGGAGGATCTGGTGGTCGCCGGTGGTATCGAGTGCATGTCCCGGGTGCCGATGGGCTCCAGCGGCGGCCCCATGGGCGGCGACGCCGGCTTCAGCCTGAAGAGCGGTTTCGTGCCCCAGGGGATCGGTGCCGATACCATTGCCACCCTGGAGGGCTGGAGTCGCGAGGACGTCGATGCCTTTGCCCTCGAGTCCCAGCGCCGCGCGGCCCACGCCCGGGACAATGGCTACTTTGACCGCTCGGTGGTGCCGGTGCGCGACGCCAACGGCCTGAGCATTCTCGAGCGGGACGACTTCATCAAGCCGAACACCACCCTGGAGGGTCTGGCGGGCCTGAAACCCTCCTTTGTCATGCCCGGACAGCTGGGCTTCGACGACGTCATCCTGGCGAAATACACCACCCTCGAGCGCATCAATCATGTGCACACGCCGGGCAACTCCTCGGGGATCGTCGACGGCAGCAGCGCGGTGCTGATCGGCAGTGAAAAAGCCGGCAAGGACCTGGGGCTGACACCGCGCGGGCGCATCGTGGCCACCGCGGTGCTGTCGACCGACCCGGTGATCATGCTCACCGGCCCGGGGCCGGCGGCGAAAAAGTGCCTGCAGAAGGCGGGGCTCACGCCAGCGGACATCGACCTGTGGGAAATCAACGAGGCCTTCGCTTCGGTGGCCCTGCGCTACATGCGCGACCTGGACATCGACCACGCGGTGACCAACGTCAACGGCGGGGCGATTGCCATGGGTCACCCCCTGGGTGCCACCGGCGGCATGCTGGTGAGCATCGTCCTGGATGAACTGGAGCGCCGCCAGCTGCGCCGGGGCATGCTGTCCCTGTGCGTCGGCGGCGGCATGGGCATTTCCACCATTATCGAGCGCGTGTAAGCGTCCGCGGCTGCAGACAAGAGGAAGCGACAGAGATGAGCGTATTCAAGTACGAGAAAGACGCCGACGGCATCGTCACCGTGACCATGGACATGAGCGGTCCGGTCAACGCCATGAACGAAGAGTACCGCGCCGCCATGCAGGAAACCGTCGACCGCCTGGAGCAGGAGACGGGGCTCACCGGGGTGGTCATCGCCTCGGCCAAGAAGGTGTTCTTTGCCGGCGGTGACCTGCACGACCTGCTGGCGGTCCAGCCGCAAGACCAGGACGCCTTCATGGCCCAGAACCTGAGTATCAAGGGCGACCTGCGGCGGCTGGAGAAACTGCCGGTGCCGGTGGTGGCGGCCATCAACGGTGCCGCCCTGGGTGGCGGCTTCGAGCTCTGCCTGGCCTGCAACCACCGCATTGCCTGGGCCGACCGCGGGGTACAGCTGGGCCTGCCCGAGGTGACCCTGGGACTGCTGCCCGGGGGCGGCGGCGTGGTGCGCATGGTCAAGCTGCTGGGTCTGGAAAAGGCGCTGCCCTACCTGCTGGAGGGCACCCGCATCGACCCCGCCAGGGCCCTGGAGGCGGGGCTGGTGGATGCCCTGGTGGAGGGCCCCGAACAGCTGGTGCCGGCAGCCAAGGATTGGATCCGCGGCCAGGCGGGCAACAGCGATGCCGCGATCCAGCCCTGGGACCGCAAGGGCTACCGCCTGCCGGGGGGTGACGTGAAGAGCCCGCATATCGCCCAGCTGATCACCCTGTCCGCGCCGATGCTGTTCAAGAAAACTCGGGGCCTGCTGCCGGCACCCGAGGCCATCCTGGACTGCGCAGTGGAGGCGGCGCGCCTCGACCTCGACACCGCCCTGCGGGTGGAGGCCCGCGGGCTGACCCGGCTGGTGGTCACGCCCGAGGCCAAGAACATGATCTCGACCTTCTTCTTCGCCATGAATCGCCTCAATCGCGGCGGCAGCCGGCCCCAGGATCCGCCGAAAAGCCGCGTGGAAAAAATCGCTGTGCTCGGCGCGGGCATGATGGGGCAGGGCATCGCGTACGCCGCGGCGATGGCGGGCGTCGAGGTGGTGCTCAAGGATGTCAGCCAGGAAGCCGCGGAGAAGGGCAAGGCCTACAGCCAGCGCCTGCTGGATAAACGGGTCGACAAGGGCCGCATGAGTGCCGAGCAACGCGAGGCGGTGCTGGCACGTATCCACCCCACGGCGGGTACCGAGGGCCTGGCCGACTGCGAGCTGGTGGTCGAGGCGGTGTTCGAGAACCTGGAGCTGAAGCAGGCTCTCACCCGCGAGCTGGAACCGCTCCTGGGCGACAACGCCGTCTGGGGCTCGAATACCTCGAGCCTGCCGATCAGCCGCCTGGCGGAAGCCAGCGCACGGCCGGCCAACTTCATCGGTATTCACTTCTTCTCGCCGGTGGACAAGATGCCCCTGGTGGAAATCATCTGCGGCGAGCAGACCAGCGAGGCCACCCTGGCGCGGGCCTATGACTTTGCCCGCCAGATCCGCAAGACACCGATCGTGGTCAACGACTCCCTGGGTTTCTTCACCTCACGGACTTTCGGCACCTACCTGGATGAAGGCGTGCGCATGCTCCGGGAGGGGGTGCATCCAGTGCAGATCGAGTCCGCGGGCAAGGCCGTGGGCATGCCGGTGGGGCCCCTGGCGGTCTACGACGAGGTCAGCCTGGAGCTGACCCACAAGGCGGAGGAGACCTGGCGAGAAATGGGTGTGCTGGACCAGTTCAGCGACAACCGCCTGACCCGCGAGGTGGTGACGCGCATGGTCGAGGAATTCGGCCGCGGCGGTCGCCACCACGGTGGCGGTTTCTACGAATACGCCGAAGACGGCAGCAAGCACATCTGGCCGCGCCTGTTCGAGCTCTACTACCAGCCGGGCCTGGACGTCGACGAGCAGGACCTGCGCGAGCGCCTGCTGTTCCGCCAGGTGATCGAGGCTCTGCGCTGCCTGGAAAGCGGCGTGCTGCGCAGCGTGGACGACGGCAACATCGGCTCGATCATGGGCATCGGTGCCCCCACCTGGACCGGCGGCCTGATCCAGTTCGTCAATACCTACGGCGTCGAGCGCTTCGTCAAACGCTGCGAGGCGCTGGCGGCGGCCTACGGCGAACGTTTTGCGCCGCCGGCGATTGCCCGGGACAAGGCCGCTGCCGGCGAGGTGTTCAACTAGCGCCGGGAAATGCCTGGAGGGGCTCGATCGAGCCCCGCGCAGGCGGGGGCGGTGTTTGTCGTCGGGGTGGCTGCCGCTATCAATGCAACTTGAAGCGCGGTCGCACAAAGTGATTGATCTTCTCGGTCAGCGCCAGCAACAGGGCCCGCGGCCAGCCGTGAATCGCCGCCAGGTGCATCCGGTAGAGGGAGACATAGGCGAGCCGGGCGATCTTGCCCTCCAGGCTGATGCCGCCCCGCGCCAGGCCACCCATCAGTCGGCCGAAGGCCGTGTATTCGCTCAATGACACCAGCGAGCCCAGGTCCTTGTAGCGGAAGGGCTGGAGGGGCTTGCCGCGACTGGCGGCGAGGATATTCTGCGCCACGGCGCTGGCCATCTGGTGCGCGGACTGGGCGCGCGGCGGCACCCAGCCCTCGCTGCCGTCCGGCCTTGTCAGCGGGCAGCCGGCGCAGTCGCCGATGGCGTAAATGGCAGCGTCGCCCTTGAGCTGCAGGGTGGGTTCCACCAGCAGCTGGTTGGCGCGGTTGCTCTCCAGGCCATCGATGGCCCGCAGGAAGTCGGGGGCCTTGACCCCGGCGGCCCAGACCATCAGATCGGCGGGAATCGCGTTGCCGTCCCGGGTCTGCAGTCCCTGGGGACTCGCCGAGACCACCGCGGTGTGGACCATCACCCGCACGCCGAGTTTCTCCAGTTCTTCCCGGGCGCCGCTGGAAATGCGCTCGCTCAAGGCCGGCAGCAGTCGCGGCCCGGCTTCGACCAGGGTCACCTCGAGGTGCTGGGGCGTGATGGCAGTCAGGCCGTAGGTCGAAAACCACTCCCGTGCCTTGTACAGCTCCGCGGAAAGTTCAACCCCGGTGGCGCCGCCGCCGATGATGGCGACGCGCAGCTTGCTGTCCCTGTCGCCGCTCTTCAGGGCCTGATTGAGGCGGATGAAGCCGTCTACCAGGCGCCGGTGGAAGCGATGGGCCTGGGCCGGGGAGTCCAGGAAAATACAGTGCTCGCTGACACCGGCAACATTGAAATCGTTGGACACCGAGCCGATCGCCAGCACCAGCGTGTCGTAGGGACGCTCCCGCGCCGGCAGGATTTCCCGACCATCATCGTCCAGCAGCGCGGCCAGCTGCACCACCTTGCGCCCGCGATCGATGCCGCAGAGGGTGCCCAGCTCAAACTCGAAACCGTGCTTGTGACCGTGGGCGCGGTAGGTCACCGCGTCGAGGTCGGCGTCGAGGGAGCCCGAGGCCACCTCGTGCAGCAGGGGTTTCCACACGTGGGTGTGGTTGCGATCGATCAGCACCACCTCCGCCTTGTGCTTGCGGCCCAGTTTCCTTCCCAGCCGGGTTGCCAGTTCCAGTCCACCGGCGCCACCGCCTACGATCACGATTTGCATGGCTATAGTCCTGTAAGCAAAGTGGGGCTGTCGTCGTGGAGCCGCCAGAAGCTGCAGGCTGCCCTGTGGTCCCGATGCGATCTACTGTCGGGGAATAAAGCGGATAAACAGCCCCTCGCAGCGACTCACCAGCTCGCCATCACTATAACAGCGACCACTGGCGAAGATCTTGCGTTCATCGGCGCTGTCGACGCTGGCCTCAAAGCGCAGTGGCCGGTTTAGCGGGGTGGGCTTCAGGTAGTCGACCGACAGGTTCGCGGTGGGACCGGCGGTGCCGTTGCTGACGCAGGCCATGGCCAGCAGCTGGTCATAGATGGCAGCCACCCAGGCGCCGTGTACATGCCCCTGGGGACCTTCGTAGACCTCGTTCAGGGTCACCTCCCCAACCACCTGTTGCGCCTCCCGGCGTATCTGAAACGGTGGCGCCATGGGGTGATAGCGCCCGGTCACCGGCGAGCAGGGCAGGATTGCCGCGAGGTCCTCGCCAGGGCTGGCATTGAAGTGCTCCAGCGCGCGCCGGCCGGCGTGGGGGCGCAGGGCCTCATTCAAGGCCCGCAGCTGCGTGTTCAGCTGCTCCAGGGTGGCGGGGTCGCTGTTCAGGCTGACGCTCAGGCGCAGGGTTTCCCGCAGGCTGTCGACCAGAGACTCGAGGCTCTGGCGCTGCTCGGGGGAGAAGTCGGGGTTCAGCTGCATGGGGCTTCCTTGTCTGTCTTAGTCCAGCGGTGTCCGGCAGCCCGGCAGCGGCGACACCGGCAGTGGCCTGCTCAGGGCGGCGGCCAGGGCCGGGTCGCGCCCGTAGAGATCCGGGCGCAGGATCACACGCCCGTCATCATCCACATCCGCGGTCCAGTAATCCAGCAGAATCGGCACCTCCCGGGAAA
The DNA here is from genome assembly GCA_002692965.1 of Haliea sp. Lineage (GTDB taxonomy): Bacteria > Pseudomonadota > Gammaproteobacteria > Pseudomonadales > Halieaceae > NZNC01. The sequence continues at coordinate 115,453 of NZNC01000029.1, read as the reverse complement.
GTTGCAGCTCCCGAGTCCGCGTGCTCTCCAGGGCGCTGTGCAGGCTGTTGGCTTCCCCCTGTCCTGTCTCGACCAGGTGGTGCGCCAGGGTCAGGGCATCCTCCACGCGCACGCAACCGGAGCTGTGGCTGCGGTGGGCACCGCTGAACAGTTGCTGGTTCGGGGTGTCGTGGAGGTAGACACTGAAGGGATTCGGAAAGCGCAGGGCGACCCGCCCCAGGGGGTTGCTCGGACCCGGGCGCTGCCGCAGCATGATGCCGCCGGGTCGCGCCCAGTCGACCGTGGCCAGGTCGAGCACACGGCCGGACAGGTCCAGCACCTCCATGGCATGGGCGCTCAGGTAGCCCGGATCCGCGCGCAGGGCCGGCAGCGTGTCGCGGCGCAGGATGGTTGGGGGGACGACCCAGGACGGGTTGACCGTCAGCCGCTTGACTGCCGAACGCAGGAGCGGTGTGGGGCGCTGGGGCGTGCCCACCTGGGTGCGCGCCCGCCAGCGGGGGCGCCCACCCTGTCGGAGCTCAATGCGCGCCCCGGCAATGTCGACCAGAACTCCGTCGGGGAAGGGCTCCGCGCGCCGCCAGCGCCAGCGCTCCAGGTTGACCGCGAGGCGTTCCCGGCGGGTCTGCGGTGACTGGTTGAGGGCCGCGAGGGTGCGGGGGCCGAGAACGCCGTCGGCGGCCAGGCCGTGGCGGTATTGAAAACGACGCAGTGCCGCGACCAGGGCGGCGTCGTAGCGCATGCTGTCGGGGGGCGTGCCGTCGGTTGCGAGATCGCCGTAGTGGTAGAGCTGTTGCCGCAGGGCGGTGACCCTCGGGTCGAGGTCGCCGGGATGCAGCAGCTTACCCGGGGGCAGGGCCGTCCAGCCCTCGGGATGCGCGGGCAGCCGTGCCAGGGTGTCCCGCAGGGCGCTGTAGGCGGGCAGCGCCGGTCTCGCGGCCGCCACGGCCGCTGCGGGCTGGCTGCTGTGGGCAGCCAGCAGGGCCAGCAGTTGGACGCCGGCGTCTGTGCTGGGCCGGGTTTGCGGGGCCTGCCACAGGGGCTCGTGGGCATTGCGCACCAGGCGGCCGCGCAGCAGGTGCCACACCGCCAGCGCCCAGCTGTGGCTCAGGCGCAGCTCCGCACAGCTGCCGGACTCGGACGCTGTCGGCAGGGGGTAATCCCGGGGATCCAGCCCGTCGTCCGCCAGCGACGCCAGGGCCTCGGCGAGGGCCCTGCGGCGCTCGGCACTGTCCCAGAGCGGCTGCCAGTCGCGCTGCGCATAGAAATCGCGCAGTAGCGCCGGCGGGAGGTAACGCACACCGCGGTCGGCGCCGACCTGCTCAGGCCCGGCGGGCTCTTGCAGCAGGGCATCGCGCAGCGGCGGCGTGGCGCCGACAGGCAGCACCGGCCCGACCAGGAGACACAGCACCAGCAGGCATAGCAGACCTGCGCCGGGGCGGGCTTGGCCAGCCCCCCGGGGCTGGGTTACACTGCGACAAACCCCTCGGGACAGACCATGTACCAAGCCTTGCCGGGCCCCCTGTGGCGCGCCTCGATCGTGTTGTTGTTTCTGGCCTTCCTGGCGCAGCCAGCAGGAGCTGTCGACCTGCGCCTCGCCCGAGCCCTCGCGCTGGAGGCGCCGGGGCTCTCCGGTCCGGTGCTCAAGCGCGCCCTGGCTGCGGTCCGCTGCGCCGAGGCAGGAGGTCTGGAGCCGGCGAGAACCCTGGCTGTGATCGATTTTTCCCTGCCCTCCAGCCAACCCCGCCTGTGGATTTTCGACCTCGCGGAGCAGCGTCTGCTGCTGCGGGAGCTGGTGGCCCACGGGCAGGGCTCGGGGGGCAATCGCGCCACCCGGTTCTCCAATGTCGAGGGTAGTCACCAATCCAGTATCGGCCTCTTCCGCACGGCGGAGAGCTACGTTGGCAAGCATGGCTACTCCCTGCGCATGGACGGCCTGGAGCCGGGCATCAACGACGCCGCCCGGCAGCGGGCCATCGTGATTCACGGAGCCGATTACGTCGCCCCCGACTGGATTGACCGCCAGGGGCGCATCGGCCGCTCCCTGGGCTGTCCCGCGGTGCCCCGGCAGGTCGCCGATCAGGTGGTTGACTCGCTCAAGGATGGACAGTTTTTATTCTCCTGGTATCCCGACCCCGACTGGCTGGCGGCATCCGATTATCTCAACTGCCCGGCGGCCCGGCTCGCCGGACTCGGTACTAATACCGCTTCCTGAGGCGGGCGACCGCGTTGCCCGGTCCCGGTCACAGAGTATCATGGGCACCTTCCAACACCCCGCGCACGGACTGTCATGAAACGCTATTTCCTGTTCCTTTTTTCCGCCCTCGTGGCGGGCCCATTGTTTGCCGCCAGCGGCATCTACCCCCTGCCGGCGCCGAATGAAGCGCTGGTCGGCGAGCTGGCGGAGACGGTGACCCGCGAAGAGGACACCCTGGTGGCCCTCGCGCGCAAGTACCGCACGGGCTACGAAGCCCTGCGCGCGGCCAATCCCGAGGTGGATGCCTGGCTGCCCGGGGAGGGTACGCCGGTGGTGCTACCCACCCGGCATCTGCTGCCGGACGCGCCCCGCGAGGGTATCGTGGTCAATATCGCCGAGCTGCGCCTGTACCACTACGAGAACAACCCCGAGCGCCCCGACCATGTCGGTGTGTATTCGGTGAGTATCGGCCGTGATGGCCGGGAGACACCCCAGGCGACCACCCGGGTGACGCGCAAGGCCAAGGATCCGACCTGGTACCCGCCGGAGTCGATTCGGCGTGATCACGCGGCCCGGGGGCATAGTCTGTCCAAGGTCGTTCCCCCCGGCCCCGCCAATCCCCTCGGCCGTCACGCCATCTACCTCGGGCTGCCGGCCTATCTGATCCACGGCACCAACAATCCCCTGGGCCTGGGCATGCAGGTGACCAACGGCTGTGTGCGCATGTACCCCGAAGACATCGAATCCATTTTCGGGCGAGTCCCGGTGGGCAGCCAGGTGAGCATTGTCAATCAACCGGTGAAGGCCGGCTGGTCGGACGGGGTGCTCTACGTGGAATCCCACAAGCCCCTGGAAGGTGGCGAGACGGACTGGGAAGCTCGCGTCGCGCAGCTGCGGGAAGCGCTGATGGGGGCCGTCAGTGGCCGCGAGAATGTGAGTATTTCCTGGGAGCAGGCAGAGGAAGCTTTGCGGAAATCCAGCGGGCTGCCGGTTCCGGTGGGGTCGGTGTGGTCAATGGCGGGCGAGGGTGCCACTCGGCACGCCGAGCAAAAAACCGCGGGCCACTAGGGCCCGCGGCGTGACACCGATTACTTCTGCATGGATTGCTTGAACGCGCGGTCGATCTTGGTGTTGGCCTCGTCGGCAGCGCGCTTGGCTTCTTCGGCAGTGCGCTTGGCGTCGGCGGCGGTGCGCTCGGCGCTGGCAGCGGACTGCTTGGCTTCGTCAGCAGAACGCTGAGCAGCCTCGGCAATGGCGCGGACTTCGTCCACAGAGGACGTGCTGGCGCAGCCAGTGGCCAGCACGGTGAATGCGGCAATGGAAGCGGCTTTGATCAGCGTTGACTTCATGGTGAAACTCCTTGTTCGTACGATCCTGTCGTGACAGTGTGACCACTTGCGTGGTGAATCTGGTTGGCAAACCATCCCGCTGCCCCGGCTTGGCCGGGCACACAGGACTGGAATAAACTACCACTCTCCCGGGGTTCCGACTACTGGCGTCTATGCAGTTACAGCGACTTTGTGTATTTTTTCTCTCCCTGGCGGCCTCCTGCGTGGCCTTTGCCCTGCCGAGAGCCGATTTCAGCCCCACACTGCTGCCCCTGGTGGACCAGGTGGTGGTGATCAAGTCCGAACGCAAGCTCTACCTCAAGCGGGGCGGCGAGGCCCTTCGCACCTACACCGTCGCCTTTGGGCCGGTGCCCTGGGGCCACAAGGAACGCGAGGGGGACGAGCGTACCCCGGAAGGACGCTACACCCTGGATTTCAAGAATGCCGACAGCCGCTATTACAAGTCGATACGCATTTCCTACCCCAACCGGGAGGATCGCGCCCGGGCCCGTGAGCTGGGCGTGGACCCCGGTGGCAATATCATGATTCACGGCCAGCCGGCGGACGCCGAATGGGAGGCGGAAACCGCCCAGCTGTTCAACTGGACCAACGGCTGCATTGCCGTGAGCAACGAGGCCATGGACGAGATCTGGCAGGCGGTGCCACTGGGAACGCCTATCGAGATCCTGCCTTGATGCCCCCACGCCCTGCGACCAGCCAGCGGGCGGGTCGATGACCGGCCCCGAGGACCTGCTGCAGCGCCTGGCCGACGAGGAGCAGCCGCTGGAGGCGGTGCCGCTGCTGGTCGAGGTGGTCGACTGGCTGCGCCCGGCGGGCGAGCAGTCGGCGCGGGTGATTGCCCGCATGATCGAGCTGCAGCAGGCCCTGGAGTCGAACCCGGCCTGCCATGCTCGCCTGGCCAAGTGCCTGCAGGACTGGCTGCTGGAAGCCACCCCGTTCCAGGCGCTCACCTCCCTCGGCATCCTGTCGCGCCGCGGCTTCCGTCGCGAGTTCGCCGACCGGCTCTATGAGCGCCTCAACCCCGCGCCCCTGGCCATGGACAACATCCGGGACGTTCTGGCGCGGCTCTTCGACCACCAGTCAGATACTGCCTGGGTCAGCGCCATTCCCGACGAATCCTGGGTGCATTTCCTCTCCTGCCTCTGGGTGAGCGATCCCGATCAGTGGCCGAGCCTGCGCCGCAAACTGCACGGCGACCTGCTGTATGCCGTGGAGATGCTCTCGATCTGGGTCGCCGCCGAGGAGCTGGAACCGGAAATCCTCCGTCTGGATGCCCGGGTGGTGACCCGGGATTCGGCCTTCGTGGCCCAGCAGCGCGAGCTCGCCGGCATCCTGCGCGCCCACGAGCAGTGGCTGCAGGAGGAGGGCGATCGCCTCGACGATGACCACGCCCGGGTGTTGCTCGGGCAATGCCGCGAAGGCCTGGCGCGCCTGCGCAAGCGCATGGTGGTCAAGGGTTCCAGCGTGGCCCTGACCCACCTGCTGGAGCGCCTGGACCAGACCCTGGCACGCATCGAGCTGCTGCTCGACATCTGTGGCTACACGGAGCCGGGCCAGCGCACCGAGAGTGCGGCGCGCCTGTTGAAAACCCTGGTCCGGGCCACCGGCGAGCGCAACAGCCTGGGTGCCCTGTGGCGCCAGAACAGCCGCCTGCTGGCGCGCAGCGTGACCCACAACGCCAGCCACCACGGCGAGCACTACATTACCGAGACCTGGGCGGAATACGGCCGCATGTTCGCCTCGGCCGCGCTGGGCGGGGTGATCATCGCCGCTATGGCCCTGCTCAAGATCCAGATCCTGCGCCAGGGCCTGGGGGCCGAGCTGGAAGCCCTGCTGGTCTGTCTCAACTACGGCCTTGGCTTCATGCTGATCCACGTGATCGGCGGCACCGTGGCCACCAAGCAGCCGGCGATGACCGCGGCGAGCTTCGCCAATGCGGTGGAGCAGGGCGAGTATGGCCGGGCCCGGGAATCGCGCCTGGCAGAGCTCTTGCTGCAGGTGTCGCGCTCGCAGTTCATCGCCATTGCCGGCAACGTGCTGGTGGCCATGGGGTTGGCCGGGCTGGCCGCCTGGTACTGGCCCGCCTGGCAGGGTGGGAACCTGCTCCAGGGCGAGGAGCCGGCCTATCTCTGGTACCGCCTGCAGCCCTGGCAGAGCCTGGCGCTGGTGCACGCGGCCATCGCCGGCCTGTGGCTGTTTGTCTCCGGACTGGTGGCGGGCTATGTCGACAACCGCAGTGCCCGGGTGGAACTGGAGTCGCGCCTGCAGCACCACCCCCTGCTGCGCCCCTGGCTGCCGGTCGGCCTGCGCAAGCGGGTGGCCCACTACCTGGCCGAGAACTACGGCGCCCTGGCCAGCAATTTCGTCTTTGGCTGCCTGCTCGGCAGCACCGCCTACCTGGGCGATTGGCTCGGGCTGCCCCTGGATATCCGCCACGTGGCCTTCTCCTCCGCCGAGCTCGGCATGAGCGCCGGCACAGTCTGGCCGGGAACCGGGGGCTGGTTGCTGGGTTGCACCTTCGTTCTGCTGATTGCCGCCATCAACCTGTGGGTGAGTTTTTCCCTCGCCCTGGCGGTGGCCCTGCGCTCCCGGGACACCCGCATCAGCCGCTTCCCGGCACTGGTGCGTGCCCTGTGGCGGGCCGTGCGGGAGCGCCCGGCCTCGCTGATCCTGCCCCCGCGCGCGGCTGCCGTGGAAGGCGAAGAGGATGCGGAAGAGGCGGGCGCGAGTGGCCGGGAGAATGGCCGCTCCGTCTCGGATTAGCGCTCGGTCAGGGTCATCAGGGAGGCATTGCCGCCGGCGGCGGTGGTATCCATGCTGACCGCCTTCTCATGCAGGCTCAGGGTCAGCAGATCCTCCGCCAGTAGGCCACAGAACAGGGGCAGCAGTGGCGTCGGGTGCCCGGGGCCGCCCGCGCCGGCCTCTGCGGCACCCCCCAGCTGTCGCTCGGCCAATCGGGACGCCACCGCGGCCCGGCGGGGACTGTCCGCGGCAATCCACACGCCGGCCAGGTCCGGCAACAGGAGGCTGTCGCCCAGCGCCGCCAGGGGCAAGCGCTGGGCCGCAGCCGCGGGCAGCCCCGCCTCGCTGGCCGCGTCCAGGCGCTGCTGCCAGAGCGGGCGCTGCGCGTCATCCGTCACCAGCAGTACCGAATTGGCCCCCGCCAGGCAACTGACCAGGGCCAGCAGCGCCTCGCCCCCGGGATCCGGCGTGTCCGCCACCAACAGCAGCAGACCGCGGGGCTCGTAACGCAGGATATTCGACTCACCGGTGGGGCCGGGCAGGGTCAGTGGAGCGGACAGCTGCTCCCGGGCCCGGCGCAGCAGGCGGAGCATCCGCTCCAGGGACCGGTCACCCTGCAGATCGAGGGGACCAGGGCCAGCCGCTTCCGCTACCCCGGTGCGTGAGGGGGATTGCCCGGCCAGGATTGCCACCAGTCGCCGCAGGCAGAGAAGGCGCTCCTCCAGGAGACGCCCCGACCAGGTCGCGGCGGCGGACCGGGAGACCGCTTCGAACAGACTTTCACGCTCGCCGCTGGCAGGCAGCGCAGCGCTGCCCGCTACTGCGGTCGGCGCCGGCGCCCGCCGCAGTCGCCGCAGGTAGTTGGGGCCGCCGGCCTTGGGACCGGTCCCGGACAGGCCGCGACCGCCAAAGGGCTGTACGCCGACAATCGCCCCGATCATGTTGCGATTGACATAGATGTTGCCGGCGGCCACGCGGGCGGCGGCGCGCTGACAGCTGCGCTCGATGCGGCTGTGCATGCCAAAGGTGAGGCCGAAGCCGCTGCTGTTGATGTCCGCCAGTACCGCATCCAGGTTTTCCGCGCGATAGCGGATGACGTGAACGATGGGCCCGAACACTTCCCCCTGCAGCAGTGACAGCCGCGGAATCTCGTAGAGCCGCGGGGGAAAGCCCAGCGGCCCCGCGGCGGGGTCCGCTTCACAGGCGTAGAGCAATCGCGCCGTGGCGTCCAGATAGTGCACATGCTCCCACAGGCGCTCGTGGGCGGCGCGGTCGATCACCGGCCCCAGGTCACTGCTCAGCCAGGCGGGGGAGTCCAGTCGCAGCTCGCGCATGGCGCCTACCAGCATGTGGATGATGCGGTCGGCGACATCCTCCTGCAGGTAGAGTACCCGCAGTGCCGAGCAGCGCTGTCCGGCGCTCTGGAAACCGGACGCCAGGACATCCCGTACCACCTGCTCGGGCAATGCCGTGGAGTCCACGATCATGCAGTTCTGGCCGCCGGTCTCGGCAATCAGCAGCACCGGCGCATCGGGGCGCGTCGCCAGCCTCCGGTGGATCCAGTGCGCGGTGGCGGTGGAGCCGGTGAACAGCACAGCTCGGATGCGCGGGTCCGGGAGCAGCTGTTCACCGACGCTGCGCCCCTCACCGGGCAGCAGGTTGACCACGCCCTGGGGGAAGCCGGACGCGCGCAGCAGCTCGCCGGTGCGCAGTGCGATCAGGCTGGTCTGTTCCGCCGGCTTGGCAATCACCGTGTTGCCCATCACCACCGCGGCGCTCAGCTGGCCGAGGAAGATGGCCAGGGGGAAGTTCCAGGGGCTGATACAGAGTACGACCCCGAGGGCTTCGCCACGGGGCTTTTCCCCGTCGAGGGCTTCCGCCTGCAGGGCGTAATAGCGCAGAAAGTCCACCGCTTCGCGCACCTCCGCCAGGGCGTCCGGCAGGGTCTTGCCCGCCTCCCGGCAGCACAGGGTCATCAGTGCCGGTGCCGCGTCCTCCAGGCGCGAGGCAAGGCGCCGCAGGCAGGCGGCGCGTTCCGTCGCCGGTGCAGCGGACCAGGCGGGGAGCGCGGCAGTCGCACGGGCCAGGGCATCCTCCGCCGCCGCGGCATCGGCGAGGGAAAACTGCCCGATGACGGCGCCGGTGGCCGGGTCGCGGGCGACGCAGGCGCGTCCCGGGCCCGCGTAGTGCAGGGGCAGTGCGGCATCGGCTGCCATCAGCGCGTGCTGCAGGCGGCGCTGTTCCAGGGGGTCCGTGAGGTCCAGGCCGCGGGCATTGGGCCGCGCAGGGCCGTAGAGCGCGGGGGGCAGGGGAATCTGTGGGTGGCGCGCCTGCTGCCAGTCCCGGGCAAGATCCACCGGGTCCTCGAGCAGTCGCTCGACCGGCACATTGTCGTCGTAGATATGGTTGACGAAGGAAGTGTTGGCCCCGTTTTCCAGCAGCCGCCGCACCAGGTAGGCGAGCAGGTCCGCGTGAACGCCCACCGGTGCGTAGATGCGGCAGGCTACCGGCTCATCGGCCAGGACCGCCGCGTAGAGCGACTCGCCCATGCCGTGCAGGCGCTGGAACTCGAAACCCTCGCGGCGCTCGTCGAGTTCCAGCAGCGTCGCCACGGTATAGGCGTTATGGGTGGCGAACTGGGGGTAGACGCGGTCGCGGGCGGCCAGCAGGCGGGCGGCGCAGGCCTGGTAGGAAATGTCGGTCGCGGCCTTGCGGGTGAACACCAGGTACTCTGCCAGCCCCTCTACCTGGGCCAGCTTGATCTCGCTGTCCCAGTAGGCGCCCTTGACCAGGCGCACCATCAGTCGCCGTCCACTGTCGCCGGCCAGCGCCACAATCCAGTCGATCAGCCACAGGGCGCGTTTCTGGTAGGCCTGGACCGCCAGGCCCAGGCCCTGCCAGTCCCCTAGGGCGGGGTCGTGGCAGAGGGCGCTGATCAGGTCGAGGGACAGCTCCAGCCGGGCCGCTTCCTCGGCATCGATGGTCAGGCCGATATCCGCTTCCGCCGCGGCCAGCGCCAGTTCACGCAAGCGCGGCAGCAGTTCCACCATGACCCGCTCCCGCTGGGCCTCCTCGTAGCGGGGGTGCAGCGCCGACAGCTTGACCGAGATGCCCGGGCTGTCAACCGGGCCCCGTCCCGCCGATACCTCGGCAATCGCCGCGATTGCCGACTGGTAACTGCGGAAGTAGCGCGCGGCATCGGCCTCGGTGCGCGCCGCTTCCCCGAGCATGTCGTAGGAGTAGCGATAGCCCCGGGCCTCGCTGGCGCGCGCGCGGGACAGCGCTGCCTCGATGCTGGCGCCCATGACGAACTGTTCGCCCATGATCTGCATGGCCTGGCGCACTGCGGCCCGAATCACCGGCTCGCCCAGCCGGCCGAGAGTGCGCTTGAGCAGGCCCAGCCGGCGCGGGTTGTCGGCGTCGTTGTAGTCCACCAGGTGGCCGCTTAGCAGCAGCCCCCAGGCGGAGGCATTGACGAAGAGGGAGTCGCTGTTGCCCAGGTGCGCACTCCAGTCTCCCGCGGCCAGCTTGTCGCGGATCAGGCGGTCGGTGGTATGGGGGTCGGGGACCCGCAGCAGCGCCTCCGCCAGGCACATCAACACCACACCCTCTTCGGTTGACAGGGCGTACTCCTGCAACAGGGCATCGATGCCGCTCTGCTGGTGGCGGGTGGCGCGCACCGTCTCGACCAGTGTCCGTGCGCGGGCCCAGGCGCGACTGCGACAGGCGGCGCTGAAGGTGGCGTGGGGCAGAAGGCTCTCCAGTACTGCCGCCTCGCTGGCCCGGTAGCGCAGGCGCATGGCCTCCCGCAGGGCGTCGCCGTCTCCGGGGGGATGGTTCAGCAACACCGGGCAGCCTCAGCCGCTGGCTTCGAAGCGGTTGGCGGCGAGGTTCTTGACTACCCGGTGGCCCTCGAAGACCAGGCCATTCATGGCGATGTAGACCCCCGGCGGCCGGCTCTGCACGGCGCCGATGGCGCAGCCGATGTTGAAGATGGCGTCGCTGTCGGCAAAGGCCGCCGGCTGCAGGGCGCCGGTGAGGACGATGCACTTGTCGGCGATGCCGGCGAGTGCCCGCGCGGTGGCCACCATGCCATCGGTGCCGTGGGTAATCAGTACGCAGCGCTCGTCACAGGCCTCTGCCAGCCGTCGAATCAGCGCGCGGTCCCCGTCATCCATGTCCAGGCTGTCCTTGCGCATGGCGGATTCCACCGTAAAGGGAAAGCCGACCCCCATGCGATGCAGCAGTTCGCCAATCACCGGCTCGCCGACCTGGTAGTCGCTTTTGGCGTCGAAGTAGATCTTGTCGATGGTGCCGCCGGTGGTGATGATGTGCAGTTTCATGATCCTCCCGTGGATTGCACGCCGCCTGTCGACTGTCCAGACTATAGCGTAGGCGGCAGGCAGGCGCATGGCTATAATCCCGGTTGGCGAGGAGTCGGACGTTACATGGGTTTCTATGAGGACAGGGTACTGCCCCATCTGATCAATTGCGGGTGTGGCAACGCGGTGATGATGCGGCAGCGAGAGAAGGTGGTGCCGCTGGCTCGCGGGGTGGTGCTGGAGGTCGGCATCGGCACCGGCCACAACCTGCCGTATTACGACAGCAGGCGCGTTGAGCGACTGATCGGCGTCGATCCCTCCGAAGCCTCCTGGCGGCTGGCCGGGGAGCGGGCGGCCAGCGTGAGCTTCCCGGTGGAATTCCTCGGCCTGTCGGGTGAGTCGATACCGCTCCCCGCGGCCAGTGTCGACTGTGCCGTAATCACCTTCAGCTTGTGCACCATTCCCGACCCCGCGCAGGCCCTGCGCGAGGTGGCCCGGGTGTTGCGTCCCGGGGGGCAGCTGCACTTCTGCGAACACGGCCGTGCCCCCGATGCCGGCGTGCGCCGCTGGCAGGAGCGTCTGGATCCCCTCTGGCACCGAGTCATGGGGGGCTGCCACCTGAACCGGGACATCCCCGGCCTGCTGGCAAACGCGGGGTTTGCCTGCGGGGATCTGGCCACCGGCTACCTGCCGCGCACCCCGCGCATTGCCGGCTTCAATGTCTGGGGCAGCGCCGGGCTTCATGTTGCCTCGTAAGGGGTGGCGGGCGGGCCTGTGTCTGCTCGCCAGCCTGGTGCTGTGCGGCGCCCGGGCCGAGGAGCCCCTGTTGGAGTACCGCGTCGAGGGCGTCGACGGTGCCCTGCGGGAGAATGTCGAGGCCTGGCTGGGGGAGGCGCCGCAAAGCCCCTCCGCCCGTGCCAACCTGGTCGCCGGCGCCCGCGAGCGCATCAACCGCAGCCTGGAGGCCCTCGGTTATTATCGCGCGGATATCGACCTGAGCCTGGACCGGGAGCGCGAGCCCTGGCAACTGACGGTGCGTATCGACCCGCGTGAGCCGGTGCGCATCCGCGAGCTGTCCCTGGCGGTGACCGGCGAGGCCGCTGAGGACCCGGCCTTCCAGCGCTTCCGGGAGACCCTGCCCCTGAGCGAGGGCGAGGTGTTCCACCACGGTGAATACCAGTCGATGAAGAATGCCCTGTTGACCCTCGGCCAGCGCCGCGGCTACTTCGACGCGCGCCTGCAGCGACACCGGGTCGAAGTCGAGGCCACCGGCGGCAGCGCAGACATCGATCTGCTCTATGCCAGCGGCACGCGCTACCGTTTCGGTGCCATACAGCAGGAGCCCGCCGACCTGCTGTCACCGCGTCACCGCCAGGCGCTGCAGCCCTTCGAGCAGGGCGAGCCCTTCAGCCTGGAGGCCCTGCAGACTTTCCAGTCGCGCCTGCAGCGCACCGGCTACTTCTCCGGTATCACCCTGCGCCCGGAACTGGACGAGCGCAGCGACGGCGAGATCCCCCTGCGCCTGGAGTTGTTCCCGGCGCCCCGGCACAGCATCGACGTGGGCCTCGGCTACAGCACCGACACCGAGGAACGGGTCTCGATGGTCTGGCGCCCCCCGCGGATCAACCGCTACGGCCACAGCCAGGAGACACGCCTCGAGTACTCGGCGGTGAACCCCAGCGGCCGGGTGACCTGGAACATTCCCCTGACGCACCCCCTGGACGATGTCCTGCAGTTGCGGGCCCGGGTCGAGGAAAACGAGTTCGGCGATCTCGACAGCCGCCAGCAGGAACTGGCGGTGCGCCGGGAGCAGCGCAGCGGTGAGTGGGTGCGCAGCCTGTCCCTGCGTTTCCTCAACGAGCGCTGGGATGCCGACCCCGTGCGCGGCAACGAGGACTATCTGCTGCCCGGGATCAGCCTGGCCCACAAATGGCGCGAGGGGCCACTGGTCAACCCCGAGCGCGGCTTCAGTCAGTACTACAGTCTCGAGGGCGCCTCCGAGTCCCTGGGCGGCACCCTCGACCTGGTGCGCCTGCACGCCCGCTGGGTGCACGTGATGTCCTTCGGCGACAGGCACCGCGTGGTCAGCCGGGCCGAGGCGGGCGCGGTCTACCTGGACGAGGAGGACCGGGATCGCCTGGCCCCCTCGCTCGGCTTCTTCGCCGGCGGCTCCCAGAGCCTGCGCGGTTTTGCCTACCAGTCCATCGGCAACCCGCTCCCGGTGATGACCCGCGACGGCCAGCCCCGGGATATTGTGCTCGGCGGTGACCGCCTGCTCCTGGGTAGCCTGGAGTACCAGTACCGGGTGCGGCCCGACTGGCGTCTGGCGGTCTTCTCCGATGTCGGGGACGCCTTCAACGAGGGAGAGCTCGACCTCAACTACGCCCTGGGCACCGGCCTGCACTATCTGACCCCCGTGGGGGCGCTGAAACTGGAAGTGGCGCGCAGCCTGAGCAAGGACCAGCCGGGCTGGCGTCTGCACATCAACATTGGAGCCGAATTTTGAGACGCCTGGCCCTGGCCCTGCTGATACTCATGGCCCTGCCACTGCTCGCGCTGGTGGCGGTGCTGTTCACCGCCGCCGGTACCCGCAGCGCCATCGCCTGGTTGCCCGAGTCACTGCCGGTGTCGATCGACTACCGCGGGGGGCAGCTGCTGGGAGAACTGGCGCTGGATCGCGTGCAATTGACCCTGCCGGCGCTGGCGGTGGAACTGCGGGACTGGCGCAGTGTGGTCAATCCCCGCTGCCTGTGGCGCAGTACCCTGTGCCTCGAGGTGCTGGAGCTGGGGCAGGTGGCGATCGATCTGCGCGGCGAGCCCGGGCCGGACGAGGCGAGCGCCGACAGCGTCGCCTTGCCGGCGGTGGTCAACCCGCTGCCACTGGAGCTGCGACAGCTGCGCCTGGGGTCCCTGCGCATCGCCAGGGAGGGCGATGAATGGCTCCGGCTATCGGGGCAGACCGGCGTCTATTGGCAGGGCGCGACCCTCGCCCTGGAATCCGTGGACCTGTATGCCGAGGGCTTCGGGCGCGCCCGCGGCGAGGGCGAGCTGCGCATGGCGGAGCCCTGGTCGGTCGACTGGCGCGGCAGTCTCACCGCCGCAGCGGAGGCACCGCTGCCGCTCAGTTTGCGCGAGCGGGAAGTCTCCCTGCTCCTCGACGGCAAACTCTCCCGGCTCCAGGTTGAGCTGGCCCTGGACACCCCCCTGCAGGTGCAGACTCGCCTGCGCCTGGATGCCCTGGCAAGCCAGCTGCCCTTTGTGCTCGAGGCGCGGGTGGAGGCGGTCTCCGCCAGCGATCTGCAGGCACTGCCCGAGTGGCCCGAAGACCTGCCCGCGCCCGGCCTGCCGGAGGCCCTGACCCTGCGCGTCGAGGGTGACCTCGGGGAGCAATCGGCGCGCATCGAGGGGGGGCTGGCACTGCCCGGTTATCCCCGGCTCTCCCTGGTGACTGCCCTGGGGCACCGCGCGGGACGACTGCAGCTCGAGCAGCTGAGCCTGCAGCAGGGCCCCGCCCGGCTCGAGCTGGCGGGAGAACTGGACTATGCCGGGGAGGGCATTGCCTGGCAGCTGCAGCTGAACAGTGAAGCCCTGCAGCTGCCGGATCTGAGCCAGTACCTGCAGGGGCAGGTTCAGGGCGGTCTGCGCAGTGCGGGTCACTGGCGCGGGAACAGCTGGGCACTGAGTATCCGCGATGCCGATCTGGCGGGGAATATCAATGGCCTGCCAGCCACCCTGCGCGGGGACCTGGAGGTCGACAGCGAGGCCTGGATCCGCGAGGGACGCCTGCTGCTGGAGGCCAACGGTGCCAGCCTGGCCCTGGCCGGTGCCGAGGGCGAGGACAGCGCCGCCGCACTGGCACTCAAGGTGCCCGAGCTGGGCCGCTGGCAGCCCGGGGCCCGCGGTCGCCTGCAGCTCCTCGGCGAGCTTTCCGGGGGGCTGGGCACGCTGCGACTGGAAGGCGATGCCGAGGGGCTTGCCTGGGCCGGGAACCGCCTGCCCTCCGCCAGCCTACAGGCCGAGCTCGCCCTGAACCGGGAGGGCATGCAGACCGGCACGCTCTTGCTCGAGGGGCCCGAACTGGGCGGACTTGCGCTGGAGCGCCTGTCCCTGCGCCTGGAGGGCCCGGCCACCGCGCCGCGACTCGCCCTGGAGAGCCGCGGCGTGATCGAGGGGGAACTGTCGTTACAGGCCCGTCAACAGGACGCCGGCTGGCAGTTCCGCCTGCAGTCCCTGGCCTTCGACACGCCCTTGGGGCCCCTGCGCACCGATCCCGGGGTAAGCCTGGACTGGTCGCAATCCCGTGGCGAGCTGGCGGCCCACTGCTGGTATCTGCCCAGCCTGTCGCTCTGCAGCGAGGCCTGGACCCTGGGTCCGGAGGGGCAGGGCCGAGTGCAGCTGGACGGCGAGCTCGCGGTACTCGACCCACTGCTGCCCACCCGGCTTACCCTGGAGGGTCCACTGGAAGGCGCACTGTCCGCGTCCTGGCGTCCCGATCGGCCCCCGGTGCTGGAGGCCCGCCTAGGCAGCGAGAACGGCCAGTTGACCCACTGGCTGGCGGAAGGCGAGTCCGCCAGCTGGTCCTGGCAGCGCCTGGCCGGCACCATCGCCCTCCGGGATGGGGGGGTGGCTGTCACGGCGCAGCTGGTGGAGAACGGCAGCCCGCGGGTCTCGCTGCAGGCCACCCGCACGCCCGGCGAGGCGGCGGAACTGCGTGGCAGCCTGGAACTGGACGCCCTCGAACTTGCCCCCTGGGAGCCCCTGATCACGCCCCTGTCGGACCTCGCGGGGCACCTGGATGGCCAGCTGCAACTGGGGGGAAGCCTTGCCTCGCCGCAGCTGGATGGTCGACTGCAGTGGCGCGAGGGGCGGCTCAGCCTGCAGGGCAATCCGACGGCCCTTCTCGCGGCGCGCAGCGAACTGGTTTTCCGGGGACGCAGTGCGCGGGTCAGCGGGGAGGGCAGCCTCGGCGAAGGCCCCCTGAACTGGCAGGGGGAGCTTGCCCTGGAGCCCGAACTGCAGGCGTCACTGACACTGCGGGGGGAGGGCAACCGGCTGCTCTATCCGCCGGACACCGAGGCCACCATCAGCCCCGACCTCTCCCTGGGCTGGCGCCCGGGGCTGGTGACCCTGCGCGGGGAAGTGGAGGTGCTCGAGGGCGTACTCGCCTACGAGCACCTGCCCGAGGGCGGCGTCGATCTGTCCAGCGATGTGGTGGAAGTGGACTACAGCGGCGAGGTCATCCGCGAGTCACAGGGGCTGGACCGGGATGTCCGCCTGCGCCTGCGCATCCGCGACCGCTTCCTGGTGCAGGGCAAGGACGTGGAGGTTCGCGTCGGGGGCGACCTCAGCCTGCAGCAGTCCCCGGGCAGCCCCCTGCAGCTGTTTGGCAACCTCAAGGTGCTGGGCGGCGAACTGGAAGCCTATGGCCAGCGGCTGTCGGTGCAACCCGGCCGGGTGGCCTTTTCCGGGTTGCCGGGCAATCCGGAGCTGGATCTGCGCGCCTCCCGGGAGATCCGCGCCGAGGACCTGCGCGCGGGGGTGCATGTCATCGGCACCCTGGAGCAGCCCCAGCTGGAGATCTACACCGACCCGGTGACCTCGCAGACCGAGGCGCTCTCCTACCTGGTGCGCGGCCGGGGCCTCGACGCGGGCGGTGGCACCGACGGCAGTGCCCTGGCCCTGTCCCTGGGGACCGGCCTGATCAATCGCAGCGCCCTGGTATCCGGCCTGAACCGCCTGCCGGGGGTCAGCGAGATCGAATTCGGCACCCAGGGCAGCGAGGAGAGTACGGCAGCCACGGTCAGCGGCTACCTTGGCGAGCGTCTCTACCTGTCCTACGGGGTGGGGCTCTACGAGCCGGTGAATGTGCTGACTGCGCGCCTCTACCTGCAGACGCGCCTGTGGCTGGAGGTGGTTAGCCGGCTGGAGAACTCGGTCGACCTGTATTACAGCTTTGATATCGATTGAGGCGGGGCCCCGCGAGCGGGGCCCCGGGGCAGGGCTCAGGTGCGGGGCAGGATGTGCAGTTCGACGCGACGATTCTGCGCGCGTCCGGCTTCGCTGCTGTTGTCGGCGATCGGCTCCTCGAAGCCGCGGCCTTCCACCAGCATCCGCGAGCGGTCCACCTGCCGGGTGACCAGGTAGTCGGCCACGCTACCCGCGCGGCGTTCCGAGAGTTCCTGGTTGAGGGCGCGTCCCCCGGTGTTGTCGGTGTGTCCGCTGACCCGCAGCGTCGTGTCGGGATACTTGGTCACCACCTCGGCGACCGAGTTCAACACCGGGTAGAACTCGCTGCGCAGCGTATGCGAGTTGGTGGCGAAGGTGATGTTGCCGGGCATGATCAGGCGGATATTGTCGCCCTCGCGGCTGACCCGCACGCCGGTTCCCTCCAGCTGCTGGCGCAGCTTGGCCTCCTGCACATCCATGTAGGCGCCGACCCCGGCGCCCGCCAGGCCGCAGCCGAGGGCGGCATTGCGGGCCCACTTGGAGGATTCGATCGAACCTACCAGGGCGCAAGCGACGGCGGCACCGGCGCCATAGGTCGCGGCCTTGCTGGCCTGCTGGTTGCCGGTGTAGGGGTTGACGGTACAGCCCGCCGCGAGCGCGGCGAGGCACAGACTGCTGATGATTCGCATAGACATGGGCAATGCTCTCCCTGTTGGTGACGTGCCATTGACACTGGCCGCCAGTGTAAACCAGTGCCACCGACAAGCGAGCAAAAAGCCGGGAAAAACCGGATAATGGCAGAGTCAGAGACAGGAGAGCAGCAGTGGATCCCTTGACCCAGGGCGTCGTCGGCGCCGTCGTACCGCAGTCCTCCGCCCGGCCGCGACAGGTTGTCGTGGCGGCCATCCTGGGCCTGCTCGGGGGCATGGCACCGGACCTGGATGTGCTGATTCGCTCCAGCAGCGATCCCCTGCTGTTTCTCGAGTACCACCGCCAGTTCACCCACGCCCTGGTCTTCATTCCCGTGGGTGGCCTGCTCTGCGCCCTGGTGCTGCACCCGCTGATCGGTCGCCGCGGTGGCCTGCGCTTCTGCCAGAGCCTGCTGTTCTGCACCCTGGGTTATGCCACCCACGGCCTGCTCGATGCCTGCACCACCTACGGCACTCTCTTGCTCTGGCCCTTCAGCGATCAGCGCTTCGCCTGGAACAGCATCTCCATCATCGACCCCCTGTTTCCCCTGCCGTTGCTGGCACTGGTGGTGCTGGCGGCGAGGCGCCGACAGCCCTGGCTGGCGCGCCTGGGCGTCGCCTGGGCCGCGTGCTACCTGGCCCTGGGCTGGCAGGCCCGGGACACCGCGGTGGAGCTGGGCACGGTGCTGGCGCAACAGCGCGGCCACCAAGTCCTGCGGCTGGAGGCCAAACCCGGCTTTGGCAATCTGCTGGTGTGGAAGGTGGTCTACGAGACTCCGCAGGCCTTTCATGTCGACGGCCTGCGGATCTGGCCCACGCCGCGCTGGTATCCGGGGGAATCGGTGCCGAAACTGGCGCCGGAGCGGGACCTGCCCTGGCTCGACCCCGACTCCCAGCAGGCACGGGATCTGGCGCGTTTCACCTGGTTCAGCAACGGCTACGTGGCACTGGACCCGCGCGACCCGCAGCAGGTCATGGACGTGCGCTACTCCATGCTGCCGAACGAGATTCGCCCGCTGTGGAGCATCCGCCTGCGGCCGAATGCCGAAGCGGACGCGCACGTGGAGTGGCTCACCCAGCGCGAGGGTGGCCGCGAGCGTGCGGGCGAGCTCTGGGCGATGATCCTGGGGGAGGGCGTCGAGGCGCGCCCACTGGCGATCGGGGGCGGCTAGCGCAACCCGGATTCAGTGGTGCGCGCTATCACTCAGTTGTTGCTGGCAAAGAACACCAGCAGCAGCATGTCTTCCTCGACTTCGAAGAAGGAGTGCTCGGTGGTGGCGCTCACATAGAGCAGTGCGCCGGGGCCGACCACTTTCTCGGCTTCGTCGCCCAGGCGCATGCGCGCGCGACCTTCCAGCACCAGGTAGACTTCGTCGTCGTCGTGGGGCGCCTGCATGTCGCGGCTGCCCGCGACCAGACGGTAGAGCCCGCAGCTGAGTGCGGGCACCTTGAGAAATTCCTGGTATTCCACCGGCTGGCCCTTGAGCCGCTGCCGAATCTCCGCCAGGTCGAAGACCTTCCAATTATCCTTGCTCATTCACCTCACCAGGCCTTGGAGGAAAAGGGGACAGGCCCCATCGCGAAAAGGGAGCCTGCCCTTTGCCTCCGCTCTTTATATCACAGGCCCAGCTCCCGGCGCACCCTGGCCTGGGCCGCGGCGATGCGCGCCACCGGCACCCGGAAGGGGCTGCAGGAAACGTAGTCCAGGCCCAGGTCGTGGCAGAACTGGATCGAACGCGGGTCGCCGCCGTGCTCGCCGCAGATGCCGTACTTGATACCCGGCTTGCGCGCGCGGCTCTCGTGCACCGCCATTTCCATCAGGCGGCCCACGGCGCGCTGGTCCAGGGAGACGAAGGGATCGCTCTCCACCAGTTTCTTGTCCAGGTACTGGGGCAGGAACTTGCCGACGTCGTCGCGGGAGAAGCCGTAGGTCATCTGGGTCAGGTCGTTGGTGCCGAAGCTCATGAACTCCACTTCCGGCGCCAGGCGATCCGCCCCCAGGGTGGCCCGCGGTGTCTCCATCATGGTGCCGATCTTGTAGGGGATGGAGATGTGCTTCTCCTGCATCACCGCCTGGATGCCGCGGTCGATGATCTCGCTGATCAGGCGGATTTCCCGCACGTTGACCACCAGCGGGATCATGATCTCCGGCAGCGGCTTGAGGCCCTCTTCGGTGGCGCGCACCGCGGCGCCGATGATCGCCCGCACCTGCATCTCGGTGATTTCCGGGTAGACGATGGACAGGCGGCAACCGCGGAAGCCCAGCATCGGGTTGACTTCGCTGAGGTTGGCGGTGATCTCGCGGATTTTCTCCACCGGCTTGCCCAGGCGCTCGGCCAGGGAACGCATGTCCGCCTCGTCGTGGGGCAGGAACTCGTGCAGCGGCGGATCCAGCAGGCGCACGGTGACCGGCAGGCCGTTCATCACCCGGAACAGGGCCAGCATGTCGTCTTCCTGGAAGGTCAGCAGGCGGTCGAGGAAGCCCTGGCGCTCCTCGCGGGTCTCCGCCAGGATCATCCCGCGCATAACGTCGATGCGCTCCGCCTCGAAGAACATGTGCTCGGTGCGGCACAGGCCGATGCCCTCGGCACCCAGTTCCCGGGCCTTGGCGGCGTCCTCGGGGGTTTCGGCATTGGCGCGCACCTTCAGGCGGCGGTGCTGGTCGGCCCAGGACAGCAGGGTCTGGAAGTCTTCGCTGGAGCTGGCTTCAGTCTTGGGCACGTCCCCCAGCATCACCTCGCCGGCAGTGCCGTCGAGAGTGATCACATCGCCGCGGTGAATCACCACACCGCCGGCGGTGGTCGCCGTGCCCTCGGCATAGTTGATGCGCAGACCGCCGGCCCCGGTGATGGCGCAGACCCCCATGCCCCGGGCCACCACCGCCGCGTGGGAGGTCATGCCGCCCAGCTCGGTGAGGATGCCGGCGGCCACCTTCATGCCGTGGATGTCTTCGGGGGTGGTCTCCCGGCGCACCAGCACCACGCTGTGGCCCTTGGCCGCCTCCTCGACCGCCTCGTCGGCGGAGAAGACCACGCGCCCGGTGGCGCCGCCGGGACTGGCGGGCAGGCCGGTGGCGACCACCTCGGTCTTTTTCTCCGGGTCGACCATCGGGTGCAGGAAGGCCTCCACGTGCTCCGGCGAGACCCGCATCAGGGCCTCGCTCTCGCTGATCAGGCCCTCGTTGACCATGTCCACGGCAATCCGCACCGCGGCGCGCCCGGTGCGCTTGCCGCTGCGGGTCTGGAGCATGTAGAGCACACCTTCCTGGACCGTGAACTCGAGGTCCTGCATGTCACGGTAGTGCTTTTCCAGAATCGCCTGGATGCGGAACAGCTCCTGGTAGGCCTCGGGCAGGCGCTCCTCCAGGGCGGCCACCGGCAGCGGGGTGCGGATACCCGCCACCACGTCCTCGCCGGCGGCGTTGAACAGGAACTCGCCGAAGAATTCGGGCTCACCGGTGGAGGGGTTGCGGGTAAAGGCCACACCGGAGCCGGAGGTGTCGCCAAAATTGCCGAAGACCATGGCCTGCACGTTGACCGCCGTGCCCAGGCTGTCGGGAATGTTGTTCATCTCCCGGTAGACGTGGGCGCGCGGGGTGTGCCAGGACAGGAATACCGCCTCCACCGCCAGGCGCAGCTGCTCGAAGGGGTCCTCGGGGAAGTCCACCAGGGTCTTGTAAATGGCGATGATGGCCTGCCAGTCCTCGGCGGTCATGTCGACGTCGGTCTGCTTGCCGTGGGCGGCCTTGTATGTCTCGATCTCGTGCTCGAACTGTTCGCCGTCGGCGCCGAGCACCACGTCGGCAAACATCTGGATAAAGCGCCGGTAACTGTCGTAGGCAAAGCGCGGGTTGTCGGTGCGGCGCGCCAGGCCAGCGGCAATCTCGTCGTTCATGCCCAGGTTGAGAATGGTGTTCATCATCCCCGGCATGGACACCGGCGCCCCGGAGCGCACGGAGAACAGCAAGGGGTTCTCCGGGTCACCGAAGCGGGCGCCCATTTTCTTTTCCACCAGGTCCAGGGCCACCCGGTATTCCTGTTCCAGCAGGCGCGGCAGCTGGTTGCCCGCCTCGAAAAACTCGCGGCAGGTCGGCGTGGTTATGACGAAGCCGTAGGGGACCGGCAGGCCCAGGGAAGTCATCTCGCACAGATTGGCGCCCTTGCCGCCGAGCAGGTCGCGATCGTCCTTGCTGCCTTCGTTGAACAGGTAAACGCGTTTGGCCATGGTGTCTCCGCTTGCATGGAATGGGTGGCTGCCCGAAAGGACCGCGGGAGTATACCCCAGCCACCCGGCTGCCGGGAGTAAAAATGCCTTGTGAAACAGTAGCTTGTAGTCAAACTACCGGTCCGGGGGGATTTTTCCCGGGGCCCGCCCCGCCGAACCGGGAAACCGGTAGTAATACTACCGGGCGGCCCGCTGTGAGCGGCGGTGCGAGGCGACCCCGGCGAGCGAGTTTCGGGGACAGGCCGGGTGAGCGCGCCGGTCAGCGGCGCGCGGCGACTACCTCGGCCAGGCGGTCAATTTCGGCGAGGTCGGCGGTCGCCGGTACCAGGAAGACCTCCTCGCAGCCCGCGGCCTCGGCATTGTCCAGGCCCTCGCGCACCGCGTCGGGGCTACTGCGGCTGACCGAATTGGCCATCCACTCGGCGATCTCGTGGCCGGCGATGGCCAGGTAGTCGTAGACGTAGTCGTGCAGGCGCTGCTGGGCATTGTCCGCCAGGCTGCACCAGAAGCCCCCCAGGCGGTAGGGGCGGCCGCCGCGGCCGGCCTCGTCCCAGGCCTGGTCGGCGCGCTGAAAGGCACTCTCCAGCTCGCCGCGTTCGCCGTTGCCCGACCAGGCATAGAGGCCGTTGGCCCAGCGCATGCAGCGGCGGATACTCTTGGGGCCGAGCACGCCAGCGAGCAGCTCCGGGCCCTCCGGCTGTTCCGGGCGCGGCCCGATGGGCCCGCCGCCCTCGATGATTTCCTCGCCCCGCCAGACGCGCCGCAGCGCCTCCACCTGCCGGTCCATGCGGCCGTAGCGACCCTCGAAGGGGGCCTCGAGCGCGGCGTAGTCCTTCTCGCGGCCGCCGTAACCGACGCAGACCCGGTTCACCCGCCCCGGGGCCAGCAGCTGCAGGGAGGCGACCTCCTTGGCCACCCGGGCGGCACTGTGCATGGGCAGCACGTAGAGTGTCGGGGTGATCTCCACCCGTTCGGTGCAGGCCGCGGCTGCCGCCAGCAGTACCCGCATGTCCACCGTGGGGCCGTGCACCCGCTCGCCGCAGGAGAGGCTGTCGAAGGGGCCCTGGTCGATGCGCCGGAACCACTCCAGGTACGTCGCCCGGTCGAGATCGGCTTTCATGTAGGGAAGACAGACGCCTATTTTCATTATGGACTCCGATTGCTTGTCTGAGGGGGCATTATGCACTGCCGGCCCCACAGCCGTGGTCCAGCGCAGTGAACCGTCCGCGCATGCTGCGGGGCATTGAACATTTTCGACAGCGAATCTGGCCCCCGCGCCTGCTGCGACAGCGGGGTGGCCCGGGCTAGGATGCGTCAGACAGCGGGAGGAATGCGCATGGATATCCGTTTCAACGCCGCCCAGCGCGCGCTGCGCGACGAATTGCGGGGCTACTTTGCCGGGCTGATGACGCCGGCGCTGCGGGCCGAATGCGAGCGCGACATGGGGGAGGGCGGAGGCCCGCTCTGGCGCGAGGCACTGCGGCGCATGGGGGAGGACGGCTGGATAGGCCTGGGCTGGCCGGAGTCCCTGGGCGGGCGCGGGCTCAGCCCCCTGGAGCAGTTCATTTTCGTCGAGGAGGTGATGCGCGCGGGCTATCCCTTCCCCTTCCTGACCACGGAATCCGTGGGGCCGATGCTGGCGGAACACGGCAACCCCTGGCTGCAGGAAACCCTGGTCCCGCGCATCTTGCGCGGCGAGCTGGTGATTGCCATCGGCTACTCAGAGCCCGAGGCCGGCACCGACCTCGCCGCCCTGCGCACCCGCGCCGAGCGCGACGGCGACGGCTGGGTCATCAACGGTCAGAAAATGTGGACCTCCCTGGCCCACTTCAGCGACTACATCTGGCTGGCGGCGCGCACCGACGCCGACGCCGGCCGCAAGCACAAGGGCATTTCCCTGTTCCTGGTTCCCACCAGCGACCCCGGCTTCAGTTGCCGCCCGGTGCATACCCTGGGCGGTGTCCGCACCAACGCGACCTTCTACGACAACGTGCGGGTCAGCGACGCCCACCGGGTGGGCGAGCTGAACGGGGGCTGGAAGCTGATCACCGGGCAGCTCAACCGGGAGCGCCTCAGCCTGATCAATTTCGGCCCGGTGTCCGAACTGTTCAACGCCGTGCATCACTGGGCCGCCGAAACCGACGCGGCCAGCGGTGGCCGCGTCATCGAGCAGGCCTGGGTGCAGCAACACCTGGCCCGCTGCCGCACCCTGATCGAGTGCATGAAGCTGATGGTCTACAAGCAGAGCTGGGCCATGAGCACCGGGCAGTTGGGCATGGCCGAGGCCTCGGCCATCAAGGTGTTTGGCTCCGAGGCCTTTATCGAGATCTTCCGCCTGCTGGGGGAGGTGGTGGGTCCCGCGGCGCTGCAGCGGGCCGGCAGCCCGGGTGCCAACGCCGTCGGCGGCCGCCTGGAACGCCTCTATCGCACCGCCTCGATCATCACCTTCGGCGGTGGGGCCAACGAAATCCAGCGCGACATCATCGCGGCGGCCGGGCTCTGGATGCCCCGGTCGGGCCGCTGAGAGGAGAAGCAGAATGGACTTTGCCTTCAGCGATACCCAGGCCGCCATCCGCGAGCTGGCGGGGCGCATCTGTGAAGAGGGCGTCGAGGCAACGGGGCTCGCCCGCTACGACGAGTTCCGCGACCTGCGCTTTGATGCCGGCCTCTGGCAAACCCTGTGTGATGCGGGGCTGCCGGGTGTGGCGGTGCCCGAGGTGCTGGGGGGCAGCGGCCAGGGCCTGGTCGAGCTCTGCCTGCTGCTGGAGGCGGTGGGGCACAGTCTGGCGCCGGTGCCGGCACTGGCCCACACGGTGACCGGTCTGCTACCCCTGCAGCGCTACGCCACCCCGGCCCTGCAGGCGGCGATACTGCCGGCGGCCTGCCGCGGGGAGCGCCTCCTCACCGGCGCCTTCTGGCAGGCCGCGGATGCGCCCCCAACCACCCTGCAGGCGGAGCTGCAGGACGGCGAAATCCGCCTTTCCGGCAGCTATCCGGCCCTGCCCTGGGCGGCCCAGGCCGACCACCTGCTGTTGCCGGTGCGCTTGCAGGGTGAGCTGGCGGTGGTGCTGCTGGACCGGGACAGCCCGGGCCTGACACTGACACCCCTGCAGCTGACGCATTTCGAGCCCCAGGCGGCACTGGCGCTGGAGGGCGTCGCACTGCCCCTGGAGCGGGTGGTGTGCCGGGAGGAGGCGCACGCGCTGTGGGACTGGGTGCGCCTGCGCCTGCGCGCCGGGCTCTGCGTGCAGCAATTGGGCGCCGCCGAGCGGGTGCTGCGCATGAGTGCCGGCTACACCAGCGAGCGCCACCAGTTCGGCGTGCCGGTAGCCACCTTCCAGGCGGTCGGTCATCGCCTGGCAGACGCCTTTATCGACGTCGAATGCCTGCGCCTCACCAGCTGGCAGGCGATCTCCCGGCTCGCTGCCGGGGAGAACGCCGAGCTGGAGACCCGCATGGCCGCGGTGGTCGCCGCGGATACCGGTCACCGGCTCAGTTACGCCGCCCAGCATGTCCACGGCGGCACCGGCATTGACCGCGACTACCCGCTGTGGCGCTACTGCCAGTGGCTGCGCTACCAGGAAATGGTGCTCGGCGGTGCCGGGCAGCAGCTCGAGATCATCGGCCGGGGCTTGGCCCGGGGCGAGGGGCTTTTTACCTGAGTCGGGGCTCTGCCCCGGTCGCGGGCTGGGTTACACTGCGCGCCTGATGACGACGCGCCTGCTTTTGCCGATTGCCCTTGCCTGCCTCACCGCCTGTGCCAGCGGCGGGGGAGGGCTGTCCGCCACCCCCCATGCCGGGGTGAACCTGGCCGGGGACTGGTCGCTGGACTACGGTCGCAGCGACAATCTGCAGCAGCGTGTCAATGTGCTCCTGCGGGAGTTGCGCGAGCAGGCCGAGCGCCGCGCCCGGGCCGACATGGACGGGCGCGGACCGGTGCTCGCTGCCTCGGTCGGCGGGGTGTCCGATCGCGGCGAGGCGATCATCGCCCTGGCGCGCATGGCGGACAAGGTCAGCGGCAGCCCCCTGCTGAACATCGAGCAGGACAGCGAGCGCCTGCGCATTCACCGGGAGAACGACTTTACCCTGCGCTGTGACACCGGCAGTGGCAGCGCGCCCCTGCGCCGCGACATGCTGGGCGCGGAGCGCTGTGGCTGGGACGGCCACCAGTACGTGCACAGCATCCAGTTGCCCGAGGGGCTCAGTATTCACTACCGCTTTACCCTGGGCCCGGCGGGTGACTGGCTGCACGTGGCCACCAGCCTGAGCTCCCGTCAGGTCTCCGCCCCCTTTACCGTCAGCCGCGTCTACCAGCGCTTCGACCCCGAGGCCGCCGGGTATCACTGCGAGCAGACCATCACCCGAGGCAAGGTATGTACCACCGCCGCCTCGCCCTGAGTCTGCTCCTGCTCTGCCTTGCCGGCTGCGCCGCCCCGGGGCCGGTGTCGCCGCCGCAGGCCGACCTCGCCGACAACTGGCCGCCGCCGGTGGGTGAGGTGGTCCTGCAGGTGCGCGACACAGCGCCGACACCACTGCTGGATGTCGGGCTGGTGGTCTTCGAGGCGGGCCTGGCGGAGGAGGCCACCGCGGCCGACGGGGTGTTCCCCGGCATTCGCCGCCACGAGACCCGCCTGCTGCCGGTTCGCCTGCGCCAGGCCCTCGAGGCCAGCGGCGCCTGGGGCGCGGTGCGGGTGCAACCGGATGCCCGGACCAGCGCCCACCTCCAGGTGAGCGGCCGCATCCTGCACAGCGACGGAGAGCGCCTGGTGCTCGCCCTGCACGCCGAGGATGCCCGCGGCCGGGTCTGGCTGGATACCACCTACCACGACATCAGCACCGCCGGGGACTACCCCGTGGCCCCCGGGCGTGACCCCTTCGCCGACCTCTACCGCGCCGCGGCCAATGACCTGCTGGCGGCCCGGGCAGCACAGCCTCCGGCGTCCCTCGCGCAACTGCCCCGGGTGGCGACCCTGCGCTATGCCGCCAGCCTGTTGCCGGGCGCCTTCGAGGATTATCTCGCCCGGGGCGCGGCGGGGGAGTGGCAACTGCGCCGCCTGCCCGCGGCGGACGACCCCATGCTGGCCCGGGTGCAGATGATCCGCGACCGGGAATTCCTGTTTGTCGACACCGTGGATGAGCAATACCTCGAGCTGGCGGAGGCCCTGCAGCCCGCCTACGACCTCTGGCGGCAGTTCACCCGCGAGCAGTCGCAGTACCGGGCCGGCTATCGCGCCCGCCTGCCGGAGCGCGAGGCCGCCGGCCCCCCCGGCAGCTACGCCGCCATGGAGCAGGCCTACAATGCCTTCCGCTGGAGCCGCATTCAGGAACAGGACCTGGAAGAGCTGGCCCGCGGCTTTGTCAACGAAGTCCGCCCCACCGTGCTGTCGGTGGACGGCCGCGTCTACCGGCTCAGCGGCAGCTTGTCGAGCCAGTACGCGGAATGGCGGGATATTCTCGGCCGGATACTGGCCCTCGAACTCGAATCACCACAGGAGACCGATTGACGTGACAGAGCATTCCGCGACACCGGCGCCCGGCGCGTCCCGGGCCTGGTTCGCCACCTGCCCCAAGGGCATGGAGCAGCTGCTGGCCGAGGAGCTGAGCGCCCTGGGGGCCAGCGAGGCCCGGGAAACGGTGGCCGGCGTGCACTTCGCCGGGCCCCTGGCCCTGGGCTACCGCGCCTGCCTCTGGTCGCGCCTGGCCAACCGGATCCTGCTGCCACTGACGCAGATTGCCGCCACCGATGCCGACGGTCTCTACCGCGGACTGCGGGAGGTCGACTGGGGTGCCATCATGAGCCCGCGGCAGCGCTTTGCCATCGACTTCAGCGGCGAGAGCCCGGACATCCGCAACACCCGCTTTGGCGCCCAGCGCAGCAAGGACGCCATCGTCGACTGGTTCCAGGCGAGCCTCGGCGAGCGACCCACCGTGGACCGGCAGAAGCCCGACCTGCGCTTCAATGTCCGCCTCGGCAAGCAGGGCACCCTGCTGGCCCTGGACATGGGGGGCGGCAGCCTGCACCGGCGCGGCTACCGCCTCAAGGCCGGCGAGGCGCCGCTGAAGGAAAACCTGGCCGCGGCCATTCTGTTGCGGGCTGACTGGCCGGGCATGGCGGCCCGCGGCGGCGCGCTGATCGACCCCATGTGCGGGTCGGGTACGCTGCTGCTGGAAGCGGCGATGATGGTGGCGGATATCGCCCCCGGCCTCGGGCGCCGGCACTGGGGTTTCAGCGCCTGGCGCGGCCACCAGCCGCGGCAGTGGGAGGTGCTGCTGCAGGACGCCCGCCAGCGGGCGGATCGCGGCCTGGGCGCCCAGTTGCCGGAAATCCGCGGCTACGACGCCGACCCCGCGGTGGTCCGGCGGGCGCAGGAAAACGTCGCCGCCCTCGGCCTCGAGAAGGTCGTAAGAGTCAGCTGCAAGCCACTGTCAAAATTGAAAAAACCAACCCATCGAGAACTGCCAATCGGGCTGCTGGTGTGCAACCCGCCCTACGGCGAACGGCTGGGAGAGCGGTCCAGCCTGGCCTACCTCTACCGGGAACTGGGTGAGTGCATGCTGCGCGAATTTCCCGGCTGGCAGGCGGCCATCTTCACCGCCGATGCGGCCCTCGGACGCGCCACCGGCCTGCGCAGTCACAAGCAGTACAAATTGTGGAACGGGGCCATGGCCTCACAGGTGTTGCTGTTTGACCTGCAGGACAACCGCCTCAGCGACCGTCGCCCCGACGAGGCCCTGACCGCCGCGCGGATCGACGAGCCGCCACCCCGGCAAGCAAGCCCGGGACGTGGCGCGGCTCCAGCGCACGCCGCGAGCGAGGCGCCAGGCACGGGCGCGGAGGCGACGCCAGCCGCACTGACTCCCGGTGCGGAGATGTTTGCCAACCGGCTGCGCAAGAACCGGCGCAAGCTGGCATCCTGGGTCAAGCGCGAGGGCATCGAGGCCTACCGCCTCTACGATGCCGACATGCCCGAGTACGCCGTGGCAGTGGACCTCTACGGCGATCACGTGCATGTGGCGGAATACCAGGCCCCGCGCTCGGTCTCCGAGGCCCAGGCCGAGCTGCACCGGGAAGAGGTGCGCCAGGCCCTGCCGGTGGCCCTCGGGGTGCCCCCGGCGCGCATCGTGTTCAAGACGCGCCAGCGCCAGCGCGGTAGCGAGCAATACACCCGTCAGGACCACCGCGGCGAGCTACTCTCCGTGCGCGAGGGGCAGGCGCGCCTGCTGGTCAATCTCACCGATTACCTGGACACCGGCCTGTTCCTCGATCACCGTCCACTGCGCTTGCGCCTCGCCCGGGAGGCGGCCGGGCAGCGCTTCCTCAACCTGTTCTGCTACACCGGTACCGCGACCGTACACGCGGCCCTGGGCGGCGCGCGACAGACCACCAGCGTGGACCTCTCGAACACCTACCTGGGCTGGCTGCGCAAGAACCTGGCCCACAACGGCCTGGATGAAAGCCGCAATCGCCTGGAGCGTGTCGACTGCCTGGCCTGGCTGGGGCAAAACCGCGACACCTTCGACCTGATCCTGCTGGACCCGCCGTCCTTTTCCAACTCGCGCCAGGTTGCGGACACCTTCGACGTGTTGCGCGACCAGGTGGAGCTGGTGCGCCTGGCCATGGCGCGCCTCGCCCCCGGCGGTACCCTCTACTTTTCCAACAACCGGCGTGGCTTCAAGCTCGCGGCGGAACTGGAGGCGGCATTCCACTGCGAGGATATTTCCCGGCAAACCCTGGACCCGGACTTCCAGCGCAACCCGCGCATCCACCAGTGCTGGCGGATTCGGTATGCGCCGGCCTGATGCCGATCCCGGACGGCTCCGGCACGGTCGGGGCCGCCGCGGCGGCAGTGATCGGCTCACCTGCGCCAACTTGTCCACAAAGCGGCGGGGGTGGCGCAGCGGGTCCGCGGGCTGTTCCACGAGTAATAGAGTGGCTTATCTATTTGACTTAAGCTATTAATAAATAGAATTTTTATCGACTTAATGTTCTGCGTGAAACTCGCCGATGGGCCGTGGATAAAGACAGCTTGCCCAGAGGCTACCCCCAGAGTTGTCCACAGCGGGCGCCGCGCTGACAAAGGAGGCCGATGTGCTGATTGTGTACTACAGCCAGAGCGGTGCCAGCGCGGCGCTGGCGCGCGCGGCCTGGCAGGGCGCGCTGGCTGCCGATGCCGGCGAGGTCCGTGTGGCCCGCAGCTGGGACGCCGGCAGTCGCGAGCTGCTGGCCGCCCGCGGGCTGTTGCTGGTGGGCGCGGAGAATGCAGGCAGCCTGAGCGGCGGGCTGAAGGACTTCCTCGACCGCACCTTCTACCCGGTGTCGGCGCAGGAGCACGTGATTCCCTACGCCATGGTGATCAGCGCCGGCAACGATGGGCGCAACGCGCGGCGCCTGGCCGAGACCATGCTCTCGGGTTACCCTCTGACCCGGGCCACGGACACGCTGATCGTGCGCGGGGAGCCCGATGCGGCGTCCCTGCAGCGGGCCCGGGAGCTGGGCGAGGCCTTTGCCACCGGCCTGGAGATGGGGATTTTCTGAATCTGACAAGGGCTGTGGCATGACCGGCAGCCCAGTGTAGGAGTCGCCATGGCGGCATATGAACAGCAACAGGCGGGTGCGGGGCGCGATGCGGTCCCCGCGGGCTTCCAGCGCGTGCCGACAGGCCTCGGGTTTACCGACGTGCTGCAACCCCTGTATCGCTCCCTGGAAGGAGACCGGGTGCGCTTCGGCCTGCGCGTCATCGAGGCCCACGCCAACATCATGGGCATCTGCCACGGCGGGGTGCTGGCCACCCTGGCCGATATCACGGCCGCCACCGGGGTCAACCACGCCCGCGGCGAGCGCGCCGGCAATCCCACCATCAGCCTGTCGCTGGACTTCATCGGCGCCGGCCGCCTCGGCGACTGGCTCGAGGCGACGGTGATGCAGGTTGACGTCAAGCGCCGCTTTGGCTTCTGCAGTGGGCTGATCGAGGGTTCCAGCGGCGTCGTGGCGCGCTTCAATGGCACCATCTATCTGCCCGATCATGCCGGCATCTGGAAGCGGGAGCGTCCGACGGCGGACCTGCTCAGCGATCCGCCAGGGGAGTAGGCGGCATCTCCGCGCCATCCTCCAGGGTGGCCAGGAAGGCCTGGGCAGCCCGGGACAGGCTTCGCCCGCGGTGGTAGATGGTCCCCAGGCTGCGGGCCATGGCCACGCCCTCCACCTCCAGGCTGCGCAGGGAATCATCCAGCATGCTCGCCGGCAGCACGGTCCATCCCAGGCCCACCGATGCCATCATGCGCAGGGTTTCCAGGTAATTGGTGGCCATGGAGACCTGCAGTGCCAGGTGGTGCTGGCGGAACAGGCCCTTAACGATCTGCCCGGTGTAGGTGCCGAGTCCCGGCAGTACCGCGGGGAAGTCGGCCAGTGCCGCCAGGGTCAGTTGGGGCGCGCTGGTGAGAGGGTGATCCGGGGCCGCCATAAAACACAGGGGGTCGTGCCAGACCGGTCGCGCAATCACGCTGCCGTCTCCCCCGGGCGCCAGGGTGACCACGGCCAGTTCCACCTTGCCCTGCTGGATCAATTCGTAGGCGTGCTCCGAGTCGAGGAAATCGATATCGATCTGCACCTCGGGATAGTGCCGGCTGAAGCGACTGAGTACCGGCGGCAGTCGGTGCAGGCCAATATGGTGGCTGGTGGCCAGGCGCAGTTCCCCGGCAACGCCGCCGGAGAGGTCGCGCACGGCCTGGGTAGCCTGATCCAGCTGTTGCACGATCCGCCGCGCATGGGGCAGCAGGGCGCTGCCCGCCTCGGTCAGGCTGACATGCCGGCCGATGCGGTCGAATAGGCTGCACTGCAGCTGCTGCTCCAGCAGGGCGATGCGCTTGCTGACGGCGGGTTGGGTCAGGTGCAGGCGCTCCGCGGCGAGGGAAAACGAGCCCTGTTCCGCCACCAGCAGGAAGGTCTGAAGGTTCTGGGTATCCAGCTTTAGATTCCCCCAAGGAATGCATTGAATAAAAATAATAAATTTGAGTTATCCATGGGTCAAGCGGTAAACTGCAGGTGTTTTCCCGCACACGAGGACACGGGCGCATGGCCGCACTGACCCTGTATGACAAGCTCTGGCGCAACCATCTGGTGGAGCAGCGCGACGACGGCTCCGCGCTGATCTACATCGATCGCCACCTGATCCACGAGGTGACCTCGCCCCAGGCCTTCGAAGGCCTGCGCCTGGCTGGCCGCCAGCCCTGGCGCCGCGACGCCAACCTGGCAGTCCCCGACCACAACGTGCCCACCGAGAGCGCCGAGCGCGCCGGCGGCGTGGCCGGGATTCTCGACCCGATTTCCCGTCTGCAGGTGCAGACCCTGGACGACAACTGCCTGGCCTTCGATATCACCGAGATCCAGATCAATGACCGGCGCCAGGGGATCGTCCACGTCGTGGGCCCGGAGCAGGGGGCCACGCTGCCCGGCATGACCGTGGTCTGCGGCGACTCCCACACCTCGACCCACGGCGCGTTCGGCGCCCTGGCCCACGGCATCGGCACCTCCGAAGTGGAGCATGTACTGGCCACCCAGTGCCTGGTGCAAAAGAAGATGAAGAACATGCTGGTGCGGGTGGACGGTCAGCTGCAGCCGGGGGTGACCGCCAAGGACGTGGCCCTGGCCATCATCGGCGAGATCGGCACCGCCGGCGGCACCGGCTATGCCATCGAGTTTGGCGGTGACGTGGTCCGCGACATGAGCATGGAAGGGCGCATGACCCTGTGCAACATGTCCATCGAGGCCGGCGCGCGCATGGGCATGGTGGCAGTGGACCAGGCCACCATCGACTATGTGAAGGACCGCCCGGGCGCACCCCGGGGCGAACTGTGGGACGCCGCGGTCAGTGCCTGGGCCGACCTGCACAGTGACCCCGACGCGGTCTTCGACCGCGAGGTGGTGCTGCGCGGGGCAGACATTCAGCCCCAGGTGACCTGGGGCACCTCGCCGGAAATGGTGTTGCCGATCGACGGCGTGCTCCCCGACCCGGAAAGCCAGGACACAGCCTCCCGCCGCGCCGCGGTGCAGCGCGCCCTGGAATACATGGGCCTGACACCGGGGATGCGTATCCGCGACATCCGGCCCGACCGCGTGTTCATCGGTTCCTGCACCAACTCCCGTATCGAGGACCTGCGCGCCGCCGCCAAGGTGGTGCGCGGCCGCAAGGTGGCGGCGTCGGTCAAGCAGGCCCTGGTGGTGCCGGGCTCCGGGCTGGTCAAGGCCCAGGCCGAGGCCGAGGGCCTGGACCGCATCTTTATCGAGGCCGGCATGGAGTGGCGGGAGCCGGGCTGCTCCATGTGCCTGGCAATGAATGCCGACAAGCTGGGGGC
The DNA here is from genome assembly GCA_002692965.1 of Haliea sp. GTDB lineage: Bacteria > Pseudomonadota > Gammaproteobacteria > Pseudomonadales > Halieaceae > NZNC01. Next base: position 82,635 of record NZNC01000029.1, on the reverse strand, counting down.
CGGGGAGCACTGCGCCTCCACCTCCAACCGCAATTTCGAGGGCCGCCAGGGCATGGGGGGGCGCACCCACCTGGTCAGCCCGGCCATGGCTGCCGCCGCAGCCGTCGCCGGCCACTTCGTCGACGTGCGCCGCCTGGAGGAGGAGCTGGCATGAAAGCATTTACCGTACTCGACGGGCTCGCCGCACCGATGGACCGGGCCAACGTCGACACCGACCTGATCATTCCCAAGCAGTTCCTGAAATCGATCAAGCGCAGCGGCTTCGGCCCCAACCTGTTCGACGAGCTGCGCTACCTGGATGAAGGGCAGCCGGGGCAGGATTGCAGCCAGCGTCCGCTGAACCCGGACTTCCCCCTGAACCAGGACCGCTATCGCGGCGCCAGCGTGCTGCTGGCCCGGGAGAACTTCGGCTGCGGCTCCAGCCGCGAGCACGCACCCTGGGCCCTGGAGGACTACGGCTTCCGCTGCATCATTGCGCCGAGTTTCGCCGACATTTTCTACAACAACTGCTTCAAGAACGGCATCCTGCCGGTGGTGCTGAGCGAGGCGGCGGTGGAGCAGCTGTTCCGCGAACTGTACGCGACCGAGGGTTACCAGCTACAGGTGGACCTGCCGGCACAGACGGTGACCACGCCCGCCGGCGAGGCCTTTACCTTCGAGGTGGACGCCTTTCGCAAGCACTGCCTGCTCAACGGGCTGGACGACATCGGCGTGACCCTGGAGAGTGCGGAAACCATCCGCGGCTTCGAGGCGCGCTGGCAACAACAGGCGCCCTGGCTGTTCGGCGCCGGCAACAGAGGACACTGACACGTGGCTAGACGGATACTGGTATTGCCCGGGGACTACATCGGCCCGGAAATCATGGCCGAGGCGGTCAAGGTGCTGGAGGCGGTGAACGATCGCTTCGACCTCGGGCTGAGCCTGGAACAGGGCCTGCTCGGCGGCGACGCGATCGACGCCGAGGGCACGCCGCTGCCGGAGGCGACCCTGGCGGCGGCCCGCGCCGCGGACGCCATCCTGCTCGGCGCCGTGGGCGGCCCCAAGTGGGACTCGGTCGAACGGCACCTGCGCCCGGAGCGCGGCCTGCTGGGCCTGCGCAAGGAGCTGGAGCTGTTCGGCAACCTGCGCCCCGCGCTGCTCTACCCGCAGCTGGCGGAGGCTTCCTCCCTCAAGGCCGAGCTGGTTGCCGGGCTGGATATCCTGATTGTCCGCGAGCTGACCGGCGGCATCTATTTCGGCGAGCCCCGTGGTATCCGCACCCTGGAAAACGGCGAGCGCGAAGGTTTCAACACCTATGTGTACCGCGAGTCGGAAATCCGCCGCATCGGCCACCTGGCCTTCCGCCTGGCGCAACAGCGCGGCGGTCGTCTATGCTCGGTAGACAAGAGCAATGTCCTCGAGGTCACGGTGTTGTGGCGGGAAATCATGGAGGAGCTGGGCAAGGAGTACCCGGACGTCGAGCTCAGCCACATGTACGTCGACAACGCCGCGATGCAGCTGGTGCGCGCACCCAAGCAGTTCGACGTGCTGGTCACCGGCAACATGTTCGGTGACATCCTCTCCGACGCCGCGGCCATGCTCACCGGTTCCATCGGCATGCTGCCCTCGGCCTCGCTGGACAAGGACGGTCGCGGCATGTACGAACCCTGCCACGGCTCGGCGCCGGACATCGCGGGGCAGGGCATCGCCAACCCGCTGGCCACCATTCTCTCGGTGGCCATGATGCTGCGCTACAGCCTGGCGGAACCCGCCGCGGCGGAGGCCATCGAGCAGGCGGTCAGCCGCGTGCTGGACCAGGGCCTGCGCACGGCGGATATCGCCACCGCGGGTCAGCTGGCGGTGTCCACCGCCGAGATGGGCGCCGCGGTACTCGCCGCCCTGGACGCCTGAGCCAGCCCCAGTATTCAACGCAAACAGGAGACTACTATGAGCAAGCTTTATGATGTCGCCGTCGTCGGTGCCACCGGCGCCGTGGGCGAAACCATGCTCGCCATCCTCGAGGAGCGCAATTTCCCGGTCGGAAACATTTACCCCCTGGCCAGCGCCCGCTCCGCCGGCAAGACCATCACCTTTCGCGGCAAGCAGGTGACCATCCAGGATCTGGCGGATTTCGACTTCAGCCAGGTGCAGATCGGCCTGTTCTCCGCCGGCGGCAGCATTTCCGAGGAATTCGCGCCCAAGGCGGCCGCGGCCGGTTGCGTGGTGATCGACAACACCTCCCAGTTCCGTCGCGACGCGGATATCCCCCTGGTGGTGCCCGAGGTCAACCCGGACGCCATCGCCGGTTACACCACGCGCAATATCATCGCCAACCCCAACTGCTCCACCATCGGCATGCTGGTGGCGCTGAAGCCGCTGCACGACGCCGCCCACATCGAGCGCATCAACGTGGCCACCTACCAGGCGGTGTCCGGCACCGGCAAGGAAGCCATCGAGGAGCTGGCCGGGCAGACCGCGCGCCTGCTCAACGGCCAGGAAATCAGCTGCGAGGTCTACCCCAAGCAGATCGCTTTCAACGCCCTGCCGCACATCGACACCTTCCAGGACAACGGCTACACCCGGGAAGAGATGAAGATGGTCTGGGAAACCCAGAAAATCCTCGGCGACGAGTCGATTCTGGTCAACCCCACCTGCGTGCGCGTGCCGGTGTTCTACGGGCACTCCGAGGCGGTGCATATCGAGACCCGCGAGAAGCTGAGCGCCGAAAAAGCCCGCGAGCTGCTCGCCGGCGCCCCCGGTGTGACAGTGATGGACGAGCGCAAGGATGGCGGCTATCCGACAGCGGTTACTGAATCCGCGGGCAAGGACCCGGTCTTCGTCGGCCGCATCCGCGAGGACATCTCCCACCCCCGCGGCCTCGACCTGTGGGTGGTCTCCGACAACGTGCGCAAGGGCGCGGCCCTCAACAGCGTGCAAATTGCCGAGGTGCTGATTGCCCGTTATCTTGATTAAGCCACGGGCTTAAAACATACTTGCTGTGGTATGGTCGCCCCGGGGGCTGCTGAAGTTTCCGGGGCAACAGTCCGTCGGACTGGAGCAGTCAGCATGACGGGCAGGGGGAGCCAGCTTGAGGACGATAACAAGGCGGGGTTATGGCGCGTAAACGGACTTTGGCAGCAGCCCTGGCCACAGTGGGTTACCTGCAGGTGGCACCGGCCTGGTCGCTCGGCCTGGGTGAGATCACCCTGCATTCCTTTCTCAACGAGCCACTGCGGGCCAGTGTCAACCTGATCAACGCCGGCAACCTGCACGAAGACCAGATCCGGGTGCGTCTGGCGACCAGCGAGGATTTCGATCGCCTCGGCGTAGAGCGCGCCTACTTCCTGACCAGCATCAAGTTCGAGGTCCGCCTCGACGAGCAGGGCAACAGCGAGATCCTGCTGACCTCGGAAGACCCGGTCCTCGAACCCTACCTGGACTTCATTCTCGAGGCGCGCTGGCCCGCCGGCCGCCTGCTGCGCAACTACACGGTGCTGGTGGATCCGCCCTCCCAGCTGCCGGGCTCGCGGACGGTTTCCGCCCGCGAGCAGCTGCAGGAGGAGGAGCCCGCCGCGCCGGCCTCCGCCACCACCGCCGTGCCGGAGCCGACGCCCGCCGCCACCCGCGGTGACCGGGTGGACCTGCGCGCGTCCGGGCTGGCACCGGGAGAGATGCCGCAGCGCCCCTACAGCGCGGGTACCGCGGATCAGCCCCAGCCCGGTGCGCGCTACATGATTCGCCGCGATGAAACCCTCTGGACCATCGCCCAGCGGGCGCGGCCCGAGGGCGCCTCGGTACAGCAGACCATGCTGGAAATCCAGCGGCTGAACCCCGAGGCCTTTATCGACGGCAATATCAACCGGATCAAGGCCGGTTACATCATCTACCTGCCCGAGCGCGATGACATGAGTCGCGCCGACGTCGAGGCCATCCGCGAACAGATCCGTCAGCAGAACGCCGACTGGCGCGCTGGCCGGGCCTCCGATCCCGAGGCCTCGCGTGCCGCCCTGCGCCTGGCCTCCGGTGACGATGGCGCGGCCACCCAGCCCCCCGCCGAAGCGGCGCCGGCGGCCGTGCCCGCGGGACAAGCCAGCGAGGGGCGCGATCCCGCGCGCGAAGAGGCGCCTGGCGCACCTGCAACCGCCGCCAGTGCAGCGGCGGAGGAGGCTGCCGCAGGCGCGCCGCCGCAACAGGAGGCGCAGCTGGCCCGCGCCGAGCAGGAACGGGATGCTCTCGCGTCCCAGTTGAACAGTCTCGGCGAGCGGCTGGCTTCCCTCGAACGCATGGTCACCCTGCGCGACGCCCAGATTGCCGAGCTACAGGCGGCCCTGGCCGAGGCCCGGGCCCGGCCCGCCGCCGACACCCAGGTGGTCACCCCCCAGCCAACGCCTGTGGTGGAGGACGCGGAAGAGGGCAGTCGCCTCTGGTGGTATGGCCTCGGTGCCGCGGCGATTGCCGTGCTACTGGGCTTGCTGGCCTGGCGCCGCCGGGAAGCGGATGAGGACAAGGCCGACACTGCCACTGCCTCCGGGGGCCTCCGGGCCGCCGCCGGTCAGGGTGCGTCCAGCTCCGACGCCTTTGCCGGTGTCGAGCTGCGCGACCAGGACGTGGAACTCGACCTGGACGAGGAAATGGCCGCGGCAGCACCTGTCGTCGCCCCCGGCAAGCCCGCCGCCGGCCCCCAGCGCGGCTACGGCGAGCGCAAGCACGATCAATACGCGGCCGATGTCGAGGCCAGCGATGCACTGGCAGAAGCCGACATCTATGTCGCCTACGGTCGCTTTCCCCAGGCGATGGAGCTGCTGCGCAAGGCCATCAGCGCCGCCCCCGACAACGCCGCCTTCCGCCTGCGCCTGCTGGAGCTGGCGGTGGAAACCGGCAACCGGGCGGAGGCCGAGGAGCAGCTCGAGGCCCTGCGCGGAATCGGTGACAGCGACAGCATCGAAGCGGCGGAAAACCTCATGCTCGGTGGCGCGGTCTTTGACCATCGGGATGCCGAAGCCGCGCCAGCCGACAGCGATACCGCGGGGGCACCGGGGGCCGACGGGTCCCGGGGTGCCGCAGCCGCCGGGGCAGAGCCAGCGGAAGTTGCCGAAGCGGACGACTTGGCCGCCGACCTCGCGGCTGTCTACGGCGCCGCGGAGGATGCCGGGCCGGACGCGGGTACGACGGGTGGCGAGCAGGCCCTTGCCCGGCCGCCCGCGGCCGATTCCGACTTCCAGGGCAACCTGAGCGAGTACGGCAGCGGCGAGGACCCGGTGGAGGATCTGAGCGAGGAACTGCCCGATCTGTCCCCGCCCGGGGATGGCCTGGATGAGCAGGTACCGGCAGTCGGCGACGACGAACCCGAATTCCTCGGGCTGGAGATCGAAGAGGGCGACGAGGAGCTCGACCTGACCCGGGACAGCAGCCCCGCCACCAGCGACGAGGACGACTTTGTCTTCGCCGACGACGGTGACCCCATCGCAACCAAGCTGGATCTGGCGCGCGCCTACATCGACATGGGTGACGAGGAGGGGGCCCGGGAAATCCTCGAGGAAGTTCTCCAGGTCGGCAGTGCGGAGCAGCAGCAGGACGCCCGGACGCTGCTGGACCGGCTTGGCTGACCCCCAGGCCTTCCCCCACTTCTCCCCAGACCCTCTTCCCGCCGGCACCCGACTGGCCTGTCGCGTGGAGTACCACGGCGGGGCCTTTCGGGGCTGGCAGGCCCAGGGGGAGGGGCGTACCGTCCAGCAGACCCTGGAAGCGGCGCTGACAAGGGTGGCGGATGCGCCCGTGCGCGTGCACTGCGCCGGGCGCACCGATGCCGGGGTCCACGGGCATGCCCAGATCGTGCATTTCGATGCGCCCAGCGCGCGCAGCCCCAAGGCCTGGGTCATGGGCGGCAACAGCGCGCTGCCCGACGACCTGAGGCTGCACTGGGCGCAGCCGGTCGCGGGGGACTTTCACGCGCGTTTTTCCGCCACCGCCCGCCGCTACCGTTACCTTATTCTCAACAGCAGCGTACACGCGGCGGCCCTGAGCGGTCGGGTCACCTGGCAGCGCCATCCACTGGACGCCGCGCGCATGCACGATGCCGCCCAGTACCTGCCGGGAGAGCGTGACTTCAGCGCCTTCCGCGCCGCGGCCTGCCAGTCGAATACGCCCTTCCGCTGCGTGCACGAGGTCAGCGTCTGGCGCCGCGGCGCGCTGCTGTGCATCGATATTCGCGCCAATGCCTTCCTCCACCACATGGTGCGCAACATCGCCGGCAGCCTGATGCTGGTCGGACGCGGCATCCGGGAGCCGCACTGGATCGCCGAGCTGCTCGCCGCCGGCGATCGCACCCGCGCCGCCGACACCGCGCCACCGGACGGGCTCTACCTGGTGGATGTCGACTATCCCGCGGGCTTCGGCCTGCCGCCAACCCCGCCCGGGCCGGTCTGGCTGGCGGACTAATGGCAGCAGGATGCGCGGCACCGGGAGACAGTCGGCCGGCGCCTCTGGTATCATGCCGCTTTTAGCGCTTGTGTCCTCCTTCCACCGTGCAGCGAACCCTGATCAAGATCTGCGGCATCACCTCGGTGCGCGACGCCCGGGTGGCGGCCGACGCCGGGGCTGACGCCATTGGCCTGGTATTCTACCCGCCGTCACCGCGCGCGGTGAGCCTCGAGCAGGCCCGGGAGATTGTCGCCAGCCTGCCGCCTTTTGTCACGGTTGTGGCCCTGTTTGTTGACGCCAGCGAGGACGCGATTCATGGCATTCTGCGCGCCGTGCCGATAGATTGGCTGCAGTTTCACGGCGAGGAGTCAGCGGACTTCTGTGCCGCCTTCCAGCGGCCCTGGATGAAGGCCCTGCGGGTGGCGCCCGGCCTGGACCTGACCGCCGCGGCCGGCAGCTACGCCGGTGCCAGGGCGCTATTGCTCGACAGCTACCGGCCCGGAGTGCCCGGGGGAACCGGCGAGCGCTTCGACTGGTCGCGCGTTCCGGCGCAGCTGCCGCGCCCCCTGGTGCTTGCCGGGGGGCTGGATGCCGACAACGTCGCCTCGGCAATTGCGCAGGTCCGACCGGCCGCCGTGGACGTAAGTGGTGGGGTAGAGGCCCGCAAGGGCGTCAAGGATCCCGCCAGGATTCAGCAATTCATCGCCGCGGTGCGTGCCGCGGATGCCAGCCAGGGACAGCAGCAATGACTATGCAAACCAGCAGTAAGCCCTACGCATCAGTGCCCGACGCCCAGGGGCGTTTCGGCGTCTACGGCGGCCGCTTTGTCGCCGAGACTCTCATGTCCGCCCTGGACGAACTGGAGACACTCTATCGCCGGCTCGCCGCCGATCCCGAGTTCCAACGCGAACTGGATCGCGACCTGGCGCACTACGTCGGCCGTCCGTCGCCACTGTATGAGGCCGAGCGCTGGTCCGACCGTATCGGGGGCGCACGCATCTGGCTCAAGCGGGAAGATCTCAATCACACCGGCGCCCACAAGGTGAACAACACCGTGGGCCAGGCGCTGCTGGCCAAGCACATGGGCAAGCGGCGTGTGATCGCCGAAACCGGCGCCGGCCAGCACGGCGTCGCCACGGCGACCATTGCCGCCCGCCTGGGCCTGGAGTGCCATGTCTTCATGGGCGAGGAAGACGTCCGCCGCCAGGCGCTCAACGTCTACCGCATGAAGCTGCTGGGGGCCACCGTGGTACCGGTGACCTCCGGCTCGCGCACTCTGAAGGATGCGATGAACGAGGCGATGCGCGACTGGGTCACCAACGTCGACGACACCTTCTACATCATCGGCACCGTTGCCGGCCCCCACCCCTATCCCATGCTGGTGCGGGACTTCCAGTGCGTGATCGGCCGCGAAGCCCGCGCCCAGAGCCTGGAGCTGACCGGTCGCCTGCCGGATGCCCTGGTGGCCTGCGTCGGTGGTGGCTCCAATGCCATCGGCCTGTTCCACCCCTTCCTCGAGGATGAAGGCGTCGCCATGTACGGTGTGGAAGCGGGCGGCCACGGGGTCGCCACCGGTGAGCACGCCGCGCCCCTGACCGCCGGCACCCCCGGTGTCCTGCACGGCAACCGCACCTACCTGATGCAGGACGAGGACGGCCAGATCCTGCACACCCATTCGGTGTCCGCCGGTCTCGACTATCCCGGCGTGGGCCCCGAGCACGCCTGGCTGAAGGATGTCGGGCGGGTCAACTACGTGACCGTAAACGATGACGAAGCCCTGCGGGCCTTCCACGACCTGACCCGCACGGAAGGCATCATGCCGGCGCTGGAGAGCAGTCACGCCCTGGCCTGGGCGGGGCAGCTGGCGGCGCGCATGAGCCCCGAGCAGAACATCGTGGTCAATCTTTCCGGTCGCGGTGACAAGGATATCCACACCGTGGCCAGTATCGACGGTATCGACTTCTAAGGAGCAGCAGTGAGCAGGATAGCGGGACGGTTTGCACAACTCGCCACCGAGGGGCGCAGGGCACTGATACCCTACATCGTCGCCGGGGACCCGTCGCGGACGGCCACGGTGCCCCTGATGCACGCCCTGGTGAGTGCCGGTGCGGACATCATCGAGCTGGGCGTCCCCTTCTCCGACCCGATGTCGGAGGGCCCGGTGATCCAGCAGGCCCACGAGCGGGCGCTGGCCCACCACACCCGCCTGCGGGACGTGCTGGCGATGGTGGCGGAATTCCGCCAGCAGGACAACGACACCCCGGTGCTGCTCATGGGCTACGCCAACCCCGTGGAGCACATGGGTTACGCGGCCTTTGCCGATGCCGCCGCGGAGGCCGGGGTCGACGCCGCGCTCACCGTCGACCTGCCGCCCGAGGAAGTGGCCGACCTCAACCGCGAACTGCGCCGGGTGGCGATGGACAACATCTTCCTGGTGGCGCCGACCACCCCCGAGGCACGCATCCGCGCCATCGTCGAACAGGCCAGTGGCTTTATTTACTATGTCGCCCTCAAGGGTGTCACCGGCGCGGGTCACCTGGATGTCGATGACGTCGCGGAACACCTGGCGCACATCCGCGCCCACACCGAACTGCCACTGGCGGTCGGCTTTGGCATCAAGGACGCCGACTCCGCCGCCCGCATCGGTCAGCTGGCCAATGGCGTCGTGGTGGGCAGTGCCCTGGTCACCCACCTCGCGGCCGCCGTCGCGGATGTCGATGCCGAGGGCCAGGAAGCTGCTTTGCTGGATGCCGCGAGCGGATTGATGGGCTCGATTCGCCGGGGACTGGACAGCATCGCTTCCTAGAGCACCGCTGCGACGTTTATACTACGCCCTCGCAAGCGGGAGATGCCATGAGCTGGATTGACAAGATTCTGCCGTCCGGTGTGCGCAGGGAGGGTGCCAAGCGCTCCAGCGTGCCGGAAGGTCTGTGGAAGAAATGCGTCAAGTGCGAGGCGGTGCTCTACCGCCCCGACCTGGAACGCAACGACGATGTCTGCCCCAAGTGCGACCATCACATGCGCATTGGTGCGCGGCGCCGACTGGACATCTTTCTCGACCGGGATGGTCGCGAGGAAATCTTCACTGACATCGAGCCGGTGGACCGGCTCAAGTTCAAGGACAAGAAGCGCTATCGCGACCGCCTGTCCCAGGCCCAGAAGGAAACCGGGGAAAAGGATGCGCTGATCGCCATGCGCGGCACCCTGGCGGGCCAGCCGCTGGTTTGCGTGGCCTTTGAGTTTGCCTTCCACGGCGGCTCCATGGGCTACGCCGTGGGGGAGAAATTTACCCGCGCCGCCCAGCTGGCACTGCGCGAGCAGATTCCCCTGGTGTGCTTCTCCGCCTCCGGCGGGGCGCGGATGCAGGAGGCCCTGATCTCGCTGATGCAGATGGCCAAGACCAGCGCCGTGCTGGAGCGCCTCAAGCAGGCGGGTGTACCCTATTTTTCCGTACTCACCGACCCGATCTACGGCGGTGTGTCCGCGTCACTGGCCCTGCTGGGCGACGTCAACATCGCCGAGCCGGATGCCCGGGCGGGCTTCGCCGGGCCCAATATCATCGAGCAGACCATCCGCCAGAAGCTGCCCAAGGGCTTCCAGCGCAGCGAGTTCCTGCTCGAACACGGCGCCATCGACATGATCGTGCACCGCAACGACATGCGCGACACGATTGCCCGCCTGCTGGCCAAGTTCGCCGGCACGCCGGTGGTCGAGCGCTCAGACAGTGACAGCGACAGTGAGGACGATAGCGCCAGCGACGAGGCCGGTGAGGCCGCGGTCGACTACCTGCCCGACGACCGGGATGACTGACGCCTCCCTGGCGGACTGGCTGCGACACCTGGAGTCGCTGCACCCCCGGGAGATCGAACTGGGCCTGGAGCGCGTCGGCGCCGTGGCCCGGCGGCTGGAATTGCTGCCGGTCAAGGTGCCGGTGATCACGGTCGCCGGCACCAACGGCAAGGGCTCCGTGGTGGCGGTGGCCGAGGCCGGGCTGCTGGCCGCGGGGCGCCGGCCCGGGGTCTACACCTCGCCCCACCTGCAGCGTTTCAACGAGCGTATCCGCATCGCCGGCATCGAGGCGGACGACCGGGGCATTGTCGAAGCCCTCGAGGCGGTGGACGCCGCGCGGGGCGAGACCTCCCTGACCTATTTCGAGTTTGCCACCCTGGCCGCCCTGTGGCTGTTTCGCCGCGCCACGGTCGATGTCCTGGTGCTGGAAGTCGGGCTCGGGGGGCGCCTGGATGCCGTGAATATCGTCGACCCCAGCGTCGCCGTGATCACCCGCATCGCCCTGGATCACCAGCAGTGGCTGGGGGACACCCGGGAGGCCATTGCGGTGGAAAAGGCCGGTATCCTGCGCCGCGAGGCCTGGGCGGTGCTCGCCGATCCGGAGCCCACCGCCTCCCTGCGCGAGGCGGTCGAGGCGGTCGGCTGTCAGGCCCTGTGGCTGGGCGAGGCCCTGGGGGTGGCGGAGTCGCCATCGCAGTGGTCGGGCTGGGTACAGGCTGCCGAGGGGCAGCGGATCGAGCTGCCGGCGCTGCCGCGCGGGGCGCTGTTGCCGGTCAACCTCTGCGCCGGCTTGCAGGCACTGGCTTGCCTGGACCTGCTCCCCGCGGCGGAGGACCTGCCCGGGCTGGTGGCCACGCTGTCGCCCCCGGGGCGTCGCCAGCGGCGACAGGTGGACGGCCGCGAGTGGCTGCTGGACGTGGCCCACAACCCGGAGGCAGTTGAGAAACTGCGCGAGGAATTGGAGCTAAGCCCCTGCGAGGGAAGAACTATTGCAGTGTTTTCCAGCATGGCTGACAAGGATATTCCGGGCATGATCCGCGCCGCCGGCCGGGCCTTCGATGCCTGGTTCCTGGCCGACCAGCCGGAACTTCCCCGGGCTGCCGCCGCCGCCGACATTGCGCGCTTGCTGCACGCGGACGGGCAGGGCATGATCAGTGTCAGCCGGAACCTGCGCCAGGCCCTGTCCCGGGCCCGCAGCCTGTTGGGCCCCGCGGATCGCCTGGTGGTCTTCGGTTCCTTTACCACCGTGGGTGCCGCCCTGGACGCGCTCGATCGACAGGCCCGCAAGGTCAAGGCATGAAGGAAGTGGTCAAACAACGCCTGGTGGGCGCCCTGATTCTGGTGGCGCTGGGAGTCATCTTCTGGCCCATCATCTTCGTCGACCCGGATACCGACATCGACATCGAGACCCTGCAGATGCCGCCGCGCCCGGCGCCCCCCGAGGGTTTCCAGGCATTCCCGGAGGAGGGTGGCGAGGCCACCTTCGACAGCCGGGACGACGTGGCACTGCCGGACCCCGAGCCCGCGCCGGGCGAAGCGACGCCAGAGGAAGATCCGTCGGCGGCTGCCTCGGCGGAGGCCGAGCAGCCGGCAGCAACCCCGGAGGGCGACGCGGAGGCCGCGGGCGCGGCGGAAGAGACCGCCGTACCCGCGCCGGGCGAGACCCGCGAGGTTCCGATCGCGGAGCCGCAGATGGACGCCCAGGGCCTGCCGGTGGTCTGGACCCTGCAGCTGGTTACCCTGAGCGACGGCATCAAGGCGGAGGCCCTGCGCCAGGACCTGATCGACGAGGGCCACAAGGCCTACGTCAAGGCGGTCACGGTGGCGGGCAAGCCCCTCTACCGGGTGCACATCGGTCCCAAGGCAGAGCGTGCCCAGCTGGAGGCGCTGCAGGCTGAGCTGGACGCGCGTCTGGGGGTCAAATCGATGATCCGCCGGTACCTGCCGTGAGCGAGGGGACGGCGTGATCAGCTGGCAGGCATTTACCTGGATGGACTGGGGCTTCGTGGTCATCGTCGCCCTGTCGACCCTGTTTAGCCTTCTGCGAGGCTTCACCCGGGAGGCGCTCTCCCTGCTTGGCTGGGTGGCGGCCTTCGTGCTCGCCAACCTGTTCGCCAGCAGCGTGGCGAGCCACCTCAGCGAGGCCATCAGCAACCTCAGCGCGCGCTATATTGCCGCCTGGCTGCTGGTCTTTGCCGCGACCCTGGTGGCGGCGACCCTGCTGGCCGTGCTGGTGGGGCAGGTGGTCCGCGCGACCGGGCTCGGCGCCCTGGACCGCCTGTTGGGCATGGTCTTCGGTTTCGCCCGCGGCGTGGTGATCGTGCTGGTACTGGTGTTTCTGGCCCGCGAGCTGCTGGCACCGCGGGACCAGCAGTGGCTCTACCAGGCGCAGCTGATGCCGCAGATTGACGCATTGATGAATTGGGCCCTGCAGCTGCTGGGGCGGTGGGACATGCCGCCGCCGGCGCTGACGGGTGATACATGAGCAACAACGAGGACAGCATCGCATGTGTGGCTTAGTGGGCCTGGTGGGCCGGGGAGATGTCGCCGCAGACATCTACGACGCCCTCACGGTATTGCAACATCGAGGCCAGGACGCGGCGGGTATCATGACCTGCCTGGACGGTCGTTTTCACCAGCGCAAGAGCGAGGGGCTGGTGCGCGATGTGTTCCGGCAACAGCACATGCAGCGCCTGAAGGGACCGATCGGCATCGGCCACGTCCGCTACCCGACCGCCGGCAGCTCCGGCCCGGCGCTGGCGCAGCCCTTCTACGTGAACTCCCCCTACGGGATCGCCCTGGCCCACAACGGCAACCTGACCAATTCCGAGCAGCTCACCCGGGAGATCTTCCAGGATGACCTGCGCCACCTGAACACCGATTCCGACTCCGAGGTGTTGCTCAACGTCTTTGCCCACGAGCTGCAGACCCTGGGCAAGCTGAGCCCCGGCCCGGACGACATGTTCGCCGCGGTGACCGCGGTACACCGGCGCTGCCGCGGCGGCTATGCGGCGGTGGCGATGATCGTCGACCACGGCGTCGTGGCCTTCCGCGACCCCCTGGGCATTCGCCCCCTGGTGGTCGGGTGCCGGCAGACCGCGGCGGGGGACGAGTACATGGTGGCCTCGGAGAGCGTGGCGCTGGATGTGCTCGGTTTCCGCCTGATCGACGACCTGGCCCCGGGCGAGGCCGTGTTCATCGACCGCGAAGGGCAGCTGCATCGCCGCCAGTGTGCCGAAAACCCGCGCCTGCTGCCCTGCATCTTCGAGCACGTGTACTTTGCCCGTCCCGACTCCATGATGGACGGCATCTCGGTGTACAAGACGCGTATGCGCCAGGGGGAAGCCCTGGCCCAGAAAATCCGCCGCTTGCGTCCGGAGCACGACATCGACGTGGTGATCCCGATCCCCGACACCAGCCGCACCGCGGCGCAGTCGATGGCCCACGAGCTGGGCATCAAGTTCCGCGAAGGTTTCATGAAGAACCGCTACATCGGGCGCACCTTCATCATGCCCGGGCAGAGCCAGCGGCGGAAATCCGTGCGCCAGAAGCTCAACCCGGTTCCCCTGGAGTTCGAGGGCAAGAACGTGATGCTGGTGGACGACTCGATCGTCCGCGGCACCACCTGTCGGGAAATCATCCAGATGGCCCGGGACGCCGGTGCGCAGAAGGTCTACTTTGCCTCCGCGGCGCCGCCGGTGCGCTACCCCAACGTCTACGGCATCGACATGCCCTCGGCCCGGGAGCTGATCGCCCACGACCGCACCGTGGAGGAGGTCTGCGAACTGATCGGCGCCGACTGGCTGGTATACCAGGACCTCGAGGACCTGATACGCTGCTCCCGGGAGGGCAACCGCAAGGCCAGCGGCTTTGACTGCTCGGTCTTCGACGGCAACTATGTGACCGGGGACGTCGACCGCGACTACCTCGACCGCCTGGATGCCCTGCGCAATGACGATGCCCAGAACCGCGCGCGCGCCAAGACCCTGGCCGATGGCGCGGTGGTGGGGCTGCACAACGACGCGACCTGAACCATGCTGCACGATGATCAAGACCCCCTGAGCGGGGCGGGGATCGACACCCTGGCGATTCGCGCCGGTATTCACCGGAGCGCCGAAGGGGAGCACGCGGAGCCCATCTATACCACCTCCAGCTACGTGTTCGGCAGCGCGGCGGAGGCGGCGGCACGTTTTTCCGGCGACTCGCCGGGCAACGTCTACTCCCGCTACACCAACCCCACCGTGCGCACCTTCGAGGAGCGCATCGCCGCCCTGGAAGGGGGGGAGGCCGCCGTGGCCACCGCCTCCGGCATGGCCGCGATCCTCAGCACCTGCATGGCCCTGCTCAAGGCCGGCGACCACGTGGTCTGCTCCCGGGACGTCTTCGGCACCACCAGCAACCTGTTTGGCCGCTACCTGGCCCGCTTCGGCGTCGCAGTGGACTTCGTGCCGCTGCTCGACCGCGCGGCCTGGCGGCAGGCGCTGCGTCCGGAGACCGCGCTGCTGTTCGCCGAGACCCCCTCCAACCCGCTGTGCGAAGTGGCCGACCTGGCGGAGCTCTCGGCCCTGGCCCGGGAGGCCGGCGCGCTGCTGGTGGTGGACAACTGCTTCTGCACCCCCGCGCTGCAGCGCCCCCTCGAACTGGGGGCAGATATCGTGGTGCACTCGGCGACCAAGTATCTCGATGGCCAGGGCCGCTGTGTCGGCGGCGCCGTGGTCGGCCGCCGGGAGCACATGCAGGAAGTACTCGGCTTCCTGCGCACCTGCGGACCCACCATGAGCCCCTTCAATGCCTGGGTCTTTCTCAAGGGCCTGGAAACCCTGCGCCTGCGCATGGAGGCCCACAGTCGCAACGCCCAGGCACTGGCGGAATGGCTACAGCAGCAGCCACAGGTCGAACGGGTCTACTACGCCGGGCTGCCCGACCACCCCGGTCACGCCCTGGCGGCGCGCCAGCAGCGGGCCTTCGGGGGCGTCCTGTCCTTCCAGGTCCGCGGCGGGCGCGACGCCGCCTGGCGCTGCATCGACGCCACCCGCATCCTGTCCCTGACCGCCAACCTCGGAGACGCCAAGAGCACCATCGTGCACCCGGCGACCACCACCCACGGCCGCCTGACCCCGGAGCAGCGCGCCGCGGCGGGCATCGCCGACAACCTGATTCGGGTCGCGGTGGGCCTGGAGGATGTGGAAGATCTGCGCGCGGACCTGCAGCGGGGGCTGCAGGCGGCGGGCTGAATCGGAACGGCCAGGAGGGCGCCCATGCACCAGCACCAGGCACTGATCGATCGGGCTGTGGAGGAAGTGGGCCGGGTCCTGCTGGGCAAACAGACCCAGGTACGGCTCGCCCTGTGCTGCCTGTTTTCCGGGGGGCACCTGCTGATCGAGGACCTGCCGGGCATGGGCAAGACCACCCTGTCACACGCCCTGGCGGACGTGCTGGGGCTGTCCTGGAAGCGGGTGCAGTTCACCAGTGACCTGCTGCCGGCGGATATCCTCGGGGTTTCCGTCTACGACCCTAAGGACGCCAGTTTCAGCTTCCACCCCGGCCCGGTGTTCACCCAGCTGCTGCTGGCCGACGAAATCAACCGCACCACGCCGCGCACCCAGAGCGCGCTGCTGGAAGCCATGGCCGAGAACCAGGTCACGGTCGAGGGGGAAACCCGCCCGCTGCCGCAGCCCTTCTTTGTCATCGCCACCCAGAACCCCCTGCACCAGTCCGGCACCTATCCACTGCCCGAAAGCCAGCTCGACCGCTTCATGATGCGGCTGCAACTGGGCTATCCCGACCCCCGCGCCGAACGCCAGCTGTTCGAGCAGCACCGCTTGCAGGGCAACACCCAGAGCCGCGCGCCCCTGCGCCAGTGCATGGACAGCGCCCAGCTGCTCGCCGTGCGCGAGGCCATCGGCGGTGTGCACTGCGCCGACGCGCTGCTCGATTACCTGCAGCGTCTGGTCGCCCGGTCCCGCGCGGGAGGCGAATTTGCCGTCGGGCTCTCGCCCCGGGGCGCCCTGGCACTGCTGGATGCGGCCCGCACCTGGGCCTACCTGGCCGGCCGCCAACACGTGGTTCCCGAAGACCTGCAGGCGGTGTTGCCGGCAGTCACCGGGCACCGCCTGGTGCCGGGGCACGAGTACGCCGGGGACGGCGACGCCCTGGCCGCCTTGCTGCTGCAGACGGTGGACCCGGTGCGGGGCTGACCACGATGCCTCTGGCGGCGTTGGCAGAGCCCCTGCGAACAGCCTGGCGCAAGCGCTTCGGGCGCTGGCTGGCAAACCGCAATCCCCGCGGGCGGCGCATCCTGCTCAACCAGCGGCGCTTGTTCATCTTCCCCTCGCGCATGGGGCTGCTGTTTGCGCTCCTGCTGCTGCTGATCCTCCTGATCGGCATCAACTACCAGAACAACCTGGCCTACGCCGTCGCCTTCCTGCTGGCCTCCCTGTTCGTGGTCGCCGTACTGCACACCTACGCCAACCTGGCCGGGCTCTCCGTGGAAGCGGTGCGCGCCGGGGCGGTTTTCCCGGGGCAGCGCAGCCGTTTCTCCCTGCGCCTGGGACAGCGCGAGAACCGTCCGCGCTACGCCCTGCGCCTGAGCTGGGCCAAGGGCGAGAGCGAAGAGGTCAACCTCGGGCCGGGCGAGCACCGGCTGCTGCACTTCTCCCTGCCGGTGGGGGAGCGCGGCTGGTTCCACCCCGGCCGCCTGCTGGTGGAAAGCCGCTACCCCCTGGGCCTGCTGCGCTGCTGGACCTGGCTCGATCTCGACCTCGCGGCGGTGGTCTACCCGGCACCCCGGGACAGCGGTGAGACGGCGCTCGGCGCCGCGGCCGACGGCAGTGGCGGCAGCAGCCTGCCGCGGCCGGGCAACGAGGATTTCCAGGGCTTTCGCGACTACCGTCCCGGCGATTCCCTGCGCCATGTGCACTGGAAGGGACTGGCCCGGGGACAGAACATGCAGAGCAAGCAGTATCACGCCTGGGCCAGTCGCGAGCGCTGGCTGGACTGGGAGGACTACCCCGGGCTGCCCCAGGAAACCCGGCTTTCCCAGCTCTGCCACCTGGCCCTGCAGTGGCAGCGGCGCGAGCAGCCCTTTGGCCTGCGCCTGCCGGGCAGCACCCTGCAGCCCGACCGCGGTCCGGCCCATCTCGAGGCTGTGCTCACCGCGCTGGCCCTGTACCGCCGCGAGGCGCCCGGCGAATGAAGGCACGAAAGCGCTGGTTCCCGCCACGGGCCTCCCGCACCGGGCAGCGGCCGGCAGGGCGCGCCCCGGGCGCGGCGATCCCCCGCAACGCCCTGGTGTGGATCCTTCTCAGCCAGTTCGCCTTGCTGTTACCGCACCTGCCGCAGTTGCCCATCTGGGTGGTTCCGGTTTACCTGTGCACGGCGCTCTGGCGCGGCATGGTCCTGCGCGGGCAGTGGTCCTGGCCCTCCCGGCCCCTGCGCCTGGCACTCATACTGGCCGGTTTTGCCGCGGTCTGGTTCAGCTTCGGCAGCCTGCTCGGTCTCGAGCCCACCGTGGCGCTCCTGCTGACCGCCTTTGCCCTCAAACTGCTGGAATTGCAGCGGCGGCAGGACGCCTACGTGCTGATCTTCCTCGGCTACTTCATCGCCGTCACCGTATTCCTGTTCAACCAGGACCTGCTGCTGGTTCTCTACATGGTCGGCTGCCTCTGGCTGCTCACCAGCGCCCTGGTCGCCCTGCACCGGCCGGGTGAAGATCGCTTCAACTGGCGCAGCGGCCGGCTGCCCGCGATCATGCTCCTGCAGGCCGTGCCGGTCATGCTGGTCCTGTTCTTCGTCTTCCCCCGCATCGGTCCCCTGTGGAGCGTGCCGCTGAAAACCCAGGCTGCGACCACCGGGGTCAGTGACCATATGAAGCCCGGCGACGTCGCCAGCCTCAGCCAGTCGGATGCCGTCGCCTTCCGGGTGCAGTTCGCGGGGGAGATTCCCCCGCGCGGCGAGCTGTATTGGCGCGGACTGGTCTTCAGCGTGCTGGAGGAGGGCGCCTGGCGCAGCCTGCGTTACCAGGAAATCCCGCCACGGGAATGGCGCCTGGCGCAGAAGAACGGCGCGGGCAGCGCACTCGACTACCAGGTGCTGATGGAAGCTACCCAACAGCACTGGCTCTATGCCCTGCGCTATCCACAGCCGCTCGACCCCGGCGTCATGGCCATGGGGGACTACCGCTTGTATTCCCCCGTGGAAGTCGAGGAGCGCTTTCGCTACCGCGTGCGCAGCTGGCCCGAGCTGCCCCTGGACCCGGTGCTAAGCGACTGGCGCCGGGAAACCGAGCTGCGCCTGCCGGAGCAGGGCAATCCGCGCACCCGCGCCCTGGCACGGGAGCTGCGGCTCGGGGCCGAGAGCGATGGCGACTTTGTCCAGCGGGTGCTCGACTATTACCGCAACGGCCCCTTCGTCTATACCCTGCAACCGGGCGTGCTGGGGGACGACCCCATCGACGAATTCCTGTTCCAGCGACAGCGCGGCTTCTGCGAGCACTACGCGAGCGCCTTCGTCATCATGATGCGCGCCGCCGGCGTGCCGGCGCGGGTGGTCGCCGGCTATCAGGGGGGCGAAATCAACCCGGTCAATCGCACCGTCATCGTGCACCAGTTCGACGCCCATGCCTGGGCGGAGGTCTGGCTGGCGGGGCAGGGCTGGGTGCGTGTCGACCCCACAGCGGTTGTCTCCCCGGAGCGCGTGACCCTGGGGCTCGAGGAGGCCCTGGCGGAGGAGGGCAGTTTCCTTGCCGAATCGCCGCTGTCGCCCCTGCGCTACCGCGGCATCGACTGGATCAACAGCCTGCGACTGCGCTACGACGCGCTGACCTATCGCTGGCAAAGCTGGGTGGTGGGCTTTGACAGCGAGCAGCAGCTAAACCTGCTCCAGCGCCTCTTTGGCGAAGTCCGCGCCCGCGACCTGGCCCTGCTTCTGCTGGGCAGCGCGGCCCTGGTGCTGGCTCCGGCCGCCTGGTGGCTACTGCGCGGGGGACGCCCGCGGCGCCTGCCGGAGGAGCGCCTCTACCAGCGGCTCTGCCGGCGCCTGGCCCGGCGCGGACTGGAGCGGCACCCGGGGGAGGCGCCGGGGCACTTCGCCGAACGGGTTGCGGCAGAGCGGCCCGAGCTGGCAGCCGCCGTGCGGCGGGCGACTGCGATCTACAGCGCGCTTGTCTATGCGCCACAGCAGCCTCCCGGGGAACGTGGCGAGCGGCTGCGGGAGCTGCGCCGGGCGATCGGTCAGCTGTAAGGCTGCGGGTTCTGTCGCGGTTGCTGGCGGGGTGTGAAGGCAACCGGGGCTGCGTGTGTTCGGGACAGATGCGATGCCGCGGCCTGCGGCCTGCGCACTGACTGTTGGGTGACTGTGAGGCTCCGCGCCCGGTCGGGCCCGTGAGCGGATTTGATAGAAAACGGAACTTGGATGCTGAGCTTGCGTTAACTAGCCTACTGTACAGGCATACAGTCATGGGCTTGAATCGATGGAGATACCGGCATCCACGGAAACCAGGGCGCAGCAGGAAAACGGAGAGCGGCAGGGCGATGGTATTCGTCTGGGCCAGGCGATTACCCAGCTGTCGACTCAGATCCATACCGCAAACTGTCGCCTGCTGCGATTGATCGGCGAGTTTGATCGCTGCGGTGGCTGGCGCCAACAGGCCACGATGCGCTCCTGCGCCCACTGGCTGGCCGCCCACTGCGGCATCACCCTTGGCGCCGCACGCGAGAAAGTGCGCGTGGCGCGGCAGCTCGAGTTCTTACCCGACGTCGAGGAAGCTTTCGCCGCGGGCGAGCTCTCCTACTCCAAGGTGCGCGCCGTTACCCGGGTGGCGCGACCGGACAACGAGGCCTTTCTCCTGCACCTGGCACAGAAGAACAGTGCCGGTCACCTGGAAAAGCTGTTGAGCCGCTTCGAACCTGTCCCGGAGCCTGGCCTGGAAGACCTCCTGGATAGCGACCCGGGCCAGTCGCTGGCCAATTCGCCCTGGCGAGCTGGCGATCCTGGGTGTGGCGGAGATGCGGGCGAGCTTGCGGCACACGGCGCAGGCGCGTGCGGGAATGCCGGGAATGCCGGGAATGCCGGGAATGCCGGGAATGCCGGGAATTCTGTTATCGGAGCCAGTGAAACTGAGGCCGCAGGGGGTTCCCAGGGACAGCCGGAAAACGCTTCAACCGGCGCCGACGGCCAGGCTGCGGTCGCGCCTGAGCAGAACCCGGCGGCAGCGAGTGAAACGCCGCAACTGGACCCCGAAATCGCCCGGGAACTCGCCCGCGAGGCTTACTGGTTCCAGGACAAGGACGGCATGTGGATCATCCACGCCAAACTGCCACCAGAACAGGGACAGCTGGTCATGAAGGCTCTGCAGGCCGTTGCCCGACCCATCGAGGAGGCGCGCCAGGATGCCTGGAAAGCCAGGCAGAAATCGCGCATGCAGGCCGTGGCGCGCAAGTTGCTGCAGCGGTATCACGCTGTGGCGGGGCTCGGTGGGAAGTCGGGCACGACGCCGATGGCTACAGGGGATGGGGATGTCGACAGCCTGGTCGGGAGAGCCGGGAGGCAGACAGTTTTGCTTCCGCCCCGCTGGGCGTAGACGGCCCTGGACATGACCGGGAAATCACGGGCAGCCGTCCTGCGTCGCCTGCGAATACCGATTCGAGAGTCGCGGCGCCAGAAGCTGTCACGCCGGAAGTCGACCCCGATACCGGTGCCTGGGTGGACCAGGATGGCAGCCGCTACATGCCCTTGCCCAACCATCTGTTGTACACGCGCGCCGAGGAAAAAATCTCCGCGGAAACCTTCTCTCGACACATGGACCAGGTGCGGGCCGATGCGCTGGTGGCGATGGTCGAGCACTTTCTCGCCTCGGCGCCGGATTACGCGGCGCTACAGGGGCTGAAAGGCGCCGAGCGCTGTCAGGTGGTGATGCATGTCGATCTCAATACACTGCGTGAACAGCGCAGTGGGGCCTGCTGCACCCACAGCCGTGCGCACTTTGAGGACAAGCCATGGCTTTCAGCAGCCACGGCCCGACGTCTGAGTTGCGACGCATCGCTGGTGACTGTGCTGGAAGACGACGCGGGCAAGGTGCTCAATGTCGGCCGACGATCACGGATAGTCCCGGCACCGATTCGGCGCGCCTTGCGCGAACGGGATGGTGTCTGCCAATACCCCGGTTGTCAGGAGTCCGAGTACGTCGATGCCCACCATATTCAGCACTGGTCCGAAGGTGGCGAGACGCGCCTGGATAATCTGGTGACACTCTGCCGCTTTCACCATCGGGAGTTGCACCGGGGGTGCTTCGATATCCGGCTGAAAGGCGATACCGCGGAAGTGTTTCGGCAAGAGAGCGCCGGCACCCCGTCGAGCACTGGCGCGACCGGAGCAAATGCTACCGCGCAACCATGCGGCAAGGGTGAAAACGCCTCCGCGGAGTGGTTTGATCGGGCCCAAAAGCCCTCATCAAGCCGACACCGCGGCGATCTCTCGAGGGGCAGCGGGAGTCAGCGCGCTACCCCTCAGGCGCTGAACAGACCCGCGACCTAGAGAAACAGCTCACCCTGGCGAGCGCGCTCGACCAGCAGCGCAGGTGGTGCGAAGGTATCGCCGTAACGCTCGGCAAGCTCCCGGGCGCGATCGACGAAAACCTGCAGCCCCACTGCGTTGATGAACTGGAACACACCGCCGGTGTGGGGCGGGAAACCGATGCCCATGATGGAGCCGATATTGCCGTCCGCGATACTGGTGATCGTACCTTCCTCGAGAATGCGCACCGCCTCCAGACTCTGGCTGTACAGCAGACGATCGCGGATATCCTGGTAGGGGATCTCGGTCCAGCCATCCGGCGCGAAGTGCTCGCGGAAACCGGGCCAGATCCGCTTTTGGCTGCCCTCCGGGTAGTCGTAGTAACCACCGCCATGGCGTTTGCCCTTGCGCTTCCATTCATTGACCATCCGGTCCATCAGGCGGCTGACAGCATTGTCTTCCCAGACTTTCCCCTGCGCTTCGGCGTCGGCCTTTGCCTGCAGTCCGTTCTTGTATGCGGTTTCCTGGCTGATTTCGTCCACTGCAGCCAGCGGCCCCACAGGCGAACCGTTGTCACGTGCAGCTGACTCAATCAGCACCGGATTGATGCCTTCGGTGACCAAGATCGCGCCCTGGGAGATGGTCTGCCCGATCACCCGCGTGGTGAAGAAGCCCGGAGCGTCCTGCACCACGATCGGTGTCTTGCCCAGCTGCTGGCTGAAGTCAAAGGCCAGCGCCAGGGTCTCGTCGCTGGTCTCGCGACCGCGGATGATCTCCACCAGCGGCATTTTCTCCGCCGGGGAGAAAAAGTGCATGCCGATGAAGTTGTGCGGGCGTGAGCTCGCATCGGCCAGCTCAGTGATGGGCAGGGCCGAGGTATTGGAGGCGAATACCGCGCCTTCTGCGAGTACCGCCTCGGTATCCCGGGTTACCGCAGCCTTGACCCCGCGATCCTCGAACACCGCCTCGATGACCAGGTCGCAGTCCGCCAGTGTCGCGTAGTCGTCGGTGACTTCGATTCGGTTCAGGTACTCCGCCGCTTGCTCCTCGCTGACCCGGCGGTTCTTGCCGTAGGCCAGCTCGGCATAATCCTTGGCCTTCTCGGCATTGGCCAGACTGATGTCCTTGACCACCACCGCGATGCCTTTCTGCGCGGCGACCGTGGCGATCCCCGAGCCCATCTGACCACCGCCGAGAATACCCAGCTTGCGCACCTGGCGCCGTTGCACGCCCTGCGGGCGGCTCGCCCCCCGGTTGAGCGCCTCCATCTGCACGAAGAAGGCGAGCATCATGTTGCGCGCGGTCTGGTCCAGCAGCAGGCTCATGAAGTAGCGCGACTCGATCTTCTGGGCGGTATCGAAATCCACCCGGGCCACGTCAGAGATACAGGCAAAGATTGCCTGCTGGGCCGGCATCAGTCCCTTGGTCTGGGCCATCACATTGCTGGGGCCGAAGAACAGGAAGCCCTGCAGGTCCTGGCGATGCTTGTCCTTGGGCGAGCCCCCGGGAAGCTTGAAACCCTCTCGATCCCAGGGCTGGCTCGCCTCGGGGTTGGCCTTGATCCAGGCCCGCGCCTGGGCATGCATGGCCTCCTCGCTCTCGGCCAATGCGTCCAGCAGCCCCATTTCCAGCGCCTTCTCCGCCTTCAGCCGCTTCCCCTGGGCAATCAGTGGCAGCGCTGCCTGGATGCCCAGCAAGGACGTCAGCCGCACCACGCCGCCGGCACCCGGCATCAAGCCAATCTGGGCTTCAGGC
Source organism: Haliea sp. (assembly GCA_002692965.1). GTDB lineage: Bacteria > Pseudomonadota > Gammaproteobacteria > Pseudomonadales > Halieaceae > NZNC01. Next base: position 59,181 of record NZNC01000029.1, on the reverse strand, counting down.
AGGCCCACCTGCACGCCTGCCAGGGCGATGCGGTGGTGGCAGGCAAGGGCGATCTCGAAGCCACCGCCGAGGGCCGGCCCGTTGATCCCCACGACGACCGGCACACCCAGGGTCTCCAGCTGCCGCAGGGGGCGCTTGGTCTCCAGCATGGCCGCGAACATGCGCTCGCGTTCGGCACTGTCCGGGTCGAGATCCATCTCCAGCATCTGCTTGATGTCGCCCCCGGCAAAAAACTGGCCGGGCTTGCCGCTGCGGACATAGACGCCGCTGACCCCGCCCGCGGCAACCTGCGTCCGCAGGTCCGCCACGGCAGCACGCATGGCCTCGTCGTATTCATTGCCCATGGTGTTCACGGACTTGCCGGGCTGGTCGAAAATCAGTTCCACGATGCCGTCGGCGTCGCGTTCCAGTCGAATGTAGCTCATGGTCTCTCTCGCTCGTGGCGCCCGGCCATCGCCGGGACGCGCGGTTCAGTCGTGATGCGCGGCTGCGTGCAGGCGGGCGGTGCCCGGGCTCCTCACGTCGCGCGGTTCAGTCAGTGTTCAAACGCGTTCGATCACCGTCGCGATGCCGATCCCCCCGGCGGCACACAGGGTACATACCCCGCGGCGCAGGTCGCGGCGTTCCAGCTCGTCCAGCAGGGTGCCCAGGATCATGGCACCGGTGGCGCCGATCGGGTGCCCCATGGCAATGGCACCGCCATTCACGTTGATCTTCTCGTCGGGAATGCCCAGCAGCCGTTGATAGCGCAGCACGACCGCGGCAAAGGCTTCATTGAGTTCGAACAGGTCGATGTCCGCCACGGACAGACCGGCCTTGCGCAGGGCCTTCTCGGTCGCCGGGGCGGGACCGTTGAGCATGATGGTGGGCTCGGTGCCAGTCAGGGCGCAGCTGACAATCCGCGCCCGGGGTGTCAGCCCCAGGTCCTTGCCGGCCCCTTCGCTGCCCACCAGTACCAGGCCCGCGCCGTCGACGATGCCGGAAGAGTTCCCGGGGGTGTGCACGTGATCGAAGGCCTCGACCTGGGGGTAGCGCATTTTCGCCACGGCGCCGTGACCGTAATCGGCAAACATCTTGAAAGAGGGCTTGAGCCGGCCAAGGTCCTCGAGCGTCGTGTCCGGGCGGATAAACTCGTCGTGATCCAGGATGGTCACGCCATTCAGATCGGTGACCGGCACCAGGGAGCGGAAGTAGCCCTGGGCCCGCGCGTCGGCGGCACGCTGTTGGCTCATCAGCGCATAGCGGTCGACATCCTCGCGGGTGATGCCATCCAGGGTCGCCACCAGGTCCGCGCCGAGCCCCTGGGAGATGAAGTGGGTATGCATGGCCACCCAGGGATCCGCCTGGGCAGCGCCGCTGGCCCCCATGCCCAGGCGGGACATGGACTCCACGCCCCCGGCGGCAACCAGGTCCTCGAAACCGGCGGCGACTTTGGCCGCGGCGAGATTGACCGCATCCAGGCCGCCTGCACAGAAACGGTGCAACTGTGCACCGGTGGTGGCATCGTCCCAGCTCGAATAGGTCAGCGCGGTCTTGGCAATATTCTGACCCTGTTCATCCACCGGCTCCCCGGTGGCGACGATCAGGTCCTCGACCCGGGAGGTGTCCAGGTCGTGACGGCTTTTCAGGGCCTCCAGCAGGTTGGTCAGCAGATCGATGGGCTTGACCTCGTAGAGGCTACCGCCGGGTTTGCCCTTGCCACGGGGCGTGCGTATGGCGTCGTAGATATAGGCTGAATCAGGCATAAACGGCTTCTGGTGTCGGATGTGGCCGGACGCCTGACGGCACCGGCGATGGATGGAGGCGTCAGTGTAGCCGGCGGCAGGGCGCGCTCAATGACGTGAACGGTCAAGTTCGCTGATGAATATGTCATGCCCCGGGCCTGGCCCAGCCACTGTCGCGGCATTCACGGCACCGAGCAGGCCATGGCCGAGCCTGGAATCTGCCCCCGAGCACGCAGTGGCCCGGAACTTGCAGCAGACGACTCGTCACATAGCGCAAGGAAGGTGATGTGTCCCAGCCGCCGACTCTGGATGCCCTCTGGCTGCTCTTTTCCGCCGTACTGGTATTGGTCATGCAGTGCGGGTTCCTCTGCCTCGAATCGGGGCTGACGCGCAGCAAGAATGCCATCAATGTGGCCCTGAAAAATGCCCTCGACCTCCTGGTCACCAGCGTACTCTATTGGGGGCTGGGCTTTGGCATCATGTTCGGAGCGCACCGTGCGGGTGTCTTCGATACCGGCCTGATCGCCGCGGACTTTACCCACGGCGGTGTCTGGGTCGCGTGCTTCTTTCTGTTCCAGCTGACCTTCTGCGCCACCGCTGCGACTATCGTCTCCGGCGCCATCGCCGAGCGGAGCCGCTTTGTCACCTACGTCGCCCTGACGGCGCTGCTGGCCCTGTTGCTCTACCCGGTGTTCGGGCACCTGGCCTGGGGCGGCGCCCTGTCGGGGCTGCCCGGCTGGCTGGCGGCGCGGGGCTTTGTCGATTTCGCCGGCAGCACCGTCGTGCACAGCCTGGGCGGCTGGGTGGCACTGGCGGCGATCATCGTGGTCGGCCCGCGGGATGGGCGCTTCGAGGGCGGCGAGGTCCGCGATATCCCCGGCAGCAATTTGCCCTTTGCCATGCTCGGCATGCTCTTCTTCATGATCGGCTGGATCGGTTTCAACGGCGGCAGCGCCCTGGCATTCAGTCCGGCAATACCGGCGATCATCGCCAACACCCTGCTGGCGGGTGCCACCGGGGGCGTGATCGGCATGTTGCTCGGGCACCTGGGCAGGCCGGGACAGGGGCCCGCGCAGACCATCAACGGGACACTGGCCGGCCTGGTGGCCATCACCGCCAGCTGTCACGCGGTTACCACCCCCGAGGCGCTGGTCATCGGCGGTGGCGGGGCACTGTGCATGCGCTTTACCGAGCAGTTGCTGCTGCGCTGGCGCCTGGACGATGCCATTGGCGCGGTGCCGGTGCACCTGGGTGCCGGCATCTGGGGCACCCTGGCGGTGGCCCTGTTCGGCGACCCGGCGATTCTGGGCACCGGACTGGGCTACCTGGGTCAGCTGGGCGCGCAGTTGCTGGGCATTGTGCTGTGCGGCCTCTGGGCGCTGCTGCTGACTCTGCTATTCCTGCGCATCATGGGTCGAATGACGCCCCTGCGGGTTTCCACGGAGGCGGAACAGGAGGGCTTGAACAGCTCCGAACACGGCGCGACCACGGAGCTGACCCAGCTCCTGCAGGCGATGAATGAACAGGAGTCGACCGGCGACATGCGCTTGCGTGTGCCGGTGGAGCCCTTTACCGAGGTCGGTCAGATCGCGCGCAAGTACAACCGGGTCATGGCCAGGCTGGAGCGCATGGTCAAGCGCACCCACCTGATTCTCCGGGACATGCGCGACGGTGTCATCACCTTCAGCGAGCTGGGCATTGTCACCAGCGCCAACCCCGGGGCCGAGCAGATTTTCGGGCGTCCTTCGCAGCAGCTGATCGGCATACCGGTCGCGGACTTGCTGCACGAGGATTGCAGGAACCTCTATCCGAACATCGCCCGGGAAAACCTGATGACGGTTATCGCCGCCGGCCGCCGCGAGGGGCCCCACGAGATTGCCGGCCGCTGCAGCAGCGGCGCCGCGGTCCCGATCGAGGTGATCGCCACCGCCAGCCCCACCGGGGAGGGCGTGCAGTACAGTGCGGTGCTGCGCGACATCAGCGAGCGCAAGCGCATGGAGGCACAGCTCTACCAGCACTCGCAGCTGGCCCAGGTGACGCTGGAGGCGATTACCGAAGCGGTAATCACCTGCGACGGGCAGATGCGCACGGTCTATCTCAATCCGGTGGCGAGCCTGCTTACCGGCTGGTCCAACAAAGAGGCCTTTGAGCAGCCGGTGGAGAACATTCTCAAGCTGCGAAGTACCGGCAACGAGCCGGTCAGCCTGTGGTCCCTGCGCGACCGGGGGGAGGCCGCGGAGGCCGGGCAGCTGGAACTCACCGGTCGCCAGGGGGAGCGGGCCATTGTGCAGTGCAATCTGGCGCCGCTGAAGGACACGGGCGGCAAGAGTATCGGCTGGCTGATCGCCCTGCGCGATGTCACCCACAGCAATGAACTGCAGGCACGCCTGACCTTCCAGGCGGTTCACGATGCGCTGACCGGGCTGCTCAACCGGCGGGAGTTCGAGCGCCGGCTGGAGCAGCTGATGATCGCCGCCCGCACCGACCTCAGCGAGCACCTGCTCTGCTACCTGGACCTCGACCAGTTCAAGATTGTCAACGACACCTGTGGCCACCGCGCCGGGGACAATCTGCTGCGACAGCTTTCGCGCCTGATTCGCGAGCACCTGCGCCAGAGCGATACCTTTGCCCGCCTGGGTGGCGACGAGTTCGGCATCCTGCTGGCCAACTGCCCGGCGACACGGGGCCTGGAGATTGCCGAGCAGATTCGCACCACGGTGAAGGACTTCCGCTTTTTCTGGGACGAGCAGGTGTTCTCCGTCGGCGTCAGCATTGGCATGGTCCCGGTGAACGCGGAAAGCGGTTCCCTGGACGAGTTGCTGAGCACCGCCGACGCCGCCTGCTATGCGGCCAAGGACGGGGGGCGCAACCGGGTGCATTTCTATGCCAGCGGCGACGAGGAGTTGCAACACCGCAAGGGCCAGATGCACTGGGCCTCGAGTATCCAGCAGGCGATCGATGAAGACCGCCTGCGACTGTTCTACCAGCCAATCGAGCCCCTGGCCTCGCCCTCCCGGGCGCCGCACTTCGAGATCCTGGTGCGCATGCTGGACGACCGGCAGCAGACCATCCCGCCGACCACCTTTATCCCCGCGGCGGAACGCTACGGGCTGATGCCGCTGATCGACCAGTGGGTGATCCGCAACACGCTGGCCTGGCTGGGGGACAACCTGCGGGTAAACAACCGCCAGTTGTGCTGCTCGATCAACCTCTCGGGAACCTCGATTGGCAGCCAGGAGTGCCTGGACCTGATCAAGCAGCTGATCGAGCAGCACCGGATCCCGGCCCACTACCTCTGTTTCGAGATCACCGAGACCGCGGCCATGAGCGACCTCGAGGCGGCCCGCCGTTTCATCCGCGAGCTGACCTCACTGGGCTGCCAGTTTGCCCTGGACGATTTCGGCAGCGGCCTGTCCTCCTTTGGCTACCTGCGCAGCCTGGACGTCGACTACCTGAAAATCGACAGCATTTTCGTGCGCGACCTGTGCAAGAGCGAGGTCGACCAGGCGATTGTTGCCTCGATCAACAATATCGCCCACATCATGGGCCTGAAGACGGTCGCCGAGTTCGTGGAGGACACGGGCACCCTGGAGCTGCTGCGGCAGATCGGCGTGGACCACGTGCAGGGCTATCTCCTGGGCAAGCCCCAGCCGCTGGAGCACCTGGGGCAGCTGCGCATGATGCCGCGCTAGAGGGGTGGCACAGCCGGTGAAAGCCGGCGGGACGGGCCGCCACCGCGGGTGCCCCGGCGGGGGAGGGGCTCTCTACAGCAGGGCGCCGTAGTCCGCCTCCAGCTGATCAAAACTGAGGGAGGCGATGAAGCGGGAGAAGCTCATCCAGGTCGCCAGCCCCTTGAGGTCGGCGAAGTGGGGCGGCAGGAAGCGCGGCGCCTGCACCACGCCGTCCTCCACCAGCATGCGCCAGGTGGCGATATCCTCGAGGGTAATCTTGCCGCAGAACAGCACCGGCAGGCTATCCAGGCGCCCCTCGCTGATCGCCAGGCGCAGGAAGTTGAAGGTCTGCACGAAGCCGCGCATGTAGGCGAGGTCCTTGGTGAAGGGGCTGCCCTCCGGTGTGCTGCCGCGGAAGACCCGCATGGCGATGCTCCAGGCCTCGTCGTCGCTCATGCGGTGGTCGCGCAGGTAGTGGAAGACCTCGAGAAAATTGGCGCCTTCCTCGGCCAGGGTCACCGCGCGCACCCGGTTGATCAGGCGGTAGAGCCGGGAGGGGCTGGACTTGAGGGTCAGGATCTCGGTGAGCACCGCCAGCCCCTCCTGGGTGGTGGTGGCAGAAGGGGTGCCCTTGCCGAGGAAGGTACAGGCGGTCTGGGCGCTGCCGTTGAGGGTGGTGCCCAGGTGCACCCAGCCCTCGTGGACTTCGAGTACATCGATATCCAGGGCATTGAAGCGCGCATCGCTGCGGATCTTCAGGTAATCGGAGCCGGCGGCGGCGTCGGCGGTCATCTGGTCGTTGAGCAGCACGCGGATACCGGCGTCGGGAAACACTTGCAGCAGCCGCTGGTTGAGCATTTCCACTGCCTCCGCCGCGGGGATGTCCTTGGGCGCCTCCTGCATGGAGTCGTTCTGCAGCAGGTTGCGCAGGGTACCCTCCATGACCGTGCCCAGATCGGCCAGGGTGGGGTCGCCGGCGTGGAAGACATCCGAGGAGGAGCCGTAGAGGTCGATGGAGAGGGCGCCGAATTCGGCTTCCCCGCGCACCTCGAGCAGGCGCACCACGGTGCGGTAGTCGCGGCACATGCGGCGCATGATCTGCGCCAAGGGGTTGAGCTGGCCCAGGCGGCGAGCGATGTCCCGCTCGATCTGCTGCAACTCCTGGCGCTTGGCAGCGGGGTCGAAGTCCAGCGGGTTGTGGCGGCGGTAGTAGTCGGCGTCCACAGCGGGCAGCTCGCGACAGCCCGCGGCGAAGAAGCCGCGCTTGATGTCCGGGCGCCACTTGATCGCATCCAGGATGCGAATCGGCCGCTGTGCCTCGACGATGCGGTCGGAGAGCTCGCGCACCAGCGCCAGGTAGTCGGGGTCGGGCGCGCTCATGTGGATGGTCCTGGATATATCACCACCGCGGTGCGCAGGCGGTTGCCGCCGAAGCGGCTCATGGCGGCGAAATCCGCCCGGGCAATGGGCAGGTGCTGACAGTCCAGGGAGGAGCGCGCCTCGCCGCGCTGACGCGGGGGGCCGGTATCCTCGAGGTCGGGGTCGTGCACGTAAAGGCAGTCGTCGTCGTGCCCGCTCATGACCACCCAGTGGGGCGCCTTCTTGCTGTCCAGGCGATAGGTCGAGATCAGGATCAGCACATTGGCGCCGGCATCGAAGGCCTCCACCAGCTGCTGCTGGTCGACTTCCTGGTGGTGCACGGCGATGCCGGCCGCCGCGCAGGCCTGGGTGAAGCCCTGGTGGGCCAGGCTCATCACGCGTTTCTTTTCCTCGTCCCGCACGCCCTCGAGGAACAGCGGCCCCTCGAGGTTGACCCAGGCCTCGGCGCGGAAACCCCGTCGCCGGGCGGCGAGTGCCAGGCCCAGGGGATGGCAGCCACCGTGCCCGGAGGTCATGTAGATCGTCGTGGCCTCGCGCCAGATCTCGATTTCCTCCAGGGGTGTCGGCGTGTAGCGGCTGTCGAGGCCGGCCATGGCCATCATCAGCGCCGCCGGCCCGCAGGTGAAGGGAGTGGTCTGGGCAATCCAGGGGATCACCCGGGTGTCGCCACTGGGCTCGAAGGGGCGGATGCACTTTTCCATGCGCAGGGCATCGCCGTGGTCTTCGTAGTAATCGTGATAGAGGCCGAACTGGCTGTAGCCGAGTTGCCGGTAGAGGCGGATCGCCGGGGTATTGTCGCTGGCCACCTCCAGGCGCAGGTAGAGGGCGCCGGCTTCGCGCGCTTCCTTTTCCGCCCGCAGCAGCAATTCACGCGCCAGGCCACGACCGCGGGCGGCGGGGGACACCGCGAGGGAATACAGTCGCGCCAGGCGTGTGCCCCGGCGCAGCAGCACCAAAGCATAGGCCAACAGCTGGCTGCCTTCGCGGACGACCAGGAACACCCGGTCCTGCCGGCGCAGCCAGCGCCGAAAACTGCGCCGTGACAGCCGGTCGGTGGCAAAGCAGTTCGCCTCCAGGGCCAACAAAGCCTCGAGGTCGTCCGGCGCGGCGGCGTCAATCTGCGCGGCGCCGGCAGGCGCAATGGCGGGGGAGGGGGAAGACACGGCGGTACCCTTGATCGTGGACGCCCACACTATAGTGGACAGGGGCGGCGCGGGACCAGCATCCTCCCGGCGCGTGGTTGAAAACTACCAAAGGCGGGGGGTAGGCTGGTGCCTTATCGTCCGGCCGGTACTCGCGGTGTGAGCGCCCGGAAACAGATGCACTACACTGCTTCGGGCGACGCGGGGCCACAATTTGGGCGGCGTGAGGCCGCAATTTTCCCTTGCGTTTACGCGGGGCGGCCCTAGAATTTGCGGCTCCCCGGCGCCGGCCGGACACCCCCATTCACTCCACAGGGAGGCTCCCCTATCGTGCACAACTCCTGGACCGTGGCCGACAGTGCCGAACTCTATGGTGTCAACGCCTGGGGCGCCGGCTATTTCAGTGTCTCCGAGCAGGGGCACGCCCAGGTCACGGTGCCCACGGAGGACGGGAAAGCCACGGTCTCGCTGATGGACATCGTCGCCGGCATGCGCGCCCGCAGCCTGGAAATGCCCGTGGTGCTGCGCATCCGCAACCTGCTCGACCACCGCATCAAGGTGCTCAACGAGACCTTTGCCGGGGCCATCGAGCGCGGCGGCTACCAGAATGTCTACCGCGGCGTGTTTCCGATCAAGGTCAACCAGCAGTGCCACGTGATCGAGGAAATCGCCACCTATGGTTCCCGCTACCACCACGGTTTCGAGGCGGGCAGCAAGGCGGAGCTGATCATTGCCCTCAGCCAGCTGCGCGATACCGAGAGCCTGATTGTCTGCAACGGCTACAAGGACGCCGAGTTCATCGACCTCGGCCTCTACGCCCGGCGCATGGGCTACCCCTGTTTCTTCGTGCTCGAGTCCCTCGGCGAGCTGCGCATGATCATCGAGCGCAGCCGGGCGCTGCAAGTCGAGCCGCTGATCGGCGTGCGCATGAAGAGCTCGGTCAAGGTGGACGGCCACTGGAGCCAGGACAGCGGCGACCGCTCGATCTTCGGCCTGTCGACGCCGGCGCTGATCACCGCGATTGATGAGCTGCGCGAGGCGGGCATGCTGCACTGCCTGCAGATGCTGCACTGCCACCTGGGTTCCCAGGTGCCGAATATCCGAAATGTGCGCAACGGCGTCCTCGAGGCCTGCCGCTTCTACGCCGGGCTGGTGGAGGAGGGCGCGCCCATGGGCTACCTCGACCTCGGCGGTGGCCTGGCGGTCGACTACGAAGGCGCCCGCACCAACAGTACCCACTCCATGAACTACCAGCTGGAGGAGTACTGCGTGAATATCGTGGAGAGCATCCGCGAGACCTTTGACCCGCTGGAAATTCCCCACCCGGTGATCGTCTCCGAATCCGGGCGCGCCACCGTGGCCTATTCCTCGATGCTGCTGTTCAATGTCCTCGACGTGCGCAGCTGGGAGCCGCAACTGCGCAAGGCGGCCCTTCCGGAGGACTGCAGCGAGGCCCTGAAGAACATCCAGGAGGTGCTCTCGGTAGTGGGCCGGGACAACTTCCAGGAGTGTTACAACGACGCGCTGTTCTACCGCGACGAGGTGCGCGAGCAGTTCCAGCACGGGCAGGCCAGCCTGCGGGAGCGGGCCCTGGCGGACGATATCTGCCTGGCCATCCTGCAGCGCATCGCCGCCCTGGTGCCGGAACTGTCGCGGGTGCCGCCGGAACTGGAGAACCTGCCGGAGCTGCTGTCGGACATCTACTACGGCAACTTCAGCCTGTTCCAGTCACTGCCGGATATCTGGGCCATCGACCAGGTCTTCCCGATCATGCCCCTGCACCGCCTGGACGAGGAGCCGGTGCGCCGCGGCATGCTGGCGGACCTGACCTGCGACTGCGACGGCAAGATCGACAATTTCTCGCTGCCGGAGGGCGCGGTGAGCACACTGCCCCTGCACCCGCTGCGCGACGACGAGGACTACACCCTGGGGGTGTTCCTGGTGGGCGCCTACCAGGAGACCCTGGGCGACCTGCACAACCTGTTTGGCGACACCAACGTGGTCAACGTCGCCATCAATGCCGATGGCAGCTTCGATTTCGCCCGCGAGTTCCACGGCGACAGCATCGCCGATGTCCTCAGCTACGTGGAGTACGAACCCAAGCACCTGCAGGAGCAGTTCCGCCAGGTCGCCGAAGGGGCGGTGCGCAGTGGTCGCATCTCGGTGGCCGAGCGCCAGGTCATCCTGCGCGCGTTTCATGATAGCCTGCACGGCTATACCTATTTCGAACATCATTGATGACGATTGCCATCGGGTCGGGATATGCCCCGGCCCGGGGCAGGGAACCCTTAGCCTGAATGTCCCGGGCCCCGCGGGCAGCGCACAAGCGCATTGCCCCAAGTGGGCCGGGCACAGACACTCTGATTGAACGGGATGCCACAGGAGGAACCCGAGATGTCCAAGGTCATGATTATTGGTGCCGGCGGCGTGGGGGCCGTGGTCACCCACAAGTGCGCCCAGCTGCCCGAGGTCTTCAGCGAGATCGTGCTGGCCAGCCGCACCGAGGCCAAGTGCCAGGCAATTGCCGCCCAGCTGTCGCGCCCCATCCGCACGGCGCAGGTGGATGCCGACAACGTGCCCGAACTCACCGCGCTGCTGGAGCGGGAAAAGCCCAAGCTGGTGATCAACGTCGCGCTGCCCTACCAGGACCTGACCATCATGGACGCCTGCCTGGCCGCCGGCGTGCACTACCTGGATACCGCCAACTACGAGCCGCCGGATACCGCGAAGTTCGAGTACAAGTGGCAGTGGGCCTATCAGGATCGCTTCGAGCAGGCCGGCCTGACCGCCATCCTCGGCAGCGGCTTCGACCCGGGCGCCACCAACCTGTTTACCGCCTATCTGGCCAAGCACTATTTTGACGAAATCCACGAGCTGGACATCATCGACGTCAACGGCGGTGACCACGGCTACCCCTTCGCCACCAACTTCAACCCGGAGATCAATATCCGCGAGGTGAGCGCCGAGTGCCGCCACTGGGAAAACGGGGAGTTCGTGACCACACCGCCGATGTCCAAGCAGGCGCGCTTCGAGTGTCCGGACGAGGTGGGCAGCTACAACATCTACCGCATGTACCACGAGGAGCTGGAGTCGCTGAGCAAGCACTACCCCTCGCTGAAGCGGGCGCAGTTCTGGATGAGCTTCTCCGACAACTACCTGAAGCACCTGGAAGTGCTGGAAAACGTTGGCATGACCGGCATTGAGCCGGTGGACTACCAGGGCCAGAAGATCGTGCCGATCCAGTTCCTCGCCAGCCTGCTGCCGGACCCGGCCAGCCTCGGCCCGCGCACCAAAGGCAAGACCTGCATCGGCTGCATCGTGCGCGGGGTCAAGGACGGCCAGGAAAAGCTGATGTACCTCTACAACATCTGCGACCACCAGGCCTGCTACCGCGAGGTGCAGTCCCAGGCAATTTCCTACACCACCGGCGTGCCGGCGATGATCGGGGCCAAGATGCTGCTGGAGAACCACTGGAAGCGCCCCGGCGTGTGGAACGTGGAGCAGTGCGATCCCGATCCTTTCATGGAGGATATGAACCGCTACGGCCTGCCCTGGCAGGTGGTGGAGCTGGATCCGTCCTTCCGCCTCGACGTGGTCAAGGGCCAGGACCTCTGACACAAGCTCGCACAGGACCTCAAAGATGCAGATCCTTCAGTTCACCGATTTCAGCCGCCTCGACCTGACGCGCCTGCCGTCCCCCTGCTACGTGATCGACGAGGTGGCGGTGGAGCGCAACCTGGCGATCCTGCAGGATGTGGCCCAGCGCAGCGGCGCGAAGGTACTGGCCGCCCTCAAGGCCTTCTCCTGCTGGCGGCTGGGTGAGCTGACCGCGCAATACCTGCACGGCACCTGTGCCAGCGGCCTCTACGAGGCCCGCCTGGGCCACGAGTACTACCGCCGCGGCGACCAGCCGGGGGAGGTGCATGTCTTCGGCGCCGGCTACCACGAGCAGGACCTGCGGGAGATTCTGCAGATTGCCGATCACGTGGTGTTCAACAGCTGCGTCCAGTGGCTGCGCTTCCGGCCCCTGTGCCTGGAGGCCCAGCGGGAGCGGCCCAATCTGCGCTTCGGCCTGCGTATCAACCCGGAGCACTCGGAAGGGGACGTGCCGATCTACGACCCCTGCGCCCCCGGTTCGCGCCTGGGCATTCCCCGCTCGCAGCTGGATGAGTCCACCCTCGAGGGCATCAGCGGACTGCATTTCCACACCCTCTGTGAACACGACTTTCCCCCCCTGCAACGCACCCTGGCGGCGGTCGAGGAACGCTTTGGCGACCTGCTGCCGCGCATGGACTGGGTGAATTTCGGCGGCGGACACCACATCACCCGACCCGATTACCAGGTGGATGCCCTGGTCGACTGCATTCGCGATTTCAGTGCACGCCACGGGGTGCAGGTCTTCCTGGAGCCCGGGGAAGCGGTGGCGATCGGCACCGGCGTGCTGGTCACCGAGGTGCTGGATCTGGCCTGGAACAGCCTGGACCAGGCAATACTCGACTGCTCCGCCACCTGCCACATGCCCGACACCCTGGAAATGCCCTACCGGCCGGAGGTCGCCGGGGCAGGGGAGGCAGGTGAGCACCCCCACACCTACCGCCTGGGCGGGCTCACCTGCCTGGCCGGGGATGTCATCGGTGACTACAGCTTTGCCGAACCCCTGCAGATCGGCCAGCGCCTGGTCTTCCGCGACATGGCCCACTACACCATGGTGAAGACCAGCACCTTCAACGGCACCCGCCTGCCGGCGATTGCCCTATGGAACTCGCGCACCGACGCACTGGAAATTGTCCGCGAGTTCGGCTACGACGACTTCCGTCTGCGCCTGGGCTAGCCCGCCAGCTGGCCCTCAGCGCCCCCGTCGCACGCCCGATCTCCCGCCAGCGCGGTTCATGCGGGAGGCGGCGAGGTCGCCGTGGCATCCTCCAGCAGCTGCCGGACCGCGGGCAGCTCGAACTGGCGTCGGGCGGTAATGGCGAAGAAGCGCTCCACCACATCCTCGAGCACGCAGTAGCGGGTCAGCCGGCCGCTCTGCAGCTCGTCCTGTACCACCACCTCCGGCACCACCGCCAGCCCCCCCGAGTCACGGGCCAGCAGTCGCAGCATGGCCATGTCGTCGACTTCCGCCCAGGGATCGACATCGATACCCCGCTTCTCGCACAGCAGGTCGAACTGGCTGCGGATGTCGCTGCGGGTGCCCGGCAGCAGCAGGGGCAGTTTGCCCAGGTCCCGGGCGAGATCGAAGTCCGCCGCCAGCGTGCCCGGCGGGCCGACAATGCAGACACTCTGCTCGGCGATCTGGCGGCAGCGCCAGGGCGTCGAGTTGTCGGCGGCCACGGCGCGGTTGGACAGAATCAGGTCAAGCCGATGCACCCGCAGCTGCTCCAGCAGTTCCTCCAGGCTGGCCGAGCGGATCACCAGCTGCACTGCCGCCTGGCCGATCACCGGACGCAGGAAGTTCTCCTGGAAGTTCCGCGACAGCGTCGCCACAGAGCCCACCCGCAGGTGCTGCACCTGCTGTAATTCGCCGCGCTCGGTCAGGGCCAGCAGCTCGCTGCCGAGGCTGAAAATGCGCTCGGCGTACTCCAGCACCAGGTGGCCCACTTCGGTCAGCTGCAGGCTGCGTCCCTCGCGGGTAAACAGCTCCTGGCCCAGCTGCTCCTGCAGCTGACGGATCTGCGAGGAGAGGGCGGACTGGGACACGTGGAGCTTCTCCGCGGTCCGGGTCAGGTGCCCCTCCTTGGCCACCATCCAGAAGTAGTACAGGTGGTGAAAGTTCAGCTGTCGCATGGGCCCCGCTCCGACGTTGTTCACTTATAGAGAACGATAATACACAAACTATATATTTTACAAAATTATTGCCAGCCCCGAGGATAGCGCCCAATCGAGACCTGAAGCAGAGGAGACAGACATGACAGGCGAACTGGCAGGCCAGTGGTTATGGGTGATCTATGCAGTGGGCTTCGCCTGCGCCTGGGGCGCCGGGGAGCGCCCCTGGTTGCCCGCGCGCTGGACCGCGCGCACCGGCCTCTGGGCCACCCTCCTGCTGATCCCGGCGGGCTGGTTGTGGTCGACCCGGGGCGGGCCGGCACTGGATCCCCTCGGTCTCACGGCAAGCGCCCTGGTCGCCGTCCTCGGCTGGGCCATCGTCCGCTACTCCGCGCGCTATCTGGACGGCGACGCCGGCCAGGCGCGTTTTGTCCGCGCCATGCTCTTCACCCTCTGCATGGTCGGCATCCTGGTGGCCAGCAGCAACCTGGCGGTGATCGTGCTGGCCTGGAGCGGCACCAGCATCGGCCTGCACTACCTGCTCACCCACTACCCCGAGCGCAAGGCGGCACAGGTGGTCGCCCACAAGAAATTCCTCGTCAGCCGCCTGGCGGAGGTCTGCCTGCTGATCGCCCTGGGGCTGATCTACGCCGCCGTCGGCAGCTTCTCCCTGGAGGCCCTGGCCGGCCACCTCGCGGGCACCGACAGCCTGCCGGCCTCCCTACACATCGCCGCGCTGCTGGTGGCCCTGGCGGTCATCCTGAAGACCGCCCAGCTGCCCCTGCACGGCTGGCTGATCCAGGTCATGGAGGCACCCACCCCGGTCTCCGCCCTGCTGCACGCCGGCGTGGTCAACATCGGTGGCCTGGTGCTGATTCGCCTGGCCACGCTGCTCAACCTGGCGCCGGCGGCCCAGACCCTGCTGGTACTGGTGGGCAGCATCACCGCGGTGCTCGCCGGCCTGGTCATGCTGACCCGGGTGAGCATCAAGGTGCGCCTGGCCTGGTCCACCTGCGCCCAGATGGGCTTCATGCTGGTGGAAATCGGCCTCGGCCTCTACGAGCTGGCCCTGCTGCACCTGGTCGCCCACTCCCTCTACAAAGCCTACGCCTTCCTCGCCGCCGGCGAGACGGTGCGCAGTGCCGGCCTGCGCAACTACCTGCCGGCCGACGCCAGCAGCACCCGCTCCCCGGCCTGGTACCTCGGCGTGCCGCTGCTGACCGCGGCCCTGGTGCTCGGCTCTCTCGCCGCCTGGCAGTGGCTGCTGCCGGCCCTCAGCGTGCCCCCGGCGGCCCTGGTGATCCTGGTGCTCGGCCTCACCGCACTGCTCTGGCTGGAGCAGGGCAGGGAGGCCCGGCTGATGCTGCGGGCCAGCCTGCAAGTGCTGGCACTGACCCAGCTCTACCTGCTCTGGCACACGCTCTTCGCCGGCCTGGCCCCGGCGCCGGCACCGGCCCATCCGGGGCTGGTGGCCTGGGTCCTGCTCAGCTTCGCCGCCCTCTACGCGGCCCAGATCTGGCTGCGCTACCACCCCCGGGGCCGCATCGCGCGCACGCTGTTTCCCTGGGCCTACGCCGGCTTCTACCTGGATGAAGCCTTCACCCGGACCACCTTCAAGCTCTGGCCGATACGCCTGAGCCCCGCCCAGGCGCAAACCCTGGTCAACCGTCAATCCCTGCAGAAAGGAGAGTTGCTGTGAACGCACCCGTGCACGCAGACGTCACCGCCACGGCGGAGGAGAGGGCGGCCCTGGCAGCGGCCATCGACGCCGCCACCGACAGCATCGCCCCCAGCTGGCCCCTCGATCGCATGATCGCGGTCAATCCCTACTGGGGCCATATCGGCAAGCCTTTCGCCGCCACCGCCGCGACCATCGCGCGCCTGGGCGGCTCGCCCATGACCGCCAGCATGGCGGACTACCGCGAGGCCTGGCAGCAGGGGGAGATTCGCCGGGCGGACCTGGAACTGGCGATCCGCGAGGCCGGAAGCGAGTCCTCACTGGAAACCCTGGTCGCGGCGCTGGAGAGCCACTGGCCGGCGCCGACCCCGGTGCCCCTGCTCTGCGACACCCTGGACCAGCAGCGCGACCTGCACAGCCAGCCGGCCTGGTGCGACACCATCACCCACCAGATCTCGCAGTTCTGCGCCGCCTACTTCGACTGCGCCCAGGCCGACTGGCACCCGGACCGCGAGGACCGTCTCTACGCCAGCTGGCGCAGCTCCCTGGCGGACGACCACAGTGTCGCCGGCCTGATGCGTGTGCCCGGCTTCAATCATCGCGCCGGGCAACTGGCGCCGACCCCCGAGGCGCAAATTCATCGCGCACTGCAGCAGTTGGGCGTGGCCCCGTCAGAGTGGCCGGATTTCCTCGAGGCGATCCTGCTGCGCATCGGCGGCTGGGGCGCCTGGTGTGCCTACCGCCGCTGGCAGGCGCGCCTGGCAGGTGGCGAAGATCAGACCCTGGTCGACCTGCTGGCCATCCGGCTGAGCTGGGAGGTCCTGCTGGATGATGGCAAGCGCGACAGCGACAGCCTATGGGCCAAGTGGCAGGGCCTCTGGGAGCAGGGCATGCGCCGCAGTGCCTGGCAGGGGCTCGATCTGCACCTGCTCTGGCAGCGGGCCCGGGAAGCCGCCTGGCAGCGCGAATTGCGTTGGCGCCTGCTGCACTCGCCGGCGCCGCCCCTGCCCAGCGTGCCGGCGGTGCAGGCGGTGTTCTGCATCGACGTGCGCTCGGAAGTCTTCCGGCGCCACCTGGAAGCCTGCTCCCCGGCCATCCAGACCCTGGGCTTCGCCGGTTTCTTCGGCCTGCCGATCAGCTACGCGCCCCTGGGCACCGATGCCAGCCGCCCGCAACTGCCCGGCCTGCTGGCACCGGCTCTGGCGCTCTCCGACTCCAGTGGCGACCCCGAGCGGGACCAGGCCATCAGCCAGAGCCGGGTGGGGCGCCTGCGCGGCCTGCTCAACTGGCAGACCTTCCAGTCCACGCCGCTGTCCAGCTTCACCCTGGTGGAGTCGATGGGCCTGGCCTACCTGGGCAAACTGGTCCGGCGCAGCATGCCGGATACCCGGTCCGCGAGCTCGGATGACCATATCGGTTTGAGCCAGGCCGAACGCTGCGCCCTGCGCCCGCAACTGCCCGGCAGCCTGGAGAGCCGCAGCCAGCTGGCTGCCCAGGTTCTCACGGCGATGAACCTGGGACAGCCCTTTGCCCGCCTGGTACTGCTGGCGGGGCACGGCAGCCAGAGCCGCAACAACCCCCAGCGGGCGGGCCTCGACTGCGGCGCCTGCTGCGGACAGACCGGCGAGGTTAATGCCCGGGCCCTGGCGGCACTGCTCAACGACGCCGCGGTGCGCTCGGCGCTGGTGGAGCAGGGCATAGAGCTGCCGGAAACCACCCGCTTTGTCGCCGGGCTGCACAACACCACCACCGACGAGGTGCAGCTCTTCGACACCGACCTGCTGCCCGACAGCCACCGGGAGGATCTGGCCGAGCTGGAGGCACATCTGGCCGCCGCGGGTGAACGGACCCGGCGGGAGAGGGCGCCCAGCCTGGGCCTGGCCCACCTGGTCGAGCAGCCGGAAAAGCTCCAGCGCAAACTGCGCCAGCGCGCCAACGACTGGGCCCAGACCCGCCCCGAGTGGGGCCTGGCCAACAACGCGGCCTTTGTCATCGCGCCCCGGGCGCGTACCCGCGGGGTCGACCTGCAGGGGCGCAGCTTCCTGCACGACTACCAGCCGCGCCGGGACAGCGATGGCAGCATTCTCGAGGCCATCATGGCCGGGCCCATGGTGGTGACCCACTGGATCAATATGCAGTACTACGCCTCCACGGTGGACAACCGCCGCTACGGCAGCGGCAACAAGACCCTGCACAACGTGGCCGGCGGCGGACTGGGACTGTTCGAGGGCAACGGCGGCGACCTGCGCACCGGCCTGGCGCTGCAGTCCCTGCACGACGGTCAGCGCTGGCTGCACACGCCGCTGCGCCTGAGCGTGGTGATCGACGCGCCGGCGGAACGCATCGACCGGATCGTCGAAAAACACCCGATGCTGCGGCAGCTGGTGGACAACCAGTGGCTCTACCTGCTGCGCTTCGCCGGCGAGTCACTGCAGATCCGCCGCGACGGCCGCTGGGAAGACTTTGAACACCGGGCGGACACCCCGACCGGACCTGTGAAAGCAGAAGAGGAGATGGTGTGATGACCACCGAGCTTGTCAACGCAACCCCGCAACACCCCGACGATATCCGGGAGCAGGTCAACGCTCATGCAAACCCGCCTCCGGCAGAGGCGGGCAATTTTTCCCTGGTCCGCGGTACCTTCAGCGCCGAGGAGGCCCGCGAGGTCCTGCTGAACCTGATCGAGGACAAGATCACCTTCCACCGGCGCTACCTGTGGAGCCGCCGCGAGCGCTTCGGGGAGGAAAACGACCCGGCGCGCGAGCAGCGCATCGAGGAGCTCTTGGCCACCAAGGGACGCATCCGCGAGGCAATTGACCGGGCGGCGAGGGCAGGGCAGTCGCTGGAAGTGCACTGCGACATCCAGTTGCGGCCCCTGGCCGACTGAGCCGGCCGCCGCGCCCCGGTCGGACTCGGCTCCGGTTCCCCGCGGTACCGAGTACCGAGTACCGAGTACCGAGTACCGAGTGCCGGGTGCCGGGTGCCGGGTGCCGGAGCAGCAACTTTGCCGGGTAGCGGCGGCCCAAATCTGACCAGCAGACCATAATATGCTATATTTTGGTCTCTAGATCAGGGAGGGCCAGCCATGCAAGCATTCGCCGCCACCAGCCTGGCGTCCGGTTCCCCGTCAGCGGCGGGGCTCCGAACCGCCATTAACATTCTGGAGAAATGGGGCGCCGGCGGTGATACCGGCTCCGCGATACTGCGAGTGTCTCGCAGCACCTATACCCGGGCCAAGCGGGGCGAGGCCGTCAGCCTCGACCGGGACCAGCTCACCCGA
Source organism: Haliea sp. (assembly GCA_002692965.1). Taxonomy (GTDB): domain Bacteria; phylum Pseudomonadota; class Gammaproteobacteria; order Pseudomonadales; family Halieaceae; genus NZNC01. Next base: position 40,540 of record NZNC01000029.1, on the reverse strand, counting down.
GTCAGCCTGGTGCTGAACATCCACGCCGCCTTGCGGGTCCTGTTCGACAATCCCGAGAACCTCTACGGTTTCATGGGCATGAAGAACCACAACCCCTTTTTTGAGGGCCGCTCGCCGCTTGAGGTCATCGCCGGGGGCGACTTTGTCGCCCTGTATGAAACCTTCCGCCGCCTCGATGCCCTCAGGGGTGGCCAATGGTAGCGGCCTCGGCACTGCCGGTACTGCCTGGCCGTCGCGTGACCGGCCACCGGGTGGTCAATTCAAAGTTCCCGCCCATCGCGATCTTCGACGACGTCGCCAGCCCCGAGGATTTTGCGGCAATCTATGAAATCCAGGCCCTCACCAATCCCCGCCTGCGCAACCTGGCGGGGGATCTGAGCCTGATTTCCCAGCGGGAGATTCCCTTCGGCATCCCGGGCTGCTCCTACGCCGTGGCGCCTTTTACGCACGTGAACCCCGACGGTTCCCGCTTCAGCGACGGCAGCTTCGGCGTGCTCTACGCCGCGGATGAAGCGTCGACGGCGCTGGAGGAGGTGGCCTATCACCAGGGCCAGTACTGGAGCAGGGTCCCCGAACTGCATTTCGATCGCATCGTGCTGCGTGGCCTGACTTGCACCTTTGACCAAGGCGGACTGGCCGATGGTCTGGTCCTCGACGCTGCGGACCCGATCTACGCAAGTGACAGCTACGCCGCCTCGCGCCCACTGGGTAGCGCACTCAGGCCGCAGGGAAGCCCGGGACTGCGCTACCGTTCCGTGCGCGCGCCGGGGGCAAGCTGTTGGGCCTTGTTCACGCCGAAACCCGTGGAGTCCGTGGTACAGACACGTCATTACGAAATGATCTGGAACGGCGCGGTGTCATCACTTCATCGGATCACGGCCTGACACAGGAGCACATCAAAGTGCCTGACTCCGGAAGATCGGGCGACCGATGGGTCTCTACGATGAAATGATTGCGGGGCACGCTCGCAAGGGCTGATCGTTGTTACGAATAACTTGAAGCAATTTGAAAAGGCGCCAGGCATACGCTTGGCAAACTGGGTGAAGTGATTTGGTGGGGTCGCAAAACCCCACCACCAATAGTGGCAGTTGTGCCACTAAAGCCGTTTCCGGCAGAGTGGGCTATAATGGAGCGTCAGGCATTGCGCCAGGAGGGGTTATGAGCTCAGAAGCAGTGAAAGTAGCGGGCAACAGCCCCGAAGAACAGAAAGCATTCCGCAGGCAGCGAGAGGTGGTTAAAGAACTGGATTGGCTTGAGCCTGCAGCACTGCTTCGAACCAAGGGCGGTAGTGAGTTTGGTCGTCAGATTGAGGACGCTATCGACGAAATGAATCGCGATACCGGTGTCGTGCGCCTCAAACTGCGCAAACGGGATGCTGCAGTCGTGCTCACCATTTCTCATTACGAAGAGCTACTCAAGCTGAAGCAGGAATACAATGAACTGCTGATGCAGGTGAAAGAGCAGGCAATTTCCCGGGCCAGCGACGAGTACGACGCCTTGTACCAGCGCATCACCTCACAGGCCTCACGCCGTGCCTCTGATGCCCTGTTTTCGGCCGACAGTGAGGATCTGAGGCAATCCTACAAGCCCGGGCGGACAGAAAACGCGTGATCACGGTCATCGCTGGCGTAAACGGTGCAGGTAAGAGCTCCGTGGCAGGCGCCTACCTCCGTCAACAGGGGGCTGACTACTTCAATCCGGACGAAATCTCCCAGCAGCTACGCGCTGAAAACCCTCAGCTGTCAAAGACCAAGGCCGACGCCGAGGCCTGGCAAACAGGGTACAGGCTATTATTACGCGCGATCGAAGAGGGGCGAGACTATATCTTCGAAACCACCCTTGGCGGCAGCACCATCTGTGAGACCCTGCACCAGGCGATCGACCAAGGAGGCCAGGTAAGAGTCTTTTTTGTTGGACTGGAATCCTCGGATTTGCATGTCGCACGAGTAGCTGCACGAGTTAGCAGGGGTGGTCACCGAATCCCAGAGGACAAGATTCGGCAGCGCTGGGTCACGGCAATACACAATCTCATGGGCCTGATCCCACGCTGTGCGGCTGTGACCGTGTTTGATAACTCTGCGCAAGATACCGGGGAAGGCCCATTTCCAGTTTGTCTGTTTTCCCTTCAAGAGGGACAGTTCAGCAGGCCCCCTGTAGATCCGATGCCAGACTGGGCGAAGCCTCTGGCGGTGGTAGCCATGAAGCATGTAAGTCGCGTTTGATGACACCGATGCACAATTTAACATAATATACATTATGCGCACTTATGGTTTTACCCACAGATCCCTTGTCGGGCCTGCTCCACGGCCAATCAGGGACGATACTGCTGGTTGAACTGATCGCGTGCTCGCATCTTCCGGTTAACGCACTCTACGGCGTGGCGTTCTGAGCGCGGGTTCAGGCATTCCGGCGAATCCTGATAATACCTTGACCACGCGGCACGCTTTGCCGATTCAGCCGCGGCTTTTCGTGCCTGCTCTTGTCGCTGCGCCCGTGCCTGAGCAAGTTTCTGAGCTTCGATCTGCAGCCTGCGGCGCTCGGCAATCTGTCGGGCGTGCTCGGCTTCCTGCTGGGAAATCTCGAGCGTTTCTGTAATGGCCTTGGCACCCTGATGCACCAGAAATGCCGTCAAGGCCCAGCCACTCAAAGTAAGCAGACTGAATGCAAGCACCAAGGCCAATGTCATCTGCAAAACGAGCTTCACGCCGCAACCTCCCCCTGAAAGCCCGCAAAACTATAGGCAGCGATTTCAGCGGATGTAAAACAGCCGCTGCGAAAGTGTGAAACGGGTCCTGAAACCCTGGCGGGGGCCAGCGACGCCTCAGTTCCGCGCCCAAAGCACCCCCTCGCGCAGCAGTTCCTGGGGATTGCGCAGCTCGAGCATGCCAAGGTAGCCGCCCTGGTCGGCAATCGCATCGTGGACGCCGTAACCCAGCAGCCGCTGGGCCCGCGGCGAGAGTTCCCGCGCCTGCCACGGCGGCACCGCCAGCAGGTTGTTTTCCTCCGTGCGCAGCCAGCCCAGGGAGTAGCTCAGATGAAACCCGGTGCGCCACTGGTCCGAGGTGCTGTTGGTGCCGCCGGCGTGGATGGTCGATCCCAGGTAAATCACCGCGGAACCCGCGGGCATCTCGGCGTAGACCAGCTCCTCGGGCCTTGCCTCGCGTTCCCTGGGCCAGCGATGACTGCCGGGCACCAGCGCGGTAGCGCCGTTCTCGCGGGTGAAATCCACCAGTGCCACCACCGACGCCAGCTGCAGCTCCGGGTGCGGCCGGGGCACGTGGATCCAGATGTCCTCGTCCCGGTGGAGCATCTGCTGTGGCGCGCCGGGCCCGCGATCCATGACATGGGCGAGATTCAGCAGGTAATCCGCGCAGTTCGGCAGCAAAAAGTGATCGCAGAGTGACAGGAACAGCGGGTGGCACATCACCTCCTCCGCAAACAGCTGCGATTTGCCGGCCATGCCGCTGATATGCCGCACCCGGTCGCCGAAAAACGCGCCAATCACCGGGTTCAGGTGCTCCATCGCCGGATCGGCCGCGTCCAGAAGCGGCTGGAGGGCGGCGCCCAGGCGGGTCTGCAGGGGCTTATCCAGCAGGCCGTGAACGATCACGGCGCCCTGCTCTTCCAGGCTTTGCGCGATCTCCGCGCTGTCGGCGGACAGCTCAAAGGCTTTCAGTGTTGCGGCCATGGTGGCTCCTTGCTTTTTATTGTCACGAGCACCGTCGCAGCGGCGCCCTGAAAGCGAGCATAAGAGAGCCCGCTGTCGCGGGCAAATCTCTTTTCTTTGCCCGCCCCGCGAAGACTTCGCTGCACCCGCGTCGCGAGCTGGCACTCGCCTCACGGGATCACCCCATGAATCTAACTGCGAATCATTGGCATTTAGGTTTATTATTTGTAGAATTCCGGCTCCCACGCCATGGAGAGCCCAACGATGCCCAGAATGCAGCAAAAGCCCCTGTCCCGCGCAGTCACACTCGGTCTGGCCGCGCTGATGGCTCCCGCCGTCCTGGCCGCCGAGACCTCCGGCCCGGACAATGCCGCCGCGCCAGAAATGGAAGAAGTGCTGGTCAGCGGCAGCCTCACCCGTTTCGGCGCCACCAAGTCCGATACGCCGATCATGGAGCTCGCCCGCTCGGTGTCCATCGAGACCCGGCAGGATCTGCTCGACAAGGGCGCCCTCAACCTCGCGGATGCCTACGTTTACAGTGCCGGGGTGGCCGGCGAGCAGTACGGCTTTGCCACCCGCGGTGACTGGCTGGCCGTGCGCGGGTTGGACGTGCCCGAGTATCGGGACTCCCTGCAAGCCCTCTTCGGCAGCTACAACAATACCCGCCCCGACATCTACACCATCGAGCAGGTGGAAATTCTCAAGGGCCCGGGCTCGGTGCTCTACGGTCAGGGTTCCCCCGGCGGGATCGTCAACGTGGTGAGCAAAACGCCGCGCCCGGGGCTCGACAACGAGCTGGTGGTGGAAGGCGGCAACTTTGACCGCCGGCAGCTGGCGGCGGACCTCAGCGGCCGCCTGGGCGATGACGACACCTGGCTCTACCGCATCGTCGGTGTCTACCGCGACAGCGATACCCAGGTGGACGAGGTGGAAGATGACGCCGTGGTCTTTGCGCCCTCCCTGCGCTGGCAGCCAACCGCCGACACCGCGCTGACCCTGCTGGCCAACATCCAGCGTACCGACAGTGACACCGGCGCCCAGTTCCACCCCGTCGACGGCACCCTGCGACCAGCCCCCAACGGCCAGCGTATTCCCTGGGATGCCTACACCGGCGAACCCGGCTTCAACCGCTACGACACCGACAGCGACTCCATCACCCTGCTCGCCGAGCACCAGATCAACGCCGTCTGGAGCCTGGAATCCACGGCCCGCTGGACCCGCGGTGAATCCGACTACCGCCAGGCCTGGGCCGCGTTTATCGGCGGCGACCGCTATGTCTACAATGCCGACGGCTCGCTCTACAAAGACGGCACGGTGCCGCGCACGTTTTACCTGGCGGACAACAGCTCGCAACAGTATGCCATCGACACCCGGGTCCGGGCCCGCTTCAGTACCGGGGGCGTCGATCACCACCTGCTGATGGGCCTGCAATACCAGGACGTCGAGACCGATACCGACTCGGCCTATCTCTTCGCCCTGGGCTTTGACCCCACGACCCGCCGCCCCGACGCGGTTCTCGGCGACCGTTTCTGGATCAACACCCTGGACCCGGTGCCCACCGGTCAGATCCCCGACCGGGCAATGATCGACCAGTACTTCCGCGACACCCCGGCCTCGACCACCGAGGACCTGGGCTTCTACATCAACGACCACATCACCTTTGGGCCCTGGAACCTGACCCTGGGCCTGCGCTATGACGAGGTCGACACCGACACCGGGTCCACGCGCCAGTCCGACGATGCCGTCAGCGGCTCGGTCGGCCTGCTCTACCAGAGCGAGCTCGGCCTCGCCCCCTATGTCAGCTACGCCGAATCCTTCGAGCCCGTGGTGGGGACGGACAACATCACCGGACAGGCCCTGGAACCCCGGGAAGGCGAGCAAATCGAATATGGCCTCAAGTACCAGTCCCCGGACGGCCGCGTGATGCTGACCCTGGCGCGTTTTGATACCGAGATCAGCAACCTGCCGAACCCGAATGCCCAGGTCAACGCCGGTTCACAGCAGGAGGGTGTGTCGGAGATCGAGGGGACCGAGCTGGAAGCCCTGTTCCATCTCGGCGACTTCCGCCTGGAGCTGAATGCCAGCGAGCTGGACACCCGCAATCCGAATGGCTTCACCTTTGCCAGCGTCCCCGACACGCAGGCCTCCGCCTGGGTCAGCTGGCGCCCCACCGGCGCCCTCGAGGGTTTCCGCGCCGGGGCCGGTGTGCGCTATGTCGGCGAGAGCTGGGACGGGACCGACACCCTGCGCACCCCCGACTACACCCTGGGCGACCTGATGCTGGGTTACGCCCTGGAGCACTGGGATTTCAGCCTCAACGTGCGCAACCTCAGCGACAAGGAATACCAGGCGACCTGCCTGGCGCGGGGGGACTGCTTCCCGGGTGAGGCCCGCACGGTGGTGGGTCGCGTCAGCTACCGCTTCTGAGGGACTGAGCAGCGCCCGCGGAGTCGCGGGGGGCTCAGGCGCCAGGTCTTCTGCCTGGGCGAATCGCACGACAAGGGGGCTTCGGTCCCCTTTTTGCCTTTATACTGGCGGCATGAACCTGTTGCGGAACCTGCCCAATCTGCTCACCGGCCTGCGCCTGCTGCTGGCCCTGCCAGTCGCCTGGGTGATCCTGGAGGAACGCTACGACCAGGCCCTGCTGCTGGCGGCGGTGGCTGGCATCAGCGACGCGCTCGACGGTTTCCTGGCCCGGCGTCTGCAGGCGGAATCGCGCCTGGGCGCCCTCCTCGACCCCATTGCCGACAAACTGCTGATCCTCGCAGTCTTCGTCAGCGCCGCGGTGGTAGGGCTGCTGCCCTGGTGGCTCACCGGCCTGGTGATCCTGCGCGACCTGGTCATCGTCGGGGGCGCCCTCGCCTACCGCCTGTTGATCGGCCCCCTGCAGATCACCCCGACCTTGCTCAGCAAGGCCAACATGGCGCTGCAGATCGGCTTCCTGGTGCTGCTGCTGGCCGGCGCCCTGTCGGGCGGGCTGCCGGTGGCGCTGCTGCAGCTGCTGATGGCACTGGTCGCCGGCATGGCCCTGGGCAGCGGCCTGCAATACGTGCTGCTGTGGAGCCGCAAGGCGCGCCTGGCCGGACGGAGGGGCGCATGACCGCGACGGCCAACGCCCGGGCGATGCAGACGGCAACGGCGCCCCAGCGCGAGCTGCGGGTGCTGACCTACAACATCCACAAGGGCTACTGCACCGGCAACCGGCGCTTCGTGCTGGACGCGATTCGCGAGCGCATCCAGGAAACCGGCGCCGACATCGTGTTCCTGCAGGAGGTCCACGGCACCGCGGTGAAGAGCGCCGCCAAGCGCCGGCGCTTCTCCTACCCCGACCAGCCCCACTTCGAGTACCTGGCGGACCAGGTCTGGCCGCACTACGCCTACGCCCGCAACGCCATCTACCGCAAGGGCGACCACGGCAACGCCATTCTCAGCAACTACCCCTTCCTCGACTGGGAGAACATCGACGTCTCGATTTTCCCGCGCTCCAGCCGCAGCATTCTCCACGGGGTGATCCAGCTGCCGCACCTGAACACCCGGCTGCACACCCTCTGCGTCCACCTGGGCCTGCTGGAGCAGGAGCGGCGCGAGCAACTGCAGACCCTGGCCCAGCGCATCGAGGACCACGTGCCCCACCACGAGCCGATGATCCTGGCGGGGGACTTCAACGACTGGCGCCGCCGCGCCGAGCAGCACCTGCAGAGCAGCCTGGAGATGCGCGAGCTCTTCGTCACCCTGCAGGGGCGCCACGCGCGCACCTTCCCGGTCTGGGCGCCGCTGTTCCCGGTGGACCGGATCTACTTCCGCGGCCTGACTCCGCTTGCCTGCGAGCGCCTGGGCAAGGGGCACTGGCGCGATCTCTCGGACCATGCGGCGCTGCTGGGGCGCTTTGCGCTGGATGGATCCCTGGGTCAACAGGAACTGGATTAAGCAGGGAACAAGCAGCCGGGCGCGCATCCACCCGGCATGCAGCCTCAACTGACAGACATCACATTTCGCCACGGCCGCGCCTGACAGCGCTGCGGTGACGCGGTATGCTCGAGAAAAATCAAACAAGGGGGCGATCCGAAGCGGCGATCATCGTATTCGGACAGCAGTCCTCTTTTGGCTGCAAGGGGACACCCGTGACAACAAGAAAATGCCTCACTTCAAGCGCATGCCGCGCATCGCTTCCTGCACTCGCCCTCACCGCCCTCACCTTCACCACGCTCACCTTCACCGCATCAGGCCTCCACGCCCAACCCACCCTGAGCCCCGACACGCCCCCCGCGGTTGCCCGCGAGCGCGGCCCCCTCACCCAGGGGCTGGGCACCCTGCTGGCGGAGTACCAGGCGCACCAACAGGAACAGGCGGGCATGCGGGTGCGCGCGGCGACGCCCTTCACCCCGCAGCGAGTGCAGGCGCGGATCGTCGACAACGCCGTGCTGGTCGACATCGCCGTCGAGGGCGACAGCGAGGCCTTCGCCCGCAGCCTGGAGGCACTCGGCGCACGGGTCACCGGCCGCTCGGCCCACCTGGTTTCGGCGCTGGTGCCCCTGGATCAGCTGGGCAACCTGCCCGGGATGCGCGGCCTGCGCTTTGCCCAGCCGGCACTCAGCCTGACCCGCACCGGCAGCGTGGACAGCGAGGGGGACGTGGCCCAGCGCTCCGATCTCGCCCGGGGGGAGTTGGGCGTCACCGGCGCCGGCCAGACCGTGGGCATTCTCTCGGACAGCTTCGACTGCATCGACGGCGGACTGGAGGACGATATCGCGTCCGGCGACTTGCCTGCCGATGTGCTGGTACTGGAGGACTACAACGCCGTCGACTGCAGCGACGAGGGCCGCGCCATGGCGCAGATTGTCCACGATGTGGCCCCCGGTGCCGCGCTGAGCTTCCACACCGCCTTCTCCGGCATGGCGGGCTTCGCCCAGGGCATTATCGACCTGGCGGATGCCGGGGCCAGCGTGATTGTCGACGATGTCATCTACTTCGCCGAGCCGATGTTCCAGGACGGCATCATCGCCCAGGCCGCGGACAGCGTGAACGCCCGCGGCATTCCCTTCTTTTCCTCCGCCGGCAACGCCGCCCGCCAGAGCTACGAGGCCCCCTTCGCGGCCTCGGGGGTCTTCACCGACGCCGCTGGCCCCCTGGGCTTTGCGGCGGAATACCACGACTTCGACCCGGGTGCCGGGGCGACCCTGTGGCAGCAAATCGACGTCAACGGCAACTCGACCATTGTCCTGCAATGGGCCGATCCCTTCTTCAGCGTCAGCGGTGCCCCCGGGGCCCAGACCGACATGGACCTCTGCTTCTCCACCACCCGGGACCTCAGTGGCCTGATTGGCTGTGTCGCCAACGACAATCTCGGCGGCGACCCCGTGGAGCTGGCCGGTTACAGCTCGATCGGGCCGGAGACCATTTATGCCGCCATCCTGCGTTTCACCGGCCCGGCGCCGGCGCGGCTGAAATACGTGTGGTACGGCAACGGCGTGGAGGCGGTCGAATTCGCCACCGACAGCCCCACCAACTACGGCCACGCCAATGCCGCCGGGGCCGTCGCGGTGGCGGCCGCGGCCTGGTTCAACACCCCCGCCTACGGTATCGACCCGCCGGTACTCAACTACTTCTCCGCCGGCAGCGGCATCCCCATTCTCTATGACACCCAGGGCCAGGCCCTGGCCGCGCCGGAGATGCGGGCAAAACCGGAGATCACCGCCCCGGACGGCAACAACAACACTTTCTTCGGCCTGGACACGCCCTTCGACGGCGACGCCCTGTCCAACTTCTTCGGCACCTCCGCCGCGGCGCCCCACGCCGCCGGGGTCGCCGCCCTGATGCGCGAATTCAACCCCGACATCGGTCCCGAGGGCATCCTGCAAGTGCTGCAGGACACCGCCGTGGATATCACCGCCCAGAGCCTCGACAGCCTGGCCCCCGGCGCGCCCACCCGCGCCCTGCCGGCGGGCTTCGATGCCGACAGCGGCGCGGGCCTGATCGACGCCCTCGCTGCCCTGGCCGATACCCGGGTGGCGGTGACACCCGAGGCGATCGAATTCGGGACTCTCGGCCTGGGCGACAGCGCCACCGCCCAGGTCTGGCTGAGCAACAACCTGGCGACGCCCCTCGCACTGGGGCCCATCGACATCAGCGCACCGTTTCGCATCAGCGACAGTAGCTGCGACGCGAGCCTGGCTGCGGCCGCGGACTGCGCCCTCAGCGTGACCTACGAGCCCCTGGCCAACGGCAGCAACAGCGCCACCCTGAGCATTGCCGTCGACGGCGGCCTGCGCACGGTTGCCCTGTCCGGCAGCGGCAGCGGTGGCGTGGACTGGGGCGATGCGGGTGCCGGCCTGCCGCCGGGGGAACAGGCCCTGGCACTGACGCCGGAGGGCAACTGGCAATTCGCCCCCGAGGGCACCGGCCCCCGGGACACCCGCGGCTTCCTCAGCCTGGAAACCGCGGTCAGCGAGGGCCGGGTCGAGCGCAGCCCCGGGCCCGCCTGGCGCCCCGTGGGCCCACTGTTTGCCTTCACCCTGAGCGGTGGGCAGACCGGCAGCAGCGCGGAAGTCAGTTACCGCCTGCCGACGCCGCTGCCCGAGGGCGTGCGGGTGTGGAAATACGGCCCGCCGGCACCGGGCCAGCCGGCCAGCTGGTTCGTCTACAGTGCCGCCAGCGTCGATGCCGCCAGTGGCACCATCACCCTGAGCCTCACCGACGGCGGCACCGGCGACCTCGACGGCAGCGCCGACGGCTTTATCAGCGACCCGGTCGGGCTGTTCGCCTACCAGGCGCTGCCCATCCCCGCCCTGCCGCGCTGGGCCCTGCCGGCGCTGGTCGCCCTCCTGCTGGGCCTTGCCGCGTTTGGCCTGCGGGGCCGGCGCTGGTCAGGCGAGTCGCGCTAGACGGGAGCGCCGGTGACCTTCAAGGCTGCTCTCGCTGCATACGCGCGAGGGCGGCCTCGGTCAAAAAGGCGGAGCGGGAGCGTGCCTCCTCGGGGTGGCACTGAACGTAGTTGTCGATCTGTCGAAGTACCAGGCTGGGTACCGTGATATTGATCTTCTCCGCTCGTCCCAGAAAGGGAGAAATATCCACCTCGACGAAACCCCAGATAGCATCCGGATAAAGGCCGCTCGAACGATGACGCGATATGGGCAGTGGCGACGGGATGGCCTCACCCGACTCCGCAAGGAGTTCAAGGTGGCCGAGCACTGCCTCGCGCGCATTGTCGAGAGCTTCGTCTTCACTACTGCCAGCCGAGTAACATCCAGGTATATCGGGTACCGTAACACCAAAAGACTTGCCGTCATCTGTGTGCAGAGCTACTGGAAAACGCATGGATATCACCTTTCTTGCCAATCCCAACCGGCTTGCCGGTAGGCCGACTCCAGCCTTTTTCTGACTGCCGAGCTTTTCATGCAAATCCTTTTGCATAGTGGTAGGTATAATACCTACTGCAGTGAACTCGTCAAATAACCTATCAGACAGGCTTGGTTGACACCACAATCCGATTCAGGCACGACCAGATCAAGGTTTTGCCGCTGTCGCTTTGCTACCATCGCGGGCAATTGAATCACGCCTTTCACCGTCAAGGATGACCCCATGTTCCAGTGGACCAGCAAGTACAACATCGACCAGCCAACCGTGGACGAGGAGCACCGCGAGCTGTTCGCGATGATCAACCGTATCGGCGAGGATATCGCCGCCGGCGACGATTCGGTGGACGAGCTGGAGAGTGCCCTCGATGCCCTCCTCGACTACGCCAGGACACACTTCGCTGATGAAGAAGCGATCATGCAGGAGCAGCAGGTGGATCCCCGCCACATTAAGCGGCAGCAGATGGAGCACCGCTCGTTTTTCTACGAGATCGAGAAGCTGCGCAGCCTGACCGCGGACGAGCCGATGGCGGAGCGCTACGAGAAGTTGCTGACCTTCGTCACCAACTGGCTGATTTTCCACACCCTGCGCACGGACCAGCAGCTGGGCATCCAGCTCAGAGCCATCGCCGCAGGCAGCGAGCCGGCACAGGCCTTCGAGCAGTCGGAAACCCAGGCACTGAGCGCCGTGCTCTACCGGCCCATGGTCGAGGCGCTGGTGCACCTGTGGTCGGATGCGATGGAGCGGGTGCATGAGCTGGAGAAGCAGTTGGCGGCAGGGGCAGGATCTTCAACGGAAGATGCGTCGAGGCTGGAGTCCACCTGAGACAGAGCTCTCGCGTTCCAGGCCCGTGAGGGGCCTGGCCGTCAGACACAAAAAACCCCGGCAGTTACCGGGGTTTTTGCGTTAGGGGCATAGGTCGAGATAGCTGTGGCTTCACGATGGAGAGCCAGCTCGCGACTGCCTGCCCTGTTGTCGGCGCCGGCCACCCCGGCGCCTCGCAAGCGCAATCAGCGGCTGATCGGCTCGCGGTTGTCGTCGTCGTCATCCGAGACTTCGTAGCCCGCATAGGCGGCAACACCCAAGGTAACACCCAGGCCAATGGTGCCGCCGAGGCCTGCACCAGCGCCGCTAGCGGCTGCACCGCCACCGGTGGCCGCGCCGCCGCCTGCATTGGGGCTCACCTGCGCATTGACGGCCGCAACAGCGGGCGCCGAGCAGGCGTCTTGCGCTGCGATGCGCAGCAACTCGTTGCCGGCCAAGGTGACTTTGCAACCCGAGGCGTAGTTGACGTGCGCTTCACCGCCCTGGAGAACCAGCAGCTGGTCGCCGGGATTGAGCTGCATGCCGCGCTCTGCAGGCACGTAGGCGTCACCCTGGTTGACCATCACCGGACTCTGCACGTGGCTGAGTACCGTGCCCGCGGACATGGCCAAAGGCGCCACGCCTGCCAGCAGTGCGCCACCGATCAGTGTTTTCAAGGCTTTGCTGCTCATGATTACTTTGCCTTCAATAAAACTAGGATGTACGCCCGAGGATAGTCATTGACCACCGGCAATGCAAGCACAGGCTGTGTTAATCCTTGTTTTCCGTGGAATTTCCCGGGGAAAAGGCTTCACTCCGCACTTGCGTGACAGTCTCGGCGGCATCGACCCCGGCTTCGTCGGAGGCGTTCGCGGGCGACTCGGAGTCGCCGGACGCCCCCGCAGGCGCATCGGCATCGGCATCCACCGTGACCAGGCGACGAATTCGCAAGTCATCAAACCAGATGCCGCCATCCAGCTCGTGGTCGACCTCCCGGTGCCCGGCTGAATACAGGCGCAGAAGCTGGCCTGAGCAGTCCTGCGGCACCTGAATACGGAACTTGAATTCACGCCAGTCGCCGGTGCCCACCAGGAGCAGGCTCTCGCCGAGCAATTCGCTGCTGCCGGCGCTGCAATGCACACGCCACTGCAGGCCGCGGCGGGCCTGCAGGCCGTCGGGGCGTGCCATCCCGGAAACCTCGTAGTCGCCGGGGCCGAGGAAAAGGTGCTGGTAAAGGTGCTGGAAGCGCGCCCGCTTGCCGCTGAAACTCACCCGCAATGCGCGCTGCCCCACGACGCCGTAGGTGGTGCCGTCGGTAATGTGAAAGCCGCTGTTGCGCGGGGTGCTACTGAACCAGCCAAAGCCGGCATTTGCCAGGGGGCGCTCGAAGCTGCCGTTGAACACGTAGCCGAGTTCCTGCAGGGCGCCGGGCTCCAGGTGGTTGACCCACTGCAGGTAGGCGTCGCCAACCCGGCCGTCGCTGCGAAGGCGCTGGAGATAGGTCTCCCGCTCCCAATCGCTGACGGGGTGAGCCGGGGATTTTTCGCGCAGGTCGACCAGCGTCCCGAGGGTGTCGGCCGATTCCGCATTGCGTGCCACGTACTGGTAAAAGCCGCGCCACCACTTGGGCGGATACAGTGCCAAAGGCTCCAGCGCCGGCTGCAGGGTGGGCTCATTGGCGGCCAGCATCAGCAGGGGGTAGTATTCCTCGCGCAGGGAGGCGTCCCCGGACAGGGCCGTGGCGATATGACCGATGCCGCGAACCAGCTCGCCACGGTCCAGCCAATAGGTGCCGATATTGCGCTGGACCCCGGGGTCAACCGGCATCAGCTGGTGCGCCGATTCCATCATGTCGTCGGCCAGCGCCTGCTCCCCGGCCTGCGCCCGCAGGCGGGCCAAATCGGCCAGGGGACGGGCATCCGCCGGGTTGGCCGCGATGGCGCGCTGCAGCCAGGGCTCCGCGGCGGCAGCCTCGCCATCGCGAATCAACCAGCGCCCCTTCAAGGCGAGTGCCCGGGGGTGATCAGCTTGCCACCAGAGGGCCAGCTCAACCGCGTCGCGATCCCCCACGGCCCCTTTTTCCACGTAGTAGTCAGCGAGGTTGGTGGAAACGACCTGCCATAGCAGGAAGGCCCCGATCAGGCACACGAGAACCCGCCAGATCAACAGCTTGCGACGGGTGGGCATGGGGGAGCTGGCTTGCGTCATTCCAAATACCTTGCCTAGCGGTAGTAAAGACCGGTGATGACCGGGCCTTCGGCGGTCTGCTCGACCAGGAAGGTCATTTGCAGCTCGCCGCGGGCCCGCTCGCCAGTACTGATCTCGCGGGTTTCCACTTCCGCCCGCGCGGTACCGCGGCTGCGCCACCCGCCATCGCGCTCCCAGCGCAGGCGCGAGAGGCGGATATGGCGCGTTTCCGGCCGGCCAAAGTAACCCTCGTAGAGTTGGGTAATCTCCCCGCGGCCGCGTGCATCGGTGGTGTCGGCGTCTTCGCTGAACAGCGCGGCGAAGGCCTCGGTATCGCCGGATTCGTAGTGTGCCACGAAGGCCTCGACCAGGTCGTCCAGCTGGCGCCAGTTCAGCGGCGGCACGGGGCCGGGTGATCCCGCGGCAGCCGAGTCGGAGGCGATAGCGCCGTGTGCCGGTGCAGGCACTGTAGCGGCAACGGTTTGCGACAGATCGGTCGACCCGCCGTCTGGCTGCGCATCGGAGGCTGGGGCGCGTTCAGTGCCGATACTGGCCGCCGCCACGCGATCCTGCGGCACAGCGTCTGGCTCAGCGGTGTCCAATTGCGTGGTGTCCGCGGGATCACCGGCAAGCGGGTTCGCGGGCCGGTTGGTCGCGACAACGCTGGAAGCGGTCGACACCTGCGCCCCTTCCTCGGGCGGCGCTTGTAGTTGTGCCCGCTGCGCCGCACCTTCGGTTTGCCCGGTTTGCCCGGTTTGCCCGGTTTGCCCGGTTTGCCCGGTTTGCGGCACGGCCGGTACGGACCCTGTGCCGACACGGGCAGGTGCTGCCTGCCGCCGTGCCGCGGCTGCCGGTGACAGCCCCACTTCCCGCGCGGCGGCTGCCAGACGGTCGCGAATCAGGCTCTCCACCGCCCGCTCGTCACTGCGACTGGAGGCTGGCCGCGCGTGACGATCACTATCGGCGACGCCAGCGCTAGCGGTATCTGCGCTGCTTCGCCCGCTGGCGCCATCATCTGCTGCCGGGGCCGCCGACGCCTCTGCCCGGTCGGCGGAACTGTCCGGGCTATTCAATGCGTCTTCGGTTTCGCCCGCGCGCTCCGCCGCCTGCCCGGCAGCCACCCGTCCCGGCTCCACCCGCAGGGAGCTGCTGGAGGGATCGCCGTTGCCCAAGACCAGCAACAGGATCAGCAAGGCCAGGCCGAGGAAGGTCGCGCCGACACGACCCGGCGTGGGCCGCAGGCCCGCCGCCAGGCGCGAACGCCAGGTATGGGCGGCAGCGCCAGGAGGGGAAGGTTCAGCACTGCCAGTGGGGCCCGCACCCTGCCCCGCCATTTCGGCGTGCATGCCCGAGCTCCCCGCGTGGCCATTCGCCATCACCGCGTCGAAGGCATCCGGCTCCGGCAGGCTCGCGTCGTAGGCTGCGCGGCGAGCGGGGTTGCGCAGCGTGTTCCAGGCGGCGTTAATCGCGGGCGCGTAGAGGTTGTCCCAGCCTTCCCTGTCGACGTCACGATCCGGGTGAAAGAGTCGAATCAGGTAATGGTAGTGCTGGCGTATCTCGCCACTGTCGGCGTCCCGGGCCACACCCAGGGTGCGGTAGTGATCCCCGCCGGCTTCCAGCAGCGCCTGCTTGATAAAGAACAGCTGGGCCGCGCGCAGCTCCTCCGGTGAGGCCCCCAAGCGTGCCGCCGTGTCCTCCACCCGCTCGTCAGACAGGGCGCGCCCCTGGGCGGCAAGCAGCTCGCCAATGCCCGCTGGCAGCGGCACACGGGGGTTGCGCAACTCGGCGTAGCGCCCGGGCGCGCGGTAAAACGCCAGCGCCAGGGACAGCAGCTCTGGAATCTCACCCGACAGCCCGGCACCCTCCCCGTAAGGCCTATCAGGCACTCTGCCGCGCCGCCGGAGCCGGTTCGCTGTCCGGGCCCTCGACCTGGGCCGCGCCACCATAGCTGTAGCTGTACTGGTAGTCGTAGCCGTAGCCATAGCCGTAGCTGGCCTTGCTCAGGTCGAACTTGGTCAGTACGGCACCAAGCACATTGGAGCGCGAGTGGCCGAGGCGCTTGAGGGCAGCCTCCACCGCACCGCGGCGGGTGCTGTTGGCGGTGACCACCAGGAGTGTGGCCTGGGCCACGTCGCCGAGGATCAGGGCGTCCGCCAGACCCAGCAGCGGCGGGCTGTCGATAATCACGTAGTCAAAGCGCTTGGCCCCGAGGCTGACCAGGTCGACCATGCGCGCACCGTGGAGCAGCTCCGCCGGGTTGGGCGGAATCGGGCCGCTGCTCATCAGGAACAGGCCCTTCACCCCGGTGGGCTGGGTCACTTCCGCCGGCTCCCCCGCCCCCGACAGGTAATTGGTCAGCCCCTGGTGGTTGGGGGCGTTAAACACCTTGTGCAAGCTGGGGTTGCGCAGGTCACCGTCGATCAGCAGCACATTGGCGCCGGTCTGGGCGAAGTTGATCGCCGTGCTCACCGCCGTGGTGGTCTTGCCCTCCCCCGCGGCCGTGCTGGTGAAATGCAGCACCTTGGGCGCGCCCTCGGAGGTGCTGAACATCAATGCCGTGCGCATCGAGCGGTAGGCCTCGGCGAAGGCCGAGGTGGGCTGGTGGAAGGTCATCAGCCCCAGCTCCGCACCGGACTCCTCGCGCACCTTGGGAATCACCCCGAAGACCGGCTTGTGGATGACCTTTTCCAGGTCCTCGCTGCCCTTGACGGTGTCGTCGAGCATCTCGAACAGGAAGGCCAGGCCCACGCCGGCCATCAGACCCAGCACCAGGGCCAGGGCCAGATTCATCGGCACATTGGGCGAGTGGGGACCGCGGGGTACCGGCGCGGCGTCAACCACGGAGATGTTGTTGTTGGCGATGCCGGCGGCCACACCGACTTCCTTCATGCGCTGCAAGAGGCCGTCATACAGCTCGCGGTTCGTGTCGACCTCCCGCTTGAGCACGGTGAAGTCGGTGCTGTTCTCCTCCAGGGACAAAATTTCCTCGCGGGTCGCCGCAATGCTCTCCTGCAGCTTGGCCTCCTCCCGCAGGCGCGTCTGGTACTCGACGCGGATGCTGTCGCGGATGGTGGCAACCTCCTGACCGATCTCGGCGTTGACCTCGGCAATCTTGGCATCCAGCTGCACCATGTCCGGGTAGGAGTCCTTGTAGATCCGCGCCAGCTGACTGCGCTCGGTCTGCAGGTCCACCCGCTGCTGCTTGAGCTTCTGGATTACCTCGCTCTCGAGAATCGCCGCCAGGCTCTCCTGGTCGGCGGCGAGCATTTCCTGGTAATTGGACTCGGCGCGGATGCGCTGCTGCTCGGCGGTCACCATGGCGCTGTTGAGGGCGCTGAGCTTCTCCCGCAGCACCCCAAGCTTGTCCTCGGTGTTGATAATGCCGCGGGCCTGGGTGTAGTCGAGGAAGCGGCGCTCGGAATCCTCCAGGTCGGCGCGCACCTGCTTGATGCGGTCCTCGAGGAAGGTCTTGGCGTAGGTGGAGGCCTCGAAGCGGCGCTCCAGGTTCATGTCGACATAGGCCCGGGCCAGGGTATTCACCACCAGCGCGGCCTCCTGCGGATCGGGGCTGTTGTAGTGCAGGCGCACCAGGCGCGAATTGCGCACCGGCTCCACCTCGAGATTGGCCAGGAAGGCAGCTTCCAGGTTCGGTCCGCGTGCCGCGGGCTCCGGTGTTTCGCTTGAAGCGTCCTCGGCACCGCCGACAAAGCGCCCGAAGAAGGCTTTCAGGCCGGCCAGGGGACCGCTCTCCTCTTGCACCTCCTCGGCCACCGGCGGGCGCAGGCCCAGCTGATCGATCACCCGGCGGGCCAGGTTGCGGCTGCGCAACAGTTCGTACTGGGTCTCGTAGAAATCCTTGCTGCCGGTCTCCGAGGCCTCCACCCCTTCAAAATCCACCACCTTGGTGGACTCCCGTTCGATCTGCACGGTGGTGGTGGCGCGGTAAATGGGGGTAATCGTGGCGGTGTAGACCAGGCCGGCCAGCAGCACCAGCGCGGTGGTAATGATCACGGTCCAGCGGCGGCGCATGAGCATCGCCCACAGCTCGCGCAGATCGATCAGGTCGTCGTCCTGTTCCACCTTCTGTACATGCTGCAGGTGTTCTTCGTAACGGGCCAGCTGCTTGCGCATCTCAGCAATGACCAGCTGGTGATCGGGGGCGACGGGCTCGTTTTGCGGCGTGTCTGAACTCATGCTCTTCTTGCTGATTGAGGCCCGCCGGGCGCGGCGGGCGGACTGTCAATACTGGCGATAGCCGCCAAACCCGGGAATACCGATGGAGATACCGCGCATAAAGGCGGAGAAGCCCGACTCCGGCACCACAATGCGATCGCTGCCGATCACCTCGGGATCGCGCTTGATGCCGGCGACGATCTCATCGATGTTGACCAGATAGCCGTAAACGGCGCCATCCGGCTCGGTGCGAAAGACCACCACTTCCTCCTCATTGGCCACCCGGGTGGGACCGCCGCCCATGGCCATGGCCTGGAGCAAGGTGGTGCGCCCTTTCAGGGGGTACACACCGGGATCGCGCACCTGGCCGAGGATAGTGACCTGCTGGCTGGCGTAGTGGGAGATGGCGACGCTGATCTGGGGGTTCTGCAGGTACTGCTCGCCGTAAAGCGTTACCAGCAGATCCTCGACCTGCTGCGCCGAGAGTCCGGCGACCTTGACCCCGCCCAGCAGCGGCATGCGAATATCGCCGCGGGCAGAGACCACTCGCGTCCCACTCAGGTCCTCGACCTGGAACACGGTGATATCCAGCTCGTCCGCGGGCCCGATCAAGTATTCGTGCTGGCTGAGAATCGTGGCGCCGGTCGCCGAGCTGGCCTCCTCCGGGAGGCCGTCCTCGGTGCGCGCCCAGGACGGCGGCTGGTCGAGATCACGGCCCTGCAAGCTCGCCGGCTCGCCCGCATTGGCGGCGTCGACACTGTAGGGGCTCGGCATCAGGTTGGGCTCGGGTTTGGATGGCGCACAGCCCCAGAGCAGAACGAGGCCCAGACACACTGTCAGACCTCTTACCAGTTTTGGGGTCACGCTTCTCACCTCCTGCCCGCGACAATCAAAAAGTATGACACAGCCCGGCGGGCGACTTCAGTATAAAAATCGCTTTTCTCTCAGTCCATAAAGGGGTTGCTGGCGGCCGTGGGCAGCGGTGCCAGATCGCGTTCGCGACGGGCATCAATGCGACTGGTCGATTTGCGCCGTTTGGGCGCGGCCTCCTGGTAGGGGTACAAAAAGACGGCCGCCAGAAAGGCGAAGGCGATCATGTTGGCCGGCACATAGAGGTTGTAGTCCGCCATCTCGTGCAGCAGCATCAGCAGCAGGCCGACGCCCGCCCCCACCTGCAGATAGCGGAAATCCCCCCAGGCCTCCCGCCGCCAGAGCGTGAACCAGCGCCGGATGTATATCGTCAGGCAGAGCAGCAACAGAGCCAGGGCCAGCAAACCGCCGTCATAGAGCCACTCGAGGAAACTGTTGTGGGCCTGGTTGATCAGGTAGGCCGACTGGCTGACGTCCTGCCAGGGAAAGAAGCTCTCCTGGAAACTGCCCGGCCCGTAACCGAGCGGAAAATTCTCGCGAATCGCCTGCAGCGTACCGTCAAAGATCACGAAGCGACCGTCACTGACCGGGTCGGCCACGGTAAAACGCTGCCACACCGGCGCCAGACCAATCGCCGCGGCGGCCCCCATTGCCACCGTGAGCACGCGACCGACCAGTCCGACGCCCGCCTTGGCGCCGCCGATGCGGTTCGACAGCATTACCGTCAGCAGGGCAATACCGATGATGGTTACACCAATCCCGGCGCGGGAGCGACTGAAGATAATACCCAGGAGGAGCAACAGGGCCAGCGCGCCAAAGATAAAGGTCTGGTGCCCGCGCAGGGTCGACCAGAACAGCAGCCGCGAGCGCAGGGGCGACTTGCCGGCACTGCGGAAACGGCCCAGCCAGGCGAGGTAGAGCGCCAGGGACAGCATCAGTGCCAGGTACAGAAAACCGGCGAAATTGTTCGGGCTGGTGTAGGTGCCCGCGGCCCGGCTGCCGGCGTCGTCCATGCCAAACAGTTCGGGCATGGGCAGCCCGCCGCCGTATTGCAACAGCCCAATCATGGCCTGCAGGGCCGCCATGCCGAGAAACAGCCAGACCAGCCACTGCAGCGTGCGATGGGGCAGCTGCAACGCCGCCACAAATACCACCAGGGGCATCAGCAGCTTCAGCCAGCCGGCAAAGGTTTCCGCGGGTGACAGCGCCAAAGTTTCCAGGCCCGGCTCGCCACCGCGCAGGGCCAGGGACTGGGCCAGCTGGTGCATCTCGCGACCCGGGAAAAACGCGGCAAGCGCGGAGGGCAGTGGCAGCAAATACAACAAGGGCACTGCCGCCAGCCCGCCCACGGCCCAGCGCTGCAAGCGGGTCAGCCGCTGCCAGCTGCCGGGCTGCCAGGCGAGCAAGCCCAGCAGGGCCAGCGCCAACACTTCCAGGGTCAGCAAGGCCAGCGGTGTATTGCCGCTGCGCAGCAGGGGGGCCAGTACCAGCAGACTGGCGAGGAGAATGGCGACAGAGCGCTGGAGGGGGTGTGTCACAAACAGGCTTCCTTGGCGTGAGCTGCAAAGTGTAACAAGTGCCGCGGACCGATTGAGACTTTTTCGTGAGAAAGGCGACTTTCAGCTGTGTGAGAGAGACGATTTGGGCGTCGTGAGATGGCGACTTTGGGGTTTTCGTCGCTTAGCTCTTTTTACCGGCGCGGTGGCGCAGTACCCTAGCCGTCATGATCGACATCCACTGCCACATGCTGCCCGGCATCGACGACGGCGCCCGGGACCTCGACACCGCCCTGGCCATGGCCCGGCAGGCGGTGGACAGCGGCATTACCCACACCATCTGCACACCGCATATCTACCCCGGGCTTTACGAGAACACCGTCGAGGGCATCGCCAAGGCCACGACGGCCTTCCAAAACGCCCTGACCGAAGCCGGCATCCCCCTGGACGTCAGCTACGGGGCGGATATCCAGATCGTGCCCGATCTGGTGCAGAGCCTGCAGAGTGGTCGCCTGCCGACACTGCACGGCAGCCGCTACTTCCTGTTCGAGCCACCGCATCATATCCAGCCGCCGGGCATGCTGGAGCTGGTGCACAGCAGCCTGGCCGCGGGCTACGTACCGGTAATCACCCACCCCGAGCGCCTGACCTGGGTGGAGGGCTCCTACGATCAGTTCGTGGAAGCCGCCCGTCTCGGGGCCTGGATCCAGCTGACCGGCGGCAGTCTCACCGGCGTGTGGGGGCCGCGGGTGAAGGCGATTACCGAGCGCTTCCTGCGCGATGGCCTGACACACATCGTCGCCAGCGACGGCCACAACCTGAGCAACCGCGGCCCGGTCCTGGCCGCGGCCCGGGAGGCGCTGCTGCCGCTGGTGGGGGAAGCCGAAACAGAGCGGCTGCTGCAGGAGCGCCCAGCGGCGGTACTGGCGGACCTGGCGCCCGATCAGCTGCAGCCGCCGGCCCCGGAACCACTGGTAACTCAGGCGGGGCGCCCCTGGTGGCAGCGCCTGTTCGGCGGCTGAGAGAGGAAGCGGGGCTCTGGGGTTACTGCGACCCGGTTTGCTTCCGGGAAAAGATTTAACTTGCCCCTCTCAAGTAAGGCCAGGCATCAGGGTTTCAGGCAAGATTTGCGCAGCACACCCGTCGCAAGCGGTCAATATGCGAGGGGCATTCAAGTTTGTCTCACCAATAACGCAAACTGTGTCTCGTTTTTCAGTGATTTAACCCAGCAAACCTTGGCAAGACCTATTCATAGGCATAAGCTCCCGTTTTGTTACTGCTAAGTGAGGGCCTGCGTAGAGGTCATGGACGCGACCACGTCACCGCATTTGCTGCTGTTTACCCTCGCCACTGTCGCACTCACCCACTTCGCCATCCTCGCGGCGGATGTGTGCGGCCTGGTCGACCACCCCTGCGCGCGCAAGCAGCACGAAGGCAGCGTCCCCCTGGCCGGCGGCCCGGCGATTTTCCTCAGCTTCGTGTTTGCGCTGGTGGTCTGGGGCCTGCCGGTCCTCAACCCCTGGGAGGTCGTGCTCCTGGGCGTGGTCTTCCTGATGGGCCTGATCGACGATTTCCGCCACCTCAGCCCGACTGTGCGCCTCGGCCTGCAGGCCCTCTGTGGCGTGGCCATGGCGACCATCGGCAACGTGGTCCTGACCCAGGTGGGCAACCTGCTGGGCTTTGGCCCCATCGGGCTGTCGATTCTGGCCATCCCCCTGACCGCCCTGGCCTTCGCCGGGGTCGCCAATGCCTACAACATGATCGACGGCATCGATGGCCTGGCGGGCATGCTGGCCCTGATTCCCCTCTGCGCCGTAGGACTGCTGGCAGCCCACGCCGGCCATCCGCTGCTGCCCACGCTACTGGCGCTGATCATTCCCCTGGCCGTGTTCCTGCTGTTTAACCTGGGCCCCAACATGCGCTGGTGGCCGAAGATCTTCCTCGGTGACAGTGGCAGCAACTTCCTCGGCTTCGTCGTCTGCGCCACCCTGGTTTACTTCAGCCAGGGCCCCGGCGCGCTGATTCACCCGGTCACCGCCCTGTGGCTGATCACCGTGCCCCTGATGGACATGCTGGCCACCATGGCTGTGCGCCTGCGCGAGGGCCACCACCCCATGCGGGCCGACCGGCGCCACCTGCACCACCTGCTGGTGGACCTGGGCCTGTCCGTCGGTGGGGCACGCCGGGCCATCGTCGCCCACGCCACCGCCATGGCCGTGGCGGGTATCCTGCTGATGCGCCTGCCGGACTACGTTAGCCTGGCGCTGTATCTGGCAGTATTTGCAGCACACTGCGTGTTTGCCATTCAGACACGCCGGGCACTGCAGGCCCGTGAAGATGCCAACCAGGCGGCGCGGGATGCCGCATCGGCAAACGCCGGCGCCAGTCCACCCGGCGCCTGGCCCCAGAGCAGCAAATTGCAGCAGGAAAAATCCGCGCCATGAGCTGGCTGGTCGTCCACAGCAAGCCCCGGGAAGAGGAGCGCGCGGCACAGCACCTGGCCAACCAGGGCTTCGAGGTCTTCCTGCCGCGTCTGCAACAGCGCAAGCGCCGCGCCGGCGGCTGGCAAGTCGTGACAGGCCCCCTCTTCCCGCGCTACCTGTTTGCCCGCGTCGAGGTCGGCGAGCAGGATACCAGCGTGATCCGCAGCACCCAGGGCGTCGCCAACCTGGTGCGCTTCGGCTACCGCCTGGCGGAAATGCCCGGCGATGTGATCGACTACCTGCGCGCCCAGCAGGACCCGATGCTGCAAGCCCGCGCCGAGGATGACTGGCCCCACAAGCCCGGTGACCGGGTCAGCATCCTCGAGGGACCCTTCGCGGGCCTGACTGGAGTCTACCAGATGCCCAGGGATGAGCAGCGCGTGCTGCTGCTGGTGGAGCTGCTCGGCCGCCAGAACCAGGTGCTGGTGGAGCGGGACGCGGTGGCCTAGACTTCATGGAAGCAGGTCAGTTCCAAGTGCCCGGGCATACAGCCCAGCATCCAGGGCCGGGCAGGTAAGCCTGCTACGAAAAATTACAGCTTGGTCAACCTGATATCACTGGGGATCGCAAGATGAAAAGCAAAAAACTGATTCTCTGCCTTGCTGTCGTGCTTGGCATGATGGGCAGTGCCCGGCTCTGGGCCCAGAGCGCGACCGTCACCTACTCCCTGCCCGAGGCCATTCCGGTGCTTGGGCACTCACTGCTCTTGCTACTTGGTGCGGCACTGGCCGGGGTCGCCGTGTTCTGGCTGCGACACCGTCCCGCTCTCTCGCGAAACGTGAGCGTGGCGCTCCTGGCCAGTGGCGTCGTCATGGCAGGTAGCGCCTCGCTTTGGTTTTCCCAGAACACCCAGGCGGTGGCCGCGGCCACCAACATCCTGTTCTCGGAAAATAGCAGCCCGGTGGAGGTTACAACCTTCCCCGCCGAGCTGACCAACGACTTGAGTGTTCCTGCCACTCTTCGCTCAATCGCCATCAGCGGCTGCAGCACGACAGAGCTACTGACGGGCACCTGCAGTGTCGGAGCCACACTTGAAGCCAGCGGCGGCAGCTGCCTGATCGAAAGCATCTGTGCCTCCAACCCGCTAAGCGGCGAGGTCTGCTTCTCGAGTAACGAGTTCGCCACCGAAGACCCCTGGGTCATTTGTGACATCAACGAAACCGAAGCCTGGATTTCCGCCGACACGGGCGGCACCTATAACGCCTTGGCCATCTGCCAGGGCCTGGGTTACGACACCGTTGGTCAACAAGGCGGCACCTGCGGCAACGTCTGTGGTTACTGTGAGGGTACGACCAGCTGCGAAAACCCGGGGGCGCGCACCTTTGACGGCGGTGGCGGCGACATTACCGCAATGAGCAACACCGTGCAGTGGACTTGCGTCAATAACCCTGGTTGAGCCCACAGAGACGATTGATTTAGGCAAGTCTGCGGGGCACGCAGGGTGATCCCGCGAGCAAGCTCCGTCTACCTAGGTGTGGCATGCGAACGTAAATCACCTTCGGTGCCACCCCTGGCCTGAGCCTGGAGCCCCGGTCGCCTCCCCTCCCGGCCAGAACACCTCCGCAGAAGCGCCATTCAAGCGGATATCAAAGCAGCCCTGATGCAAGCGTCGGTGATGGAAGCGGCAGAGGGTCACCAGGTTATCCAGGCGCGTCTCGCCGCCGTCGGCCCAATGGTGAATGTGATGGGCATCCACATATTCGGATTCCTGGCAGCCGGGATACTGGCAGACACCGTCGCGCTCCCGCAGCGCTCGCCGAATGGGCGCGGGCACGATGCGGGATCGCCGACCGACATTCAGCACTTTGCCGGCGTCATCCTCGAGAACGGTCACCAGCGAAGCGTCGCAACTCAATCGTCGCGCGGTGGTTGGCGACAGCCACGGCTTGTCCTCGAAATGGGCCCTGCCGTGGGTACAACAGACGCCCGAGCGTTGCTCTCGCAGGGTGTTGACGTCGACGTGCATGACAACCTGGCAGCGTTCCGCACCCTTCAGGCTCTGTAGCCCAGAATAATCCGGCCCCGATGCCAAGAAGTGCTCGACCATGGCCACCATGGCGTCCGCCCTCACCTGATCCATATGCTGCGAAAATCTCTCCGCGGAGATTTTTTCCTCGGCCCGGATGTAGGCGATGTGGTTGGGAACCATTGGTGCAGGTTTTGATGGGGCTTCCTGCAGCGGGCTTTCCACGATTGACGGTATGTCGGCTGACGTTACGTGGCCTGACGTTAAGTCGGCTGGCGATGATGTTTCGGCGGGCGCTACTGCTCCCGTAGCGGAGTCGGCGCCGGCCTCAGCAGTTAGCTCAGCTTTCGAGCCAGCTTCCGATCTTCCCTGGTGCCGGCTCAAAATCTTGCGAGCCACCGCCTGCATGCGCGCCTGCTGCTCCGCCTTCCAGGCCTCCCGCCGCTCCTCTTCCAGTGGCCGGGCAATCGCCTGCAGGGCCTTGATCACGAGTTGGCCTTGCTCTGGCGGCAGCTTGGCATGAATCACCCACATGCCGTCCTTGTCCTGAAACCAGTACAGCTTGCGAGCCAGCTCCCGCGCAAGCTCGGGATCAAGCTCAGCGTCTTCCGCCGTGAGCGCATCAGTCTCATCACCGGCAGCACCGGCCGGATTAGCGCAAGCGTGTTTACCGGCCAAATCAGCACAGTCACTCTCACTAGAGGCGAGGGGAAGCGGGCTCGTGGAGTCAGATAGTCCTGCCTCTTCCCGCTCTACAGTTGCTGGCAAGGCCAGGCCACCCGATGTCGCGCTCCCAACATTGGCGTTACTACCGACGGTTTCTTGCCCGATTCCGCCAGCGGGCGCAGTTAGAGCGCCGCCTGGGCTGCGACCTTCTGCAAAACCTTCGCCCACGCGCTCCAGCAAGCCTTCCAGGCCTGGCTCCGGCACAGGCTCAAAGCGGCTCAGCAGCTTCTCCAGGTGTCCGGCGCTATTCTCCAACGCGAGTTGTAGCAAGAAACCCTCGTTATCCCCCGTCGCTACGCGGGTAACGGCCCGCACCTTGGAGTAGGACAACTCACCCTCGGCGAAGACCGCACTCAGCCGCGGCAGCGCCTGCAGCTGGCGCGCTACCCGCACTTTCTCGCGCGCCGCGCCCAGCTGGATACCGCAATTGGCCGCAAGCCAGTGGGCGCAGGTGCGCATCGCGCCCTGCTCCCGCCAGCCACCGCTGCGATCAAACTCGGCAATCAGCTGAAGCAGACTGGAGTTGACTGCGTTGATCTGGGCCGATAGCTGCGTGATGGCGCTGCCCAGATCCTCCGTTTCAAGCTCGGAAACCCAATCCCCCAGTACTGCTGGCACGCCCATGACAAGGCCCCTTTGCTGTATGTATAAACAGTATATTAGACAGCAAATGCTCACCCCTCCAGTATCGCGTTCCATCAAATCCGCTCACCAACGGCGGGTACTATTTTGACAAGCTAAACAAGATTGATGGCGAGTGGCGCATCGCTGAAAGGGTGTGCAAGCAGACGACCATGATCTGCACTGCAGGAGGGTTGTGTGATTCCGGAGTAACGGGGATCAAGCCCGCACGATATGGGCCCGCTTCACAAGCGTAAATCCACCTCTGCCTTCGGCAATACATACTTCAGGTCATACAGCACATGTTGCTCCTTGCCCCACTGGCGGATACCCGCAGCGCCCAGCTCGCGGAACTCTCGGTGGGCAACGGCCAGCACGATGGCGTCGTAGCGCTCGGGCGCAGGCTTCTCCAACAACGCAATACCGTACTCCGCCTGGGCCTCGTCGGCATCGGCCTGGGGGTCGTAGACATCGACGTCGATGTTGTAGTCGCGCAGCTCGGCAAGAATGTCGACCACCCGGGTGTTGCGCAGGTCGGGGCAGTTTTCCTTGAAGGTCAGCCCGAGTACCAGCACCCGTGCGCCCTCCACCTGCACCCGCTGCTTGATCATCTGCTTGATCAGCTGCCCGGCGACATAGGCGCCCATGCGGTCATTGATGCGTCTGCCAGATAGAATCACCTCGGGATGATGACCCACCTGCTGGGCCTTGTGAGTGAGGTAGTAGGGATCCACGCCGATACAGTGGCCACCCACCAGGCCGGGGCGGAAGGGCAGGAAGTTCCACTTGGTGCCGGCGGCTTCCAGCACTTCCTCGGTGTCGATACCCAGGCGGTTGAAGATCACCGCCAGCTCGTTGACCAGGGCGATATTGACGTCGCGCTGAGTGTTTTCGATCACCTTGGCCGCCTCGGCCACGGCAATGGAGCTGGCCTTGTGTGTGCCCGCGGTGATGATGTCGCGGTAAAGGGCGTCGACGAACTCGGCGATCTTGGGGCTGGAGCCGGCGGTGACCTTCTTGATGGTGGTGACGCGGTGCTCCTTGTCGCCGGGGTTGATACGCTCGGGGCTGTAGCCGGCATGAAAGTCCTGTCGATAGCTCAGTCCGGACACACGCTCCAGCACGGGAATGCACACTTCCTCCGTGGCGCCGGGGTAGACGGTGGATTCATAGATGACTACGTCGCCCGCCTTGAGCACCTTGCCTACCGTCTCACTGGCTTTGATCAAGGGGGTAAGGTCGGGGTTCTTGGCATCGTCGATGGGAGTGGGCACGGTGACGATGAAGACCTGGCACTCGCGCAGATACTCGAGGTTATCCGTGAAAGACAGCCCGCTAGCGGCCGAAAGCTCCTCTCTGCTCACTTCGCGGGTTAAGTCCTCCCCGGCCTGCAACTGGGCGATGCGGCGGGCATTGATGTCGAAGCCCACCACGGGGCGCTTTTCCCCAAAGGCCACGGCCAGCGGCAGGCCCACGTAGCCGAGTCCAATAATGGCGATTTTTTGCATGCTTACTTGTTCCTTAGATACCAGGGCATGGCACACTGGATGCCCTCACGAATACGAAATTCCGGGGCGTAGCCGAGCTGTCGGGCAGCCTTGCTGATGTCTGCCTGGGAGTGGCGAACATCGCCGGGGCGGAAATCCCGGTAGACCGGTTCCAGGGCATAGTCCACGCCCTGCCTTGCTAATGCATCGCGTAGAGCGAAAAACAGATCATTCAGAGTCGTGCGATCCCCGACCGCCACGTTGTAGACCTCACCGCGGGCGCCCTCCTCGGCCGTGACGGCCAGCAGGTTGGCCTGCACGGCGTTGTCAATAAAGCAGAAGTCGCGACTGGTTTCGCCGTCACCGTTGATGTGCACCGGTTCGCCGCGCACCATGGCAGCCGTCCATTTCGGGATCACCGCCGCGTAGGCGCCCTCGGGATCCTGGCGCTGACCGAATACGTTAAAGTAGCGCAGGCCGGTGGCGCGAAAGCCGTAGTTGCGGGCGAAGACGTCGGCGTAGAGCTCGTTGACGTACTTGGTTACCGCATAAGGGGACAGGGGCCGGCCAATATTCTCCTCCACCTTGGGCAGTGCCGGGTGGTCGCCGTAGGTCGAGCTGGAAGCGGCGTAGGTGAAGCTGCTGACCTTGGCGTCGCGAGCGGCGACCAGCATGTTGAGGAAGCCGTCGATATTGGCGGCGTTGGTGGTAATGGGGTCACTCAGGGAGCGCGGCACCGAACCGAGCGCGGCCTGGTGCAGGACGTAGTCCACCCCCTCGCAGGCCCGGCGGCAGTCCTCCAGCTGGCGAATATCGCCCTCGATGAAGCGAAAGCGGGCCCACTGTGGAGCGTTGACAAGGCCAGAGACCTCGTCCAGGTTGCGGCGATGACCGGTGGCGAAGTTGTCCAGGCCAACCACATGCTGATCCAGCAGGAGCAGGCGCTCGAGCAGGTTGGAGCCGATAAAGCCGGCGACACCGGTGACCAACCAGGTTCTGGGGGCGGCCTGGAGGGCCGTACAACACTCGGAATACTTAAGCACTGAATCCTCAAAGTTTGTTGATCGGGGGGAGAACGTGACAGCTAGAGCCTAACCAGGAGTAGTGCCGCGACGCTGAACAAGACCGACATCAGGGTTCCAGTCAACATATACTCCGCAAACACTGGGTCTCTCAATTTGTCGAATCTAACCAGGCCTTTAGCAGCGATTATGAAGCCAAGAGCGTTCCAGTCATCGGCGAGCAGTATGACTAGAAACATCAACCAGCGCTCCAGAATGCCAATCACTCGGCCGGCGTTGTACTCGCGAATATCAGGCTTGTGTGATGTCGAAGAGTCGCGTGGTACCAAATCCAGAAACTGAAAAATGCCTCGCATGGCAATATTGGACTCATTAGCCAATAACAAAATTGCCAAAAGTACCGAGAGCACACGATCAGCTCTGTATGGCCCGCTGTACTCGAGAGCCGCTGCAATTTCACCGAGATAGCTAGCAAACCACAGACTCACGGTTGAGAACGAGAGGCCGCCCAAAAGCGGATAAAGTGCTGCGAGAATCAACGCGATGCCGGCCAGTACTCCTAGCCGAACCCAGTGTAAATTGCGTGTGGTTTCACAGCAGCCACCAAGCAGGTTGCAGCCCATGACCACTGCGACAGTCACCCACGCAAAACGGCCTAACCCGAAAGCCAGTAGAACCAGGGCAGACTGCACGATGCCGATGGCACACGCGTACTTCCAGCCGACAACATCGTCCTGGCGCAGATAGATCAACCGCACCAGCAGCAGGCTGCACAAAAAGACCTGGTACTCAGTCACCATGAGCTGAATCTAGTGCAACTTGCATCGACGAGGCGATAGCGCCTGAGATGCCGGCTAGAATTTCCAATGCACCATCGTTAATATTCTTGTAGATCGCAGTGCGGCTTATTTTGAGATTCTCCGCCATATCGCTAACTGGCAGACCGGCCAAATACATCTGATACACTTGAAAGCGAGTTTGTTTCCACTGGCTCTGCAGATGAGATACCAGCGCCAGTGAATGGTTGGCCAGATCAACATCAGGAACCCCTCCAATGCGATATAGCACGCCCTGCTCTTTCAACACGTCGATTGCATCTCTGGCACGATGAAATGCTGGGCCGTCCATGCCGAGGGCTGCCTGGGAATTGATCGCGGTGTCAATATTCCCAACGCCGATACCAAACCGCACTTGAACAGGAAACAGTTGGCTTTGAAGTGTGGCAATCATTTGCCATACAGGTGTCGCGTTTGACAGAAGGGCCTGAAACTCGTCACCTAAGGTGATTGTAAAGGGCGATACCAAGGCATCCCCGTAGAGTTCGTTGAGCTCGTCCAAAACCTGTTGCAGCCTCAACTGCAAGGTGCCCCGCCCTGCCACTTCGCGGGAACCGCAGATATCCCCGATAATCGCCAGATAGCTCATGCAAACCAAATCGGTTAAAAATCATGATTATCAACCTTATCGGTTTGCAGGGTGGATATCAAGCTCGGGAACGCAGTGTGCCTCTTTCTCCGCCTGCGCAAGGCAGCATCCTCGCAGCATGCCAAACCCGCAACAAAACAGGCCATTTCACCGGCGAGGCACCGCCTCACCAACGGCTTCCCATACCGCTTGCAAGGTCGCCTCTACCACCACCTCTTCACTGAAGTACTGCTCCACATGCGAGCGAGCGGCAGCTCCCATCGCGCCCCTCTCCGCGACCGTCATGGACAGGATCCGTTCCATGGCAGCAGCGAGCGAACCTGCACTGCGCGCCTCGCAAAGCAGCCCGTTTACCCCATCCGTCACCACATGCCGACACCCCGCCACATCCGTCGCCACCACGGGCAGACCCATGGCACCGGCTTCCAGCAACGAGCGCGGCAGGCCCTCGCGGTAGGAAGGCAGCACCAGGCAGTCGACCTGGGCCAGAACATCGGCTATGGCATCGCTGGGGCCGAGCCATTCGATGTAGGGTGCCTCGCTCCAACTCCGCAGAGTTGCCTCGCTGATCGCCGATACATTGCTCACATCGGCAAAGCCACACAGCCACAGTACGGCCTCGTGCCCCTGGTCGTGAAGCGCGCGCATGGCCGCAACCAGCTCGTGCAGGCCCTTGTCTGCGAGCATGCGCCCCGCGTACAGGAAGCGGAAGGGCCCGGAATGCGGCCGGCGCAAACCGGGATGGAAACGCTCCAAGTCTACCCCAGAGCCTGGCAGCAGGGTTAGGCAATTAGCAGGAACCAAGTGGTTCTCAATCAGCAGTGACTGATCCTCGGCATTCTGGCAGAAAATCCGTGCTGCCAAGGGCTGGCTGGTTTTGTACAGCAGGCGCACCACCGCCGCCACGGGTCCCGTACGGATAAAAGCAGTGCCCAGGCCGGAGACATTGTTGATGGCCGGAACCCCCAATACCCGTGCCGCCCAGGTACCGTAAACATTGTTCTTGATGGTGAAGTGCAGCGCTGCCGCCGGGCGCAGGCGCCGGTAGTGCCGCCAGAACTGCAGCACCAGGCCGGCATCCTGAATCGGGTTACTGCCCTGGTTGTTCATGCGCAGGGGCAGCCATTCGCAGCCCAACTCTGGCAGACGGGTGCTGTAGTCATCTTCCGGAGACAGGCAGACTACTCGGTAGCCTTCTGCTAACAGGCGGCGAATGGTCGACGCACGGAAGTTGAAGAGATACCAGGAGGTATTGGCAGACAGAGTGATTACGGGAGTCATCAAAGTCTCGGGGGGCCGCAAAGCACTACTCGAAAAGTGCGTTGCGGTAGGGTAACCAAGCGAAGGAATGGCCGGCAAAATTGAGCCAGACGAAGTGAACCAGGGCGTAGTAGGCGACGACCGCGAGCACTAAAATAGCGCGCGTCTCAGATCGGCGCCCCCAGACTTCCGGGAAATGTGAAAACACCACCAACTGCAATGGCAGCATATAGAGCGCCACACGATCTACTGCGGTGCTTGCCGGTGTTGCCAACAGAACCACCACCAGGGAAAGCGAAATAATGGCAAACCAGCGCCAGAGTGGCGCCTCCCCCTGCGCCAAAGGAAAACGCCTATACCAAACCAACAGCAATACCGCAGGCACGGCATTCATCGCTGTTCGAATCAGTGCCCCTTGGGATTGATACTCCGCCACCACATAGTTCTGGTACAGCGTATCGACTTCATCCTGCAGCAAGACAAAGTAGGCAATGAGCGTGGCTATGCCGACCCAGGCTGCTGTGATGTAGCGGTTGCGGGTACTGGCCAGGGCCGCAATTGGAAGCAATAACACGGCAGATTTGTGGAAGGTTGCCCCCAGCAGCACCCAAAACACGAACCAGGCCGTCTGCCTGCGCCCCAGCGCCACCAGGCCGAGCATGGCGAAGCCCAGCGCAACGCCCTGCCGCGTATAGCCCATTGCTACAACGGTGATCAGATAAGGAACGGCCGCTGTCATGGCCAGCCACGGGCGCGGCAAACTGCGGGAGAATATGGCCAGGCCAAGGGAAAAAACCAGACCACAGAACAGATTCACGCCCCAGATATGCCAGCCTAACTTGGCGCTCAACCAGTTGATCAGCTGGTAACCGGGATCCCCGAGTGTAAACACTTCAAGAAAGCGGTAGTAGCGTATGCGCTCAACGTAGCCAATGTAGGCCCCCCAATCGCCGCCAACCTCCACACGCAAACCAATAACCAGTGTGAAAAACAGGACAAAGAGCCCCCAGACAGCATCCAGACGGGTCGAGTGCAAACCGGTCACCGTCGAAGGCGCACGCCGACTCATGCCAATAGCCAGCATTGCCGGTAACATGTAAAACAACCAGTAGGGCCACACGGTTCAGGAGTACCTGTGTCGTTTCGGGGCTAAGCACAGCAGAGAAGTTGAACAGCTTAGCGAATCAAGCGACATTTGGCTTCCACCTTCTCTGCCACGCCAGCAGCTGCAGCACGGCCCAGAGCTGCTGGGCGTAATGACCCTGGCCCTTGAGGTGGGCCTGCCATAGCCGGCGTACTGCACTGGCATCCAGCATCGGCAGCTCCTTCAGGCTGGCGCTGGAGAGCAGCTCCTCGGTCCAGTCCCGCAGGGGGCCGCGCAGCCAGGCGTCCAGCGGGATGGCAAAGCCCATCTTGGGGCGCTCGATCAGCTCGCGGGGCAAATTGCGGTAGAGCAGCTGGCGCAACACCCACTTGCCCTGCCCATCTCTAAGCTTTATATCGGCGGGAATGCGCCAGGCGGTGTCGAATACCTCGGGGTCGAGGAAGGGCACCCGCACCTCCAGGCTGCTTGCCATGCTGGCACGATCCACCTTCACCAGCACGTCGTCGACCATATAGTGGAGGGTATCCATCAGCAGCATCCACTCCACGCTGTCGAACCGGGCCAGGGCCGGGAACAGCGCCTCCGCTGGCCGGCCGCTGCCCGGCTCCGCCAGCAGCGAGGCGGGCTCGCGGTTCATGGAGGCGACCCCGGCGAACAGCGCCCGCTCGCTTGCGCTCTCCAGCACTGCGGCAAGCTTGTGCAGCTTCTCGCCGAAGGTGCGCAGCCGCAGGCGCTTGGGCAGCACCTTGCCGCCCCGGCGCATCAGGGCATCGTAGCGGTGGGGAGAAATCGCCTTGAGCGCAGCACCCAAGGAGCGGCGAACCGGCAGCGGCAACCGCCTGAGCCTGTGCCAGAGGCGCGGCACCCAGAGGTGGCGGTTGTAGCCGCCGAAGAGCTCGTCGCCGGCATCCCCCGAGAGCGCCACGGTGACATGCTCACGGGTCAGCCGGGAGACCAAGGCGGTGGGTAGTTGGGAGGAGTCCGCGAAGGGCTCATCATAGAGCTCCGGTAATTGAGGCACCAGGTCCAGCGCCATCCGGGAGGTGGCCTTGAGGGTCAGGTGCTCGGTGCCCAGGTGCTTCGCCACCGCCTCGGCGTGGCTGGATTCGTCGTAGCGGGCATCGTCGAAGCCCACCGAGAAAGTACGCACGGGGCGCTCGGTCTGGCGCTGCATCAGCGCCACGATCAGCGAGCTGTCGACCCCGCCGGAGAGGAAGGCCCCCAGGGGCACATCGGCCTGCATGCGGCTTTTCACCGATTGGCCCAGCGCCTGCTCTACGGCGGAGACCGCCGCCTCGGGATCATGCAAGGGCTCGGCCTGCATGGCCTGCCGCGCCGCCTGCTCCGCGGACCACCAGGCCACCGGCGCCGGCAGCCGCCCGGCCTGCACATCGGCCCGGGTGATCGTCAGCATCGACCCCGGCGGCAGCTTGGCCACCCCCTGGAAGATGCTCGCCTCGCCCCCCACGCAGCCGAAGCGCAGGTAATCCTCCAGCGCCTCGCTCGCCAGGATGCCCCGCCACTCGGGGTGGGCCATCAGCGCCTTGAGCTCGGAACCGAACAGCAGCGGCCCACGGCCCGTGACCGAGGCTTCATCCTCACCCGCTCCCTGGGCGAAACCACAGCCCTGAGCGAAACCAACGTAGAGGGGTTTTTCGCCGAAGCGATCCCGCGCCAGGGTCAGGGTCTGCTCCTTACGATTCCACAGCGCGATGGCAAACATTCCCACGCAGCGCTTGAGTGTCTCTTCCACACCCCAGGTGCTAAACGCCGCCAGCAGCGTCTCGGTATCCGAATGCCCTCGCCACTGGTGTTCCTCGCCCCTCACCCCTCGCACCTCGCGCCTCACCGCCAGGTGATTATAAATCTCCCCATTAAACGCCATCACATAGCGCCCACACGCCGAGTGCATGGGCTGATGCCCCGCCGGGGAGAGATCGAGGATGGAGAGCCGCCGATGGCCCAGCACCAGCCCGGCGCCCTCCTCGGCCCAGTGGCCTGCGCTATCCGGGCCACGGTGGGTGATGGCAACCGTCATGCACTCGATAGTGGCCTGAGCGTACTCATTCGAGCGTAAAGGAGCAGGCTGAAGGAGACCGGCGATGCCGCACATGGTCAGCCTCCCCTGGCCGCACTGCGCAGAATCTCGGCCAGGCGTGGCGCCTGGGTCTGCAGCGAATAGTGCTGTTCCACGGCCTGGCGGCCCTTCAAGCCTAGTGCGTGACGTTCGGCAGGATCGGCCAGCAGCTCACTCAGTGTCTGTTGCCACTGTGCCTGGCCATCGGCAAGCCTGCCGCACCGCCAGCCCGCGACGATCTCGACATTGACACCCACCGGTGAGGCCACCACCGGCTTGCCGGCAGCCATGTACTGGATCAGCTTGTAGCCGCACTTGCCCCGTTCCCAAGGGCCATCGAGCAGCGGCATGATGCCGATATCGAAGCCGGCGATCGCCTCGGCCTCGCTCTCCTCGGACCAGGGCAGCACCTCCACCGGCAACTCGCCGAACCGCGATGCCAATTCGGGCTGCGCCCCTACGAGCACCAGCCGCGCCCCGTGCTCGCGATACATCGCCTCCAGCGCCGGCTGAAGCTCCAGTACATAGCCCTGGGTAGACGGCGAGCCGATCCAGCCGATCACCGGCGACCTGCCCTCTTCCAGGCTTGTCCTCTCGGCTATCGCATAGCGGTCGGCGTCCACGACGGTGGGCACGCGCTCGATGCGCTTGGCGCCGGCGTTTCGCGCCCGCTCGGCCAGGTAGCCGTTACCGCAGATCACCGCGGCGGCATTGGCCATCACCTTGTCGATCTTGCGGCCTAGCAGCCAGCGCACCAGCCGCCGCGAGGAAAGGTCGTAGTGGTGGAACACGGCATCGTCGTAATCCACCACATAGGGCACCCCACGCGGCATCAGCCCGTGCTCCAGCCAGTAGGGCACATAGGGCAGCGCCTCGTACTCCAACCAGATCAGGTCGGCCTGTTTGAGCCGGCGCAGCCGCCTGGCACGCTGGGTATATCGGCGTGCCACGTCGCTCAGGGAACGGCCCTCACCCCCATAGAGGCGCTTAAGGTAAGCGTCATCGAACAGGACGTACGGGGTGACGTGGATGCCGTTCTGCTTCAGGGAGGGAAGGAACTGCAGCGAACGCAGCCGGCTGCTAGCGCCCAGGCGAGAGTACTTGGACAGCAGCGTAATCTTCACGAAGACAGGCCCTGTAACGCTTGCAAATAGGAGACCACACTGGATTCGAGGGAATGGTGTTCCACACCCACTTTTCGGCAGCGTGCACGGAATAGCTCTCGCTTCGGTAAAACATTATCAGTAAACCAAATCGCAGCTTCTTCCAAGACATCCTTATTAGTTTCGTTTAAAGCGAACCCAACTTGAGGTGTAATGCTTGATGTGTCACCCACGCCATCAGTTGCGATCACTGGCAAACCGCATAAGAGATACTCTCCGACTTTTATTGCCGCAGCTGCTTGCATAGAGAAACTCGGCTTGATCAGCGCGAGCCCTACATCAGCCGATGCCAGATATTCACAAACCTCTCCAGAGCCGACGGTAAGTGTAATGACTGATGAGCTAGCTTCCGGAAAATCTTCAATTCCTCTAGCGACAAACTCAGGCGAACCAGTTAAGACAAGTAAACGAGCATCAGGACGACGTCGCAGCACTGCCGAAAATAGTTCCAACATCTCTGAAAGCTGATATTTACCACCTAAGGACCCAGCATACGCCAGCAGAGGCACTTGGGATGAAACCCCTAAACGTTCACGGACCCTCCCTCTATTGAGCTGATCAATCGGAAAAAACTTAGCGGCATCCCGACCATTCCCTACCTTGTGAAAACACTCCCTTGAAGTTCCAGCACCGGCACGAGCCAACAAGATCTCCGCGGCTTTTTCAGTTCTCGTTAACACCACATCAGCCCGGCGCACACCCTGCGCTTCGATATCTCGCATCAAACGGTAGGCCAGGCCGGTCGAGGTCATGCCACCGAAATCTACTCGCTCGTCCAACGGTAGGCCGTCGGCATCGAACACCATCGGCAATTTTTTGCCACTCAGGGCGCGCATGCAAGAAAGCACCGGCAGCGTGCTGCGTGGCATCACCACATCGATATTCCACTCCCGGACCGCGCGGCGGATGTCCCGCGCTCCCTTCACCGCCGTGGCCAGCGAACCCAGTGACACCGGCCTTCGCCAGACACAAACCGAGCGATATGGCACCCCTGCCTCCGCGCAGGCCTGGCGACTCTGTTGCAGGCGCTGGCTATCGCCCCAGGTGAACTGCAGCACGTGGAGCTCCCAGCCGTACTCGGCCAAGCGGCGAAAGATGGGCAGAAACAAGCCTTCTAGGTAAGAGACTTGCGGCCCATCCCATGTAACGAACAATATTCGCATCACGCAACCAAAATAAAAAAATCGTAGAATAAAGGGGCAGGAGGAAGTGAAGTAAGGGTTAGAAAATGCAAGGCTAGAAAGGAGAAAAAACACTCTCACTTAACAAACTAAACACATATATGATATAAAAAGCAACAAAACACTCCACAATGCTTGAACTCGCGACGCCATTAGCAATTTAATCAATGACAACAAAGCCCTATCCGGCCGGAGATTTTACAACCACATCCTGAATAAAAACTCTTTCAACTCACCAGTTTTACATGATTCGGAAACCTATAGTTGTATCGAACAATATTTTAATTTCCTTCAATAATTTGAAAAAACCACATTTATTTTATAGATGCAACGCGGCTGTTACATTAGAAGAAAGCTCAGGAGATAGGCAATTTTCTACAAATATCCTTTTTTCATTGTGATAAAGAGCTGCGGGAAAAGAAGCTAGAAAAAAAGGCTCGCTAATTTTACGGAGATGATCTTTTATAGACATCATCTACTTAAAAAAAAATTTCATGCGTATCAAATTTATTGTCTTCATAACCAACAGTTGCTAAAAGTGTCGTTTTTCCGTTTTTCTTACTATTTCTGGCCTAGTAATTAACATAGAAAAATTTAACCATTAAAAAGGAGCACCCCGGCAGAGCCGAGACATCAATTTATTTATTTAAATCTTTAAACCTGTAGTTTTTCGAAAGGTTATAAAGACTTAATTATCTTGCCAAACCTCTCATTATCTTCACTAAGCGACATACCTGATATTTGGCTGAAAAAAAATCCGCCGAAGTTTTTCTATGAAAAAACACCTCATCATTTTTACTCCATGACGCCCAAACATTTTCGAGTTCTTTGATAATACCAGAACGGTCATGTGGTTCTAGAGAGGCACCTATCTCAAACTCATCCAAAATACTTGAAGACATACTATTTTTCTCAGTTATTGCGAGAACCGGGCGTTCAGCAACAATATAATCAAGAATTTTAGATGGGAAAAACTCATATGGCTCATCATTTATTTTAAATTCATCGGAGATCTTATTATCTACTAATAGCAAAAGATCGGCCTGCCTCTGCAGAGCAACAGATTCTTTAAAACTGACAGGGCCATGATACAGCAAAAGATCATCAAACTTACTGAGCTCTTTTCTTACTTCCCGTGACGCTTGCCCAGCAAACTCCAATGAAAAATCTTTCGCTTTGTCAGGTGACTTTTCAGAAAAATCACGGAAAGCCAACATGAAGTCCTTTGGGCTACGACTTTCAGGCATTGTGCCTGTAAAAACTATCCGAATCTTATCTTTCTTAAGCCAAACATTTTCACTTCGATGTTCTGGATCGTAAACGTTAGGGACGTAAACCATTTTTCCTGCATCCCCAGAATACTCTTTGGCATACTTGTTCATTGTTATCTTAGATGTATAAGTCAACACATCTGCAGCCTGAATGATTTCACGCTCTTTACGTTTTGACCATTTCTTAGGGTAGCGCTTTTGCGGCAAAGAAGAGAGTACCCATGGGTCACTCATTTGCGCAACCCAAGGAACATCAAAATATTTAGAAAGCTTTTGAGCAATCAATGCTGAAGAAATTGGAAAAGAACGAGATATAATTACATCTGGTTTTTTGTCGATTAGCTGAGCAGCTTTTTTCCAACCCTTTATTGCCCTAGACTCAATATCGGGGAAAAGCATCAATTCAGGAATCAAGCGGACTTTAATGGCATCAAATAATTTTGACTTGAAATTAACAATCTCGATACATGAGGAATTCAGCTGAACATCCACACGAAACATTGCTTTTACAGAGCTACTATTTCTAGTAGTCACAACTGTAGTTGATATATCACTTCGTTTGGTAAGATATTTATACACCTTAGAAGCCTGAAGTGATTCAGCATCAGTCTTCGGCGGAAAAGCAATAGAGACAAAAAGGATGTTTAAATTATCACTCATCAGTATAGTAAACCACTAAGGCCAAGACGTTGATTTTGAAATCATAGAAATCAGAGGAAATAGACAACCACTTATCAATCACTCCAGTTCTTAATCCGGACTTACAGAGTACTGGCGCGATAAAAGAGCGTCGCGAATGCGCTGGCAGGCCTGGCCGTCACCGTAAGGGTTGTGAGCGAAGCTCATGGTATCGTAGGCGTCGCGGTCGGTAAGCAGCCGGTTGACTTCACTGGTGATAGCGCTCACGTCAGTGCCAACCAACTTGACGGTACCTGCCTCCACCGCCTCGGGACGTTCGGTAGTATCACGCATTAGAAGCACCGGCTTACCTAGGCTGGGCGCCTCTTCCTGGATACCGCCTGAATCGGTGAGGATGAGATCAGCGCGGCTCATCAGGTAGACGAAGGGCAAGTAGTCCTGGGGAGCAATCAAATGCACGTTATCGATGCCGGTAAGCAGGCGCTTAGCCGGCTCACGCACATTAGGGTTAAGGTGCATCGGGTAGAGAATCTGGATATCAGGGTGGGTCTTGGCGGTATCGGCTAGGGCCTCGCAGATGCGCTCAAGGCCACTACCGAAGCTCTCGCGGCGGTGCCCAGTGACCAGAATCAGGCGTTTATCATCCTCCAGCATAGGGAAGCAGGCAGCCTGCGAGGCGGCGAGTTCATTGTCGCTCTCCAATCTGCCTACCACCTCCAGCAGGGCATCAATCACTGTGTTGCCGGTGACAAACACGGTAGCGGGATCGACTCCCTCTTCCAGCAGGTTGTCGCGTGAGGTATCGGTCGGTGCGAAGTGCACTGCGGCGAGGACTCCGGTGAGCTTGCGGTTGCCTTCCTCCGGCCATGGAGAATAGAGGTCGCCTGTGCGAAGGCCGGCTTCCACATGGCCCACTGGAATCTGCTGGTAGTAGCTGGCCAGGGTAGTCGCGAATGTGGTGGCAGTGTCACCATGTACCAGCACCATATCGGGGCGAAAGTCGCTCAGTACCTCCTTCATTCCCTGTAATATGCCGGTGGTGATGTCGTTGAGGTCTTGGCCGGGCTTCATCAGGTCGAGGTCATACTCAGGAACGATTTCGAAGAGCCCAAGCACCTGGTCGAGCATCTCACGGTGCTGCGCTGTGACGCACACGCGAGCATCAAAGCGCTCGTCAGCAGCAAGCATCAGAGCTAAAGGGGCCATCTTGATGGCTTCAGGACGTGTGCCGAAAACGACTAATACTTTCAAATAAATTCCTTAGCAGGCCGTTGAAAAACTGTAAAAATCAATGAATCGACAGCTCAGCATCGAAGTTGATCATCCTGAGTCCCTGAGATCTTGGCCTCCCGGGTTTCAGTTGGCGCAGGATTCCGATTATTGCGGAGCTGACAAACAGCCATGAACGAGGCCTCAGGTCCGTAAGCAAGTGGCGCCAGGGTTGCACGGTGACCACCCAAGGTTCTCACGTCGCCACCAGCGTGCGGATCCGCACCAGGTTGTAGGCCGCCATCGTCAAAGTGAACCGTTGATCGACACGGTTCAGGCCTCTGGCCATCAACTG
>NZNC01000028.1 GCA_002692965.1 Haliea sp. | reverse complement strand
TTGATTTCCTGGGGCATCCAGTGGTTGGCGCAGCCGTCCAGGTATTTTTGCCAGGCCCAGTCGTACTTGAAGGGCACCAGCTGGTTGAGGTCGGCGCGGGCGTTGATCATCGCCTTCTCGTCCACCGAGAC
Source organism: Haliea sp. (assembly GCA_002692965.1). Taxonomy (GTDB): domain Bacteria; phylum Pseudomonadota; class Gammaproteobacteria; order Pseudomonadales; family Halieaceae; genus NZNC01. The sequence goes on along the minus strand of NZNC01000028.1, from coordinate 63,654 downwards.
CCGCGCGGCGCCCATCTCCAGTTCTTCCAGGCCCGGCGCTACATCCAGTTGCTCCAGAGCCTGTGCCGCGGCGGCGGCGAGGTCCGTCGAGGTCGCCGCCGGGCCGTTGGCGGCCTCGCTGACCGTGGCAGAAGGGGCCGCGGTCGCAGCCGGAATGTCCTCGACCGGCGGGGGCGGCGGCGCTGGGCGCGCGGGCTTGAGGGTGTCTTCGCTGTGGTAGTCGTCCCAAGTCAGCATGCTGTCAAATCCTCACAAGTCAGTCAGTGTGGGCCCGCCTTACTGGCAGGCCTCGCAGTCCGGGTCGTCCAGGGAGCAGGCAGCCGGCACCGGCGCGGGAGCCGCCTGCACCGTCTGGCTGCCGGCGGAAACCGCGTTCAGGTTGCCGGTGCTGATGGTGGACTTCTCGGTGCCCGTGGCCGCCAGGGAGCGCAGGTAGTAGGTGGTCTTGAGGCCGCTGTACCAGGCCATGCGGTAGGTCACGTCGAGCTTCTTGCCGCTGGCGTTGTTGATATAGAGGTTGAGTGACTGGGCCTGATCGATCCACTTCTGGCGCCGGCTCGCCGACTCCACCAGCCAGCGCGGTTCCACCTCGAAGGCGGTGGCATAGATCGCCTTCAGATCGGCGGGCACGCGGTCGATGGCCTGCACGCTGCCGTCGTAGTACTTGAGGTCATTGACCATGACGTTGTCCCACAGGCCGCGGGCCTTGAGGTCGCGCACCAGGTAGGGGTTGACCACGGTGAACTCCCCGGAGAGGTTGGATTTCACGTAGAGGTTCTGGTAGGTCGGCTCGATCGACTGGGACACGCCGGTGATATTGGCGATGGTCGCCGTGGGGGCGATCGCCATCACATTGGAGTTGCGCATGCCCTGCGCCTTGACCTGCTCGCGCAGGCTCGCCCAGTCCAGGGTCTGGCTGCGGTCCACCTGCAGGTAGTCGCTGCCGCGCTCGCGCTCGAGGATGTCCAGGGAATCGATGGGGAAGATGCCCTGGCTCCACAGGGAGCCGGCGTAGCTGGAGTAGCTGCCGCGCTCGGCGGCCAGTTCGCTGGAGGATTCGATGGCAAAGTAGCTGATTGCCTCCATGGAGCGGTCGGCGAAGGTGACGGCCTGATCCGAGCTGTAGGCGATGTGTTGCTTGTAGAGGGCATCCTGGAAGCCCATCACCCCGAGGCCGACCGGCCGGTGGCGCAGGTTGGAGCGCTCCGCCTGGGGCACCGAGTAGTAGTTGATGTCGATCACGTTGTCCAGCATGCGCACCGCGGTACGAACGGTCTTGCGCAGCTTGTCCAGGTCGAGCTGGCCGTCGACGATGTGCTGGGGCAGGTTGATGGAGCCCAGGTTGCACACCGCGATCTCGTCGTCGCTGGTGTTCAGGGTGATCTCGGTGCACAGGTTGGAGGAGTGCACCACCCCGGCGTGCTGCTGAGGGGAGCGCAGGTTGCAGGGGTCCTTGAAGGTCATCCAGGGGTGCCCGGTCTCGAACAGCATGGCCAGCATCTTGCGCCACAGGTTCTGGGCGCGCACGGTCTTGTGCAGCTTGAGCTTGCCGGCCTTGGCCTGCTCCTCGTAGCCGATGTAGCGCTCCTCGAAAGCGCGCCCGTAGAGATCGTGCAGGTCCGGCGTATCGCTGGGGGAGAACAGGGTCCACTCGCCATCTTCGAAAACCCGTTTCATGAACAGGTCCGGGATCCAGTTCGCGGTGTTCATGTCGTGGGTGCGCCGGCGGTCGTCGCCGGTGTTCTTGCGCAGCTCGACGAACTCCTCGATGTCCAGGTGCCAGGTCTCCAGGTAGGCGCACACGGCCCCCTTGCGCTTGCCGCCCTGGTTGACCGCCACCGCGGTGTCATTGACCACCTTGAGGAAGGGCACGACACCCTGGCTCTTGCCGTTGGTGCCCTTGATGTAGGAGCCCAGCGCGCGCACCCGGGTCCAGTCGTTGCCCAGGCCACCGGCGAACTTGGACAGCATGGCGTTGTCCTGGATGGCGCCGAAGATGCCGCGCAGGTCGTCCGGCACCGAGGTCAGGTAGCAGGAGGAGAGCTGGGGGCGCAGGGTGCCGGCATTGAACAGGGTCGGCGTGGAGCTCATGTAGTCAAAGGAGGACAGCAGTTCGTAGAACTCGATGGCGCGGGCATCCTTTTCCGGCTCGCGCAGGGCCAGGCCCATGGCGACGCGCATGAAGAAGATCTGCGGCAGCTCGAAACGCACCCCCTCGCTGTGGATGAAATAGCGGTCGTAGAGGGTTTGCAGGCCCAGGTAGGTGAATTGCAGGTCGCGTTCCGGCAGCAGGGCCCGCCCGAGGCGCTCGAGATCGTAGTCGGCCAGTGCCGGGTCGAGCAGCTCCAGGGCCACACCTTTCTCGACGTAGGCGGGCAGGGCGCGGGCGTAGAGCTCGTCCATCTGCGACTGGGTGGCGGCGTCGGCAACGCCCAGGAACTGCAGCGCCTCGGCGCGGAGCGTGTCGCAGAGCAGACGCGCGGCGACGTAGCTGTAGTTCGGATCCTGCTCGATCAAGGTGCGCGCGGTGATCACCAGGGAGGTGGACAGTTCGTCGCGGGTGACCCCGTCGTAGAGGTTGCGCAGGGCCTCGTCGATGATGCGGCTGGCAGACACGTCGGTGAGGTCGGCGCAGGCCTCGGTGACCAGGGTGTGCAGGCGCTCGAGATCCAGCGGCTGGCGGCTGCCGTCCGGGTGCAGCACGCTGATGCTGCCGGCGGCTTCCTGGGCCGCGGGGGACAGCGCCTTGCGGGCCGCGCGCTTGCGCGCCTGCTCCTCGCGATAGATCACGTAGTCCCGCGCCACCTTGTGTTCACCCGCACGCATCAGGGCCAGTTCCACCTGGTCCTGGATGTCCTCGATGTGCACAGTGCCACCAGAGGACATGCGCCGCTCGAAGGTGCCCACGACCTGGTCGGTGAGGCGCGAGACGGTTTCATGGATGCGGCTGGAGGCGGCGGCGGTACCGCCCTCCACCGCAAGAAAGGCCTTGGTGATGGCCACGGAGATCTTGCTGGCCTCGAAGCTCACCACCGTGCCATTGCGCTTGATCACGCGAAGCTGCCCGGGGGCGGTGGCTTCCAGCCTGGCACTGGCGCTGGTCGACTCACCGCTGACGTCGGGCCCCGGTGCCTGGGTGCTGGCCGGGCTGGTCTCTGTGTACATACGCTTTCCCCCGCAGGCCGCTGCGCCTGCCTCTCCCTGTGGTTGCTGGTTGCCCGCCGCCCGGACGGGTGCTGTATCAATCCTTGTGAGCTTGCGGCCCATTGTGACTGGCGCTCTTGTTATCGCGTTCGGGCCAGTACGCGCCATCCGGTCCGGTGGCGCCAGCGTGTCAAATGCCGCGCTGCACCCAATATATTGGGGTGGTTTGACGAATGCCCTACAAGATAATGCGACCTGGGCCCCTGTGCAAGCGAACAAGTCCGGGGGAGAGCTGTGGATATCCTGTGCGCAGGTGAAGAGGTAGGCAGGTGCTAACCCGGCAGGCCGCGGGGGGGCTGGCCCCCGGGCCCCGGGGCAGCGGAAGGGGCGCGGGTCGCGGTTTCTACGAATAATTTCTCATAAGCAACCGTGCCCTTATAGGGCACGGTTATTTGACGGGGGAGGGGGCTGGCTGCCTGTCAGTGACCCTGGCTGCGGAGCAGGAACTCGAGCAGGGCTTTCTGGGCGTGCAGGCGGTTTTCCGCCTCGTCCCAGATCACGGTATCGGGCGCATCCATCAGGCCGGCGCTGATCTCCTCCCCGCGATGGGCGGGCAGGCAGTGCAGGTACAGGGCATCGCTGGCAGCGTGGGCCATCAGGGCCTCGTTGACTTGGTAGGGGGCAAAGGCGCGGGCGCGGGCCTGCTGCTCCTCCTCCTGGCCCATGGAGGCCCAGACGTCGGTGACCACCAGGTCGGCTCCCCGCACGGCTTCCGCGGGGTCGCGGGTCAGCTGCACCCGGTCGGCATTGGCGGCCAGCAGCGCCGGCGAGGGGTCGAAGCCCTCGGGGCAGGCGATGCGCAGCTGGAAATCGAACTGCCGCGCGGCGTTGATGTAGGACTGGCACATGTTGTTGCCATCACCCACCCAGGCCGCGGTCTTGCCGGCCATCGGGCCGCGGTGTTCCTGCCAGGTCTGCATGTCCGCCAGCAGTTGGCAGGGGTGGTAGTCGTCGGTCAGGGCGTTGATCACGGGCACCGACGAGTGGGCGGCAAAGCGCTCCACGATGTCGTGGCCGAAGGTGCGGATCATCACCACGTCGACCATGGAAGAGATGACCCGGGCGCTGTCCTCGATCGGCTCGCCGCGGCCGAGCTGGGTGTCCTGGGGCGACAGGAACATGGCGTGCCCGCCCAGCTGCGCCATCCCCGCCTCGAAGGATACCCGGGTGCGGGTGCTGGACTTGGCAAAGATCATCGCCAGCACCTTGCCCGGGAAGTCGCGCTGGTCGGCGCCGGCGCGGTGGGCGCGCTTCATCTCGCTGGCGCGTTTCAGAAGTCCCTGTAGCTCGTCCGGGGAGAAATCCAGCAGGGTCAGGAAGTGCCTGGGTGTGTTCATGGCTTGGGTACCTGTAGAGGATGTCAGCCGAAATCCCGGATCAGCGGAACCAGGCGCGCGGCCAGCTCCTCGATCTCGGCGTCGCTGATGGTCAGGGGGGGCAGCAGGCGGATGGTGTTGCCCGCGGTGACATTGATCAGGAGCCCGGCGTCCAGGGCGCGGCCAACCAGTTCGCCGCAGTCATGTTTCAGGGCGATACCCAGCATCAGCCCGGAGCCGCGCAGTTCGGCCACATGCTCACAGTCACGCAGCCCGTCGGACAGCGCCCGGTGCAGCCGCTCGCCGGCTGCCTGCACCCGATCCAGAAAGCCCGGCGCGGAGATGGTCTCGACCACGGCGCCGGCGGCGGCGCAGGCCAGCGGGTTGCCACCGTAGGTGGAGCCGTGGTGGCCGGCACCGAAGACCTCGGCCGCCGGGCCCCGGGCCAGGCAGGCGCCAATCGGGACGCCGTTGCCCAGGCCCTTGGCGGTGGTAATCACATCGGCTTCCAGGTTCAGGCCCTGGGCGGCAAAGTAGTGACCGGTGCGCCCGTTGCCGGTCTGCACCTCGTCCAGCATCAACAGCCAGCCGCGCTGGTCGCAGAGTTGGCGCAGGGCCTGCATGAATGCCGGGCTGGCGGCGCGAATACCGCCCTCGCCCTGAATCGGCTCCACCAGCACGGCCACCACATCGGGGTTGCGCTGGGCAATCTGTTCCACGGCGGCGATGTCGTTGAGCGGTGCCCGCACAAAGCCGCTGACCAGGGGCTCGAAACCCGCCTGGATCTTGCGGTTGCCAGTGGCGCTCAGGGTGGCCAGGGTGCGGCCGTGAAAGGCGTTCTCGAAGACCACGATGCCGGGGCGCTCAATACCCTTGCGGTGGCCGTGCAGGCGCGCCAGCTTGATCGCCGCCTCGTTGGCTTCGGCGCCGGAGTTGCAGAAGAACACCCGCTGCATGTCGGCGGCCGCCGTCAGGCTGTCACCGAGGGCCTCCTGGGCCTCGATGCGATACAGGTTGGAGGTGTGCACCAGGCGAGCCGCCTGTTCCTGTATGGCCCGGGTGACGGCGGGGTGACCGTGGCCGAGGGTGGTAACGCTGATGCCACAGAGGGCGTCGAGATAGCGTCGTCCGTCGGTGTCCCACAGCCAGGAGCCTTCGCCGCGACTGAAAGTCACGGGCAAACGGGAATAGGTGGGCATCAGCGTGGTGGACACTGGCGGTTCTCTCCTCATGTGGGGGCTCCGGATGCGGGGCCTGAAACGCAAAAAGGCAGCACACGCTGCCTCAGATGATTCATGATACGGCCTGGCACCGGCCTTGACAATATGTTCCCGGTATGCGGTCGCCGGCATTTCTAGGCGCGGTGCCGATGCGTTACAATTGGCGCCCATTCATCCGGCTTCGGCCCACAGTATGGCAGGTCATCCCATGGATATTTTTGACACCATCAAGGAACAGATCGAGAACAATCCGATTCTGATCTACATGAAAGGCTCCCCCAACCAGCCCCAGTGCGGTTTCTCCGCGCGCACGGTGCAGGCCCTGATGGCCTGTGGCGAACGCTTCGCCTACGTCGATGTGCTGAGCAATCCCGATATTCGCGCCAACCTGCCGAAGTACGCCAATTGGCCGACCTTCCCCCAGTTGTGGGTGAACGGCGAGCTGATCGGCGGTTGCGACATTGTCGCGGAAATGCACGAAAGCGGTGAACTGCAGACCCTGATCAAGGAAGCCGCGGCCTCTTCGGCCGCCAGCTGATCCCCTCCCGGGCCCCTGCCGGCGGCGGCCTTGCTGCCCCGGCAGGGATCTTGACCGACATCAACATCCCTTCCTGTTTTCCCGAACCCCGCCCCGAGTCGGCTGTAATATCGCGCCCATCGCGTTAGGCTGTGACGGTCTTTAATCGGGAGGCAATTATGGACTTCAAGCGTCTTTTGGTGGTTATCGATCCGACCCGCGAGGAACAGCCGGCCCTGGATCGGGCACGCGTGATTGCGCGCCAGCTGGGTTCACAGATTCACCTGTATGCCTGCATCCACGAGGATGTGGCCGCCGTGCGTCAGTTTGGCGCCGGTCGCGGCGAGGCACTGGATGCCTGCCACGCCTGGATGGAGTCCCTGGTGCGGCCTTTGCGGGAGGCGGGTCTCGATGTGGCCGTGGAGCTGGAATGGGACCCCGACTGGTACCAGGGCTGTGTGCGCGCGTCACAACACTACAGGGCCGATGTGGTGCTGAAATCCTCTTTCAGTCGCCCCCTGCATCAGCGCGTGCTCAAGCGGACCTCCGACTGGACACTGATTCGCCAGTGCAAGTGCGCGGTGTTGTTGGTCAAGGACGGCGGCGCGATCAATCCTCGCGCTGTGCTGGCGGCCGTCGACCTGTCCGCCACGGAGGGCAGTCGGGCGCAGGCCAACGAGAAGATTCTGCGCTTCGCCCGACAGCTGATCGAGAGCGAAAGTGCCGATGTGCATTTCGTGTCAGCCTACCGTGACCTCTCCCAGGCCCCCGACCGCCATCGCCTGGTGCGGGACTGGGGTGTCGATCTCGAGCATATCCACGTGCGCATGGGCGACCCCGACGACGTCATTGTGGACATGGCGGAACAGCTCAAGGTCGGCCTGCTGGTGATTGGCAACGCCGGACGCAGCGGCCTGGCTGCCGCGATCAACAACAACACGGTCGAGCGCGTTCTGGACAAGCTCGACTGTGATTTGCTCGCGGTTTCCTGAGGGGTGGTTCCGCCGCTCCGCCAGCTGCCGGGGCGTGCATCTGGCGGGGGCGTGGGTCGCCCCGGTTGGACCGGGGCGAGGGGGCAGGCTCAGCCTTCTTTGACGGGCTGCATGGCGGTCTGCAGGTAGTTCTGCAGGCCGACTTTCTCGATCAGGCCCAGCTGGGTCTCGAGCCAGTCGATATGGTCTTCCTCGGAGGCCATGATGGATACGAACAGGTCCCGGGAGACATAGTCACCGACAGAGTCGCAGTAGGTGATGGCTTCCTTGAGGTCCTTGTGTGCCTTGTGCTCCAGCTTGAGGTCGCACTCGAGCATCTCCTGGGTGTTCTCGCCAATCAGCAGCTTGCCCAGGTCCTGCAGGTTGGGCAGGCCCTCCAGGAACAGGATGCGCTCGATCAGCTGATCGGCGTGCTTCATCTCGTCGATGGATTCGTGGTACTCGTGGTCGGCCAGTTCCTTCAGGCCCCAGTCCTTGTACATGCGGGCGTGCAGGAAGTACTGGTTGATCGCCACCAGCTCGTTGCCGAGTACCTGGTTCAGATGTTCGATGACTTTGGCGTCGCCTTTCATAGCGTGCTCCACTTCCCTGGATGATTGTGGCGCGAAGTATAGTTCAGGGGCGGGGAGGGGTCAACGTAAGTCGTTGATTGCAAAAGAGTTTGTAATGATAATCGCAGTGATTCGCATCCGGTTTCGGCGCCCCTGCGGGCTCAGCCGGCGGCGTAGAACAGCCCGCTGTCCGCGCTCTGCAGTTCGTCCAGGGCTTCCCGCATGATGTCCCGGGCCAGGCTCCCGCACTTGCCGCACTGGCTGGCAACACCCAGTGTCTGGCGCACGGCACGCATATTCTCCGCGCCCTGGCTGACCGCGGCGCGGATCTGATGGTCGGTGATGCCTTTGCAGATGCAGACGTACATGGTGTCTCCACGGCTGACAATTGGATGCCTTGACTGGCAAATTAATGCTAATGAGAATGATTGTCAACGTTGTTCGCTGAAATTTCTTTCCCGCCGTGCCGGGGCTGACTCCCGGACTGGCGCAGGGCCCGCGGGCTTCGGGTATAATCGCGGCTTTTGATAACGGACCCAATATGGATATCCCGCATTACATGCAGGAAATGGGGCGGGCTGCGAGAGCGGCCTCGCGGCAGGTGGCGGCGTCGAGCACCGCGGTGCGCAACGCGGCACTGCTGGCCGCCCGGGACGCCCTGGATGCTGCCCGGGACACACTCGCCCAGGCCAACCAGGAAGACCTTCAGCGCGGCCGCGAGGCGGGCCTGGATGCGGCGCTGCTGGACCGCCTCGCGCTGACCCCGGCCCGCATCGACACCATGCTGGCGGGGCTGGAGCAAGTGGCGGCCCTGCCCGACCCGGTGGGCGAGATCTCCGGGGTGCGGACCCGCCCCAGCGGTATCCGCGTGGGCCAGATGCGCGTGCCCCTCGGGGTTATCGGCATTATCTATGAGTCCCGCCCCAACGTAACAGTGGAGGCCGCCAGTCTTTGCCTGAAGTCGGGGAACGCCACCATTCTTCGCGGCGGGTCAGAGGCGCTGGCCTCCAATCGCGCCATAGCCGCCTGCCTGGCGGAGGGGCTGCGGGCGGCCGGCCTGCCGCGGGCCGCGGTGCAGGTCGTGGAAACGACCGATCGCGCCGCCGTCGGCGAATTGATCGCCATGCCCGCCTATGTCGACGTCATCGTGCCGCGTGGCGGCAAGGGCCTGATCGAGCGCATCAGCCGCGACGCCCGCGTGCCGGTGATCAAGCATCTCGACGGGGTCTGCCATGTCTACGTGGATGCCGGGGCGGACCTGCAGATGGCGCGAGCCATTGCCCTGAATGCCAAAACGCACCGCTACGGTACCTGCAATACCATGGAAACCCTGCTGGTAGCGGCCACGGAAGCGGACGCCCTGTTGCCCGAGCTGGCAGCGGATTTTCGCGAGGCGGGGGTGGAGCTGCGCGGCTGCCCACAGAGCCGCCGCCGGGTGCCGGACATGCTGGCTGCCACCGAGGATGACTGGTTCGCCGAGTACCTGGCGCCGGTGCTGGCGGTCAAGGTGGTGGAGGACCTGGAAGAGGCGATCACCCACATCAACCACTACGGTTCCCAGCATACCGACAGTATCGTGACCCGTGATCACGCGCGCGCCATGCGCTTCCTGCGCGAGGTGGACTCCAGCTCCGTGATGATCAACGCGTCGACCCGCTTCGCGGACGGCTTTGAATACGGCCTGGGGGCGGAGATCGGGATTTCCACCGACAAGCTTCACGCCCGCGGGCCCGTGGGGCTCGAGGGTCTGACGTCCTGCAAGTATGTCGTCTTCGGCGAGGGGCAGGTACGCCGTTGAGCGCCGCGGCGACCCAGGCACCGGTCGCCATGTTTGGCGGCACCTTCAACCCTATTCACCACGGCCATCTGCGCTCTGCGGTGGAACTGGTGGAGGGGCTGGCGCTGGAGCGTCTGCACCTGGTGCCCTGTGCCACGCCGCCACATCGCGAGAGCCCTGGCTGTCCCGCCACCGCGCGGGCGGACATGGTCGAACTCGCGGTGCGCGGCGAGTCGCGCCTGAGCTGTGACCGCCGCGAGTTGCAGCGCGACGGCCCCTCCTGGACGGTGGACAGCCTCGCGGAACTGCGGCGTGAGTACGGTGAGCAGCGCCCGCTCTGCCTGGTGGTGGGTTGTGATGCCGTGCTGGGCCTGCCACGCTGGCATCGCTGGCAGGAGCTGCTGGGCCTGGCCCACGTGGTGGTGCTGGCGCGTCCCGGGTGGGAGTTGCCCCGGCGCGGCAAAGTGGCGGACTGGCTCGGCCACCACCGGCTGCCGGATGCCGCTGCCCTCGGGCGCCGGCCCGCCGGCGGGGTGCTTTTGCAGGAACTGCGACCGCTGCCGATTTCTTCCACCGAAATTCGTCACCTGTGTGCCACCGGGCACTCTCCGCGCTTTCTGCTGCCGGATGCGGTGCTCGAGTATATCGTCGATAATGCGCTGTACCGCGAGGCGGTAGCAGACTGAAATTACACGTCAAAACAAGGAGGGCTTTGCCCCCAGATGGAAGCTGAAGCACTCAAGGCCCTGGTCGTCGAGGCCCTCGATGAACTCAAGGCTGTCAATGTCGTCACCCTGGATGTGCGCGGCATGACCGATGTCATGGACTACCTGGTCATTGCCAGCGGTACCTCCAACCGGCACGTCAAGTCGCTGGCGGACCACGTCTGCCTGGAAGCCAAGAAAGCCGGCGAGCGGCCCCTGGGGCTCGAGGGAGAGAATGTCGGCGAGTGGGTGCTGGCCGACTTTGGCGACGTCGTGGTGCATGTCATGTTGCCGGCAACCCGCGACTTCTACGATCTGGAGCGCCTCTGGGTGGATACCCGCCCGGTCGACTGATGCGCATCTCGGTGGTCAGTGTCGCCGGCAAGATGCCCGCCTGGGTGGATGCGGGCGTCGACGAGTACGCTCGTCGCCTGCCCCGGGAGTTGCGGCTGCAGTGGCGCGACCTGCCCCTGGCGAGGCGCGGTCGCGATGTGGCGGTCGAGCAGTTGCGGGAGCGCGAGGGAGAGCAGATTCTCCGGCACCTTGCCCCGGGAGACCGCACCATTGCCCTGGACGTCGAGGGCGAGTCCTGGAGCACCCCGCGGCTGGCGGAGCACCTGCGCGGCTGGATGATGGACGGTCGCAATGTCAACCTGGTGATCGGTGGGCCGGACGGCCTCTCCCGGGGCTGCCTGGCGGCCGCCGAGCGACGCTGGTCCCTCGGCCCCCTGACCCTGCCCCATCCGCTGGTGCGCGTGGTCCTGGTGGAACAGCTCTACCGGGCTTGGACAATTACAGTCAATCACCCGTATCATCGGGCCTGAGCCCTTCGCGCAGTCCCAACCCTGCCTGCACATGCCTGAATCCATCACCCTCAAGGACCCGGGACGGGAAAGTCGCATTTTTCTCGTCCGTACCCTGACGGCCGTGCTGATTGCCTGTGCGCTGCTGGCGGGCATTCTCTACCGCTATTACAACCTGCAGATTCGGGACTACGAGACTTATCGCACACAGTCGGAGCGCAACCGGGTGCAGCTGCAGCCGCTGCCTCCCAAGCGCGGCCTGATTTACGATCGCAATGGCGTGCTGCTGGCGGACAACCGGCCCAGCCACATGCTGTCCATCGTGCGCGAGCGCGTCGAGGACCTCGACGCCACCCTCGAAGCCCTGCGGGCTTTGATCCCGATTTCCGAGAGCGACCTCGAGACCTTTCACCAGAAGCTGGGCCACCGGCGTCCCTACGAGGCGGTTCCCCTGCGTTTTCGCCTGACCGAGGAAGAGCGCGCCCTGCTGGCAGTCAACCGCCACCGCCTGCCCGGGGTCACCGTGGACGCTCAACTGCTGCGCCACTACCCCCACGACGCCCTGTTTTCCCACGCCATCGGTTATGTCGGTCGCATCAACGAGCGGGAGATGCAGGCGCTGGACCAGAGCGCCTACCGCGGCACCTTCCATATCGGCAAGGTCGGCGTCGAGCGCTACTACGAGGACGTACTGCACGGCGAAGTGGGTTACCAGAACGTCGAGACCAATGCCCACGGCCGGGTGCTGCGGGTGCTCGAACGTTTTGACCCCCGTCCCGGCGAGGATCTGGTCCTGCACCTGGATTACCAGCTGCAGCAGGCGGCCGAGCGCGCCCTGGGCGAGCAGCGCGGTGCCGTGGTGGCCATCGACCCGGCCACTGGCGGTGTGCTGGCGCTGGTCTCCACCCCCGGCTTTGACAGCAACCTGTTCGTCAACGGGATCAGTACCGAGGACTACGCCGCCCTGCGCGACTCCCCCGACGTGCCGCTCTTCAACCGCGCGGTGCAAGGGCAGTATCCCCCCGGCTCCACCATCAAGCCGATGATGGCACTGGCGGGGCTGCAGGCCGGCTTGATCACCCCCGAAACCACGGTCCCCGACCCCGGCTGGTATCGCCTGCCGGGCGATTCGCGCCGCTACCGCGACTGGATCCTGAAGATCCGCGGGACCGGGCACGCCCCCCGTGTGGATCTGCACATGGCCATCGCCGAGTCCTGCGACGTGTACTTCTATGACTTGGCGCGGCGGCTGACGATCGACCGCATGCACGAGCTGCTGGCGCCCTATGGCCTGGGTGAGCGCACGGGCCTGGACACCACCAATGAGCGTCCGGGGGTGCTGCCCTCGACCCGCTGGAAGCGCGATCACCTGGGCAAGCCCTGGTATCCCGGCGAGACGCTCAGTGCGGGGATCGGCCAGGGCTACATGCTGACCACCCCGGTACAGCTTGCCGTCGCCACCTCGGTGCTGGCGACCCGGGGTGTCCAGCGGGTGCCGCAGCTGCTGAAGTCGGTGGGTGGCGTGGCGGTGGAAGCGCCCGAGGTCAGCCGCATCGAGGCCAGCCCGGAACACTGGGATGCGATATTCGAGTCGATGCGTGCGGTGGTGCACAGTCGTCGCGGTACCGCGCGCAAGATTGGTGAGGGCATGCAGTACGAGATGGCGAGCAAGACCGGGACCGCGCAGGTGATTGGCATTGCCCAGGGGGCCATCTATCGCGAGGATGAAGTGGCCGAGCGGCACCGCAATCACGGCCTGTTCATCGCTTTCGCGCCCATCGAGGCGCCGACGATCGCCCTGGCGGTGATCGTGGAAAACGGCGGTGGCGCCTCGGTGGCCAGCCCGATTGCGCGCGCCGTGCTGGATGACTGGTTGCTGCGCGAGCCGCCACAACCGGACGCCGCCGCGAGCGAAGGAGTGCCGGTCGATGGGTGACTACGTACGGCAGATGCCCGGTGAGCGCGCCGGTCTGCAGGACAGCGCTTCCTTGGCGCGCCGCCTGCACCTGGATTTGCCGCTGCTGTTGCTGCTGCTTGTCGTGGCCGGTCTGGGACTGGTGGTGCTCTACAGTGCATCCGGGCAGCAGCTCGGTGCGGTGATTCGCCAGGCCCAGTATCTGCTGGTCGCCTGTACCGTTTTGCTGGTGGCGGCCCAGATCGATGTCCAGCGCTATGCCCGTTGGGCCCCCTGGCTGTATGCCGGTGGCGTACTGCTGCTGGTGGCCGTGGTGTTTTTCGGCGTGGGCGCCAAGGGCGCCCAGCGCTGGTTGTCGATCGGCGGGTTTCGCTTCCAGCCGTCGGAAATCATGAAGCTGTGCATGCCACTGATGATGGCCTGGTTTCTGGCCGGGCGAGGCCTGCCGCCGCGTTTCACGCTGGTCCTGGGGAGTCTCGCCATTGTGATCCTGCCCGCCGGTTTGATCCTGGTGCAGCCGGATCTGGGCACCTCGTTGCTGATCGCGGCCAGTGGCCTGTTCGTGCTGTTCCTGGCGGGCATAGGGTGGCGCTATATCGGCGGTGCGGTCCTCCTGGCAGTGCTGTCCGCGTGGCCGGCCTGGATGTATCTGCTCAAGGACTACCAGCGCCAGCGCATTCTCACCCTGCTGGACCCGGAGAGTGACAAGCTGGGGGCAGGCTGGAATATCATTCAATCGAAGACGGCAATCGGCTCCGGTGGCTGGGAGGGCAAGGGCTGGCTGCAGGGTACACAGTCGCAGCTGGACTTCCTGCCCGAGGGGCACACCGATTTCATCATCGCCGTGCTGGCGGAGGAATTCGGCCTGCGCGGCGTGCTGATTCTGCTGGCCCTGTATCTGTTGATATTGCTGCGCGGCTTCTGGATTGCGGCAAACGCCCCCTCGACCTTCGGACGGCTGGTCGCCGGCAGCCTGACGCTGACGTTTTTCGTTTACATCTTTGTTAACATGGGCATGGTCGCCGGTCTGTTGCCCGTAGTGGGCGTGCCGCTGCCGTTGGTGAGCGCAGGGGGAACCTCGCTGGTTACCCTGATGGCGGGCTTTGGCGTTTTGATGGCGGTGGCTACCGAGCCGCGGACGGTGATTCCGCGTTGACCTTCAGGTGAGTAGCGAGTGATGAAAGTGGTGCATTGGAAGTGGATGGTCGGTTTGCTCACCCTGTGTTCCGGCCTCGCCGGCGCCGCCGAGAGCTATCGCGACAACGCGGACGCGCGGGCACTGGTGGAAGAGCTGGTGGCGGAGCGGGGCATGGAGCGGGACAGCCTGCTGGCCCTCTTGTCCGAGGCCCAGCGACAGGAGTCCATCCTCGAGGCGATCGCCCGGCCCGCGGAGAAGGTCAAGCCCTGGCATGAATACCGCGAGATCTTTCTCACCGAGCGGCGGGAGCGCGAGGGGCGCGCCTTCATGCAGGCGCACCGCCAGACCCTGGCGCGCGCCGAGGCGGAGACCGGGGTGCCCGCCGAACTGATCGCCGCGATCATCGGGGTGGAAACCTACTACGGCCGGATTACCGGCAGCTACCGGGTTATCGACGCCCTGGCGACACTGGCTTTCGATTATCCCCGCCGTTCCGCATTCTTCAGCAAGGAACTGAAGCACTTCCTGATTCTCACCGCCGAGCAGGATGTGGATCCGCTGTCCCTCAAGGGCTCCTATGCCGGCGCGATGGGTTACGGCCAGTTCATGCCCAGCAGCTATCGCAGTTACGCGGTGGATTTTGACGGCGACGGGCACACCGATATCTGGAACAACCCGGTGGATGCCATCGGCAGTGTGGCCAACTATTTCAAGGCCCACGGCTGGCGCCCGGGCGAAGCGGTGGTGGTGCCGGCCGCGGTGACTGATGCGGCACCCGAGGCGTGGTTCAATGCCGGGCTGGTACCGGAGCGCATCATTGCCGAGTTTGCCAAGGTCGGCATCCGGCCCCGGCAGGCGGTGGATCCCGACGCCAAGGCCACGGCGATGAAGTTTGAGCTCGAGGACGGTTACGAATACTGGCTCGGGCTTCACAACTTCTACGTCATCACCCGCTACAACCACAGTGCCATGTATGCCATGAGCGTCCACCAGCTGGCCCAGCGGCTGGCGGCCGGGGGGGATGCCCAGTGAAGGCCTGCTGGCTACCGCTCCTGGCGCTGCTGCTGGCAGCCTGCAGTGGCACCGCCCCCCAGCGGGAGACCACCGGGCCCGAGACGGGCGCACGCGACGCCGTGCGCGACGGTGCGCCCCTGCGCAGCATCCGCCCGGAGGATGTCGCCGACGCCCGTCCGCGGCCCGATCCGATTCTCGGCGTGGGCAACAAGAGTCCCTATACGGTCAACGGCGTGAGCTACGAAGTGCTGCCCAGTCTGGCGGGCTATCGGGAGCGCGGCCTGGCCTCCTGGTACGGCACCAAGTTCCACGGCCAGCTGACCTCCAACGGCGAGGTCTACGACCTCTACGCGGCCACCGCGGCGCACAAGACCCTGCCGATTCCCTGCTACGCCCGGGTCACCAACCTCGACAACGGGCGCAGCATCGTGGTGCGCGTGAATGACCGGGGCCCCTTTCACAATGACCGTCTGATTGACCTTTCCTACGGCGCCGCGGTCAAACTGGGCTTCATGGAAGTCGGCACTGCCCGGGTGGAAGTCGAGGTGATCCAGCTGGCGGGTATCGACGACCGCCGTGGCAGTCCGCTGGGGAATTACCGTTTCCTGCAGTTGGGCGCCTTTGGCTCGGAGAATTCCGCCGAGCGCCTGCGCACGGAGCTGGCGGCACTGGTGACCTCGCCGGTTGCCGTCAGTCCGGTAGACAGTGCAAACGGTCGCCTCTACCGCGTGCGTATCGGGCCGGTGGACAGCCCGGAAGAGCTGGACCGCGTACAGCGACGGCTCGTCGACAACGGTTATACCGGGGCGCAGCTGCTTCCCTGAGGCGCGGCCCCACGACAATCGACTGAATGGAAGTGATGATGCGATCCCTGTTTGTTGCAATCCTGTTCCTGAGCTGCGCGGCCAAGGCGGCCGCCGTGGCGGTGGTACCGACACCCCCGCAGCTCTCCGCCAAGGCCTATTTCCTGATGGATGCCGACAGCGGTGCGGTACTCGCCGAGCACAACGCCGACCTGCCGCTTCCGCCGGCCAGTCTGGCCAAGATGATGACAGCCTACGTGCTGGCCAGTGAGATCGAGTCCGGTCGCATCGATGCCGAGGACCAGGTGCCGGTCAGCCGCAATGCCTGGTCGCAGAACCCGGTCTTCGCGGGCTCCTCGCTGATGTGGATCGAGCCCGGCAAGCCGGTCACCGTGGGCCAGCTGGAGCGCGGTATCGTGGTGGCCTCGGGCAACGATGCCACGGTGGCCATCGCCGAGCACGTGGCGGGGTCCGAGGCGGCCTTTGCCGACATGATGAATGCCCACGCCGAGGCCCTGGGCATGCACAACTCGCATTTCGAAAACTCCCACGGGCTGCCCGCGGAGGGGCAGGTAGTGACCGCCCGCGATCTCGCGCTGCTGGCCCAGGGCATGATCCAGAAATACCCCGAGCACTACGCGCTCTACAAGTTGCGCGATTTCACCTACAACGATATCCGCCAGTACAACCGCAATACCCTGCTGCGGGAGGACCCGTCGGTCGACGGTATCAAGACCGGCTACACCAGCGAGGCCGGCTACGGGCTGGCCGCTTCCGCCGAGCGCGATGGCATGCGCCTGATCTCCGTGGTCATGGGCACCCGCAGTCCGGCCACCCGCAAGAACGAGTCCCGCAGCCTGCTCAACTACGGCTTCCGTTTCTTCGAGACGGTGTCATTGCTCCAGGCCGATGAGGCCATGGCCGAGCCGCGGGTCTGGAAAGGCGTGGCCGACCAGGTGCGTGTCGGGGTGCAGTCGCCGCTGGTGCTGACCATTCCCCGGGGGCGCAAGGATGAGATCCAGAGCGAGCTGGCGCTGGAGGAGGACCTGGTTGCACCTCTCGCCGCGGGGGATGCCCTGGGCACGGTGCGCCTGCTGCTGGAGGGGGAGGTTCTCCACGAGGGTCCGGTTGTGGCGTTGGAGGCAGTCGAGCCCGCCGGCTTCTTTGCCCGCCTGTGGGACAGTGTCCTCATGTGGTTCAGCAAGCTGTTCAAGGTGTGAGTGTGAGCAGCGTCAACCCACCCCGGATTGAATTCCCCTGCGATTACCCGGTCAAGGTCGTGGGTCGCAGTGGCGAGCACTTCGAGCGCCTGGTGATCGAGGTGTTCGAGCGCCACGCCCCGGGCTTTGACCAGCGCGCGGTCCGCGTGCGGGCCAGTGGCAAGGGCACGTTTTCCGCCATGACGGTGACCATTACCGCGACCGGTCCGGAGCAGCTTCGCGCCCTGCACCAGGATCTGATGGCCACCGGTGTGGTGCAGATGGTGATCTGAGCCGTGGCCGCGCTGCACTGCAGACACCTGGGCCTGGTGGAGTACCAGCCGGTCTTTGAGCGGATGAAGGCTTTCACCGACAGCCGTGACGACGCGACCCCCGATGAGCTCTGGCTGCTGCAGCACCCGCGGGTGTTCACCCAGGGCCAGGCGGGCAAGGCGGAACATGTGCTGGCGCCGGGGGACATCCCGGTGGTCCAGGTGGACCGCGGGGGCCAGGTCACTTACCACGGTCCGGGCCAGTGGGTGGTTTATCTGTTGATTGACCTGCGCCGCGCCGGTCTCGGGGTGCGTGCCCTGGTGTCTCTGATCGAGGACAGCATTGTGCAGCTGCTCGACGAGTATGGCATTGCGGCAGCCGCGAGGCCGGATGCGCCCGGGGTCTACGTCGAGGGTGACAAGATTGCTTCCCTGGGGCTGCGGGTGCGCCGCGGCTGTACTTACCACGGGCTGTCGCTGAACGTCGACATGGACCTCGAGCCCTTCGCCCGCATCAATCCCTGTGGCCACCAAGGCCTGCGCGTCACCTCCATGGCGGAGCGCCTGTCCGCGGACCCGCCGGCGATGACGGCGGTGGGGGAGCGGCTGCTGGCGATTCTTTCGGAACACCTCGGGGCTGCTGCCGGCACCCCCGCGGCAGACTCTCTCAGCGCCTGACCGGCCGCTTCTGCAGTTTGCGTTGCAGCGTGCGGCGGTGCATCCCCAGCGCCCGTGCCGTGGCCGAGATGTTGCCCTCGTTTTCCTGCAGCACCCGCTGCAGGTGTTCCCACTCCAGGCGATCCAGGGAGGGTGGCTGCGCCGGAGGCTCCTCGCTGGTCTGTTCGCCGCTGAAAGCGCGCAGAATTTCTTCGATGCCGGCGGGCTTGCACAGGTATTGGGTAGCGCCCAGTTTGATGGCCTCGACCGCCGTGGCGATGCTCGAGTAGCCGGTTAACACCACCAGTTGCGCGCCCGGCGCCGCTTCCAGCAACTGCGGCAGCGCCGCCATTCCCGACAGCTCCGGCATGTTCAGGTCGAGCAGGATGTGGCTGGGTGCAAAATCCCGGCAGCTGGCCAGGGCGTCCCGGGCCCCGGCGCAGGCCAGGACCTCGAAGCCGCGGCGGCGGAAACTGCGGCTCATGACCTGCAGGAAGGTCGCGTCATCGTCGATCAGCAGGAGGCGCCCGGACTCGCTCACACCCGATTCTCCCGGGGCAGGCGCAAGGTGGCCACCGCGCCCGGGCCGTCGCTGGCGTTGTCCAGGGACAGGCTGCCCCCGTGGCGCTCGGCGGTGGCACGGGTCAGCACCAGGCCAATGCCCAGCCCCCTGTGCTGGCCGGGCGCGGCACGCAGACCGCGACTGAGCTCCGCCGATACCCCGGGGCCGCGATCGCGAATGGCGACGATGCACTCGTGCTCGTCCCAGTCGACGCTGGTCTCTATCAGCGCGCTTCCGGTATCGGCGGCATTGTTGAAGAGGTTTTCCAGCGCCTGGGGCAGGGTCTGGTCAAAGGCGATAATCGGCGCCTCGCCCGAGCCGGTGATTCGCAGCTCGCAGGAGACACCCGGCCGCCGTGCAGCCCAGGTCTGCAGGGCGGTATCAACCACTCGCGTCACCGCGGCCCGCTGTCGCTCGCCGGTTTCCGACAGCTCCGCGGTGTCACTGAGTTCGCGCAGGATCTCGCGACACTGTCCGAGCTGCCCGCGCAGCAGGGACAGGTCGTCCCGCGCCCGTTGCCCCAGGTCGGCGTCCTCCTGCAGGTCCTCCAGCAGGATGGTCATGGTGGAAAGGGGCGTACCCAGGCGGTGGGCGGTACCGGCGGCCAGGCTCGCCACGGCGAGAATCTGGTCGTGGCGAAGACGGTTTTCCCGCCGCGCCGCTTCCCGGGCTTCCTGTCGGCGCAGCACACCGCCCATCCGGACCACAAAAAAGGTGATCAGACCGGCGCTGAAAAGGAAATTGAACCACATGCCCAGGCGGTGCAGGTCGCCCTGGGGCAACGGGCCGCTGTGGTGCATGCCGGCGTGGACAGCGCCCGCGTGGGGTGAGAACAGGGGAAAGGGGATGTTGAACACCAGCAGCAGGCTGTAGGCGGTCACGGCTGCGCCGGCGACCCACCAGGTATAGGTCCAGGGCAGGACCGCCGCCGCCACCACCAGGGGCACGATGTAATAGGACACGAAGGGGTTGTCGGCGCCACCGCTGGTGTACATCAGGGCAGTCCAGCCGACGATATCCAGCATGATCTGGACAAAGAACTCCCGGTCGCTGACCGAGCGCTCCCCGCGAGACCACCACAGGCTGGCGGCTGTCAGCAGGGTCATGCCCAGGAGCGCCAGGGCCATGCCCCAGGGGGGCTGTGTGCTGCGCGTGGTCCAGACCACCCAGGCCAGGACCGCGGCCTGGCCGAACAGGGCAATGCCGCGCATTGCCAGCAGGCTGCGCAGGTTGGCCAGCGAGGGGCTGTAGGCGGAGCGGGCGGAGTGGTCGACAAGGGTCATGCCGGCAGTATACCGCGACCCGCCGCCGCTGCGGATGCGGCCGTGTGTCGCAGGATGGCGCAGCGGCTGCTGCAAAATGGGGCTTGCGTCCTGTCGGCCGGCGTGCTGTTCTGTGGGGCGGGCGAGGAGTGCGGTATCGCGCATGGACGAGCTGGAAAAACTGTTTTATCTAACCGGGATCAGTGCCGAGTATCTCGACTATCACGGTAGTTGCCGGCAGGTGCCCCCGGCCTGGCGCCGTCGCGCATTGCAGGTGATGGGTTTTGACCCCGAGGATCCGGCGGCGCTGCAGGCGGGCATCGAGGACCTGGACGTGGCACCCTGGCGTCACTGGCTGGGCGAGTGCGAGATAGTCGACGCCGCCCGCGCCCAGGTGCCGCTGCGCTGCCACCCCGAAGACCTGCAGCGCGAATTCCGCTGGCGGCTGACCTGCGAAACCGGCGAGTGCTTTCAGGGGGTGTTCCGGCCAGCAGAACTGGCAGAGGTGGGGGACTATGTGGCCGAGGGCGTCCGTTACTCGGCCCGCGCGCTGCCCCTGGGCGAGCTGCCCGCGGGCTACCACCGTTTGCGACTGAGTACGGAGAACGCGCGGGTCGAGGCGACGCTGGCGGCAGCCCCGGAGCATTGTGCCAGCCTGGCCGGGATCAGCCCGCGCTTGTGGGGCCTTGGCTGCCAGCTCTACAGCCTGCGCTCGGAGCACAACTGGGGTATCGGAGACTTCGGCGATCTCTCGGAGCTGGTAACACTGGCCGCCCGCGCCGGTGCCGACTTTGTCCTCCTCAACCCACTGCACGCTCCCTGCGCCGGCGACGAAGCCATGGCCAGCCCCTACAGCCCCTCGGATCGCCGATTTCTGAATCCCCTGGCGATTGACCCCGCGCGCGAGCCGGAATGGCCTGAGGTGGCCGGGCAGGTGCTGGGCGAGCCGGAGCTGGCCGAACTGCAGGCGCTGCGGGGGGAGGCGCTGGTGGACTATCCGCGCGTGGCAGCCCTCAAGTACCGGGTGTTTCTGGCCCTGTACCGGGCCTTTTCCCGCAGCGCCAGCGCCGAGCGTCGGCAGTCGCTGGCGGCTTTTGTCGCCCGCGGCGGTGCCGAGCTGGAGGCCTTTGTTGCCCACGAGTGTCGCCACAACCCGCGGGTGAAGGGCCAGCCGGAGCTGGTCCGCTACCTGCAGTGGCTTGCCGAGGCACAGCTGTCAGCCTGCCAGGCGGAAGCCCGGAGGCTGGGCATGCGTCTGGGGCTGGTGCGCGACCTGGCGGTGGGCGCCGTAGCCGACGGCGCCGAGGTAGAGAGCCAGCCACAACTCTACCTGAGTGCGGCGAGCATAGGCGCGCCGCCCGACCCGCTCGCCCCCCAGGGGCAGAGCTGGGGGCTCCCGGTGCTGCATCCCCTGCGCGTCCGCGCGGGTGGCTATGGCGCCTTTATCACGCTGCTGCGCCAGAACATGCGGAGTTGCGGCGCCCTGCGAGTGGACCATGCCATGGCCCTCTTGCGCACCTGGTGGAGCCTGCCGGAGGAAGCGCCGGATGCCGGCCTCTATGTCTACTATCCCAGCGAGGCGCTGATGGCCCTCCTGCGCCTGGAAAGTCGCCGTGCCGACTGCCTGGTGATCGGCGAGGACCTGGGCGTGGTGCCGGCCGCCTTTCGCGCCAGCATGCGCCGCGACGGGCTGCTCGGAAACGCCCTGCTGTATTTCGAGCGCCGCGATGACGGTGCATTCCTGGCACCCGGGGAGCAACGCGATGACGCCATGCTGATGGTGAGCAATCACGATGTGCCGACACTGGCGGACTGGTGGTCGGCGGGTGACCTGGCACGCCGCCGGCAGTTGGGGTTGATGGCCGACGGCAGCGAGCTGGAGCAGGCTCTCGGGGAGCGAGCCCGCGACCGGCAGCGGCTACTCGACTGGCTTGCCGCCGAGGGCTTGCGCCCGGCGGGGGACTGTGACAGCTTCGACATGGCGCTGTGCACGGCCATCCATCGCGCCTGTGCCCGCGGCCGCGCGCCCCTGTTGATGGTGCAACTCGAGGACCTGCAATTGCTCACCGAGCCTGTCAACATTCCCGGCACCTGCCGGGAGTACCCCAACTGGCGCCGCAAGCAGGCGGAGACCACGGCACGGATATTCGCCACCCCGGCGGTGCGCGAGCTGCTGGCGGCCGTCGCCCGGGAGCGGGCGAAGTGAGCGGACCCCCGGACCACAGCGCGGAATATCCGCTGCAGTTGAGCGACGACGATTTCGCGGATTTTCTCGCCGGCCGTGAAGTGCATGCCTGGCGACTGCTGGGGGCGCGGGCCTGCTGCCTCGACGGGGTCGAGGGTGTGCGGTTTGCGGTCTGGGCTCCCAACGCGCGGCGGGTGGCGGTGGTCGGCGATTTCAATGGCTGGGACGGCAACTGCCACGGCATGCATCGGCATCCGCGTTCGGGCGTGTGGGAAGTCTTTATTCCCGGCGTCGCCGAGCTCGCCCACTACAAATACGAGATTGTCGACCGGGATGGCTGCCGGCTGCCCCTCAAGGCGGACCCCTATGCGCTGTCCATGCAGCACCCGCCCCAGACGGCGGCCCGGGTGATGGGCCGTGACAGCCACTGGCAGTGGAGCGACGAGGCGTGGATGCAGGCGCGCCGCCATCCCCTCGGCCAGCCGGTGGCCATCTACGAGGTCCACGCCGGCTCCTGGCGCCGTCGGGCGGAGCAGAACCACCGCTTCCTCAGTTACCTCGAGCTCGCTGACGAGCTGATTCCCTACGTGGTGGAACAGGGCTTCACCCACATCCAATTGATGCCCCTGGGGGAGTATCCCTTTGACGGGTCCTGGGGTTACCAGCCAGTGGGGCTGTATGCCCCCAGCATCCGTTTTGGCACCCCGGACGAGTTCCGCTGTTTTGTCGATCGCTGCCACACTGCCGGCCTCGGCGTCCTGCTGGACTGGGTGCCCGGGCACTTCCCCACCGATCCGCACGGTCTTGGCCGCTTTGACGGCACCGCGCTGTATGAACACGCCGATCCGCGCCAGGGCTTTCACCCGGACTGGAATACCCTGATCTACAACTTCGGGCGGCCCGAGGTGCAGAGTTTCCTCCTCAGCAATGCGAATTACTGGCTGGAGGAGTTTCACCTGGATGGTCTGCGGGTGGATGCCGTGGCGTCGATGCTCTACCTGGATTACAGCCGGCGGCCCGGGGAATGGGTGCCCAATGCCCTCGGGGGGCGCGAGAACCTCGAGGCCATCGCGTTCCTCAGGATGCTCAACACCACGCTGCACGCCCGTCACCCCGGCGTGCTGATGATCGCCGAGGAGTCCACTGCCTGGCCCGGGGTCACGCGGCCTGTGGATGCCGGTGGCCTGGGTTTCGGCTTCAAGTGGAACATGGGCTGGATGAACGACACCCTGCGCTACATGGGGCGCGACCCGGTGCACCGTCGCTATCACCACGATGAAATGACCTTCGGCCTGGTCTACGCCTGGGACGAACACTTCGTGCTGCCCCTGAGCCACGACGAGGTGGTGCACGGCAAGGGCTCGCTGATCACCCGCATGCCGGGGGACCAGTGGCAGAAGTTTGCCAACCTGCGGGCCTATTTCGCCTTCATGTGGGGGCACCCGGGCTACAAGCTGTTGTTCATGGGTGGCGAGCTGGCCCAGTGGCGCGAGTGGAGTCACGAGCGGGCCCTCGACTGGGCGCTGTTGGAAGACGCTCCGCACCGGGGTGTGCAGCGGCTGGTCAGTGACCTGAATGCCTGCTATCGCGAGCGCCCGGCGCTGCACGCGCTGGACCATTGCCCCCAGGGCTTCCACTGGCTCCAGGTCGACCGCCGCGAGCAGTCGATATTTGCCTGGCTGCGGCAGGGGCAAACCGAGGACCAGGTGCTGGTGGTGCTCTGCAACTTCACGCCGGGCGTGCACACCGGCTATCGGCTGGGTGTACCCGGACCGGGCCGCTACCGCGAGATCCTGAATACCGATGCCACGGTGTACGCGGGCTCCGGACAGGTCAACGAGGTTTCGCTCGAGGCCGAGGCGCTGTCCTGGGACGGCCAGCCCTGGTCGCTGCTGCTGACAGTGCCGCCGCTGGCCTGCGTCTACCTGGCCAGGGAAGTCGACGAATGAAGATACTGGCCGGCTCCCCGCGTCCCCTGGGCGCCCACTGGGATGGCGCGGGCACCAACTTTGCGCTGTTTTCCGCGCATGCCACGGCGGTTGAGCTGTGTCTCTACGATGCTTCCGGCCAGGTGGAGCAGTCGCGTCTGCGCTTGCCGGAGAAGTCCCAGGACGTCTGGCACGGCTATGTCCCCGGGGTGCAGCCGGGGAGCTGTTACGGCTACCGGGTTCACGGGCCCTGGGAACCCCAGGCGGGGCATCGATTCAATGCCCACAAGCTGCTGCTGGACCCCTATGCGACGCGCCTGCAGGGCGGGTTTGCCTGGCACGAAACGCACTTTGCCTGGTCCCCCAGTGACCCCCGTCAGGACCTGGCGATGGATGCCCGCGACAATGCGGCCTGGATGCCCAAGGCGGTCGTTTGCAGCCGCCCCGAGTGGTGCAACAATGCCGTTACCCACCGGGTGCCCTGGCATCAGACGGTGATCTACGAGACCCACGTGCGGGGTTTCACACGTCGGCATCCCGGCGTGCCCGAGGCCCAGCGTGGGCGCTTCGCCGGGCTTGCCCAGCCCGCGGTGATCGACTACCTCAAGGCCCTGGGCGTGACCACGGTGGAGCTGCTGCCGGTGCACGCCTTCATCGACGAATACCACCTGCACGAAAAGGGCCTGCGCAACTACTGGGGATACAACACCCTGTCCTGGTTTGCGCCCCACGCCGGCTACATGAACGGTAGCGACCCGGCGGAGTTCCGCGAGATGGTGGACCGCTTCCACCAGGCCGGACTGGAGGTGATCCTGGATGTGGTCTACAACCACAGCTGCGAAGGAAATCATCTCGGGCCGACCGTCAGCCTGCGCGGCATCGACAACCTCTCCTACTATCAGCTGCAGTCCGGGGATCCGCGCTTCTATGTCAATGACAGTGGCTGCGGCAATACCCTCAATGTGCGCCATCCGCGGGTGCTGCAGCTGATCACCGACAGCCTGCGCTACTGGGCCGGTGCCATGGGCGTGGATGGCTTCCGCTTCGATCTTGCCACCGTGATGGGGCGCCAGGCGCAGGGCTTCGACCGCAACGCGGCCTTCTTCCAGGTGCTGGCCCAGGACCCGCTGCTTTCCTCCTGCAAGCTGATTGCCGAGCCCTGGGACGTGGGCCCGGGGGGCTACCAGCTGGGGCGCTTCCCCCCTCACTGGAGCGAGTGGAATGATCGCTACCGCGATACCGTGCGCCGCTACTGGCGGGGGGATCCCGGGCAGCTGCCGGAGCTCGCCCGTCGCCTGCACGGCTCGGGTGACCTCTTCGAACACGAGGGGCGGCGCCCACGGGCGAGCATCAATTTCATCACCAGTCACGACGGCTTCACCCTGCGCGACCTGGTCAGTTACCGCCAGCGCCACAACGAGGCCAATGGAGAGGACAACAACGATGGCCACCGGGAGAACCTGAGCGGCAACCTGGGGGTGGAGGGGCCGACCGCGGACCCGCACATCGACGCCCTGCGCTGGCGCCAGCAACGCAACTTTCTCGCCACTCTGGCGGTCTCCCAGGGCGTGCCGATGCTGCTGGCGGGGGATGAGCGCGGGCGCAGCCAGCAGGGCAACAACAACGCCTACTGCCAAGACAACGCGCTGAACTGGGTCGATTGGGAAGACGAGCGCGAGGAGGTCGCCGAGTTGCTGCACTTCACCCGCCGGCTGCTGGCCCTGCGCCGACAGTTTCCGGTGTTGCAGGCCTACCGCTACCGGCACAAACCGGGTGATCCGCACTCCGAGGGCATCCAGTGGCTGAACCCGGAGGGCCGCAGCATGCGGGAGGAGCACTGGCACGAGCACCACAACCAGCTGCTCGGCTACTTGCTGACCGAGCCGGCGGGGGAGGGCGGCCTGCCCGCGCGGCATCTGCTGGTGGTTTTCAATGCCGCCGAGCGGGCGCAGACCTTCCGCTTGCCTTTGGCACCGGCGCAGGACTGGTACCTGTTTGCCGATACCGCGCGCAACCTGAGGCCCGGCCCCACCGACTGCCTCGCGCCGGGGGCGGAGCTGTCACTGGAAGCGCGCTCCCTGCAGATTCTTGTCAACGGGACTGCCCCTGCCCTGGCCTCGGTGTCCCTTCAGCACCTCGCCTATTTCGAAGAGGAAGCCTGACACATGAACCACCGTCTCGATCCGGACCTGTCGCCGGCTACCCTGCCCGAGGATCTGCACCGTCACTACACCCTGACCCTGGGGCGCGATGACGAAGGGCAATCCCATTTCTACCTCTACCAGGCCCTGGCGCTGACCGTTCGCGACCGCCTGGTGGCGCAGTGGCGGGCGACCCGGCAGCAATGCCAGCAGCGCGACTGCAAGAACATCTACTACCTGTC
This sequence comes from Haliea sp., assembly GCA_002692965.1. GTDB lineage: Bacteria > Pseudomonadota > Gammaproteobacteria > Pseudomonadales > Halieaceae > NZNC01. Next base: position 37,252 of record NZNC01000028.1, on the reverse strand, counting down.
CATGGAATTCCTGATGGGGCGCAGTCTGAACAACGCCCTGCTCAATCTCGATCTGGAATCGCCGGTGCGCGAGGTGCTGGAGGACTGGGCCTGCGGCCTGGAGGAGGTAGAGGAAGAGGAGCTCGACGCGGGCCTCGGCAACGGGGGCCTGGGGCGCCTGGCCGCCTGTTTCCTGGACAGCTGCGCGACCCTGCAGTTGCCGGTGACCGGCTATGGCATTCGCTACCAGTACGGCATGTTCCACCAGCGTCTGGAGAACGGCTACCAGGTGGAATTTCCCGACCGCTGGCTGCGCCATGGCAACCCCTGGGAGATCGAGGTGCCGGAGGCGACCCAGCGGGTTCCCTTCTTTGGCCGCGTCGACTACAGCCGCGACGAGAACGGGGAGCTGCGGGTGCGCTGGCTGGATACCCAGGATGTCCTGGCGCTGCCCTACGACGTGCCGGTGCCCGGCTACCGCAACGGTACCGTGAATACCCTGCGGCTGTGGAAGGCCGAGGCGACCGATGAGTTCGACCTGGAGGAATTCAACGCCGGCAGTTACACCGATGCCGTCGCGGCCAAGAACCGCGCCGAACAGATCACCATGGTGCTCTACCCCAACGACGCCAGCGAGGCCGGCAAGGAGCTGCGCCTGCGCCAGCAGTATTTCCTCGCCTCGGCGAGCCTGCAGGATGTACTGCAGCGCTGGGTCGAGGTCCACGGCGCAGACTTTTCACGCTTCGCCGAGCTGAACGGATTCCAGCTCAACGATACCCACCCGACGGTGGCCGTCGCCGAACTGATGCGCCTGCTGATGGATGTCCACGGGCTGGGCTGGAACCAGGCCTGGTCGATCACCAGCAGCTGCATGGCCTATACCAACCATACGTTACTGCCGGAGGCCCTGGAGCGTTGGCCCGTGCGCCTGTTTGCCGAGTTGCTGCCGCGCCTGCTGGATATTGTCCGCGAGATCAACGCGCGCTTCCTGTCGCGGGTGGCTGATCGCTGGCCCGGGGATACTGGCCGACTACAGCGCATGTCGATCATCGAGGAGGGCCCCGATCCCCAGTTGCGGATGGCCTACCTGGGCATTGTCGGGTCTCACTCGGTGAACGGTGTTGCCGGGCTGCACACACAGTTGCTGACCGCGGGACTGTTCCGCGATTTCCACGAGATGACCCCGGAGAAATTCAACAACAAGACCAACGGCGTTACGCCGCGGCGCTGGCTGGCCCACTGCAATACCGGACTCAGTGCATTGCTGGATGAAACGGTTGGCAGCGGCTGGGTCACCGATATGGGGCGTCTGGAGGCGCTGCGTGACCTGTCTGTGGATGCCGGTTTCCAGGCGCGCTTCCGGACGGTCAGGGCGACCAGCAAGCGCCGTCTGTCGGCGCTGGTGGCACGTCGCTGCGGCGTGGCCTTCGATACCGACATGCTGTTCGATGTCCAGGTCAAGCGCATCCACGAGTACAAGCGCCAGCTGCTCAACGTGCTCCACGTGATTCATCGCTACGATCGCATTCAGCGCGGCGATACCGAAGGCATGCAGCCCCGCTGCGTGCTGTTTGCCGGCAAGGCGGCGCCCGGCTACGCGATGGCCAAGTTGATCATCAAGCTGATCAACAACGTGGCCCAGGTGATCAACCGGGATCCAAGGATGCGCGAGTGGCTGCGGGTGGCCTTCCTGCCCGACTACAGCGTCTCGGCCATGGAGTTGATCGCGCCGGGCACTGACCTGTCCGAGCAGATTTCCACCGCCGGCAAGGAGGCCTCCGGCACCGGCAACATGAAATTCATGATGAATGGTGCGGTGACCATCGGCACACTGGACGGGGCCAACATCGAGATTCGCGAGGCGGTGGGGGAGGACAACTTTTTCCTCTTCGGCCTGACCGCCGACCAGGTGATTTCGACTCGCGAGGAGTATCAACCGGGGCAGATCGTGAGTGGCGACGAGGACCTGGCGCGGGTGCTGCAGCTGCTGGAGAGCGAGCATTTTTCGCTGCTGGAAAGCGGCCTCTTTGACACGCTGCTGGCCTCACTCCTGTCGCCTTCCGACCCCTGGATGACGGTGGCGGATTTCCGCAGTTATGTTGAAGCACAGAAGTGCGTGGATGCACTCTGGGCCGAGCCTGCGGCCTGGACGCAGCGGGCCATTCACAATGTCGCTGCCAGTGGCCGCTTTTCCAGCGACCGTACGATTGCCGAGTACCGCGATGACATCTGGTTTCCGGGAGGGATACAACCGTGAATGAAGAGACCCCGAGCAATGCGGTGGCGCACGGCGGCCCCCGCTATGTCAGCCGCCTGACCCGCAATACCCTGGCCCTGGTACTGGCCGGCGGGCGCGGTTCACGCCTCTACGAACTGACCAACTGGCGCGCCAAGCCGGCTCTCTACTTCGGCGGGCAGTACCGGATTATCGACTTCCCACTGTCCAACTGCGTCAACTCGGGCATTCGCCGCATCGGCGTATTGACGCAGTACAAGGCGCACTCACTGGTGCGCCACCTGGTGCGGGGCTGGACCCATTTCAAGAAGGAGCTGGGGGAGTTCGTGGAAATCCTGCCGGCCTCACAGCGCTTTTCCGAGGACTGGTACCAGGGCACCGCCGACGCCATCTTCCAGAACCTCGACATCATCCGCTCGGAGATGCCCGATTACGTGCTGATCCTCGCCGGTGATCACATCTACAAGATGGACTATGGCCCGATGCTGGTCAGCCATGTGGAGTCGGGTGCCGACATGACGGTCTGCTGTCTGGAGGTGCCGGTGGAGGAGGCGGCCGGCAGCTACGGGGTCATGCAGGTTGATGCACAGCATCGTGTGCTGGGCTTTCAGGAGAAGCCGGAACAGCCGGCGGAGATTCCCGGCAACCCCGGGCAGGCGCTGGCTTCGATGGGCAACTACATTTTCAATACCGACTTTCTCTTTGAGTGCCTGATCGAGGACGCCTCGCGACCGGACTCGTCCCACGACTTCGGACACGATATCATTCCCGCCCTGGTCGACAGCCACCATGTCCACGCCTATCCCTTTCGCGATGCCGGGGGCGGCCGCGGCTACTGGCGCGACGTGGGTACCCTGGACTCCTTCTGGAAGGCCAATATGGAGCTGGTGGCCACGTCGCCGCCGCTGAATCTCTACGAGCGCGACTGGCCCCTGTGGACCTACCAGGAGCAGTTGCCGCCCGCCAAGTTTGTGTTCAACGACGAGGATCGCCGGGGCATGGCGGTAGATTCGATGGTCTCCAGCGGCTGCATCGTTTCCGGCAGCCGGGTTGTCCGTTCGGTGCTGTTTTCTGGGGTGCGGATCAACTCCTGGTCGGAGGTGTCCCACTCGGTGATCCTGCGGGACGTGGAGGTGGGGCGGCGTGTCAAGCTGCGCAACTGCATTGTCGATCGCGGCTGTGTGATTCCCGAGGGCACGGTGATCGGCTTCGACGCCAATCAGGATCGCGAAAACGGTTTCCGGGTCACTGAGTCGGGCCTGGTCCTGGTCACCCGGGGGATGCTCGGCCAGCCCGAGGGTTACATGTAAACATGGATACAGAGGTAAGAATGTCCCCAGTCAGGGTTGCCACCCGTCCCTTTCCCGGCCAGAAGCCCGGCACCTCGGGCCTGCGCAAGCCGGTCGCGGTATTCCGCGAGCCCGGATACCTGGAAAATTTTGTGCAGGCCATTTTCAATGCCACCGGTGGTGGCGAGGGCCGCAGTCTGGTGTTGGGGGGCGATGGCCGTTTTTTTAACCGCGAGGCGGTGCAGCGCATCCTGCGCATGGCTGCCGCCAATGGCGTGCGGCGGGTGATCCTGGGCCGCGGGGGGCTGCTCTCAACCCCCGCTGCGTCCTGCCTGATACGCAAGTACGCCACCGACGGCGGTATTATTCTCTCCGCCAGCCACAACCCCGGCGGCCCGGAGGGTGACTTCGGCATCAAGTTCAATGGGGACAACGGGGGGCCGGCCACGGAGTCGGTGACCGGGCGCATCTACACCGCCACCCAGGAGATCGACCACTACCTCACCCTGGACACGGCGCAGACCGTGGATATCGATTGCGAGGGCCCGCAGCATCTGGGCGGCATGCATATCGAGGTGGTGGACCCGGTGGGGGATTACGCCGACCTATTGTCCACACAGTTCGACTTTGCCGCGATTGGCAAGCTGCTGGCCAATCCGCGTTTTCACATGTGCTTCGATGCCATGCACGCGGTGACGGGGCCCTACGCACGGGAAATCCTGGAGCAGCGCCTCGGCGCGGCGGTGGGCACGGTGATCAATGCCACCCCCCTGGAAGACTTTGGCGGACACCACCCGGATCCCAACCTGGCCCACGCGGCGGAGCTGGTGGCGCGCATGAACGGGGATGCGCCCCTGGCCTTTGGCGCCGCCTCCGACGGAGATGGCGACCGCAACATGGTGCTCGCCAGCGGCCTGTTCATCAACCCCTGCGATTCCCTGGCGATCATGGCGGCCAACGCCCACCGCATTCCCGCCTTTGCCGGGGGGCTGCCGGGTGTGGCGCGCTCCATGCCCACCAGCCGCGCGGTGGATCGGGTCGCCGCCGCCCTGGACATTCCCTGCTATGAGACACCGACCGGCTGGAAATTCTTCGGCAACCTGCTGGACGCCGGCCGCATCCGCCTCTGCGGCGAGGAGAGCTTCGGCACTGGCGCCGACCATGTGCGCGAGAAGGACGGTCTGTGGGCGGTGCTGTTCTGGCTCAACCTGATTGCCGAGCTGCAGCGTCCGGCCCGTTCGATCCTGCGCGAGCACTGGTTGCGTTTTGGTCGCGACTACTTCACCCGGCACGACTACGAAGGGGTGGACAGCGGGGCTGCCGATGCCCTGGTCGAGGACCTGCGCGCGCGCTTGCCGGCGCTGCCGGGACAGGTCTTTGGAGGATTGACGGTGGCCAGTGCCGACGAGTTCGCCTATACCGATCCGGTCACCGGCGAGACCAGTGTTGGACAGGGCCTGCGGGTGCAATTCAGCAATGGCGGCAGGGCAGTCTTGCGCCTGTCGGGGACCGGCACCGCCGGCGCCACCCTGCGTGTCTACCTGGACAGCTATCAGCGCGACCCGGCCCTGCTGGACATGCAGCCGCAGAAGGCCCTCGCGCCGCTGATCGCAGCCGTCGAAGCGCTGGTGGATATCCGCGGACGTCTGCAGCGCGAAGGACCCGATGTCATCACCTGAGGCGCGCCTGCATATCCTCATGGTGGCGGCGGAAAACGCCGCGCTGCCCGGGGGCAAGGTGGGTGGCATGGGCGATGTGCTGCGCGACCTGCCCCGGGCACTGGCGGATCGCGGTCACCGGGTGACGGTGCTTACGCCGGCCCACGCGCCCTTTCTGGGGCTGCCGGGCGCCTCCGCCGGTAGCGTGTTCGAGGCGCCCTTCGCCGGTAGCCCGCAGCGTTGCCGAGTGTGGCAGCTGCCCGCGCCGCGAGCCCACGCGGGTGTCAGTTATCTCGGGCTCGAGTATCCGGGCCTGGCGAGCTGCGGCGAGGGCCGGATTTACTGCGACGACGGTGCCCAGCGCCCCTTCGCCTCCGATGCCACACGCTATGCGCGCTTCTGCAGCGCTGTCGCCCAGGCGCTCACCGCGGGCCTGCTGCCCTGGCCGGATGTGGTGCACCTGCACGACTGGCACACCGCGGGGTTGGCTGTGCTGGCACGCGGCTACCCCCGTTTCGCGCCTCTGCAGGCACTGCGCTGGGTCTATACGATCCACAATCTCGCGCTGCAGGGCATCCGCCCCCTGCGCGGGGACGCCTCGTCCCTCGAGGCCTGGTTCCCCGGGCTTTACTTCGACCCGGCCTGGATTGGCGACCCGCGCTATGCCGACTGTTACAACCCCATGCGCGCCGGCATCACCCTGTGTCAGCGCGTGCACGCCGTATCGCCGCATTACGCCCGCGAGATCCTCGGGGAGGCCGGAGAGGGTCTGACCGGGGACCTGCGCCTCGCCGAGGCACAGGGGCGCCTGGTGGGTATTCTCAACGGTTGTGAATACCCCGCCCCGGAAATGCCGGGCCGCGGCTTTCCCTGGCTGGCGGCGCTGTTGTCGGAGCAGGTTGAGCGCTGGTTGCGTGAACAGCCCGGGCAGGGGGTCCACCAGCTGGCGCGGCGGCGTCTCGCCGCCCTGCGGGACAGCGGGAGTGAGCCGCCGGGAACCCTGCTGACTTCAGTGGGGCGCCTGACCGACCAGAAGGTGCGCCTGCTGGAACAGGCGATGCCCGACGGTCGCAGCTGCCTGGCCCACGTTCTCGACTGCCTGGGGCCGGGCGACCGTCTGTTGGTGCTGGGCAGCGGTGACCCGGCCAAGGAGCAGTTTTTCCACGCGGTGGCGGAGGCGGATGAGCGCCTGCTGTTTCTCTGCGGCTACTCGGAGACGCTGGCCGATCCCATCTATGCCAGCGGTGACCTGTTTCTGATGCCGAGCTCCTTCGAGCCCTGCGGTATCAGCCAGATGCTGGCCATGCGTGCGGGCCAGCCCTGCCTGGTGCATGCGGTGGGCGGGCTGGTGGACACCGTGACGGACGGGGTCAATGGATTTCGTTTCAGCGGGGACAGCGACCCGGCGCGCGCCGCGGCTCTGCTCGAGCGGCTGGAAACCGCCCTGCGCCTGCGCCGCCAACAGCCGCGTCGCTGGCGGGCGCTGGTCGAGGCGGCGCGGGCCACGCGCTTTCCCTGGTCGGATGCCGCCCGCGCCTGCGAGCTGCGCCTGTACCGTTAGAGACGCGCGTCCGCGGGCTCTCCCGCACGCTGCTCGCGGATGTCGCCTGCGTCCGTTGCTTCCGCGGCCGGCAGCCGACGCGCGGCAAGCCAGCGGTAGGCCGCGGGGACCACATAGAGGGAGAGCAGCGAGCCCAGCAGCATGCCGCCGATCACTGCCAGGCCCAGGGGCACCCGGCTCTGTGAGCCGGCGCCCAGGGCCAGGGCGATGGGCAGCGTGCCCAGGACCGTGGACAGGGTGGTCATCAGGATCGGCCGGAAGCGCGCGGCGGCGGCGTCCTCCACCGCCTCCGCGATGCTCAGTCCGGCGGCGCGTCGCTGGTTGGCGAACTCCACGATAAGGATACCGTTCTTGGTGACCAGGCCAATCAGCATGATCAGGCCAATCTGGGAAAAGATGTTCAGGGTCTGGCCGAAATACCACAGGGCGAGCAGGCCACCGGTAATCGCCATGGGCACCGTCAGCATGATGGCGAGGGGGTCGCGGAAACTCTCGAACTGGGCCGCCAGCACCAGGTAGATCAGCAGTAGCGCGAGGACGAAGACAAAGATCAGGCTGCTGCCGGTCTCGGCGAATTCCCGGGACTGTCCGGCGAGTTCGCTGGTGTAGGTCTCGTCCAGCACCTCTGCGGCGATCTCGCGCATGGCCTGAATGCCGTCGCCCAGGGCGTAGCCCTCCGCCAGGTTGGCGGAAAAGGTAGCGGCGGTGAAGCGGTTGAAGCGGTAGAGCACCTGGGCGGTGCTCTGTTCCCGCAGCGTGACCAGGTTGTCGAGGGGAATCAGTGCCCCGTTGCTCGCGCGCACGGTGAGGCGCGAGAGGTCGGCAGGCGCGTTGCGCGCATCGCGCTGGAGTTGCCCGATGATCTCGTACTGCTCGCCCTCGCGCAGAAAATAGCCAAAGCGCTGGCCGCTCAGGGAGGCCTGGACCACATCGGCGATCTCCCGCGTGGAAACGCCCAGGGCTTCCGCGCGGTTGCGGTCGATGTCCACCACCAGCTCGGGCTGGTTGAAGACCAGGTCGACGTCGACAAAGCTGAAGGCGGGGTGGGCCCGGGCCTTCTCGAGGAAGTCGGGGATCACTTCGCGCACCCGATCGATATCGGTGTGCTGTACCACGAACTGCACCGGCAGCCCGCGGGCCCCGACATTGATGGTATCCAGCTGGCGCACGAAGGCTTGCAGTTCGGGGAAGCCCGCCAGGGCCTGTCCCAGCCTCACCGCGAGTTCCGCCTGGCTGTCTTCGCGCTGGTTGGCGGGTGCGAGTACCACCCGGGAAAAGCCCGTGTTGGTCGTGGTGGAGGCGCCAAAACCCGGCGAGGTGACCGTCAGCAGGGCCTCGGCGCTGTCGCCGAGGGTGTCGCGCATCAATCGGTCGAGATCCAGCATCGCCTCGTTCATGTAATCGAAGCCGGCGCCCTCGGGCCCCTTGGCGGATACGATCAGCATGCCGCGGTCTTCGAGCGGTGCCAGTTCCTCGGGCAGACTGCGAAAAATGCCGAGCATGATGCCCAGGCAGCCCAGCAGCACCAGGGGCGCCAGGTAACGGCGCTGCAGAAAGGCCTGCAGGCTGCCGCGGTAGCGCTGTGCCAGCCCGTCAAAGAAGGGCTCGGTGGCCCGGTACAGAGCGGGGTGCTGCGCGCGGTTCTTGAGCAGGCGGGAGCACAGCATCGGCGCCAGGGTCAGGGCCACGAAGGTGGAGATAAGTACCGCCGCGGCGAGGGTGACGCCAAACTCCCGGAACAGCATCCCGGTCAGGCCGCCGAGGAAGATCAGCGGGGCGAAGACCGCGGTCAGGGCGAGGCTGGTGGCGATCACTGCGAAGAAGATTTCCCGGACACCGTCGGCGGCGGCTGTGCGGGGTTTCACCCCTTTTTCCACCCGCTTGTAGATGTTCTCCACCACCACGATGGCGTCGTCGACCACCAGGCCGATGCCCAGTACCAGGCCCAGCAGCGTCAGCACGTTGACTGAAAAACCCGACAGGTAGAGCACGAAAAACGTGCCCACCAGCGAGATGGGGATGGTGATGACGGGAATCAGGGTGGTGCGCCACTCCCGCAGGAAGGCGAAGATGGTGAGGCAGACCAGCACCAGGGCCAGGGCCAGGGTCTGGATGACTTCTTCGATACTGGCGCGAATGAAGCGGGTGGTGTCAAAGCCGATGGCGACATCGATGTCCGCCGGCAGGTCGCGTTCGAGCAGCGCGAGGCGCCGGTAGAATTCGTCGGCAATGGCGATTTCGTTGGCGCCGCTCTGGGGGCGGATCACGACACCGACCTGGGTCACGCGGTCTCGCCGCAGCACCGTACGCTCGTTGAGCGGGCCCAGTTCGGCGCGCCCGATATCGCGGAAACGCACGACACGATCGCCTTCGCGCAGGATAATGCGCTCCATGAACTGCTGCGGGTCGTCGTCAAGGCGGCCCAGGGTGCGAATGTTCACATCGATGCTGTCGCCCTCGATGCGGCCGGTGGGCAGCTCCACGTTGGCGGCGGCGAAAGCCTCGCGAACATCGATCGCGGTAAGCCCGTGGGCGACCAAGGCGTCCGGGTCCAGCCACAGGCGCATGGCGTATTCCTTGTAGCCCCAGAGGTCCACCTGGCCGACCCCGGTGATGGTCTCGAAGCGGGTCTTGAACAGGTTGTCCGCCAGGGCGCTGAGTTCCAGCAGGTTGCGCTGGCTGCTGCGCACGCCGAGGAAAATGATCGGGTCGCCGTCGGCGTCCGCCTTGTACACCGTGGGGGCCTCGGCGTCATTCGGCAGGCGGCGCACCGCGGAGCCCACGCGATCACGGATGTCATTGGCGGCGCGATCAAGATCGTCCCCCAGGTCGAACTCCACCGTGACCGTGCTGCGCCCCTCGCGGCTGATGGAGGTCATGGTGCGAATCCCGGAGACCGTGTTCAGCTCCTCCTCCAGGCGCTCGGTGATCTGGCTCTCCACCACGGCGGGGTTGGCGCCGGGATAGCTGGTCTGGACGGCGACAATGGGCCGCTGGGCCAGGGGGAACTCACGCACAGGCAGTTCGGACAGCCCGATGACCCCGAAGACCACGATCACGATGGACATCACAATGGCCAGCACCGGCCGCTGGATGCTCAGTTCATGCAGGCGCATCAGCTGAGGGTCCCGCGGGGCTGTACCTCGACCGGCTGGCCTTCTCGAACATTCTGGATGCCGGAGGTGATCACTTCCGCACCGGCCTCGAGGCCGCGCAGTATCTCGATACTGTTGCGGGTGCGCTGCCCGGTTTCCACTTCGTGGCGCACGGCCTTGCCATCTTCCACGGTGAACACGGAGATGGCATCCAGGCTCTGCAGAACCGCGATGCTCGGCACCACCAGGGCATCTTCCTGCCGGTTGACCATCTCGACGCGGGCGTAGTTGCCGGGCATCAGATGGCGCTCGCGATTATCCACATCGGCGCGGACAATCAGGGTGCGTGTGTTCAGCTCGACCTGGGGGTCCACGGCGCGGACCACCGCCGCAAATTCGCGCTGCTGCCCGGCAACGCCGAGGGCCAGGCGCATGCCGGGGGCGATCCGCGAGCCATAGCGTTCCGGTACGCTGAAATCGACCTGCAGGCGGTCCAGGGAATGCAGGGTGGTAATCGGGGTGTTGGCCTCGATCAGCTCGCCCAGGCTGACATGGCGCAGGCCGAGCGTGCCGTCGAAGGGCGCGCGGATGCGGCTCTTGTCCAGGCGTGCCTGCAGGCGCGCCGCCTCGGCACGCAGGACATCCCGCTGGCTGACGGCGTCGTCGCGTTCATTGGCCGTCACCGAGCCGCGGGTGAACAGGTTCTGCAAGCGTTCCGCATTGGTGGTGGCGAAATCCAGTTGTTCACTGATCGAGCGCAGCTCTGCCTGCAGCTCGTCGTCCTCGATTTCCAGCAGGAGTTCCCCGGCGGCCACATCCTGGCCGTCGCGGAAGTGAATGGCGGCGACCTTCCCGGTGAGTTCGGAGTGAATGGTGAGGGACTGCTCGGCCAGCAGGGTGCCATTGAAGACCAGGCGGCTCTCGAAGGCCTGGGGCTCGAGGCGCTGGGTACGGACTGCGGGCGCGCTGCGCTGCGCGCTCTCGGAGCCGGTCTGTTGTGGTAACAGGCGTGGCAGCAATAACGCCCCGAGTACGGAAAGCGCGACAGCCGTTAACAGCAGTTTCTTCATGTTGGCCTTGTCTTGGATGCGAGGTCGCCGGCTGTGGGCGACGGGAGGCAGTGGTCTCCCGCGATTATACGCAAGAGACCGCAAACTGGAGCATGGACCGCACGGCGTGCGAACAGTTCCCGGCGAGTGCTGCGTCGCGATTGTGTCGGCGCAGTCGATGGGGGAAAATGCGCCCTGAATTCCGGCACTGTCCGCGGCGACCGCCCTGTCGGCGGCGCGGGCAGCCACCATCCTCCAGGCAAAGAAACCCGACCCATGTCACAGACCGCACTCGAACAGGCGGTGGCCGCGCGCCGCACTTTCGCCATTATCTCCCACCCGGACGCGGGCAAGACGACGATTACGGAAAAGCTGCTGCTACTCGGGCAGGCGATCCAGGTCGCCGGCAGTGTGAAGGGCAAGCGTGGCCCCCATGCCACCTCGGACTGGATGAGCATGGAGCAGGAGCGGGGTATCTCGGTGACCTCCTCGGTCATGCAGTTTCCCTGGAACGAGCGGGTAGTCAACCTGCTGGATACCCCCGGCCACGAGGACTTCTCCGAGGATACCTACCGCACGCTGACCGCGGTGGACTCGGCACTGATGGTGATCGACGGCGCCAAGGGCGTGGAGGACCGCACCATCAAGCTGATGAACGTCTGCCGCCTGCGGGACACGCCCATCTTCAGCTTCGTCAACAAGCTCGACCGGGATATCCGCGACCCCATTGAGCTGCTGGACGAGATCGAGGAGGTCCTGGACATCCAGGGCGCACCGATCAACTGGCCCATTGGCATGGGGCGCCATCTCAAGGGCGTCTACAACCTGTATACCGATACCATCCACTGCTACACGCCGGGGCAGGGCAGCGTGCTGCCGGAGGACCGTCGCATCCAGGGCCTGGACAGCGACGAGGCCCGGGTCCTGCTGGATGACGAGTACGAGGATTTCCTGGAGGAAATCGAGCTGGTGCGCGGTGCCAGTCATACCTTTGACCTGGAGGATTTTCTGGCGGGTCGCCTGAGCCCGGTGTTTTTCGGCACGGCGCTTGGAAACTTTGGCGTGCGGGAGATGCTCAACGACTTCGTCGAGTGGGCCCCGGCGCCCCTGGGCCGGGAAGCGGCCCAGCGTCAGGTGAACGCTGCGGAAACCGCCTTCAGCGGCTTTGTTTTCAAGATCCAGGCCAACATGGACCCGAAGCATCGCGATCGCATTGCCTTCCTGCGCATCTGCTCGGGCCGCTACGAGAAAGGCATGAAGATGAGCCATGTGCGCATCGGCAAGGACGTGCGTATCGCCGACGCGGTGAACTTCAAGGCGGGGGACAGGGCCCTGGTGGAAGAGGCTTTTGCCGGTGACATTATCGGCCTGCACAACCACGGCACCATCCAGATTGGCGATACCTTCACCGAGGGCGAGGAGCTGCAGTTTACCGGCATTCCCCACTTCGCCCCGGAGCTGTTTCGGCGTATCCGGCTGCGCGACCCGATGAAGTCCAAGCAGTTGCAGCGCGGCCTGCAGCAGCTCTCGGAGGAGGGTTCCACCCAGGTGTTCGCGCCGCTGAACTCCTCCGAGCTGATTGTCGGCGCGGTGGGGCAGCTGCAGTTTGATGTGGTGGCCTATCGCCTGAAGGACGAGTACAAGGTGGAGGCCCTGTACGAGCCGGTGAGTGTCTACACCGCGCGCTGGGTCGACTGCGAGGATCCGCGCAAGCTGGAGGAGTTCCGCAGGAAGGCAGCGGATCAGCTGTCCATCGACGGCGGTGGCCACCTGACCTACCTGGCGCCCACCCGCGTCAATCTGGCACTGATGGAGGAGCGCTGGCCGGATATCCGCTTCCGTGCCACCCGCGAGCACTGAAGTCAGCGCTTCCTGCTCGCAGCATCCGTTTCCGACCGTGCGCCCCGGGAAGGCCTAAGCCGTCAGCAGCGCCTCGATGTCAGTGGCGATATCTTCCGGCTTAGTGGTGGGGGCATAGCGCTTTACCACCTCGCCGTCGCGATCGACCAGGAATTTGGTGAAGTTCCACTTGATGCCCTCCAGGCCGAGAGCGCCGGGTGCCGCCTTCTTCAGGTGGCGAAACAGCGGGTCGGCAGCGCCGCCGTTGACCGCGATCTTGCCGAACATGGGGAAACTGACGCCGTAGTTGAGCTGGCAGAACTCCTGGATTTCCGCATTGCTGCCTGGGTCCTGCTTGCCGAACTGATTGCAGGGGAAGCCCAGGACCACCAGGCCGCGCTCCCGGTATTGCTGGTAGAGCTGTTCCAGGCCGGCAAACTGCGGCGTGAAGCCGCACTTGGAGGCGGTGTTGACGATCAGCAATACCTTGCCGCGGTAATCCGCCAGGGACTGCTCGGCCCCCTGACCGGTCTTGCAGACGAAATCGTAAACAGTGCTCATGGTGCCTCCGGACTTGTTGTTATCGGCGACCCTGCCACACCCGGGTGGTGTGGCAGAGCTACTGCCTCGGGGTCAGGCGGGTTGCGGGGTGAGCTGCACCTGTTGCAACAGCAGCCCCAGCCGCTTGCGCTGCATCTTCAGTGAGTATTCCAGTTCCTGCAGGCGGGTGCGCAGGGCGGCGTGCTCCCACCGGTCCAGCAGCTGCTGTCGGCGTGCCTCGAGGGCATCACCCAGTTCACTTTTCTTGCGGTCGTAGCGTTCGGCCTGCAGGGCCTTCCACTGATTGACCGACTCGGTGAACAGCTGGTACTCGCGTTCGAGGACACTGCGCAGGCCCTCATTGGCTTCCTGGGCCTCGAGGGCGCGCCGGGCGCGGGCAAACTGGGTGTCGAGGATGGCGCGCTGGATACGGAAATCGGGGACCCGCTGCAGCCGGCTCGCCAGCCCGACCCGGGCGCAGCCACTGATCAGCCACTTGGTGGGATCCCAGTGGTACCAGCGGATGCCGTTGCGGTAGTCGTTCTGAAACAGGTGGTGGTAGTTATGGTAGCCCTCGCCGTAGGTGAGGAAGGCCAGCACGGGGTTGTCCCGGGCACTGTTCTCCTCGGTGTAGGGGCGCGAGCCCCAGAAGTGGGCGAGGGAGTTGATGAAGAAGGTGAAGTGGTGGTTGACCACCAGCCGCAGCAGGCCGACCAGCAGCACCGTGCCGATGATGTCGCCCAGCCACCAGCCCAACAGTACCGGCAGGCCGAGGTTCATGATGGTCGTCAGCAGCACGTAGTGGCGGTGCTGGAACATCACCACGGGGTCGCGCTGCAGGTCGCGGGCGTTGCTGAAATCGTTGTCGCCACTCGGGTAGTTGCGCAGGATCCAGCCCATGTGGCTGAACCAGAGGCCGCGCCCGGCGGAATAGGGGTCGCGATCATTGTCGTCCACGTGACGGTGGTGGCGGCGGTGGTCGGAAGCCCAGATCAGAATGCTGTTCTGCAGGGCACCGGCGCCCCAGAGGGCAAAGAACCACTTCAGGACCGGGTGGGCATCGTAGGCATTGTGGGCCCACAGGCGGTGATAACCGGCGGTGATCGACAGGCCATTGAGATAGAGGAAAACCAGGGCCCACAGCCACTGGGCGCCGGAAAAGCCCTGGTAGAAGCCCCACAGGGGGACCAGGATCAGGGCGAGAATCGGGAAGCCGGCGAAGATCACCGCGTTAACCGGGATCAGGGGCGGCTTGCTAGCAGGGTTTGTCATGGGCGAGCTACAACTCTGGTTGAAAAACGATCGAAACGGGGAGCATGTTAACCGCTGGCCGGGCAAAAGTCTTGTCAGGGCAGTCGCAGGCTGACCAGCAGCGGATTGTGATCGGAGCTCGTCACCGGGACGGCACGCGGTGCGCTCGCTTCCAGGCCGCGAATAAAGATGTGGTCCACCGCCTGACCCAAGAAGGTGCTGCGGTGGTCCGGTTCGAAATCGAGGCCGCGCAGGCCGTGGCGCTGCATCAACTCGAGCAGGGCCAGCTGGCGTGCCTGGCGCCAGGTGTTGAAATCGCCGGCCACCACCGCGGGCCCGCCGTGGCTGTTCAGCAGCGCGTCGAGTTGTGCCAGCTGTCCCTGGTAATCCTCGAGGCCCAGGGCGAAATTCACCGCGTGAATGTTGATCGCCAGCAGGCGCTCGTCGCGCCCGGTCAGGGGGTACTGGGTGACGGCCATCGCCTTCGGTGTACCCAGCCAGGGCTCCATGCTCTGCAGGTCGCACTCCACCAGCGGAGCCACTTGACTCAGTGTCATTACGCCGGTGTGCAGGTTCTCGCTCTCATAGCCGGGGGCAAAGGCCGTCCCCGCCCGTCCTGGCAGCACGTCGGCAATCGCGGCCTCCGTGGTGGCTTCCTGCAGGAAGGTCAGCTCGATACCCTCGCCGAGGCTTGCCAGGTCCCGGCGCCAATCGGTCTGGCTGGCCTTCTGCAGGTTCCAGCTGAGAACCTCGAACTCGCTTGCCAGGCTGGTTCCGGCATCTCCGGGGGGGGCGCTCAGTTGTCGGGCGCAGGCGGCCGGGTCTGCGCCCGCCGGGGAGGATTCCGGCCAGAGGCCCGCACCCAGAGTGGCGCCCGTGACCAGAACGAGGCCGGCGAGGAAGGCGCTGTGTTTTCGCGGTAGGGGCATGGGTGGTGGTGGCTGTCCTGCTGTCAGTAAGGTGGCACAGTGTGCCCGGATGCGAGGGCGTCGCCAAGCGGTGTGGCTTTGGAGTGTTCCGCTACCTGGAAGTTCCCGCCGGGCCTAGATGCGTTCCAGGTAGGACTGGTATTCCAGTAGGGTGATGCGGCGCCGGAACTCGTCCACCTCCTGTTCCTTGGTCAAGGTAAATATCCGCTGCAGTTCGCCCCCGAGGCCGTCGTGAATGAAGTCGGAATGGCGAAAGCGCTGCAGGGCATCGTGCATGTAGACCGGCAGTGAGCCCCGTTTCTGAGAGTAGCCGTCGCCGCGAACCGGTGCGCCGGGGTCGGCCTGTTGCTCGATGCCGTCGAGCATGGCGGCCAGGATGACGGCATAGAGCAGGTAGGGGTTGCTGTCGGCACCCGCCACACGGTGTTCCAGCCGGCGGGCGGCGTGGGAACCCGCGGGTACCCGGACGGCGACCGTGCGGTTCTCGTAGCCCCAGCTGGGGTAGGTGGGCGCGTGGCTGCCGGCCTGGAAGCGTCGGTAGCTGTTGAAGCCGGGGGCAAAGATGATCATCGAGTCGGACATGTGCTGGAGGCAGCCGGCGATGGCCTGGTGAAGCAGGGGGGTGCCGCGCTCGCTGCCGTCGTCAAAGATATTCCGACCCTGGGCGTCCAGCACACTGCAGTGCACATGCATGCCATTGCCGGCCTGGTCCTCAAAGGGCTTGGGCATGAAGCTGGCGACCAGTCCGTGCTTGTGCGCGACACCCTTGATCAGGCGCTTCATCATCAGGATCTGGCGCGCTCCCAGGGCCGGGTCGGCAACATGCTGCAGGTTGATTTCGTACTGCGATGGGGCCGATTCCTTGACCACCCCATCAAAGGGCAGATCCTGCAGTTCGCAGGCCAGGCGCAGCTCCTCCATCATGGGGCCGTGCTGGTTGAGGATGTCCAGGCCGTACATGTTGCCGCCCACAGGCTCGCCGCCAGGGGATGCGTGGCAGGTGTGCCGGGGCAGGGTCTGATCCCAGTGCACCAGGCTGAATTCCAGCTCCGCTGCCATGACCGGGGTCCAGCCAGCGTCCTGGTAGCGGCTCAGCACCTGGCCAAGCACGTGCCGCGGGTCCCCCAGGTAGGGCGTACCGTCCGCGTCGTACATGGACAACAGCACCTGGCCATGCTGGCCGCCGGGTGACCAGGGGGTCGACAGCAGGGAGCCCTCGACGGGCCGACAGATACCATCGGCGTCGCCGGACGCGAATACCAGTTCCTCCACATCCCGTCCCCAGATGTCCAGGGAGAGTGCGGTTTTGGGGAGTTTGAGCTCGCCGTCGAAAATCTTGGTCAGTTTGTGGCGGGGCAGCCATTTGCCGCGCAGGACGCCGTTGCAATCCGGCAGCAGGGCTTCGACTGTGGTGATTTCGGGGTGGGCCCGCAAGAACCAGTCGGCTTCCAGGGACATTCGGGCACCGTACATACTGGGGGTTTGGCGGACTTTGCAGGATTTGCCGACAGGGCACAATACCCCAGCTGGGCCAGCTTGGCGTAGTGCATCTCTCGGCGGAATACGGAGAGGTTCCCATACAGCATCGGGCGGCAAGGTCGCGCTCGCCGGGAATCGCCGCGTCTCGCTCGGGCTTACTGGTCGGCGGGCCCCATGTAGATGGTCAGGGGGTCGCGCCCCGCCGCTTCCCCGAGACAGGAAAGGGAATTGATGAACAGTGCAAACAGGTCGGTCTGGGAGCTGACGTCCAGCTTGCGGTAGATGCTCTTGCGGTGCCGGCGCACGGTTTCCAGGGCGATGCCCAGGCGCTGGGCGGTGATGTCGGTGCCATAGCCCCGCAGCATCAGTTCCAGCACGTCCTTTTCCCGGGGCGAGAGGAAGGCGGTGCCGAAGGTGCGAAAGGCCAGGTCGATCTGGTGATCCAGGCCCGGCTGGATCAGGTGGGTCACGGCGAAGTCGTCGTGCTCGCTGTGGCTGCGAATCAGTTCGGAGACCGGGTCGGCCAGCAGGTAGAGGGTCTGGTACTCCTCCTCGGAAAAGGGGCCGCGCTGGGGCAGGCGCATCATGCACAGGTTGATGACATTGCCCGCCCGCAGCTGTGACAGGTAGATGGCTTCATCCACGGTGCCCGTGTCCGCATAGTATTCCTGGTAGTAGCGGGAGTCCTCGAGCTTGCCCGCGACACGGCCCAGGCGGTAGATCCTGGCCCGCGGTTGCTGCATCGAGGTCTGGAAGAAGGGGTCTTCCCGGTAGGGGCCTTCCAGATAGTAGTCGATCTGCGCCGCCACGGCGCTGGCGGGAATCTCGTGGTAGAGCACCTGGGGCGGCAGATCCTTGTGATAGAGCCAGACCTGCGGGTAGTCGAAGGGCACCTGACCGCGAATGGCCTCGATCAAGCGGGGGAAGAAGGCCTCGCTTCCCAGCGCGCCAATCGCGCGCGACAGGTCGCGGTTCCACTTGCTGATCTGCTGGATATCGGTCATGTGTTGTGCTTGCCCCACCCCCTTGCGTGCCGCGCGCCCGGCTGCGACCGCGTGCCGGGCTCTAGCGGCCCGGTGGTTCCAGTTTGTGCAGGGCGGGTCGGCTTGTCAAATGGGTTTCCCGGCGCGCCGGCGCTATACTGCCACTCTGGATGCGCGGAGCCGCTGATCATGACGAGGTCCTTACTACTCGAGGCGGGCGCCGGGGACGCGGTGCCCACCAGCTACACGCGAGGCCTGTTCCAGGGCCTGTCGCGGCGCGGCCTGGTGCGCGACGGGCTGCTCTGGCGGGCCGGGTTCGCCTGGGACCCCCTGTGCGGTCAGGCCCAGGTGCGTCGTGTCACGCCCCAGCAATACAGTCGCCTGCTGGCGCTGCTGTTCCGCGAGCTGCGGGATGAAACCCTGGGTAGCATGCCGGACGCGCCGACCCCGCCGGGTACGCTGCGCCTGGTTGCCATCAGCATGCTCGGTGCCAGCCAGCTTGGCGTGGCGATGCAGCGGGCGACCGCCTTCAACGCCTGTTGCCGGGCCAGACGCCATCGGCCGCGCGAGAACCAGTTGCAGATCGATACCAGCGGCCGGACTGCGACCCTGACCTACCTCGGTCAGGGGATCGCTCCGCGCCACGAGCACCGGATGCTGGCTGGACTCGGCCTCTGGTTGCGCTTTTGCAGCTGGCTGATCGGCCAGGAAATCGACGTGCTGGAAGCCAGCTGTGCCGGGCCCGAACCGGGACGCACCGCGGCGTTGCGTCACTTCATGCCCTGCCCGGTATCCTTCAACGCCAACACCAACTCCGTGACCTTCAGTGCCCGCCACCTCGAGGCGCCCATCCTGCGCAGCGAGGCGGATCTGATGGACTTTCTGCCCCTGGCGCCGTGGTACATGCTGGTGGCACCGGAGGCCGGTTATCAGAGTACCGCCGCTCGCATCCGCCGCCTGCTGGGGGGGGATTTTACCCGCCCGCTGCCGAGTTTTGAGGAGCTGACACGACTGCTGGGGATGTCCGCCCGTACGCTGCGTCGCCGTCTGGAGAAGGAGGGCACGTCATACCAGCGCATCAAGGATACCGCCCGGCGTGACATTGCTATCGGTCTGCTGCGGGATCAGCGCCTGTCCGCGGTGACGGTGGCGGAGCGCCTGGGTTTCAGTGATCCGAGCGCTTTCCACCGCTCGTTCCGGCGCTGGACCGGTCGCTCGCCGGGCCAGTTTCGCTGATCCCGGGGCGGCGCTGCACGCGCGGCCAGCGCCTTCACCAGGGCAGGGGGCCGGTGCGCCAGTGTTGATCCCAGGCGCGATAGACCTTGTTGCTGTAGCGCCGGCTGCCGGAACTGCCGTTGTAGGCGGCCAGCGCCCGGTGCAGGTCGCCATCTTCCCGCTGCAAGTAGAACTGCAGGATGCGACAACCGTACTCCAGGTTGGTGCGGTTGTCGGTGAGGTTGTCCTCGCGGCGGCCGATCTCGTTCTTCCAGAAGGGCATGACCTGCATCATGCCCTGGGCGCCCACCCGGGAAATGGCGAAGCGGTCAAAATGGCTCTCCACCTCGATCACCGCGAGGACCAGTTCCGGGGGCAGGTTGGCGCGGGTGGCCGCGGCGTGAATCATGCGCAGCAGGCCGAGGCGGGCTTCCGGGGTGTCGACGAATCGCTCGAGCCGCGTCGACATGTCCACCAGCCAGACCTCGGCATCGTAGCGGTCGGTGAAGCTGTCGGCGCGGTTGATGGTGCGGTCCAGGAACGCGCGCAGCGCGGCACGTTCAGCGGGGTCCTCGGGCTGTGCGGCGAGCAGCGATGGCAGCAGGAGCGCGGCCATCCCGAGGCAGATGGCGCGGCGCCTCCGCAGGTTCACGCTACCGATCTCCGGCGTCAGCGACCCAGGCGCCGCAGCAGCTCGTCCACCGCGGCGTCGCGGCTGATCATTTCCGCGGACTCGTCGCGACGCCCCTTGTACTCCAGCTTGCCGTCCGCGAGGGTGCGCTCGCCGATCACCAGCCGATGGGGAATGCCGATCAGCTCCATGTCGGCAAATTTCACCCCCGGGCGCTCATTGCGATCGTCCAGCAATACTTCGACGCCGGCGGCGGTGAGTTTGCGGTAAAGGGACTCGGCGCACTCGGCGACGGCGGGAGACTTGTTCATGTTGATGGGCACGATCGCCAGCTGGAAGGGCGCCATGGCATCGGGCCAGATGATGCCGTTGTCATCGTGGTTTTGCTCGATCGCAGCGGCGACGATGCGGCTGACGCCGATACCGTAGCAGCCCATGGTCATCAGCACGCTCTTGCCCTGTTCGTCGAGGACGGAAGCCTGCATGGCCTCGCTGTATTTGCGCCCGAGCTGGAAGATGTGCCCGACTTCGATGCCGCGGCGGATCAGCAGCGTGCCCTGGCCGTCGGGGCTGGGGTCCCCCTCGACCACCTCGCGGATATCCTCGATCTGGGGCAGGGGGCAGTCGCGCTCCCAGTTGACGCCGGTCAGGTGCATGTCGTCGCGGTTTGCGCCGCAGCTGAAGTCCGCCAGCAGCGCGGCGCTGCGGTCGGCGATCACCGGCAGCGACAGCCCCACCGGCCCGAGTGAGCCAAAGCCGGCGCCACAGGCTGCGCGCACTTCCTCCTCGCTGGCCATGCGCAGGGGGTTGGCCACACCGGGCAGTTTTTCTGCTTTCACGCTGTTCAACTGGTGGTCGCCGCGCAATACCAGGGCCACCAGCGAGTCGGGCTCCTCTCCTGCGACGATCAGGGTCTTCAGCGTGCGGCTGGCAGGTACACCCAGTTGCGCAGCAAGCGCCTCGATGGTGCGGATGCCCGGCGTGGGGATTTCCGCCAGGGTTTCGCCGGGGGCGGGGCGCTCGCCCGCCGGTGGCAGTGCCTCGGCCATCTCGACATTGGCGGCGTAGTCACTGCTGTCACTGAAGGCGATGGCATCTTCGCCGGAACCGGCCAGAACATGGAATTCGTGGGAACCGCTGCCGCCGATGCTGCCATTGTCGGCGATCACCGGCCGGAACTCGAGCCCCAGGCGGGTGAAGATCTTGCTATAGGCCTGGTGCATGACCTGATAGGTCTCCTCCAGGGAGGCCTGGTCGAGGTGAAAGGAGTAGGCATCTTTCATCAGGAACTCGCGGCCGCGCATGATGCCGAAGCGCGGACGGATTTCATCGCGCACCTTGGTCTGGATCTGGTAGAGGTTCACGGGCAACTGCTTGTAGCTCCTGACCTCGTTGCGCACCAGGTCGGTGATCACCTCCTCGTGGGTCGGGCCCAGGCAGAAGTCCCGCTGGTGGCGGTCCTGTATGCGCAGCAGTTCCGGCCCGTATTGCTCCCAGCGTCCGGACTCCTGCCACAGCTCGGCGGGCTGCACCACCGGCATGCTGACCTCGATCGCGCCGCTGGCATCCATCTCCTCCCGCACCACGCGCTCTACCTTGCGCAGCACGCGCAGGCCCAGTGGCAGCCAGGTGTAGAGGCCCGCGGCCAGCTTGCGGATCAACCCGGCCCGCAACATCAGCTGGTGGCTGATCACTTCGGCATCGGCGGGGGTTTCCTTCTGGGTACTGAGCAGGTACTGGCTGGTGCGCATGGCAGACTGACATTCCGTTTATTGGACAGAGGGGCATTTTACGTCCCCAGCCAGGCCCGGTACAGCGCAAGCCGGTGTTTCGCCTGTCTGGTGCCGTAGCGGTCGCGCTGGCTCGGGTAATTTGCCCCTGCGGCCGCGAAACTGCTTGTATTGCAGCTTTCCCTGTTTTATACAGGGCAGGAGCCTGCAGGCAAGGGCGGTTCCGCGTCGGCGGAAGCTTGCAGACGGGCTTGGAAGCGTCTCCCTCAATTCAAGCACACAAAGGAAGGTTGGATATCCATGGCTACCAAGAAAGCAGCAGCGAAGAAAACGCCCGCCAAGAAGGCGCCGGCGAAGAAAGCCGCTACCAAGGCGGCTCCGGCCAAGAAGAAGGCGGCTCCGCTGATCAAGGAGAAAATGACCAAAACCCAGATCGTCGCCAGCCTGGCGGAGAGTACCGAACTGACCAAGAAGCAGGTCAATGACGTGCTGAGCGAGCTGGAATCCCTGGTGGAGCGCAGCATCAAGAAGCGTGCCGTAGGCGAGTTCACCCTGCCGGGCATGTTCAAGATCACCACGGTGAAAAAGCCCGCTCGCAAGGCGCGCAAGGGCATCAACCCCTTCACTGGCGAAGAGACCACCTTTGCGGCCAAGCCGGCCAGCGTGGCGGTCAAGGTTCGCCCGCTGAAGAAAATGAAGGACTTCGCCGCCTCCTGATGCGGCGTGCCACCGGTGCCCTGCGCCGGTGGTGCCTCCCAAGCCCGCCGGGGTGTCCTCGGGATACCCTGAGGCGGCAGCCCGGCCGTCCCGCGGCCGGTCGTTTCTCTCGTCTTGGCCTGATACCGGCCATGGGGTAAAATCCGCGCCCTGTTTTTCTTGTCCACGGGAGGCGAGAGACCCATGCCCATTTACGAGTACCAGTGCCAGGCCTGCGAGCATCTTCATGAGGCCCTGCAGAAGATCAGTGATGCACCGCTGGTGGATTGCCCCGCCTGCGGGAAGCCCGCGTTGAAAAAGAAGGTGTCTGCCGCGGCCTTTCGCCTGAAAGGTGGTGGCTGGTACGAGACCGACTTCAAGAGCGGCTCCAAGAAAAACCTCGCTGGTGACGCGGCCACGGGCAGCTCTGAGAGCAAGTCCGCCACTGCCTCTGCATCCAGCGCGGGCAGCAAGGGTGCGGAAGCCGCCAGCGCCTGACACCCCCCCGAACCCCGCGGCAATCGGCGCGGGGTCACACCGACAACTGATGGATCCAAATTATGCGCACTCAATACTGCGGCGCCCTGGGCACGGCCGACATTGAAAAGACTGTCACCCTCTGTGGCTGGGTGGATCGTCGCCGCGACCACGGTGGCGTGATCTTCCTCGATGTCCGCGACCGGGAAGGCATTGTGCAGGTGGTTTTCGATCCGGACACCGGCGAGCACTTCCAGCTGGCCGACCGGGTGCGCAGTGAATATGTGATCAAAGTGACCGGACGGGTGCGGGCGCGCAGCGAGGGCACGGTCAACCCGGGCATGCCCACCGGTGCCATCGAGGTCCTGGGCAAGGAGCTGGAGGTGCTCAATAGCGCGGCGACGCCGCCCTTCCAGCTGGATGAGCACACCGCGGTGGGCGAGGATGTGCGCCTGCAGTACCGCTACATGGACCTGCGTCGGCCGGAGATGCAGAAACGCTTCATCCTGCGGGCCAAGATCACCAGTGCGGTGCGCAATTTCCTCGACGGCGAGGGCTTCCTGGATATCGAGACGCCGATCCTGACCCGCGCCACCCCCGAGGGCGCGAGGGACTACCTGGTGCCCAGCCGAACCCACCCGGGGCACTTCTTCGCCCTGCCACAATCGCCCCAGCTGTTCAAGCAGCTGCTCATGGTCTCAGGCTTTGATCGCTACTACCAGGTGGCCAAGTGTTTCCGGGACGAGGACCTGCGCGCGGACCGTCAGCCCGAATTTACCCAGATTGACATCGAGACAGCCTTCCTCGACGAAGCGGCGATCATGGAAATCAGCGAACGGATGATCCGCCAGCTGTTCCAGCAGGTGCTGGACGTCGACCTCGGCGAGTTCCCACACATGACCTGGCACGAGGCCATGGAGCGCTACGGTTCGGACAAGCCCGACCTGCGCATCCCCCTCGAGCTGGTCAGTATCGACGACCTGATGCAGCAGGTGGAGTTCAAGGTTTTCCGCGGACCGGCGGACGATCCGGAAGGTCGCGTTGCGGCGCTGCGCGTGCCCGGCGGGGCGAGCATCAGCCGTAAGGAAATCGACGATTACACCCGTTTCGTCGGCATTTACGGCGCCAAGGGGCTGGCCTGGATCAAGGTCAATGACCTCGCTGCGGGCGTCGAGGGCCTGCAGTCCCCCATCCTCAAGTTCATGCCGGAGGCGGTGGTCGAGCAGCTGATGCAGCGGCTCGGCGCCGAAAATGGCGACATCATCTTCTTCGGCGCCGACCGCACGGCGGTGGTTAACGAGGCCCTGGGGGCCCTGCGCATCAAGGTGGGTCAGGACCAGGGCCTGGTGCGCGACGGCTGGGCACCCCTCTGGGTGGTCGATTTCCCCATGTTCGAGGACGATGGTAAGGGCGGCCTGACGCCGCTGCACCACCCCTTTACCGCACCCGCCTGCACGCCCGAGGAGCTGCAGGCCAACCCGGCGGGAGCCCTGTCACGGGCCTACGACATGGTGCTCAACGGCACCGAGCTGGGTGGCGGCAGCGTACGTATTCACCAGCGCGAGATGCAGGATGCGGTATTCCGTATCCTGGGCATTGACGAGGAAGAGGCCGCGGAGAAGTTCGGTTTCCTGCTGCAGGCCCTGCAGTACGGCGCGCCGCCCCACGGCGGCCTGGCCTTTGGCCTCGACCGCCTGGTGATGCTGATGACCGGTTCCCAGTCGATCCGCGACGTGATCGCCTTCCCCAAGACCCAGACCGCCCACTGTGTCCTGACCGACGCCCCCGGGGAAGTCGGCGCCGCACAGTTGCGCGAACTCAACATCCGCCTGCGTCAGCGCGAGGGCGGGGACAGCAAGCCAGCAGAGGCCTGAGCGGGCAGAACGGACAGCACGGAGAAGTACGCCATGGCGGGACACAGCAAATGGGCCAACATCAAACATCGCAAGGCGGCGCAGGATGCCAAGCGCGGCAAGATGTTCACCAAGCTGATTCGCGAGCTGACCATCGCTGCTCGCAGTGGAGGGCCGGCTCCGGAGGATAATCCGCGCCTGCGCGCCGCCGTGGACAAGGCCCTCGGCTCCAACATGACGCGGGACACCATCGACCGGGCGATCGCCCGGGGTGCGGGCACCAACGAATCCGAAAACATGGAGGAGTTGACCTACGAAGGTTACGCACCGGGTGGGGTCGCGGTGCTGGTGGAGGCGATGACCGACAACCGTAACCGCACGGTGGCGGAAGTGCGCCACGCCTTCAACAAGCGTGGCGGCAACCTCGGCACCGACGGTTCCGTGGCCTATCTGTTCAGTCGCAAGGGCCAGATCTCCTTCGCCCCCGGCGCGGACGAAGAGCAGGTGATGGAAGTGGCCCTGGAGGCGGGGGCCGAGGACGTGGAAAGCTTCGAGGATGGCTCGATTGACGTGACCACCGCCTGGGAGGACTTCAGTGCGGTGAAAACGGCGCTGGAGGAAGCCGGGCTGGAGATTGCTGGCGGCGAGGTGACCATGGTGCCCTCCACGACCGTACCGCTGGATGCCGACGGCGCTGCCTCCGTGCTGGGCCTGGTGGACATGCTGGAGGATCTCGACGACGTGCAGAACGTCTATACCAACGCCGATATCCCCGACGACGTCTACGCCCAGCTCTGAGGACGACAACTCGCCCTCGCGGCGGGCCAGCCTGCCCGGCGCCCCTGTTCCCGCGGGCCCGAATACTGTAAATTTGTACAGATAAGGGCAGCAGCACAGGCGAGCAGGGTATGGCGGTGATCCTCGGGATCGACCCCGGTTCACGCAAGACCGGTTTCGGCATCATCCGCCACGAGGGTGGTGCCAGTCGCTACGTCACCAGCGGCGTGATCCGCCTGCCCGAGGGCGAGCTGCCCGAGCGCCTGGGCATTATCTATCAGAGCCTCAACCAGCTGCTGGAGGAATTCCGGCCGGAACAGCTGTCGGTGGAGCAGGTATTCATGGCCCGCAGCGCCGGCTCCGCGCTGAAACTGGGGCAGGCACGGGGGGCGGCCATCGTGGCCTGCGTCGCTCGCGGGCTGCTGGTGGCGGAGTACTCCGCGCGGCAGATCAAGCAGGCGGTGGTGGGGACCGGGGCGGCCGACAAGTTGCAGGTCCAGCACATGGTCAAGACCCTGCTGCGCCTGCCGGCGTCGCCCCAGGAGGACGCGGCGGACGCCCTGGCGGCTGCCCTGTGTCATGCCCACACGCAACACAGTATGATGCAGGTTCCCGGGGCCAGTGCGGTGCGTCGCCGGCGCCTGCGTTGACCCGACAACCCGACAGCAGCACAGGATACCGGCATGATCGGCAGGATTCGCGGCACACTGGTCAGCAAGCAGGCCCCGGACATTCTGGTGGATGTCGCCGGGGTGGGCTACGATATCCAGGTCCCCATGAGTACCCTGTTCCAGTTGCCGGAGCCCGGCGCCGAGGTGACCCTGATCACCCACTTCGTGGTGCGCGAGGATGCCCAGCAGCTGTTTGGCTTTGTCGCTGAACGCGACCGTCATCTGTTTCGCCAGCTGATCCGCGTCAGCGGCATCGGCCCGCGTCTGGCCCTGACCATCCTCTCGGGCATGGACGCCGCCGAGTTTGCGCGCTGTGTGCAGCGAGACGATCTCTCCGCCCTGGTGGCGCTTCCCGGGGTGGGCAAGAAGACCGCCGAGCGCCTGCTGGTGGAAATGCGCGACCGCCTCAAGGACGATATCGGTCACTGGGCGGGCAGCGACCCGGCGGCAGTGGCCAGTGGCGCTGCGGCGGCACCCGTCCACGACCCCGTGGCGGACGCCGAGGGTGCCCTGGTCGCGCTCGGCTACAAGCCGGCGGAGGCGGCGCGCATGGTTTCGTCGGTGCAGGACGAGGGCGCCGCGAGTAGTGAGGAACTGATACGGCGGGCCCTGAAAGCCGCGGTGAAAGCCTGATGATCGAGACCGACCGCTTGATTGCCCCCCGCGCCAGCGAGCGCGAGGAGGCCCTGGATCGCGCCATTCGCCCCAAGTCCCTGGCCGAGTACATTGGCCAGCCCGCGGTGCGCGAACAGATGAGTATCTTCCTCGCGGCCGCCCGTCAGCGCGGTGAGCCCCTGGACCACACGTTGATTTTCGGGCCACCGGGCCTGGGCAAGACTACCCTGGCGAGCATCGTAGCCCAGGAAATGGGTGTGTCGCTGAAAACCACTTCCGGGCCGGTGCTGGAAAAGGCCGGCGACATCGCCGCCCTGATGACCAACCTGGAGCCCGGGGACGTACTGTTCATTGACGAAATCCATCGCCTGAGCCCCTTCGTTGAGGAAGTGCTCTACCCGGCGATGGAGGACTACCAGCTGGACATCATGATCGGTGAGGGCCCCGCGGCGCGGTCGATCAAGCTGGATCTGCCACCCTTCACCCTGGTGGGTGCGACCACCCGGGCCGGCTTGCTGACTTCCCCCCTGCGGGATCGCTTCGGCATCGTGCAGCGCCTGGAGTTCTACCAGGTCGCCGACCTGGCGAAGATCGTTGCCCGTTCGGCGGCCATCCTGGGTATCGATATCGACGAACGGGGTGCCAGTGAGATCGCCCGTCGCGCCCGGGGCACGCCGCGTATCGCCAACCGGCTGTTGCGGCGGGTGCGGGACTATGCCGAGGTCAAGGCCGACGGGCACATCAGCGCCGAGGTGGCCGACCGCGCGCTGGACATGCTCAGTGTCGACCACCAGGGCTTCGATCATCAGGATCGCCGCCTGCTGCTGGCGATGATTGAAAAGTTCGACGGCGGTCCGGTGGGGGTGGACAGCCTTGCGGCGGCCATATCCGAGGAGCGCGGGACTATCGAGGATGTGCTGGAGCCCTTCCTGATCCAGCAGGGCTTCATGGTTCGCACACCGCGGGGGCGCATGGTCACTCGCTCGGCCTATCTGCACTTCGGTTTGCCCGCCAGCACCGGCGGGGCGTCATCCGGACAGCCTGTCGACCCGGAGCTTCCCTTCGATCCACCCGAGGATTCGGCGTGACGGCGATGGAATTTTCGCTGCCCGTCCGCGTCTACATGGAGGACACCGACGCCGGTGGCATTGTCTACTACGTCAACTACCTGAAATTCATGGAGCGGGCACGCACGGAGTTCATGCGTCAGCTGGGCTTCGGGAAAGACTGGATTTTCAGCCACGATCTCATGTTCGTGGTGCGCGACGTGGCTGTTCGCTACCGGCGCCCGGCCCGTCTCGACGATGCACTCAGTGCCACGGCGCGCGTCCTTCGCATCGGCGGTGCGTCTCTGCTGTTGCAGCAGGCAGTGCGGCGCGGTGATGACGAGCTGGCCAGCGCCGAAGTCGGTTTGGCCTGCGTGGCCCGCGACGGGGTGCGACCGCGGCGTTTGCCGCAGGAAATGCTGACTGCCCTGCGCGCGGTGCAGGGCGATAACCACCAGGGGGAACCCGCTTGAACGAAGAACTGAGCATACTTCAATTGATCCTGCAGGCCAGCTTTACGGTGAAGCTGGTCATGCTGCTACTGGTGCTGGCCTCGGTAGTTTCCTGGTACATGATCGTGCAGCGCTTCCTCTACTTCCGTGAGGCGGCGGACGAAATGTTCGACTTCGAGGAGAGCTTCTGGTCGGGGATCGACCTGGCCCAGCTCTACCGCGAGGGCAACGAGCGCAGCGCCGAGGGAGAGGCCATCATCGGTATGGAGAGCCTGTTCCGGGCCGGTTTCAAGGAGTTCTCCCGCCTGGCCAAGCAGCCAGACCTGGACGCCGAGTCCCTGGTGGAGGGTGCGCGTCGCGCCATGCGGGTGGCGCTCCTGCGGGAGGAGGAGCGTCAGGAAAGGCACCTGGCCTTCCTCGCCTCCGTGGGGTCGACCAGCCCCTACATTGGCCTGTTCGGCACCGTGTGGGGGATCATGCACTCCTTCCGCGGGCTGGCCAATGCCACCCAGGCCACACTGGCCACTGTAGCGCCGGGCATCTCCGAGGCCCTGATCGCGACAGCCATGGGTCTGTTCGCGGCTATCCCGGCGGTGTTGGCCTACAACCGCTTCTCCAGCAAGGTCGACAATTTCGCCAACCGCTACGACACCTTCATCGACGAGTTCTCCGGCATTCTCTATCGCCAGGCCTACGCCCTGCGAGCCCGGGACCGGAAAGCGGGGTAGACGGTCGTGGCGAGACTGCGCAAGAAACGCGGGGCGATGTCGGAGATCAACGTCGTTCCCTATATCGACGTGATGCTGGTGCTGCTGATCATCTTCATGGTGACGGCACCGATGCTGATGCAGGGCGTCAAGGTGGAATTGCCCGAGGCCGACGCGGAGCCGGTGGAAAACCAGGACAGCGAGCCGGTGATTGTTTCCATCGACGCCCAGGGCCAGCTGTTCCTCAATCTGGGCGAGGATGAAAAACAGGCCCTGGAATTGGCCACCGTGGCCCAGCGAGTGGGTGCCGTGGTCCGCCGCAGCCCGGAAAAGCCAGTCCTGGTCTGGGGTGACCGCGCGGTCCCCTATGGCGAGGTGGTGACGCTGATGGCGGCGCTGCAGGCGGCGGGAGCGCCCAGTGTCGGCCTGGTGACCGAGCCGCCCCAGTGAACCTGCGCGAGCTATTTTCCCCCCACCGCCCGGCGGGGCCGCGGATCGTCCTGCGCCCCACCCTGGCAACCCTCGCCCTGCACGGTCTGCTGATCGTGGCGATTACCGCCAACTGGTCCTTCTTCGAGCCCGAAGTGGTGCCCCACAAGCCGATTCCCAAGGTCATAGCCGCAACCCTGGTGGATCCGGCGGATCTCGCCCGTCCGCAAGCCAAGCCCGAGCCGAAGCCGGAACCGAAGCCGGAACCGAAGCCGGCGCCGAAACCGGCGCCCAAACCCGAACCGAAGCCAGAGCCCAAGCCGACGCCGAAACCCAAGCCCCAACCGAAACCGGAGCCCAAACCCGAGCCGAAGCCGGCGCTCAAACCGGAGCCGAAACCGGCACCCAAACCGGAGCCGAAGCCCGAGCCCAAGCCACAGCGGGACCCGGGCCCCACACCCCAGGAGCTGGCGGAGCTGACGCGTCAGGCCCAGGCCCGCCAGCGCGCCGAGGCAGCGCAGCGGGCGGCGGCGCAGCAGGCAGCCGCCGAGGGCGAGCGGCTGGCCGCCAGCTACGCGGCGTTGATCCAGCAAACCGTGATACGCTACTGGAGTCGCCCCCCGAGCGCGCGCAACAATATGGAGGCGGTGTTGTCCATACAGCTGATACCCACGGGGGATGTGGTGAGTGTGAGCGTACTGAGATCCAGCGGCGACAGTGCCTTTGACCGGTCCGCCATAGCGGCGGTGGAGCGGGCGGGGAGTTTCCCGGAGTTGAAGAACCTCCCCCCGCGTGAATTTGAGCGAAATTTCCGGCGATTCCGCCTGGTGTTCAGACCCGAGGATCTGCGTTACTGATGAAAGCGATACGAGTGTTCCTGCTGACGGCCTGGGCTCTGTTCCTCGCCCACAGCGTACGCGCCGAGCTGGTGATCGAGATCACCCAGGGGATGGACAACCCCACCGCGATTGCGGTGGCGCCCTTTGACTGGGCCGGCGCGGGCACCCCGCCCGAAGACGTCGCCCAGGTCATTGAGAACGATTTGGCCCGGAGCGGCCAGTTTGCACCGGTGGATCGCGGTGACATGCTGGCCCGGCCCACGCGCCAACAGGAGATCTTCTACCGTGACTGGCGCGCCATCAACAGCGAGTACCTGCTGATCGGCCGGGTGTCGGTGACCGACAGCATCCAGATGCGCATCGAGTATGAGCTCTACGACGTCAATCGCCAGGTACGTATCCTGAATGGCTATGAAGAGGGGCATGTGCGCGATGCCCGCATGCTGTCGCACCGGGTTGCCGATGAAGTCTACGAGACCCTGACCGGGGTGCGCGGGGCCTTCGCCACGCGCCTGCTGTATGTGGCAGTGGAGCGGGTGCCCGGCGAGAAAAGTGTCTATCGGCTGACCATGTCCGACTCCGATGGTGCGCGACCGGTGGTGTTGCTGGAGTCCCGCGAGCCGCTGCTGGCGCCCAGCTGGTCGCCGGACGCCAAGCACATTGCCTACGTGTCATTTGAAACCAGTCGACCGGCGATCTTCCGTCAGGAGCTGGCCACCGGCGCGCGGGAGCAGCTGACCAACTTCCAGGGGCTGAACGGCTCGCCCGCCTGGTCCCCGGACGGTCGGCGCATGGCCATGGTGCTCTCCAAGGACGGTAGCCCGGACATCTATGTCATGGATCTGGGTAGCAAGGCCTTGACTCGGATCACTCGGCACTACGCCATCGACACCGAGCCCACCTGGTCCCCCGATGGCCGTTCGATCTATTTCACTTCAGACCGCGGCGGCAGGCCGCAGATCTATCGCTATGACATGGCCAGTGGCAACACGGAGCGGGTGACTTTCGAGGGCCGTTACAACGCCCGTGCCCGCCTGGCCCAGGACGGCCGCAGCATGGTCGTGGTACACCAGTCAGACGGCCAGTTTCACATCGCCCTGCAGGACCTGGTCAGCAAGCGGCTGTTCGTATTGACCAGTACCGATCTCGACGAGAGCCCCAGTATCGCGCCCAATGGTTCCATGGTATTGTACGCCACCAAGTCCGGGGATCGCGGCATACTGGCCGCCGTTTCCGTCGATGGTGGGGTGAAGTTCCGCCTGCCGTCCCGGGAAGGCGATGTTCGGGAGCCGGCCTGGTCGCCATTCCTGCCCCGCGGTCAATAGGCTATCGCGGGCGGTGCAAGTCTCTAGCGTTTAACTCTCATGAAGGAAACGAAGGCAATGAAACAACTGACTGTTGCTGGCAAGATGCTGACTCTGCTGTTTGCAGCGGCTTTCCTGGTGGCCTGTTCCAGCAAGGGCACACGTGACGATGATGCGGCAGCCGAGGCCGCGGCGCGTGCGGCCGCAGAACGGGCAGCAGCCGAAAGGGCCGCCGCCGAACGGGCCGGTTCCGAGCGCGCCGAGCAGCAGCGCCTGGAAGAGGAAGTTGCTCGGGTCGGCAACGTGTTCTATTTCGAATTCGACAGCTCCACCCTGACGTCCCAGGCGCAGGAGTCCCTGGATGCGCACATTGCCCTGCTGCGCACCAATGACCGCACTGTCCGCCTGGAAGGTCACACCGACGAACGCGGTACCCGGGAGTACAACATGGCCCTGGGTGAGCGTCGCGCCAATACGGTTCGCGATTACATGGTGGTCAATGGCATCCCCAGCTACCGTATCGAGACGGTGAGCTACGGTGAGGAGCAGCCCGTTGCCTATGGATCCGGTGAGGCCAACTGGTCCCAGAACCGGCGCGTGGAACTCAAGTAAGGCGGAACGCGAAGGACCGGGCATGCGAGAGCTGAGCAAGGCGCTTTTGGCAGGCGGGTTGGCCCTGGTGGCCGCTCCACTGTACATGTCGGCGCAGGCGCAGGATTACATCGACCTCGAAGCCGAGCGCGAGCGCTCGGCGCGCTCCGAGGCCACCGCGGAATCGCGGCCCGACCCCTATGCCCCGCAAGCCGCCCGGAGCTATCCGGCGACCAGTTTCGGGGTGCGCGGCGCGCCGGCGCCGACCCAGCAGGCCCAGGCACCGTCCCCGGTGGATGGAGGCGCAGCAGCGCAGGGGGCCGCGGGGCCGGTATCGGGCGGATCTGCTTCGGGTGGTGGCAACGTCGGTCAGTTGTTCATGACCGTACAGCGCCTGCAGCAGGAGGTCATGCGCCTCAATGGTATCGTCGAGGAGCAGGCCCACGAGCTGCGCAGCCTGCGCGAGCAGAGCCTGGAGCGCTATGTCGACCTGGATCGGCGGCTGGGGCTGCTTGCGGGTGCCGATCCGGGCGCTGCTGGTGGCGCCGCTAGCGCTGTGGGGCCGTCTTCCTCCGGGGAGAGCGCAGCAGCTCCAGAGCAGTCCGGCGAGCGCGAGGCCTACCAGTCGGCCTACAACCTGGTGCGCGACCAGCAGTTTGACCAGGCCGTCAGTGCTTTCCAGCAATTTCTTCAGGATTACCCGGCGGGTCGGTTTGCTCCCAATGCCTATTACTGGCTGGGTGAACTGCACCTGGTGACACGTCCACCAGACCTCGAGGCGGCACGTCAATCCTTCACGCTGCTGCTGGAGCTCTATCCGCAGGACCAGAAAGTGCCGGATGCCCTGTTCAAGCTCGGCAAGCTGCATTTCGAGAAGGGGGAGCGCGACAAGGCCCGGGAGTTCCTGGAGCGCGTGGTCAGTCAGCATGCGTCCTCCGGTAGCGGTGCCGTCAACCTGGCCCGGGATTTCCTGCGCAACAACTACTGAGACGCGTGTGGACCTTTCCGCCAGCCTGAGAATTACCGAGATTTTCCATTCCCTGCAGGGTGAAACCCGAACCGTCGGCTTGCCGACGGTCTTCGTTCGCCTGACCGGCTGCCCCCTGCGCTGTGTTTACTGCGATACCGCCTATGCCTTCAGCGGGGGTGAGCCGCGCACGCTGGGCGCCATCCTGGAGGAGGTGCGCAGCTATGGTGCTCATTACGTCACTGTGACGGGTGGTGAGCCCCTGGCGCAGCCAAACTGCCTGCCGCTGCTCGCAGCCCTGTGTGACGCCGGCTACGAAGTGTCGCTGGAAACCTCCGGTGCCCTCAGCGTCGCCGGGGTCGACCCGCGGGTGGTCAAGGTGCTGGACTTGAAGACACCGGCCTCTGCTGAATCGCATCGCAATGACTATGCCAATATCGATCAGCTGAATCCCCGCGACCAGGTCAAGTTCGTGATCTGCGACCGGGCAGACTACGAGTGGGCGCGCTTCAAGCTGGACGAGTACCGCCTGGCGGAGCGGGTGGACGACGTGCTGTTTTCTCCCTCTCACCACGATCTCCCCGCGCGCGAGCTGGCGGAGTGGATTCTCGCCGATCGCCTGCCGGTGCGCCTGCAACTGCAACTGCACAAGCTGCTGTGGAACGATGAACCCGGGCACTGATACTCCCCGCGCCGTGGTCCTGGTCTCCGGTGGCCTGGACTCCACCACTGTCCTGGCGATGGCCCGAGCCCGTGGCTACGCCTGTTATACCCTGAGTTTCGACTACGGCCAGCGGCACCGGGCAGAGCTGGCGGCGGCGGAGCGCGTATCCCTCGCCCAGGGGGATGTCGAGCACAAGGTGGTGAGCCTGAATCTCGACAGCATCGGCGGCTCGGCGCTCACCGACCCGGACATCGCGGTCCCCGAGGAGGCGACCGAGGGTATTCCGGTTACTTATGTGCCCGCGCGCAATACGGTGTTTCTGTCGATCGCCCTGGGCTGGGCGGAGGTGCTGGGAGCGGAGGCGATCTTTATCGGGGTCAACGCGGTGGACTATTCCGGCTATCCGGATTGTCGGCCGGCGTTCGTGGCTGCCTTCGAGACCCTGGCCAACCTCGCCACCCGCGCCGGTGTCGAGGGCGGCAAGCTCCGGGTGGAGGCTCCCCTCATGCACATGAGCAAGGGGGAGATCATCCGCGAGGGCCTGAAGCTGGGTGTCGACTACAGTCTCACTGTGTCCTGCTATCAGGCTACGGATGCGGGGCTGGCTTGCGGCCGGTGCGATGCTTGCCGGCTGCGCCGGGAGGGTTTTCTGGCGGCCGGCGTGAGCGATCCGACCCGCTACTGCTGAGTCCCCCGTGTCTCTCGCCGAAAAGTGATAAAAAGTCGCCCCACGGTGGCTAAAATCGCTTGAGTTTTTCCGCCAGATCCGTAGTATACGCACCTCGTTACGGGTCGTTAGCTCAGTTGGTAGAGCAGTTGGCTTTTAACCAATTGGTCGCTGGTTCGAATCCAGCACGGCCCACCAATTCCACCTTTTTGTATCAGATGCTTAGCGCGATGACGCGCTCAGCGTCCTGTGTCTCAGCACAACCAGTGCCGGAGTTTTGCCGGACTTTCCTTCACACACCCTGTTTGCTGCCTTGATGAGTTCCTCCAACTCCGGCGCTGAATAGTGCGTGGTGATATCGCCGTTCCTGTGGCCCAGCAATATTTTCCGGGTTTCCAATGGCACTCCTGCCGCGCGTAAACGACGACCGAAGGTGTGTTTCAGGTCGTGCACACGGATGGGCATATCCAGCTTGCGCCGAACCGACTTCCAGCCATTGTTGTTGATGCTGCGCACTGGTCGGCCGTAGTAAGTGAAGACGCGCTCCGGGTGTTGCCCACGCACGCCTTCGATCACTGACTTTGCTACCCGATTCAGTACCACCAACCGATCCTCCCGGTTCTTGACCTTCTCTCCTGGAATGAGAAACACCGCGGTGCCCAGTTCCGGCACATCGATCTCCCAATCCCACCGCAAGCTACAGACCTCGCCGTCGCGGCACCCGGTATTTACCTTGAACAGACACATCCTGCTCAGGTGATCCGGCAGCGCCTTGAACAACCGGTGTTGCTCTTCCCAACTCAGCGGGTAGGGGCGCCGTGCATCGTTCAGCGGCAACAGCTGGATCAATGGCGCCGACTCCAGCCAGGTCAAACCGTGTTCATCGCGCCACAGCCGGGCACTCAGGTTGAGTACCCTGCGTACCGTGGCCAGGGCGCCGTTCACGGTCTTGTTCTTCTTGCCCTCCTTCTTCCTTCTATCTATATACGCTTGCAGTGTGCCCATGTGGACCTGATACAACGGCAGTTCACCGATGTAGGGGTCCAGCTCTTTCAGATGGAAGGCGTAGGTTCGGATGGTAGCGAGGTGGGTGTTCTCCTCAAGGAAGCGCGTGGCTGCCTCGCGAAAAATGCGCACCGGCCGTATTCCAAATACTGACGCCTGCCTGATCTGCTCAATGCGGCGGGCCAACATCAGCTCCGCCGCTTTGAGTTCACTCGTTCCAGTGCTTTCGTGAATGCGGTGGCCGAGGACCTGCTTGTCGATATGCCAGATCCCGCCCCGGTTCCGTAGCCCGGAGTTTCGATTGCGTCCCATACTTCATCTCCTCGATTCAGTGGGGGACGCCCGTTGCACCGCATATAGTGGTCCACCCAGGCATCCATTTCAAGGCGGTCGAAGGCGACGCCCTGTCGGCCGATGGCAATTTCGGTCAGGGCTGGGCGCACCTCCCGGTTAAAGCGGTTGCGGTCCATGCCCAAGTAGATCGGGGCGTCGCGAAGGCGTATCAGGCGGGGTTGGATTTGCATCGCTATCGGCCCAGGTAGACTGCGGTAATCTGTTCCCTGACATGGCCCAGCTCCACGCTGATAGTCAGCCGAACCCGCTGATCGATATCCCTTTGCGACTTGGTGAGCTGCACTCTGGAAGGTCCACCGCAATGAGGGGACTGCCAGCCGGTGAGTTCCAGGTAGCGTTGCTGGGCATAGGCATGGCGCAGGCCATGCATTTTCGATAGCCCGGCATTGGCGGTGTGGCGCTCGTAGATTCTCAGTTGCTCAATATAGTTGCGGCCCCCGGGAATCAGGGAACCCAGGCCGGCCAGTCGTTTGGCTTCTTCCAGCACGGCTCGCTGCTCAGGGGTGCGGATGGGTACCGTGCGTTCCCGGCCGCCCTTGGTCCAACTGGACTTCAGTTGCATGTGATCTCCGCGATCCGCCCAGCGGGGCTGGATCTTCAGGGCTTCCTCTCGTCTTAATCCGAAGGCCTGTTGCAGGCGCAGGCTCATGCGTACGTGTTCATCCTTGACCTGAGCGAGCTGTTCCTCCGCCAGGTCTTTTGCTTTGCTCTCATGGGACACGAACTGCCGGTCCGGAATTCCATAGAAGTCATTGGCGCTGGCCACCACGGCCCGCTTGTTCACCTTCTCAGCCCACCAGCGTAAACAACTCATCCGGTTCTTGATGGTCCCGGGGGAGAGGTTTTGTTGCAGCCACTGATCCACCAGCGCCTGGACATGCTTTTGTTTGAGCGACGTGGCCTTCAGTTGTCTGAAGCCCAGGTCATGTAACTGGTTGGCAATGGCGCTGAGCTGTCTTTCCCGACCCACGCGCGTTTCGAAGCTGCCCTCAT
This sequence comes from Haliea sp., assembly GCA_002692965.1. GTDB lineage: Bacteria > Pseudomonadota > Gammaproteobacteria > Pseudomonadales > Halieaceae > NZNC01. The sequence continues at coordinate 681 of NZNC01000028.1, read as the reverse complement.
GGCTGTGCTTGCATAACAGTTTCAGTTGGTAGTTCAGGTCTCGCATAGTGCTGTTTCCTTCGGTGAGTGTTTCTGATCACCTGGCAACAGAAGCTGCGCAGGTCCGCCTAGCGGTACGATCACGGGACACCAATCCCGGTTGACCTGAATGTGTCTGGCCCTAGACAACACGGTGTGTTTTCGAATGAAAACTGGCCCGTGCAAACCAACGGTTATCCAGCCAAAGGCTGGAGTGGACTTACCTCCTTATGTGAAAAGAGCAGAACGCACTGACCGCCAGTGCGTTTGCAGAGTTGAAGAAACTGTAGATACGTCAGGGCACAAGCGCCCTGACATCAACAGCAGTTATGGAGCAGATCCCCGTATCTAGGGGGAGAGGTTAGAAAGAGCGATACCCTACGATGCGGCACCGCGATGGTTCGAAGATGGACCCGGTCATGACTGACCGCTGCGTCAATAAAGGTCCGAAGGGACGCATTCAGCAGATTCCAATAACGCCGGAAACTACCTACCCCGTTTGCTTTCGCAAGGTGGGGTCTTCCTTACCACTTTAAGCGCAGTGGCAGCGACAAAATTCTGTGTTGGAGCCTACTATACGAACCCAAAATACGGCTGTCACAGAAAACTCGACCGGAATCGGAAGTGCTTTTTATCGAACGTCTGGCGCTGTGGTAGTCAGTA
>NZNC01000027.1 GCA_002692965.1 Haliea sp. | reverse complement strand
CGGTGAGTCGGTCAGGTTTGTTGTTTTGGCGAACTCAAAACTAACCGGTTTTACCGCCGTCTCCTACTTTTTCACGCTAACCCGCGATGAACCTTTTTTTTCGTCTGCTCTCCCCCCGGAATCCATGGCGCCGAATCCGCTGAGCGCCCCCAAAACTGCCCCGCGGTTTACTCCGCACACTCACCGACAAGGACACTATGCTAACAGCCAGCAAGCTCGAAAAAATCATGCAACTCGAAAGCGACCTCCGCGCCGAGTATCAGCAGGAGATCGACGCCAGGAACGCCGAGATCGACCGCCTCACCAGCCGCGAGTCAGCACTCCAGGCAACCATCGACAAGCAACTGGAAACCATCACCGAGCTCACCGGCAAGGCGACGGACAGTCAGAAGGCCGAGCAGCGCAGCCGCGAACTGCACAATCGCTGCGATAAGCTCCTGGCCGAGATCACCGAACTCAAGCAGTGCGTGAAAAACCTGCAGAAGGACCTGTCTGCCGTGCGCGAGGAGAACAAGGCGCTCACGCAATTCGACCCGGCGCGCATGAAGAAGAACCTCGATGCCGGCAAGAAGAAGCTGGCGGAGAAGACCGCAGCCGCCGACACCCTGCAGAAGACGCTCAGCGAAACGAAGAAAGAGAACGCCGAGTTGCAGCGCAAGGTGGCTGCGCTGGAAGCGAGGGTGGCCGAGTCGGAAGGCACGGAGCCTGTCGACCCCAGGGAAGAGCCGGCTGCGGCTTGATCACTCCGCCGGAACCAGCCTGACCGAGCGGATACTTGTCAGATCAGGTCGTGGCCGTTAAACCTACAGGCATCCGATCGAGAGTATTATGAACAGAATAGAGAAGCTACAGAATGACGTGTACAGCTTCGAAGAGCTCGACACCCTGGAGAAGAACGCGATCAAATTGCGCGATCAGGAAACTCTGAGCCTGATCATTCTTAGCCGCGCGTCAAAGACGGCCAAGGGTGAGAAGCCGAGAAGTACTGTTGGTGCCGATGGCAAACCGCTGACCAAAAGGGCCCGTCGAGATGCGAAGGCTGGGCGGTAGTTGGTAGCTGGTGCCAAATCAACGCCTACAGGCTGACTCTGACGTCAGTCTCCTTTCAGGTAAACCACCATGAGAACCGTCGATATCCACAAAGAACCCGTCGAGCTCTATAAGATCCTCAAGTTTGAGGGCCTCGTCGCCTCCGGTGGCGAAGCCAAACTGCTCATTGGGGACGGGCAGGTACTGGTCAATGGCCTGGTAGAGACCCAGCGGCGCAAGAAAATTGTGCACGGCGACACCATTGAATTCCGCGGGGAGCGGCTGCAGATCAGACGCGTGTGACGGATGAAATCGCAGGCAGCTTCGAATCTGCCTCAACTCTTCAGAAAAAAGGCACTAGAAGCCCACCTGCCAGCCAGATCAGGGCCACACAGACAAGTACTCGCAGCAGCGTGTCTGTCAGCGATGATCCGCCGTGATCATGGTCATGATGCTCATGCTGGTGGGACGACAGCTTCCGGCCCTGGCGCCAGAACCATACCAGAACGCCTGTCACCGCCAGGAAGAGAATATTCAGCGCACTCTGGTAGTTCCACTGGAAGAACTCCCGGTCACTGACCGCCGCCTGGCCGCTAAAGTCTGGCAGCAGGCCGAACAGAGCGAAAGCGTAATGCAGTATCAGCGAAACGCTGACGATGCCGACCAGCATAATTCCCAGGATGTAGAACGCCATTTTCCAGCCGTAGTAGGCGGCATTGATGCGGAGAACCGGCAGCACCACAAGGTCGGAAAAGATAAAGGCCATGACCCCGGCAAAGGATACGCCCTGAGTAAACAGGACAGCTGCCAGCGGGATGTTGCCCATGGAACCGATAAAGGTGAAGAAGGCAGCCAGGGGCCCCACCAGCGTTTGGGAAAGCACCGCCAGAAACCCGGGGTTGGCAGCGTTTTGGCCACCTGACCCCATGAACAAGGCCTCAAAAAAACTCGCCGGCACCATGGCCGAAATGATGCCTGCGACCGTGAAGCCGATCAGAACATCCTTCCAGACCATCTGCCATTCCATCACATAGGTTTGACCAATCTCCTGCCAGCCCTCAGCACTGGTAACTTTCTCCTTCCAGGTTTTACCACCACCGTCGCCATCCTCGTGGCCCTCATCCGCCTCTCTGCGTGCCTGGGCTTCCAGACGACGGGGCCGCGTGACACGAATCAGCAGCCAGGTCACCAGGATCAGCAGGATACCTCCGACATATTCACCGACCACGAATTGCCATCCGAGAAAAATGGCGATGACCATGCCCAGCTCAATGACCAGATTGGTAGAGGCCAGCATGAAAGCCAGGGAAGGGACCAGGCCGGCCCCCTTGTTGAAGATCGCGCGCGTCGTGGCAAGTGCGGAAAAACTGCAGGAACTGGACAGGAAGCCAAAAACAGTCCCCAGGGCAACACTGCGCACACCATCCTTGCCCATCGCTCGCTGCATTCTCCTCCGGGTCACCAGGACCTGAACCAGGCTGCTGATGACATAGCCCAGAACAAAAGCCCACAGCGCCATCCAGAAAAAGCCCAGACTGGTGGTGACAGCCTCATGCCAGAGAGCGGGAAAATCTTTCACGTCCTTGCTCCTGTCCGCTTGATGCTCGGGGGACTAAACATCAATTGCGATCAGGCACCATCCATCCGTGAGATCAGGCCCGCCAGGTCGTCTGCGTGTTCCTCCTCGGTCGCCAGGATGTCTTCAATCATGCGGCGGGTGACCGGGTCGTCGTTGCCCAGGTACTCCGCGAATTCCCGGTAGGATTCGATGGCGATTCGCTCCGCGATCAGATCCTCCTTGATCATGTCCGTGACGGATGTGCCTTCCTTGTACTCCGCATGGCTGCGCAGTGTCAGGGTGTCCGGATTGAAATCAGGCTCACCGCCGAGCTGGGTAATCCGCTCGGCGAGCTGGTCGGCGTGATCCTGCTCTTCCTGGGCATGTTCGAGAAATTCGTGTTGTGCCCCCTGCGCGTTGAGCCCCGACGCCATGTAGTAGTGCCGCTTGTAACGCAATACACACACCAGCTCGGTTGCCAGTGCTTCATTCAGGACCTTGAGAACGGTCTCGCGATTCGCGCCGTAGCCAGCCGTGACCGCCCCCTCCTCGATGTGTTTGCGAGCGCGCTCGCGCAGGGTTTTCACGTCGGTCAGGAATGGCTGGTCAGTCATAAACGTACCTCCTTGACAGTGGTCTGACAAAAACGGCGTACCCACAGGGTAGACAGACTGCCACCACCTGGCAAACGGGCGATCGGCTCATCTGCACTCGCAGCGCCAGGCACCGGGGTATACTGAGCGCCCCGCGACCGGGGCCAAACCTGAGTAAAAGACGCGGGGAAGTTTTGCATGGAAACCGACAAGGTACGCCGATGAGCCCACTGGACATCGTCTACCAGGACGACAGCCTGGTGGTTATCAACAAACCCCCGGGGCTGCTGGTGCACCGCAGTCCGATAGACCGGCACGAGACGCGCTTCGCGGTACAAGTACTGCGCCAGCAAATCGGTCAGCGGGTCTGGCCCGCACATCGTTTGGATAAACCCACCTCGGGCCTGCTGGTATTCGCCCTGTCAGCCGAGGGCGCCCAGAATCTTTCAACCCAGTTTGCTGGCCGGACAGTGGACAAACGCTACCTGGCCCTGCTGCGGGGCTACTGCCCGCTACAGCTTGCGATTGACCACCCGGTCAAGATTCCGGTCGACGATTGCGATCCGGGCAGGCGCCTCAAGGCCCAATATCTCTCGGCTCAGACCTCGCTGCAGCGCCTCGCGCGTGTCGAGTTGCCCGCACATGTTGATCGCTATCCCACCAGCCGCTATTCCCTGGTGGAACTCCAGCCGAGTACCGGGCGACGACACCAGCTGCGCCGGCACATGAAGCACATCAGCCATCCCATCCTCGGCGATGCCAACTACGGCAAGAGCCGCCACAACCGTTTCCTGGCGGACCAGCTCGGCTGCCGCCGGCTGATGCTGGCCTGTATCGGGTTGACACTCACGCATCCCGCGACCGGCCAGCCGCTCACGCTGCAAAGCTCGCCCGGCGCGGATTTTCTGCGTCTGGCCCGACTGCTGGACTGGCGGTGGGACACCGTAGATGGCGCAAGCGCCTTGCCGCTGCCCGGCTTTTGATTTAGCGTTGCGCAAAACTCACGGGGACCTGCCATGTATCACAGCTTCGACTTCAGCAGCTTTCTGCTGCGCCTTCTGTTTGCCCTGCTGCTGGTGTTCGGCACCTGGAACCCCACCGGGTGGTCCTACCTCGGCTGGCTGATCGGTGAGGAAGGGCTGCGGCTTGAACCCCTGGTGGTGATTGTCGGCCTGGTGCTGTTGATTGGCTGGATTATCTACCTGCGCGCTACTTTCATGTCCCTCGGCTGGCTGGGCGTGCTCCTTGGCGCCGCGCTGTTTGCCGCGATAATCTGGCTGTTTGTGGACCTGGGCTGGCTCAGCCTGGAAAACCCCGGCGTCATCAGCTGGCTGGTCCTGTCGCTCCTGTCGGTACTGCTCGCGGTAGGGATTTCCTGGTCGCATATTCGCCGACGCCTCACCGGACAGATCGACGTCGACGAAATCGAGTCCTGACGCACCTTACTCGCTCAGGGTGAGCTGCTCGGCCTCGTCCTCACGCGGGCCGAGCAGCACCAGACCATCACGCGTCACCAGGCTCAGCCCGCCGTTGCGGTAGACCCAGCAATCCAGCATCAGGCTGCCGCCCACTTGTGGAATCGCCTTGAAAACCAGTCGATCGCCGCTGCGCCGGTGGCGTATATCGTACAGGCGGGTCGCGGTGTTCTCCCCCAGGGCGTCACCGATGGCCGCCTGGCAACGCCGGTGGTCTACCTGATCGTTGTCGGCGAGCACCGACCCGGCACTGACGCCAAGAACGATTGCTGCTGCAAACACAAACCGTGATTTCATTGTTCTGCCTCCTCCATTGGTAGGTGGAGCCAGCTTAGCCCTACCCGATTATGCGCGTAATACCCACAAATGATCGCGGCCGCTGCAAATACGGGCACCCCGCCCTTCCCTGCCCCGGCGGATTCCCGCACACTGCCCCCAGTCCACAGGAGGATCACCATGAAACGCTTGTTCACCCTGGCCCTGCAGGGGCTCGCGGCGGTGCTGCCGGTTGCACTGACCCTCTACCTCGTCTACTGGCTGCTGACCCGGATGGAGAACCTGGCCGGTCAGCTGATTCGCTTGGTGATACCCGATGACTATTATTTTCAAGGGCTCGGGGTGCTCTCGGGCTTTCTCCTGCTGGTACTGATCGGCCTGCTGGTCAAGGCCTATGTCATCCGCTATCTGATCCAGGCGGGGGAGAGCCTGCTCGACCGCATTCCCCTGATCAAGTCGATACACGGCGCGATCAAGGACTTCATGCGCGCCTTCACCCTCAACGAGGGCAAGGAAGCAGACTCCGTGGTTCTGGTGGAGGTCAGGGAAAACACCTGGTTGATCGGCTTTGTCACCGCGCGCAAGGTCGCCCAGAGCCTGTTCCCCGACAGCGAGCAGCGGATGATCGGTGTCTATCTGCCCATGAGCTACCAGATTGGCGGCTACACACTGTATATCGAGGCGAGCAAGGTCAAAGCGCTGGACATCAGCGTGGAGGACGGCATGCGCATCGCCCTCACCGGCGGCATGCAGCGCGGCAGTCGGCACTGAACACACGGGCCCGTCCGCGGCACGCGAGCCGCGACACTCGGCCGGTGTCAGCGGAGGCGAGAATCCAGGCGTGGACGAATCTTCGCAAACTCCTCGGCAATCACCTCGCGGAGCATACGCATGCGCGCGCTCACCCGCAGGTCCTTGTGGGTGAGCACCCACATGTCGGACTGGTGCACAATGGAGGCGCCAGGTACGCGCACAATCTCATCTTCTGCGTAGGCGGCAAAGCAGGGCATGAAGGCCACGCCCATGCGACAGCGCACCGCTTCCACCAGCAGGTTGACGTTCATGATGGCGTGCCGCACAGGCAGCTGGGGAAAGTCAGTCTGTGACAGCCAGGTTTCCTCATGGCCGGCCGGGTGTTTGCCGATCCAGCTCAGGTGGGCGATATCTTCCGGATGCGCCGAGTTCAGCAGATCGCGGTGTACGTAAGCAGAGGCCGTCAGGGGGGCCAGGTAGCGGCCGATCAGGTATTCGGGCGGGCGACTGCCCGCCGGCAGCACGCGAATCGCGATATCCGCTTCCCGACGACTCAGGTCCAGGGTGTCGTAGCTGGGCATCAGTTCGAGTTCGATACCCGGATAGTCCTCGGCGAAGGCCGCGAGGCGACGGATCAGAAAGCCCATGCCGGCAACATCCGGCGCGGTCAGACGGATGCTGCCTTCGAGGTGCTGATCACCACCGGCGATACGCCGTTCCGCTGCCAGCAGCAGCTCCTCGACATGCTCGGCGCTGGGCAGGAGTGCCTCGCCCACGGCGGTGATGCGATAGCCCTCGGGGGTGCGGTCAAACAAGCGCGCCCGGAGTTGCTGCTCGAGGTCATCCAGGCGGCGGGTCACGGTGGAATTGCTGACACCCAGTTCCTGGGCCGCGCCCCGGGCCGAGCCGCGGCGATACAGCGCCAGCACCACCTTGAGATCGTCCCAGTCCATCGCAGCTCCTCCGCTGCCCGGGGATTAACGGTAGAAGCGTAGCAGAGCGTCGACAAAGTCCTGCAGGGATTCCGGCGGCAGCTCGTTGATACCCGCCGCCGCCGAACGGCCGCCCCCGGTGGGAAACTGACGGCAAAGCTCGTCGGCACCCACGCGGTTTTCCAGTGGCGCGCGGACACTGACCTGGTAGTTGCCGCTGGCACGGTGCGTGACCACCGCGTGGGCGCGGCCGGGATTCTCGTTGGCCAGGTCGTTGCTGTACACGCCGCTGACACGGCGCGCCCAGGGCTCGTCCGGAAGCAGGAACACGGCCGCATGATCGGTGGCGTGCAGGGGCGCGAGTGAGGCCGCCGCGGCCATGTCCGCCTGGTAGCCCTGTTCCAGCCGCTGGAAGTGCTCTCGGCCATCCTCCATGAAGCCCCGTGGGTCTGCATGGGGCAGCAGCAGGCGGTAGAGCTCCTCGGGCCGGAAATGCAGGTCCTCCAGCGCGGAGCCATAGCCGTTGTAATTGATGTAGATACCCAGGTCTTCGTAGCGCGCCAGCAGGGCCTCGTCGAGCCCCAGTGGCGCCGCGGCGCGGCGGGCGCTTTCCCGAAGGTTGTCACCGAAAGCGCCGACCACGGCCCAGGCCGCCCGCGCGCCCTTCAGGTGGCCATTGATCAGCAGGCTGGTGCAAACTTCGGGTGCAGGGTTGATCAGGGTCTGCAGGGCCGAGTGATCCGGAATCTCGCCGGCGTAGTGATGGTCACAGTAGAATACCTCGGCGCCCTCCTCGAGCAGGCGCTGCAGATCCTCGCGATTCTTGTCGAGGGAGACATCCAGCACCGTCACGCAGTCGGCGGGGTTTGCGCTAACGCGCTTGAGGAGGTTGATATCGCGCTTGACCCCGGTTACCAGCTGGGCTTCGCGAGGTTCGACCTGGCGCAATTGCACCAGGGCACAGATGCCATCGGCGTCACCATTGAAGACGTCGTATGCGGTCATGATTTATTTCCCGAGAAAATTCAGAGCTTGTCCGGAAACAGCTCCTGGACATTGGATACCGCAGCGGCGGCCGGCACCTTCGGCTTGGCCAAGGTGACCCGACCGGCCCTGCCCTGCTTGCACCACACATGATCGTGGCGTGTCTCGTGCCGGCTGAAGCCGCTCACCGCGGCCGTCAACACCGAGGTGATACCGGCACAGTCCATGGTATCGCAATACTCTATCAGCTCCAGCAGGTAGCGGTTCATCTGCTTGTATGAAAGGCCTTCTTCTTCTGCCCGCATGATCATCGGGTGACCGGTCCCGGTGACGTTACTGCCGAGCAGGAGTTCCTCGCGAAGCTTTTCCCCCGGTCGCAGACCGATGAACTCGATCTGAATGTGATCCTGGGCATGCTGATCCATGCGCATCTCGTAACCGCTGAGCCGGATCATGCGCTTGGCCAGATCGACAATTTTCACCGGCTCGCCCATGTCCAGTACAAAGACATCGCCACCGGTGCCCATGGCACCCGCCTGCAATACCAGTTGCGCCGCTTCCTGAATGCTCATGAAGTAACGCGAAACCTCGGGGTGGGTCACCGTGACCGGCCCGCCCTTGGCAATCTGCTCGCGAAACAGGGGCACGACGGAGCCGGAGGAACCCAGCACGTTGCCAAATCGGACCATGCAGAAGCGGGTACCCGACTCCCGCTCGGCGAGGGATTGCAGCACCATTTCGGCAAAGCGCTTGGAGGCGCCCATGACATTGGTCGGTCGCACGGCCTTGTCCGTGGAAATCAGGACGAAGGTTTCCACTAGCGCCTTGCGCGCGGCCTCGGCCGCATACCAGGTGCCGAAGACATTATTGGCAACCCCTTCGGCAACGTTGTACTCCACCATGGGTACGTGTTTGTACGCGGCCGCATGATAGACCGTCTGGACTCCAAAGGTGCGGTAGATGGTTTCCAGCCGCGCCTGATTCTGCACGGTGCCGAGCAAGGCAATGACGTCAACACTGGAGCCGGTCACCCGCTTCAGCTCGCGCAGCTCCCGCTCGATCTGGTAGAGCGCGAATTCGGAGTTGTCGAGCAGCAGCAGCTCGCGGGGGCCCGAGGTGAGGATCTGGCGGCAAAGCTCGGAGCCAATCGAGCCACCGGCCCCGGTCACCATGACCACCTTGTCGGTGATACAGCGATCGATCAGCTCCGGATGCGGCGGTACCGGATCGCGTCCGAGCAGGTCATCCAGGTCGACATCCTGGATCTGGTTGACACTGGCGCGGCCCGAGACCAGTTCATTGATCCGCGGCACGGTACGCACATGTACCGGAAGGCCCACCAGGGAGTTGATGATCTCACGCCGTCGATCGGCAGACGCGGAGGGAATCGCCAGCAGGACCTGGGTAATGTTGTGCTCGTTGATCAGGCGTTTGACGTCTTCCGGCCGCGCCACTTGCAGGCCATTGATCACCGAGTGCTGCAGCAGGGGATCGTCGTCAACAAAGGCAACCACCCGGTACTGTTCACCGTGGTGCAGGGCAGTCACCAGCTGGCGGCCGGACTCCCCTGCGCCGTAAATGATCACATTGCGACTTTTCGCCCGCAGGCGCGCCTGGTACCAGGCGCGGACCGTGAGCCGGGAACCGCCGACCAGCAGCAGCGCTACCCCCCAGTAAATGAAGGGCATGGCCCGGGGCACCGCGGCCTGGGTAAGGAAGACGGACGCCGCCAGCACCAGTGTGGAATAGCTGACAGCGGTGATAACGGCCCAGATGGCCTGCTGGCCCATGAAGCGGATGACGGCGCGGTAGAGCCCCAGACGCAGGAAGATGATGGCACTGGCAAACACCGTGAAGGCGCCGCAGAAGATTTCCACCGGCCCGAAGGTGATCTGGGTGTGGCCGTGGCGGATGGCCACGGCGGCCCACATGGCCGCCGAGACAAACAGCATGTCGAGACCGAGCAGTAGCGCCTGCTTGATATTGCGCGGCAGCTCTATCAGTTTTTCCAGGGCGTCACGCACACTTCCCAGGACCCCGGATATCGCTTGCAGCACAATATGGCCAAGACGATTCAGCAAAAAACCTCCCCACTCGACAGGGCACGCCAGAAGGGTTGAAGGAACCCGGCGTGCACCCGCAAAGATACTACGGCAATCGCCGGATGATGACCATGCCGAACCACAGGGGAAAATAGGCTAAAAGTACCACGCTTGCCTGGAATTCAGGACGCCACCAAATCGTCAGTGTAAGGGGCAACAGCCAGGCCAGATAAATGACCATCAGCAGCAGGTCCACCCGCGCGTGCGACGCCCAATGGCGCGCCAGACGCTGGTAGGCGTGCTCGCGGTGCGCCTCTGTGATACGTGCGCCCCGGTACCAGCGCGACAACAAGGTAAAGGTACTGTCGGACACAAAGACAGCCAGCAGCACCGCCCAACACCCAGGGGGCACGCTCTCCTGCACCCAGCCCAGCCAGGCCAGGCCACCCAGCAGGAAGCCCAGGGGAATACTCCCCGCATCGCCCATGAACAGGCGTGCCGGCGGCCAGTTCCAGCACAGGAAGCCCGGTATGCACGCCGCCAGCAGGGCGCAGTAGCGTGCGTACTCGCCGTGCCCGCCAAGCCAGGCCAGCACGGCGATGCTAGCTGCAGCGAGCAGGGCCTGGAGCGCCGCCAGACCATCGATACCGTCCATGAAATTGTAAAGATTGACCAGCCAGAGCATTAGCGGCAGCGCCAGCCAGGCCCACCAGAAACCCGCGGGATGTGGCGCCGACAAAACCAGGGCCAGGCAGGCACCGGCATAGGCTGCCAGCCGGAGAAGCACGGGGAGTGACCAACGATCGTCCAGTGCGCCCAACAGCATCAGCCCCAGAGACAGCCCCAGCAGCACCAGGTAGTCGCCCGCCCATGGCTCCTCCCGAGCCAGCACCAATACCGCAAAGGCCAGCAACAGACCGATCCCGCCACCGTGGGGCGTGGCCCGCTGATGCGAGCTGCGCCCATTCGGCAGGTCCAACCACTGCCAGCGCTTGGCCAGAGCCCAGACCAGGCCGCACAAGAGCGCACTCAGTAGTGGTGCCAGCAGCAAGCTACTCACCGCGGGGCCCCTGTCTCGCCACCGACTGTCGACTCCAGCGTCTCCCGGGGGCGCCAATCGCCCAAGGCGAGAAGGCGCCTCGACGTGTAGCGCTCCCAGCCAAACAGCTTGCGAAAATGCGTTCCTGGCCGCTGTCGCAGCAGGACATCCAGCCCCAGGGCAGCAAGCCACCAGAAGACGAGACTGCCGCGCCCCCGACGCGGGCTGCGGCCCCCTGCGATACGCATGCTGTCGTAGATACGTTGACTGCTGTAACACTCGCCATCGGTGACAATCAGGGGAGATGACGCCGCATCATCGCTCCACGGCTCCCGCGGCAGACGGCAGAGAAGATCGACCAGATCAGCCAAACCTATCATCGATCGCCCGCCCCGTTCGGGGGGCCGGGGCAGACCGAGGCGGGCGGCCAGACGCATCCAGCGCAGGTTGCCGCGCAAGGGGCCGCCGTAGACCAAGGCCGGGCGGATAATCACCAGCCGCATGGGGCCGCCATCCAGCAGTTCGCACAAGGCCGCTTCCGCGGCGCGTTTCGAGGCACCGTAGGCATCGACACAGTGACTGAGGTCTGACTCATCACGCGGGCGTTCATCCCGCGCCGGCCCCATGGCCTTGACACTACTGACAAAAACAAAGGTACGCACACCCGCGCTCAAGGCCTCGCGGGCCAGGGTGACAGTCGCGTCCACATTCAAGCGCTGATAACGCGCCTCCCTGGCCTGCTGATGAGCCACGCCGGCAAGGTGGTAGAGAGTATCGACCCCCGCCAGAAGCTCCCGCGGCATGCTTGCCCGCTCCAGGTCAACCGCCTGCACCCTTGGCCCTGCGGGCAGACTGCCCCCGTTGCGGCTCACCGGGATGACGTCATCGCCACGGACAAGCAGCTGGCGGGTCAACTCCCGGCCGATCAGACCCGTGGCGCCCGTTACCACCGCACGCACGGCAGTCCCCCCGTCTGCTGCCAGGATTCTCCGGGTAGCGGGTACACAAAAACGGGGGGCCACGCCCCCCGGGGATACGGATGCGAAACGTCTATTCCAGGGTGATCAGCGCACGATTGCGCTCGAGGGTTGCGGGCCCGATGCCCTTCACCTCCGACAGTTCCTCGATACTGGCAAAGGGCCCGTACTGCTCGCGATAGCGGATGATTTCCTGCGCCCGCGCAACACCGACGCCCTGTAGCTGCTGGGCGAGGGTATTGGCGTCCGCGGTATTGATGTTGACCTGGGGCACCGGCGGCGGTGGCTCCGCCTGTTCCGCCTTGCCGGGGACCGGGGAGAGTGTGATAAACAGCGCGAACACCAGGGACAGAAGCCCTGCGATTGCACCGTGGGAGAGTTTGTTGTTTGCACATAGTGACTGGTTCATGGTGTAGCCTCCTTGTTACGTCGTCGCATCCTTGCGCACCCGTATCAACGGGGAGTATAGCGAGACCCACGGGAAGCTGCCGCCACTTGCTCACATTTGACCGTGCGGGGCCACCTGCAGCTCCGCATGCACCCGCTGCAGGGCCGCCAGCGGGTCGACCGCGCCGGCGATGGAGCGACCAATCACCAGGTGACTGACACCGAGTTCCAGGGCACGGGCCGGTGTCACCACGCGACGCTGATCGTCGGCACTGTCTCCCGCCAGCCGGATCCCGGGGGATACCAGCTGGAAGTCCGGCCCCAGTTCACGCCGCAGCAGCGGCGCCTCCAGTGCCGAGCACACCACCCCGTCCAGACCGCATTGCGCACTCAAACGTGCCAGCCGCAACACCCGCTCCTCGATACTCCCGGTCTCCCCCAGTTCACTCAGGTCCTCCTGGGAAAAGCTGGTCAGCACCGTCACGGCGATCAGCAGGGGCGGCTGGCTGAAGCCTGAGAGCGCTTCTCTGGCCGCTTCCAGCATGCGCCGCCCACCACTGGCGTGCACGTTGACCATCCACACACCGAGCTCCGCCGCGGCTCTGACCGCACCGGCGACGGTGTTGGGTATGTCGTGGAACTTGAGGTCGAGGAATATCTCGAAACCGCGCTGCTGAAGCTGCTCTACCAGGCTGGGGCCACAGCGTGTGAACAGCTCTTTGCCGACCTTCAGCCGGCACAGTTCGGGCGACAGGCGGTCCGCCAGCGCCAGTGCGGAGGCAGCATCGGGAAAATCCAGTGCGACCAGCACAGGTGGTGTCATGACAATTCCTCGTTCCATTGACTAGAAGGCCTCGGTGCGACCGCCCCGAAGTGGCTTCACCGTACCCCAGTGCTTGCAGCCGGGGCAGAACCAGTGCAACTGCCGGCCGGCAAAGCCACAGTGGCTGCACCGGTACGTGGGCTGTTCCACGGTCAATTTGTCCAGCAGGGCCCGCAGCTGCTCGAGCTGCTCGCGCGCGCCCTCGCCCACCACGCGCAACTGCAGTTGCAGCAATCTGGCCAGGCCCCGCAGCGAGGGCTGCTCCGACAAACTGTGGGAAAGAAAGGCCGCGGCGGCGGCCGGTCCGTCACGCCGCCCCAGTTCCTCGGTCGTGGCCAGCAGCAGCGGTACACCGGGGTGCATCTGCAGGCAGTCCTGCAGGTAGGCGCAAAGCGACTGCTCGTCATTCAGTGCGTGGTAGCAGGCACGCAGCTGCGGTACCGCCTCGGCGAGCAGGTCCGGGTCCTGCTCCCCGACGCGCTTGAGCCAGCGAATTGCCTGCCGATACTCACCGTCATCGAAGTCCAGCTGGGCCAGCATCAGCGACGCCCGCACACAGTGACGATCCTGACTCAATGCCCGCTGCAGCTCGCGGCGGGCATCACCGCGCTGCCCGGCGCCACTCAAGTCATCGGCAAGCTCGCAGTGGTAGTGTGCGAGCGCCACGTTGACCGGCTGCCGATTGGCCCCCAGTGGCACAGCAGCGCCGCCGCCACCGAGGAGCCCGCGCCGAGGCAGCAACGCGGTGGCGGTATCGATGGCCTGCTGCCACTCCCGCTGGCTCTGGAAAATTTCCAGGAGGTAACGCAGGCTCGCCCGTCGCTGCTCCGGCGAATGGCTGACCAGGTCCTTGAGCAGGCGCTCCGCACGGTCAAACAAACCGGCGCTGATGTAGTCCCGGGCCAGCTCCAGATGCGCCTGGTGCACCTGGGCGCGGGGCAAGCTCGGCCGAGCCAGCAGGTTCTGGTGAATACGAATGGCGCGATCAACCTCCCCGCGCTTGCGCAACAGGTTGCCCAGGGCGATGTGGGTCTCCAGGGTCTCGCTGTTGACTTCCAGCGCGTTGATGAAGGCATCGACAGCGCCATCGGGGCGGTCATCCAGCAGGTAATTTAGGCCCTTGTAGTACTGACCGGGCAGCATGCCTACGGAGGGGGGCTGCGCACTGCGCCGTCCGAGCCACCAGCCGGCGGCCACGGCCGCAAACAGCACCGCCAGGCCCAGCAGGTTATTCACTGTCCTTGATTCCGCCCAGCCGCAGGCGATCGAGTTCGGTTTGTGTGCGTGCCAGGTTGCGCCGGGCTACCCCGAGGCGCGTGCGCAGGCGGAGAATGATCAGGCCGGAGGCCAGTAAACCGAGGATACCGCCGACCCCCAGGGCCGCGAGCACCCACAGGGCCAAACTGCGCTCGGCAAACTGATAGACCAGCAGATCGAGGGGGACGGGCTGGGTATTCTGCAGGGCGAACAACACACCCCCGGCTGTGGTCGCCAGCAGAACCAGCAGGTAGACCAGCGTACGCAGAACTTTCACAGGCCACCCTGCAGGCCGAGGTTCACTCGCTCCCGCAGTTCCTTGCCAGGCTTGAAATGGGGCACGTATTTGCCGCTCAACTCCACGGTGTCCCCCGTCTTGGGGTTGCGACCCCGGCGGGGCTCGCGGTAGTGCAGGGAAAAACTGCCGAAGCCGCGAATCTCTATGCGTTCGCCGCCCGCCAGGGCTTCCGACATGTGCTCGAGTATGGTCTTCACCGCCAGCTCGACGTCCTTGTGGGACAGTTGGCTCTGGCGCGCAGCGATCGCCTCTATCAATTCACTCTTGGTCATAGGCCCCCCGTGAGCAGGCGGATAACAGTGCCCCTCCGAGCTATTGTGACCGCGCCGAAGGTCAAGCGCAACTTGTTATTTTCCAAAGAAAAAAGCCCGCATGCGCGGGCTTTTTCCGGATTGCCTGCGGGCGCACCTGGGCGCGCCCGGAACCAGGGGAGATTACTTCTCCATCTGCGCCTTGATCAGGTCGCCAATGGTACCCGGAGAGAGGGACTCTTCCTGGTCGCGCAGCGACTTCACGGCCTCTTTCTCGTCGTGGTAGTCCTTGGCCTTGACCGACAGACCAACGGTACGGTTCTTGCGATCCACGGAAACGATCTTGGCTTCCACGCTGTCGCCGACCTTGTACACGTTGCGGGCATCTTCCACGCGCTCGCGGCTGATATCGGAAGCCTTGAGAAGACCTTCGACGTCGTCCGCCAGGCGCACGACAACCGACTTGGCATCCACTTCGATCACTTCACCGGTGACAATCGCACCGCGATCGTGCTCGCCGACGTAACCGGAGAAGGAGTCATCCTCCAGCTGCTTGATGCCCAGGGAGATGCGCTCGCGCTCGGGGTCGATGGACAGGATGACCGTCTCGATCTCGTCGCCCTTCTTGTAGTTGCGTACCGCTTCTTCACCCGCTTCGTTCCAGCTGATGTCGGAGAGGTGCACAAGCCCGTCGATGTTGCCTTCCAGGCCGATGAAGATGCCGAAGTCGGTGATCGACTTGATGGTGCCGGCAATCTTGTCGCCCTTGCTGTAGGAGGCGGCAAAGGCGTCCCAGGGGTTCTGCTGGCACTGCTTGATGCCGAGGGAGATGCGGCGACGGTCTTCGTCGATATCCAGCACCATGACCTCGACTTCGTCGCCCAGCTGGACAACCTTGGAGGGATGCACGTTCTTGTTGGTCCAGTCCATTTCGGAGACGTGAACCAGGCCTTCCACGCCCTCTTCCAGCTCGGCGAAGCAGCCGTAGTCGGTGAGGTTGGTGACCCGCGCCTTGACGCGGCTGCCTTCCGGGTAGCGCTGGGTGATGTCGACCCAGGGATCGGCGCCCAGTTGCTTGAGACCCAGGGACACGCGGTTGCGCTCGCGGTCGAACTTGAGGATCTTGACCTCGATCTCCTGACCCACTTCGACGATCTCGGAGGGGTGCTTGATCCGCTTCCAGGCCATGTCGGTAATGTGCAACAGACCGTCAACACCACCCAGGTCGACGAAGGCGCCGTAGTCGGTGAGGTTCTTGACGATACCCTTGACGGCCATGCCTTCCTGCAGGGATTCCAGCAGGGCTTCGCGCTCGGCGCTGTTGGCTTCTTCCATGACCGCGCGGCGGGATACCACCACGTTGTTGCGCTTCTGGTCGAGCTTGATGACCTTGAAGTCGAGTTCCTTGTTCTCCAGGTGCGTGGTGTCGCGCACCGGGCGCACATCCACCAGCGAACCGGGCAGGAAGGCGCGGATGCTGTTGATATCCACGGTAAAGCCACCCTTGACCTTGCCGTTGATGACACCCTTGACCACCTCGTCGGCCTCGAAGGCCGCTTCCAGCTCCTTCCAGGACTCGGCGCGCTTGGCCTTCTCGCGGGACAGGCGGGTCTCGCCGAAACCGTCTTCCACGGTTTCCAGGGCCACCTGGACTTCATCGCCGATGCTCAGATCGCAGTTGCCTGCGGAATCGACGAACTGGGCACGAGGAATCACGCCTTCCGACTTCAGGCCGGCATGGACGGTGACCCACTCGTTATCTATGTCGATGACGACGCCGGTGACAATACTGCCCGGCTCCATCTCGACGGTCTTCAAGCTCTCTTCAAAGAGTTCAGCGAAAGATTCGCTCATTAGACATTACCTGTAAAAGTGATTACGGCGGTTGCCCACCTTGCCGCGCCGCCAGCAGACGCGGGTCATACCATCAAATATCCCGATCGCACCGCAACTGGCATCGGCCACGACCGGAAACAAACTTGCATTACACCAGGCCCCGCTCTCGGGCAGTCGCCATAACACGATCGAAAACATCCTCGATGGGCAGCTGACTGCTGTCGATAACGACGGCATCCTCGGCGGGCATCAGGGGCGCCACGGCACGGCTTCTATCGCGCGCGTCGCGCTCCTCGATGTCCTCGAGAAGGCGCGGGAGACTAACATTTTCTCCCTTTTCGAGCAACTGCAGGTATCGGCGCCGGGCGCGCTCCTCCGCGCTCGCGGTCAGGAAGACCTTGAGCGGCGCATCCGGGAAGACCACGGTGCCCATGTCGCGACCGTCGGCGACCAGCCCGGGGGGCTGGCGGAACTCACGCTGTCGCGCCAGCAGGGCCTCGCGTACGGCGGGAATCGCCGCCACGGTAGAGGCGCCGCGACCGCCCTCCTCGGTGCGGATCGCGCGGCTGATATCCCGACCGCGATAGGTCACCAGGACCTCACCGGTGGGGGCGGTCTCAAAAGCCACCTGCAGATGACGTGCCACCTCCGTGACCGCGTCGTGATCCGCCCAGTCGATACCGTCCAGGACACAGGCCTGGCCGGTGACGCGGTACAGGGCGCCGCTGTCCAGCAGGTGCCAGTCCAGGGCGCGGGCGAGACGGTGGCAGAGCGTGCCCTTGCCGGCGCCACTGGGGCCGTCTACCGCGATCACCGGAACCTGCGCCCGATTCATTCCGCCCTCGCGGTGATCTGCAGCCCGAGTCCCCGGGCCAGGGCATCAAAACCGGGGAAGGAAGTGGCGACATGGTCGCAGTCGAGAATGCGGATCTCCTCCTCCGCCCGCAGGGCGGCGATGGCAAAGGACATGGCGATGCGATGATCGTGGTAAGTGTGTATCTCGCCGCCGCCGAGGCGTCCGCCCTCGATGACAATGCCGTCCTCCAGCACCTCATTGCGCACGCCCAGGGTGGAAAGTCCCTCGGCCATGGCGGCGATGCGGTCGCTCTCCTTGACCCGGAGTTCCTCCGCCCCGCGCAGCACCGTGGTGCCCTCGGCACAGGCGGCAGCCACAAAAAGCGCCGGGAATTCATCAATCGCCAGGGGCACCTGCTCGGCGGGAATCTCGATACCGCGCAGGGGCGCGTAGCGTACCCGAATGTCGGCGACCGGCTCGCCGCCGACCGTGCGCTCATTCTTCAGGGTCAGGTCGGCGCCCATGGCGCGCAGAATATTGATCACGCCGATCCGGGTCGGATTGATCCCCACGTGGGTCAGCAGCAGGTCCGAGCCGGGCGCGATGCTCGCCGCCACAAGGAAAAAGGCCGCCGAGGAGATATCCGCGGGCACGTCGATTTCGGTCGCCGTCAGGCTACTGCCGCCGGTGACGGCAATCACACCCTCCTCCACGCTGACCGGGCAACCAAAGCCGCCCAGCATGCGCTCGGTGTGGTCGCGGGTCGGCGCGGGTTCGGTCACCGAGGTGCGGCCCTCGGCATACAGGCCTGCCAGCAGCACGCAGGATTTCACCTGGGCACTGGCCATGGGCAGATCGTAGTGAATTCCCCGCAACGGGGTACCACCCTGGATACGCAGGGGCGGTGTGCCCGTCGCGGTGCCCTCAATGCGCGCCCCCATCAGGCGCAGGGGGTCCATCACACGACCCATCGGGCGCTTGCACAGGGACACGTCGCCGGTCAGTTCGACATCGAAGGACTGCCCCGCCAGCAGGCCGGAAAGGAGGCGAATACTGGTACCCGAGTTGCCCATGTCCAGTGCGGCATCCGGTGCACGCAGACCGTGCAGCCCCACGCCGCGGACGGTCACTTCGCCATCCTCGGGGCCCTCGATGACCACACCCATGGCGCGGAAAGCCGCCACCGTGGCCAGGGCATCCTCGCCCTCGAGAAAGCCGCTGATACGGGTGGTGCCCTCGGCAATCGCACCGAGCATGATCGAGCGGTGGGAGATCGACTTGTCCCCCGGGACCCGCGCCTCGCCACTGATCACACCGCCGGGCATTAACTGGAATTCCATCACAGGTCTCTCTCTATGGGATGCTGTCAGGCTCAAGACTGGCCGCGGGACGCCAGCAGCCTGGAAAATTCGTCACGGGCCGACTTGGCCCGGGTAAAGGTGTCGTGGAGCGCGTCCGCGTCCGCGCGCTCAATCGCACCTCGCACTGCCTTCAGGTGCTCACTGAATCGATCGATCGACTGCAGCAGGGCCGGCGCGTTGGCAATGGCTATATCCCGCCACATGACCGGGTCCGAGGAAGCAATGCGGGTGAAGTCGCGGAAGCCGCCCGCGGCAAAGCGGAAGATGTCCTCACTGGCATCACTCGACGCCAGCGCATCCACCAGGGCGTAAGCCAGAACATGGGGCAGGTGGCTGGTGGCCGCAAGCACCCGATCGTGCGCCTCCACCGCCATGTCCACCACCTCGGCACCGGTACTGGCCCACATCGCGCGGACGAGGGCCACCGCCGCCGGATCATTGTCGGCGTCGGGGGTCAGGATCACCCGGTGATTGACGAACAACTGGGCATTGGCGGCATCCACGCCGCTGCGCTCGGAACCGGCAATTGGATGCGCCAGCACCAGCCGCGGCGGGTGCCGGTCGCCCCAGGCCGCGCGGGCGGCGTGCCACAGGTTGCCCTTGACGCTGGCCACGTCGGTGATCACCGGAGGCCGCGGTCGCTCGCGCAAACTGGGCAATATCTCCCTCAGCAGAGCCTCGGCCACCAGGGTCGGCGTCGCCAGCACCAGGATATCGGCCTCGGCCAGGGCCTCATCCAGGTCCAGTGTGTAGTCATCGATGATACCCAGTTCCACTCCCCGGGCCAGGGAGGCTTCGCGATGCCCCCAACCCAGACAGCGCTGACAGAAGCCGGTCGCCTTCAGGCTGGCGGCGAGGGAGCCGCCGATCAAGCCGAGGCCCGCGATGACGACCGTCGGGGCGCTGCTTTCCTCGCTGGCCGCCCTCACAGCACGGCCCGCGGATAGGATCCCAGGGGCTTGAGCAGAATGGACTGCTCCTCGAGCTCGGCGACGATGCCGCGAATCGTGTCGTCCTGCGTGTGCCCTTCGAACTCAATAAAGAAGACATAGGCCCATTTTTCAGTGCGCGACGGGCGGGTATCGATACGGGTCAGGCTGACCCCGGCGCGACGGAAGGGGTCCAACAGGTCGAACAGTGCCCCCGGCCGGTTGCGGCTGGAGACAATCAGGGAGGTCTTGTCGCGACCACTCGGAGGTACTTCCTCGCGCCCGACCACCAGGAAGCGGGTGGTGTTGTCCGGGTAGTCCTCGATATGCTCGGCCAGGCGGTCCAGGTGGTACCACTCCGCCGCCATGTCACCCGCGACCGCCGCCACACCCGGCGTGTGGGCCGCCAGCCGCGCGGCTTCGCCATTGCTGCTCACCGCTTCGCGCTCCACCCCGGGCCAGTGGCGATCCAGCCAGTTGCGGCACTGGGCCAGCGCCTGCTGGTGGGCACAGATACGGGTCACCTGCTCCGCGCCGGTACCGGGCGCCACCAGCAAGTGGTGCGAAATACGCATTTCCACTTCGCCGGCGATTTTCAGCGGCGAATCCATGAAGTTGTCCAGTGTGTGGCTGACCATGCCTTCGGTGGAGTTCTCCACCGGGACCACACCGTAGTTGCATTCCCCCGACTCCACCTGTGCGAAGACCGCGTCGATGGTCGGCTGACTGACGCATAGCGCCGCGTGCCCGAAATGTTTGAGGGCCGCCGCCTGGGTAAAGGTCCCCTCCGGCCCCAGGTAGGCCACCTGCAGGGGGCGCTCCAGGGCCAGGCAGGCGGACATCACCTCGCGAAAGATATGCGCCACGGTGGCGGCGTCCAGGGGCCCGGTATTGCGCGCCTTGATTCGCTGCAGCACCTGGGCTTCCCGTTCGGGGCGGTAGTACACGACCTCCCCTGGATCCTCACCCCGCTCCTGTGCCGCCAGCACCTCGGCCAGCTTGATTTCGGCCACCCGCTGGGCACACTCGGCGCGGCGGTTGATCAGGCGCTGTATCTCCTGATCAACCGCGTCGATGTCATCCCTGACCTGCTGCAGATCCCTGGTATCCGTCATAAACCCGGCCCGCCCGCTCAGCCGTAGCGCTGTTCGAAGTCGCGCATGAAGGCGATCAGGGCATCCACTGCCTCCTCGCTGACCGCGTTATAGATGCTAGCGCGCATGCCGCCCACCGAGCGGTGGCCGGAGAGATTGAGCAGGCCGGCAGCCTCCGACTCCTTGAGGAAGGTCTTGTCCAGGCTGTCATCCGCGAGCGTAAAGGGCACGTTCATCAGCGACCGGCTGGGCAACTCGACCGGGTTGGCGTAGAAATCACTGCCATCGATCGCCGCGTAGAGCTTCTCCGCCTTGCGCCGGTTGATCGCCTCCATCGCCGACAGGCCGCCGAGGTCCTTCAACCAGTCGAAAACCAGTCCGGCGAGATACAGGGCGAAGGTCGGCGGCGTGTTGTACATCGAGTCACTGTCGGCGGCGACCTTCCAGTCCAGCATGGTCGGGCAGGATGACTGGGCGCGCCCCAGCAGGTCGCGGCGCACGATCACCAGGGTCAGACCCGCCGGCCCGATGTTTTTCTGCGCCCCCGCGTAAATGACCCCGAAGCGGGACACGTCGATGGGCCGCGAGAGAATCGTGGAGGACATATCCACCACCAGGGGCGCCTCGGCCTCGGGAACCCAGTGGTACTCCACCCCGCCAATGGTTTCATTCGGGGTGTAGTGCAGGTAGGCCGCCCCGGGCGTCTGTTGCCAGGTAGCCTGCGGGGGAATGGTGCTGAAGTTGGTGTCCGCGGAGCTGGCGGCAACATTGACCTTGCCGAAACGCTTGGCTTCGGCAATCGCCTTTTTCGACCACTGCCCGGTGTTGACGTAGTCGGCTGTCTGCCCCTCGCCCACCAGATTAAGGGGAATGGCGGCAAACTGAGTGCTGGCACCGCCCTGCAGGAACAGGACCGCGTAGTCGTCACTGATACCCAGCAGTTCCCGCAGGGTGGCCTCGGCGCGCTGGGCGACGCCCACCACTTCCGGGCTGCGGTGGCTCATCTCCATCAGGGAGAGGCCCCTGCCGTGCCAGTCCAGCAGCTCATCGCGGGCGGTTTCCAGCACGGGTTCGGGCAGGGCCGCGGGTCCGGCACAAAAGTTGTAGCAGCGGGTCATGAAGGGTGATTCCTCAACAGTAGCAACTGGGTTAATCGTCGTTTTCGGGTGCGGCAGCGGCGTCATCGCTCACATCATCGTGCGCGCCGGCGCCGGCCTCGTCATCCTCGGGCTCGGCCACCCGCTCCACACCCACCAGGAACTCGTCCGGCCGCGTGCGAATGACCCGAACCCCCTGGGTATTGCGGCTGAGGATGGAGACCTCTTCCGCCCGGGTCCGCACCAGCGTGCCCTGGTTGGAAATCAGCATCAGCTCGTCGCCGTCGAAGACCTGGGTGGCACCCACCAGGCGCCCGTTGCGCTCGGTGGTGGCCATGGCAATGACCCCCATGGTGCCGCGCCCCTTGGTGGGGAAGTCGGCCATCTCGGTGCGCTTGCCGTAGCCGTTTTCACTGACGGTGAGCACGCGGCCGCCCTCGCGGGGCACAATCAGGGAGATCAGCTGATGCCCCTCCCCCAGCCGGATGCCGCGCACACCGCGGGCGGTGCGACCCATGGCACGCACATGCTCCTCGTGGAAGCGCACCGCCTTGCCCTCGCTGGAGAACAGCATCACGTCACAGGCGCCGTCGGTGAGCGCCGTGCCGATCAGGATATCCTCTTCCTCCAGTTCGATGGCGCGCAGACCCACGCTGCGCGGACGGGAGAAATCCGCCAGGCTGGTTTTCTTCACGGTACCGCCGGCGGTGGCCATGAAGATGAACCAGCCCGGGGTGTAGTCGTTGACCTGCAGGATCGAGGTGATGCGCTCGCCCTCGTCCAGGGGCAGCAGGTTGACCATCGGGCGCCCGCGGGAATTGCGACCCGCGAGAGGAATCTGGTAGACCTTGAGCCAGTAGACCTTGCCCAGGTTGGTGAAACACAGAATGGTCGCGTGGGTGCTGGCAATCAGCAGGTGCTCGACGAAGTCCTCGTCCTTGACCGAGGTGGCGGACTTGCCCATGCCGCCGCGCTTCTGCGCCTGGTAGTCGGACAGTGGCTGGGTCTTGGCATAGCCCAGGTGGGAAATGGTCACCACCCGGTCTTCCTCGGTAATCAGGTCCTCCACCGTCAGGTCGTGCTGCGAAGCCGTGATCTCGGTGATGCGATCGTCGCCGAACTCGGTGGCAATTTCCTCCAGCTCCTCGCGAATCACCAGCTTGAGGCGCTCCGGGTCGGAGAGGATGTCCAGGTAGTCGGAGATCTCCTTGAGCTTCTCTTCGTACTCGTTGATCAGCTTCTCGTGCTCCAGGCCGGTCAGGCGGTGCAGGCGCAGCTCGAGGATGGCCTGGGCCTGGGCCGGCGACAGGTGATAGTGCCCCTCGCGCAGGCCGTACTGCGGCTCCAGCTCGTCGGGGCGGCAGGCGTCCTCACCGGCGCGCTCCAGCATCGCGGTGACCTCGCCCGGCAGCCAGGGCTGGGCAATCAACTGCTCGCGGGCCTGGGCCGGATTGGGAGAGGCCTTGATCAGCTCGATCACCCGGTCGATGTTGGCCAGGGCCACTGCCAGGCCCTCCAGAATGTGCCCGCGCTCCCGGGCCTTGCGCAGCAGGTAGACAGTGCGCCGGGTAACCACCTCGCGACGGTGGCGAATGAAGGCCTCGAGCATCTGCTTGAGATTCAGCACCTTGGGCTGGCCGTCCACCAGGGCCACCATGTTGATCCCGAACACCGACTGCAGCGCGGTCTGCGCGTACAGGTTGTTCAGAACCACATCGCCCATCTCACCGCGACGCAGCTCGATGACCACCCGCAAACCGTCCTTGTCGGACTCGTCGCGCAGTTCGGAAATGCCCTCGATCTTCTTTTCCTTGACCAGCTCGGCGATGCGCTCAATCAGGCGCGCCTTGTTCAGCTGGTAGGGAATCTCGTGGATGATGATGACATCCCGGCCTTTCTTTTCCTCGTGGATGACCTCCGCCCGGGCACGCAGGTAGATACGCCCGCGACCGGTGCGGTAGGCCTGGATAATCCCGGCACGACCGTTGATGATGCCGGCGGTGGGGAAGTCCGGCCCGGGGATGTGCTCCATCAACTCGTCGACCGTGATGTCCGGGTCCGTCAGCAGGGCCAGGCAGCCGCTGACCACCTCGCGCAGGTTGTGCGGCGGGATATTCGTCGCCATCCCCACGGCAATACCCGAGGAGCCATTGACCAGCAGATTGGGCACGCGGGTGGGCAGCACTGCCGGAATACGCTCGGTGCCGTCGTAGTTGTCGACGAAATCCACCGTTTCCTTGTCGAGGTCCGCCAGCATGGCATGGGAGATCTTGCGCATGCGGATCTCGGTGTAGCGCATGGCCGCGGCGGAGTCGCCGTCGATGGAGCCGAAGTTGCCCTGACCATCGACCAGGGTGTAGCGCATCGAGAAGGGCTGGGCCAGGCGCACAATGGTGTCGTAGACCGCGGAGTCCCCGTGGGGGTGATATTTACCGATGACATCACCGACCACGCGGGCCGACTTCTTGTAGCCCTTGTTCCAGTCATTGTTGAGTTCGTTCATGGCGAACAGGACGCGCCGGTGTACCGGTTTGAGACCATCCCGCACATCCGGCAGGGCACGCCCCACGATCACGCTCATGGCGTAGTCCAGATAGGACTGCTTGAGCTCGTCCTCGATATTGACGGGAAGGATTTCCCTGGCTAGCTCACCCATGTAGTCTGGCTTCCTTACACTGAAGACGACAAACGCGGTCCGCCTCCGGGGGAGGCGCAAAACCGACCCGTTGCGAGGCCCTCACGGGCGCTGCCACCGATGCCGACGTAAACCGGGAATTATACGGAATCGGCGCTGCAGCCGCCATGCCTTTGCCCGCCGAGGGAAGTGCCCGGCAAATCCGGTTATACTGGCGCCCCTGTCGGCACCACCAGCCAAGAGAGTCCATGAGCGAACTGCCCGAACACCCCGACAGCCTGCTGCACCCCCGCTGGATCATCCCCGTACTGCCCGAGGGCCAGATACTGGAAAATCACAGCGTGGTTATCCATCAGGGACGTATCGTCGCCCTGCTGCCCACGCACCAGGCCCGCACACTGTCAGCCTCCCGGGAAGTCGAGCTACCCGAACACGCGATGATTCCAGGCCTGGTGAATGCCCATGGCCACGCTGCCATGAGCCTGCTGCGCGGCTATGCCGATGACTACCCGCTGATGCCCTGGCTGCAGGAACACATCTGGCCCGCCGAGCAAGCCCACGTCAGCGCCGAATTTGTCCGCGACGGCAGCCTGCTGGCCATGGCAGAGATGCTGCGCGCCGGCACTACCACGTTCTCCGACATGTATTTCTTTCCCGAGGAAACCGCCCGGGTGGCCCAGGACACGGGGCTGCGCTGCCAGCTGGCCTTCCCCGTCTTTGACTTTCCCACCGCCTGGGGCAGCGGCCCGGAGGAGTACCTGCGCAAAGGTCTGGCCCTGCGCGACGACTACAAGCACCACGAGCGCATCAGCGTGGTCTTCGGCCCCCACGCCCCCTACACGGTGGGCGAGGAAACCCTATCCCGCATTGCGGTACTCGCCGCCGAGCTGGACCTGCCGGTGCATATCCACCTGCACGAAACCCGCGGCGAGGTACTGCAGGCGGTGGAGCGCTGCGGCGAGCGCCCGCTGGATACCCTGAATCGCCTGGGCCTGCTCGGCCCGCGCACCCAGTGTGTGCACATGACCGACCTCGGCGACCAGGATATCGCCCTGCTCGCGGCAGCCGGTGCCCAGGTCATCCACTGCCCCCAGTCCAACATGAAGCTGGCCTCGGGTGTCTGCCCCGTGGGCCAGCTGCAGGCCGCCGGGGTCAATGTGGCCCTGGGTACCGATGGCGCTGCCAGCAACAACGACCTCAGCCTGTTCGGGGAGATGCACAGTGCCGCCCTACTGGCGAAACTGCAGCGCGAGGATCCCGCCGCCCTCCCCGCGGCAAAGGTACTGGAAATGGCGACCCTGGGCGGCGCACGCGCCCTCGGCCTGGACGAGCGCGTCGGCAGCATTGAGCCCGGCAAGGCGGCCGATCTGGTCGCCGTCGATCTCTCCGGACCGGAGACCCAGCCGGTGCACCACCCCCTGTCGCAGCTGGTGTACGCCTGCAACGGCAGCCAGGTGAGCCACTGCTGGGTGGACGGTGAACTGCTGCTGGAAGAGCGCCGCCTGCTGACGCTCGACTGGGACGCCCTGCAACAGCGCTGCCGCGACTGGCAGCAACGGATTGCCGCAACAGGAGACCGCACATGACCGCCCAGGCCAACGTCGACCCCCAGGAGATCGCCAAGTTCGAGGCCCTGGCCTCCCGTTGGTGGGACCGCAACAGCGAGTTCCGCCCCCTGCACGAGATCAACCCCCTGCGCGCCAACTGGATAGACGAGCACTCGCCCGTGGCGGACAGCCAGCTACTCGACGTCGGCTGTGGCGGCGGCCTGCTGGCGGAAGCCATGGCCCAGCGCGGCGCCAGCGTTACCGGCATCGACATGGGCGAAGCGCCCCTCGCCGTGGCGCGCATCCACCAGCTGGAGTCCGGGGTCGAGGTGGACTATCGCCAGAGCACCGCGGAGGACCTGGCGGCGGAGCTGCCCGGACATTTCGACATCGTCTGCTGCCTGGAGATGCTTGAGCACGTCCCCGACCCGGCTGCCGTTGTCGCCGCCTGCGCCGAGCTCGCCAGACCGGGGGCCTCGCTGTATTTCTCTACTATCAACCGCAACCCCAAGGCCTTCGCCTTCGCGATTGTCGGTGCCGAGTACATCCTCAAGCTGCTACCTGCCGGCACCCACGAGTACCGCAAGTTCATCAAGCCTTCGGAGCTGGCCGCCTGGCTGCGCGCCGCGGGCCTGGAACTCACCGGGATGACCGGGCTCACCTACAACCCGATTACGCGGCGCTACCGCCTCAACCCGCGGGATGTGGATGTGAATTACATGGTGCGCGCAATCAAGCCGGAGCAGGCCGCATGACGCGAGCCATGCCGCAGCCCCCTGCCGCGGTGATCTTCGACCTCGACGGCACCCTGGTGGATACCGCGGACGAGTTTGTCACCGTGGTACAGACCCTGCGCGCGGAACACGACCTGCCGCCGCTGCCCAACCAGCGCATCCGGGCCAGTGTCTCCAACGGCGCCCGCGCCCTGGTCAGCCTGGCCCTCGACCTGACCGAAGACGATGCCGACTTCGAGACGCGCCGCCTGCGTCTGCTGGAGCTCTACGGCGAGGTACTGGGCACCACCGCCAGGCCCTACCCCGGGATCGAGAATCTGCTGCGCGCACTCGGCGAACGCGGCATTCCCTGGGGCGTCTCCACCAATAAGCCCCGGGCCTACGCCGAGCCCCTGATGGCCCGACTGGATCTACAGCCGGCCCTGGGCAGCCTGGTGTGCCCGGACGATGTCAGCCAGCGCAAACCACACCCCGAGCCGCTGTGGCTGAACTGCAGCCAGCTCGGCGTGAACCCGGCTGAAAGCATTTATGTCGGCGACCACCTCAGGGACATCGAGGCCGGCCGCCGCGCCGGACTGTTCACCATCGCCGCCCGCTACGGCTATATCGAACCCGGAGACGACCCCGGCAGCTGGGGCGCGGACGCCGAGGTCCGCGACAGCACCGAGCTGACACCGCTCATCCTTCCCGACCTGGCATGACAACAGGAGACGCCCGCATGCGCCCCCAGGACTACCAAGCTCCCGACGACCTGCTCCGCGACAAGGTGATTTTGGTCACCGGTGCCGGCGACGGCATCGGCCGCGCCGCCGCCCTCGCCTTCGCCGCCCGCGGCGCGACGCTGATTCTGCTGGGCCGCACGGTGGAAAAACTGGAAGCCGTCTACGACGCCATCGAGAGTGCTGGCGGCGCCCAGCCGGCACTGTTTCCTCTGGACCTGACCACGGCGACCGAGCAGGACTGCGAACAACTGGCCAGCGCCATCGGCGAGACCTTCGGACGGCTCGACGGCCTGCTGCACAACGCCAGTCTGCTGGGCGAGCGGCGGCCAATTGCCAACAGCAGCTTGTCGGCCTGGCAGGAGGTCATGCAGGTCAATGTGAACGCAGCTTTCCTGCTCACGCGCACTTTGCTGCCATTGCTGGAGCAGGCCCCCCAGGCCTCGGTGGTGTTTACCTCCTCCGGCGTGGGGCGCCGGGGGCGCGCCTACTGGGGCGCCTATGCGGTGTCGAAGTTCGCCACCGAAGGGCTGATGCAGGTACTGGCGGACGAGCTGGAGAATACCTCGCGCGTTCGGGTCAACAGCCTCAACCCCGGCGCCACCAATACTGCCATGCGGCGCAGTGCGTACCCGGCGGAGGATCCAACACGCAACCCCTCCCCGGACGAGATCCTGCCCGCCTACCTCTACCTGATGGGTGATGACAGCGTCGGGATGACCGGCCAGGCCCTGGACGCGCAGTAGCAACCGGACCCTCAGAGCCCCACGGGGCCGGGGAGCCCGAACACTCCGCTTTAGGGCCAGCCCGCCCCGGGTTCCACCACCCGGACACTCTCCACCCGACCGTCTATCTCGGCGGGCTCGCCAGAAACATGCAGCGACGCGGCCGTCATACAGAACAGGGTGCGCCGGTCATCGCCGCCCAGCATACAGGCGATGGCGTGGCGGGCGCCCGTGCCGATACGCTGCAGGACAGTGTCGGAGCCCCGCTGCATGTGCAGAAACTCGTGAGTCATCGGCGAGGCCACCCAGACGTTGTCCCGCGCATCCAGGCACAGGCCGTCGCTGACCGCCCCCTCGGGCAGAGTGGCATAGACCTGGCGGTTGGACAGGGAGCCGTCTTCGGCGAGGTCGAAGGCCGCCAGCTCCCGGG
This sequence comes from Haliea sp., assembly GCA_002692965.1. Lineage (GTDB taxonomy): Bacteria > Pseudomonadota > Gammaproteobacteria > Pseudomonadales > Halieaceae > NZNC01. The sequence goes on along the minus strand of NZNC01000027.1, from coordinate 33,601 downwards.
AACCGCTCTGCCCGACCACAAGCGTGCGTCCATCAGCGGTGATCGCCATGCCATTGGGGCAGATCAGGTCCTCCGCCGCCACCGTGACCCGACCGTCGGGATCGACCCGCAACAGCACGGCCGCGCGCATGGCCTCGCCCTTTTCGTAATCGAAGCCCATATTGCCGACGAAGGCGTGCCCATGGCGATCGACCACCATGTCGTTGGCGGGACCGGTGCACCAGGGGGACAGATCGGCGACTTCCTGCAGCGCCCCATCGCGATAGCGCAACAAGCTGTGGTCGTTCATCGACACCAGCAGGAGGGTGCCATCGGGCAGCCAGCCGAGCCCGGAAGGACGCCCGGGCACGCTGAAAACCACTTCCTGCAAGCCATCGGGGCGGATGCGCTTAACCGCGCCACCGCGCATGTCGGAAAAGTACAGCCAGCCCTCGCGCCAGCGCGGGCCCTCCCCGAACACCACGTCCGTACTGATAACCTGAAGCTCTGCCGATTCCGCCATACTCGCTCTCCTTGTTATTGCTGACCGATCGACAGCAAAGCGTAGAAGATCCAGGGGAAAAGCAGAAGTGCGGCGGAGAGAAGACCGCCGCTGGTACAGATTGCCGGGCCCCAGTGGGCGGTGCGGCTAACCGCGTCGGCGTGGCCCGCCCGCCTTCGGACGCGAGGTGCTGCGGCGGCCGGCAGCGGCCGGCGCCTTGCGCTTGGCAAACTGGCGCTCCATCACCTCTTTTTCCTTGACCGAGCCCCGCTGCAACTTTTTCTCCTTGAGGCCGGCCATGCGGTAGAGGCTCTTCACCTCCTTGGGGTCGAGCTCGGTCCACTGGCCCTGCTTGACCCGGGAGGGAATGAACACCTCGCCGTAACGCACACGCTTGAGACGGGAAACCGTCAGCCCCTGGGACTCCCAGAGCCGGCGCACCTCGCGGTTGCGCCCCTCCATGATCACCACGTAGAACCAGTGATTGATGCCGTCGCCACCGCCGTCCTGGATGTCGGTGAAGCGGGCCACGCCATCCTCCAGCTCGACCCCGTTGACCAGGCGCTCAAGCATCTCGGGCTCCACCTGGCCCATCACCCGCACCAGGTATTCCCGCTCGATATTGGCGGACGGATGCATCAGGGAGTTGGCCAGCTCGCCGTCGGTGGTGAACAGCAGCAGGCCCGAGGTGTTGTAGTCCAGGCGACCGATGGAAATCCAGCGTCCTTTCTTCAGCTTTGGCAGTCGCTCGAACACCGTGCGTCGACCCTGGGGATCGCGGCGGCTGCACACTTCCCCGGTCGGCTTGTGATAGAGAATGCAGCGGGTCTCCCGCGCCGGCGCCCGCTCCAGGGGCTTGCCGTCGATGGCAATACGCGCGCGCTCATCCACCCGGTCACCCAGTGTGGCCGGATGCCCGTCGACACTGACCCGGCCTTCCTCGATCCAGCGCTCCATCTCACGACGGGAGCCAAGGCCGGTCCGCGCCAGCACTTTTTGCAGCTTTTCCCCGGGCTGTTGGCGCGACCCGCTATCCGCGGCTTCGGCGCCGGCGGGTGTGACATGACGGCGGCTCAATGCTTCGCTCCCGATTCGGGGTGAGCAGTATCCGCAGGGCTCTCCCCGGCAGCGAAAGCCTCCTCGTCCGCACTGTCGGGAGTCGGCTCGGTCAGTTCACTGTCCCCCAGAGAGGACTCAGCGTCAGGCTGCCCGCTAACGGCAGCCTCGGCTTGGGCGGCGGCGGCATCGGCAAAGCCGAGTTCGGCATTCAGGGTTTCCAGGTCACGTATCTCCGCCAGGGGGGGCAACTGATCGAGGTTGCGCAGGTTGAAATAATCCAGGAACTGCCGCGTGGTGGCGTACATCGCCGGGCGGCCGGGGACATCGCGGTGCCCCACGACCCGCACCCACTCGCGCTCCTGGAGGGTCTTGATGATGTTGGAGCTGACGGCCACGCCGCGAATCTCCTCGATCTCGCCGCGGGTAATCGGCTGTCGATAGGCGATCAGTGCCAGGGTCTCGAGCAGCGCCCGCGAGTACTTCTGGGGGCGCTCCTGCCACAGCCGCCCCACCCAGGGTGCCAGGGACTGGCGCACCTGGAAGCGGTAGCCACTGGCGACTTCCACCAGTTCGAAGCCACGCCCGGCGCAGCGCTCACTCACCGCCGCCAGGGCTTCCCGGATATCAGCATTGGAGGGGCGCTCCGCCTCTTCAAAAAGCTCCGCCAGCTGCTGTACGGCCAGGGGCTTCCCGGCCGCCAGCAGGGCGCCCTCGACAATCTGCACCAGCGTGCTGCTGTCCTGTTCGAAGGGCATCTACTCCACCCTTGCCTTGACGTGAATGGGACCGAAGGACTCGGTCTGCACGATTTCCACCAGCGACTCCTTGATCAGCTCGAGAACCGCGAGGAAGGTCACTACCACCCCGAGGCGCCCTTCCCGCTCGGAAAACAGGGATACGAAAGGTACGAACTGGCGTCCCACCAGGCGCTCCAACACCTCGGACATGCGTTCCCGGGTGGACAGGGCCTCGCGCTGGATGTGGTGACTCTCGAACATGTCGGCCCGGCGCAGCACTTCACTCAGTGCCAGCAGCAGCTCGCGCATCTCCACCTCCGGGTGCGGCCTGGCGCGCTCCAGATCCGGCGGCTCCGCACTGCCCGCCCAGGTATCCCGCCCCAGCCTGGGCAGCTCGTCGATTTCCTCGGCGGCTTTCTTGTAGCGCTCGTATTCCTGCAGGCGCCGGATCAACTGCGCCCTCGGGTCTTCTTCCTCGTCGTCGACCATCTCGGAGCGCGGCAAAAGCATGCGCGACTTGATCTCCGCCAGCATGGCCGCCATCAGCAGGTACTCCGCCGCCAGCTCGAACTGCAGCGCGTCCATCAGCTCGACATAGCGCATGTACTGCTCGGTGATTTCCGAGACGTCGATTTCCAGAATATCCAGGTTCTGGCGACGGATCAGGTAGAGCAACAGGTCCAGCGGCCCCTCGAAGGCCTCCAGAAAGACCTCGAGTGCCTGGGGCGGTATATACAGATCCTTGGGCAGCTCGGTGATCGCCTTGCCCATGACCACCGCAAAGGGCATCTCGCCCTGCTCGGGGCGGGCGGGATTGGGAGAGGAGGAATCGGTCACGGAGCTGCCTGTGGTCATAATTCGCGCAGTATACCCCTCAGGGCAGGAAGGGCGCCACGTCTCCCTTGCCCTCGCGGGTGATCTCGGGCACGTCACCCGCCAGATCCACCACGGTGGTCGGCTCCAGGCCACAGAAACCACCGTCGATAATCAGATCCACCTGGTGCTCGAGCAGGTTGCGGATATCCCAGGGATCGGTCAGTGGCAGGTCGTCGCCCGGGAGAATCAGGGTCACGCTCATCAGCGGCTCTCCCAGCTCGGCCAGCAGCGCCTGGGCAATGGCATTGTCCGGCACGCGCACCCCCACCGTCTTGCGCTTGGCCTGCTGCAGGCGCCGCGGAACTTCCGACGTGGCCTGGAGAATAAAGGTATAGGGTCCGGGGGTGTTGTTCTTGAGCAGGCGAAAGTCGGTGTTGTTGACCCGGGCGTAGGTGCCGATCTCCGAGAGGTCCCGGCAGACCAGAGTAAAATTGTGGCGGTCATCCAGGCGCCGGATGCGACGAATGCGGTCCACCGCCTGCTTGTCGCCCAGGTGGCAACCCAGGGCATAGGCGGAATCGGTGGGATAGACCACCACCCCACCCTGGCGGATGATATCCACCGCCTGGCGCACCAGACGGGCCTGGGGCGTCTCGGGATGGATCTGGAAAAACTGACTCATGTACAACTCTCCTGCTCGGGGGCCTGCCAGCGTTCCCAGACGCCCCGCAGCCCCTCCAGATGGCGGGGCTCGACACCCAGGTCGGCAGCCCACGACTGTTCCTGATGAAAATCACTGCCCAGCGAGACCGCCAGCTGTTGCCGCCTGGCCAGCTCGCGCAACTCGCGCCCTTCGTTGGGCAACTGGCGTCCACTGAGCACTTCCACCGCAGCGCCGCCGGCAGCGCGAAAATCCGCGGTCAGACGCTCCAGCCGAGTGCGGGTCAAGCGGTATTTCAAGGGGTGCGCCAACACGGCCACGCCACCTGCGGCGACGATCCAGCCGACCACCTCCTCCAGGACCGGCCAGAAGGCCTTTACGTCCCCCGGCTTGCCGCGGCCCAGGTAGCGGTCGAAGGCCACCGAGGGCTCCGCCACATGGCCCTGCGCGACCATCCAGGCGGCGAAGTGCGGCCGGCCGATCTGGCTGTCACCGGCGGCCGCACGGGCCCCCTCCAGGGCACCGGACAGGCCCAGTTTCTCGAGCCGCCGGGCAATCACCGCGGCCCGCTCCTGACGCGCCTCCGCCTGCCGGGACAGGCCCGCGGCCAGCACCGGATGATCGACATCCAGGTTCAGGCCAACCACGTGCACGTTGACCCCCGACCACTGGCAGGACAGCTCCACCCCGGGCACCAGGTGCAGCTCACCGCTTGCAAGCGCGCGGCTTGCCACGGCCGCGCGGTAGCCCGCCACGGTGTCGTGATCGGTAATCGCCAGCTGGCTCACGCCGCGCACAAGGGCGCGCTGCACCAGGTCCGCGGGTGACAGCGCACCGTCCGAAGCGGTGGTATGGGTGTGGAAATCGACAAGCACGATGTTAGCGTCTCCGCTTTGCTCTGCTTCCCGCAGTGCACTACACTGGCGGGCTACCGCCCGTCCTGCCGGCGGTGCACCGCGGCCTCCTGCGGGCAAAGCGGCATGGTAACACGGGGCTCCAACAGGTCTGCCATGAAACAACTTGCCGAATTCATTCCCATTGCTCTGTTTTTCATCGTCTACCAGATGGACGGCGACACCGTCAGCCTGGGCGACTGGCAACACACGATCGACGGCATTTTCAGCGCCACTGCCGTGCTCATGCTGGCCACTCTGCTGCAGCTGCTGATCACCTTCGCAGTAAACCGCAAGCTCGACAAGCGCAGCCTGTGGACTGGCGTAGCAGTACTCGCTTTCGGCGCCGCCACCCTGCTGTTGCGCAATGAACTGTTCATCCAGTGGAAGCCGACCATTTTCAACTGGGCCCTGGCCCTGGTCTTCGGCGCCTCGCAGTTCATCGGTCAGCGCAACCTGATGGAGCGCACCCTCGGCGGGCAGATACAGTTGCCAAAATCTGTGTGGCTGCGGCTGAACCTGCTGTGGACAGCGCACTTTGCCATCGTCGGCACCCTCAACCTGGTGGTTGCCTACACCTGGAGTGAAGCCGACTGGGTCAGCTACAAGCTGTACTCGGCGATCGGCTTCACCCTGCTCCTCACCGTATTGACTGCCTGGCTGGTGGCTCCGCATCTCAAGGAAGATACCGCCAGCGACTCCTGACAGGACCCGATTCATGCTTTACGCGATACTCTGCGACGACGTCGACAACAGCCTGCCCTTGCGTCAGCAGGCGCGCCCCGCCCATCTGGCGCGGATCCAGGCGCTGGTCGACGAGGGGCGCCTGCTGGTTGCGGGCCCGCACCCGGCCCTCGACACCGAGGACCCGGGCGACGCGGGCTTTACCGGCAGCCTGATCATCGCCGAGTTCGACAGCCTGGAGGCCGCCACCGCCTGGGCGGACGCCGACCCTTACGTCGACGCCGGCGTATTCCGCCGGGTCGTGGTCAAACCCTACAAGCGCGTGCTGCCCTGAGCATGCCCGATATCCGCCTTCCATTGACGAGGACTCTCCACGTGCGCCTGCCATTTTTATGCGCCCTGCTAACCGCCCTGGTGGCGCTGCCCAGCGCCGCGCAAGATACCCGCTATGTCCGCGACACCCTGTATGTACAGGTCCGCAGCGGCGCCGGCGATGAGCACGACGTCGTGCATCGCGGCCTGGCGTCCGGCACGCCGGTCCAGGCGGGCGAACGCTCCGCCGACGGCGAGTGGGTGGCGGTGACACTGGAGGACGGCACCCGCGGCTGGATGCCGGAGCGGTTTTTGATGGAGGAGCCTCCGGCCTCGGTGCAGCTCGCCGAGGCACAGCAACAGGTCGCTCAACTGGAGTCTGAAAACAAGCGACTCGCCGATGAGGTGGCCGAGATGCATGCGCTGTGGGGCAACCTGCCCCGGGAGGGGGCAGACGGCGAAGAGACCCTGCGCGCGGTAATGGAGGAGCTGGCCCAGCTGCGACAGATTTCCGGCAAATCGCTGCAGCTCGACGCCGACAACCGGCGGCTGGCGGAGGAAGCCGAGAAGCTGCGCTCCCAGGTGGACGTCCTGGCGGCGGAGAACCTGCGCCTTCAGGAAAGCCTGCGCACCAATACCTTCATGGACGGCTCCCTCGCGGTCCTGCTGGGCGTCATCATCACCCTGGTCGTTCCGCGGCTGTGGCCCAAGCGCCGCCGCTATGACGGCTGGGCCTGAACCGGAGTACTCTGCATGCGTCGTCGAATCCTGCTGGGCCTGTTGCTGCTGACAAGCTTGAGCCTGCCCACCCACGCCAGCGAGACCAGCCAGCCCTACCCGCTGGTGGTCATCCGTACCGACGAAGGCGATATCACCCTGCGCCTGCTCCCGGACAAGGCACCAATCACGGTCGCCAATTTCCTCGACTACGTGGAGGCGGGCCATTACAACGGCACCATTTTCCACCGGGTGATTCCCGACTTCATGATCCAGGGCGGCGGACTGCTCCCCGACATGAGCGAGAAGCCCACCGGCACACCGATCCAGAACGAGTCGCGCAACCGCCTGCACAACACCCGGGGCACCATTGCCATGGCGCGCATGAATGACCCGGACTCCGCCACCGCCCAGTTCTTCATCAACCAGCGGGACAACCTGCAACTGGACTGGACCCCCGGCCGCGAGGGCTATACTGTCTTTGGCGAAGTCGTGGCGGGCATGTCGATTGTCGACTACATTGCCACCAGCCCGACCGCAGAGGTCGAGGGGCACGCGAACGTACCGGTAGAGCCGGTGATCATTCGCAGTATTGAACGCGTGGGCCTGTGATGATCGCTCTCAGCGTCAACCTCAACAAAATCGCCCTGATCCGCAACTCTCGGGACACCCGCAACCCGGATATTCCCCACCACGCCCGCCTCTGCATCGACGCCGGTGCCGACGGCATCACGGTACATCCGCGGCCGGACCAGCGGCACATCCGCGCCAGCGACTGCTTTGACCTGGCAGCCATGCTCGAGGTGGAGTTCAACATCGAGGGTAACCCGATGGCCGGCCCCCGGCGCAGCGACCGCGCGGGCGTTGGCGACTACCCCGGCTTTATGCAACTGGTGCGTGAAATCCGCCCCGCCCAGTGCACCCTGGTCCCCGACGGCGACCAGCAGCTGACCTCGGACCACGGCTTCGATCTGCAACGCGAGGGCGACCGTGTCGCCCCGCTGGTGGAAGAACTGAAGTCCCTGGGTATCCGCACCAGCCTGTTCATGGATCCGGACCCGGAACAGATTCGTCTGGCGGCGCAGGTGGGCGCGGACCGCATCGAGCTCTACACCGAGGCCTGGGCCCGTGCGCATGCCAGTGGGGAGGATGTGGACGCCGTTTTGAGGCAGTTCGCGACAGCCGCCGAGGCGGCCCTGGATGCGGGCCTGGGCATCAATGCGGGGCACGACCTCGACCTGCACAACCTGCCGCCCTTCGCCAGCGCGATACCGGGGCTGCTGGAGGTCTCGATCGGTCACGCCCTGACCGTGGACGCCCTCAGCCTGGGCCTGCCGCGCACCATCGCCGCCTATCAGCGCGCCCTGGGCAAGGACGCGCCGGACCCGAGATAAATCCGCACGTCCCGAAAGGTGGCGGATTCATCCAGGTCCGGCAGGGTACAGGACTCCCGCGCAGCGAGCTGGCGATAGCCTGGCGCGCTGAAGTCCTTCACCCGAGAGTCCGCCAGCAATACCCAGTCCGCCCGCTGGCGGAAACGTTCCAGCCAGTCCAGGTTGGCGCGGTCGTAGAGCACATCGGCGGCAATCAGCAGGTCCACCGCCCCCGTCACATCGGCGAAATCCGCGACCAGCTTCAGCTCGACGCCGTTCAGCGCCGCATTGGCGGCCGTCGCATCCCGGGCATCGGGGTCGATATCGCAGGCAAGCACCTCGTCCGCCCCGGCCAGCGCGGCGGCGATCGCCACCACCCCCGATCCGCAGCCAAAATCCAGCACCCGGCGGCCGCGCACCCAGTCCGGGTGCTCCAGTAACCAGCGGGCCAGCACCCGCCCGGAGGCCCAGCAGAAAACCCAGTAGAGCGGGTTGTCCATGACCCGCGCCGCCTGCTCCGCTGTCAGCTCGCCCTGGGGGTAGTCTGCGTTCAACAACCAGAGATCGAGGGCACGGGGTGCGTCAAGCGACACCGGCTCCAGCCGTGCTCCCGGAAGAATCTTGCGCAGACGCTGTTGCAGCCTGTCGATTGTCATTACCATTGCTCTCCATGCATATTGAAAGCACCCCCTACCTGGTGCCCCACAGCCGCGAGCCGATCGAGATCCTCCACGAGGACGAACACCTGCTGTTGGTGCGCAAACCCGACCTGCTGCTGAGCGTACCCGGCCGTCACCCGCGCAACCATGACAGCCTGATCAGCCGCCTGCAGCAAACCCACCCCACAGCGAGCATCGTGCACCGGCTGGACCTGGATACCTCGGGCATCATGGTGGTGCCACTGACCCGCGAAGCGCATGCCGACATCAGCCGGCAATTCCAACAGCGCGAGGTGTTCAAGACCTACGAGGCCCTGGTATTCGGCGTACCCGCCACAGGCGAGGGGCAGGTCGACCTGCCCCTGATCGCCGACTGGCCACGGCGACCACTGCAGAAGGTCTGCCACCAGCAGGGCAAGGCGGCCCTGACCTGGTACGAACTGCTGGAGAGTCACGGCAACTACAGCCGGGTGCAATTGATGCCGGTAACGGGACGCTCTCACCAGCTGCGCATCCACATGCGCGAGCTGGGCCACCCGATCCTGGGCTGTGACATGTACGCCCACGCCGAGGCATTCCGCATGGCGCCGCGCTTGATGCTGCACGCCACCCGGCTCGGCCTGCGTCACCCGGTCACCGACGAGTGGCTGGAGGGCTGCTCACCCGCCCCTTTCTGAATCCAGGTAACTGCACCAGTCCGACCAGCTGCCCGGGTACAGCAGGGCGTCGCTGCGACCCAGGCGATCCAGCGCAAACAGGTCCACGCAGGCGGTCACCCCCGAACCGCAGTAAGCCACCAGCGGTTTCCGCTCCAGCAAGCCCCCAAAGTGTGCACGCAGCTCGGCGTCACTGCGCAGGAAGCCCCCGGCGTCAGTAACTGCCTGCCAGGGTCGGTTGAGCGCCCCGGGAATATGCCCGGCCACCGGATCGATGGGCTCCTCCAGCCCCAGGTAACGCCGCTCCTCCCGGGCATCCACCAGCGTGGCTGACTGTGCCTGAAGCGCTATCAGTTGCTCCCGGTCACACACCCCCCGATAACCCTCGACCGCCGGCACCGCACAGGCGCGGGTCGCTGTGTCAGCGGACGCTGCGGCAGCGCTCTCCACCGCCCCCCCGGCAGCCAGCCAGGCGGCATAGCCACCGTCCAGCAGCGCCGGCGGGCGGTAGCCGAGGGCACGCAGCAGCCACCAGCAACGCGCGGCAAAGGCGAAGCGCTGGTCGTCGTAAACCACCACCTCGCTGTCGCGACCGATGCCCAGGGCCGCCAGTCGAGTCGCCAGGGCTGCGGGGTCGGGCAGGGGGTGCCGACCGCCGTGCGTTGCCACAGGGCCCGAGAGGTCACGCTCCAGGTGCAGGTAATGGGCGCCCGGAATATGCCCCTCGCGCCAGGCCCGCTCACCGGCACCGGGGTCGGCGAGACTGAAGCGGCAATCGAGGACAATGGCCTCCGGCCGGCGCATTAGCTCACTCGCGGTCAACATGACTGTCTCACTCCTCTGGTTCTTTCCGGTCCCGGCGACCTGTATAATCGGCGACCTTTTGATCAATCCGCCCCGCACCCACAGGTATTCCCATGTCCAGCAACAAGGTCGGCTTCGTCAGCCTCGGCTGCCCCAAGGCCCTCGTCGATTCCGAGCGTATTCTCACCCAGCTGAAGCTGGACGGCTACGAGATTGTCCCCAGCTACCAGGATGCCGAGCTGGTAGTTGTCAATACCTGCGGCTTTATCGACAGCGCCAAGCAGGAATCCCTGGATGCCATCGGCGAGGCGATCAGCGAAAACGGCAAGGTTATCGTGACCGGCTGCATGGGCAAGGGCAACGATGCCGAAACCATTCGCCAGCTACACCCGAAAGTGCTCAGCGTCACCGGGCCGGCGGCCTACGAGGAGGTCGTTGGCGCAGTACACCAGTATGTGCCCCACGCACCGACTCACGACCCCTACGTCGATCTGGTACCGCCCCAGGGGGTGAAGCTCACGCCGCGCCACTACGCCTACCTGAAGATTTCCGAGGGCTGCAACCACCGCTGCAGCTTCTGCATCATCCCGCAAATGCGCGGGGACCTGGTCAGCCGCCCGATTGGCGAGGTCATGGGCGAAGCCGAAGGCCTGGTGCGCGCCGGCGTCCGCGAGCTGCTGGTGATCTCCCAGGACACCAGTGCCTACGGCGTTGACCTCAAATACCGCACCGGTTTCTGGAACGGCCGGCCGATGAAAACCAGCATGCAGGCCCTCTGCGAGGGACTCGGCGAGCTGGGCATCTGGGTGCGCCTGCACTACGTCTACCCCTACCCGCATGTCGATCACATCGTGCCGCTGATGGCCGAGGGCAAGATCCTGCCCTACCTGGACATCCCCTTCCAGCACGGCAGCCCTTCGGTGCTCAAGCGCATGAAGCGCCCCGCGGCGGCGGAAAAATCCCTGGAGCGGATTCGCCGCTGGCGGGAGATCTGCCCCGAGATCACCCTGCGCAGCACCTTTATCGTCGGCTTCCCCGGCGAGACCGAGGCGGAATTCCAGCAGTCACTGGACTTCCTCGAGGAAGCGCAACTCGACCGCGTCGGCTGCTTCCAGTACTCCCCGGTCGCCGGTGCCCCCGCCAACGAGCTGCCGGACCCGGTACCGGAAGAGGTCAAGCAGGAGCGCTGGGAGCGCTTCATGGCCCTGCAGCAGCAGATCAGTGCCGACAAGTTGCAGGCCAAGATCGGTCAGCGCATCGAGATTCTGATTGACGAAGTCGATGAGGAAGGTGCCATCGGCCGCTCCACCGCCGATGCCCCGGAAATCGACGGCAAGGTCTACCTGGACGGCGTGACCGACCTGCAACCCGGGGATTTCGTCGAGGCCGAGGTCACCGGCGCCGACGAATACGATCTCTGGGCCGGCTAGACACGCGCCAGATGAACGTCCTGCTGTTCCAGCCCGGCGCCTGCAACGATGCGGGCCAGCTGCGCGTCACGGGTCGACAGCTTCAGCACTTGCGCGAGGTTCACCGGGCCAGCCCGGGGGACAGCCTGCGGGTGGGTGAAATCAACGGCCAGCTGGGCAGCGCCGAGATCCTCGCCCTGGAAGACGACCACGCCCTGCTTCAGGTCACACTGGATCAGCCACCGCCACTGCGGCTGCCGGTGGTTCTGGTGGTCGCCCTGCCGCGCCCGAAGATGCTGCGCCGCCTGCTGCGCAGCGCCGCCGAGTTCGGGGTCGAGGAACTGCACCTGATCCACAGCTACCGGGTGGAAAAGAGCTACTGGCAGACACCCGTGCTGCAGCAGGACACGGTTCGCGACTACTTTCTGCAGGGTGCCGAACAGGCGCGGGACACCCGCTTGCCCCACCTGAGCCTGCACCGGCGTTTTCGCCCCTTTGTCGAGGACCGGCTGCCTGGGCTGATCGCGGGCCGGGAAGGCCTGCTGGCACATCCCGGCGAAGCCCCCCCCTGCCCCACCGGCGGGGACTCGCGGCCACGCCTGCTGATGGTGGGCCCGGAGGGAGGCTTCATCGCCTGGGAGGTGGAAAAACTGCTGGCGGCCGGCTGTCGGCAGGTATCCCTCGGGCCGCGCATCCTGCGGGTGGAAAACGCCGTCAGCGTACTGCTGGGGCGGCTGCTTAACTGAGCGCCGCCGCGTAGGCTGCCACCGCGGCGGCCCATGGCACAGGGAATCCCCCGGCTGCGCCCCCGCACTAGTGACCGAAGTGATAGCGCAGATCGAGGCCATACATGCGCGGCGGGTTCACCGCGTAGCCCCCGGTCCCGGAGGACTCCACCAGCGCCGTCCCGCCCACCAGGTAGGTCTCATCGGTGAGGTTGCTGCCATACAGCGCCGCGCTCCAGCGCTGATCCAGGGACGTCCAACCGAGCCGGGCACTGAGATCAAACTGCTCGTCCTCCAGCCACAAGCCTGTCTGGCAGCTGAGTGCATCGAAGCAGAACTCGATGTCCTTTTTCAGGCTGGCCTGCAGTCGCGGCGTGACCTGGCCAATCGACGTTTCCCAGTGGTACTGCACTGACAGCAGAAAGGATTGCTCGGCCAGGCGCGGCAGGTTTTCCGAGGAGCGGTCGTTGGGGCAGGAATCCACCTCCAGAATAGTCAGGTTGGCGCGGACACAACCCGGCCCCGGGGGCACGCTGCTGTCGGCGATGGTGATCTGTTGATCCATGAACTCCTGGATATCGCCATCGGTGAAGGTGGCGTTGAAGCCCACCAGCAGGTTGGGCACGGGCAGCCAGCTGGTCTCCAGCTCAAAGCCCTGGATCGTCGACTCGGCGGCATTGATGGTGGCCGGCGAAGGTGAACTGACCTCCGGGTTGATGACCAGCGTGGTCAGCTGACGGTTGGTGTAGTCGCTGTAGAACAGCGCTCCGTTCAAGCGCAGGCGGCGGTCCAGCAAATCCAGCTTGAAGCCCAGCTCCCAGTTCTCCACCTCTTCCGGCTGGAAGGTTTCCAGCTGGCCACTGGGAGCTTCCGACAAACCACCGGAGAGGAAACCCTCGCTCCAGGTCAGGTAGAGGCTGCCCTGGTCTATCCAGTCGCCGGGGTCCAGCAGATATTGGATGCTGGCCATGGGCGAGACGTCACTGTCGGAGGTCTCGCCACCGGCGATGTCGTCGACCAGAAATCCGAAGGCCGGGTTGTAGACGAAGCCCGGACGCTGCACCGCGTACAGGCCGCCCCCGAGCGGTGTGACCGGGCCTCCACTGGCATCCAGGGTTGCCGGGTCCGGGATATAGCGGGTACGCCGCAGCTCGCGGTCCTCTTCCGTATAACGCAAGCCCAGTGTGGTGCGCCAGTTGGCGGTGAACTCCCACTCCAGCTGGGCGAAAGCTGCCCGCGCCTCGTTCTCGGTCGCCAGTTCGGACGCCGAGGTGTTCAGGAAAAACAGGTTGGCAAGCGCAGGATCAAAGGGGCCGAGGTAGTTGGCGGTCTCGCGGCCATCGCTCTCCTCGCGGAACCAGTACAGGCCGGCCACGTATTGCAGGCGCTCGTCGACCGCGCTGCCGATCAACTGGAATTCTTGCGTGTACTGGTCCGACTCGCCAGGGCCACCCCGGGGGTGCACGGTGTTGGTCCGGTGCAGAAAGGGGATGGCAGTGTGATCGAGCTCATCGTTCTGCGCCGCTTCGGTATAGCGCCAGCCGGTCACACTCTTCAGGGACAGGTCGTCGTTGATCGCCCACTCGGCAACCAGGGAGGCGCCGCGGTTCTCCGCCTGATAATCACCGCCCAGGTCCGAGAGCACCTTGCGCGGGTCACCGCCCCCCGCCTCCGCGGCATCGCGACAGAAGTCCGCCGTGGTGCGCCCGGTGGCCGGACCGATGGCCAGGGCATCGAAAAGCGCCGCCTGCCAGCCGCGCGCACCTTCGACCACCCGACACTTTTGCGGGCGCATGGTCTGGTCGGTCTCGGCCCAGTTGAGGTTCAGATCGACAATCAGATCGGGGGTGGCCCACCAGCGCGTTTGCCAGATGAGGCTCTGCCGGTCCTCATCCATGTAGTCCTCGCCATCGACCAGGTTGCGAATGTGCCCGTCGCGCTGGCGGGAGACGCCGGAAATCCGCGTCGCCAGCTGCTCGCCGAGGGGAATATTGAGGACAAAGTCGGCATCCCGGCGGTCGTAATTCCCGACCCTGACCCCAAGCTGGGCCTCGAGCACATCCACCGGGCGGTTGGTGGTGAAGACCAGCGCGCCACCGGTGGTGTTCTTGCCAAACAGCGTGCCCTGGGGGCCGCGCAGGACCTGCACCGACTGGATGTCATTGAGGTCCAGCAGGGCGCCATCCGGTCGCGATAGGTAGATGTCGTCGATGTAGATGCCGACGCCGGAGTCGATGTTCTCCCCGGTATTGCGCTGACCCACCCCGCGGATATACACACTGGCAATCGGCGCCGAGCCGTTGGCTTCCACCACATCGATATTCGGCGCCAGCTTGTTGAGGTCGGCCAGATTGCGCACATTGGCATCCCGCAGTGCCTCGGCATCCAGCGCGGTCACCGCCAGCGGCGTTTCCTGTAGGCTTTCCGCGCGCTTGCGCGCCGTCACCACCACTTCTTCCAGCACCAGCCCCTGGGCGCGAACCATTGCCGGCATCGCACCAGCCGCAAGGGCCCCCAGAAGACACGCGCAGCTACCCGCCTTGAACAGCATCGTCATCACCAACCACCCCTTGTTATCGTTATCGGAGTGAACCGGGCAGGCCCAGCGGCCTGAACCCTCCGGCCCAGACTAAGGATCGTTAGTATTCAAGCACTGAACGGGGCTGCCGGCAAGCAACATTCGCCGGGAAAGGTTTTAGGAGAGGGCGAGACCGATGGGACAACTCACGCCGGTACCCGCGAGACCACAGTAGCCGCCGGGGTTGCGGGCGAGATATTGCTGGTGGTAGTCCTCGGCGTAGTAAAACGGCGGCGCGGGCAGGATTTCCGTGGTAATCGCCCCGTAGCCGGCGACGTGGAGCGACTGCTGGAAGGCCTCGCGACTGGCCAGGGCCTCATCCAACTGGGCATCGCTGAAGGCGTGGATCACCGAGCGATACTGGGTGCCCAGGTCATTGCCTTGTCGCATGCCCTGGGTGGGATCGTGACCTTCCCAGAATTGCTGCAAGAGATCGGTGTAGGCGATCCTGGCGGGATCATAAACCACCAGCACCACTTCAGCGTGCCCGGTACGGCCACTGCAGACTTCTTCGTAGGTCGGGTTGGGGGTGAGGCCGCCGGCGTAACCCGCCGCCGTCGTGTAGACGCCGGGCAGCTGCCAGAACAGGCGCTCAACCCCCCAGAAGCAGCCCATGCCGAATACCGCCTGCTCCAGGCCTTCGGGAAACGGCCCGCGCAGGCGATGGCCGTTGACCAGATGCTGTTCCGGCACCCGGATGGCTTGTTCCCGACCGGGCAGCGCCGTTTCGGCGTCCGGGAGGGCGTGCTTTTTGCGAATATCAAAGAGGCTCATGTCACAAGTATAGCCACCTCGCCGCTGCCGCAACAACCGGGGCCTGTAGGATCGCGCCCCCCTGCCCGATGGGCCCGGCATCAGCATCACAAATCTGTCACAGCCAGCTGAGACACTGGGCGCGGCCGGACAAGAGCTGATCGCGACGGAACATGACGGCGTCAGACCGGTCTGATAGCATCGGAATCGAAAAGTGAGCAAGCAGATGAACCAGCAGAATACAGCCTTTGATCCCCGCGAGCTGAGCAGTCGCAAGCTGTGGCAGATTGTGGTGCAGTCCGACGACCGTCAGCGCGATGCCTGTTCCCGCCGCGCGGTCCAGGAACTGACCCAGCGCCGCCGCTACCTGCGCGAGCTGAACCAGCTCAATGCCCCGGGGGAGCCACGCCAGGGTAGATGAGCAGACCCCCCTCACGTATCGCGGGCCCCGGCGAGGTCCAGGCCTTCCTCGGCAAACACCGCGCCATCGCCACGGTCGCGCGCCGGCAGCCCCGCCTTCTCTTTGCGGTGGACGCCACCGCCAGTCGCCAGCCCACCTGGAAACTCGCTCGCCAGCTCCAGGCCGACATGTTCCGCGCCGTGGGATCCGACACGTCCCTCGCCGTGCAGCTTTGCTACTACCGCGGTTTTCACGAACTCCAGGCCACCGGCTGGTTGCAGGACACCGGGGCACTGGCCGCCGCCATGGCCCGGGTTCACTGCGAGGGCGGCCACACCCAGATCGCCCGCCTGCTGCGTCACGCACGGGCAGAGCACCGCAAGACACCCCTGCGGGCACTGGTCTTCATCGGCGATGCTCTGGAAGAATCCCCGGATGACCTGTGCCAGCTCGCGGGTGAACTGGGCCTGCTGAAACTCCCCCTGTTCCTGTTTCAGGAAGGCGACGACCCGCGAGTTCGCGACACCTTCCAGAGCATGGCCCGCCTCAGTGGCGGCGCCTGGGCCCGTTTCGACCAGCGCAGTGCCACAAGGCTGTCGGAATTGCTGGGCGCTGTCGCGCGCTACGCAGCGGGCGGCCGCAAGGCCCTGGAAAGCCACACCAGTGAAGGTGCTAAACTGCTGCTTCAACAACTGCCGCACTGAGGGCCCGCGTGCCGAGACTTCTGCTCCTGCTGGCGATTGCCATTGCACTGTATATCCTGTTCTTGCGCGCCCGCTCCCTCCCCCCGCACAAGCGGCGCGGCGAGTACCTGAAACTCGGCCTCGCCGTCACCGTGGTGGTCGTGGTCTACCTCACCCTGACCGGGCGCATGCACTGGGTTGGCGCCGCACTGACGGGTCTGCTGGTGGGACTGCGCCAATTGCTTCCCCTGCTGATTCGCTACTTCCCCATGCTCGCCTCGCTGCGCCAGCAGCATGCCGGCGCCAGCAGCAGTGGCGGCGGTCAGTCGACGGTGGAGACGGCAACCCTGCGCATGCACCTGGACCACGAAAGCGGCGAGCTGAGCGGTGAAGTGCTGCAGGGCCCCTGGCGCGACTGGCAGCTGGCGGAGATGGACCGCGAGCAGCTCGAGGAACTCCGGCGCTACTGCGCAAAGCAGGACAGCGAGGCCTTGCAGCTACTGGACAGCTACCTGCAACAGCGTTTTCCCGGGGCCTCGTTCGAGGACAGCGAACCACCGCCGGGGGCGGGCGACGGGGGCGGCGGCCTGACCCGGGCCGAGGCCCTGGCGGTGCTGGGATTGGGGGAGGAAGCCAGTCGCGAGGAAATCATCGCCGCCCACCGCCGCCTGATGCAGAAACTGCACCCGGACCGCGGCGGCAACGATTACCTGGCCGCCAAGATCAATGAAGCCAAGGACTTCCTGCTCGACTGAAACTGCCCGCGCCGCCGAACAGGGGGTGGACGCTGGCCGGAGGGGGCGAGCTTGATTACACTGCGCTGCCCACATACCAGCCAGGGAGATGGATTCGGTGAGTCAGGAAGTTCACGTCGTGCGCAACCAGCTTGGGCATTACTGGGGCAAGAGCAAGGCCTGGGTGGATGGCCGCGACCCGCGCGGTGTGGCCCGGGTCAAGCACCGCGACGAAGGGGTCAACCTGCTGTTCGAGTTGAGCGCCAAGGATGTCGACCTGCGCGGCGAGGTGATTGCCGTGCCGGTGACCGAACGGGGTGAGCCCGTGCTGGAAGTCAGCTCGATCCCGCTGCCTGCCACCGATGCCGAGAGCGCGGGCGATAGACCCGCAAATACCGCGTCCACCGACAGCCGCATCGGGAACCGCACGAACGACGACGCGGTCAAAGCGAACGATTCAACGACTCACCCGGAGTGATACCCCTGCCATGAGAATCCTGCTCTTCCTGGCGACCAACCTCGCCGTGCTGGTACTGGTCAGCCTGATTTTCAACCTGTTCGGCCTGGGGGGCATCCTCGCCGCCAACGGCGTCGACCTGAACCTGGGGTCACTGCTGATTTTCTGTGGCGTCTTCGGCATGGGCGGCGCCATGATCTCGCTGTTCCTCTCCAAATGGATGGCCAAACGCGGCACCGGCACCTACATCATTGAACAGCCGCGCAACCGGCAGGAGCAGTGGCTGCTGGACACGGTGCGCGAGCTGGCGACGGAAGCCGGTATCGGCATGCCCGAGGTGGGCATTTTCCCCTCGGAGGCCTCCAACGCCTTCGCCACCGGGTGGAATCGCAACGCCGCCCTGGTCGCGGTCTCCAGCGGCATGCTGCAGCGCTTCCGCCCCGAGGAGGTCCGCGCGGTCATGGCCCACGAGATTGGCCACGTGGCCAATGGCGACATGGTGACCCTGACCCTGATCCAGGGGGTGGTCAACACCTTTGTCATGTTCCTCGCCCGCATTATCGGGCACACCGTGGACCGCCTGGTGTTCAAGACCGAGCGGGGCTACGGCATTGGCTACTTCGTGGTGACCATTGTCGCCGAACTGGTGCTCGGCATTTTGGCCAGCATGATCGTGTTCTGGTTCTCGCGCTGGCGGGAATATCGGGCCGACGCCGCGGGAGCCGGCCTGGCCGGCAGTGGCGCCATGATCGCCGCCCTGCAACGCCTGCGGGCGGAACAGGGCCTGCCCCAGGAGCTGCCCGGGGAACTGAAGGCCTTCGGCATTACCGAACAGTTGAAAGAAGGTTTCGCGGCACTGTTTCGCTCCCACCCGCCGCTGGAGGACCGCATTCGCGCCCTGCAGCGCGCTCAGTGAGCGCGCTGCGGCAGAAAGCTGTACTCGCTCATCACCGCGACGTCGATGCGGTCGTAGTCGATGAAACGGTGACAGCTGTCCATCATGGCCTGGTAGTTGGCCTCCAGGGTGGCGTCGTCACTGGCGGCGAAAAAGGCGTGGTTTGAGGTCATCGCTTCCGCCGGGAAGTTCTCCTCGACGATGGCGTGCAACTCCACTCCCTCGGCACCTCCCAGGTCATGCACAATCAGGTTCTGCCGGTAACCGAAAGTGGACTGGGTGTCGATAGCCACCTGCCCGTGACTGCCCTTCCAGATTCCCAGCCAGGTATCGCGATCGAGGCGCGGCGGCCGCTGCAGCATGGCAATCTGGCAAAAGCCCGGAACCCGGCCGTCATCCGCGGGAGGCTGTGTCGTGTTGACGATAGGCTCCGCCTCGCTGACCAGCCAGGCGCGCAGCTGGCTCACCTGGCGCGGCAGGAGAGCCTCAAGGGCATCCCGGAACCAGCCATCATCCAGCCACACGGAGAGCAGTGCCGAGGGCAGCGGCCCGCTGGTGGACATACATTTGTCCGCGGCCGGACGCACGGCGCTGTCCGCCACGGCCACTCGCAAGCCATGCACCTGGGGCAAAGCCAGTGCGGCCGGCACGAAGTCCGACAGCAGCGCACCCCGCAGACTGTCGCCGTCATCCGCATCGTCGATCCACAGGGCGTAGAGCACTTTTTCCATGAGCTTTTTCTCCGATCTGCAAGGGTGGCCCGCGGACGGGCAGAGGGCAGTTAATCAGATGCCTGGTACGGGCTCAATCTCCGGGGCCAGCCCCGTACCGCCTGCCTGAGCTGTTGAACCAATCCCCCGGAAAAACGTAGTAAGCTGCAGTAAAAGAGCCGCCAAGGAAACAGCCATGTCATCCCGCTCTCTTCCCGCAAGTATTCGAACCCTCGGCTATGCCGGCGCCGTGCTGCTGGCCCTGTTGCCGATTTCCGTGTTGGTCGTCCGTGCCGGCGCCTGGCAGGCCGGGTTGGCGCTGTATGCGCTAACCTGCCTGCTCTCCGCCCTGGTGTTACTGGTCGCCCTTGTGCTGTTGGCCTGGCCGCGGTTTCGCGCCAGCACCGGTGCTGTACTCACGCGGGCCCTGCTGGTGCTGCCGGGCACACTGCTGTTGCTCTCGGTGCTGGCGACCCGCGGCGACTACCCCCCGATTCACGACATCACCACGGATCTGGAGGACCCGCCGGTCTTCGTGCATGCGCCCGAGCTGCGCGGCAGCGAGGCCAATACCCTGGCAATCAAGCCGGAGAGCCTGGAACGACAGGCCCAGGCCTACCCCGACCTGGAAACGCTGCACAGCACCCTGCCGCCACAGCAGGCACTGGAGCGCGCCGCGGATATCGCGGAACAACTGGGCTGGGAGCTGGTCTATCGGGATGCACCCAACGGGCGGCTCGAGGCAGTGGCTACGACCGCCATCATGGGCTTTCGGGATGACATCGTGATCCGTGTCAGCCCCCGCGTGGGTGGCAGCGACATCGACCTGCGCTCGGTGTCGCGGGTCGGCGTCGGCGACATGGGCGCCAACGCCGCGCGCATACGCGCCTTCCTGACTCATTTCACCAACGAGGAGCACGCGCCTTGACAGCTTTTCCGGCACGCTGGCCAACGATCAAGACCGGTTTTCTGTTGCTCCTGGGCCTGGCGGCACTGGCCCTGGCAGCGCACAGTCGCGCCGATTCGGCACCGGACTACCTGAGCTTTGCCACCGAGGATGAAGCCAACTCTACCGAGATCTTCAGCAAGGCCAGCCCGGCGGTGGTCTTCGTCACCAATACCGCCCTGCGTCGGGACATGTTTTCACTCAACGTACACGAGATCCCCCGCGGCTCCGGCAGCGGCTTTATCTGGGATCCCAGCGGGCTGATTGTCACCAATTATCACGTGATTGCCGGCGCACACCGGCTCACCGTCACTCTGCAGGATCGCAGCGAATACAAGGCCGAGGTTATCGG
The DNA here is from genome assembly GCA_002692965.1 of Haliea sp. Classification (GTDB taxonomy): domain Bacteria; phylum Pseudomonadota; class Gammaproteobacteria; order Pseudomonadales; family Halieaceae; genus NZNC01. Next base: position 13,107 of record NZNC01000027.1, on the reverse strand, counting down.
AGTGGCACCGGAAAAGGACCTTGCGGTCCTGCGCATCGACAACCCGCCGGAGAACCTGGTGGCCTTGCCCCTCGGCGACTCCTCGGAACTGAACGTGGGCCGCAAGGTGCTTGCCATCGGCAACCCCTTTGGCCTGGACACCACGCTCACCACCGGTGTGGTCAGCGCCCTGGGACGCGAGATCCGCGCCCCCGGCAACCGCACCATACGCGGCGTGATTCAGACCGACGCCGCCATCAACCCGGGCAACTCCGGGGGCCCGCTGCTCAACTCCCTGGGCCAGCTGGTCGGGGTCAATACCGCCATCTACAGCCCCAGTGGCGCCAGCGCCGGGATCGGCTTCGCCATCCCGGTAAATACCGTTCGCGAAGTGGTGCCCCAGTTGATCAGCTACGGCCGCGTGCTGCGGCCGATCATCGGCGTGGAGCTGGCCAGCGATCGCTGGATCCGCCGCTACCGCATCGAGGGCCTGCCGGTAGTCCGGGTCTTTCCCGGCCTGCCCGCCGCGGAAGCCGGCCTGCGCGGCGTCTTTCGCAATGCCCGCGGCGACCTGCTACTCGGGGATATCATTCTCGCCGTCAACGACAAGCCGGTGCGCAGCAACGATGACTTCCTGAGTGTCATCGAGGCCCACCAGCCCGGGGACCAGGTCGAAATCCGCATCAAACGGGGCGAGCGTGCGGAAACCTTGATGGTCGAACTGGCGGAATCCCAGTAACCGTCAGCGCACCGGGCCACGCGGTGCACCGCGGGCCCGACACACGGTGACCCTCAGGACAAAGTGCCACCGTCGACCCGAATGTCCTCGCCGGTGATGTGCACGGCATCCTCCGAGGCCAGCATGGCAATCACACCGGCCATGACCTCTGGCCCCTTGGGGCCCGACAGGGAAGAGATCCGCCCGATCAGCTCGAAATCCATGGTTTCCGGCCAGTCGATATCCACCGTCATGCCGGTCTTGATATCGCCAGGGCAGACACAGTTGGCACGCACACCGCGCTTGGCATACTCCACGGCGATGCTGCGGGTCATCGCCAGCACGCCACCCTTGCTGGCCGAGTAGGCGACACCCCAGGGCAGGCCCGACAGCGCCGCGGTGCTGGCGGCGTTGACAATGCTACCGCGGGTTTCCAGCAGGTGCGGGATGGCCGCCCGGCACAGGTACATGGTGCCGGACAGGTTGATGTCCATGACGCGCTGCCAGTCCGCGGTGCGCAGCTCCCGCGTGTCATCGAAGCGCAGCAGGCCCGCCATGTTGACCAGGGCATAGAGGCTGCCGAAGTGTTCCACGCAGGCCGCCACGGCGGCATTGACCTGAGCTTCATCGGCGACGTCGCAGACACGCGAAGCCGCCTCGCCCCCCGCGTCGCGGATCGCCGCGACCGTGCCCTCGAGCCCCTCCGGCGCAATATCCAGACAGAAGACCCGCCCACCTTCAGTGGCAATACGCTGGGCGCTAGCGCGGCCAATGCCGCTGCCGGCCCCTGTCACCAGGACGACCCGATTTTCAAAACGACGCATGACTGTTATCCGTTATGGGAATGGAGCGCAGGAGCATGCCGGCGCACCGGCAGCCGGTCAACGCTCGCAGTCTGCGCTCCTGAACCAGCGGGCGCGATCGCAAATGTCAGCCGGCGTGACAGATGAAGTTATTGCAGTTCTGCCGGCAGGCGCTAGTCTAACCGGTTTGACAGACGCGCCCGCGCGGCTCCGCGCCGGCGGTTCCCCCTGAACAGGAGTACACCGTGGACGACCTGGAACGTTTTCGCGCCGAGACCCGGGAGTGGCTGGAAGCCAATTGCCCGCAATCCCAACGCCTGCCAACGACCCCCGCCGACCAGTACTGGGGCGGCCGCAAAGGCGAATTCCCCAGCGAGGATTCACGCCTCTGGTTCGAGCGCATGCGCGACCGCGGCTGGACCGCGCCCGAGTGGCCCGAGGCCTACGGCGGCGGTGGCCTCACGCCCCAGCAGGGCAAGGTCCTCAAGGAAGAAATGAAGCGCATCAACGCACGCACGCCGCTGTTCAGCCTGGGCATCTGGATGCTGGGTCCGGCGCTACTCGAGTACGGTACCGAGGAGCAGAAACAGCGCCATCTGCGCGCCATTGTCAATGGCGAAGTGCGCTGGTTCCAGGGCTATTCCGAGCCAGGCTCCGGCTCCGACCTGGCCAGCCTGCAGACCCGCGCCGAAGACAAGGGCGACCATTTCCTGGTCAACGGCAGCAAGATCTGGACCACCAACGCCGACAAGTCCGACTGGATCTTCTGCCTGGTGCGCACCAACCCGGACGTCAAGAAACAGGAAGGGATCAGCTTCCTGCTGATCGACATGAATGACCCCGGGGTCAGCGTCACACCGATCGAGTTGATCAGCGGGGAGTCCGAATTCTGCCAGACCTTCTTCGACAACGTGAAGGTGCCCAAGGAAAACCTGGTCGGCCCGCTGAACGGTGGCTGGTCCGTGGCCAAGGCACTGCTGGTGCATGAGCGCAAGCTGATGGCGGAGATCGGCAGCGAAAGCCCGCGCAAGGTGCTGTCGCCGGTACCCGCGGCGCGGGAATACCTCGCCTTCCGCGACGGCAAGATTGCCGACGGCCAGCTGCGCAATGATTTGGTGCGCTACGAGATGCGCATGCACGCGATCGGCCTGACCCACTTCCGTACCTTCGAGGAACGCAATGCCGGCCAGCAAAGTGCCGCGCCCCTGACCATGAAGTACCTGGGTACCGAGGCGGAGAAAGAGAAGTTCGAATTGCTGCTGGCCATACTCGGCAGCCGCGGCCTCGGCTGGGAAGGCGAAGGCTTTACCGAGGAGGAGCTGGATACCCTGCGCATGTGGGCGATGTCCAAGACCATGACCATCGCCGGCGGTACCAGCGAAATCCAGCTCAACGTCATCGCCAAGAACGTCCTGCAGTTGCCGCAGGCCAACCAATCCGCGAAGGGAGCCTGAGGAGCAGCATATGGCATTGGTATTCAATGAAGAACAGCGATTCCTGCAGGACAGCGCCCGCGAATTCCTGAACAAGGAGGCGCCCGTGGAAGCCCTGCGCAAGCTGCGCGACACCCGCGACAGCCTTGGCTACAGCCAGGACCTGTGGCGGAACATGGTCGAACTGGGCTGGGCCAGCATCATCCTGCCGGAAGCCTACGGCGGCCTGGAGTTCGGTTTCACCGGGCTCGGCGTAGTCATGCAGGAGACCGGGCGCAACCTGGTCGCTTCGCCCCTGTTCGCCACGGCGGCAGTGGGTGCCTCGGCTGTCCTGCTGGCTGGCAGCGAAGCCCAGAAGGAAGATCTGCTGCCGCGCATTGCCGCGGGTGAGCTGACCCTGGCACTGGCTCTGGAGGAGTCCCACCACCACAATCCCTGGCAGATCGCCACCCGGGTTGAGCAGCAGGGCGAGCAGCTGGTCATCAACGGCTGCAAGACCTTTGTCCTCGACGGCCACAGCGCCGACGAGCTGCTGGTGGTCTGCCGCACTGCCGGTGAAGCGGACAGTCGCGACGGCATCAGCCTGGTGCGGGTACCGCGGGATGCCGCGGGTGTCAGCGTCCAGCGCACCGTCATGGCCGACAGCCGCAACGCGGCCAATGTCAGCTTTGATGGGGTCAGTGTCCCCGCCAGCAACGCGCTGGGGGCCCTGGGGGAGGCTGCGGACGCGCTGGAGGCGACCCTGGATCGCGGCCGAGTGGCGCTAGCCGCCGAAATGCTGGGCAGCGCCGAAGAGGTGTTCCGGCGCACCGTGGACTACCTCAAGGAGCGGGTCCAGTTTGGCGTGCCCATCGGCAGCTTCCAGGCCCTGCAACACCGCGCGGCGATCATCCAGACCGAGCTGGAGCTGGCCCGCTCCGTGGTGATGCAGGCCCTGTCGACGGTGGATGAGCAGCCACGGCAGCTGCCCCTGCTGGCCAGCCTGGCCAAGGCGCAGCTGAATGAGCTGATCAAGCTGGCCACCAACGAGGCGGTACAGATGCACGGCGGCATCGGGGTCACCGACGAACTGGAAATCGGCTTTTTCCTCAAGCGCGCCCGTGTCACCATGCAGGTGTTTGGCGATACCGGTTTCCACCGCGATCGTTACGCCAGTATCTGCGGCTACTAGGTCGCGACCCGCGGCTGCCGGCGGGCAGCCGCGGATCCCTCAACCCAGCACAGGAAAAACCAAATGGATAACAAGGACAAGGTCGCCATGGCCGAGCGCTACGTGGAAGCCTTTGAAAAAAGCGACATCAGCATCATTCGCGGTATGTACGCCGAGGATGCTACGGTGGAAGATCCCGTCGGCACCGAGGTACATCGCGGCCTCGACGCGATCTGCACCTTCTATGAAAACTCCCTGGGCGCAGGGGCGAAGCTGACCCTGACCGGCCCCGCCCGCTGTGCCGGTAACGCCATGGCCTTTCCCTTCAAGGTCAGCCTGCCGGGCATGGAAATCGAAGTCATCGACGTCTTTGAATTCAATGACGAAGGTAAAATCACCGCCATGAAAGCCTACTGGGGCCCGGACAACCTGCGCCAGCTGTAATAGCGGGCAGCCCCCGGTCTCGGGGGCGGGTTGCCGAGCGCGCCTCAGCACTCCGAGAGAGCGGGGCAACCCGCCCTCAAAGGCAGGATACGGTCCCCCTCCTCCAGGCCAGCAAGCACTTCTACCAGCCCGTCGTCCTCGCGCTTGCCCAGGCGCAGGAAGCGCCGCTCGGGGCCTTCCGGCCCCAGCACTCGAGCCATGTACAGCTGACCCACCTGGGCCACCAGATGCTCCGGCACCCGCAGATGACGCTCCTCACCCGCGGGAATCGCTACCCGGGCGTACATGCCCGGCAACAGGCGCTCGTCGTAGGGCAGGCGCACCTTGATCTGGAAGCTGCGCGAACCGGGCTGCGCCGCGGGTACAATCTCCTCGATACTGCCTTCCACCTGCAAGGATAGCGCCGGCAGATCCACCTGCAGCTTTTGCCCCACCGCCAGGGACAATGCCAGATGCTCGCGAACCTGTGCCTCGGCGCGCAGGCTCATGGGGTTGTAGAGTGACAGCAGTCGCATGCCCGGCGAGGCCATGTCCCCGGGCTCCGCGAAGCGATCGACCACACGGCCGTCGATCGGCGAGCGAATGCTCGCCCAGGACAGGGCCGCCTCGGCCTCCTTGCGTGCCTGCTGGGCGCTGTCCAGCTCCGCCTGCAGGGTGTCGCGGTTGGCCTGGGCCGCTTCCCGGTCCGCGGTCGCCAGCAGGCCCCGTTGCTGCAGCTCGATTGCCCGGCGCAGATTGCGTTCGGCTTCCGCCAGGCGCGCCGAAATGGCATTCACCTGCTCCCTCGCCTGGGCCACCCGCGCCTGCAGGTCTGACTGCTCGAGTTCGATCAGCAGATCACCTTCGGTAATTCGGTCACCGGCGCGCACATGGATCCGTTCGATCCGCGCCAGGGTGCGGGAAGAGACCAGCGTGGCCTGCTTGGCCTCCACCGACCCCGTGACTGGCTCGAAGACCGGCAGTGATTGCAGCGCCACGGTCCAGACCACATCACTGTCACTGAGCGGCCGAGGTTCCAGCCCGGGTGCAATCTGATCCTCGAACACGCCCGCCATCCAGGCCACCACCAGCACCAGGCCGAGGACAGCGAGCCCCGCCAGCCCCCAGGTACGCAAATTATTCATGGGCCGCCCCCTCCGCCGCGGGCTTGTCGAAGACCAGCAAATAAACCACCGGGATCACCACCAGGGTAAGCAGGGTGGACGCGAGAATACCGAAGATAATTGCAAGGGCCAGGCCACTGAACACCGGGTCCAGGGTAATCACCAGGTTGCCCAGCAAGGTAGTTCCCGCCGTCAGCAGTACCGGCCGCATGCGCACCGTGCCCGCCTCCAGCAGGGCATCCACGATGGACATGCTGGCGTCGCGGGCCTGGGTGACAAACTCGATCAGGATCAGGGAATTGCGCACCACGATGCCAGCCAGGGCTATCATGCCGATCATCGCCGTAGCGGTGAACAACACCGGATCCGGCGCGCCGGCGACCATCCGCTCGCCGACAGCATTCATGGCCCAGAAGCCCGGCATGATGCCGATCACCGTGAGAGGAATGGCCGCCATGATGATCAGCGACAGCGCCACCGAGCCCGTCTGAACACGCAGCAGGAAGAAAATCGCCACCAGGGCAAAGGCAAAGGCCAGGCCCATGTCGCGGAAGACATCCACGGTAATCCGCCACTCCCCCTCACCAGTCCAGCGGACCTCGGTGCCGGACAAGGGTGACCAACCGTCCCCACCCCCGGCATTCAAATAGGTCCTGGACGTCCAGTCATTGCCTTCCCCCGGGGGCTGGCCGCGATCGGCAACCAGGTCGGCAATCACTTCCGCGGGGGGGCGCCCGGACAGTTCGGCGGTCACATAGACCACCGGCTGCAGATCCTTGCGATGGATACTGCGCTCGGCTGTCAGCTCTTCGAAATGCCCGAGTTCGCCCAGCGCCACCAGGGGCTGCGGCGCGGCGTCCAGCCCCTCCGGGCTCAAGGACTGCGTAATCCCGGGACGCCCCTTGAGCTGCAGACGTTGCAGATCGTGCAGGGAAACCCGCTGTGCCTGGGGCAGACGCAGCACCAGCGGCAGGGGCTGCGCCTCACTGGGTACCTGCAGGTAACCGGCCACCTGACCGGCATTGGCCATGGCCAGCAATTGATTGATATCTGCGGTAGCAACTCCGGACAGTGCCGCCTTGGTCTTGTCGGTCACAAAGCGCCAGCGCCGCTGGGGATCCTCGACACTGGTGTCCACCTCCACCACATGCGGCTCCCGTTCAAGACGCTGTGCCAACAATTGTGCGCTTGCCTGCTGGTCGCGGTAGGGCGTGAGCGTATCCCCGTAGACCTCAGCCACCAGGGTGCTCATGACCGGCGGACCGGGTGGCACCTCCACTACCTTGAGCCGGACACCGTCCTGCTCCAGTGGCGCCAGCAATTCCCGCAGGCGCAGCACCACCGCGTGGGACTGGTGCTCCCGCTGCAGCTTGTCCACCAGGGTCAGGCGCAGATCGGCCAGGTAAGGTGCCTGGCGCTGGTAGTGGCGACGCACCATGCCGTTGAAGTCAATCGGCGAGGGCTCACCGACGAACGCTGCCACCGCCTGTACTTCGGGCACTCGCAGCAGGGCCTGGGCCACCCGCTGGGACACCGCGGCGGTCGCCTCCAGGGAGGCAGACTCCGGCATATCCACCAGCACCTGCACCTCGTTCTTGTTGTCATAGGGCAACAACTTCAGGGGCACCAGCCGGAATACCGGCAGCGCGGCCGTCAGCAGGAACAGCAACACCGCGACCCAGACCACCAGCCTGGCCCGGCGCCGGCTCGCCAGCAGCGGACGCAGCCAGCGGGCGTAGAGGGAGTCCCGTGCACCCTCCGGCGGCAGCATGTCCTGCAGGGCCTCGCTGCCGGCCGAGGGCAGCATGCGGCTCGCCAACCAGGGAGTCAGCAGGAAGGCCACCAGGGTGCTGCTGATCACCGCGACGGGCACATTGAAGGCCATCGGCGCCATGTAGGGCCCCATCATCCCGGTGATGAAGGCCAGGGGCAGGAAAGCCACCACGATGGTCAAGGTCGACATCAGCAGCGGTATGCGAATTTCCGCCATCGCGGCGATAATCCGCTCACTGCGCGACCCGACGCCCTCGGACAGCTTGCGGACGATATTGTCGACGCCGGTAATCGGGTCATCCACCAGCAAGCCGAGGGCGAGGATCAGGGCAAACAGCGTCACCCGGTTGATGGTGTAGCCAAAGGCCATGTCCAGGGCCAGAGTAATGCCGTAGCAGACCGGCACCGCCAGGCCCACCACCAGGCCCGCGCGCCAGCCCAGGAATACACTGATGAAGGCCACGACCGTCAGCACCGCAAAACCCAGGCTGCTGGTCAGGTTGTTGACCTTCTCGTCCGCGGTCTGGCCGTAGTCTCGCAGCACCTCAATGTGCATATCCGAAGGCAGCAGCTCCGCCGCCAGCCGAGCCATTTCGGCATGCACATGCTCCGCCACGGCAACCGCGTTGCTGCCAGGCTGCTTGGCCACCGCCAGGGCCACCATCGGGTAGCGCTCCCCGGGTGTCGGCGAGGCAGCCGGCTCCGGCTGATTGAACTGGATCCAGGTGTAGGACTCCGCCTCGGCGGGGCCGTCCTCGATTCGCGCCACATCCCGCAGGTAAACCGGTGTGCCGTCGATGACGTTGATCACCAGCCGCGGCAGACTTTGAGGGTCGCGCAGGGCATCGCCGCTCTCCAGCAGAATCGATTCATTGTTGAAGGACCAGCGCCCGACCCGCTGCAGCTGATTGGACAGCTGCAGCGCCGTGACGATGTCGCTGGTGGTGGTGCGCCGTGCAGACAGGCTTTCCGGATCCGGCAGGATGCGCACCTGCCGCGGCCGCCCGCCCACCACGGTTACTTCGCCGGTATCGGGGAGCCCCTGTAACCGGGTGGAGATCTCGTCGGCAAAACGTCGCAGCTCGAAGTCGCTATAGCGCCCGGGCGCGTCGGACCAGAGCCCCAGCACCACAATGGGCACGTCGTCCACTTCCACCGGCCGCAGCTGCCACCGGCTGACCACCGCCGGAATCCGGTGCTGGTTGGAATAGAGCTTGTTGTAGGCATTAAGCAGAGACTGCTCGCGATCCTCACCAACGAAGAAAGACAGGATTACCGAGGCCTGGCCACTGCTCGCGGTGGAGTAGACATGCTCCACGCCGGGAATCTGCGCCAGCAGCTTTTCCAGGGGAATTGCCACCTGGCGCTCCACCTGAGCGGCATCCAGTCCGGGTGCCTGGACGCTGACATCCACCACCGGCACCACAATCTGCGGCTCTTCCTCTCGCGGGGTATAGAGCAGGGACAGAAAACCGGCAAACACCCCCAGCAGAAAAAGCGCTCGCGGCAAACCACCACCGAGGGTATAGGCAATGATCCTGTCCATTGGCAAACCGCCTTCCTGTTCGTGCGATGTGGTGCCCGCGGTGCTATGCTGGCCGCAAACTGCGAAGCGAGGCACCCTGTGGCGAAGCGCGTTTTATGGATAATCGCCGTGGCGCTGTTCCTGACGATCATCGCCGTTATTCAGTTCGTACCGTCCCCCGATAGCGAAGTCAAGCCGCCGGAGCGCGCCCTGCCGGAAAGGACCGAGGGCTAAAAGCCGGTGGGCGAGCTTCAGTATGCCACGGAGTTGCTCGCAGTCGCTGCCGCCCTTTTCTATGCCCTGGCCCTGGCGTCGGCGATCGAGGCCACACTGAATGTCCGCACGGCACAGGGGGCAATCGCCTGGACCATTTCCCTGCTCGCCATCCCCTATCTGGCGGTGCCCGCCTACCTCATTTTTGGCCGCAACCGCTTCGACGGCTATCTCGAGCAGCGCAAGGCCGTCGAGGCGGAGTCCCGTGCCCTGCTCCGGGACACCCGCTCCGAGGTAGAGCGTTACCTGATGCCCAGCACACCCGCAGAGCCGATCTTCGGGGTGCTGCACCGCCTGGCGGGCATACCGCCTGCCGGGGGCAACCGGGTGCAGTTGCTGGTGGATGGCCGGGCCACCTTTGACAGCATGCTACAGGGCGTCGCCGCCGCCCAGGACTATATCCTGCTGGAATCCTATATCATCCGCGACGACAGCCTGGGGCAGCGCCTGGGTCGGCTGCTCGCCGATCGCGCCCGCGCAGGGGTCCGCGTTCACGTCCTCTACGACGAGATTGGCAGCCGCAACTTTCACCGCACGCGCCTGTGCCGGCAGCTGCGAAGGGTGGGGGTACAAGTCGCCGCCTTCAATACCACACAGGGGCGCCGCAACCGCTTCCAGCTCAACTTCCGCAACCACCGCAAGATCCTGGTGGTGGACGGCCACAGTGCCTGGATCGGTGGCCACAATATCGGCGAGGAATACCTCGGTACGCATCCGCGTATTGGCCACTGGCGCGACACCCATCTCAAGCTGCAGGGGCCGGCGGTTCTGGGAACGCTGATGGCCTTCGCCACTGACTGGCGCTGGGCCACCCGCAGCCCCCTCGACCTGGCGGTGCGCCACCCTCCCGCCAGTGTGGCCGGGCGCGACAACGTGCTGGTGTTCCCCTCCGACCCCTCGAATCACCTGGAGGAAGCCGGCCTGATGTTTCTCCAGCTGATTGTCTCCGCCCGCCACCGACTGTGGATCGCCAGCCCCTACTTCGTGCCAGACCGCGGTATCATAGCGGCCCTGCAGCTGGCGGCCCTGCGCGGCGTGGATGTGCGGGTCATGATCCCGGATCGTCCGGATGGCCCCGTAGTCGGGATGGCGAACTGGTCCTTTACCCGCGAGCTGCTTCCCGCCGGGGTAAAAGTCTATCGCTACCAGGGCGGCTTCCTGCACCAGAAAGTGGTGCTCATGGACGACCACTTGGCGGGAGTGGGCACAGCCAACTTCGACAATCGCTCCTTCCGGCTGAATTTCGAGGTCACCGTGCTGGTGGATGGCGAGCATTTTGCCAGCGAAGTCGCCGGTATGCTGACCCTGGACTTCGAACAGTGTCGCGAGGTCACCCGGGAAGAGCTGGCGAGCAAGCCACTCTGGTTTCCCCTCGGAATGGGGATTGCCAGGCTGTTGTCCCCGGTACTCTGAGACCGGTCGCCAACGGAGCCGAAGAAGTGGCGAAAAACGTGATGCGGCACCGGTTTCCTGCAACTGCGTGGTAGCAGTCATGCCTCTGTCTGATCTAAGGTATGGAGGTTGTTCCGGAGAACACGGTCAGGATTATGGATTTCAGCCTTGGCAGACTGCGCCTGACCATACGCGTCACCGTGCTGAGTTTTTTCCTCCTGGCAACAGGCCTCACGGCATGCGTCGCCATCGGCCTGCAGTATTACTTCAGCCGCGATCTGGCACACACTGCTACCAGCGCACTGTTCAACGCTGCCGCGGACGGCCTGGTCGAGGACATAGAGCAGCGGGAAACCAGCAACCGGCGACTGCTGCGCCTGATCGCCCGGAACCCCGTGCTACAGGAGGCAGCGGGACGTCCGGAACAACTTCAGCTTTTCGCCGAAGTCCTCGAGGCCGACCCGCTACTCTACGCGATGTATCTGGGCGCCCCGGATGGCAGCCTGTTCCAGCTGGCGAGCCTGGCGTCCCCGGAGATGCGCCAGCGCCAGGATGCACGACCGGGCGAGCGCTGGCTGTTGGTCACGGTCGAAGCCGACGCCAATGGCCGGCACCGCACACTCCAGTTTCTCGACCGCGAACTTCGGCCGCTACGCTCGCGTTCCGAGCCAACCGGCTATGACGTGCGCCAGCGAGACTGGTACCGGGAGGCACTGGCGAGCCAATCCGCACACCTCTCTGACCCCTACCTCTTTGCCCAAGCCGGTGTTCCGGGGCGAACACTCGCCACCCGGATTGCGGATACGGCGGTCGTCGTCGCCATGGACATGACACTCCAGGCCTACAACCGCTGGCTGGCATCCCAGAGTATCGCCCCCCAGGCCGAACTCTACCTGTACCGCCCCGATGGCATGCTGATAGCCAGCGATGAGCCCCCGTCCATCCCGGAGGTGCAAATACCCGTCCCGGATTTCGCCCTGAGTGACGATGAACAATCGTGGGTAGGCGCCCGAGGGACATTGCTGGTATCCAATGAAATGGACTGGCCGCCCTATGACTACTCTCTCCAGGGCCAGCCCCAGGGCTATTCCGTGGACGTGGTCAAGTTGATTGAGGAAATGACCGGCCTGTCGTTGCATTTCACCAACGGCCTGACCTGGCCGGAGCTGGTGACGCAATTTCGCAGCGGTGATCTGGACTTGCTGCATGCCGGCATGGACAGCACTGAAACCCGCCAGTGGGCACGGGTCAGCGCCCCTTACGCGGAACTCCCCCATGCCCTCGCGACGCTGCCGGGCGAGGCCGTGCTCTCAGGCCTGGACCAGCTGGGTGACCGCTCACTGGCCATCCCACGGGGCTGGTCGATTCTGGACATGGTTCGGGAGCAGTATCCCGGCCTGCATATCGTCGAAGCGGACAGTACGCTGGGTGCCCTGCGTAAAGTCCTCGCGGGCGACGCCTTTGCCGCCCTGGATAACGCCCCGGTGATGCGATATATCCAGCGTCATCATTTTCTCGGCGAGCTGCAATGGCACCAGCCCGTCAACCTGGGTCGCGCGGAGATGCCACACCAGCTGCATTTCCTGGTGCAGCCCGACGATGAGTCGCTGCTCGAACTCATCAACCGGGCCATTGCAGCGATCGGGCCGGCGCAGGTGCAAGCACTGGAAGCCAAGTGGCTGCATGACAGCCTCCCCGGCGAAAGCCGGCAGGCCGGTGTCGTCCCCCACCCCAGCCTGCTGACACTGCCCGACGATCCGGCGCGTGCGGGCACGCTGCAATCCATCCGCTACCGCGGTGGTGACTGGCAGGCCTTTGCGGTACCTGCGGGCGGCCTGCGCTTCGGCGTGCTGGTGCCGGACGACACGATCACGGCACCGCTGATGCACCGGGTGCTGATGTCGGTGGCGATCACCGCCGGGCTCCTTCTTCTACTGTTGCCACTGTCCTGGTTGTTCGCCACGCCTATTGTCGGCCCGATTCGACAATTGGCCGAGGAGAACGACAAGGTTCGGCAGCGGCGCTATGGCGAAGTCAAACACCTGCCTTCCAGGATCCGCGAGATCGACGATCTGTCAGTTTCCATGATCACCATGACCGAGGCGGTGAAAGAGTATGAGGCCTCTCAACACCGCTTCCTCGACGCGGTGATTCAGCTCATCGCCGAGGCCATCGATGACAAATCCCCCTACACCGCGGGTCACTGCGAGCGTGTCCCCGAGCTCGCCATTATGCTGGCCGAGCGGGCATCGGCCAGCGTGAAGCCGCCTTTCGACCAGTTCCAGCTGCGCAGTGAGGACGAGTGGCGCGAGTTCCGCATTGCCGCCTGGCTGCACGACTGCGGCAAGATCACCACCCCCGAGCATATCGTCGACAAGGGCAGCAAACTCGAAGCCATCTACAACCGCTTGCACGATGTCAATGGCCATTTACTTTGACCCACTTTTGGCCAATAAAATTGACCCACCCGGTTTGGTCTAACCGGTCGTTTTCTGTCTCAGTCGATAGCTCTCT
>NZNC01000026.1 GCA_002692965.1 Haliea sp. | reverse complement strand
GACGCTGATTGCACCGATCGCCATGGAAGATGGTCTGCGCTTCGCGATCCGCGAAGGTGGCCGCACCGTCGGCGCCGGCGTGGTTGCCAAGATCATCGACTGATTGCGATGACCCCGGTTGGGTGTGGCGCTAGCTAGCCGCGCCCGCCACTCCAGAAAAAGCCCGGCCCACGCCGGGCTTTTTCGTTGTGGGCTCGTGACTGGCCTCAGTAACCCTGGGCGGCGGTGTTGCGTTCGGAGATCTGCCCGTTCAGGGTCAGGAAATCGTAGAGAATGCCCAGCCCGAACAGCCCCAGGGTGACCAGGTAGATCAGCCCGGTGAAGATCTTGCCCATGTAAAAGCGGTGCACACCGAACACCCCGAGGAAGGTAAGCAGGATCCAGCAGAGGTTGTAGTCGGTAGGACCGGCCACGTAGCGACGGTCGGCATCGCGGTCCATGGACGGAATCAGGAACAGGTCAATGATCCAGCCGATGAAAAACAGGCCCAGGGTGAAGAACCAGATGGTTCCGGTGATCTGGCGTCCGTAGTAGAAGCGGTGGGCCCCGATGAAGCCGAAGATCCAAAGCAGGTAGCCCATGAGGACGGAGTGGGTGTCGTTATTGCGGTTCACGGTCGATTCTCCCCGGCAAACAAGGGCGATAGTCTCCCGCGAGGCCCCTGCGGTCAAGCGTGCCTCGCCGGTGCGGTCATGATCTGGATCATGGCCAGATCGCCTGTGAAAGCGTAGCCTAGGCACACTGATACCGGCCCAGGAGGTTGAGCAACATGTCTGTCGAGCATCATGATCTGGTTCACGAGTTTCCCGAATTCCGTGAGCGCATTCACCAGTTGAAGGTGGAAGATGCACACTTTCGCAAGCTGTTCGAGGAGTACCACGAGCTGACGCGTGAGATTGAAAACATGGAGAATGAGGTGGAGCCGACGGCCACCCAGACCGAGGAGCAGGCAAAGCTGCGGCGCCTGCATCTCAAGGACGCGCTCTACTGTCTGTTGAGTGCTGGTTGAGCGAGCGGAGGGCCCATGAATATTGAGCGACTGAGGCGGCAGCTGACGGAGCGCCTGTCGGAACTTGAGGGTCGGCTGGCGAGCGTCCGCCAGGATCTGCGCAAGTCCCACTCCGCGGATTCTGCCGAGCAGGCCCAGGAGCGGGAGAACGAAGAGGTCGAAAGCGCCATTGGCGTCGAGGCCGAGCAGTCCATTCGCGAGATTCGGCTTGCCCTCGAGCGGCTGGAATCCGGGGATTATGGTGAATGCGATCGCTGTGGGGAGCCGATTCCGGAGGCCCGTCTGCTGGCGCGCCCGGAAACCACCCGCTGCGTCGCCTGTGCCGAGTAAAATATTCCAGACGGCTGCTTGACACCTGTCGGGCCGACCACTAGAATTCGCGTTCCTTTTTCGGGGGGCTCCCAGCGGGCCCCTGGTTGTTTATTGATTGGAGTCAGGTCAAGTGCAGAACCAGCGTATTCGCATTCGCCTCAAGGCCTTCGATCATCGCCTGATAGATACGTCTACCCAGGAGATTGTCGAGACCGCACGCCGCACCGGCGCGCAGGTCCGGGGCCCGATCCCGCTTCCGACCCGGAAGGAAAAGTACACCGTGCTGGTTTCCCCGCACGTAAACAAGGATGCACGTGACCAGTACGAAATTCGTACCCACAAGCGTCTGTTGGACATCGTGGAGCCCACCGAGAAGACGGTGGACGCCCTGATGAAGTTGGACCTGGCAGCAGGTGTAGAAGTACAGATCAGTCTTGGTTGACGACAACTCGTAGCAAGACCTGCTTGGGGCAGGAGTCCCGAGTGTGTAACGCCCGATGACCCACGTCATAGGGCGGCCATAGAGGGTAAGCCCCGTACACGGAGAGGTTAGCAAAATGACTATTGGCTTAGTCGGCCGTAAGTCCGGTATGACTCGTGTCTTTACCGAAGACGGCGTATCCATTCCAGTAACCGTAGTGGAGATTGCTCCAAACCGCGTTACTCAGATCAAAGAGCTCGAGAGCGATGGCTATCGGGCGATCCAGGTCACGGCAGGCAGCCGCAAGGCCTCGAAAGTGAGTAAATCAGAAGCTGGACATTTCGCCAAGGCGGGTGTCGAGGCCGGTAACGGTTTGTGGGAGTTCCGTCTGGAGGGTGCCGAAGAGGCCCCGGCCATCGGTACCGAGCTGACCGTCGAGCGCTTCGAAGCCGGCCAGAAGGTCGATGTTGCGGGTCAGTCTCGCGGCAAGGGCTTCCAGGGCGTGATCAAGCGCTGGAACTTCTCCACCCAGGATGCCACCCACGGCAACTCGCTGTCTCACCGTGCGCCGGGTTCTATCGGTCAGTGTCAGACCCCGGGTCGCGTGTTCAAGGGCAAGAAAATGGCGGGTCACATGGGTGCCGCCAAGGTGACTACCCAGGGTCTGGAGATTGTGCGCGTTGATGTGGAGCGCAATCTGCTCCTGATCAAGGGCGCTGTCCCCGGTGCGCCGGGCGGTGACGTGGTCGTGCGTCCGGCGGTCAAGGCTTAAGGCAGGGGGTTGCTAACGTGGAATTGAATGTAGTCAAGCCGGGTAACGCGCAGGCGGGTACGGTTTCGGTATCCGAGGCCACCTTCGGTCGCGAGTTCAACGAGGACCTGGTTCATCAGGTGGTTACGGCCTACTTGGCCGGCGCTCGTCAGGGCACCCGCGCCCAGAAGACCCGCTCCGACGTGAGTGGTGGTGGCAAGAAGCCCTGGCGCCAGAAGGGCAGCGGTCGGGCCCGTGCGGGCACCATCCGTTCGCCCCTGTGGCGCAGCGGTGGTGTGACCTTTGCGGCCCGTCCCCAGGATCACGGTCAGAAGGTCAATCGGAAGATGTACCGCGCGGCCATCCGCTCGATCATGTCCGAACTGGCGCGCCAGGATCGCCTGCTGGTGGTAGAGGGTGTCGACGTTGATGCGCCGAAGACCAAGTTGCTGGCGAAGCAGCTGGGTGAGTACGGTCTGGAGAACGTGCTGATTGTGACCTCCGAGGTGGGTGAGAACCTGTACCTGGCGGCACGCAACCTGCACAAGGTCGACGTGCGCGATGTCGAGGGTATCGATCCGGTCAGCCTGATCGCCCACGACAAGGTCATGGTGACCGTCGATGCGGTGAAGAAGTTTGAGGAGATGCTGGCATGAACCAGGAGCGCATTTTCCAGGTGCTGGTAGCGCCGCACGTATCCGAGAAGGCTGCGCTGCTGGCTGATACCCGTAACCAGTACGTCTTCAAGGTGGCGCCGAATGCCACCAAGCTGGAGATCAAGAAGTCCGTCGAGCAGCTGTTCAAGGTCAAGGTGGAAGCCGTGCAGACCTTGAAAGTCAAGGGCAAGACCAAGCGCAACCGCTTTGGTCTGACCTCCAAGCCGACCTGGAAAAAGGCCTATGTGCGCCTGGCCCAGGGTCAGGACATCGACTTTGCGGCGGCTGAGTAAGGAGTAGGATCAAATGGCAGTTCTGACAAGTAAGCCCACCTCGCCCGGACGCCGCCATGTTGTGCGCGTGGTCAGCGAGGACCTGCACAAGGGTGCTCCCTACCGGCCCCTGCTCGAGAAGCAGAGCCGTTCCGGCGGTCGTAACAACAACGGCCGGATCACCACGCGTCACGTTGGCGGTGGTCACAAGCAGCACTACCGGCTGGTGGATTTCAAGCGCAACAAGGACAGCATCCCGGCGAAGGTCGAGCGTATTGAGTACGACCCCAACCGCACCGCGCACATCGCGCTGCTGCTGTTCGCTGACGGCGAGCGCCGCTACATCATCGCGCCCCGTGGCGTGAAGGCGGGCGATATGCTGCAGTCCGGTCCCGCAGCGCCGATCAAGATCGGTAACTGCCTGCCGCTGCGCAACATCCCCGTGGGTTCGGTAATCCACGCGATTGAGCTGAAGCCCGGCAAGGGTGCGCAGATCGCCCGTTCCGCGGGTGCCTCGGTGCAGCTGGTTGCTCGCGAGGGTCAGTATGCAACCCTGCGTCTGCGCTCCGGTGAGATGCGTCGCGTGTTGTCCGATTGCCGGGCAACCATTGGCGAAGTGTCCAACACCGAGCACAGCCTGCGCAAACTCGGCAAGGCCGGCGCCGCCCGTTGGCGTGGTGTACGTCCCACCGTACGTGGTGTGGCCATGAACCCGGTTGACCACCCGCATGGTGGTGGTGAGGGTCGGACCTCTGGTGGTCGCCACCCGGTCAGCCCCTGGGGTACGCCGACCAAGGGTTACAAGACCCGTTCGAACAAGCGTACCGACAAGTTGATCGTGCGCCGTCGTGGCAAGAAGTAAGCCCGGTCGATAGAGACGAGAGATTAGAGGAAGACATTGTGCCGCGTTCACTGAAGAAAGGTCCCTTTATCGACCTTCACCTGATGAAGAAAGTAGAGGCCGCCATCGAGAGTAACGACCGTCGTCCGATCAAGACCTGGTCGCGCCGCTCGATGATCGCGCCGGATATGGTCGGGCTGACGATCGCCATCCACAATGGCCGCCAGCATGTACCGGTCCTGATCAACGAAGACATGGTCGGTCACAAGCTGGGTGAATTTGCGGTAACCCGCACGTTCAAGGGCCACATCGTGGACAAGAAGGCGAAGCGCTAAGCGCGGGGCCACAGCGAGGGTTATTGAGATGGAAGTTGCAGCAAGACTGAAAGGTGCCCGGATTTCCGCGCAGAAGGCTCGGCTGGTAGCCGACCAGGTGCGTGGGAAGGCTGTGGGCGAGGCGCTGAGCCTGCTGGAGTTCAGCCCCAAGAAGGCGGCTCACATTGTCAAGAAAGTACTGGATTCGGCAATTGCCAATGCTGAGAACAACGAAGGTGCTGACGTTGATGAGCTCAAGGTCTCCAGCATCTTTGTCGACGAAGGTATGACCATGAAGCGTCTTCGCCCGCGGGCGAAAGGTCGCGCGGATCGCATTTTCAAGCGCTCCTGTCATATCACGGTAAAAGTTGCAGACGGCCAAGGCCAAGGTTAGGAGAAGACCACATGGGTCAGAAAGTACATCCGGTCGGCATCCGGTTGGGTATCGTCAGGGACCACAACTCGATCTGGTATGCGGACAGCAAGAACTACGCGAAAACACTGATCACTGATCTCGAGGTGCGCAAGTTCATCGAGAAGAAGCTGGAGAACGCCTCCGTCAGTCGCGTCGTTATCGAGCGTCCGGCCCAGACTGCCCGCATCACCATTCACACTGCCCGCCCCGGGATTGTGATTGGCAAGAAGGGCGAGGATGTGGATGCGCTGCGCAAGACCCTGGCCGACATGATGGGTGTACCTGTGCACATCAACATTGAGGAAATCCGCAAGCCGGATCTCGATGCCAGACTGGTTGCACAGAACGTGGCTCAGCAGCTGGAGCGTCGTGTGATGTTCCGCCGCGCCATGAAGCGCGTGGTACAGAACGCCATGCGCCAGGGCGCCGAAGGTATCAAGGTTCAGGTCGGTGGCCGTCTGGGTGGCGCGGAGATTGCGCGCACCGAGTGGTACCGCGAAGGCCGTGTGCCCCTGCACACCCTGCGCGCGGATATCGATTACGCGACCTACGAGGCCTCCACGACCTACGGCATCATTGGCGTAAAGGTATGGATTTTCAAGGGCGAGGTCATCGGTGGTGAGCACTCGGACACCGCCAGGAAGACCGCAACTAATTAAGGGTTACGCAGATGCTCCAACCAAAGCGTACTAAATTTCGCAAGACAATGAAGGGCCGCAACCGCGGCCTGGCCCATCGCGGAAGCAAGGTGAGCTTCGGCGAGTTTGGTCTCAAGGCTACCGGTCGCGGCCGCATCACGGCGCGCCAGATCGAGGCCGCGCGTCGTGCGATGACCCGCCATATCAAGCGGGGTGGCAAGATCTGGATTCGTGTCTTCCCGGACAAGCCGATTACCGGCAAGCCCCTGGAAGTCCGTCAGGGTAAAGGTAAGGGTAACGTCGAGTACTGGGTGGCACAGATCCAGCCCGGGAAGGTGCTGTACGAAGTGCAGGGCGTTTCCGAGGAACTGGCGCGGGAGGCATTCTCCCTGGCCGCAGCCAAGATTCCGGTAGCGACAACTTTTGTAAAACGGTCGGTGATGTGATGAAAGCCAGCGAATTGCGTGATAAGTCCCCCGAGGACCTGAACAAGCAGCTGCTCTCCCTTCGCGAGGAGCAGTTCAAGCTGCGCATGCAAAAGTCCACTGGTCAGCTGGGTCAGAGCCATCTGTTGCAGCAGAACCAGCGCGACATCGCACGCGTCAAGACTGTGCTGAAAGAAAAGGCAGGTAACTGAGTATGTCAGGTGCAGAGAAGCGCGTCCGCGTAGCCACGGGCAAGGTCGTCAGCAACAAGATGGACAAGACCATCACGGTTCTGATCGAGCGTCGGGTCAAGCACCCTGTGTACGGCAAGTACATTACCCGCTCGTCCAAGATCCATGCCCACGACGAGAGCAACCAGTGCAACATCGGTGACACTGTCAAAGTGACGGAGTCCCGGCCGCTGTCCAGGACCAAGACCTGGAAACTGCTCGAAGTCGTGGAAAGTGCCACCCAGGTATAAGCGCAGCATCGTTGCGGCACAGGCCGCAGTTTGGAGTAAGAGATGATTCAGACAGAGTCGTATTTGGAAGTCGCTGACAACAGCGGTGCCCGTCGCGTGATGTGTATCAAGGTCCTGGGTGGCTCCAAGCGTCGTTACGCACGCGTGGGCGACCTGATCAAGGTGACCGTGAAGGAAGCCATTCCGCGGGGCAAGGTCAAGAAAGGTCAGGTCATGACCGCCGTGGTCGTGCGCACTCGCAAGGGTGTTCGCCGTCCCGATGGCTCCCTGATCAAGTTTGACGATAACGCCGCTGTTCTGCTGAACAACCAGCAGGCGCCCATCGGCACCCGTATTTTCGGGCCGGTGACCCGCGAGCTGCGCGGTGAGAAGTTCATGAAGATTATTTCTCTGGCCCCCGAAGTGATCTGAGCGGCCGAGAGGGAGAGGACAGCAAATGTTGAAGATCAAGCGCGATGACGAAGTGATTATCCTGGCCGGCAAGGACAAGGGTAAGCGCGGCAAGGTTCGCAAGGTGCTGCCTGACAATCGCTTGATTGTCGCCGGCATTAATATGGTTAAGAAGCACACCCGGCCCAACCCGCAAATGGGGGTTGCCGGCGGTATCGTGGAGCGCGAAGCACCGATCCAGGTGTCCAACGTCGCGATCTTCAACCCTGCTACCAGCAAGGCCGACCGGGTTGGTTTCAAGGTGGAAGGGGATACCAAGGTGCGTATCTTCAAATCCAGTGGCGAGGCAATCGACGCCTGAGTCGGGTTGAAAGGTAGAAGACATGGCAACGTTGAAAGACAGGTACAAGACCGAGATCGCTCCTCGCCTGAAGGAAGAGCTGGGTCTGAGCAATGTGATGGAAGTTCCCCGCATCACCAAGATCACCCTGAACATGGGTGTCGGTGAGGCTGTGGGCGACAAGAAAGTGCTCGACAACGCGGTGGCGGAAATGACCCGCATCGCCGGTCAGAAGCCGGTGGTCACGGTTGCCCGCAAATCCATCGCCGGCTTCAAGATTCGCGATGGCTGGCCGATTGGCTGCAAGGTGACCCTGCGTTCCGATCGCATGTACGAGTTCCTGGATCGCCTGATCAGCATCGCGATCCCCCGTATTCGCGACTTCCGCGGCATCAGCCCGAAGTCCTTTGACGGGCGCGGCAACTTCGCCATGGGTGTGAGTGAGCAGATCATCTTCCCTGAGATCGAATACGACCAGGTGGATGCACTGCGTGGCATGGACATCACCATCACAACCACGGCGCGTACGGATGATGAAGGGCGGGCGCTGCTGCGTGCCTTCAACTTCCCCCTGAAAGGTTAAGAGGCTTATTCAATGGCTAAAAAATCGATGATCGCTCGTGAGCAGAAACGTGCTCGCATGGTGGCCAAGTATGCGGCCAAGAGGGCGGAGCTGAAGGCAACTCTGAGCAATCCCAATATCTCCGACGAGGAGAAGTGGGACGCGCAGATGGCGCTGCAGAAATTGCCCCGGGATGCGAGCCCCGTGCGCCGGCAGCGTCGCTGCCAGCTGACCGGGCGTCCTCACGCGGTATATCGGAAGTTTGGCCTGTGCCGCAACAAGCTGCGTGAAGCGGCGATGCGCGGCGATGTACCCGGGCTGGTAAAAGCCAGCTGGTAACGGAGAGATTCGAACATGAGTATGCAAGATCCGCTGTCAGATATGCTGACCCGCATCCGCAATGCCCAGATGGCGGGCAAGGCGTCTGTGGAAATGCCCGGTTCCAAGCTGAAGGCCGCCGTTGCCCAGGTACTGAAGGACGAGGGTTACATCACCGACTTCCAGGCCAGCAACGAAAGTGGCAAGCCGCGCCTGGCGATCGAGCTTAAGTACTACCAGGGCAAGCCGGTTATCGCAGAGATTGATCGTGTCAGCCGTCCCGGTCTGCGCAACTATGCGGGCAAGGAAGAGCTGCCTTCGGTTCGCGGTGGTCTGGGTGTCGCTATCGTCTCCACCTCGCGGGGTGTCATGACCGATCGTGCGGCGCGTGCTGCGAACATCGGCGGCGAAGTGCTCTGCACTGTATTCTGATTTTTGAGTTAAAGAGCATTCAACATGTCTAGAGTCGCAAAGAATCCGGTAGCGCTCCCCAAAGGGGTGGAAGTGACAGTGAACGGTCGCGACCTCACCGTGAAGGGTGGCAAGGGCAGCCTCGCGCTGACCCTCGCCGAAGGCGTTCAGGTGAACCAGGAAGACAATCAGCTGCGTGTTGCCTATGACGACGACAAGGTCAAGGCAATCGCCGGCACGACCCGCGCACTGCTGAACAACATGGTAGTCGGCGTCAGCCAGGGCTGGGAGCGTCGCCTGATCCTCAACGGTGTTGGTTATCGTGCCAAGGCCGACGGCAAGTCAGTGAATCTGACCGTGGGCCTGTCCCATGCGGTGGATTTCGCTCTGCCGGAGGGTGTCAGCGCAGAGACTCCCAGCCAGACTGAAGTCGTGCTCAAGGGTATCGACAAGCAGGCAGTGGGTGAGGCGGCGGCGAAGATCCGTGCCGTACGTCCTCCGGAGCCTTACAAGGGCAAGGGTATTCGCTTCGCCGACGAGAACATCCGGCGTAAAGAAGCCAAGAAAAAGTAGGTAGGTTGAGATGAGCGCAAAAAATGAAGCAAGGCTGCGTCGCGCACGTCGCGCCCGCAATCGCATGCGCGAGCAGGGTGTAAACCGCCTGGCGGTTCACCGTACGCCGCGGCACATCTACGCCCAGGTCTTCGCGCCGGCGGGTGATCGTGTGCTGGCCAGCGCCTCTACGCTGGACAGCAGCCTGCGCAGTGGCAGCACCGGCAATATCGATGCCGCAGCTGCCGTGGGCAAGCTGGTGGCCGAACGTGCCAAGGCAGCCGGTATCGACAAGGTGGCTTTTGATCGCAGTGGCTACAAGTATCACGGTCGTATCAAGGCGCTTGCGGACGCCGCCCGTGAAAGTGGACTGGAATTCTAGGGTAGGGTTATGGCGTTTAACGATCAGAAGAAGCAGCAACAGGACGGCGATCTGCAGGAAAAGCTGGTGCAGGTCAACCGTGTTGCCAAGGTGGTCAAGGGTGGTCGTATCTTTTCCTTCACCGCCCTGACGGTAGTCGGCGACGGCAACGGGAAAGTCGGCTTCGGTCGCGGCAAGGCCCGTGAGGTTCCGGTCGCTATCCAGAAAGCCATGGAAGCCGCCCGTCGCAACATGATCCAGGTGGACCTGAAGGGCAGCACGCTGCAGTACCCGGTCAAGGCCAGTCATGGCGCCTCCAAGGTGTACATGCAGCCGGCCTCCGAGGGTACCGGTGTTATTGCCGGCGGTGCGATGCGTGCGGTGCTGGAAATTGCCGGTGTTCACGACGTACTGGCCAAGTGCTACGGCTCCACCAATCCCGTGAACGTGGTCCGTGCTACCTTCAACGGTCTGCGCGACATGGCGGCGCCGGATGATGTTGCCGCCAAGCGTGGCAAGACCGTGGAAGAAATTCTGAACTGACAGGCGGGATGTGCGAGAGATGGCGAAGTCAATGATCAAGGTTACTCAGGTGAAAAGCACCTGCGGTCGCCAGAAAAAGCACCAGGCCTGCGTTGCGGGTCTGGGTCTGCGCCGCATCGGCCACACGGTCGAGGTGGAGGATACGCCCTCCGTGCGCGGAATGATCAACAAAGTTAACTACCTGGTCAGGGTCGAGGAGTAAACCATGTCAGATGTAATGCGACTGAATACCCTTAGTCCGGCTCCGGGTGCACGCAAGGACAACAAGCGTGTCGGTCGCGGTATCGGCAGCGGCCTGGGCAAGACGGCCGGTCGTGGCCACAAGGGTCAGAAATCCCGTTCCGGCGGCAAGGTGCGCCCCGGTTTCGAGGGTGGCCAGATGCCGCTGCAAAAGCGTCTGCCCAAGTACGGCTTCACCTCGCGTGTATCCCGTACCACGGCGCAGGTTCGCCTCGGTGAACTGAATGCCGTGCAGGGTGACGTGGTGGATCTCGAGACGCTCAAGGCTGCGGATGTGCTGCGTGGCAATGTCGAGCGTGCTCGCGTATTCCTGTCCGGTGAAGTCAATCGCGCATTGACGGTCAAGGGGCTGGCGGTCACCAAGGGTGCCCGGGAAGCGATCGAGAAGGCCGGCGGCAAGGTCGAAGCATAATGGCCAAGGGTCAGCTGCCGAACGTCAGCAAGGCGGGCATGGGCGAGCTGTTTGCTCGCCTTCGTTTTGTCCTGGTGGCGATTATCGTCTACCGCATCGGGACGCATATCCCGGTGCCGGGCATTGACCCCGCGCAGTTGGCCGCGCTGTTCAATCAGAACCAGGGCACCATCCTGGGGCTGGCCAACATGTTCTCCGGTGGTGCACTGGAGCGCATGAGTATCCTGGCGCTGGGCATCATGCCGTACATCTCCGCATCGATCATCATGCAGTTGATGTCCGCGGTGACGCCACAGCTGGAGCAGCTCAAGAAGGAAGGCGAGTCCGGTCGTCGCAAGATCAGTCAGTACACCCGTTATCTGACGGTGGTACTGGCGATCGTTCAGGCGACCGGGATGACAGTGGGCATGGCCAATCAGGGTATGTCCTACGATGCATCCATCGTGTTCTACGTGATCGCGATCACCTCGCTGGTGACCGGTGCCGTGTTCATGATGTGGCTCGGCGAGCAGATCACCGAGAAGGGTGTCGGCAACGGTATTTCGCTGCTGATCTTCGCGGGTATCGTGGCCGGTCTTCCGGCGGCGATTGGCCAGTCTCTGGAGCAGGCGCGGCAGGGTGAACTGAATATCCTGGTGCTGCTGTTCATCCTGGCCCTGGCAATTGCCGTGATCTACATGATCGTGTTCATCGAGCGCGGTCAGCGCCGGATCACGGTCAACTATGCAAAGCGGCAGCAGGGGCGCCGCATGATGCAGGCCCAGAGCTCGCATCTGCCCCTGAAGGTGAACATGGCGGGGGTGATCCCGGCCATTTTCGCCAGCAGCATCCTGCTGTTCCCCGCGTCGATCGCCCAGTGGTTCGGCTCGAGTGGCTCCGCGGACTGGCTGCAGGATCTGGCGCTGGCCATTGGCCCGGGCCAGCCACTGAACATACTGCTGTTCACGGCGTTTATCGTGTTCTTCTGCTTCTTCTATACGGCGTTGATGTTCAACCCCCAGGAAGTGGCGGAAAACCTCAAGCGGTCCGGTGCCTTCGTGCCCGGTATTCGCCCGGGGCAGCAGACGGCGAATTACATTGATGGTGTGCTGACGCGCTTGACGGTTTTCGGCTCTGCCTACATCGCTCTTGTGTGCCTCATGCCGCAGTTCCTCGTCGTGATGTGGAATGTACCGTTTTACCTTGGCGGTACTTCATTGCTGATCGTGGTGGTCGTGGTCATGGACTTCATGGCCCAGGTGCAGAGCCACCTGATGTCGCACCAGTACGATTCGGTGATGAAAAAGGCCAAGCTGAACAACTATGGAGCCTCCGGCCGCTGACGGGTCCGGACTTTTGGAGACAGAGCAATGAAAGTACGTGCATCGGTCAAGAAAATCTGCAGGAACTGCAAGATTGTCCGTCGCAACAACGTTGTCCGGGTGATCTGCGCCACAGACCCGCGCCACAAGCAGCGTCAGGGCTGAGGCCTGCTGTTGATTTTTGGTTAACATGCCGCTAGAATGCTGCGCCTTTCGCGCCGCACCCCGAGCTTTTGCTTTCGGGGTCCGGACGCAGTCTGTCGCAGCAGCTCTGGCTGCGCACTGAGTATTTGGAGAGAGTTGGATGGCTCGTATTGCCGGCGTCAACATACCTGATAACAAGCATGCTGTTATCTCCCTGACCTATATCTACGGTATCGGTCGGTCCCAGGCCAAGCGCCTCTGCGCCGATTCGGGTATCGCCGAGAATGCCAAGATCGGTGAGCTCAGCGAAGAGCAGATCGACGTGCTGCGTAACAAGGTCGGCGAAATTACGGTCGAAGGCGACCTGCGGCGTGAGGTGTCCATGAACATCAAGCGTCTCATGGACCTCGGCTGCAACCGCGGTCTGCGTCACCGTCGCGGTCTGCCTCTGCGCGGTCAGCGCACGAAGACCAATGCCCGTACCCGCAAGGGGCCGCGCAAGCCGATTCGCAAGTAAGGCGCTCGCGCACGCGAATCCTTTTTAGTGTAGCTGCACCGCAGTGCAGTGTTGATATTAAAGCAGGAACAAGATTATGGCCAAGCCAGGTGCCAAGAGCACTCGCAAGAAGATCACCAAGACCGTAGTGGACGGCATCGCGCACATCCACGCGTCTTTCAACAACACCATCGTGACCATTACCGACCGCCAGGGTAACACCCTGAGCTGGGCGACCTCGGGTGGCTCCGGTTTCCGCGGCTCCCGCAAGAGCACGCCCTTTGCCGCCCAGGTGGCAGCAGAGCGCGCCGGCGAAGCAGCCAAGGAATACGGTTTGAAGAACCTCGACGTGCAGGTCAAGGGCCCCGGCCCGGGTCGTGAGTCCGCGGTTCGTGCGCTGAATGCCTGTGGGTACAAGGTCAGCAACATCACCGACGTGACGCCGATCCCACACAATGGCTGTCGTCCGCCCAAGAAACGTCGCGTTTAAGGCATACAGGAAGAACTGACATGGCTCGATACATTGGACCCAAGTGCAAGCTCTCACGTCGCGAGGGCACCGACCTGATGCTCAAGAGCGGCGTGCGTGCCCTGGAAAGCAAATGCAAGCCGGAAGCGGCTCCCGGTCAGCACGGCGCGCGCCGTGGCCGTCTGTCCGACTACGGTGTGCAGCTGCGTGAGAAGCAGAAGGTTCGCCGCATCTATGGCGTGCTGGAAAAGCAGTTCCGCAACTACTACAAGGAAGCTGCACGGCTCAAGGGCGCAACCGGTGAAAACCTGCTGCAGCTGCTGGAAAGCCGTCTCGATAACGTGGTTTATCGCATGGGCTTTGGCTCTACCCGTGCCGAAGCGCGCCAGCTGGTAAGTCACAAGTGCATCACGGTTAACGGCGCGGTTGTCAACATCGCCTCCTACCAGGTGAAGGCAGGTGATGTCGTGGCCGTTCGTGAAAAAGCCAAGAAGCAGCTGCGGGTTCAATCTGCGGTGGCGTTGGCAGCCCAGCGCGGCGAACCCGAGTGGATCGAGGTCAACGCCGACAAGCTGGAAGGGGTGTTCAAGGCTGCGCCGGAGCGCCAGGAGTTGTCTTCCGAGATCAATGAAAACCTGATCGTGGAACTGTACTCCAAGTAATACGCCACTCATCAAACAGGTGCCAGAATGCAGACTGCAGTTAACGAGTTTCTCACGCCCCGCGTGATCAACGTTGAAGAGAAGACCAGCACTCGCGCCCAGGTGACCCTCGAGCCACTGGAGCGGGGCTTCGGTCATACCCTGGGCAATGCGCTGCGTCGTATCCTGCTGTCATCCATGCCCGGCTGTGCCATTACCGAAGTCGAGATCGATGGTGTGCTGCACGAGTACAGTGCCATTGAGGGTGTGCAGGAAGACGTTATCGAGATCCTGCTCAACCTGAAGGGTGTTGCCCTGGTCATGAATGGCAAGGACGAGGCGGAGCTGACCCTGCACAAGAAGGGCCCCGGCGTTGTCACGGCCGGCGATATTCAGGTTGATCACGATATCGAAGTGCGCAACCCCGATCATGTCATCTGCCACATCAATGGCAGCAAGGACGTGAGCATGCGGATGACGGTCAGCCGCGGTCGTGGCTATTCTCCGGCCGACAGCCGTCAGACGCCGGAAGATGAAACTCGCGCTATCGGCCGCCTGCACCTGGATGCCAGCTTCTCGCCGGTAAGTCGCGTGGCCTACGTGGTTGAAGCGGCACGTGTTGAGCAGCGTACCGACCTGGACAAACTGGTTCTGGATCTGGAAACCAACGGTACCATTGATCCGGAAGAGGCGATCCGTCGTGCAGCGACGATCCTTCAGCAGCAGCTGGCGGTCTTCGTGGACCTCGAGTCCGAGTCCGAGTCCGAGTCCGTGGTTGAGGAAGATGAAGTCGATCCGATCCTGCTGCGCCCGGTCGATGACCTGGAGCTCACGGTTCGTTCCGCCAACTGCCTCAAGGCGGAAAATATCTACTACATCGGTGATCTCGTCCAGCGCACCGAGGTAGAGCTGCTCAAAACGCCCAACCTGGGCAAGAAGTCGCTCACCGAAATCAAGGACGTACTGGCCTCCCGCGGTCTGTCTCTGGGCATGCGCCTGGACAACTGGCCGCCCGCCAGTCTCAAGAACGACGAACGCGTGCTCAGCATCTGAGTCGCGAAGTTAACAGAATGGCAGTGCTGAGATAGCACAGAATACAGGATTGAGACCATGCGTCATCGTCACAGTGGACGTCAGTTAAACCGAAACTCTTCGCACCGCAAGGCCATGTTCCGCAACATGACCGTGTCACTGGTGCAGCACGAGCTGATCAAGACCACCCTGCCCAAGGCAAAGGAGCTGCGCAGCTACGCTGAGCCTCTGATTACCCTGGCCAAGCAGGACAGCGTCGCCAATCGTCGTCTGGCCTTCGATCGCACCCGCGACAAGGCAGCAGTTGGCAAGCTGTTCACCGAGCTGGGCCCGCGTTACCAGGATCGTCCGGGTGGTTACATCCGTATCCTGAAGTGCGGCTACCGCGCCGGTGACAACGCGCCGATGGCGTGGGTCGAGCTGGTGGATCGTCCCCTCGAGGACGAAGATTCCAGCTCCTCCAGCAGCGAAAGTTCCAGCGACGAGGATTGAGTCGCGCCCTGGCGCTGCGCCAGGGGTTCACAAAAAAGCCGGGCATGCCCCGGCTTTTTTGTTGCTGCGTTCCGAGGCCTAGCTGCGGCGGTGGGCGGCGAACAGACGCCGCCCTGGGGCTTGCCTCAGTCCTTGCGGTGGGCGCAGTTTTCCACCAGGTGATCGACGACACCGGGATCCGCCAGCGTCGTGGTGTCGCCCAGGTGATCGAAGTCATTTTCGGCGATTTTGCGCAGAATTCGCCGCATGATCTTGCCGGAGCGGGTCTTTGGCAGGCCCGGGGCCCACTGGATAATATCCGGCTTGGCGATGGGGCCGATTTCCTCTACGCACAGCTGGATGAGTTCTTTTTCCAGTGCTTCTGAAGGCTCCACACCACTCATCGGCGTCACAAAGCAGTAGATTCCCTGGCCCTTGATGTCGTGGGGGAAGCCCACCACGGCGGCCTCCGCGATATCATCGTGCAGGACCAGCGCGCTTTCCACCTCGGCGGTGCCCATGCGGTGCCCGGAAACATTGAGCACGTCATCGACGCGGCCGGTGATGCGGTAGTAGCCATCTTCGTCGCGGGTGGCACCGTCGCCGGTGAAATAGTAGCCCGGATAATGGCTGAAGTAGGTCTCGACCAGGCGCTGGTGGTCGCCGTAAATGGTGCGGATCTGGCTGGGCCAGGAGGCCTTGATGGCCAGGTAGCCGGAGCCGGGGCCTTTCACCTCGCTGCCATCCTCGTTGAGCAGGGCCAGCTGCACACCGAAGAAGGGTTTGCTCGCTGCGCCGGGCTTGAGGTCGTGGGCGCCTGGCAGCGGGGTGATCATGTGGGCACCGGTCTCTGTCTGCCACCAGGTGTCCACAATCGGGCAGCGGGAGTCGCCGACAACGCGGTAGTACCACTCCCAGGCTTCCGGGTTGATCGGTTCGCCGACCGAGCCCAGCAGACGCAGCGAGCTGCGCGAGCTGCGCTTGACCGGCGCGTCACCGACGGCATGCAGGGAGCGGATGGCGGTGGGGGCGGTGTAGAAGCTGTTGACCTGGTGCTTGTCCACCACTTCCCAGCAGCGGCCGGCGTCGGGCCAGGTGGGCACACCCTCGAACATCAGCGAGGTGGCGCCATTGCAGAGCGGGCCGTAGACAATGTAGCTGTGGCCAGTTACCCAGCCGACGTCGGCGGTGCACCAGAAGACCTCGCCCTCGCGGTAATCAAAGGTATAGAGGAAGGTCATGGCAGTCTGCAGAAGGTAGCCCCCGGTGGTATGCAGCACACCCTTGGGCTTGCCGGTGGAACCGGAGGGGTAGAGGATGAACAGGGGGTCCTCGGCGTCCATGGCCGCCGCCGGACTGTCGGCGGAGACCTGCGCCGTTGCCTCGTGATACCAGATGTCGCGGCCTTCCTGCCAGTCGATCTGGCCCCCGGTGCGTCGCACCACGATGCTGGTATGCACGCCGGGGCAGCTCTCCAGAGCGCTGTCGACATTGGCCTTGAGGGGGATGGTCTTGCCACCGCGGAGACCTTCGTCTGCCGTGATCACGGTCTGGCAGTCGGCGTCCAGGATGCGGTCGCTGATGGAAGTCGGCGAGAAGCCACCGAAGACCACCGAGTGAATGGCGCCGATACGGGCGCAGGCGAGCATCGCTACCGCGGCTTCCGGAATCATCGGCAGGTAGATGCAAACGCGATCGCCCTTGCCCACGCCGCGTTCGCGCAGCACGTTGGCCAGGCGGCACACGCGCTCGTGCAGGTCGGCGTAGGTGATGTGCTGGGCGGCCTCCGCGGGGTCGTCGGGTTCCCAAATCAGCGCGGTCTGTTCGCCGCGGGTGGCCAGGTGGCGATCGAGGCAGTTGCTGCTGGCGTTCAGCTGGCCGCCGGTGAACCAGCTCGCTTCGCCGCGGTGGAAGTCGTAGTCGACCACGCGCTTCCAGGGCGCATCCCAGTGCAGGAATTCCCTTGCCATGTCGCCCCAGAAACCCTCGGGGTCCTCCACCGACCGTTGATACATCTCCCGGTAGCGCTGCGCGTTGATGTGTGCGTCGGCGAAATTATCCGGAACCGGGTGGATGGGGAAGAGGTGGGTCATGCCGGAACTCCCTGTTAATTTTAGCTGGACAGGGGATGATACGCCGCCTGACGCGGCGTGCAAGATCCGAATGGATGAGGCGGGAAGGCCTCAGGGGGAGGCGAGCATGCCCCAGTCAGACACCGGGTTCAGGCTCAGGCGCACATTATCGATCAGCCGGGTGCGTCCGAGGCGCGCCGCGGCCAGGATGGCGATCTCCTCGGTCTCCTCGGTGACCGCGCGCAGGGTGCGGGCATCGCGAATGGCGAAATAATCCGGCTCGAAACCAGCCTGTAACAGTTGCATGCGGGCGTGGGACTCGAGCTGCAGGAAGTTGTCGAAGCCGCAGGCGATGGCTTCGCGACAGCTTAGCAGGGTTTCGTGAATCAGCGGAGCCAGGCGCCGCTCCTGGTCGTTCAGGTAACCGTTGCGGGAGCTCTTCGCCAGGCCGTCCGCGTCGCGCACCGTAGCCACGCCTTCCACTTCCACGGGCATGCATAGGTCGCGAACCATCTTGCGAATGATCGAGAGTTGTTGGAAGTCCTTCTCCCCGAACACCGCCACATCTGGCTGAACGATGTTGAACAGCTTGTTAACTACCGTCGTCACCCCGTTAAAGTGGCCGGGACGGCTGCTGCCACAGAGGGTCTCGGAGAGGTCGGGCACCTGTACCTGGGTGTGCAGGTGCATGCCTTCCGGATAGATATCAGAGACTTCGGGGGTGAACAGGAACTGCACGCCTTCGGCAAACAGCTTTTCCTTGTCGGCGGCGAGGGTGCGGGGGTAGCTGTCCAGGTCCTCCCGCGGACCAAACTGCAGCGGGTTGACGAAGATGCTGACTACGACCACATCCGCGAGCTGGCGGGCGCGCCTGACCAAGTCGATATGGCCGTTATGCAGATTGCCCATGGTGGGCACAAAAGCGATACGCTGCCCCTGGCTGCGGCGTTCCCGCAGGGCATTCTGCAGTTGCTGGATATTGGCGTAGGTACGCATGTCGACATGACCCCCGCGTGACGGTAAGGGTGATGCTGGACCGGAACCGCTGGTCACTGTTGTGGCGGGCCTCCCCCGCCGGGGGACGCAGTATGCACCACCGGCTGGACACCGGGCAACGGCTTTTCAAGAAAATTTAACCCTCGTGTGTTACCTGGTCACGAAGGCGCGGGTAACAGTAACACTAAAGGTATGTGAGCGCTAACTTACAGTATTTGCCCCCACCGGCGGGACGCTTATCCGGTCGGCTTATTGGTAGCTGTGCTCGTCCCGGGGGTACTCGCCGGACTTGACTGCCTCGACAAAGGCCCGCAGGGCATCCTGGATGGAGTCGTGACCCTGCATGAAGTTCTGCACAAACCGGGCGGTGTGGGCGCTCAGCCCGAGCAGGTCGTGCATGACCAGGACCTGGGCGTCGGTGCCGGGGCCGGCGCCAATGCCGATCACCGGAATATCCAGCTTGCGGCTGATATCGGCGGCGAGGGGTGCCGGTACACACTCGAGCACGAGCAGGCTGGCACCGGCATCCTGGATCTCCACCGCATCCGCCAGGATCGACTTGGCCTCCTTGGGGGTGCGGCCCTGGACCCGGTAGCCGCCGAACACGTTGACCGACTGGGGCGTCAGGCCGAGGTGCGCACAGACCGGAATGCCGCGTTCCACCAGCATGCTGATGGAGTCGCTCAACCAGGTACCGCCTTCCAGCTTGACCATCTGCGCACCGGCGCGCATCAGGCGCGCGGCATTGTGCAGGGTATCTTCCGGGGTGCCGTAGGCCATGAAGGGCAGGTCGGAGATCAACAGCGAGTCGATACCCCCCCGCGCCACACATTCGGTGTGATAGACCATGTGGTCCATGGTCACGGGGACGGTATTGTCGTGCCCCTGGATGACATTGCCCAGGGAGTCGCCGACCAGGATGGATTCCGCGCCAGCCTCGGAAACCAGGCGGGCAAAGGTGGCGTCGTAGGCGGTGATGCAGACGAATTTCTCACCCGATGCCTTCATCTTGTCGAGGGTGCTGATGGTGAACTTGCCCATGTGCACTATCCAAAGAAGGTCGGGTTGAAGTAATGCCGACCGCTGCGAATATCCAGCAGGTAGTCGACCAGTTGTCGAAAATCCTGATCGCCGTTGGCCAGATCGATTTCACTGGCGTTGACGATCAACAGCGGGGCGTCATCGTAATACAGA
The DNA here is from genome assembly GCA_002692965.1 of Haliea sp. Lineage (GTDB taxonomy): Bacteria > Pseudomonadota > Gammaproteobacteria > Pseudomonadales > Halieaceae > NZNC01. The sequence continues at coordinate 55,125 of NZNC01000026.1, read as the reverse complement.
AAAAACTCACTGTACACTTCGTTCAGGCGCTCCAGGTAAGTGCGGTCGATGGCCTGTTCGGCGGCGACCCCGCGCTTCTCGATGCGCTCCTCGAGGATTTCGGTCGACGCCTGCAGATAGATGACCAGGTCCGGCCTGGGGGCATCGATCTGCAATTGCTGGTAGACCCGCTGATACAGCTGGTGCTCGTCGCTGTCGAGATTGACCCGGGCGAAGAGCGGGTCTTTCTCGATCAGGAAATCCGCGACGCGATTGGGGGCGAAAATGTCCTCCTGGCGCAGGTCGCCGAGTTTCTGGGCCCGCTGGAACAGGAAGAACAGCTGGGTCGCCAGGGCCGCCTCCCTTCGATTGCGGTAGAAGCGCTCGAGGAAGGGGTTTTCGTGGGCGTCTTCGGAGAGCAGTGGATAAGCGAAGTGCTCGGCCAAACGGCGGGCCAGGGTCGTCTTGCCCACTCCGATGGGGCCCTCCACGGCGATATAGCCGGGGGGCGTCCTGCCGCGCAGGTCGTGACTGTCGGTGCTCATCGGCAATGCTCCTCGGGCAGCTGCAGGTCGACCACCTGCAGGTCGGCGCCGGGGCGGGCCGCGAGCAGGGCGGTCAGCGGGCCGAGCCCCGGCAGCTCGCAGTCCGCGGGAAGCAGGTCGGCGAGCGGGTAAAGAACGAAGTCGCGTTCGGCGATGCGCGGGTGGGGGATCTGCAGTCGGGGCAGATTGAGCGTCTGGTCGCCGTAGAGCAGCAGGTCGAGGTCCAGAGTGCGTGGCCCCCAGCGCAATTCGCGCTCGCGACCCTGTCGCGCTTCGATGCGCTGGAGTGCATCCAGCAGCGCCAGCGGCGTCAGCCGGGTTTCCAGCATCACGGCGGCATTCAGGTAGTCGGGTTGTTCCCCCGGGCCCACGGCGGCACTGCTGTAGACCCGCGAACAGCGCGTCAGGCGTGAGTCCTCAAGGCCCCGCAGTGCCGCCACAGCCGCCATCAGCTGCTGTGCAGGCTCCTGCAGGTTGCTGCCCAGGGCGACGCAGGCGGTGATCATGCGTTCTGGGCTGGGCGACGCTTGCGTGGCGGGCGCCGGCGACGTCGCCCGCGATCGGCGTGCTCGTCTTCATCGGTCCCGTGAATAATGGGCAGGTTCTGGTGTTCCGGCAGCTCTTGCTGCTCGGTCCACCAGGCGCCACTGCCCCCGGCGTCTTCGCCCGCGGCCTCGCGCAGCAGCAGGAAGTCGTAGGCGGCCCGGAAGCGGCGGTTCTGGATCATTTCCTGCGGCTTGCGCTGCCGCTGCAGGCGCGGCTGGAACTCCCAGATCTCGCGCATGGGCAGGCTGAAGCGACGGGGAATGGAGATCTGGCGCAGGGTGGCCTGGATCACCTGCTGCCCGGCGCTGTGCAGAGCGGCCGCGGGCGGCTCGCCGCGGGTCTGCAGCTGCTGCCAGAGCTCCCGCACCACCGGCCACAGGAGCGCCGCGAGCAGGAAGGCCGGCGTGACCGGCTTGCCCGACTGAATGCGCTGGTCGGTGCTGTGCATGGCCGCCCGCACCAGAGCCATGGCCTGCGGATTGCGACGCATGGCGTGATCGCTTTCCGGGAACAGGTAGCGCAGCAGGTCGAGCTCCAGCAGCTTGTCCATGGTGCGTTCGGCATAGCCCGACATGAACAGCTTGAGGAATTCGTCGAACAGCCTGGCCGGCGGAATCTCCCCGAGCAGGTGCGCACAGTCGGGAATGGCCCGGGCCGTGCCGCGGTCGATGCCGAAATCCAGTTTGGCGGCAAAGCGGGCGACCCGCAGCATCCGCACCGGATCCTCGCGGTAGCGCTGCTCCGGGTCGCCGATGATGCACACGCTCTGCTTGCGCAGGTCCCGCATACCGTGGACATGATCGTAGACGGTAAAATTGGCGGCGTCGTAGTAGAGCGCGTTCACGGTCAGGTCGCGCCGCACCGCGTCTTCCTCCAGCGTGCCGTAGACGTTGTCGCGCAGCAGCAGGCCCTTGTCGGACTGCCGCGAGCGATGGCTGTCGGGCGTGGCATCGTCGCCGTCGGGATCGCTGTCGTGATGACCGCGGAAAGTGGTGACCTCGATCACCTCGCGGCCAAAGGTCACGTGGACGATACGGAAGCGCCGGCCAATCAGGCGCGAGTTGCGGAACAGCGCATGTACCTGTTCCGGCGTGGCGTCGGTGGCCACGTCGAAGTCCTTGGGGTGGCCCCCCAGCAAGAGATCGCGAACCGCGCCACCGACCAGGTAGCCCTGGTAGCCGGCCTCGCGCAGGCGCGCCATCACCTTGAGCGCATTGGGGCTGATGTTCTTGCGGGAGATGCAGTGCTGCTTTCGAGGGTAGACTTTCAAGTGGGGCTGGCCCTGTAATCGTTGGTCAAACAGCTTGCAGTCTACCACATAAGCGTGCCCGGTCAGGGGCGCAGGGCGGATACGGAATTGCCCGCTAGGGGTGGTGTGGAATCGGAGGAACGAGTTAGTGGGGAAACTCGCGTTTCCCCACCCAGGTCTCGTTGACGGCTTATTCTTATTGCTACTGTTATTCTTTTTATGCTGTTAGCAACACAATCTGTACGTTGCAGCTTCGACCGGAAATCGAAGGGGAAGATGTCTTCCCCGTCCAGGTCCATTGTTGTTGTCTGTTATTGTTATTGGGCCGTTTGTTATTGTTATTGTTGTAGGCGTAAAAAGAATTGCAGTGCCCGTGCCAGAAATTGAAAATACTATATAAAACAGGTGTTTGCGATTTTTGGTCTCAGTTCCCGGTCGAGCAAATTAGCTGTGTTTGTTACGGATATACTCTGCCTTCTGTTACATGGAGCGCCGACGGTAACGCTCAGGAGGCCGCTTTTTTGCGCCGTGTGCTGCCCGCCTTCTTGCGCGGAATGTCGAAGCGTTGCCGGCGTTCCCACAGGCACTTGCGGCTGATGCCCAGCTTCTGTGCCAGTTCCGTCTCGCTCATGCTGTCCTGGTGTTCCAGGACAAAACGCTGGAAGTAATCCTCCAGGGAGAGGTCCTCCGTCGGGTCCGAGGTGATGTTGCGGGGTGCACCCAGGGGATTGGCTGCCTGGGGGCTTTGCACCGGGCCAGTCTGGCCTCGCAGGCGGTTGACATTGACCAGCTCGAGGTCGATACCCAGCTCCCGGTTGTCGATTTCCGGGCCCTCGCTGAGCACCACGGCGCGTTCGATGGCGTGCTCCAGTTCGCGCACGTTGCCCGGCCACTGGTAGGTCGTGATTGCCTGGATGGCCCGCGGGGAGAGGTTCATTTCGCCCTTGCCGAGTCGCTCGGCCTGGGCCTTGAGCATGCTCTCGGCAATTTGCAGGATGTCCTTGCCGCGGTCCCGCAGTGGCGGCAGCTCGAGGCGCAGGACGTTGATGCGGTAGTAGAGGTCCTGGCGGAACTGGCCTTCGGCGGCCAGGCTCTGCAGGTTGCGGTGGGTGGCGCAGATCAGGCGCACATTCACCTTGCGCGACTGCACCGAGCCGATGCGACGAATCTCGCCCTCCTGGATGAAGCGCAGCAGGCGCGCCTGGGCTTCCATCGGCAGTTCGCCGATCTCGTCCAGGAACAGGGTGCCCCCGTCGGCGGCCTCGATCAGGCCCATGCGGCTGGCGTTGGCCCCGGTAAAGGCGCCCTTCTCGTAGCCGAACAGTTCGGACTCGATCAGGGTGTCGGGAATGGCGGCGCAGTTGACGCAGATGAGGGTGTTGTCGGCGCGCCGGCTGTGCCGGTGCACGCTGCGCGCCACCAGCTCCTTCCCGGTGCCGGTCTCCCCCAGCACCAGGACCGTGGAATCCGTGGGCGCCACCTTGCGGATGTGCTCGAACAGCGTGACCATCGGCGGGCAGTGGCCGATGATGTCCGAGGCCGGGGAGTCTTCCTCCGCGGCAGCGTGGGCGCTCGCCGGGGCACCCTTCGGGTGGTCGGCGATGATCCGCTCCACGGCGGCCAGCATGTCGCTGTGGTCGAAGGGCTTGGCGATATAGTCCACCGCGCCCATGCGCATCGAGTCCACCGCGGAGCGCAGGCTGGCATAGCTGGTCATGATCAGGACCGGCACCTCGCCGGCCTTGCGGATCAGGTCGGTCCCCGGGGCGCCGGGCAGACGGAGATCGGAGATGATGAGGTCGAAATCGGCGAGGTTATGGCGAGTTTCGGCTTCCTGGACCGAGGCGGCCTCGGACACCGTGTAGCCATGGCGCTCCAGCAATCGCCGCAGCGCACCGCGGATGACCGATTCGTCCTCCACCACAAGAATCTGTTGCATAGAGTGTTACCTCTCGGGTGCAGGGCAACAACATACCGTGACTGCTGGTGATTTTCCAGTCAATTGCGCTCTGCGTGTTACTGCTGGTAACGGGCAGTGGGCAGTCGCAGGCTGACCCGGGTGCCCGGATGGGGGCCTTCGTGCAGGGGGCTGGTGATCTGCACACTGCCGCCCATGTCCTCCATGATGCTGTAGACCAGGGCCAGGCCGAGCCCGGTTCCCTCGCCCGGGTCCTTGGTGGTGAAGAAGGGTTCGAAGACCTGCACCTGCAGCGCCGGCGGGATGCCGCTGCCGCTGTCCTCCACCGCAATGACCACCTGCTGTCCCTCGGTGTGCAGGGTGATGCTCACATCGGCGCCGTCTTCGCTGGCGTCCCGGGCGTTGCCCAGCAGGTTGACCAGCACCTGCAGCAGGCGCTGCGGGTCGGCCAGCACCAGCTGCTCGCGCTCGCAGCGGTTGACGAAGCGCAGGGGCCGCGCCTGGTGGTCCAGTTCCAGCAGGTGGATCGCCTCGTCGGCGCAGTCGGCGATATTGCAGGGCTGCAGGCGGGTGTCTCCGGCGTTGGAGCCGTTGTGCGAAAAGTTGACCAGGGATTCGACGATGCGGCTGACACGGCTGGTCTGCTTGATGATGTCCCGGGCCGCCTCCTGCACCAGCTCGGGCTCGTCCTCGTACTCCAGGTTCTGTGCCAGGCAGGCAATACCGGTGATCGGGTTGCCGATTTCGTGGGCGACCCCCGCTGCCAGGCGGCCGATGGAGGCCAGGCGCTCGCTGTGCAGCAGCTCCTGCTGCAGCCGTTCGTAGTCGGAAATGTCCTCCACCAGCACGATCTGGTCGCCCCCGGGCTGCGCGTTGGCACTCGCTCGCAGCAGGCTCAGCCAGCGATTGCTGCCGTCCTCCAGGGGAACCTCGAGCTTCTTGGCCGCCTGGCTCTGGTCGCGGAAGAACTGCTCGAACAGGGATTGCCAGGGTGCGGGGAGTGACTCCAGGCGCGAACCGAGAATCTGGCTGGCAGGTACCCGGGTAATCCCCTCCATGCTGCGGTTCCACAGCAGGACCTCCCCGTCCGGGGCCAGGGAGCAGACGCCAATCGGCAGGTTGTCGAGGGTTTGCCGGTAGTGGCGGCGGAGGTTGTCCAGCTCCGCTGCCAGCCCGGTGAACTGGCCGCCGGCGCGATCCAGCCGCCGCTCGATCAGGAACAGGTCCTCGGTGCTGCCCTGGGGCTGGTCATCGAAGGGCAGGCAGCGATTGATGATGTTCAGGGCCACGGTGGGCCCGAGCAGGCTGGAGAGGTTGGCTTCGATCCGGGCGCGCAGCCGGCGCAGGGCGTAGGGGCGCGACTCCTGCTCTTCGAACTGCAGCTCGCGCAGGGCCCGCCGCACCTCGGTGCTCGCCGTGTCCTGGCCGAGGGCCGGGCTCAGGCGCTCGATGAACTCCCGCGCCGACTGCATGCTGAGGGTGCGGCGGAAGGGGCGGTTGAGGTTGTCCATGCAGCAGATTTCCGCCGCGACCCGCTCGTCGTCGCTGCGCCGGGTCAGCAGTGAGACGCCGATGAACAGGGCCAGGTTGAGGCCCAGGGCGATCACGCTGGCCACTGCCCAGGCGTTCTCGCTGCCGGGGAACCACTGTTCGGCCAGGGCTCGCACCCCCTCGGGTTGGGGGATGCCGAGAATCGGTAGCAGCACCAGCAGGCACCAGGTGGCCAGGCCGGCAATCAAGCCCGAGAGCAGGCCCTTGCGGTTGGCGCCGCGCCAGTAGGGGGTAGCGACAACCCCGGGCAGGAACTGCAGGGTGCCGGCAAAGGCGGCCAGGCCGAGCTGCGCCAGGCTGTGTTTGCCGTTGATGGCCATGAAAAAGGCGTAGCCGCCCAGGATCAGCAGGGTGATCAGGGCCCGGCGCAACCATTTCAGCTGGCTGTAGAGGCTCTGGTCGGAGCGGATGGGCAGGAGCTGTCGCGGCAGGATCAGGTGGTTCAGGCACATGTTCGCCAGCGCCAGGGTGGCGACGATGATGGTGGTGCTGGCGGCCGACAGACCGGCGATGAAGGCGAGGACCGTCAGGGTGGGGGACTGCAGGCTGATGCCCACCCCCAGCCCGGTGTAGGCGGCGGGCAGGCCGTGCTCCAGGTAGAGCCCCGCCCAGGCGAGGGGCAACACCGGCACGGCCAGCAGCAGCAGGTAGAGCGGCAGGCCCCAGCTGGCGGTGCGCAGGTCCTGGCTCTCCTTGTTCTCGGCGAAGGCCATGTGGAACAGGTGGGGCATGCAGACCGCGCCGGCGAAGAACAGCAACAGCAGCGTGCGCGCCGCGTCACCCTGCATGGGCTGGTCGACAATCGCCGCGGCGCGGGGTTCGCTGGCGATCCAGGCCTGCAGGCCGCCGAAGCCATTGAAGACCTGGTGCACCGCCAGCCACATCATCCCCAGCATGGCGGCCAGCTTGACCAGCGACTCGAAGGCGACCGCCGTGACCAGGCCGATGTTGCGCCGCTCGGAGGTCAGATTGCGGGTGCCGAAAAGCACGGCAAAGATGATGATGATCAGGCAGAACAGCAAGGCCAGTGTGTCCTGGCGCTGGGCCGCCGGCAGCAGCTGGTCGAGGTCGCCGGCGAGGATGTGGATGCTGTCGGCAACGGTCTGTATCTGCAGGGCCAGCAGGGGCATCAGGGTCAGGCACATTGCCAGGGTAGCGATGGCCCCGACCTGGTGGCTGCGGAAACGGAAGGTGAGGACATCCGCCAGCGAGGCCAGCTGGTAGACCCGGCACAGGCGCAGCAGGGGTAGCAGCAGCACGGTGGCGAGGAGGAAGGTGATCACCACCCCGGTGTAATAGAGGAGGTAGCCGTAGCCATAGCGGTAGGCCAGCTCGAAGATGGCATTGCTGGCCATGGCCCCGGCGAAAACCGCGAGCGACAGCACATAGGTGGCCGGGTGATGGGTGATTCGGCGTGGCAGCCGGCCGCGATCCGCCAAGTGCGCCACCAGGAACAGCACCATCAGGTAGGCGACAATCGCCAGCAGGATTTCCGGGAGACTAAAGCTCATCGTGCCAGGGGCGCTGGAGGTTCCACCAGGCGGCGGCGATGGCGGCGAGCCAGAGCAGGAAGGGCCGGTACCAGCCCTCGGTACCTGCCCACAGCCATTCGTCGACCGCGGGAATGAAGACAAAGGCCAGCGCGATGGTCAGCAGCAGACCCCGGTTGATATACATGAGTCATTTTCCGGGCAAGCAATGCCGAAGGAGTCTACGCAAGCCACCTGTGGCGGTAAAGTCTACAGGCTGGGTGCGCAGGGAATCGCCGCCGGTGTCCAGTGCGCCGCTGCGTGGCCGAGTATTTCGCCGCACTGGCGCAGGTGTTCCGGCGGTGGCGGCTGGCGCAGCAGGGACAGGGCATCGCGCAGATTGTCGGCGGCGCGCCGGGAGTCCAGTGGCGGTGCGTGATTCTGCTTGCTCAGCTTCTGCCCATTGGCGGCAGTCAGGACCGGGATGTGCGCGTAGGCCGGTGGCGGGTACCCGAGCAGATCCTGAAGCAGCCGTTGGCGCGGCGTGGAATCGAGGAGATCGGCGCCGCGAACCACCCGGGTGACCCCCTGGGCGGCGTCGTCCACCACCACCGCCAGCTGATAGGCAAACAGACCGTCCTTGCGCCGCACCACGAAGTCGCTCAGCTGTGCCCCCAGCGGCCAGTCCTGCGCGCCCTGCCAGCTGTCCTGCCACTGGCAGCGGTAGTCGCGAGGCACCCTTACCCGCAGTGCGGCGGGGCGGTCCGGTGGCGGGGGTGCGATTCGGCAGTTGCCGCGGCAGCTGCCCTCGGGGCCCTGCTCGCGGCGGCTACAGCTGCAGGCGAAGAGGTGGCCGTCGCGATCGAGTTGCGCCAGGGCCGCCAGGTAGGCCTCACTGCGGCGGCTCTGCCAGAGCACGTCGTCATCGGGTTCCAGGCCGTGGGCCTGCAGGCAGTCGAGAATGGCGCGTGCTGCCCCGGCTTCCTCCCGGGGCGGGTCGAGATCCTCCATGCGCAGCAGCCAGCGACCGCCGCGGCTGCGCATGTCGAGAAAACTGGCCAGTGCCGCGAGCAGGGAGCCCCGGTGCAGCCGGCCGGTTGGTGAGGGTGCGAAGCGCCCGCAGGGAATCAACCCAGTTCCTGTCTTTCCTTGATTTCGGCCAGGGTCTTGCAGTCGATGCACAGGGTCGCGGTGGGGCGCGCCTCCAGGCGCTTGATGCCGATCTCGACGCCACAGGCATCGCAGAAGCCATAGTCGTCCTGGTTCAGGCGCTCGATGGTCTGGTCGATTTTCTTGATCAGCTTGCGCTCGCGGTCGCGGGTGCGCAGCTCCAGGCTGAACTCCTCTTCCTGGGTGGCCCGGTCCGCCGGATCGGGGAAGTTTGCGGCGTCGTCCTTCATGTGGGTCACGGTGCGATCCACTTCCTGCATGAGGTCGGCCTTCCAGCGTTGCAGAATCTGGCGAAAGTGCTCGCGCTGCTGCTCGTTCATGTACTCCTCGCCCCGCTTGGGCTTATAGGGCTCGAAGTTCTTGAACTCGTTGGTGCTGGAGGATTTCTGGGCGGCTTTTGGCATGGTATGCATCCCATACGGCACTAGTTGCGGTTGTTGTAGAGCCGGGAACCGCTGGCCGAGGCCCGGGCCCGGCGCCCAAGGGCGCAGAAACTACCAGATTCCCCCGGCCTGTGCCACAAAAATTAGCGCGCGATGTGAGGGCGTGCGCACGGCCCTGACGCCGCAGCGATCCGGTTGCTAGAATGGCGGCTCCCTCATCGTTTCCGGACCGATTCATGACAGCGACGCCCGCTTTCCGTTTGCGCCTGGCCAGGCGCATTGATGACATCGAACCCTTTCGTGTGGTGGAGGTCCTGACCCGCGCCACGGAGCTGGCAGCAGCGGGGCGGGATGTGGTCCACCTGGCGGCGGGGGCGCCGGATTTCAGTACCGCCGAGCCGATCATCGAGGCCGGGCGCGCAGCGCTGGCCGCCGGGCACACGCACTACTCCCAGGCCACCGGCCTGCCGGCCCTGCGGGAGGCCCTGTCCCGGCACTATGCCGAGACCTACGGCCTGGACATTCCCGCCCGCCGCATCATCGTCACGCCCGGCGCCTCCGGGGCGCTGTTGCTGCTGTCCGCCCTGTTGCTCAACCCCGGGGATGGCATGCTGCTCACCGACCCCGGCTACCCCTGCAACCGGCATTTCATGCGCCTGGTGGAGGGGCACGGTGAGCTGGTGCCGGTGGATGCCAGTACCCGCTACCAGCTCACCGGTGAGCTGGTGGCCCGGCACTGGCGTGACAGCACCGTTGGGGCCATGGTCGCGTCGCCGGCCAATCCCACCGGCACCTCGCTGACCCGCGAGGAGCTGGCCGAACTGTCCGCCGCGGTGCGCCAGCGCGGCGGGCAGCTGATCGTGGACGAGATCTACCACGGTCTGGGCTACGACCGCCCGACGCCGTCGGTACTGGAAGTCGACGACCAGGCCTTCGTGGTCAACAGCTTCTCCAAGTATTTCGGCATGACTGGCTGGCGCCTGGGCTGGCTGGTGGCGCCCGAGGAAGCGCTGCCCGGCCTCGAGAAGCTGGCCCAGAACCTGTTCATTTCCATGTCGACCATGGCCCAGCACGCGGCCCTGGCCTGTTTCGAGCCAGGCACCCGGGACATCTTCGAGGAGCGCCGGGCGATTTTCCGCCAGCGCCGCGACTTCCTCCTGCCGGCGCTGGAAACCATCGGCTTCAAGGTGCCCTGCAGGCCGGACGGCGCTTTCTATATCTACGCCGATGCGTCGCGCTTCACCGACGACAGCCAGGCCCTGTGCTGGCAGCTGCTGGAGGAGCACGGCCTGGCGTTGACCCCGGGCGTCGATTTCGGCCATGTGCGGGCCAATGAGCACCTGCGCTTCTCCTACGCCACCAGCATGGAGCGCCTGGAGGTGGCGGTGGAGCGCTTGGCCCGGGTACTGGGCTGATGGACTTTGCGCCGCTGCAAGAAGGGCGCCTGCTCCGGCGCTACAAACGCTTTCTGGCGGACGTCGAGTTGCCTGGCGGCGACGTGGTGACCGCCCACTGCCCCAATACCGGGGCCATGACCGGCTGTGCCGAGCCCGGCAGTCGGGTGTGGCTTTCCCACAGCAGCTCGAAGACCCGCAAGCTGCCCTGGACCTGGGAGCTGGTGGAAACGCGCGAGGGCATGGCCTGCATTCACTCGGCCCTGGCCAACCGGGTGGTAGCCGAGGGGCTGGCTGAAGGGCGGCTGACCGGCTTCGAGGCCTACCCTGAACACCGGCGGGAGGTGAAAATAGCCGAGGGCTCCCGCGCCGATCTCCTGCTCGAGGGCCCGGGGGGCCAGGTCTTCGTGGAGGTGAAATGTGTCACCCTCTGCGATGCCGGCGGGCAGGGGCGCTTTCCGGATGCGGTGACGACGCGCGGGCGCCGCCACCTGGAGGTGCTGGCGGAGCGCCTGGATGCGCGGACCCGCTGCCTGCTGTTGTTCTGTGTCTTCCACGCCGGCGTAAACCGGGTCTGTGCCGCCGGGGATATCGATCCCCGCTACCGCGACAGTCTGGCGGCGTCCCTGGAAGCCGGGGTGGAAGTCCAGGCCTGGGGCTGCGCGGTCGGCACCGCGGGCCTGACCCTGGGCGAGCGCCTGCCCTTCAGCCTGGACCCGCAGCCGTGACAGCGCCGTTGTCTTCCGCCCAGCTCACCGGCAAGGACGGCAGTCAGCTGGTGGAACTGGGGGAGGGGGCACAACTGCATCCGCAGGCGGCAGCGGCCTTTCGCCGCCTGCAGGCGGCCGCTGCAGAGGCGGGCTTCCAGTTGGCGATCGCCAGCGCCCACCGCAGCTTTGCCCGCCAGTGCGCGATCTGGAATGCCAAGGCCAGTGGCCGGCGGCCGGTGAACGATGACGCTGGGGAGATGGTCGACCTCGCGGCACTCTCCGCCCCGGAGCAGGCGCATGCCATTCTGCGCTTCTCGGCACTTCCCGGTACCTCGCGCCACCACTGGGGCACGGATCTGGACGTCTACGATGCCGCGGCGGTCCCGGCGGACTACCGCGTGCAACTGACGCCCGACGAGGTGGCACCGGCGGGGCCGTTTGGTCCCCTGCACGCCTGGCTGGACGCGCGCATGGCGGCGGATCGCTCGGAGGGGTTCTTTCGTCCCTACGCGCAGGATCGCGGTGGCGTGGCGGTGGAGCGCTGGCACCTGAGTTACGCGCCCCTCTCGGTGCACTGTGAATCAATGCTGGATGCCGCTCTGCTCAGGGCGTGCTGGTCGGGGGAGGAGCTGCTGCTGCGGGAGGTGCTGGAGGCGGAACTGCCGGCGCTGCTGGCCCGCTATGTCCATGTGCCCGCTGACTGGTGTCCCGCCAGATACCGGCGGCCTCGGGACTTTATCCGCTGAGTTGCAGGTGCCGCTGAAGGGGTGGCGGCGATGGGGCCTGGTGTGGGACGACCCCCGCCGCGGATGCGGTCGGGGGCCTGTGCGAGATGGGGCTCAGCGCATTTCCGGGTGGGAGTTGTCGAAGTTGGCAACGGCATCGACGATGGCCTTGCGCGCTTCGTCGGAACCGCCCCAGCGGTCGATCTTGACCCACTTGCCTTCTTCCAGGTCCTTGTAGTGCTCGAAGAAGTGCTGGATCTGGCGCACCAGCAGTTCGGGCAGGTCGGTGTATTCCTTGATGTCGGCGTAGCCCTTGAACAGCTTGGTGGTGGGCACGGCAACCAGCTTGGCGTCACCACCGGCTTCGTCGGACATGTGCAGGATGCCCACCGGGCGGCAGGGAATCACGCAGCCGGCAACCACGGTGTGGGGGGTGTGCACCAGCACGTCCAGGGGGTCGCCGTCATCCGCCAGGGAGTTGGGGATGTAGCCGTAGTTGCAGGGATAGAACATGGCCGCCGTCATGAAGCGGTCGACCATGATGGCGCCGCTGTCGTGATCCACTTCGTACTTGACCGGGTCGGAGTGGGCGGGGATCTCGATGATCACGTTGATTTCGTCGGGGATGTTCTTCCCGGCGGGGATCAGGTTAAGGCTCATGGCGATTCCTGTGCTGAGTGTGGTGGAAAAAAGGCGGCGCAGTATAACAGGCTCTGGTCAAACCTTGAACGATGTCTTCAGCTTGCGCGGTACCGCGGCCAGCTTCAGGCGGGTGTAGCGGGGCAGCCCGTTGCGGGATTCCGGGTAGGCCTCGCCGGCGATCAAGGGGGCCAGGTACTCCCGCGCGGCCTCGGTGATGCCGAAGCCGTTGCGGCTGATAAAGCCGCGGGGCATCTTTTTCTCGCGATTGGCCACCTGCTCGAGGGGGGCCTCGCCGATGCTCCAGCGGTAGCGCTTGCCCTTGCCGCGCACAATGCAGGGCATCACCGCGTTGTCCCCGCGCAGGGCGAATTCCACCGCCGCCTGGCCCACGGCATAGGCCTGCTCGAGGTCGGTCTGCGAGGCGATGTGCCGCGCCGAGCGCTGCAGGTAGTCGGCCACTGCCCAGTGATACTTGTAACCCAGTTCGGACTTCACCATGTCCGCGAGCACCGGCGCCAGCCCGCCGAGCTGGCTGTGGCCGAAGGCGTCGGTGACCCCGGCGTCGCTGAGGAAGCTGCCATCCTTGTACTGGGCGCCCTCGGAGGCGACGATCACGCAGTAGCCGTGGCGTTTCACCGTGCGCTGCACCTGCTTGAGAAACTTCTCCCGCTGGAAGGCCACTTCCGGAAACAGGATGATGTGCGGGGCGTCGCCCTCCTGCTCCGCGGCGAGGCCGGCGGCCGCGGCGATCCAGCCGGCGTGACGGCCCATCACTTCGAGAATGAATACCTTGGTTGAGGTTTCGCACATGGAGGCGACATCCATGGCCGCCTCGCGGGTGGAGATGGCCACGTACTTGGCCACCGAGCCAAAGCCCGGACAGTTGTCGGTCAGGGGCAGGTCGTTGTCGATGGTCTTGGGAATGTGGATGGCCTGGATCGGGTAGCCCATGGACTCGCTGAGCTGGGAGACCTTGAGGCAGGTGTCGGCGGAATCGCCGCCACCGTTGTAAAAGAAGTAGCCGATGTCGTGGGCGCGGAAGACTTCGATCAGGCGCTCGTACTCGGCGCGATTCTCTTCCAGGCTGCGCAGCTTGTGGCGGCAGGAGCCGAAGGCCCCGGCCGGGGTGGTCATCAACCCGCGAATCGCCGCGGCACTTTCCTTGCTGGTGTCGATCAGATCCTCGCGCAGGGCGCCGATGATGCCATTGCGCCCCGCGAATACCTTGCCGATCTTGCCGCGGTTTGCGCGGGCGGTCTCGATCACGCCACAGGCTGAAGCATTAATGACGGCAGTGACGCCACCAGACTGGGCGTAGAAGGCATTTTTCCTGGGCATTGGCAAACCTGTGTCGAGTGAAACGGGAAGGCCCCATGATACGTGATTGCCCTTCACTTGTAGACCGCGGGCGGTCGAATTACCGCCCGCGGCGCACCGTCGGGATGGCGGCTGCGTGCTACACTCGCGCCCTCGCGCTGGAGGAGGCGGACGTGAAAGGCCATTTGCACATACTCGGCATCTGCGGGACCTTCATGGGCGGTATCGCCCTGCTGGCCCGCGCCCTGGGTTACCGGGTGACCGGCTCCGATGCCAATGTCTATCCGCCCATGAGCACCCAGCTGGAGGCGGCGGGGATCGAGCTCATGGAGGGCTACCGGCCAGAGCACCTGCAGCCCGCGCCCGACTGGGTGGTGGTGGGCAATGCCCTCAGTCGCGGCAATCCGGCGGTGGAGTCCCTGCTCAACCGCGGCCTGGCCTACACTTCCGGCCCCCAGTGGCTGGCGGAGCACGTGTTGCGAGACCGCTGGGTCCTGGCGGTGTCCGGCACCCACGGCAAGACCACCACCGCCAGTCTGCTGGCCTGGCTGCTGGAGGATGCCGGTATGTCACCGGGTTTCCTGATCGGCGGCGTGCCCGGCAACTTCGGCGTCTCCGCCCGCCTCGGCGACAGCGACTTCTTCGTGGTGGAGGCGGACGAGTACGACACCGCATTCTTCGACAAGCGCTCGAAATTCCTTCACTACCGCCCGCGAACCCTGGTGATCAACAACCTGGAGTTCGACCACGCGGACATCTTCCCCGACCTCGCGGCGATCCAGCGGCAGTTCCATCATCTGCTGCGCTGTGTGCCCGGCGAGGGGCTGGTGCTGCACCGCCAGGGTGTGCCCGCCATCCAGGCGGTGCTCGACATGGGCTGCTGGACGCCCACGGAATCCTTCGGCATTGGTGCGGCGGCGAGCTGGCGGGCGGAGCTGCAGCGCGAGGACGGCAGCGCCTTCCGGGTACACGCCCCCGGTAGTGACGCGCCTCTGGCGGTCGAATGGCCACTGCTGGGCCTGCACAACGTCGAGAATGCCCTGGCGGCCCTCGGCGCGGCGCGCCATGTCGGTGTGCCGCCCCGGCAGGCCGCGGGCTCCCTGGCCGGTTTCCGCGGCGTGCGCCGGCGCCTCGAGCTGCTTGGCGAGATCGCCGGGGTGCGCGTCTACGACGACTTTGCCCATCACCCCACGGCCATCGCCACCACGCTCCAGGGCCTGCGCGCCGGCGGCGGGGAGGGGCGCCTGGTGGCGCTGATCGAACCGCGTTCCAACACCATGCGTATGGGTGAACACCGGGCAGCCCTGGCGGAGGCCTGCCGCGACGCCGACCAGGTCTACTGGTACCAGCCGCCCGGCATGACCTGGTCCCTGGACGCGGTGCTCGCCGGCAGCCCGGTACCGGCGAGCCTGAGCGAGGACATCGACGCGCTCGCCCGGCAGGTGGCCGCGGCGGCACGCTCGGGGGACCGTATCGTGATCATGAGCAATGGCAGCTTCGGCGGTATCCATCACCGACTGCTCGAGGAACTGGAGAAGGCGCACACCCGATGATCGATCACCCCCTGTTGCGGGCCTACGACGCCCTGGTCCTGCGCCGCCCCCGGCTGTCCCTGCTGCTGGTGCTGGCGCTGGTCCTGCTGGCCCTGAGCCAGACACCGAAGATTCGTCTCGACGCTTCGGCGGACTCCCTGATGTTGCAGGGCGACCCGGCCCTGGAGTTCTTCCGCGAAGTCAGCGCGGAGTACGCGACCCAGGATTTCCTCCTGCTCACCTGGCAGCCACACGCGCCGCTGCTGAGCGATGCCTCCCTGCAGCCCCTCGACGCCATGGCAGACGAGTTGCGCGAGCTGCCCGGGGTGGCCTCGGTGGTCACCGTCTGGGATGTGCCGCTGCTGGAAAGCCCGCCGGTGAGTCTCTCTGACATCACCTCCGGTAAACCCCTGCCGCACCTGCGGGATCCCGGAGTGGATCGCGAGCAGGCCCTGGAAGAGTTCACCACCAGCCCGATTTACGCCGAGCTTCTCGCCAGTCGCGACGGCGAGCTCACCGCGGTACAGGTCAACCTCGAGCGCGACCAGCGCTATTTCGAGTTGCTGCAGGAGCGCGACAGCCTGCGCGAGCGGGCCGAGGCGGAGGAACTCAGTGAGTCGGAAGCGGCCCGGCTGGAGCAGGTCGAGGCGGCGTTCAAGGCGCATACCGCCAAGGCCCTCGAGGCCCAGAGTGAACTGGTGGCCTCGGTGCGGGCCATCGCCGATGACTACCGCGAACACGCGCGCATCTTTGTCGGCGGTGTGCCGATGATAGCCGCGGACATGGTCGCCTTCGTGCAGAACGACCTGGTGCTGTTTGGCAGTGCGATCCTCGGCATCATGTTGCTGGTACTGGCAGTGATCTTCCGGCGGGTGCGCTGGGTCGTGATTCCCCTGGCGACCTGCAGCGCCACGGTGGTGATCATGCTCGGCCTGCTGGGCTTCCTCGACTGGCGGATGACGGTGATCTCATCCAATTTCGTGGCCGTGCTGCTGATCATCGCCCTGGCCATCGCCATCCACCTGGTGGTGCGCTACCGCGAGCTGCATGCCAATGACCCCGACGAGGACACCCACCGCCGCGCCCTGCAGACGGTGGCGGCGATGGCCGTGCCCTGTGTGTATACCGGCATCACCACGATCGTCGCCTTCATGTCCCTGGTGGTGTCGGGTATCCAGCCGGTAATCGATTTTGGCTGGATGATGACCGTGGGCATCCTGGTCGCCCTGGTCATGGCCTTCATTATCGTGCCCTGTCTGATCGAGATCTGGCCCAGCCATCGGCCGCTGTACATCCGCAAGTCCCACCAGCCGCTGACGGTGTATTTCGGCCGCGCCACCGAGCACTTCGGCAATACCATCCTGGTGGTCAGTGCGCTGCTGGTGGGCCTGGTCATTTGGGGGCTGACCCGTCTGGAGGTGGAGAACCGCTTTATCGATTACTTCAAGGACACCACCGAGATCTACCAGGGCATGCAGCTGCTGGATTCCAAACTCGGTGGCACCATTCCCCTGGACATCATCCTCACGCCGCCGGACGATCAGCAGCCGCTACCCGGTCTGGAGAACGTGGGCAGCGGCGAGTCGGGCGGCGCCCCCCTGGCCGAGGACGACCCCTTCCTCGACGACAGTCCGGATTTCTCCGGCGAAGGCTTCGCGGCTGCCGAAGCGGTATCCAGTGGTGACGCCTGGGGCGACGAATTCGCCGACGACCCCTTTGCCGAGGACAGCTTCGCCGGTGACGCCGGCGGCTTTGGCGAGGAGACGGAAGGCTTCACACCGAGCTTCTGGTTCAGTCTCGAGGGCATGCGCCTGCTGGATGCCGCTCACGCGCACGTGGACGCCCAGGAAGAGACCGGCAAGGTGCTCTCGCTATCGACCCTCTTCACCGTGGTGCGCGACCTGATGGGCGAGGATATCGGCAGCGTCGAGCTGGCACTGGTCCAGCGCAGTCTGCCGGAAGAGGTCGCCGACTTGATGGTGGACCCCTATTTCTCCGCCGAGCACAAGCAGGCGCGCATTACGGTCAGGGTAATGGAAACCAGTGAAAGCCTGCGCCGCAACGCCTTCCTCGAGCGGCTCCACGCGGAGCTGGTGGAGGTGACCGGGCTGGCGCCGGACAACGTGCGCTTCACCGGCATGCTGGTGCTTTACAACAATGTGCTGCAGAGCCTGTTCCGC
Source organism: Haliea sp. (assembly GCA_002692965.1). Classification (GTDB taxonomy): domain Bacteria; phylum Pseudomonadota; class Gammaproteobacteria; order Pseudomonadales; family Halieaceae; genus NZNC01. The sequence continues at coordinate 37,815 of NZNC01000026.1, read as the reverse complement.
TCGCAGATCCTCACCCTGGGGGCGGTCTTCCTGGCTATCCTGGTGATGTTCCTGCTGCTGTTCCGCTCCCTCTCCCTGGCCTTGATCGCGCTGGCGCCGAATATTCTCGCCGCCGGGCTGGTGCTGGGCGTCATGGGCCTGGCGGGCATTCCCCTGGACATCATGACCATCACCATCGCCGCCATCGTGGTGGGCATCGGGGTCGACGACTGCATCCACTACGTGCACCGCTTCCTGCACGAGTTCCCGAAGGATCGCAATTACCTGGCCACTATGCACCGCTGCCACTTCAGTATCGGGCGGGCCATGTACTACACCACCATTACCGTGGTTATCGGTTTCTCCATGCTGACCCTGTCCAACTTCACACCGAGTATCTACTTCGGTCTGCTGACGGTGCTCGCCATGATCGCCGCGGTAGTCGGGGCGCTGCTGCTGCTGCCGCGCCTGATCCTCCTGGTGCGTCCGCTGGGGCCCGAGGGCAAAGAGGACTGATATGGAGTGTCGCCCGGGCTGCGGCGCCTGCTGTGTGGCGCCGTCCATCTCCACAGCATTTTTCGGCATGCCCCGGGGCAAGCCGGCCGGGGTGGCCTGTGTACACCTGACCCGCGACCGTCTCTGTGGGCTCTTCGGCGACCCCCGGCGGCCGGCGGTGTGCGAGAACTTCCAGGCCGACCCCGAGTTTTGCGGCGAGGATCGCGAGACCGCCTACATCAATCTGCTGGACCTCGAGGCCAGCAGCCATCCCGACAGCCAGGTGTAATACATGTCGACGACGGAAATCCCCCTGTTCCCCCTCTCATCCGTGCTGTTTCCCTGTGGCCGCATGCCGCTGCAGATTTTCGAACAGCGCTACCTCGATTTGGTCCGCGACTGCATGCGTCGCGGCAGCGGTTTCGGCGTGGTGTGGATCCGCAAGGGCTCGGAAGTGGCTCGAGAGGGGCGTGCACACCACGAACTGTCGGAGCTGGGAACGCTGGCGCGGATCGTCGACTGGGACCAGCTGCCCAACGGCCTGCTGGGGATTGTGATCGAGGGGGAGCAGCGCCTGCGCCTGCACAGTACCCGGGTGGCCGCCAACGGGCTGGTCTGGGGCGAGGTGACGCTGATGGACCCACCCGAGCCGACGCCACTGCCGCCGCAGTGGGCCAGCCTGCAGGAAATCCTGGCCGACCTGGGCAAGCACGCCGAGGTCCGCCGCCTGGGCCTAGAGCTGCAGAGTGACGATGCCTGGGAGGTCGGCTACCGCCTGGCCCAGCTACTGCCCCTGGAGGAATCCCTCAAATACGGCCTGTTGGTGGCCGACGACAGCGGCCCGCTGCTGGACCAGCTGGACCTGATCATCAGCCACATCAGCGGCGAGAGTTAGCGCCGGCGCACCCAGGCACCCTTCAGCAGCGCCTGCTCCAGGCGCTCGCGCACACCGCGGGGGCTTTGCAGCTCCATGCGCGCCAGGGCCTCGGTCAGCCCGGGTGTTGCCGCGGGAGCCAGCAGGCCGCCCCAGGCGAGCCGGGCCAGTTGCCAGCGCGAATGTGCGACGCCCTTGAGCACGTCCAGGGCGCGCAGCAGCGCCTGTTCGGTGGGGCTGAAATCGCTGGCGAAGGGGAAGTCGTGCAGGGTGCCGGCCTCGATGGCCGGCTGCAGCACCGCGCGGATACGCTCGGGGGTGTTTCGCTGCCAGGTCGCGGGCGGACGGAAGTTCCAGGGCAGTTTGCCCGCCGCCTGTGCCTGCGCCAGCAGCGGTGCCTGAAAACGCGCATCGGTCACCGACAGCATTGCCTCGATCACCTGGGCGTCGGTCTTGCCGCGCAGGTCGGCGATGCCGTATTCGGTGACCACGATGTCGCGGTAGTGACGCGGAATGGTGGTGTTGCCGTACTGCCAGTGGATATTCGATTCCACCTTGCCGCCTTGCCGGCGGGTGGCGGGCACCACGATTACCGAGCGGGCGTCCGGCAGCGCGAAGGCCTGTGCGGCGAAGTCGAACTGGCCGCCGACACCGCTGACCACACGGCCATCCTCCAAGCCGTCGGACACCACCTCGCCGCGCAGCGTCACCAGCATGGCCTTGTTGATGAAGCGGGCACCGGTGCGGGCGGCCTGCCGGGCGGCCTGGTCGCCGTAGAGCTGGTTGGTGAACAGGATACTGCGCATGGCCAGGCGTTCGCGCTCGCGATCGTCCATCTCGCGCAGGCGCTGATAGAGACTGCGGGAGCCGAGGAAAAAGGCGGCATTGAGAACCTTGCCGTCCACCTCGCGCCGCAGCACGCCCGCCTCGTACAGATCCAGGAAGCCGTCCACCAGCATTTCGCTGAGGCCGTGCAGGCCGCTGGCAAAGGGCGCCAGGTGGTCCGCCGGCGCCGCCGGCTCGCCCGCCAGTTCCCGGCTGAGGCTGCGAAAACGCCGGTTGTCGCGGTGGCGCAGAATCAGGGCCTGGGCGATGGCATCCCCCAGGGCGCCGATACCGATCTGCAGGGTGCCGCCATCGGGTACCAGGCGCGCCACCTGCAGGGCGGCGGCCTGATCGCTCAGGCCCAGGGGCTGGCGCGGTGGGGCGAAGAGGGGGAACTCGCAGGCCGGGCTGTCCAGGATGGCGTCGAATTCCTCCGCCGCCAGCAGGGCATCGCCCGCCATGAAGGGCAGTTCGCGGTTGACCTGGCCGAGAAACAGAAAGTCGGCCCGCCCCGCCCGGCGCGCCTGCAACAGCTCGCCGGTGAGGTCGGTATTGCAGCTGGCGCTGTAGGCCTGCGGCGCACTATCCGTCGGGGGCGCCGCCACCAGCTGGGCGATGACATTGATGCCCCGGTCCAGCAGGTACTCCGGGACATGGGTGTAGTTGGCGCAGATATGGTTCTGCTGTGCGTCGGCATCCCCCAGCCGGCTGCCGGCGAGAAAGAAAAATTCCTCGACCCGGATATTGTCCGGCAGCCGCCCCTGGCGCCGGGCCTCGGCGTAGCGCAAGGCCGGGTAATCGCCGAACAGCCGCTCCACCACCGGCTGCAGGAAGCGGCGCTCCAGATTGTTCTGGTAGGCGGGCTTTTCCAGGGTCAGGGCCGTGAGGATCGTCAGGCTTAGCGCGGGGTCGGCGGCGACCCGGTCGTAGAGGGCATTGGCGATGTGATTGGCCTTGCCCAGCCCCAGGGGCAGCGCCAGCACGATGTGCGGACCGACCCGCTGGACGACCTGCTCGGCAATCGCTTCGCTTTCGGCACAGGGTTGATCCACGCTCAGCCCCGACCGCTGCGGCGCAGGCGTCGGTCGACCCACGCGTGATAGGCGCGGGCCAGCAACGGTCGCACCAGGGGCAGGCCGATGACAAAGGCCAGTGGCTTGAGCCACAAGGTCCTGCGCATCAGCAGGATGTAGGCGTCCAGCTCGCGAAAGACCGTGCCGCTCTCCGGGTCTTTTACGTGCAATTCGCGCAGGGCCTGCGCCGGTTCAATGCCTGCGGCCCGCAGCTCCGCCTCGCGGCCAGTGATGTCCACCCAGGCGACGCGCTCGGCGTGTTTGCCGGCGATAGCCTCGTAGCGGCGGCGGTCGCGTACGCAACCGGGGCAGGCTCCATCGTAGTAGACGGTCAGTGGCTGGCGGCTTTCACTCATGTCTGCAGTGTAACGCATGGCTATGCAGGTTGGTCGCCGTCTGGGCTTGCCGGGATGGTTCCGGTGGCTCAGCGCCCGGCCGCGCCGAGAACGGCGACGCCCTGCGGCGTAAAGCCGGATACCTCCCGCACCCGCAGCTGCATCCGGCCCGTGGGCAGCGTGTCATCGAAGCCGATGGTAACGCTGCCGGCCAGCATCGGCGCCAGGGCCGCAATCAGCTCGCGGGCGATGGCACGGTCGGCGGGGCGCACGCCCAGTACCAGCCCGTCGGCGCTGACTGCCGGTTGCCCGCCGCCCTCCTGTGTCGCGAAGTCGCCCAGGTTGTACTGGGCCAGCAGAGCGCGCAGGCGCTCGGCCAGCTCGGTGGCCCTGGCGGAACCCGGCGCGGCGCTCAGCGCAACCGAGGGGCCGAGCATCTGGTACTCGGCACGGAAGCGGGAGAGATTCTGCAGCACATGCTCCCGCGTCGCCGCCGACAGCGGGGCGGTGGCCTGAAGCGCGCCCATATCGTCGGGGTCGCCAATTTGCAGGCGCTGGTAGTCGGCGCCTTCCGACCGCACCTGCACGCGTCCACCCTCGCCGTCCCCGAAGAGATAGACCAGCAGCAGCGCCAGCAGGACCACCGCCGGCGCCATCCAGGCATAGCGGCTCATCGAGCGCGCGCCGGGGCGTTCAGCGAGCATGGGCGACCCTCCTTTCACGGCCCCAAGGGGCCTTTCGACAGCGAGACATGGTTTCCAGCCTAGTGGCTGTGGCGGATGGGTGCAATGTGGTGCCGGGGCTGGCCAAGTGAGTCATGTGTGCTAGGGTGAATAGTGCAGTCACCCACAAGGAGGTCGTATGAGTGACCATGTTTACAAGGTAATCGAAGTCGTCGGCTCCTCCACCAAAAGCGTGGAAGACGGTATTGAGAATGCCATCGCCCGGGCCAACGAGACGATCGAGAACGTCGAGTGGTTCAAGACCGAGGAAGTCCGCGGCTCGGTGATGAAGGGCAAGGTGGCCTACTATCAGGTCGTGCTCAAAGTCGGCTTCCGACTGAACTGACCTTCAGGTCAGCCACTCCAGGGCAAGGTGGGCAGCCGCTGTCAGCAGCGCCAGATTGAGCGCGCTGGACGCGGCCAGGCTCACCAGGCCGACGGGCCCGCTCCAGAGTGGCGCCACTCGCGGCGCCTTCAGCGCCGCGAGCCGGCTCTCCCGATAATCATTCAGAAATCCTGCCCCGGCGCCCCTCGGTTGCCCGGGGCTTCCCAGCGTCATCAGCAATCGGGCCAGCCTTTGCGCCCCGCAGCGGCGTGCCGCCGCGGCGTCGCAGGCAAGTTCGGTCTGCTCCGAGAGGTCCGCCAGCAGCTGTCGCCGCAGCCCGCGCGGCCAGCACAACGTGGCCCAGTGGGCCAGCTGTCGGCGCAGATTGTCGCGCCGCCGGGCGTGGCTGCCCTCGTGGGCGAGCACGGCATCGAGGTCTGCCTCTGACAGGCGCGCGACCAGCGCGCTGGACAGGAAGATGCGCGGTCGCCACAGGCCGGCGCACCAGGCCAGCGGCCGGGCGCTCTGAACCTGTTCAAAAGCCGTACAGGGTTCGGCGAGCTGGCCGAGCAGCTGCAGACGCTGCCGTGTCCGCGCTGCCACCGCGATTCCCCCCAGCAGCAATACCGTTATCGCCAGGAAGCTGACCCCTGTCAGCGTCAGGCCGCCGGGAGAAAGCAGGTGGATTTCCGGGCTGTGGGGCAGGCAGCGCGGCCCGTGGCAGTGTGCCGGCACCAGGAGTCCGGCTACCTTTGGAGACATCAGTACCAGGGTCGCCAGGCTGGCGCAGAGCACTGCCTGCAAGGCGTAAAACAGTGTCCAGCGCGAGGCGCTGGCCGCCGGGCCGGCGAGCAGCAAGCGCCGCAGCAGGGGGTAGGCGAGGGCAGAGAGCAGCGAGGCCAGCAGCAGGCTGGCGCAGCCAGTGACCAGCAGCTGCAGGGGCGCGGTCAACTCAGTCATCGCTTGCCGCCTGGCGGTGGCGGCGCAGGGCCGCCTCGAGGGTATCGTCGGTATCGCCCGGCGCGTCCTCGAGATAACTGATGAAGCCGGAGATCACCGGCTGCATGTCGCCGCCGGCAATGTCCCGGGTGATGTCCTGCAGCAGCTGGCTGATCAGATCCTGGCGGCGGCAGCGCGCCGCGTAGGCATAGGCGCGGCCCAGTTTGTGGCGACTCACCAGCTTTTTGCGGTACAGGCGCTCCAGGGTGCTCTGTATGGTACTCAGGCCAATGGTGCCCGCCGGCATGTTGTCGAGTACCTGCTGGGCGGTGGTTTCGCTCTCCCTACCCCAGAGCACCTCCATGACCGCGAGCTCGCGCGTCCCCAGGCTGGGCAGCGACTGCCGGCGATTCTGCAGCCCCAGCATGGCGGCGAGGCCCCGCGAATTTTCAGCCATGAAAACCGATCCATTCTCGGTATTGGTGGCGCGTGCTACAACGTCGCGCCAGCGAGCGCCCCATTTTAGACGCGGGCGAACAAAAACACAGCAGGGAAGGGGAGAAAGCGCGATGGATCGGACCTGGATACGCCAGCTACTGGTGGTGGGGGCGGCGTTGGCCGCGGGACTGTCGGTGGGCCAGGCCAAGAGCCAGTCGGGCCTGGAAACCGTCGAAGTGGAGGGGCGCCGGGTCAATCTCCTGGGCTCGGCGATCTCGGCTTCCGAAGGCCTGATTGGCCAGGCCGAGATTGCCCTGCGTCCTCTGCTGCGCACTGGCGAGGTCCTGGAGTTGGTGCCCGGGATGGTGGTTACCCAGCACAGCGGCACCGGCAAGGCCAATCAGTACTTCCTGCGCGGTTTCAACCTGGACCACGGCACCGATTTCGCCACCTTCGTCGACGGCATGCCCCTGAACATGCGCAGCCACGGCCACGGTCAGGGCTACACCGACCTCAACCCGATTATCCCGGAAGCGCTGTCGGCGATTGCCTACCGCAAGGGTCCCTACCACACCGATGTGGGTGACTTCTCCGGTGCCGGCAGTGCGCAGTTCCGGCTCGCCGATCGCGTCGAGAAGGGGCTGGCGGAGCTGAGTCTGGGCGAGGACGCCTACCGCCGCCTGGTCGCGGTGGACAGCAGCCGGGCCCTTGGCGGTGACTGGCTGTACGCGGCGGAGCTGAACAGCTACGACGGCCCCTGGCGCGGTCTCGAGGAGGATCTCGAACGCTTCAATGGCCTGCTGCGACACACCCGGGAGCTGGGTGCGGGTAGGCTGAGCGTCACCGCCATGGCCTACGACAACCAGTGGAACAGTGCCGACCAGATACCCGGCCGGGCGGTAGCACAGGGGCTGATCTCCCGGCGCGGGGTGATTGATCCCACGGTGGGGGGGAAATCGAGTCGCTACAGCCTGAGTGCCCGCTGGCACGACCAGCAGTGGGAGCTTTCCGCCTACAGTATTCGCCACGATCTGAACCTGTGGTCAAACTTCACCTACTTCCTGGACGACCCGGAAAACGGCGACCAGTTCGAGCAGGTGGACGAGCGCTGGATCCATGGGGGCAGTGGCAGCTATCGTTGGGAGGACAGCATCTTTGGCCGCCCGGTGACCCAGCGCCTTGGCCTGGAACTCCGCTACGATGACATCGACGAGGTTGGGCTGTACCGCAGTGTCGAGCGCCGCCGCCTCGGCAGTATTCGCAGCGACGCCGTGGAGGAGTTCAGCACGGGCCTGTTCTGGGATGCCGATTTGGTCTGGAGTGACCGCCTGCGTACGGTGGTGGGTGCCCGCTACGACTACTACGATTTCGAGGTGGATGGCCGCGTTGCGCGCAATCTCCAGGGTGTCGATCTGCGTCCCAACAGTGGCAGTGCCGACGACGGACTCCTCAGCCTGAAGGGCAGCGTGATCCTCGCCCTGGACGATGACTGGGAGGCCTACGCGGCCGCGGGCCAGGGCTTTCACTCCAACGATGCCCGGGGCACCACGATACGCGTGGACCCGGCCGACGGCAGCGCGGTGCCGCGGGTCGATCCCCTGGTCGAGTCCCTGGGAGCGGAGCTGGGCCTGCGCGGCGTGTGGGCGGAGCGCCTGAATACCTCCGTGGCCCTCTGGTATCTGGAGCTCGACAGTGAGCTGGTTTTCGTCGGCGATGCCGGCAATACCGAGGCCAGCGGCGAGACCCGGCGCCACGGCCTGGAAGTCACCGCCTACTACTCGATCAATTCGCGCTGGACCGCGGACTTCGAGTACGCCTGGAGCGACGCCCGTTTCACCCGCGCCACCGCCGGTGGCCGCGAGATCCCCGGCGCGGTGGAGCATGTACTGCAGGCCGGCGTCAGCCTGACCGACTGGAAAGGCTGGTACGGCAGCCTGCGCCTGCGCTACTTCGGCGAGCGACCGCTGGTGGAGGACGGCTCCGTCGAGGCCGACGCCACCACCGTGGTCAATCTGCTGGTGGGGCGGCAGCTGGCGCTGAACTGGCGGCTCAGCGCCGAGCTGCTCAACCTGCTGGACAGCCGCGACCACGATATCGATTACCTCTACGCCTCCCAGCTGCCCGGCGAAGCCGAGGCGGTGGAGGACGTCCACTACCACATCATGGAACCGCGCACCCTGCGCCTGGGCCTGACCTGGAGTTTCTGAGGCGGTAGATGCGGGGGCAGTGGCCCCGCCGGCGCCGCAGGGCGCCGGGTGTCAAGGCCCTGCGGGTGGCGCCAGGCTTTGCCCCAGGGCCTCGCGCAGGGGGGCGAGCCAGGGCGCGTAGTGGCGCCACTGGTCCACGGCGCTGCGGAACAGCGGCTGGCGCACCTGTTCGGAGCTGGGGGTGCGCACCGCGCGCTCGCTGCGGTGGTACTCCAGGCACTGCGTTTCAAAGGGCAAACCGAGGAAGTCCAGCATGCGGCGCACCTGGCCTTCCAGGTCCGCCAGCAGGTCCTCGTGCTGCACCCGCAGCACCTTGCCGGGCAGTACGGCGTCCCAGTGCTCCATCAGTTCGACATACTCCCGGTAATATCGCCCCAGCTCTGCCTGGTCGTAACTGAACTCCTGCCCCGAGGCGAACAGCTGCTTGAAGTTGCTGAAGCAGCAGGCCATGGCGTCGCGCCGCGCGTCGATGATGCGGGCGCGGGGCAGGATCAGGTGGATCAGACCGATGTGCCGAAAGTTGTTGGGCATCTTGTCGATAAAGAAGGCGGCGCCCTGGCGGTGGACGCTGGCCTCCTCCAGGAATTGCTCCCCCAACTTGCGCAGGGTGTCGCTGCCCAGGCCTTGCAGGCGCTCGGGATAGCCCTCCCCCGGAGCGCGGGTGCCGTGGCCGTTGAGCCGCTGGGCCAGGGCGGGAATGTGGTTCAACTCCATGGTGCCGTCAATGGCGGAGTGGGCCGAGAGAATCTGCTCCAGCAGGGTGGAGCCGGCCCGTGGCATGCCGACGATAAAGATCGGGTCCGGTGCCTCGCAGCCGCTGGCGGGGCGGCCCCGCAGGAAGTCGGCGCTGAAGAAGGCCCGCTGCCGTGCCAGGCGCTGGGACATGCGCGCCGCATCGTAGCGCAGGGTGCCCCGGCGCAGGCGGTTGCCGCGCTGGTAACAGTCGAAAGAGCTGGCGTAGTCCCCGGCATCCTCCAGCGCCTTGCCGAGGGCGAAGCAGAGGTGGATGCGGTCTTCCAGCGCGGTATTTTCATCGGCTTCGCGCTCGCGCATCTGCGCCAGGTCATCGGCGCTGAAGCGAAAGGTCTTGAGATTGGCCAGGCTCCACCAGGCGTCGCCGAAGTCCGGCCGGATGGCACTGGCCGCCCGGTAGGCCTCGACGGCCTTTGCTGTCTCGCCGGTGGTCTTCAGGGCGTGGCCCAGGGTGAGCTGCATCGCCGGGTCGTCGGGGTGTTCCGCCAGCAGGGCGCGCAGCAGCGCGATGCCGTCCTCGAAGCGGCCCACGGCAATGTACTGGTTGGCCAGGGTGGCGCGGATGGAACGGTTGCCGGGCAGGCGCTGGTCCAGTGCCTCGGCCTCGGCCAGCGCGCGGCTGAACTTCTGCTGCCGGTAGAGCACGTTGACCCGGTCCAGTCGCGCCAGCAGGTTGTCGGGGTAAAACTCCACGGCACTGTCGAGGAGAAACTCGGCCTCCTCCAGCTGACCGTGCTGACTGGCGATGGCCGCCAGCAGGCGCATACCCTCTACTTGCTGCGGGTTTCGCTGCAGGTAGTGCCGGCAGAGGGTCTCCGCCCGCTCCAGGCGGCCTTCGTGCAGCATGCTGCGCGCACTGAGAATTTCCACGGGCAGCTGGCTGAGAGCGCGCACTTGGATGGCGGCCTCCCGCGCCAGGTCCTGCCACTCGGGACGCGCCGCCGTGAGTGGCCCCAGCGCCTTCCAGCTCGCCAGCAGGGCCGGGTTGCGGGCGGTGGCGTCACGAAAGGCGGCTAGGGCGCGAAAGGGCTCGTCCAGGGCCAGCCAATTGTGCCCCCGCTCCTGGTACAGGCGACCGTAGCCCGGGTCCTGCCGCTGCAGGGCATCCAGTTCCTCCAGGGCCTCGCGGTGTCGCCCCTGGTAGCGGCAGGCCACCGCCAGCAGATAGCGGGCTTCGCGCCCGCCCCCCGATTCCAGTGCCGCCCGCGCCAGTTCTTCCGCCGCCGCGAAATCTCCCCGGCGCAGGGCCCGCCCGGCCGCCTCCAGGGGGGCGTCCGTCGAGCGTGCCCGGGCCGAGGCGGCGGGCGTTGTTTCGGGGGCGCGGCTCACCTCAGAACAGGTCGTAGGTAAAGCGCAGGCCGAATTCCAGGGGCCGGTTGGTGAGGATCTTGCGCGACCCGTCCTGGGTGTTGATGTGCAGCTCCGCCCGTTCGTCGGTGAGGTTGTTGACGAAGAGCTCGGCGGTCCAGGTGTCCTGGCGGTAGCCGAGGGTGGCGTCGGTTACCACGTAGGAGTCCTGCAGTTCCCGGCGCGCGGGCACGTCGATGATCGAGCTGTAGGCCTCGTCGGAGTAGCGGGTGGCCAGCTGTACGTGGGCGGTACCCTGCATCACCTCCCACTCGTAGCGGCCGCGCAGGCTGAACTGGAACTCCGGGGCCAGCGGCAGCTGGGAACCGATGTCGGTAACCGCGAAGGCGAAGGCCGGGTTCAGCTCGACGATCTCGGTGTCGTTCCAGGAGAAGGCGCCGAACAGGCTGAGATTTTCCGTGGCCAGCCAGGACAGGTTGCCCTCGATACCCTTGATCTCGGCGTCGCCGGCATTGTCGACAATGGTCAGGAAGTCGATGTTCTGGGAGTCGATATGGCCGACCTGCATGTCGTTCCACTCGATGAAGTAGGCGGCGCCGTTGAAGCGCAGGCGGCGGTTCAGGTACTCGTGCTTCCAGCCCAGCTCGTAGTTGATCAGCTCGTCCGACTGGTAGAGCAGGGGAATGCAGTAGCTGGGTGTGCGCGAGGTCTTGCAGGGGGCGCTGCCGTCCGCGCTGGGTTCCACCTGGCCGCCGGCGACGGCGCGGTTGAAGCCCTGTGGCCGGAAACCCTCGGACCAGGTGGCGTACCACATCCGGTCATCGGACTGGCGCCAGCTCAGGGTGACCCGGTGGATGGTGTCATCCACCGAAGCCGGCTGGAACTCGCCGATGTTGGTCACGTAGTCGCGGCCGCCGGTGACGTCCGGGCGGATCACCACGTCGGGGTTATTGGCGGCATTGCCGTCGGCCAGGTTGGGCACCGGGCGGTTGCCGTACTTGAAGATGGAGAAGCCCTCGAAACCCACCTCGAGGTCGTACCAGCGGAAGCCGTAAGCCAGGGTGAAGTCGTCGAGGAAGTCCACCGCCAGCTCGCCGAACACGGCGATCTGCTCTTCCGGCCGGGTGATGTCGTTGGAGAACTGGGTGGTAGGCCCGCGCTCGCTGGGGTCATTGGCGACCACCGGTCCCTCGCCACCGTTGAGGTTTGCCGGGTCCGGGGCGTTCCACTCGGGGTTGCCGTAGTTGAAGTCGCCGACGTGTTGCAGCTCCACGTCCTCGTAGAAGATGCCGCCCTGGAAGCGCACCCAGCGGGCCGGGTCGGTATTGAAGCGCAGCTCGTGGGTGGTGCGCTCCATCTCGTTGCTGATGGCGGCGAAGCCGGCGCCGGTGTTGGTGCACTCGATCACGTCCGGGTCGCCGGACAGGGTCGGGTCGAAGGTGTAGCCGACGCCGCCGCCCCCGTGGTAGCCGGGGGTGTTGTACTCGCACATGTAGCCGGCCACATAGAAACCGGTGTTGGCGTAGTTGGAGTAGTCGATGACCTGGTCGGTTTCCCGTTTCAGGTAGGCGCCGGTATAGAGCAGCTCCAGCTCACCCAGGCGGCCCTGGAGGGTCCAGGCGGTCTGGGAGAAATCCTCGGTGAGGCGGTCCGGGTGGTAGCGCTGCACTTCCAGGTCGCCCACCTCGGGGTCGTAGTCGAACACGCCGTCGGCGTCGAGCTGCTGCTGGTGGTGGGTGAGCAGCAGATCCCAGCTGTCGTTGATCAGGTATTTGAGACCGGCGCGGAAACCCTGGTAAGTGGCGTCGTTGAAGTCGTCCTCGACCAGGGCGTCGTTGCTGCGCGACTGGTACTGCACCGGGTAGGCGCGGCCGGGCTCGGCGTAGCTGCCATCGGCGAACTGGTGCCCCTGGGGGTCGCCGCCCGCCGGGGTGAAGACCACACCGTCGTTGGAGGGCAGGGCCGGGTTCCGGTTGGGATCCGGAGTGAAGGTGCCCTTGACGTTGTCGATGTAGCCGCCCTGGCGATCGTTGAAGATCAGCACCCGGGCGGCCAGCTTGTTCTCGATCAGCGGGAAGTTGAACACCGCGCTGGCATTGGCGCTGGGGTCGCCCTCGGGCATATAGGACGTGCCCGCCTTGAAGGAGGCGGAGAACTCATCGATCACCGGTTTGTTGGTGATCAGGCGCACCGTGCCCGCTTGGGAACTCGAGCCGAAGACCGTGCCCTGGGGCCCCGGCAGCACCTCGATGCGCTCCATGTCGGCCACATAGACGTCCAGGTTGCGTCCACCTGCAGTGACCGGCTGCTCGTCCAGGTACAGGGCCACGTTGGGGGCACTGCCGTTGGCCTCCTGGATGGTGGTGTTCATGGCCTGGATGGCGGCGCCGCGAATGTAGATTTCATTCTGGCCCGGCCCGCGGCCGCCGGCGGTCACATTGGGCAGGGTGGCGATATAGTCGGAGAAGTCGGTAATGCCCTGTTCATTCAGGGCCCGTTCGGTGATGGCCGACACCGCCACCGGCACGCTCTGCATGCTGGCTGCCTGCTTGGTGGCGGTGACTACCACCTCTTCCAGTTGCTGGCCCTGACTGGCGGCGGCCAGGCCCCCGGCGAGGGCGGCGACAATGGCGCGGCTGAGCGGGTGGCGGGCGGGTCGTTGGCTGCCCAGGCCGTGACGGGTGGCATGCTGCATTGGAATCTCCATGTTCACCGGAAGGTGATCTTGTGCGTGTGTTGTCCCCTGGGTTTTTATTAGAACTCTAATAATGTTAGCGGGTTTGGCGATGGCGGTCGACCGGCGACCCGTCGGCGCGGCCAGCGGTGCCTGCCGGCGCCTTAGCGTATTTCCACTATGGTATAAGGATGGTTTGCGGCGCGAGCACCGGCTGTGTCAGTCTGTGCCGGTCCCACAGGAACCCGAGGAAATGCTTAGATGAAGAACGATTCCAGCCGGTGGTCCGGTTTCCTGCAGGTTGACGGGGCGGTGTTCTGGCCCTCACTGGCCCTGCTGCTGGCGCTCGTGGCCACTGCCGCCCTGGCGCCCGAGGCGAGCAGCGCCTGGTTCCAGCAGCTGCAGGACGCCATCATTGTCTACGCCAGCTGGTACTACGTCCTGGTGGTTGCGCTGATCCTGATTGCCATCGGGGTACTCAGCATTACCCGGCTGGGCGATATCAAGCTGGGCCCGGACCACTCGGTGCCGGACTACTCGCTGCCGTCCTGGTTCGCCATGCTGTTTGCCGCCGGCATGGGTATCGGCTTGATGTTCTTCGGGGTGGCGGAGCCGGTGATGCACTTCCTGCAGCCCCCCCACGGCGAGGGCGGCAGCGCCGAGGCGGCACGCCAGGCGATGCAGCTGACCTTTTTCCACTGGGGCCTGCACGCCTGGGGCATCTACGCCATTGTCGCCCTGGTGCTGGGCTATTTTGCCTTCCGGCACAACCTGCCCCTGACCCTGCGCTCGGCCTTCTACCCCCTGGTGGGCGAGCGCATTCACGGCCCCTTCGGTGCCGCGGTGGACGTCTTCGCCATTGTCTGCACCAGCTGCGGTATCGCCACCAGCCTCGGCTACGGGGTGCTGCAGATCAACGCCGGCCTCGGCTACCTGCTGGGCTGGGAGGTCAGCACCACCATGCAGGTGCTGCTGATCATCGGCACCATGGCGCTGGCCGGGATTTCCGTGGCCCTGGGGCTGGACGCGGGCATCAAGCGGCTGTCGGAGTTCAACCTGTTCCTGGCGCTGCTGTTGCTGACCGGTGTGCTCCTCGCCGGCCCCACCGTGGTGATTCTGCAGTCCACCATCCAGAGCCTGGGGGTCTATGTCGGCGACCTGGTCTCCAAGACCTTCAACCTCTATGCCTACGAGCCCACGGACTGGCTCGGGGGCTGGACCATTTTCTACTGGGGCTGGTGGCTGAGCTGGTCGCCCTTTGTCGGCCTGTTCATTGCGCGCATTTCCCGCGGCCGCACCATTCGCGAATTCGTCCTCGGGGCCATGCTGGTGCCCTGCGGCTTCACCCTGCTGTGGATGGGCGTGTTCGGCAACAGTGCCATCGAGCTGATACTGCACGAGGGCCAGTCCGCCCTGGCCGACAGCGTGCTGGATAGCCAGGCCCTGGCGTTGTTTCACTTCCTCGAGTACATGCCCTGGTCGACCCTGCTCTCGGTGGTGTCACTGGTCATGGTGATCGTGTTTTTCGTGACCTCGGCGGACAGCGGTGCACTGGTGCTCAACATGCTCAGTGCCCACGGCCGCGACGATACGCCGACCTTCCAGCGCCTGCTGTGGGCGGCGGTCATCGGCATCATTGCCATCGTGCTGCTGATCGCCGGGGGACTGGCGGCCCTGCAGACGGCCGCGATCGCCAGCGCACTGCCTTTCTCGGTGGCCCTGATGGGGGCAGTCTGGGGCCTGACCCGGGCCCTGCGCCTGGATGTCGCCCAGCGCGACATGCAGAGCGTGACGCCCCTGGTGCCCGGCCCCGGTGGCTGGCGCGGACGCCTGGATCTGCTGCTCAAGCACCCGGATGACGACGAGGTAAAGCGCTTTCAACGCGAGGTGGTGCTGCCCGCGCTGCGCGAATTTGCCAAGGCGCTGCGCGACCACGGCGTCGGTGTCCAGGTGAAGGATGCCCTCAGGCGCGCGGACAGCGTGCGCCTGGAAGTGTCCACCGATGGCGAAGGGGAATTCGTCTACGAGGTGATTTCCCGTCGGCATGTCGGGACGCCGGGAGGCGAGTCCGTCGAAAGCAGTGACAACGGCGAGTACCACCGCGCCGAGGTGCACCTGTTCCAGGGTGGCCAGGACTACGACATCATGGGCTGGACCCGGGAGCAGATCATCCACGACGCCCTCGGCCACTACGAGCGCCACCTGCAGTTTCATCGCGGGCTGCAGTAGGCAGCCCGCGGCTCAGCGCTGCAGCAGGGGCGTGAGAAAGGCCTGCAGATTGTCGGACAGGGAGTCGAGGTCGTAACCCCCTTCCTGCACTACCAGGGTGGGCAGGTCCAGTCCGGCAATGTCCCGCCCCAGCCTGGCGAAGCCTTCGGTGGTCACCGCCACCTTGGCCTGGGGGTCGGCCCGGTAGATGTCGAAGCCCAGGGCTAGGACCAGGGCGTCCGGCTGGAACAGATTGATGGCATCGCAGGCCTGGCCCAGGTAGGCGAAAAAATCCGCCTCGCTGCTGCCGTGGGGCATCGGCAGGTTGATGTTGTAGCCCAGGCCCGGCCCCGCGCCGCGCTCGTTCTCGAAGCCGCTCACCACCGGGTAGAAGTTGGTCGGGTCGCCGTGGACGGAGACATAGAGCACGTCGTTGCGCTCCCAGAAAATCTCCTGAATGCCCTGGCCGTGGTGCATGTCGGTGTCGAGGATGGCGATGCGCGGGTAGCGCGAGGTCAGGCGCTGGGCGGCGATGGCGGCGTTGTTCAAATAGCAGAAGCCGCCGGCGGCGTCGCGGCGGGCGTGGTGACCCGGGGGCCGGCACAGGGCAAAGGCCTCGCGATTCCCGGTGAGCAGGGCATCCGCCGCGGCCACGGCGGTCTGGGCCGACCAGTAGGCCGCCTCCCAGGTGTGCTCGCCCCCCGGGCAGCTGCCGTCGGCCAGGTAGCGCGCGGCTTCTGCGAGAATGCCGCGCAGGGCATTGGGCTCGCGCACGAAGATATTCGACATCACCTCGTCACCCCAGTCCTCACCCATTGCCGTCCAGCGGCGATGGGCGTGTTGCAGGAAGCGCAGGTAGCCGAGGTCGTGCACCGCGGAAATCGGCCCGGCGCCGGCATCCTGTGGCGTCTGCACCGGCAGGTCCAGGGCCTCGAAGCCGGCCAGCATGCGCTCGGTGCGTTCGGGTACCTCCTGGGGTGTGCGCATCTGCCCGCGGGTGAAGTAGGTCTCCGGGCTGTGGCGATCCTGGGCGGGGTGGAAATAGACCTGCATGAATGCCTCCGGTCAGATGACTGGGCTTGCAGTATAGGCCCGTGCAGGGGGTGCAGGACAAGGGGGCAGCGCGTGCGCCCTGGCGCCACCGGTGCGGGCTTCTCCCCGGCGGGGGGCCGTGCTATGGTGTGAGCATGTTGTTCACCGCGCCAACTGTCATTTCCCCGGGTACTCGTCTGGCCAAGACGTCAGTCGACGTCTTCCCTGTGCGCGGCGATCAGAGCACCCTGCCGGCCTGATCGCCAGCACCTCTCCCCCAGGCAGTTACCCAAACCTTTTATTTCCCAGGCCCGATTTCCGGTTGGTTGCAGCTGCGCGCATGTCGTACTGCCCGCCGGATTGTCAGCGAGCACCCCGCCCGGGCGTGCTGACCGCGGGCCCGGCTTTTGTTGGAGCGTACCCATGAACCCGATTGTCACCGGCTCAGCCATTACCCTGAAAGAGAGCGACTACGAGCGTCTGCAGGCCACCATCGAACACCACGAGAGCCCGCAGGCGGATGCCCTCGACGAGGAGCTGGCGCGCGCCGAAACCGTGCCCGACGCGGACTTCCCCGAGGGCATTGTCAGCATGCACTCGCGGGTGACATTCGAGGACATCGACACCGGCAGGGAAACCACGGTGACCCTGGTGTATCCTCAGGAGGCGGACGTAGCGCAAATGCGGGTGTCGGTGCTGACCCCCGTGGGCAGCGCCTTGATCGGCCTCTCGGTGGGGGGTGAGATCGAGTGGCCACTGCCCTCTGGCCAGGCACGCCGCCTGCGCGTCACCTCGGTGCAGCAGGACGAGAGTTTCATCTGATCGCCGGTCGACTGGCGCGGGGAGGACAGCATGGACAGTTTCACACGCCGCTACCTGTACCTGTTGGGTGCGCTTCTGCTGATTGTCCTGTTGGTCTGGCTGGCCGGCCGTGATGGCAGGGTGGGGGATCTCAATGCCCAGCTCGCGGATGATCCGCTGCTGGCCGACTATCCCTATGGTTTCCGTGTGCTGGAAATCAACAACGGGGTGGCGACGATGACGAGTCCGCGTTCGGCACAGGTGTCGGTGATGCAGTTTCTCTATGCCGCCTTTCCCGCCCTGAGGGGCAGGGACGTGCAGCACCCGGAGATGGTGGCGGCCCAGGAACGCCTCGCGGCGCTGCAGTCCCGTGCCTCGAGGCTGGTTCAGGCCCACCCCGAGGTCAACAGGGTGCGCTGGCAGCTGGATGAGCTCTGGCTGCGCGAGCATGGGGTGATACTGCAGCCCTGACTTCTTCTGTCCTGCGCTTGCGCATTCCCCTCGAGGCTCGTGCGGCGATATGTGGCCGGATTCGCCGGACAGGGCCCTAGAAAAGCACGCTGTCCGGCGCGCTGTAGCGGTCCAGTACCTCGATGTAATTGCCGCGACTGTAATCCGCCGGGCGCGGCGCGTGCCGTGCACACAGGCTGCCGCGCAGCTGGCGCAGGGAGGCGTACTCCTTCTCCGCCATCCACTGCTGCATGGCGGCGAGTATCTCGTTGACCACCCCCGGTCCCCGCTGCAGCAGCACACTGCACAGCTGGACCACATCGGCCCCCGCGAGCAGGGCGCGCAGGGCCTCCGGGGCGCCGTGAAATCCGCCGGTGACCGCGAGCTGGCAGTCGCTGTGGCCGTGCAGCAGGGCTGCCCAACGCACCCGCACCCGCGACTCCGCCGGCGATGACAGCTCCAGGCTTGCGCGGATACCCAGGCTGTCGAGGTCGATGTCGGGCTGGTAGAAGCGATTGAACAGGCTGACCCCCCGGGCGCCGGCCGCCTCGAGCTGCGTGACCAGGTGCAGGGGGGCGGTAAATTGGCTGCCCAGCTTGACCGTGACCGGCAGGTCGACCCGCTCGCAGATGGCCCGGGTCAGGTCGATGTAGCGCTGCTCGACGACGGCGGCGCTGTCCTCCGGACGGTCCGGAATGTGCCAGGCATTGAGTTCCAGGGCATCGGCCCCGGCCGCCGCCAGCTCCCGGGCGCAGTCCAGCCAGCCGCCCTCGGTGGTGCCATTGAGGCTGGCAATCACCGGGATCTCCAGGGCGTCTTTCAGGGCCTGCAGCGTGTCCAGGTACTGCTCTTCCGTGGAGCGGTAGTGCGGCGGCAGGGGGCGGAAGGTCTCCGCTTCGGCGTGGCCGATGGATTGTTCATCCAGGAAGCGGTCGAGCAGCGCGTGCTCCTGCTGGATCTTTTCCTCGAACAGCGAGGGCATGACGATGGCGGCGATGCCCGCGTCCTGCAGGCGCAGGGCGCTGTCGACACTGCCGGTCAGGGGCGAGGAGGAGGCCACCAGCGGGTTCTTCAGGGCCAGGCCCAGGTAGTCAGTCGTCAGGTCGGTCATCTCAGTGTTTCTCCCCAGTCTGGTCTCCGGTTGGCGCGGGCGTACCGCCTTCGCCGGCCTGCTTGCGCAGCTGGGCCCGCGGCGCGTTCAGGGTGGGCGCCTCGCTCCAGTCCAGGGCCGCCAGCTGCTGGTAGTGCTGGTAGCGCTGGTTCACCTCGCGCTGGGCTTCGGCGAGGAAGGCCTCGGCGGCCTCGGGGTGGGTATGCCAGAGCATGCTGAAGCGGGTTTCCGAAGCCGTGAAATCGCGGTAGGGCACGCTGGGAGCCGGGGAGTCCAGCTGCAGGGGGTTCTGCTGGTGTGCCAGGCGTCCCGGGTTGAAACGGAACAGTGGCCAGTGGCCGCTTTTCACCGCCAGGTCCTGCTGCTGGTGGTTGTGACTGAGGTCCACCCCGTGGGCGATGCAGGGGCTGTAGGCGATGATCAGCGAGGGGCCGGGATGGGCCTCGGCCTCGAGAAAGGCCTTCAGGGTCTGGGTATCCTTGGCGCCATAGGCGACATGGGCCACGTAGACATTGGGGTACTCCATCGCCAACAGTGCCAGGTCCTTCTTGGCCAGGGCCTTGCCCCCGGCGGAGAACTTGGCCACCGCCCCGCGCGGGGTGGCCTTGGAGGTCTGGCCGCCGGTGTTGGAGTAGACCTCGGTGTCCAGCACCAGGATGTTGATGTCTTCCCCCGAGGCCAGCACATGGTCGAGACCGCCGTAGCCGATGTCGTAGGCCCAGCCGTCGCCGCCGATGCACCAGACCGAGCGCCGGCAGAGGTGCTCGGCCAGGCCCGACAGGCGCCGGGCCTGCGGGTTGTCCAGGTTGGCCAGCGCTTCCCGCAGCCGCGCCACCCGCTCCCGCTGCTCGTGGATGCCGGCCTCGTCGTGTTCTTCCGCCTGCAGGATGCCGTTGACCAGGCCCGGCTCCAGCTGCGCGGCCAGCTGCTGCAGCAGGCTCCGGGCCTGCTGGCGCTGCTGGTCCAGGGCCACCCGCATGCCCAGGCCGAACTCGGCGTTGTCCTCGAACAGGGAGTTGTTCCAGGCCGGGCCCCGGCCCTCGGCATTGCTGGCCCAGGGAGTGGTGGGCAGGTTGCCGCCGTAGATGGAGGAACAGCCGGTGGCATTGGCCACCACCATACGGTCGCCGAAGAGCTGGCTGGCCAGCTTGATATAGGGGGTTTCCCCGCAGCCGACACAGGCCCCGGAGAACTCGAACAGGGGCTGCATGACCATGGCGCCGGGCAGGGTGTTGACCTTGAGGGCTTCCCGGGGAAACTCCGGCAGACCGAGGAAAAAGTCCCAGTTGTCCTTCTCGGCGTCCTTGAGGGGCTGGGCCGGGGCCATGTTGATGGCCTTGTGGCTGGCATTGCTCTTGTCGCGGATCGGGCAGATGTCCACGCACAGGGTGCAGCCGGTGCAGTCCTCGGGGCTGACTTGGTAGCTCATCAACTGCCCCGGGGGGTAGTCCTTGTTGCGCACCGGGGCCGCCTTGAAGGTGGCGGGTGCCGCCTCCATCAGCGCGGCATCGAAGACCTTGCTGCGGATGACCCCGTGGGGGCAGACAAAGGCGCACTTGCCGCACTGGGTGCACAGGTCCGCGTCCCAGACCGGGATTTCCAGGGCCAGGTTGCGCTTTTCCAGGGCGGCGGTGCCCAGGGGGAAGCTGCCATCGGCGGGCAGCGCGCTGACCGGGATCAGGTTGCCGCGCCCGGCGAGGATTTCCCGGGTGACCTGGCGGATGAAGGTGCTTTCCTCCCGGGGCGCATCGGCTGCGGGGGCAGCGGCTTCGACCGCGCCTACAGGCACCTCGCACAGGGCGCTCAGGGCGCCGTCGATGGCTTTCAGGTTGCGCTCGACGATGCGCCGCCCGCGGCGGCCGTAGGTTTTTTCCGCCGCCGCCTTGATGGCGTCGATGGCTTTTTGCGCCGGCAGGATGTCGGCGATGCGGAAGAAGCAGACCTGCATGATGGTGTTGATGCGCTTGCCGAGGCCCGCCTCCCGGGCCACCGCGTAGGCGTCGATGCAGTAGAACTTCAGTCCCTTGTCAACAATCTGTTGCTGGCAGTGCCGGGGCAGGCTTTGCCAGACCTGCGCCGCCGGCTGCGTCGTGTTGAGCAGGAAGGTGGCGCCGGGGGCGGCCTTGTGCAGCATGTCGACCTTGTGCAGGAAGGCGCTCTGGTGGCAGGCGACAAAATTGGCGTCGCCGTCCTCGATCAGGTAGCTGCTGTGAATCGGCCGCGGCCCGAAGCGCAGGTGGGACACGGTGGTGGCGCCGGATTTCTTTGAATCGTAGACAAAGTAGCCCTGTGCGTGCAGGTCGGTCTGCTCGCCGATGATCTTGATGCTGTTCTTGTTGGCGCTGACGGTGCCGTCGGAGCCGAGGCCATAAAACAGCGCCTGAAAGGTGTCCCGGTGGGCATCGGTGCGAAAATCTGTGTCCCAGTCCAGGCTGCTGTGGCCGACGTCGTCGTGGATGCCGATGGTGAACTGGGCTTTGGGTGTTTCCCTGGCCAGCTCATCCAGCACGGCCTTGACCATGCCCGGGGTGAACTCCTTCGAGGACAGCCCATAGCGGCCGCCGATTACCCGCGGCAGCCGCGGGAGGATACGCTCGCCCATGCTGTCCCGGGCCAGGGCGGCGAGCACGTCCTTGTACAGCGGTTCGCCGTCGGCGCCCGGCTCCTTGGTGCGGTCGAGCACGGCCACGCCGCGCACGCTCGCCGGCAGGGCGCGGAGCAGGGCGTCCGCCGGAAAGGGGCGGAACAGACGCAGCTTGAGCAGGCCGACTTTCTCGCCCCGGGCGGCCAGGTAGTCCACGGTTTCCTCGGCAGTTTCCGCACCCGAGCCCATCAGGATCAGGACCCGCTCTGCCTCGGGGTGGCCGCAGTAGTCGAGCAGGTGATAGTGGCGACCGGTCAGTTCACCAAAGCGGTCCATGGCGGATTGCAGGGTGTCGGGGAAGTCGCGGTAGAAGGGGTTGACCGTCTCCCGTGCCTGGAAGAAGACGTCCGGGTTCTGGGCGCTGCCGCGCAGCACCGGGCGGTCGGGTGAGAGGGCACGCAGGCGATGAGCCTGCATCAGCTCATCGTCCAGCAGGGCGCGGATGACGTCGTCGGGTACGGCCTCCAGCTTGGCCACCTCGTGGGAGGTGCGGAAGCCGTCGAAGAAGTGCAGCAGCGGCAGCCGCCCCGCGAGGCTGGCGCTCTGGGCAATCAGGGCCAGATCCATGGCCTCCTGGGGGCAGTTGCTGGCCAGCATGGCGAAGCCGGTGGCGCGGGCGGCCATGACATCGCTGTGGTCACCGAAGATCGACAGGGCCTGGGCGGCCACCGAGCGCGCGGCAACGTGGAATACGGTCGGGCTCAGCTCGCCGGCGATCTTGTACATGTTGGGCAGCATCAGCAGCAGCCCCTGGGAGGCGGTGAAGGTGGTGGTCAGGGCGCCGGCCTGCAGGGCGCCGTGGATGGCACCCGCGGCACCCCCTTCACTCTGCATCTCGATCACCCGGGGCACGCTGCCCCAGAGGTTCTCGCGGCCCTCGGATGACCACTGGTCGGCCCACTCGCCCATGGGCGAGGCGGGGGTGATCGGGTAGATGGCGACCACTTCGTTGATGCGGTGGGCGATGCGGGCGGCGGCTTCATTGCCGTCGATGGTGAGGCAGTTGCTGCGGGTCATGGGGCCCCCTGTACCCGTGGGTCACCCGGCCACTATAGAACAGCCGGCGGCGGGAGGGGATACCCCGGCGGTCTACTCGTAGTCCGGCATCCAGCCGCCGCAGTCCTTCCAGCGGTTGACGATCTCGCAGAACAGCTCCGCGGTGCGTTCCGCATCGTAGGCGGCGGAGTGGGCCTCGGCGTTGCTGAACTCGATACCCGCGGCCTTGCAGGCCTTGGCCAGCACGGTTTGACCGTAGGCCAGGCCGGCCAGGGTGGCGGTATCGAAATAGGAGAATGGGTGGAAGGGGTTGCGCTTGATGCCGCAGCGCTCCACCGCGGCATTGATGAAGCCGGCGTCGAAATGCGCATTGTGGGCGACGATCACGGCGCGGTTGCAGCCCTGGTCGCGGATTTCCTTGCGCACGATGCGGAACAGTTCGTCGAAGGCTTCCTCCTCGGTGACCGCCTCGCGGAAGGGGTGCCAGGGGTCGATGCCGGTGAAGTCGAGGGCCGACTGCTCGATATTGGCGCCTTCGAAGGGTTTGACCTGGAAGTCCCAGGTGCGGTGCACGCTGAGATTGCCGGCGTCATCCATGCGGATCACGCTGGCGGCGATTTCCAGGATGGCATCGGTGGAGGCGACGAAACCGCCGGTCTCCAGGTCGACCACCACCGGCAGGAAACCGCGGAAACGGTCCTTGATACGTTGCCCGCTGACGTCACTCAAACCGTGTCACCTGCTGTCGCCACCTGCCACTGCAGGGTGTCGCCGGCGCGCAGGGGGGTGAGATCCTCGCTGCCCAGGGGCAGGCGCTGCGGCACCTGCCAGGGGCGACGCTGCAGGGTGATGCGGTCGGTGTTGCGCGGCAGGCGGTAGAAGTCCGGTCCGAACCAGGCGGCGAAGGCCTCCAGGCGGTCCAGGGCCCCGGCGGCCTCGAAGGCCTCGGCGTAGAGCTCAATGGCGGCGTGCGCGGTATAGCAGCCGGCGCAGCCGCAGGCGGTTTCCTTGCGGCCGGTGGCGTGGGGCGCGGAGTCGGTACCGAGGAAAAACTTCGGGCTGCCCGAGATCGCCGCCTGGATCAGGGCCTGCTGGTGGGTGTTGCGCTTGAGCACCGGCAGACAGTAGTGGTGCGGACGGATGCCGCCGACCAGCAGGTCGTTGCGGTTGAGCAGCAGGTGATGGGCGGTGATGGTCGCCGCCACGTTGTCCGGGGATGCGCTGACGAAATCCACCGCGTCGGCGGTGGTGATGTGTTCCAGTACCACGCGCAGGCCCGGGAAGTTGCGCACGATGGGCGCCAGGTGCTGGTCGATAAACACCTTTTCCCGGTCGAAGATGTCCACCTCGGACTCGGTCACCTCGCCGTGCACCAGCAGCGGCAGGTCCGCCGCCTGCATCGCCTCCAGGGTGGGGTAGAGGGCCTCCAGCTTGGCCACACCGGCATCGGAGTTGGTGGTGGCGCCCGCCGGGTAGAGCTTGACCGCGTGGACGCAGGGGCTCTCCGCCGCGCGGCGGATTTCCTCCGCCGGGGTGCGATCGGTGAGGTAGAGCACCATCAGCGGCTCGAAGGTCCGCGGCAGGTCGCGCATGGCGGCGAGGATACGGTCGCGATAGGCCTCGGCTTCGGCCACCGTGGTCACCGGTGGTGTCAGGTTGGGCATGACAATCGCGCGGCCCATGTAGCGGGCCATGTCGGCACAGGTCTGGGGCAGGGCATCGCCATCGCGCAGGTGCACGTGCCAGTCGTCGGGGCGGGTCAGGGTCAGTTCGGTCACGGGGGCCTGGGGTCTTGCGGGTGGAGGCCCATGGTAACGCAATCCCCCAGCGCGTTGAATACGGGCGCCTTTCGGGACGCCGCCGCGGGGGGTAGAATACGGCCCCTTTCGCACAGCCCTGGTAACGGAGCGACCCATGTCTGACATCAAGAAAGTGGTACTGGCCTATTCCGGCGGTCTCGACACCTCGGTGATCGTGCGCTGGCTGCAGGATACCTACAACTGTGAGGTGGTGACTTTCACCGCCGACATCGGCCAGGGGGAGGAAGTGGAGCCGGCCCGCGCCAAGGCCGAGGCCCTGGGCGTCAAGCAGATCTACATCGATGACCTGCGCGAGGAATTCGTGCGCGATTTCGTGTTCCCGATGTTCCGCGCCAATACCATCTACGAGGGCGAGTACCTGCTGGGCACCTCGATTGCCCGGCCGCTGATTGCCAAGCGCCTGATCGAAATCGCCAACGAGACCGGCGCCGACGCCATCTCCCACGGCGCCACCGGCAAGGGCAACGACCAGGTGCGTTTCGAGCTGGGTGCCTATGCCCTGAAGCCGGGCATCAAGGTGATTGCCCCCTGGCGGGAATGGGACCTGACCTCCCGGGAAACCCTGATGGCCTACTGCGAAGAGCGCGATATCCCGGTGGACTTCAGCAAGAACAAGAAGAAGTCTCCCTATTCCATGGATGCCAACCTGCTGCACATCTCCTACGAGGGCGGCATCCTCGAGGACCCCTGGGCCGAGGCCGAGGAAGACATGTGGCGCTGGAGTGTCAGCCCGGAAGCGGCCCCCGACACCCCCACCTACATTGAGCTGGATTTCGAGCGCGGTGACATCGTTGCCATCGATGGCGAGCGCCTGAGCCCCGCGACGGTGCTGGAGCGCCTGAACCAGCTGGGCGGCGCCAACGGTATCGGCCGTCTGGACATCGTCGAGAACCGCTACGTGGGCATGAAATCCCGCGGCTGCTACGAAACCCCCGGTGGCACCATCATGCTGCGGGCCCACCGCGCCATCGAGTCGATCACCCTGGACCGCGAAGTCGCCCACTTGAAGGACGAGCTGATGCCGCGCTACGCCAAGCTGATCTACAACGGCTACTGGTGGTCCCCGGAGCGGCAGATGCTGCAGACCGCCATCGACCAGAGCCAGGCGGTGGTCAACGGCAAGGTACGCCTCAAGCTGTACAAGGGCAACGTCATCCTGGCCGGTCGCCAGTCGGCGGACAGCCTGTTTGACGAGAGCATTGCCACCTTCGAGGACGACGCCGGCGCCTACGACCAGAAGGATGCCGAGGGCTTCATCAAGCTCAACGCCCTGCGCATGCGCATTGCGGCGGGCAAGGGCCGTTCCATGCTCTGACCTTCGGCGCACTGATGCAGAAAAACGCGGGGGCCTGTTGGCCCCCGCGTTGTTTTCGTCCCACGGTTTTGCGGTGAGTTACGGTCGCGGCCGGCGTCCGAAGATCAGGGACGCTACAAACAGCACCAGGAAGACCAGGAACAGGATCTTGGCGATCCCGGTGGCGGCCCCGGCGATGCCGCCAAAGCCCAGTACCCCGGCGATGATCGCGATGATCAGAAATGTCAGTGCCCAGCTCAGCATGGTATGTCTCCTTTTCCTGCAATGGGTAGTGAGAGCGGGTCACCGGCGGCGAGGCCGGTGACCGGGGTGTTTATTTCACGACGCGCAGCTCGCTGGCATCCACGTCCTTCACACCGCGAATGTTGCCGGCGGTTTCCTCGGCCAGGGCTTTCTCCTCGGGAGAGTTCACGACCCCTGCCAGGGAGACCTTGCCGTCAACCGTATCCACCTCGATTTCCAGCCCATCCAGGTTGCGGTTGAACAACAGGCTGGATTTCACCTTGCTGGTGACCCAGGCGTCACTGACCGTCTCCCCGGCCTCGTTCATTGCGGCCTTTGCCTTGTCGGCGGTCCCGGGAGCATCGACCACGTCAATGCCATTCTCGACATCCCGCACCGAGTCGGTATTGGCGGCCAGCTTGCCGGCCAGGTCCCGGGCCTCACTGCTCTGGCTGGTCCCCTGCAGGGTCACCACGCCGTCCTTGGTGTCCACATTGATGTCCAGCCCCTGGGTGTGGCGGTTCCACAGCAGCTTGGATTTCACTGTGGCGGTGATGGTGGCATCGCGGACCTGGCTGGCGAAATCGGAGGTCTTGTCGTTGCTCTCCACATCGGGGTCGATCTCCAGCTGGTTGTCCACGCTGTCGACACCGTCAATGCCCAGGGCCACCTGCTCGGCCAGATCGCGGTCGACTTCGGTTTCCACTGTCCCGGTGAGGGTGGCGGTACCGGTCTCCACATCGACATCAATGCTGAAAGGGCTGAGGTGGCGGTTGAGAGCGATGGCAGTCCAGATGGAGCCCTCCTGCCGCGCTTCGCTCAGCTGCCGGCTGATGTCGGTGTCGTCCGCCTGTGCGGACAGCGGGGCCAGTGAGACAAGGCTTGCGGTGGCAGTGGCCAGGACCAGTTTCTTCATCGTATGCATGGTGACTTCCTCCTGAATCTGCTTTTTTAACGGGGCCCGCACGTCCACTGCGCGGCCCCGTCAGGACTGTCGCAAGCCCCGTGCCAGTTTTTTCCTTTTCGGAAAGTGTCGACAAATCAACAATTTGAGCACTTTGTGCTGGCGCGTCGGGCGTGCAGGTTGCAGGATGGGGCCCTGTGGCACCGTGCAAGATGCACGGTCATTCATGCATGCAAGCGAACAGGAGGCCTGATGGACGCCGTGGTGGCTGACAAGGGACGTATTCTGCTGGTCGACGACGAGGCGGCGATTCTGCGCACCTTCCGCTACTGCCTGGAGGACGAGGGCTACCGGGTCGCCGCTGTGTCCAGTGCCGCCCAGGCGCTGGCAGCGCTGCAACAGCAGGTCTTTGATCTCTGCTTTCTCGACCTGCGGCTGGGTGACGACAGCGGCCTCGACGTGCTCGCGCAGATGCGCCGGGAGGCGCCCTGGATGCGGGTGGTCATCGTTACCGCGCACTCCGCGGTGGATACCGCGGTGGACGCCATCCAGGGCGGGGCCGCGGACTACCTGGTGAAGCCCTGCGGCCCCGAGCAGCTGCGGGAATCCGCCGCGCGCCAGCTGCAGCTGCGCGGCGACACCGCAGCCCTGGCCGACGGCGGCGGTGAGCGGGCGGATCTGCAGTCGGCCAGCCCGGCCATGATGGCGGTGCTGGAGACGGCGCGCCAGGTGGCCGGCACCGATGCCAGCGTGCTGGTGCTGGGGGAGTCCGGCACCGGCAAGGGGGAGCTGGCGCGGGCGATTCACGACTGGAGCCGGCGCGCGAAGGGCGCGCTGGTGACCATCAACTGTCCCTCCCTGAGTGCGGACCTGATGGAGAGCGAGCTCTTCGGTCATGCCCGGGGCGCCTTTACCGGCGCCACCGACAGCACCGCGGGCCGTGTCACCCAGGCCGATGGCGGCACCCTGTTCCTGGACGAAATCGGGGATTTCCCCCTGCCGCTGCAGCCTAAGCTGCTGCGCTTTATCCAGGACCGCGAGTACGAGCGGGTGGGGGACCCGGTGACCCGGCAGGCGGACGTGCGCATTGTCGCCGCCACCAACCGCGACTTGCCGGCGATGGTCGAGGACGGCAGTTTCCGCGAGGATCTGCTCTACCGGCTCAACGTGATCACCCTGACCCTGCCGCCCCTGCGCGAGCGCCGCGAGGATATCCCGGGTATGGCGGAGCGCTTTCTGGCGCGCTTTGCCGAGGAATACGAGCGCCCTGCCCGGGTCTTCAGCCAGGCAGCGCGGGAGGCCCTGCAGGCGCATGCCTGGCCGGGCAACGTGCGCGAGCTGCGCAATGTCATCGAGCGCGCCTGCATTGTCTGCCCCGAGGAGGAGCTCACGGAAACCCACCTGGGCCTCGACGAGGCCGGGCGCGAGGCAGCGCCCAGGGTGGGTGCAGAGCTGAGCCTGGAGGCCCTGGAAAAAGCCCATATCGCCGCGGTGCTGGCGGCCAGCGATACCCTGGAGCAGGCGGCCGCCACCCTGGGTATCGACGTCTCCACCCTGTATCGCAAGCGCAAGCACTTCGGCCTGTGAAACTGCGCACCCGCCTGTTTCTGCGCAGCAGCGCCCTGCTGACCATGGCCCTGGCCGGCCTGTTGCTGGCCACCTTTAGCGTGCTGCAGCTGACTCGCACCCAGGGCCTGGCGGTGACCCGCAATTCGGATATCCTCCAGGCCAGCCAGGCGATGGAGCGGGAACTGGGCCGGCAGACCACGCTGCTTCTCGCCGAGAACCTGGATCGCGCCGCGCTGCTGGCATCGCTGCAGCGTTTTCGTCAGCAGCTGGATAATGCCTCGGTGCAAATAGCGCTGGACGATGACCGCTTGGCATTGCGCGCTGTCGCCGGTGCCTTTGGCACCTGGGCCGAGTTGTTGCGGCAGCCCTATTCGGTTCGCAGTGAGCTGCTTCGCCACGACGAGTTCGCCAGCACCCTGGCCGCCGTGCGTGAGCGCCTCAACGACCTGCAGATCCGCTATGTGCGTGCGGTGGAAAACAGCCAGCAGTCCACCCGGGAGACTGCCCGCATCGTCGCCGGCCTGCTGGGCCTGAGCGGTATGGCCATCATCCTGATCGGCATGATCACCGCCCACAGCGTGGCGCGACAGGTTGCCGAGCCCATCGAGTCCCTCGCCGGGGCCGCCGATCGCATCGGCCGCGGCGACTTCGATATCACCCTGCCGGTATCCCGGGAGAATGAGCTGCGCGCCCTGATCCAGCGTTTCGGGCTGATGGCGGAGTCGGTGCGCGAATTCAAGCACAGTGATGTCGAGGCCTTGCAGGCGGAACAGCGACGCCTGCAGGCGGTACTCGACAGCATCGACGACGGGCTGCTGATCCTCGACCCGGGCGGGCGGCTGGAGCACTTCAACCCGGTGGCCCGGCGGCAGCTGGGCTGGGATGGCGCGGCACTCGGGCAGCGCCCCGGCGCGTTGCTCGCCGACCCCGATCTCGACCAGCAGGTGGCCACGGTACTGCGCGGCGACAGCCTGGACAGTGCCTCCCAGGACCTCGCGGTCACCGTCGCGGGGGAGCCGCGGGTGCTGGCCTACAGTGTCACGTCGGTCAGCCGCGAGGGGGAAGCCATCCGCGGTGCGGTGATGGTGTTGCGGGACGTGACCGAGCAACGCGCCTTCGAGCGCATGCGCAACGAATTTGTGCTGCGGGCCTCCCACGAGTTGCGCACGCCGATAACCGGCATGCAGATGGGCTTCGGGCTGTTGCGTGAGCGCTTGAGCTTTCCCGAGGACTCCCGGGAGGCGGACCTGCTGCAGACCGTGGACGGGGAAATGCAGCGGCTGCTGGCGCTGGTCAACGACCTGCTGGATTTTACCCGCTACCAGAGCGGCCAGCAGCAGCTCGACCTGCAGCCCTGTGACCTGGCGAGCCTGGTCGAGCCGGTCTGCCAGCGTTTCCAGGCCGCTGCTGCCGAGGCGGGGGTGGAACTGCGCGCCGAGCTGCCGACGGACCTGCCGCGCCTGTACCTGGACCCCCTGCAGCTGGGGCGGGTGCTGGACAACCTGGTGGGCAACGCCCTGCGCCACAGCCCCGCGGGGACCACCGTGCGCGTGGCGGCGCGCCGGTCGGGGGAGCAGGTGGAGGTCGCCGTGGTGGATCAGGGCAAGGGCATTCCCTACAGTCAGCAGGGTCGGGTCTTCGAGCCCTTTGTGCAGGTTGGCGACCGCAAGGGCGGTGCCGGCCTGGGGCTGGCCCTGTGCCGGGAAATCCTGCAGCTGCACGGGGGCCGTATTGGCCTGGACTCGCGCCCCGGTGGGGGGGCGCGTTTTGTCTTCAGCCTGCCGGTCACGCGGCCGATGGCGGGGGCCACCGGGGCTCAGTCGAGGGCGTAGCGTACCGGCATCGACTTGAGGCCGCCGACGAAGATGGCGTGAATCCACTCGGGTTCGGCGGTGAACTGCATCTCCTTCAGGCGCGGCAGCAGCTCGCGGAAGAAACAGGACACCTCCAGTGCCGCCAGGTGCTGGCCCAGGCACATGTGCGAGCCGTAGCCGAAGGCGAGCTGGGTCTTCGGGTCGCGCCGCAGGTCCAGGCGGTTGGGGTGTTCGAAGACCTCGGGGTCGCGGTTGGCGGCGGGGTACCACAGGGCAATGTTGTCCCCGGCGCGAATCTGTCGCCCGCGCAGCTCCAGGTCCTCGGTGGCGGTGCGCACCATGTGGCGTACCGGCGACACCCAGCGGATGATCTCCTTGGCCGCCTGGATATCGAGCTCGGGCTGCTTCCGCCACAGGTCGAGCTGGTCGGGGTGTTCCAGCAGGGCCTTCATGCCGCCGCCGATGGCCGCCGAGGTGGTGTCGTGACCGGCGCTGGCGGTGATAATGAAGTAGCTGGCCTGGTCGAGCACGTTCATCGGCTCGCCGTCCACCTCGGCATTGGCCAGCACCGTGGCCAGGTCGTCCCGGGGGTTCTTCTTGCGGTCCTCGATTACCTCGCTGAAATAGGCGCCGAAGTCGTTCAGCACATCCAGGCCGGCGGTCTGGGAATCCGCCCGCTGCAGGCTGGGGTCCTGGCTGCCGAACATCTCCTGGGTCAGCTTGAGCATGGTCGACTCGGCTTCCCGGGGCAGGCCGAGGATGGAGAGGATGATGCGCAGGGGGAACAGCAGAGCGATGTCGCGCACGAAATCGCACTCCGGCCCCATCTCGCGCATCTTGTCGACGAACTCGCGGCTCAGCGCCTGCACCTCGGCGCGCAGTGATTCGATCGAGCGCGGCAGGAACCACTCCCGGGTCACCTTGCGCATTTTCAGGTGCTTGGGCCGGTCCATGTGGATCAGGGTTTCCAGGCCGTTGCGGGTGCCGAAGCGCTCCAGCAGGGCCTCCTCGAAGGCGGTGGGAATCAGGATGGTGCGCGGCGCGCTGAGAAAGCGGTCGTTCTCGCTGCCGATGCGCTTGATGTCGTCGTAGCGGGAGAGGGACCAGAAGGGGCGGTAGTCGGGGTGCTCCACCCGGGCCACCGGGTCGTGCTCGCGCAGGTAATCGAACAGGGCGTACATGCTGCGCTCGTCGCCCATGATGCGGGCGTTGAGCACATCGGCGGGCTGGAAGTCGCGGCCCTCGGGAGGGCTGCCGGCGGTGGCGGCTGTCGATTGTCTGGGTGTCACTGTCGCGCTCCGTGTTTATTCTGTGGTGTTGTCGGTGTGCTTGAAGACCTTGCCGCCCTTCATCACGAAGCCCACTTCCAGCAGGCTTTCGATGTCCTCCAGGGGCGAGGTGTCCAGGGCGATCAGGTCGGCGTACTTGCCGGTTTCCAGGGTGCCCAGTTCCGCCGAGCGCTCGATCAGGTCCGCGGCGTTGACCGTGGCACTGACCAGGATGTCCATCGGCGGCATGCCGGCCCGGTGCATCAGCACCGCTTCCATGGCGTTGTCGCCGTGACGGGAGACCCCGCTGTCGGTGCCGAAGGCCACCTTGACCCCGGCCTTCCAGGCCTTGCCGAAGTTTTCCTGCATGTCGGCGCCCACGCTGATCGCCTTCTCGCGGATGGCCGGGCTCATGAAGTCGGATTCTTCCGCCATCACCTTCACCGTGTGGCCGGCGAGCAGGGTGGGCACCAGGTAGGCGCCGGTGGATTTAAACAGCTTGATGGCTTTCGGCCCGGTGTAGGTGCCGTGCTCAATACTGGCCACGCCGGCTTCCAGGGCGGCGATGATGCCGTCCTCCTGGTGGGCGTGGGCGATCACCTTCTGCCCCATGCGACCTGCGGCGCGCACGATTTCCCGCAGCTCGTCCTGCTCCATCTGTTGCCCGGTGCCGGTGGCGCGGTCGGTGAGCACGCCGCCGGTGGAGGTGATCTTGATCAGGTCGCTGCCGTACTTGATCGCATCCCGCGTTGCGCGGCGGCAGTCGTAGGGGCCATCGCAGATGCTGCGCCCGGTGTATAGCTCCATCAGTTCCGGCTTGACCCCGCTGACATCGGCGTGGCCGCCGGTGATGCCGACGTGGCCCGCGGCGACAATGCGCGGCCCGTCGATCCAGCCGCGCTCGATGGCATCGCGCAGGGCGTACATCTCCTGCTCGCTGGAGCCGGCGTCACGCAGGGTGGTGAAGCCCGTCTCCAGGGTGCGCCGGGCGAACATCAGTGAGCGCATCTGCACCAGCTGGCTGGAGAACTTCAGGTCCTCGCTGTCGTTCTCCGGGCCCAGCTCGCTCTGCAGGTGCACGTGCATGTCCATCAGGCCGGGCATGACGAAGCGGTCCCTGAGGTCGATCAGGGTGGCGTCCGCGGCGATGCTGCCCGGGTCGCGGTAGCCGTCGAGCACCTGGCTGACGCGATCGTCGGTAATCACCAGGGTCTGTTCGCTTTTGGGCGACTCCCCGGGCACGGCCAGCAGGGTGCCGGCGTGGATCACCGTGGTGGCGGCCTGGGTGGTGGGGCCGATGGCCAGCAGTGCGGCGGCGAGCAGGCCGGTCAGCCAGCCGCGGGACAGGTCGGTGGCGCGATGGCGGGCACGCGCGCTCCGACGAAGGTTCAACAGCGCCATGGTGTTCTCCTTGTGTGCGGCGAATGCAGTCACCGGCAGTATGCCAAATGTCATTCGGCTGAGGAGGGTCGGATATGGCCAAGTTTGTGATGTGTGTCGCACGGACTGTCGTGACAAGTCCTGCAGCATGTGCCATGGTGGTGGCTTGCTTATAAATTAGACAGTTCAGGGGGCAAGGTGGGGAGTGCAATGCGTAAAACAGGGTTTTTGATGGGCGCTTTGCTGGCAGCGGGTCTGTCCCTGTCTGCCCAGGCGCAGATGGGGTCCCTGACTACCACCTACGCGGGTGGCAATGGTCAGAATGGCAACATGTTTGATGTGGTGGCCGCGAATGACATTACTGTCACCGGTTTTGATATCAACTGCGATACTGCTGGCCCGGAGACCTTCGAGGTCTACAGCAAGCAAGGTAGCTACGTGGGTTCCGGCACCACGCCGGGTGACTGGACGTTGCTGGCTACGGCCACCGACCTGGCGTGTAACAGCAGTGGGACCCCCACTCCCTTGGGTTTGAACCTGAATGTGGCGATATCCGCTGGCGCAACCCAGGCCTTTTATATTACGGGCACTGGTTCTCCCCCCGACGTGTCCTACACCGACGGCACGGCGGTAGGCTCAGTCGCCGCGCAGAATGCGGACCTGCAAATTCTCGAGGGGGCGGGGGTTGAGTACCCCTTTGTTAGCCTGTTTGAGCCGCGCATCTGGAACGGGACCCTGTACTACCAACTGGGCACGTTGGCACCGCAGTCGATTCCCACCTTGCCGCTTCTGGGGCTCGGCATCCTGGGTGGTCTGCTCAGCCTGGTGGCCGCTCGTCGTCTGCGCCGGGCTGGCTGAGCCCGCACCGACCTCCTCAGTGAAAATCGCGGGACTGCAGCTGCAGTTCCGCCAAGGCCTCCGTGTAATCCTCCAGCGCGCCGGCGATGATGTGCATCACGCCCTCACGCTGCTCCAGCGCTCCTTTCACCACCAGTAGCCGGCCGTTCATCAGGGCCTGGCGGAACTGCTGCTGGGTGCGCGGCCAGACCACGACATTGCTGTTGCCGGTCTCGTCCTCCAGGGTCAGGAAGAGTACCCCGGAGGCGGTGCCCGGCCGTTGCCGGCAGGTGACCAGACCGGCGATGCGCACGAAGCCGCGGTTGGGGATTGCTGGCAGGTCGACGTGGCGCTTGCAGCGGTTGAAGGGAAACTGCTGGCGCAGCAGGCTCAGGGGGTGGGCGCGCAGGGTCAGGCCGGTGGTGCGGTAATCCGCCAGCACTTCTTCGGCCACGCCGGGGGCGGGCAGGCGGATGTCGTCGTCCAGGGCGCGGGCGGGCTGCTGTAATTCCCCTTGCAACAGCGGGCGCGCCGGCTCCAGGGCCAGCACCTGCCACTGGGCCTGGTGGCGGTGGCCGCTGAGGGAGGCGAGGGCGTCGGCGTCGGCCAGGGCTTGCATGTCGCGCTTGTCCAGTTCCGCCCGCTGGCGCAACTGGCCCACCTGCAGGAAGGGCCCGGCGGCGCGGGCCTCGACCAGGCGCCGGGCGCCGCCATGACTCAGCCCGCGCACCAGGCGCAGGCCCAGGCGGATCGGCGCCTGCCCGCCGGGGGGCGCCGGCAATAACTGGTGGTCCCAGCTGCTGGCGTTGACGTCGACCGGCAGTACCGCCACCCCGTGGCGGCGGGCGTCCTGGATCAGCTGCGAGGGGGAGTAGAAGCCCATCGGCTGGCTGTTCAGCAGGCCGGTGTAGAAGGCCGCCGGGTGGTGGCACTTCAGCCAGGCGGAAACCCAGGCCAGCAGGGCAAAGCTGGCGGAGTGGGCCTCCGGGAAGCCGTAGCCGCCAAAGCCCTTGATCTGGTTGAACAGGCGGTGGGCGAAGGCCTCGTCGTAGCCGCGCGCGACCATCCCCTGCACCAGCTTGTGCTCGAATTCCAGCAGGCGGCTGTTCTTGCCCCAGTTGCTGATGGCCCGGCGCAGCTGGTCCGCCTCGCCGCCGGTAAAGCCCGCCGCCACCATCGCCAGCTTGATCACCTGCTCCTGGAAGATGGGGATTCCCAGGGTGCTTTCCAGCACCTCGCGGATCTCCGGGGTTTCGTAGCGGACCTTGCCCGGGTCCCGGCGTCGCTCCAGGTAGGGGTGCACCATGTCCCCCTGGATGGGGCCGGGGCGCACGATGGCAATCTGGATCACCAGGTCGTAGAAGCAGGCCGGGCGCAGGCGCGGCAGCATGGTCATCTGGGCGCGGGACTCCACCTGGAACACGCCGATGGAATCCGCCGCCTGCAGCATGCGCCAGGTGGCGGCGTCGTCCCGGGGAATGTCCGCTACCTCGCGAATCTGCGGGTGCTCGCGGTGCACCAGCTCCAGGCTCTTGCGGATCGCCGAGAGCATGCCCAGGGCCAGCACGTCGACCTTGAGCAGGCCCAGGGACTCGATGTCCTCCTTGTCCCACTGGATCACCGTGCGCTCCGGCATGCTGGCGTTTTCCACCGGCACCAGCTGGGACAGCGGCCCGCGGCTGATGACGAAGCCACCGACGTGCTGGGACAGGTGGCGGGGGAAGCCGAGGATCTCCTGCACCAGCTGGAAGAACAGCTCGGCCAGGCGCCCGTGCTCCGACACCCCCTGCTCCTGGAAGCGCTGGGCCAGCTCGGAGCTGCGGTCCCACCAGGCGAGGGAGCGGGCCAAGTCATCGACGAAGACCGCGTCCAGGCCCAGGGCCTTGCCCACATCGCGCACTGCACTGCGGGCGCGGTAGGTGATGACCGTGGCCGCCAGGGCGGCGCGGCGGCGACTGTACTTGTCGTAGATGTACTGGATCACCTCCTCCCGGCGCTCGTGCTCGAAATCCACGTCGATGTCCGGGGCCTCGTCACGCTCGCGGGAGATGAAGCGCTCGAAGAGCAGGGAAATCTGCTCCGGCGACACCTCGGTGATGCCCAGGCAGTAGCAGACCACCGAGTTCGCCGCCGAGCCGCGGCCCTGGCAGAGAATTCCCCGCTCCCGAGCAAAGCGCCCCACGTCGTGCACGGTGAGGAAGTAGTACTCGTAGTGCAGCTCCTCGATCAGGGCCAGCTCGCTCTCGATGCGCGCGCGCTGATTCTCCGGCACGCCCGCGGGCCAGCGCCGCCGACAACCGGCCTCCACCAGGGCGCGCAGGTGGCTGCTGGCGGTTTCCCCCGCGGGCACCACCTCCTCTGGATATTCATAGCGCAGCTCGTCCAGGCTGAACTGGCAGCGGGCGGCGATCTCCACGCTCGCCTGCAGCAGCTGCGGCGGGTACAGCTGCCGCAGGCGGGCCAGGGTACGCAGGTGCTGCTGGCCGTTGGCCAGGCGCCGCCGCCCCAGGCGGGCGACACTGGTGTTGTAGCGCAGGGCGGTAAACACATCGTGCAAGGGCTTGCGGCTGGCCACGTGCATTTGCACATCGCCGCAGGCCACCATGGGCAGCTCCAGTGCGCGGGCCAGCCCCTGCAGGGCCAGGTAGCGTTCCACCTCGCCCCCGGCCAGACGGTGGGTCACCCCCAGCCACACCCGGCCTGCGCAGAGACGGGCCAGCTGCCGCCCGTAGCCTCGCGCTGCCTCGTCGTCCCCCTCGGGTTTCCAGATCAGCAGGCAGCGCTTGAGGTGGAAGATCACATCCCGCAGCGCCACCCGATACTCCCCCTTGGGGCTGCGCCGGCGCGCCAGGCTGATCAGCCCGGACAGCTCGCCGTAGGCCGCCCGGCTCGGCACCAGCGCTACCAGTCGGATGCCCTCGACCAGGTTCAGTTCGCTGCCGATGATCAGCGGGATACCCGCGGCCTTCGCCGCGACATGGGCCTTCACCACCCCGGCGAGGGAACACTCGTCGGTGAG
This sequence comes from Haliea sp., assembly GCA_002692965.1. Classification (GTDB taxonomy): domain Bacteria; phylum Pseudomonadota; class Gammaproteobacteria; order Pseudomonadales; family Halieaceae; genus NZNC01. The sequence goes on along the minus strand of NZNC01000026.1, from coordinate 1,478 downwards.
GGCAATGGCCGCATAGCCCTGTTCCGCCGCCCGCTCCACCAGCTCGTGGGGATGCGAGGCGCCGCGCAGGAAGCTGTAGCAGCTGAGGGTGTGGAGTTCGGCGTAGGGCATGGCTTACGGACCATCCAGGGGGCTGACCACGCCCATGGCGCCGCGCCGAATCACGTGGGTATAGATTTCGGTGGTATTGACGTCGCTGTGGCCCAGCAGCTTCTGGATGGTGCGCAGATCGTAGCCCTGCTGCAGCAGTCGCGTTGCAAAGCTGTGCCGGAAAGTATGGCACTTGATGGGCTTGTTGATGCCTGAGTCGCGCCTGGCCTTGCCGAGTGCCTTGCGTAGCGCGGATTCGTGCAGATGGTGGCGACGTAGCACCCCGGTTCGGGGATCTTTACCTATGCCTACGGAGGGAAACAGATACTGCCAGGCGAGTTCTCGGGCTGCATTCGGGTACTTCCGGGCCAGGGCATAAGGCAGATAGACTTCGCCGTAGCCATCGGCCAGATCCTGCTCGTGCTGACGGGCTACTCGTGCGACCTGCTCCTGGAGCAGCGCCCTCAGCTGATCAGGAAGAACCGTGGTGCGATCCTTGTCGCCCTTGCCCGAGCGCACGGTGATGGTAGACAGCTCAAAGTCCACATCCTTGATACGCAGTGAGAGCATTTCGTTGAGCCGCATGCCCGTGCCGTATAGCAGGGCCACCATGGTGCGATGTAGACCATGCAGGTGCTCGATGATCAGCATGGCTTCCTGATGACTCAACACCACAGGGAGGCGGGGCTGGACCTTGGAGTGTGAGAAGTCCAGGTTCTCGATCTCCACATCCATGAACTTCTTGTAGAGGTAAATGATCGCATTCAAGGCGATATGCTGTGTCGAAGGCGAACACGAGTGCTCATTTGCCAGTGAGCTGAGGAACTGACTGATATGAGCTTCCGACAGCCTGGCAGGGTGCTGCTTGCCGTGGAACAGGATGTAGCGCCTGATCCAGTGTATGTAGGTCTTCTCGGTTTTCCAGGCATAGCCGGCATCCCGCATGTGCCGGCGGACCTGGTCGAGTAGCCTTGTGGGATTGGCTGAGATGGCAGGCCTGATGTCGTCCATGGTTATGTGTAGCTATAACTGTATGTGCATACAGTAGTTCGGTGGGGTGAGATTGCAAGAGGGTTTTCACCGGAACGCAGCCATCAGCGTCGGAGGTTTCTCGGTAACTGTTTGAATTTAATAGAATAAATCTCTGTATGTGTGGTCGAATCTGATGTCTTGCTAACTTCCAGGTGGTCCGGCTAATAGGTGGTGCTGATAGGGTAGACATCCTAAATCTTTGATTTTGTGAGGAATATCACTGTCTCCTTCGCACGGCGTGCTGGAGTTAGCAGGCGGGGTGTTATACGGTCTGGTCTTGCTAATTAGCTGTTGAACTAAACCGCTTCGCGGTAGCCTCCTCATCAGGGCCTGGTGCGTCCGGCTCCGCCATTCTG
>NZNC01000025.1 GCA_002692965.1 Haliea sp. | reverse complement strand
CCAGCTTCATTTGGTCCTGGCCTCCAGTTCATCCAGGACGCTGGACAGGGAGTCGCACAAGCGGTTCATTTCAGTGGCGTACTGAATCGACTGCTTGTTCCACTCCTGCATACGCTCGCTCACCTGGGCATTCACCTGAGTGGCGTAGGCATCCAGCCATCGCGCTGCCTGCTCTTCCACGCCCTGCACTTGCTTTGCCAGGTTATCACCGAGCTGGCGGAATTCGTTGCGCATGGATTCCAGGAAGCTCTTTTGCTGGCGCTCCATTTCGCCAAAGCTTTCGTTGTTGAGCCGGGTTGCGTCCCGATAAGCGGAAACCGCTTCAGACATGTCGGACTGCAGCTGCTTCAAACCCTCCAGCTGGCTGCTCAACTGTTGTGCGATACGCCCATTGTGCTCCGAGGTCTCACCCAACCGAGCTGCCAGCGTGTCAATCCGTTCACCCAGTAATTTGCTCGTCGCTTCTACCTTGGTGCCGAGAAGACCGAGCTGGTTGGCCGTACTGTCCATATGCTGGCTGCTGGCAGACATTGACTGGCTGATGGCCGCCAATTTATCCATGAGTTCGGTGTGTTGCTGCGCCATCTGGCTGGACTGCTGCTGTGCAGCGACAACCGACTGGCTGAGGCCCTCGAGCAGGGAAGACTGAGACTCGGAGATGGTACGAATGTGGTCCCCGAGCTGCTGATTGCGATCCGCCTCGCGCTGCTCCGCTGCCTGCTGGATCGATCCGCTTTCGTCCCGGAGCTGCTGCAGCATTGCCTGGAATTGCTGCGACATCTCCCGCTGATTCTCGCTGCTGACCTCCGCCATCTTGCCAATCTGATCGTCCATGGCCTGCAACTGCTGACGACTGGCGTCTTCCTGTCGATTTTGCTGCTGTTCCAATTGGGAGGTTAGGCCCGACAGTTTACTGCTCATATCACCGACCGAGGTCTCCATGCGCTCGGCAGCCTTGTTCATCAAGTCACTCTGGCTCTTCCCTGCCTCACCCATGCCTTCCATAAACTGGGTGACCAGCGCCTCCAGGGCAGCTGTGGACTGCTCGGTGCTGTGAGACACCAGTGAATCGATTGCCGGCCCCATAATACTGTTCAGCGTATTGGCCAGCGCCTCCTGCATGGAGTCAGTGATACCCTGCATGGCTTCCTGCATGCGATCACCTATGCGCTCGTGCAGTTCCTGCAGAGCCTCCCGAGTATGCTGGCTGTGCTCTGCAATCGCCACGAGGGATTGCTCGGCGGGAATTCGCGGGTAAAGGAAGTCAATCTGGTGCTGGAGCGACGTGATACCGCGCAGGGCACGCCGCTCCGTCAGCTTTTCGACCAGGTTGAGCACAAGACTGGCCGCCACACCCCAAACAGAGGTCATGAACGCGACCGCTGCACCGGCTATCAAGCCATCAATGCCATCCCTCAAGGTATCAATATCGGAGCGGCTATCCAGATTCAGGCTGTTGAGGCCGACCGTCAGACCGACAAAGGTACCCAATACGCCAATCGCGACCAGAAAGCTTGGGGCCGCCGCGAGCAGGCGGCTTTGTGTCAGGCCCGAAGCAAGCGTCAGATTGTTGAAAAAGTGGCTGGCGTCGTAGGTGTTGTATAAGTTCTCGTTGTCCGGGGACAAGACCAGCGTCTCGTCAAATTCCTGCCACAGTGGCCCGACCACTTCCGGGTCCAGCTCACGGGCCCGCTCTCTAACATCTCGACGCTTGAATGCCAGTTGATCTCGAGTCTGACCTTCAATCAACTCCCTGAGATGCCGAATACGACGGCGATAGCGAATAAAGTGATAGGCCACCGACGCGAGAGAAACACCGAGGATCAGGATGATTCCAGACACAAACCATGCGGCGAGACCAGAGCCCTGTAGCTCAAGTGCGGACGTAAAGTCCGGAATCAGTAGTGAGAACAAATTCGCTTTATCTACCATGCCGCCCCCTAAACTCAAGGAAGAGCGCCGTCAGCAGACGGCGCTCGCGAGTTTCCTAAATCTGACCCAGATACTGCATCTGATCGCGCATATGCCCAGGTACATCCTCAATCAGCACCAGTGTGACTTCTGACGCTCCATCTTCAGCTTTCGCCACCTTCTCGCCCAGCGAAGCATTCAGCGTGTCGGGTGTCAGGTTGTACATGGCACCAGTGAGGGGATCGACAACCAGCCAGCCGATCAGGCCACCAAAGATCAGATTGCCGCCGATATACCAGCCGTTTACGCTGGAATTGATCATCATGGTGCGGCTTTCATAACCTTCCTTGGAGATCTCGACGGTATAGGTCTTGCCACCGAAATAGCTGCCATCCGACTTCATCAGCTGAACGGTGGTTGGTGTGGTGCCAGAGTGGATCTGCTGACTCCGCTCATCGGTGATCAACACCGATGCGTTGCTCGGGCTGCTACTGATCGTTACCACCTGATCCTTTTCACCCACAATTGACGCGCAACCAGTCACCAGCGAAAAGGTGGCGACAGCGACAGCAGTCTTCAAAATCTTCATGTATTTTCCTAACAGTCCATTTGAAAGTTGGCAGCATCATGCCACCGTCCTTGTCCGCAGCCATCTTGGCCGCGGCATATTTGGCGTCATGCCAAATTCTTACTCGCAGGCGCTGAAAACCTCCCAAGCCACCCGATAATCCTCCTCCCGGTCCGGCCGGAAAAACGGCGCCCGGTACTCCACCGTACGCTCCGTCGGCCCACCCGGCAGGGTGTCATCCAGCCAGGTCTTGCTCACAGAGCCTTCCTGCAGATGCTGCACATCCTCCCAGCCCAGCGCGATACCACTCTCCTGCCGCCCCGGAGCGTCCACACCGTAGGAAGTGCCCTCACCCAGCTCCTTCTTGCTGGCTTTTCTGGACAGCCCCACCCCTACCAGCCCCTTGCTGGGCGTGAAGACAATGCGCCCCGTCTGGTCATACCAGGTGTCGGCCTCGTACTGACGCATCACCGGGAACTGCACGCGGTAGATGGTGAGCAGTTCTTCCAGCGTGAGACCGAGGGCCTGGGCGACAAGGACGTCGATTTCTACCAGGGCCTGGCGGCGGGCGTAGTCGCTGCGCAGGGCGTTGCTGCGTTGCCACTCGGGGGTGAGCTCAACGAAGAAGTCCTGCGGCAGCGCGGCGATGGGTTCGCGGGTGGCCCAGTGTTGTTGGCGGAAGCTGTCTTGCCAACTGGATTGCCAGAGGTCAGCGTAGTGGTTGGTTACAGAATGCAGCGCCAACACCCGACAGGCAATCGAAGGCAACAACTTCACCAAAGGCAGGGCTGCCCACGTCGCCATCAAATTGCTACGTCCCGTGGATTTAATATAGAAATCACCAAGGATCGAGATTGTCATCGAGGCCTGGCGAAGCAACAACTGCTGAGATTTGAAAGTGGTCGATTGGACACCATGGATATGTGCAGCCCCCGGCATTACGATCATGGGAATCATCGTGCGCTCGCCGGACTGAGACAGCATTCCACGATAAGCCAACCGATAATAGTCCGTCACCAACCGCGCCCGCTCCTCACCCTCTTCAACCCAGGGCACGCGCGGGGTGCGGTCGTGGTAGGTGGCGGGGTCGCAGGCGGGGATGTAGTTGGTGCGCGGCAGGTAGTCGTCCGGCAGGGTGTGCAGGTCGAGGATGTCGTAGTGGCTGTTCTGGGGGCACTGTGCCCGCGGGGTTTTGTTGAGCGGGCTGCCGACGAAGAAGTGGGGGCCGGAGAGTATCCACTGTTCCGGGTTTTCCGGGAACCGGGTTTCGCGCTTGATGGTGCCGTCTTTTTGGGCATTGGTTTCGTGCCACATTTCCAGTGACAGGTACTGCCCTTTCAGATCCCCCAGCCGCCGGGGCTGGGCGGCGAATTTTTCCAGTACGTTGGTTAGCTGCCGGGCGTGCAGGGCCGGCAGGCGAGCTTCCAGGGCATCGGTGCCGGCTTCATCGTAGAGCTGGGCAAACAGGGTCAGTTCGTGCTGGCCGACTTCGATAACCCTGTCGCGGTGGCCATTTATATTCCACGTTGTTTTTAGCTTACCGTCTGCATCCGTTGTCTCTTCCTTAATCCCAAGTACAGGGCCTCTACCATCGTGAGCGAGAGAGTTATCTATGGTTGCCGGCAAAAACGTATTGGCCATTGAGATGAACTTGGGAACGTCCCGAACAGGCCCATAAACATTCACTGAATAAGTTACCCAATGCAGAATCTCGGCAAACAGCTTCTTCACATTAACGAATTGGAAGTGGCACCGTAGCCGCTTGTATACCTCCCGCCGGAACCCCCCACCCTTGGGATCATCGTAAATCCCCTCCGGATGCAAAAACCCACTCACCCCCTGCTCATTCACATTGGCCCAGGCCCGCGGCAGGAAGCACTTGTACAGGTTGGTCTGCACGCCCTTCAGCTGCGGGTAGTTCTGCGTCGCGTTCAGAAATGCCTGGGAACCCTCCGCCTCCGCCAGCTCATCAAACCAGGCCTGCTCCAGTTCCGGGCTGCGCGCAAACGCCTGTTCGCGCTCATCGGTCAGCTGCTTGGCGCTGAGCTTGTGCAACACAAAGGCCGGGTTGTAATCGCCCAGCACGCCGCCTTCCTGCCACTCCACCTTGCGCCAGGGCGGGTTACCCAAGGTGATGTCAAAGCCGCCACGGTTGGCAAAGATGTCGGCGAAGGCCAGTTCCCAGTGGAAGAAGCGGTAGTGCTCACCCAGTTCATTGGCGATGGCCAGGGTCTTGAAGAAGGGGTTGCGGAACAGCTTTTCCAGGTTCAGCTCACCGCGCTGGTTGCTTACCTCCCGGGCGGCGCGGGTTTCCGCGCGCAGGCTCTGCTGGGGCTCGTCGGCGGCAAACAGGTCGTCGATGGGCCTGGCGAACAAATCTTCGCCGGGCTGTGAGGCGCTACCGGCTTCGCTCTCGGTGCCCCCCAGCAGGCTTTCCTGCTGCGGCGCAAAGTCGAAGGTGCCGGCGCTGTTGAGCAGGGTATTCAGGTCGAACAGCCACTTCTGCCGGTCGGGCAGTTCGTCCACCTTGTCCAGCGGCCAGAACCACAGGGCGCACCAGTAATCCATGGCCAGCTTCAGGCGGCGGTAGGGCGAGGCGATGCGCGCGTTGGTATTGAAAATGCCCGTGGTGCGCAGGGTGTCCTTTTCCCGGGTGGTGGTGTGGTGCTCTTCCACCTGTTGCTGGCCCCACAGGGGGTAGGTGTCTTCGGTGCGCAGGTGATGCTGGGCCAGCATCTGGGTGTGCTCGCGCCACAGGCGGTCCACCGCCTCGCTCAGGCTCTGCAGGGTGGTGAGTTCCAGCGCGTCCAGGGGCGCGCAGAAGGCCTTCTTCCAGGCCTTGATCTTCCTGAAGGCCTCGGGGCGCAGCTGCTTCGCCACCTTGTCGCTGTAGCCCGCCATGCCCGGGTCCGGCAGCAGGAAGTGGTAGATCTCGTCGGCGCGGCGACTACCTTCGGCGGCCGGGTCCAGCAGGCTGGCCGGGCTCAGGCGCCGCGGGGCGGTGTTGTGCCAGTGGGCCGCCTTGCCCTGCTTTTTCAGCGCCTGCTGGCTCAGGGCGCGCTCGGGATAGACCTCCCGGCGGGCGCCGATCAGGCTGTTGCCGGTAAACAGCTGGTAGCCGAACCAGGGCACGCTGTGGCCGCCGGAGAGGGCGTTCAGCCACAGGGAGACTTCCGCCAGTTCCACCGCAATCGGGTTCAGGTCCACCCCGAAGACGTTGTGGTCGGCGATGTGCATCTTCACTCGCTGCAGTTCCCGCTGGTAGTCCTCGTGGGGAATGCGCTGGTCCAGCTCCTGCTGCTTGCGGGTGAGGTAGGCCTCCGCCAGCTGGTTGACCGCTTCGTTCAAGAAGGCCGCGCTGCCCATGGCGGGCTCGCACACGGTCAGCCCGAGGATGTCGTCGGCGCTGACGCCGTCGCCCAGGCGTTCCTTCAGGGTGTACTTGACCAGGCTTTTGGTCAGCACTTCCGGGGTGTAGTAGCTGGCGCTTTTCTCCCGGTCGCGCCCGGCCATGCGGTAGATGAACTTGCCCTTCGGGTGCACGCGCAGGCTCAGCTTGCCCTCAATGCGGTCGAACACCCGCTCCTGCTCGTCGAAGTCCTCCAGCTGCGCGCGGGTGACGAAGTAGCCGGTATCCAGCTCGTCCGGGTTGACGTTCTGGCCCTTTGGGGCCACTTCGTACAGGTCTTCCGTGGCAAAGAAGCCGCGGTAGCTGAGCAGGGCCTCGTACACCGCGCCCAGCTGGTTGATGCCGAGCTGGGTGTAGCTCACTCGCCCGCGGCGCCCGCGCCAGCCACGGGAGCTGCCGGGCCGGGTGAGGGACATGGAGCGCACCACCTGCTGCAGGGTGGCGTTGCTGAACACCACGCGGTTGAGCAACGGGGTTCTGGACGGGTCGAACAGGTGGCTGTCCAGCCCCTGCAGGCTGAAGGCATTGGCGCTGGATTCAAACAGGGGGTCGCCCTGGCGGCGCGGCGCGTAACCCTGGTAGATCAAACCGAACATGCGCTGCAGGCTGTGGTGGAAGTAGCTGCCGCGGCGGCTGTCCTCGGTGGTCAGGCGCACCATTTCCAGGTCGCGCAGGCTGTCCAGGCTGTAGCCGCTGCGCCAGGCCTCGTGCTGGTGGGGCAGGTAGCCCAGCTCCGGGCGCGCCTCGATGTAAAAGAGGAACAGCATGCGGTACATGTAGCGCAGGCATTCCCGGGACAGCTGCTCGGCATCCAGGGCGTTATGGCCGCTGTAGATGCCCTCCTTGCGCTCCCGGGCCTGCTCAATCAGCTGTTCCGCCGCTTCATTTCCGAGCAGCTCGATGGCCTGGCGCAGGGCGTACTTCAGGTCGTCGGACACCGCGAAGGCGTGCTTGTGGCTGTTCTCGTCCAGGCTGTCGAGGCGGCACTGGCCGTCTTCCGGCGCCAGGCTTTCCCGGTGCAGCAGCACGGCGGTGGCCTTGAGGGTCTTGTCGTCGCGCCGGCCCAGGATCTCTTCCCAGTCAAAGCGCAGCATGCGGTTCTGGGACCACTTGTAGCGGTCGATCAGAATGCCCTGGCGGTCGCTGAGCAGCAGCACCCAGCGCGGCGGATTGTCGTTGTGGGGCGCGCTCTGGCGCAACACCGCCTCGTTGAGAATGCGGTACCAGTCGCTGTGGGCCAGGGCATCGCAGTGGGGGCCGGGGCCGAAGAACTGGCTGGGGTGCAGGCGCAGGGACAGGGGGTCTTCACCCTCGTTGTCCGGATCCAGCGCGCCGAGCACCCACAGCTGATCGCCCAGGGCACTCAGCACCGGCACTTCCACATTCGGCGCCAGCAGGCGGTTCTGCGGCTGCCAGGGGATGCCCAGCACCTCCGTCAGTGCCCGAAAGAATTCCCGCTGCTGGCGGATGCGCTCGGCAGCGCTGCGCTCCTGCTTGAGGCGCTGGCGCAGGCCAAAGTAGGCCTGGTGCAGGTTGCGCAGCCCGCGGTGAGGGCTGGGCTGCTCGTCCCCTGCCTCCCGGGCGGCCGCTTCCCGGGCCTCCCAGTCGCGGATGGTGTCGGCCAGGTCGCCCTGGAAGACTTCGGCGAGGTAGTGGGCGCTGAAGAATTCGTTGTCGTTGGTTAGGCCAATAAATGTGGCGGCGGTGTCCTGGGTAGCCATGCTCAACGCTTACTCCTGGGCTTCTCTGGTAAACACCGCCACGATCTGGATATAGGGCACCGGCTCGATGCTCAGGGTGTCGCGTACCCAGACCTGGTAGTCGCGGAATACCCGCTCGATATGCTGCAGGCGCTCCTCCCGCCGGGCGGCCTTGAAGTGCGCGGCCTGGCTCGAGCCCTCCAGCTGCAGATCCAGCTGGGCCACCTGGCGCTCTTTCAGAGCGGTGAGTTCCGCCAGCTGGCGCTCCAGTTCGGGCTGGCGCTCGGCGCTGTACTGCTGTTGACGCTCCTCCATCTGCGCCCGGGCGGCGGCAATCACTGCCCCGCGCAACTGCTCCAGCGGTGCCAGCTCCACCGGCTGGCCGCGGTTGGGCAGGCGGTGGTCCAGCTGCAGGCCGCGCAGCCAGCTCTCGGCGGGCAGCACTTCCACCGCTGCACCCCCCGCACAGCGAATGGCGAACCACTCCCAGATCACCGGGTGGGCCTTGCGATTGGGAATCAGCCCGCTGACCAGGAACACGCTGTCATCCGGCTGCAGGGCCCGGTTGACCTGATCGGTATCCGGCAGGGCCAGCACCGGGGCGCTGTGGCGGGCCACCTGGGCCAGCAGCCGGTCCTGCAGCCACTGGATGGCCGGGTGCTGGGGCCACAGGTAATGCAGCTTGGGCCAGGCGCTTTCGTCCTGGCGGCTGCGGCGGATTTCCTGCTCGAAGCGCTGACGGTCCGCGGTGAGCACCAGGCTGCCGTCCTGGGGGCCGACTTCCGGCGGCAGGAAGCGAAAGCGGTATTCCAGGTCATCCGGGGGCGTCAGGGTGATGGTGGACTGCTCACGGTTTACCTTGAAGCTCACCTGTCGGCGCTCGCGGTTGAGGGCCTCCAGCGCCTGGCGGGCAAATTCGAAATCGCTGGGGAACAGGCTGTAGCGCTCCACCGTGTGCTGTTCCATCTGGGCCGGGCTGGCAGGCTGGGCGGCCTCCGGGTTGAGGAACAGCGCCAGCAGGTCGTCGCCCTCGTTGCTGTCGTCGGGCTGGTACTGCTGGTCAAAATCCTCGGCGGCGGTGCCCGTGGCCATGGCCTCCATGGTCAGGGCTTCCTCGGCCTCGGCGTCGTGCACCTTCATGAAGGTGGCCGGGTCACCGATGTTGCGGTAGGCCTGCTCGTCCTTTTCCTTGAGGATCTCCAGAATGCGCTGGTCGCCGCGCACCTGGGGGTTGTCGCTCCGGTTGATCAGGTAGGTGATGATCGGCGTCTGTTCCTGGCCGTAGCGGTCCACTCGGCCGTTGCGCTGCTGGAAAACCATCAGCGACCAGGGCAAATCGAAGTGCACCAGGCGGTGGGACAGGTAGTGCAGGTTGATGCCCTCGCTGGCGACATCGGAGCAGAGCAGCACCCGCAGGGGCGATTCCGGCTTGCCGAAGTCCTCGACAATCTCCTGCTGCTCCACATCGCTCATGCCACCGTGGAGGATGCGCAGGGCCTGGGGCTTGAGCTTGAGATCCGTGCCCAGCTGCTGGTGCAGCCAGTTCAGCGTTTCGATGCGCTCGCTGAAGATCACCAGGCGGTCACTGCTGTCGGTTTTCTTCCAGCCGTAGTCCGCGCTCTCCAGCAGGGCGAGCAGGGCCTGGTACTTGTTGAAGCTGTCCGGGTTGATCCCCTCCAGGACCCGCAGCAGGGCGCGCAGGGCCTGGATTTCCACTTGTTCATCCGCGCTGGGCGGGTCGCGGCTCTCCAGCCGGGCAATGCGCTGCTCTACCGACTGCCAGGCCGCCGCCGGCGAGCTGAACAGCGACTTCTGCAGGCCGATGCGCACCAGCTGGCCATTGCGCTCGGCGCTGTGCTCCCCGCGATAGGTGAAGGGCACGTCCAGCAGGGCCTGGTAAGCGGCCTCCTCTTGCGGCGAGGCATCCAGGTAGACGTCCTTCACCACCCGCTCGCGGAATTCCTGCTGCACCTGGTCGCGGATGTCCTTCTTGAAGCGGCGGATCACCAGGCCCTTGTCGCGGAAGTCCTCCCGGGCGTAGTCGTCCGGGTCGGCGATGGCGGTCGGGTCCAGCATGTTCATCAGGCTGGCGAAGCTGCGCGCCTTGCCGTCGTGGGGCGTGGCGGAGAGCATGATCAGGGTATCCGAGCGCCCGGCCAGCAGTTGGGCCAGCCGCGCCCGCTGGGAACTGCTGCCGCGCTCGGCCACGTTGTGCGCCTCGTCGATGACGATGATGTCCCAGTAGGCCTGCTCCAGGTGGCGGCGGTACTCGTTGTCCTGCTTCAGGGTGTCGATGGAGATGATCGACTTGTCGTAGTAGTAAAAGGGATTGTGGTTGCCCGGGATGGTGTTGCGCACCCGCTGCAGGCCGGCGGAATCCAGCCGGGTGAGCGGGATGGTGAATCGGTTCCACAGCTCCTTCTGGAACTGGGTCATCATGCTTTTCAGGGTCAGCACCAGAATGCGCTTGCCGCGGCCCCGGCGCATCAATTCAGTCATCAGGATGCCGGCTTCCAGGGTCTTGCCCAGACCCACGGCATCCGCAATCAGGATGCGCTGGCGGCTCTGGCGCAGGGCCTGCAGGGCCGGGTCCAGCTGGTAGGGTACCGGGTCCATGGCCGCCCGGTGGCCGAGGTGGATGCGCCCGTCGGCGGGGGTGATCTGGCGCAGCTGGGTCTCGATAAACAGGCGGCTTTTCTCGAAGCCCGGGCTCAGGTCCTGCTCGAAGCGGGTTTCCGCCGGGTCCAGCACGCGGATGGCGTCGGCCTGCTCTTCCAGGCGGGTGAGAAACTGGGCGCTCTTGCCACTCACCAGCTCCGACAGGCCATCCACGGTGAGCAGGTAGCCGCCGTCGTCGCAGGGGTCGGCCCGACGCACCAGCCATTCGCAGTCGCGGACCACCACCCGGGCCCCCGGGGCGTAACGCGTTTCCCTCATGTATCCTGCAACCCTTCCCTGCCCCGGCCCCGCCTGCGTGCGGCTTTCCGCCCCCTGGGCACGCATGCTGAGCAAAGCGGCGGACTTCGTGTCCACCTTCTGTTCACTATTGGCCGGAGATGATGCCAGAAATTGACCGACGGCGCGTAACAAGGTGTGCGATGGATGCGCTGCCGGTCACATTTGCGCCTACTGTAAGGCGCATTTTGTTGAATCTCAGCCCTGTATGGGCGTACACGTCGTGTTTTCAGGCAGATTGTCGAGCCTTTTTGCAGGTAATTGAATTCTTGCTTACACTGCTTGTCCAAGCTACCTCGGTAGCAAAGGAGGCATTCCATGACGTCTCTCGCAGTAACAGCCAAAGGACAAATCACGCTCAAGCGGGATTTGCTGCAGCACCTGGGCATCAAGCCCGGTGAACGCATCGAGTTCGACAAGCTCCCGGGAGGGGAATTGCGGGTGCGAGCGGCACGACCCCACGGCAGCATCGAAGGTTTTCTCGGGCTGCTCGCAGACAAGACAGACAAGGCTGCCACGCTCGATGAGATGAATGAGGCCGCCGCTGCGGGCTGGTCCGGCGAAAAATGAAGCTGGCGGTCGACACCAATGTACTGGTACGCGCTGTGGTGCGCGATCACGCAAAGCAGGCGAAAGCAGCTGAAAAGGTCTTGAGGGAAGCGACACTGATTGCTGTCTCCCTGCCCTGCCTGTGTGAGTTCGTCTGGGTGCTTCGCCGGGTCTACGCCTTCGAGACCACCGACATAGTTGCCGCCATCCAGGCCCTGCTGGAGACCGGCAACGTGGTGATGAATCGCCCCGCCGTGGAGAGCGGCCTTGCCTTCCTGCAGGCGGGCGGAGATTTTGCCGATGGCATCATGGCCCATGAGGGCACCTGGCTGGGCGGAGAGACTTTCGTGTCCTTTGACAAGCAGGCCGTCAAGCTACTGAAGCAGCAGGGGCAGTCGGCAAAACTGCTTGTCTGATCTGCCACAAGGCGATAAGCAGCCACACGAAAGCGCCAGATCTGACCGAACAACCATCCGGGCGTGTCATCGATGGCACGGCGCGCACCTGTACACTTTTCAGGCAGGTGCCAACTAACCCGCATTGCGCTTGGCCCGGCAGCCACTACACTGCCTGGCTCGCACACGGATGAATGCTTTCAATTCCATGGCAAGACAGTGGCTCAACCTCGGCAGCAAGGATGAATACGGTCAGCAGCGACGCATCGAATACCGCGGGCGCAACCTGCGTGCCAGCCGTACCGGCGGGGTTTCCCTGCGGGCCCAGACCAAAGCCGCAGGCATCAACCTCACTGCCAACACCAACCACGGCGTGCGGGTGTCGCGCACCATCGGCCGCAACACCCAGCTGGCTTTGCAGAACGGCCGCCTGGTGTTCCGCGGCCGCTACGGCAGCGGGCCCACCAAACTCAACCTGAGCAAGACCGGCGCCACGGTCTCCACCCGCAATGCCCTGGGCACCTTCAACTGGATAAAACCCAACCGCTCCTCCGCCAAGGTGCTCGGTGTACAGGTGCGGGGCAAAAAGGCGGCCAACCTGCAGATGATCTTCATGCTGTTGCAGGCCGTGGCGGCACTGGTGGAGCTGGCCATCATGCTGTTCCTGCTGCTGGTGCAAGCCGTCGGTGTGGTGGCGCGCTGGCTCTGGGGCCGGTTGCGGGAAATGCCCTTTGCCCTGCGGCAGCTGCGGCGCCGAGTGGCGGTGTGGCGCGGGCGGCGACAGCTCAAGAGCAGCAATGGCGGCCCGGATGCCCGCAAGCTGCCCAGCGCATTGACGACACCGGAGCAACTCCTGGCCGCCTGTGCCTGCCTGGTGCTGGGCTGGGGCCGAGGGAAACCCGTGGAAGAAGAGCTTCAGCTGGCGACACACACTCTGCCTATAACGGCCCTGCAGCAGGCCGACGCCACCCTGCAGGGCTGGCTGGATACCAGCACCGGCCTGACCGATGCCCAGGGCCTGGGCATCGCCAGCCTGCTGGGCGAGGCCGCCGCGCAACAGCTGCCGGGAGCCGATCTGCCCCCCCTGCTGTTTGACCTGGACGACCTGGCCCTGCGGGACGGGCCGAAGAACCGGCTGCAGGAGGACCTGCTGGCGGTGTTTGCAGATGCGGCGGGGCTGCGGCTGACGGGTAGGTCTGCAAACCAGGCGTAAGCTTGGGGCCTTCAGGTCCAGAGAATCGGCCCGGCGTTTTGCTGGCGCTGCGGTCGCCCAGCCCTACGTGGGCCTCGACTACACCTACCTCGATGCTGACGAGGTGGACCTCGGCGCCCTGACCCTGAAAGGTGGCTATCAGCTCAACGACTGGGCCGCAGTTGAACTGCGCGGCGGCGTCGGTGTGGACGATGGCAACTACTATGGCGTCAAGGCTGAGCTGGAACACTATGTCGGCGGTTACTTCCGCGCAGGCCTACCCAATGACAGCGCCATCTACCCCTATGTGATCGCCGGCTATACCCACGCCAAGGTCAAGGCCTCCGTTGCCGGTTTCTCGGACAGCGACAGCGAGGGTGACTTCTCCTGGGGGCTCGGCGCCAGCCTGCGCCTGAACGAGCTGTGGTCCGCCAACATCGAGGTGATGCGGTACTTCGACAAGAGCAATATCGAGATCGATGGCGTCAGCCTGGGTGTAACCTACACCTTCTGATCCGCAGCGTCCCCTGGCCCCGTGCCTCGGCTCGGGGCACCGCTTGTGTCGCCCATCACCCCCAGGGCGACACAATCACCTTGCAGTCCTCCCCACCCGCCTGCAGTCCGGCAAACGCTTCCGGCAATTGGTCCAGCCCAATCCCTGAGGTAATCATCGCCAGCGGCCGCGTTTCCCCCGCAGCCAACACCCGCACCACGTGTTCAAAATCCCGCAGGCCGTAACACAACGAAAATGCCAGGCTGACATCCTTCCAGGTGGCGAGATCCGGGCGCAGGGTGTCCACCTGATTACCAAAGCCAAGGGATACCACCCGACCCAGGGGCCGGACGTGATTGACCGCCTGCTCCAGCGCGCCGGGCAGACCCACCGCCTCCAGCACGATATCCGGCGCACCCCCCAGCAGTGACTGAACCATCTCTATCTCGTCATCGACCTCGTTGCCGGCGACGAACAACGGCAATCCCATCTGCTCGGCGATCCGCCGGCGTCGATCAGAGCGCGCCAGCACAACGACTTCCGCCGCCCCCAGCGCCTGTGCCCAGAACGCGGCGGCCAGACCAATCGGTCCGGCGCCGGTCACCAGCACACGTTCCCCCGCCTGAAGCGCAGCCCGGCGCACCCCCTGCAGGCCTACCGCGAGGGGCTCCACCAGGGTGGCCGCCTCATCGGAAATGCCCTCCGGCACGCGCACGCAGCCCCGGGCGGCAGCCCGGGTGTACTGGCAGTAACCGCGCACGGTCTGGTAATCGACCTGGGGACAGTGGCGCGACAGGTCGGTCAGGCACATCGCGCACTGCCCGCAACCGATAAAGGGCAGCGGCACGACGCGATCGCCCAGCGCAAAATCGCTGACGCCCTCACCCAGGGCCGCGACCCGTCCACAGATTTCGTGGCCCATCAGCGCCCCTTCCAGCCGCTCGGGGGCGTGGAAGCTGGCAGCGTGCAACTCACTGCCGCAGATGCCGACCTTGCGCACCTCCAGCAGCAGCTCACCGGGACCGGGGAGCGGGTCGGGCAGAGCTTCGATCTGCAGGCCACCCGCGGCACTGCGAAATACTGCAGCCTTCATATCGATCCCTCCCCTGGGCATTTCCCAGGAACATGAATGATGCGCCTGTGCGTGCGGAGCCGCTAGGCCTCGAGCGCCCCCTCCAGCAGCCGGATCTGCTCCTCCAGCCAGCCCTCCAGCCAGAAGTTGTCGGCTTGGGCCAGTAGCGCGCGGTGAATAGTCAGCAACAGCTCCACCGCACCGACGTGGCCGGGCTCTACCTTGCGCACCATATCCAGCAGATGCAGGGCTTCCTCGGGTTTGTCCTGCTCGAATTTTTCCTGTGCACGCGCCACCAGAGTGTCGGCTCCGGCCAGGGCCACCACATCGTCGAAAACGGCACTGGCGGGCACGCTGTAAAGCTCCGTAGTGGACTGGTGGTGGAACCAGCCGGCGTAGCTTTCCCAGATCGCGCGCACGCCCCAGGACACCTTGCCATAGCCCTCGCCCACTTCGCATTCCGGGGGCAGCGTGATGGTCTGCATCAGGGTGTGAACGTCAGTACCGGCGTTCATGCCGCGCACGGTTTCATCGTGCACGTGGTGCAGGGCATCCCGGTAGGCGATGAGCTCCTCACGAATCACCTCGCGCCCCTCCACCGGACCGTGGTGCCCGTAGAGAATCACCTCCGGCTCCAGGTCCAGCACGACCTGGGCAGCCCGGGCGCAGACCAGGGCCTCGCGGTAGCGGTCGCCGCGAATGGTGCTGAGGTTGGGGAAGTGGCCGAAGGGGCAGCCAAACAGATTGCCGGTCAGGCAAATGCGCTGCTCGGGCAGCCAGATCACCAGGGAGTCATTGGTTTCGGCGCCGGGGACGGCAATCAGTTCCAGGGTCAGACCACCCAGGGTCAGGGTGTAACGGTCCTCGAAGAGAATGTCCGGCGTGGGCGTGTCCTGGGGATTGATCTCGGTATAACCCTGCTCGGCGTAGTAGGCGAAGTCCTCGACAAAGCGCTCGCGGAAGCGGAAGGCGGAGCGGTTGCCGCGGAAGTCCGCCAGGCGCCTGTCATAGGCCTGGTGCTCGGTGTTGTTGGCCTGGGCGATGTACAGCAGCCCCGGGTTGCGGTCGCGGAAATACTGCACGCCGCCGACGTGGTCGACGTGGCCCTGGGTGGTAATCAGGTAGCGAATCTTGTCCGCCACCGTCGAGTGGGCGCGGTGGTTGGCATCGATCACCGGCGCCTCGAAGCCCATGCCGGCGTTGACCAGGATGCCGCCCTCGGTGGTCTCGATCAGGTAGCTGTTGGAGCAGGCCTCGCTGAGGACGATGAAGTCGTTGATGCGCTCGCCACCAAAGCGGGCGGCGCTCGGCGCCACCGGGCGCGTCTTGTAGATGGGGTTTCTCATTGGGTGTCCTCGGCCAGTCACTTTTAATAGATACTCATTAAAATGGGATCATAGGCGAGCCGGGGCTGGCTGGCAAGACAGAAAAGCAGGCGGGCTGGCACACCATTTATTTATGCTATATATTTTTTTAGCCAAAGACGCGTGCAGGTGCGAACGCGCAGTCGCGCTGCATTGCCGCGCCGAGAGTTGTCACAGGGAAAGAGGAATCAGCATGCATAACATAGACCTTAGCGGCAAGGTCGCCCTGGTCACCGGCGGTAGTCGCGGACTGGGGCGCGCCATGTGCCTGGGATTGGCAGAGGCCGGTGCCGATGTGATCGTGGTCAGTCGCAAGCTGGAAAATTGCGAAACCGTCGCGGAAGCGATTCGCGGCAGAGGCCGCCGCGCCCTGCCGCTCGCCGCCCACGTCGGGCGGACCGAAGATCTGGACGCAGTGATCGCCGCCAGCCATGAGGCCTTTGGTCATGTCGATATCCTGATCAACAACGCCGGCATGAACCCGGTCGCCGGGGGGCTCTCGGACCTGCAGCCGGAACTGTTCCAGAAGCTGTTCGACGTCAACACCAAAGGGCCCTGGTACCTGGCCTCGCGTCTGGCACCGCGGATGGCGGAACACGGCGGCGGCTCCATCATCAATGTGATTTCCGTGGGCGGTCTCAGGCCCTCGGCCTTCCAGGGCTTCTACGCCGCCACCAAGGCGGCGCTGGACGCACTGAGCAAAGTGATGGCCGCGGAATGGGCTGACAAGGGGATTCGCGTGAACAGCCTGGCGCCCGGCAGCTACCACTCCGACCTGTTCGACACCGCCGCGCAGATGCCCGGTTTCCTCGAGGGCGCCATTGACGCCGCGCTGCAGAAGCGGGTGGCGGAAACCGAGGAAATCATTGGCCCGGTCCTCTACCTGGCCAGCGACCTGTCCAGCTTCACCACCGGCCATACCCTGGTCAGCGACGGCGGCTTTATGGCGAAATAACGGCGTCTTACAGAACCAACTCTGCCAGCTGGCGCAGGAAGGCCTTGTCGCCGTTCACCAGCAGGGTCGTCACCGGTGAACGCCGCCAATCTTCCAGCTTCTCGCGAATCCGCCCCACTGGCCCGCTGAGGGATATCTCGTCGGCAAACTGATCCGGCACCGCAGCGATCGCCTTGTCACGCTCGCCGGCAAAAAACAGTTCCTGGATCTGCTCCGCCTCGTCGGCGAAGCCCATCCGCGCCATCAGGTCCTTGTGGAAGTTGTTCTTTTTCGAGCCCATGCCGCCGATATAGAACCCGAGCATGGCCTTCACCGGATACAGCGCCTGCTGCAGATCGTCGTGAATGTTGACCATCACCGTGGGGGCAATCTCGAAGCCCGGGCCAGCGGCGGTGAGCTGGCTGGCGTAGACTTCCTGGCGATAGGGGGAGTAGTAGAGCGGCAGCCAGCCATCGGCAATTTCCGCCGTCTGGGTGACATTCTTCGGGCCCTCTGCGCCAATCAGGATCGGCACATCGGCGCGCAGGGGATGGGTAATCGGTTTCAGCGGCTTGCCCTGTCCCCAGGCGTTCGGGCCGTGGTAGGGCAGCGGGTAGTGCTCGCCGTCATTGGTGACCGGTTCCTCCCGCGCCAGAATCTTGCGAATGATGCTGACGTATTCCCGGGTGCGTGCCAGGGGCTTGCCGTAGGGCTGGCCATACCAGCCCTCCACCACCTGGGGGCCGGAGACTCCGAGGCCCAGCATCATGCGCCCGCCGGACATGTGATCGAGGGCGAGGGTGGCCATGGCGCAACTGGCCGGGGTGCGCGCAGAAAGCTGGGCAATCGAGGTACCCAGGCGGATACGCGAGGTCTGGGCCCCGATCCAGGCCAGCGGGGTAAAACAGTCATTGCCCCAGGACTCCGCGGTCCACACCGAGTCAAAGCCCAGCTGCTCCGCCTCCTGGGCCAGCTCGACAAAATCCGGTGGCGGGCTGGCAAACCAGTAACCCAGTTGCAGTCCCAGTTTCAGTGTACTCATCGCTCAGCTTCCTTTTATGATTATCAGAATACGCTCAACGCAATCGGTGAACACCGCCCGCGCGCTTTTTTGCTTCAAGTGCTGCACCACCTCGGCCATCAGTGCCGCATCCTCTTCCGGCAGGCTGCGCAGGTCCGAGGCACTGACCCGGGAGCCGGAGCGCCGGGCGGCAATTTCCATGTAGACCGCCGAGATAATGGTACTGGAAACCCACTGCACCGCATCCGCCAGCGCCCGCCCCTTCAGTCCCGCACGCTGTAGAATACGCGCAAGCCCGGCCAGCTGGCTCAGCCAGGGACGGGCCACATGCTGCTGCCAGCCGAGAATGGTGAACAGCGCCGGGTTCTTGAGAAAATAGTCGCGCATGGCGAAGGCCCAGGCGCTCAGCTGGGTCTCCCAGTCGGCGTCTGGAATCTTCGGGTTCAGGTCACCCAACAAGCGTTCCGCGACGGCCTGCAGCAACTCGTCCCGGTCCGCCGCGTAGCGATAGATGGCCATCGGAGTGATCCCCGCCGCCCTGGCCAGCGCATTCAGCGAGAGGGGCCTGTCCGGCTCGGCGGCCATCAGTTCGATAGCCTTGTCCACCAGGTCCTCCAGGGAGGTCTTGGGCGGGCGCCCCCGGCGGGGCCGCGGTGTGCTCACAGTTTTTTCCACTGCGGTGCGCGGCCTTCCTGGAAGGCCTGCATGGCCTCTTCCATGCAGCCCGTGAAATAGCCCAGCACCTGGGTGCGGTTCTCCAGCTCCATGGCGTGGCGCAGGCTGGCGGCATCCTGGTTGATGCGGAGCCCCTTGCGGGTCATCCACACGCCGTATTCGCTGTTGGCGCGGATTTCCCGGGCGACACCCAGGGCGGTCTCAAGCAGGACTCCGGCTTCCACCACCCGGGACACCAGCCCCAGTGCCCGCGCCTGCTCTGCCTCGATCACCCGGCCGGTCAGCATCAGCTCGCTGGCGGCGGACACGCCGACCACCCGCGGCAGCAGGTAACTGGTACCCACGTCGCAGGACGACAGCCCGGTCTTGATGAAGACAGCGCCAAATTTTGCCGCCGGCGAGGCCAGGCGGATATCGCAGGCCAGGCTGATCGCCAGTCCACCGCCCACCGCCGCACCCTGCACTGCCGCGATCACCGGCTTGTCGCACTCGTGGATCGCCAGCACCATGTCGGCCAGATATTCCTGGTACTTGTAGACATAGCCCAGCTGGCCCATGCCCTCGGTGCCGGGCACCGAACCCGGCGCGGCGTCCGAGGCCTTGAGATCGGCCCCGGCGCAGAAGCCCTTGCCCGCGCCGGTCAGGATGACCACCCGGGTGTCGCGGTCGCGGTTCAGGCCACGGAAGACCTCGGTGAGTTCGCCGATCAGGCGTTCGTTCAGGGCGTTGAAGCGCTCGGGGCGGTTCAGCCGCACTTCGAGTACGCCCTCCTCCAGCACCTGAAGCTCAACGGTCTCGTATGTTGCGCGTGTCATGGTCTGTCTCCGGTTTCTCGCATCGGGTGCAACGCAGGCTCTTACAGCAATGCGGCCTCGGGGTCGCGGGCAATGCAGCGCCCCAGCTGCTCCAGTGCATGCCCCAGACCACCGGACTCCATCTCGTACTGCCGCGCCCACACCGCGTAGCGCCACAGGGGATAGTCCTTGTCATGGCCGAGGCCACCGTGCACATGCTGGGCACTGGCCAGTACCCGGTGACCGGCCTCCGCAGACCAGGCCTGTGCGCTGCGCACCGCCAGCTCCGCGTCTTCCTGCCGATCCAGAGCCACCACAGCGGCTTCCGCGGCCATGCGCAGATTCATCATGTCCGTCCAGGCGTCTGCCATGCGGTGAGCAACAGCCTGGAAGGAGCCAATTTTCACGCCGAACTGCTCCCGTTCACAGACGTGCTCCCGGGCCAGCTGCAGCGCGGCGCCCACCACGCCCACCTGGGCCATGCAGTGGGCCGCTGCCTGTCGCTGCTCCAGCCAGGCAAGCATGGCGGCGTCGCCCAGAATCTCCACCGGCGCACTATCGGCCTGCAGCAAGCCCCGGGGTTCCAGGCCAGTGCTGACCTGGCCCTGCCAGCTCAGACCGACAGCACCAGGCTTCACCACGCAGAGAAACCAGTCATCGCCCTGCCGCGCCGGCAGCACGACCGCATCGCTGCCTTCGCCATGGGCGATGGCGCCGAGCTGGCCCGACAACCGTCCATCGTCAAGACGCAGAGTGTTGCCCTCGCGCCGGGTGCTGCAAGCCAGCCAGCCCTCGCCCTCCAGCTGCGACGCAGCCAACTCGTCACCCGAGGCCCGCTGCAAGGCCATGGCCGCCAGGGTGTGGCCGATCAGGGGCACCGGCGCCACATGGGCGCCCAGCTGCTCGAACACCAGCCCGGCTTCCTGAAAGCCCAGTCCCGCACCGCCGGCTGTTTCCGGCAACGGTATGGCGGTCAAGCCCGCGGGCTTGAGCTCCGCCCACAGCTGCCGATCCAGGCGCTTCCCGCTGGCCTCGAGGGCGGACAAGTGCTCCGGCCCCGCGTGATCACGCAACAACTGCGCCGCCAGCGCGCGGATTTCCAGCTGCAGTTCACTCCATGCAAAGTTCATCGTTGCATCCCTCTCAGCGTTTCGCGCGCGGCAGACCGAGGCCGAACTGGGCAATCAGGTCGCGCTGGATCTCGTTGGTGCCACCGGCAAAACCGTAAACCGGTACCGAGCGGTAGATCAGCTCCAGCTGCCCCTGCAACAGGGCCCCGGGTGACCCTCGCTTGAGCACACCATCCGGGCCCAGCACCTCCAGCATCTGTCGGTAGCAATCGAGGAAGGCCTCGTAACCGTAGACCTTGATCGCGGAGGCGTCGGCAACATCCAGGGTTCCCTGGGCAATCGCCCAGGCCTGCTTGCGGCAGGCCAGCTGCAACACCCGGAGCTGGCTGTACACGCTGGCCAACAGGCGCTGCACCCGGGGCGTCTCGATCAGCAGCGCGCCGCTGCCATCGCGGGTGTTGCGGGCGTGCTCCACTGTCTGCTGGTAGAGCAGATTGGCGGTCCCGGGGTTCATCAGGGTCAGGCGCTCGCGGTTGAGCTGGCCGGTGACCACCTGCCAGCCGCGGTTCTCCTCGCCGATCAGGTTCTCCACCGGGACGCGCACATTGTCGTAATACGTGGCATTGGTCTCGCCGTCCCCGACCGTGTAGATCGGGGTGAAGGAAAAACCTTCCGCGCTGGTGGGCACCAGCAGGATGGAGAGGCCCTTGTGCCGGGGGAGTGTCTCGGGGTCCCCGGTGCGCACGGCCAGGAACACGTAGTCGGCGATATGGGCGAGGGAGGTGTAGACCTTCTGTCCATTGATCACATAGTGGTCACCGTCGCGTTCCGCACGGGTGCGCAGGGCCGCCATGTCGGTGCCGGCGTGGGGCTCGGAATAGCCGATCGCCACCACCAGCTCCCCGGCGAGGATTTTCGGCAGCAGCGCATCGCGAATCGCCGGACTGGCGAACTCCGCAATCGCCGGACCGATGGACTCGGTCGTGAGGTAGGGAAACGGCAAGCCGGCGCGGGTCACCTCCTCGATAAAGATGTACTGCTCAATGGGGCCGTAACCCCGGCCGCCCCATTCCCGCGGCCAGCCCAAACCAATCCAGCCATCGCTGCCCATCTGACGCATGGCCTGACGCCACAGGGGGCCGCCACCCTCAGTGGCCAGGGGCTGGGCCAGCTCCTCCCGCAAGTCGGGAGTCATGATGCCGCGCATGTAGGCGCGAAATTCGTCGCGCAGGGCGCGTTGCTCGGGGCTGAAGTCGACGTCCAATCCGGGGCTCCTCTGGATCATTTAATATATAATTTATATAAATAATAGGGCAGCACGGCCGTGCAAGGCAACACGCTAATCATGCTGGGACGAGAAGCTGCGCAACAGCACCAATGCTCGGCCTCGACTACAGTTGCCGCAAAGGCTTCAACCCAGGGAGGACACCGGCATGCAACAGCCCCGCCAGATCCAGTGCAAACGCGTCTACGAATCCCCCGCCAGCAGCGACGGTTTTCGCGTCCTGGTCGATCGCGTCTGGCCCCGGGGCATCAGCAAGGACGACCTCGCCGCCGATGCCTGGTATCGGGACCTGGCACCCTCGAATGCGCTGCGCAAATGGTTCGGCCACGACCCGCAGCGCTGGGCCGGCTTTTACCAGAAATACCACGCGGAGTTGCGCGAGAGGCAGGACGACCTGGACCAGTTGCTGAAGGACTGCAACGGTCGGACGCTCACGCTGCTATACGCCGCGAAGGACACCGAACACAACAATGCGGTAGCGCTGAAGATGTTGCTGGAGGGGAAAGGCCAGCCTTGAAGCTTGACGTCCTGGCGTTTTGATGTCTTGACGCTAAAACATCATGGCGCTAGATTGCATTGTGTCGACCGAACAGGGACAACACCATGAGTGCAGCCAGCAAACGCTCCACCATCTATTTTGACCCGGACCTTCACGCAGCCCTGCGCCTGAAGTCGGCTCAGTCAGACCGCTCTCTGTCTGACCTGGTTAACGACGCGGTAAGGGCTGCTCTGGCGGAAGACCAGGAGGATCTCACCGCGTTCGAGGAACGCGTAGCGGAGCCGACCATCACCTACGAGGCTCTCCTTAACGACCTGAAGAAGCATGGCAAGCTATAAGCTGCGCTTTCGCAAATCGGTATCGCGTGATCTGCGCCGGCTGCCTGCAAGCGACATACAACGTATCCTGAGGAAAATCGAGTTACTTGCCGATGATCCGCGCCCCCGCGGCTGCGAAAAGCTCTCCGGGCTGGAGCGCTACCGCGTCAGGCAGGGCGTCTACCGTATTGTTTACGAAATCGATGATGGCACGGTCATCGTAACCGTCGTCAAAGTCGGCCATCGACGGCATATCTATCGGTGACCGGTGGGTATATCCACGCCGAAAGCCCCGCGCATCTCCGCACTCACAGTGGATACTGGAAACCCACGCTTTCCTCGCTGATCTGCCACAGACGCTTCGCGGCCTCGTCGTCCCGCGCCCAGGGTTTGGGTCTTTTCGGCTTGCAGTTGACGAAGTATTCGCCCGAGGTATCCGCGACGGCGTCGCTGGTGCAGAGGTACAGGGAAGTCTCCGCGCCCTGCTCGGGCGACTTGAAGAAGGGCTTGAGCAACAGCGGCATCAACCGGCTGGCAATACCCCCGTTCTGCGAACCGAGCGAGGTGGTCACGGCACCGGGGTGCAGGCAGTTCACGGTGACATCCCGCCCGGCAAGACGCCGGGCCAGCTCGCGGGTAAACAGGATATTGGCCAGCTTGGAGCGCCCGTACTCCCGGAACATCCGGTAGCCACGCTCGGCTTGCAAATCATCGAACTGCATACCGCGCACGAAGGCGTGGGCGGCGGAGGCCACGTTGACGATACGCGCCTGCGGCGCCCGCAAGATGGCCGGAAGCAGCAGGCCAGTGAGCAGAAAAGGGGCAAAGTGGTTCACCGCCAGGGTCTCCTCGAAACCGTCGACGGTCAGCTGGCGACGCGTGTAGATTGCACCGGCATTGTTCAGCAGGATGTCGATCGGGCGATCGAGGCCCAGGCAATCGGCGGCCGCTTGCCGCACGCTGGCGAGGGACGCCATATCCAGGGGAACCACCCGCGGGGTGCAACCGCCCCTGGCGACAATCTCGTCAGCCAGCGCGGAGGCTTTTTCCGGGCTGCGGCAGAGCAGGGTGAGGTCAGCCCCATCGGCGGCCAGGCTCAGCGCACTCGCGCGCCCGATGCCCGCCGTAGGGCCGGTGATGACAATGTGTTTGCCTTGCAGGGTCATGTTCCGTCTCCAGACGCGTTATTATCCTGTCGGATTGTACGCGCCCGGAGACTGAACAGTCGCCTCAGTACTCGTACATCACATCGATACCGAAGCTGCGCGGCTCGCCGTAGGTGTTGATGGCGTGGCCGATGGCGCCGAAGTCGATGCCGTACTCGCGGTACTCCTTGTCGGTCAGGTTGCGACCCCACAGGCCGGCCCGCAGGCTGCCGGCGGCAACCGGGATGTCCGCCAGGTTCAGTCGTGCATTCAGCAGGTTGCGGCTATCCGCCGAGTCATGCTGGAACTGCCGCGGGTTGAAGCGGTATTCGTCCGTGTACACCGATTCCAGCGAGGCACTCAGGGCACCGAAGCGCGTCGGCTCGAAATCGTAGTTCACCATCAGACGTGCCGTGTGGCGCGGCGCATTGGAGGCGCGTGCCGTGTCCGAGACATCCACCGACACGCCGTCCAGAGTGACGAAATACTCGTTATAGTCGTAATCCAGATAGCCGTAGGTCAGGTCAACCGTCAGGCCGGGGAGCGGCAGCGCGGTCACCTCGAACTCGAAACCGGTCAGATCGGCCTGACCCGCGTTGGTGACCACCGTGGAACCCGACTGGAAGTCGGCGATCTGCAGGTCGGTATAGTCATAGAAGAAAGTCGCCGCGTTCACCCGCAGACGACGGTCCAGCCAGTCCGACTTGATGCCCAGCTCGTAGTTGACAATTTCCTCCGGGTCCGCGGTCAGGTTGAAAGCGGCCTGGCTGGAGGAGCGGATCGGATGGCTGCCCGCGGTGTAGCCGGTAGCCACCTTGGCGTAGACATTGGTGTCATCGTTCCACTGGTAGTCCACGGTCAGCGAGGGATTGAAGCTGTCCCACTCTTTCTCCACCGTCCAGGGCTCCGCCCCGGTATCCAGGATCGACGCGGCTTTCTCATCCCAGGTCTGGCGCAGGCCGAGGGTGATGCCGAGGCGGGAATCCAGCCACTCGGGGGTGTAGGTGGCCTGACCGAAGACGGCGTAGGAGGTGTTGTCGACGGAGTAGCTTTCGCCCAGGCCCGCGGGCGCGGGGATAAAGCGGGTGGACAGCAGTGTGCCGTTGAAAGGCACCAGCGCATCCCAGAGGCTGTTGAACTCTTCGCCTTCGTCCTCGTAGTAGTACAGCCCAACGATGTACTCCAGGCGATCGTCCATGGCACTGCCGAGGACCTGGAACTCCTGGGACCACTGCTCGTGGTCCTTCTGGTTGCCACCGTTGCGCTCGGTCGCGTTGTGGAAGACCGGTACGCTCCAGGCGCCGCCGTCATTGTCCGTGCCACCCGGAGAAACGCGAATTTCCATTTCCCGATAGCCGGTGATCGACTTGATGTCGAAGTTGTCGGCACTCCAGGTCAGGGTCAGGCTGTGGCCGCGGATGTCGTAGCGCTCCTCGCCGACGTTGTCGAGGTTGAACCACTTCTTGCGGTCATCGCTAATGCCGGACTCGATCATCTGGCGGAAGGGGTGATTTTCCGCCCCCGGCAGAATCACGCCGGTGGGAGAAACGACCGGCAGATTGACGTAATCGGGATTGGCGTAGCTCAGCTGGGACGGGCGCGAGGTACCCTCACCCCAGGTGCGGTCCAGGGAGTAATCGGCGGTCAGGCGGTCCGACAGCTCCCAGTTCAATGCCAGGCGGTAACCGCTGGTATCATCGCGGCCGAGTTCACGCGGGCCGCGGGGATTGCTGTTGCGCGCCCAGCCCTCGTAGGAGCGGTCCAGGTAGGACAGTTTTGCAGCCAGGCCACCCATGCGCGGCAGGTCCAGTGTGGTCTGCGAGCGGGTGCGGCCAAAGCTGCCCAGGGTCAGCTTCTGCTTGAAGCCGAATTCCCCCAGGGGCCGCGCGGTAATGATGTTGATGGCGCCGCCGGTGGTGTTCTTGCCATACAGCGTGCCCTGGGGGCCGCGCAGGACTTCGATGCGCTCGAGATCGGCGATGTCGAAAATGGCACCGGAGTTCTTGCCAATGTAGACACCGTCCAGGTAGAGCCCGACCTTGGCGTCCTGGGCCAGGGACGGCTCGTTGGAAGAGACACCCCGCACCGAGGCCGACATGCTGATGTTGCTGCTCGGGGTGGTCAACAGAATGGTGTTGGGGACGCGGCCGGTAATGCCGGAGACATCCACGATGCCCAGGTTCTCCAGTGATTCACTGGTGAAAGCGGTGACCGCCACGGGTGTATCTTGCAAGCTCTCCTGGCGCTTCTGCGCCGTCACGATCACCTCTTCCAGGGCGACCGCGCGACCGGCACTGTCCTGTGCTGTCGCGGGCAGAGCCAGGGCAGCCGCCAGGGTGACCAGACTCGCGTGCTGCAAGCTACGTTGAATTATTGCATGACTCATGAGCAGCCTCTTCATACGGGGGTGAGAAAAACGCCCGGAGCCTAGCCGCTTTGAACACTTGATTCAATCACATGCTCCTCAGGAAGCGGCCCGTGGTTCAGCTGCTTGATCCGCACTGGCTTCCCGGGCCGCCGACACCGGTCTGACTATGCGTACTGCCCGGTCACTGCCGCTTTCCCGACAGGGACAGGCGTACTACCATGGCGCCCGGTCGTGGCCGACCCCGGTCCGCCCTTCGTCTCACCACCGATTTCGAGCGCCCCAGCCGGGGCGATAACTCGGACGCCAGAGAGAGCCTGTCATGAGCAACCCCGCCTTCAAGACCCTGCTGTCACCCACCCGCATCGGCAAGCTGGAGCTGAAAAATCGCATGGTGGTGACGGCCATGGGCGCAAACTTCGCAGAGCCCGACGGCAGCGCCAGCGACCGCATCATTGCCTACCACGAAGAACAGGCCCGCGGTGGCGCTGGCCTGATCATCACCGGTGCCACCGGGGTGGCCTTGCCGGTGGGACGCGTACAGGGCTGGCAGGTGGGGATCTCCGAGGACCGTATGATCCCCGGCCTGCTGCGGCTCACCGAGGCCGTGCATCGCCACGGGGCCAAGATCGCCGCGCAGCTGCACCACGGTGGCCTGGTGGCCGGCGACAGCGCCCGGGACGGCCTGCCCCTGTGGGCACCGGCTGTTCCCTCGCCGGTGAAGGACGCCGACTTCCTGAGTTTCTTCCTCGAGAGTGAGCTGGCCAAAATGGCCGAGGGCATGAGCGGACCGCCGAAGGTCAAGGTCCTCGAGAAGGATGACATCCAACTGGTGGTACGCCAGTTTGCCGACGGTGCTCGCCGCGCGCGCCAGGCGGGCTTCGATGGCGTGGAAATCCACGGTGCCCACGGTTATATCCTGTCCTCCTTTCTGTCACCCAAGGCCAATACCCGCACGGATGAGTACGGGGGCAGTCACGAAAACCGCGCCCGCCTGCTGCTGGAAGTCATCGCCGCCGTGCGGGCGGAAGTCGGGCCCGATTTCCCGGTGTGGGTAAAGCTGGATTCACGGGAAGTCGGCAAGAAGGGCGGCATCACACTGGAAGACGCCAAAATCACCGCACAACTGGTGGAAAAGGCGGGCGTGGATGCCATCACCGTCAGCGCCTACCACGAGACCGCCTACGGCAAGCTGCACTCGGAGTCCAACATCCCCCAGGTTCCGGCCGCCATGCTGCCGGCGGCCGCTGCAATCCGCCAGGTGGTCAAGCTGCCGCTGATCGCCTCGGGCCGCATTGAGCTGGATCTGGCCGAGGCCGAACTGCAGAAGGGCACCTTTGACCTCCTCGGCATGGGCCGCAAACTGCTGGCGGACCCCGCCCTGCCCAACAAGATTGCCTCGGACCGCGCCGAGGATATCCGCCCCTGTGTCTACTGCGTCACCTGCGCCAGCGCCATCTACACCCGCGACCCCATGCGCTGCGCGGTGAACCCGGACATCGGTTTCGAGCACCTGCGCCGCTCGCGGCCGCGCCCTGAAAACCAGCGCAAGGTGGCGATCATCGGCGGCGGCCCCGGGGGCATGGAAGCCGCCCGCCTGTTGGCCGCCGATGGCCATACGGTCACCCTGCTGGAGCGCGGCGCGCGCCTCGGCGGCACCCTGCAGTTCGCCTCCCTGGCCTACGAGCCCAACCAGCGCCTGCTGGAGTGGCTGCGCCGCCAGGTCGCGCAGGCGGGCATTGAGGTGCGCCTGAATACCGAGGCGAGCCCCGAGTTGCTGCGTGAGCTGGCCCCCGACTTGGTCATCGTCGCCGCCGGTGCCCGCCGCGACCTGCCAGAGATTCCCGGCAACGAGCTGCCCCATGTCTTCAGCGGCGACGACATGCGCAAGCTGGTCCTGGGCGAAAGCTCGGAGCGCCTGAAAACCAAGACCTCCTGGTTTACCCGCCTGGCCACCCGGGTGGGTGCCGCCAGCGGGATCAGCGGCAACCTGGACCTGGTGCGCAAGGCCACCCACACCTGGATGCCCCTGGGCAAGGAGATCGTCATCATCGGCGGCGAACTGGTGGGGGTGGAACTGGCGGAGTTCCTCCACGAACGCGGCCGCAAGGTGACCGTGGTCGACGAGGCGCCCCGCTTCGGCGCCGGCCTGCCGATCGTGCGCCGCATGCGGCTGCTGACAGAACTGCGGGAACACGGCGTGTCCCTGCAAGCCTCGGCCAGCGACATCCGGATCGAGAAAAGCGCCGTGCATTTCAACGATAGCGAGGGCACGCCAGTGGTCGCCCGTGCCGACCAGGTGATTGTCGCCAAGGGTGCCAGCGCCAACCCCGACGCCGCGGATAGCCTGCGCAGCGCGGGCTTCCATGTTATCGAGGCGGGGGACTGCACCGGCGTCGGCTACATTGAAGGCGCCATGCGCGACGCCCAGCGGGCGGTAGACAACGTCAACGCGTTCTAGCCGGCTGTCTCCGGCCACTGTTCCGGGACCAGGAAGAAGCGTTCCACCTCGCGCCAGTCGCCCCTCTCCGGGCTCTGGCGCAGACGAGCGAATAGGCGCGGCGGTCCCCCCGCGGCGATTCGCTCGGCAATCCCACCTGCCAACGCGGGCTCAGGGGCCTCGACCTGCCCCCAGGGCCCGATCCAGTGGGGCTTTTCCAGCGGCACCACATTGATCATCTGGTCGGGCGCCATGCTCGCCGCCCGTACCCAGGAGCCACGCAGGTGGTCCGCGGCCACGCCCGCCGGGGCTGCCAGCCGCTGCTCGCGGGGATAAAACAGGTAACCGGGCATCCACACCCGGGCGCGGGCGGGCTGTGGCAGGCCCAGCCGAGCCAGGGTCGAACGGGTTGCCGACAGCTCGCTGAGTCGCGCCTGGTGGGTCAGCAGACGTCCCGCCTTCAGATCCAGCCGGTCGCGGCTGTTGGGGCCGTACCAGCGAGTGGCCGCGTCCCCCGCTGCCCGGTATCCCAGGTAAAACTTGATGGCGATTTCGTGGTGTTCCACCCGGCCGTCAAGGGGATTGCGTACCAGAAAGTCCAGTTCCCCCAGGGTGCGCCCTCCCTCGCGTACCGGCAGGTTGCGGGCAATGACCTCCCAACCCAGTATCTCCTGCAACAGGCAGGCGTAGAGGGCCTCGAAATAATGGCCCAGGCGGCCAGTGGCCGCGGCTTCGAGAGTCGCCAGCCGATCGGCCCGCCCGGCAACAGCGGCCAGTCGCTCCGGCCAGTCCGTCGGAAGCCAGTGCGCAGGCGCCAGCTCATGCAGCAAAGCGGATTGCCCATCAGCCGGCCCCGGCAGCGCCAGCAAAGAGGGAGCAGTACAGAGCCACCTCAAATGCCGAAGAGCAGGCGAGCCCTGCACGCTGTTGCTAATGATAGTCGTTATCATTAAGATTGTGCTCTCAAATAACTTCAGGGGGTTTCCGCATGCTTTTCTCTCACGTCCCGTCCCGCCGCACCTGCCGCGGGGCCTGGCTGCCCTTTGCCTGTCTCACCCTCTCCGCCCTGGCCCAAGCCCAGAACAGCCCCCAGACTCAGGGTAACCGCGCGGAAACGCAAGGGCGCCTGGAGGAGGTGGTCGTCACGGGCCGCTACACCACCAACGAGCGCCTCGACTCGGCCACCGGCCTGGGCCTGACACTCTACGAAACCCCGCAGTCGGTCAGCGTGATGACGGCACAGCGCATCGCCGACCAGGGCCTGCGCTCCCTGAGTGACATTGTCATCAATGCCTCCGGGGTCTCCGCCCGGGCCCAGGACAGCACCCGCTACACCTTCTCCGCCCGCGGTTTTGACATCAACAACTACCAGATCGACGGTGTCCCCATCTACTGGCAGCCCGGCAACAACGCCGGCGAGACGGAATCGGACATGAGCCTCTACGAGCGCATTGAGATCGTCCGCGGCGCCACCGGCCTGCTCACCGGTGCCGGCAACCCCTCCGCCGCCATCAACCTGGTGCGCAAGCACGCCGACAGCCGCGAGCTGACCGGCAGTGTGGACATCACTGCAGGCCGCTGGGACCGCCTCGGCGTCACCGGCGACGTGGGCAGCGCCCTCAGTGCGGACGGGCGGCTGCGCGGCCGCCTGGTCGCCCATTATCACGAGGGTGACGCCTTCCGCGACCTGGCCGGCGAGCAGCGCCAGGTGTTCTACGCCACGGTGGACTACGACCTCACGGCGCAGACGCTGCTGCGGGTCGGCGCCAGCTACCAGGACAACCAGCCCACGGCATCCACCTGGGGTGGCCTGCCGGTCTGGTATGCCGACGGCAGCCGCACCGACTGGGATCGCTCGAAAACCACCGCGGCGCGCTGGACCGCCTGGGACTCGACAGTGGAGAATTACTACCTTGACCTGGTGCATGAATTCGACAACGGCTGGAGCGCCAAACTGAGCCTCAACAACAACATCAATGCCTCTGACCAGAGGCTGCTGTATCTCTCCGGCAGCCCCGACCGCGAAACCGGCCTGGGCATGAACGCCTCGCCGCGCAACGCCGCCACGGAGCGCGAACAGCTCAGTCTCAGCCTGCATGTGGACGGCGAATACGCCCTCTTCGGCCGGCAACACGAGCTGACCTTCGGGGTGGTGGACCACGAGGAAGACAACGTCGCCACCTCCCGCTCGCGTACCGGTGTCGCGCCCGTGGGCAATTTCCTGACCTGGGATGGCAGCTATCCCCAGCCGGTCTGGGGCGCCAGCAACCTGGATATCGACATGACCACCGAGCAATTCGGTGTCTACGGCGCCACGCGGTTGTCCCTGAGCGACCAGTTCAAGGTGATTCTCGGGGCGCGCGTCGCGGACTGGGAGCAGCGCGGCAGCAGCTATGGCGTGAGCCGCGACTTTGGCGACGATGACGTGGTGATTCCCTACGCCGGGCTGCTCTACGAGATCAACGGTCAGCACAACCTGTATGCCAGTTATACCGAGATTTTCCAGCCGCAAAATCTGCAGGATCGCAATGGCGACTTTCTCGACCCGATCATCGGCGAGAGCCAGGAGGTGGGCCTGAAAAGCCAGTTTTTCGACGGCGCCCTGCAGACCACTGTCGCCGCCTTTGACATCCTCCAGGATGGCCTCGGTCAGGCCGACGGTGATTTTATCGTACCTGGCACGGTGAACAGCCAGGCCTACTACGAAGCCGAGGGCAGCGAGAGCCGCGGCTACGAACTGGAAGTGGTCGGCCGCGTCACCCCGGCCTGGGATGTCAGTCTCAGTTATACCCACTTTTCCGCCGAGGATGCCGCGGGCCGCGACGTCAACACGGAACACCCGCGGGAGATGCTCAAGCTCTACACCACCTACCGGTTTGACGGGGAGCTGTCCGGGCTGACCGTCGCCGGTGGGGGGAACTGGCAGGGTCGCAACTACACCGACACCACCAATCCAGTCACCGGCGAGGCGGAACGCCTGCAGCAGGATGCCTACAGCCTGGTCAGCCTGATGGCACGCTACGACCTGACACCGCAGCTGTCACTGCAGGTGAACGCCGACAACCTGCTGGATGAAACCTACTACAGCCAGATCGGCTTCTACCGGCAGCTGGAATTCGGGCAGCCGCGCAATGTCACCGCCTCGGTGCGCTATGCCTTCTGAGGCCCGGTGCACGGCATCGCCCGGTCCCAATTATCACGGGGGACCCTGAGCATATGGGCGTACACGGCTGGCGGCTGGTTTCACTGTTCGCAGCGGCCCTGCTCGGGGGTTACTGCCTGGCAAATGCCCTGGGTATCTTCCTGGCCGGCGCGCTGCCCCTGCCCCGCGGCCAGGCGGTGGTGGCGGGTCAGCTGATCGGCCTCGCGGCCCACGCCGCCATCATCCTCTGGGTATTCCATCTGCGTCGCCCGGTGCTGGTGTGGGGCATTCTGCTGCCGGCCAGCGCGGCGCTGGCGGCGGCGGGCATGCTGATGGGAGGAAGCTTGGCGTGAGGCATGACAAGGCGGTCGAGCGACACCAGGACCCGCCCCAGGGCGGCTTCCGCCAGGCGATGGCCTGGCTGCATACCTGGGCCGGCCTGGCCCTGGGCTGGGTACTTTTCTTCGTCTTTGTGACCGGGACTCTCGGCTATTTCGA
The DNA here is from genome assembly GCA_002692965.1 of Haliea sp. Lineage (GTDB taxonomy): Bacteria > Pseudomonadota > Gammaproteobacteria > Pseudomonadales > Halieaceae > NZNC01. The sequence continues at coordinate 103,270 of NZNC01000025.1, read as the reverse complement.
CACCGAGATCGATCGCTGGATGCAGCCGGAGCTGCCGCCGTCACAGGCCGGCCTGCCAGCTCGCGAGGTGGCGCCCATGCTGTTGACGCGACTGGCTGCCCAGGCCCCGGGCGCCGAGCGCTGGCAACTGCGCCTGCCGGTGGACCGCAACCAGCCCTGGCCGGTCATTCGCTGGCAGGGCGCCGATCCGGACGCGGGGGCGACGGCCGCCAACGGCGAGGAAACCCTGAACGGGCGTAGCGGGCTGCCCCTCGTGGCGCGGGAAACCGGCGGCGGACAGCACCTCTACCAGATGCACTGGCGCCTGCACTACCTGGGCCGGGGGATCAGCGACTGGATTATCAGCCTGGCGACCCTGTTCATGCTGGTGGCGCTGATTACGGGGGTGGTCGTACACCGGCGCATCTTCCGCGACTTCTTCACCTTCCGGCCAGGCAAGGGCCAGCGTTCCTGGCTCGACGCCCACAACCTGCTGAGCGTCGTCAGCCTGCCTTTTCAGCTGATGATCACCTACTCCGGTCTGGTTTTCATGGGTTTTTCCTTCATGCCGCTGATCGTCGCCGCCCATTACGGCGTTGACCGCGAAGGCCGCCAGCAGTTCTTCGATGAGGTCTTCGAGGCGCCCGGTCTGGTCGCTCCCGCCGCTGAGCCGGCACCCCTGGTGCCCCTGGACGGGCTGCTGGCGGAGGCCGAGGCGCGCTGGGGCGAGGGGCGCATCCGCTTCGTCGACATTCGTCATCCCGGCGACCGCAATGCCCGGGTCATCCTGCGGGAGTCGCGGGACGCGTCGGTCGCCAGCGGCGGGCGGCTGCTGGTCTTCGACGGCGTCTCGGGCGAGCGCCTCCACAGCGGCGACGGCAGCGGCAGCGCACGCACCGTCAGGGACACCTTGACCGGACTGCACGAAGGCCTGTTTGCCGCGACCGGTCTGCGCTGGCTGTACTTCTTCTCCGGCCTGCTGGGTTGCGGCATGGTCGCCACGGGCCTGGTGTTGTGGGGCGTCAAGCGGCGCCAGCAGGCGCAGCGCAGGACGGGCGCAGCGCCCCTCGGCCTGCGCCTGGTGGAACGCCTGAACGTGGGCACGGTGGCCGGCCTGCCGGTCGCCATTGCCGCCTACTTCTGGGCCAACCGGCTGCTGCCACCGGGCCTTGCCGAGCGCGCCGCCTGGGAAGCCCACGCCCTGTTCCTCACCTGGCTGGCGCTCATGCTGCACGCCCTGTTGCGCAAGCCCGGCCGCGCCTGGGTGGAGCAGCTCAGCCTGGCCGCAATTGCCTGGGGCACCCTGCCCCTCCTGAACGCCCTGACCACCGACCGCCACCTGCTGCACAGCCTGCCCCGGGGCGACTGGGCCCTGGCCGGCATCGACCTGGTAGCGCTGGTTTTCGGCCTGGGCTGCGCCACCCTCGCCGCCTGGCTGAGGGCCCGCCACCTGTCCCGCCAAGCACTGTCCCCCGTCGCACCGCAAAGGCCGGCCTCCGAACGCCAGTGGGGGCAAGCCTGATGCCGACGCTGCCACTGCTACCCGGCCTGCTGCTGGGCACCACCGCTCTCGCCTGCCTGTGCCTGTCCCAGCCGCGTTACGCCCAGCGTTCAATACCTCCGCTGGCTTGGCCGGGGCAGCGCCTGTTACGTGTGGGTGGCTGGCTGCTACTGGGTCTGCTGTTGCTGGTATCCGGACCCGACGGTATTGGGCTGGTACAGGCCTTCGGCAGCCTGAGCCTCGCTGCCCTGGTGGTAGCGGGTGTCGCGACCTGGTGGCCCTCGCGGCTGCCAGCACTTTGCCTGTCAGGGCTTGCCGGCAGCCTGGCGCTGATCGCAGTGACGATAGCAGCGCCCTGACCGCAAGGCTTCCCTCCGGCCCAAGCCTGTTTTATGTTTAATGGTGGGGCAAGTACTTGAGGGCAAGCCGGTGTCCAGCGCCATCTATGTCATCACCCTCGACCCGGACTCCAGCCGGGTCCAGGAACTCCTCGGGCAATTGCGGGAGCAGGGCCTGACGGGTGAGATCTTTCGCGGCGTGGACGGGCGCGGCGGCATGCCGGCTTTGCGACCGGAAGAGCGCTTCTGTCGCTGGAAGGCACTGGCGCGGCACAAGCGCTGGCTCACCAGCTCCGAGGTGGGCTGCTATCTGTCGCACCTGCGGGCCATTCGCCGGGCCTGGGAGGCGGGGCATGATCGCGTCTGCATCCTGGAAGATGATGTGGTGCTGGAGCCTGGCTTCGCCCGGGTGCTGACTGAACTCGGCGGCGACCCTGAACTGGAGCTGGTGCGCTTCATGGCACTGCGCCTGCGTCCACGCACCGTGGTCCGGCCACTCGCGGACAGATACCGGCTGGTGCGCCCAAAGCGCGGCACCGTCGGCACCCAGGGATACCAGCTCAACCGGGCCGGCATGGCCAGGCTGCTTGCCCATGGCAGTTGTCTCTATGAGCCCATCGACAAGGTCATGGATCACTTCTGGTTGTACGGCCTGAAAACCTTCCTGGTGGAACCGCACCTTGTCTGGGAGCGGCCTTCGCCCTCCCTGGTGAACAGGCCCGCGACCCCGCCCCGAGAAACCAGCTGGCTGCAGCGGCTAATCCATCCCTTGTTCAAGCTTTACCACAGCCTGCGCCGGCACCTGTACCTGCTGGTTCACCGCCGCGAGTTTGCCGCCGCATCACTGCCTGACAGCAGCGTCGGCAAGACCCCTCGCCTGCACTGAGCGGACAGGCCACCCCGGCGCCACCTCGAACCTTCGCGGGGGCTCCGGCAGCAGGGCCACTGGCCGTGCTGACGCCACGAAAAAGGCCGACCCGTCACCGGGTCGGCCTTTCAAAGGGTAGGCTTGCCTTTCCGGACCGGCCAAAACCGGCCCGGAACGCCTCAATCAGCCACGCTTGAGCTCGAAGCGGTCGGCGGTCATCACCTTGACCCAGGCGTCGATGAAGTCTTCGAGGAATTCCTCTTCGCCATCTTCCGCGGCATAGGCCTCTGCTACCGCACGCAGTTCAGCGTTGGAGCCAAAGATCAGGTCCACGGGTGTGGCGGTCCACTTCAGCTCGCCCGAATCGCGATCGCGACCCTCGTAGATCCCCTCCTGGTCGGACGCCTTGGACCAGACCGTGGACATGTCGAGCAGGTTGACGAAGAAGTCATTGCTCAGCGTTCCCGGCTCGTCGGTCAGGACACCGTGATCGACACCGTCGGTGTTGGCATCCAGCGCCCGCATGCCGCCGATCAGTACGGCCATCTCCGGCACCGTCAGGTTGAGCAGGTCCGCGCGATCCACCATGGCATCGGCCGGCGACAGACGGTTGCCTTCACCATAGTAGTTGCGGAAGGCATCCGCCGTGGGCTCCAGCTTGCTGAAGGAGTCGACATCCGTCTGTTCCGGGGTCGCATCCACACGGCCGGGCGTAAAGGGTACCTCAACATCGTGGCCGGCTTCCTTCGCCGCACGCTCGATGGCAGCGGCACCGCCCAGGACAATCACATCAGCCAGGGAGACCTGGCGGTTGCGGCCCTGGAAGTCCTCGCGAACCTCTTCCAGCGTGCTCAGTACGCGCTGCAGCTCGTCGGGGTCGTTCACCGGCCAGTCCTTCTGGGGAGCCAGCCGCACCCGGGCGCCGTTGGCACCGCCGCGCATGTCGGAGTTGCGGTAACTGGACGCCGAGGCCCAGGCCGTGCGCACCAGCTCCGCGTTGCTCAGATCGGTATCCAGGATCGCCTTCTTCAGCTTGGCAATGTCGCGCTCGCCAATCGGCTTGTGATCAGCCTCGGGCAACGGGTCCTGCCAGAGCAGGGCCACATCCGGCACATCCGGGCCCAGGTAGCGGGCCTGGGGGCCCATGTCGCGGTGGGTCAGCTTGAACCAGGCGCGGGCGAAGGCGTCCTCGAACTCCTCCGGGTTTTCCAGGAAGCGCTTGGAGATCTTGCGGTATGCCGGATCCTCCTTCAGGGAAAGGTCGGTGGTGAACATGATCGGCGCGTGGAACTTGCCCTCCACATGCGCATCCGGCACCGTGCCGTCGGCCGCACCGTCCGCGGGCACCCACTGGATGGCGCCGGCCGGGCTGCGGGTCTGCTCCCACTCGTGGGCGAACAGGTTCTGCAGATACATCATGGTCCACTGGGTGGGAGCCGCCGTCCAGGCACCTTCCAGACCGCTGCCGGTGGTGTCCTCGGAATGCCCCTTGCCACACTTGTTCTTCCAGCCCAGCCCCATTTCGGTGACATCGGCGGCCGCCGGTTCGGGGCCGACACACTCGGAAGGCTTGTGGGCACCGTGGGTCTTGCCGAAGGTGTGGCCACCGGCGATCAGGGCCACGGTCTCTTCATCGTTCATGGCCATGCGGCCAAAGCTCAGGCGGATCTGCTCGGCTGCCGCCAGCGGATCGGGGTTGCCACCCGGGCCCTCCGGGTTCACGTAGATCAGGCCCATCTGGGTTGCCGCCAGGGGGTTCTCCAGTTCACCGTCATCGCTGTAACGCTCGCGCCCCATCATGTCGGCTTCCGGGCCCCAGTAGACGATGTCCGGCTCCCAGTCATCCGGGCGGCCACCGGCAAAGCCGAAGGTCTTGAAGCCCATGTCCTCCATGGCCACGGTGCCCGCCAGGACCATCAGGTCAGCCCAGGAGATATTGCGACCGTACTTCTGCTTGACCGGCCACAGCAGGCGGCGCGCCTTGTCCAGGTTGACGTTGTCCGGCCAGCTGTTGAGCGGGTCGAAGCGCTGTTGGCCACCGCCCGCACCACCGCGGCCATCAGCCTCGCGATAGGTACCGGCACTGTGCCAGGCCATGCGGATAAACAGCGGCCCGTAGTGGCCGTAGTCGGCCGGCCACCAGTCCTGGGAGTTGGTCATCAGCGTCTTGAGATCTGCCTTGACCGCGGCCAGATCCAGCTCGGCAAAGGCTTCGGCGTAGTCAAAGTCCTCGCCGTAGGGGTTGGAGGAAGGGCTCTGGTCCCGCAGCGGCTGCAGGTTCAGCTGGTCCGGCCACCAAAAGCTGTTGGGCTTCGCCTTTCCCTGCATCATGCCGGAGGAAGAGGCGGCCACCGGCGTCGCCACAATGGCGGCCAGGACGGCGGCGGAGAGGGTCTTCTTCAACATGGGAGTAAGCTCCTTCTTGACTGTTTATCGATTCACGGAGTGCCGAAGCACTCCCGGAAAAACGTATAACGAAGGCCTCAGCAACGCTGACGCGATCGATGGAAACACCCTGATCCTGACACGCATGCGCAAGGCAAACATTGATACTGATCAGGAACCTCTTTCATCCTAGACGCCGAATTCCCTGCCTGCCACAGGGATTTATCAATTATCATGTTCGGAAAATCCGATCGCCCGGGGAAGATATCCAGGCCATACCCGATCAGAAGCAGGATCAGGTAGTCCGTCTGCCGGGTCAGAGAACTGAACAGGGAACGCCGCAATGCCAGTCGACATGGCAATACTGACCCGTATTGCCGCCATCCTGTTTCCCATCGTGGCCATCGTGTTGGTGGGCTTTGTCTACGGTCGCCGCCACGACCCCGAAATGGGGGTGGCCAATCGCATCAACATGGACATTTTCGTGCCGGCACTGATCCTGGGCGCCATGGCCAGCAAATCCTTTGAGCCGGAACGCTACCTCGGCCTCGCGGGTGGCGCCGCCATCCTGCTGCTCTGCTGCGGCCTGCTGGCCTGGCCGGTAGCTCGCGCGCTGAACATCGACTGGCGCAGTTTCGTGCCTCCGATGATGTTCAACAACTCCGCCAACATCGGCATCCCGCTGGCGGTGTTGACCTGGGGCGAGAGCGCACTGCCGGCGGCCATCATCCTGTACACGGTGTCCAATGTGTTGCACTTCTCGATCGGCGTGCACATGCTCGACAGCAGCGCCAGCTGGCAGACCCTGTGGCGCAACCCGACCCTCCTCAGCGCCGCATTGGGTATCAGCATCGCCCTGCTGGGCATTCCAGTCTGGGAGCCCATCGTGACCGCCCTGCAACTGCTGGGCAACGTGGCCATCCCGCTGTTGCTGTTTGCCCTGGGTGTGCGCATGCGCCATGTGCGTTTCAACGATCTGGCGGCGCCCCTGCTGGGGGCCTTCCTGCGGCCGGTCTTCGGTATGGCGCTGGCCTGGATGCTGGCCGGCCTGCTGGGCCTGAATGCCCGCGACAGCGCCATGCTGCTGGTGTTTGGCGCGCTGCCGCCGGCGGTGATGAACTTCCTGTTTGCGGAGCGCTACCAGCAGGACCCGGCCCGGGTGGCGGCCATCGTGCTGATTGGCAACCTGGCGGCCATCGTGGTGCTGCCAGTGGCGCTGACCCTCGTCCTCACCTAAACCGGGGCAAATACTAGGCCGGACGTTCGAGAAGCCGGCGGTATGGCGCCAGGGCGCGCAGGAACAGCACCGCGGCAATCGCGGCCACCGTCAGGCCAACGATGGCCAGGGACCAGCCCACCTGGGTGCGGTCCTGAACGATGAAGTCAGTGCACAGGGCGATCAGGGTGGGGCCGAGCCCCATGCCGACGCCGCTGGTCATGACCACATACATGCCGGCAATCAGGCCGCGCATGTTCCCCGGGGTGATCGTCTGCAGGGTCGAGGCCGCCAGGGCGAGCGGCAGGGTCACCAGAACACTCGCCACGATTACCGCCAGCAGCGCCAGCTCAACCGCGGGCGCCATGGCCACCACCAGCAGTGCCGGGCAGACGCCGAAGCAGGACCAGAGGCCCAGGCGCAGCGGGTAATCGTGCACGCCGCGGGCATCCAGCCAGCGACCGACCACCGGGCCCGAAAGCACGCCCGCGGACCCGGAAAACAGGGCCACGAGACCGTAGATCAGGCCGGCATCCTGGACCGACATGGCGAAGCTGCGCACCAGCAGGGAAGGCACCCAGGCCTGCAGCCCGTAGAGCACGATCATCAACAGCGGTATTGCAATCAGCAGGGCCGCATACACCGGCGCCTTTTCCCGCAGCACAGCGACGACATCGCGGGTGTCCGGACGAGCCGCCGGCGTCGGGTCTACCGGTTCAGGGGTCGACGGGGCGGCCACCTTGCGCGCCGGCTCCATCACGCGCAGGAACAGTGCCGCGACCAGAACCCCGGGCAAGCCCACCAGCATGAAGGTTACCTGCCAGGGCCGAAACTCCCCCAGCAATGGCACGGCCACGGTCTCCATGTCGGCCATCATGCCCATCACGGCGCCACCCGCGATCATCGACAGGCCGGCCCCGAGATAGGGGCCCATCAGGAAAATGCTCACAGGGAAGCTGCGGCGCTCCGGTGGAAAATAATCCGCCATCATCGACCAGGCCGCGGGCGTCAGGGCGGCTTCCCCCATGCCCACCGCTGCCCGCGCCACAAAGAGTTGCTTGAAGCTGTTGGCCAGGCCGCAGGCGGCAGTCGCCAGACTCCAGAAGAAGACTCCCCCGGCGACAATGAACTTGCGGGAATGCGTGTCTGCCAGGCGGCCCAGGGGGATGCTGAACAGGATATAAGTGATGATAAAGGCAAAGCCCTGCAGCAGGCTGACCTGGGTGTCGCTGATCTGCAGGTCCGCCTGGATCGGGTCCACCAGCAGGTTGACGACCTGGCGATCCACGAAGGACAGCATGTAGGCAACCGTCAGCAGCAGGGTGACCCGCCAGGCCACACCACTGGCGGGGTAGTCGTCAGATACGGCGTGCGATTCACTCATGAGGCTTGTCCCGCTGATTGTGGATGACGTGCTCCACCTGTCGGGATGTATTCCTGTGACAGGGGATGCGCTTTCGCCCAGGTTTCCACCGTTTGCAATTCCAGGGAGTAGCGCGACAGGAATTCGCGCATGTCCACCGTAAAGGGTGATGGCACGGACTCGTTGTACCAGCGATAGACGGCGGCCAGGTCGCGCTCGATACGCGCGGCTGTGGCCGGATCATCGGGTGCGAACAACTGCCCCATCTGGCGTGCGAACTGCGCGACCGGCAGACTCTCAAAGCGAATCGGCCGCCCCCAGGCCCGCCCCAGGGCCGCGGCGGTCTGCTCCCCACGCAGTGCCTCGGGGCCGCCGACCACCAAGCGCCGGTTAACCGCGGCGGGATCGGTGGCCACCGCCAGCATGATCCGCGCGACATCGGAAAGGCAGATCCAGCTGACCGGCAGATCCGGGTTGTGGGGGTAGCTGAGCACCTGGCGATCCCGCAGGGAAGGCAGTGCCCAGCCGCGCAGCAGGTTGTCCATGAAGATCACCGGGCAGACCGCCGTGGCATCGACGCTCGACGCGAAGAGCCTCTCAATGATCCGCAGCCGCGTGTCGTGGGCAACATGGCCCGTCTCACTCGGCCCGACATACAGGCTGGCGTTGAACACGATCCGGGAGATGGCGGCCTTCTCCGCCGCCTTCAGGAAGTTCTCGAAGCCCTGCAGGATCCACTCGGGGTCATTGAAGGAGGCCGAGGGCAGATTGAGAAACACGGTATCCACCCCGGCAAGTGCGGGCGCCAGGGTTTCCGGCGCGTGCAGGTCCAGGGGGACACTGTCCACTCCCGGGGGAATCCTGGGATCACCCGGCTGCCGCACTGCCGCCACCACTGCCCACCCGGCCGCCCGCAGTACATCGACCTGGGCGGCGCCCTGGTCACCGGTGGCACCGATTACCAGCACCCCTTGCATAAACCTCTCCCGCTGCCCTGTTTACGCCCTTGGAAACGCACACACCTCCCGGGAGCCCTGCGGCCCCGGGAGGTGATGGCGACCTCAGAAACGTGCCGTGACTTCGACACCATAGGTGCGGGGAACCCCACCCCAGACGGCGCGGTGGGTGCCGCCGTCGAAGCCGAAGTCGTGGAACTCCTCGTCGGTGAGGTTGCGACCGAACACGGCAATCGACCAGCCGTCGACGTAGCGGTCATAGGTAATGCTGGCGTCCAGCAGGCCGTAGGCATCCACGGCAATGCTGGGGCTGTTCAAGGTATCCACAAAGTGGTCATCGCGCCACTGGTAGGCCACGCGCGAGTTCAGCTCAGCGGACTCGCCCATCGGATAGCGGTGCTGCAGGCCCAGGGTGTACTCGAACTCGGGCACCCGTTCGAACTCGAGATCTTCCGCGGCCGGGTCGTCGATGCCCGGCTCGTAGACCCCGTTGCGGTCCGCATCAATGCCGGGGAACTCGTCGTACTTGGCATCCAGGTAACCGAAGGTGAAGTCGGCGGTCAAATTATCGGTCAGCATCAGCGAGCTCTCGACCTCGATGCCACTGATGGTGGCCTCCGCGGCGTTGCGCAGAACCTGAGCGACCTGGGGGTTGCCGTCGACGATGATGGTATCCGAGATCGTCCGCTGGATGTCGTCATAGGCACTGTGGAACACGGCCACGTTGAGACGCATCCGCCCGTCCAGCAGCTCGGACTTCACACCCGCTTCCCAGGTCACCACTTCTTCCTCGTCGACCGGACCGAGCACCTCCGGACGCGGCGCACGAATGTTGAAAGAACCCGAGCGGAAGCCGGTGGACCAGCTGGCGTAACCGAAGATGTCCTCGGCGATGTGCCAGTTCACACCCACCTTGGGCGAGAAACTGGTCCAGCTTTCGTCGTCAGAAATCGGATTGGCGCAATCGCCCATGGACAGAGAGGAATACACAGTGGCATCGAAGGAGAAGGGGCAGAACAGCACTTCCTTGTCCTCCTGGGTGATACGACCGCCAAACAGCAGGCTGAAATCATCGGTCAGGTGCCAGGTGGCCTCACCGAAGGCCGCCACCGACTCGTCGTCGGTCTGGGCCAGGCCCACTTGCTGCACAATGGTCGGATCCGCCGGCGTCCCGCCGACAAAGATCTCCCGCCGCTCACCGATGTCGTACTCCTGGGTGAAGTAGAACAGGCCGGCGGTGAAGTCGATCACATCCGAAAACTTCGACGCGTAGCGCGCCTCGATGGAAAACTGCTCCTGGTCCTCGCGGTTATCGGGGAACTGGAAGACGGTGAACGGGGACCCATCGAAGTCGGTGGACGAGTCGTAACGCACCTCGCGGGCACCGGTTATTACGGTAAAGATGCCGTGATCCGCCTCGTAACTCGCATCCAGAATCAGCATCTTGGTTTCCGCGTCCACGTAGCCCTGGTTCTCGTGGCGAATGTCGTACTTGTCCGAGGGCGGCGTGTAGTCGAAGACCCGCTGCACGGTGGCCGGTCCGGCAACCCGCGGATCAATACGGCTGTCCAGGTTCTGGGCCGCGGAGGACCCACCGCGGCTGCGGTAGTACTCGCCGATCGCGGTGACCGAGATGCGGTCGGTGGGCGTCCACAGCAGCGAGGGGCGCAGGATGTCGTAATCGACCTCCGCCTTGGTCAGGCCGTTTTCCAGGTTGTCGTAAAAGCCATCCTGGGAGCGGCTGGTACCGGCCATGCGCAGGGCGAGATCATCCGTCACCGGCAGATCGACGGCACCGGTCACCTGGACGGTGTCGTAGTTGCCCAGCTGGAACTTGGCGTAGCCGCCGAAGTCCTGGCTCGGGCGCCGGCTGGTCACCGACACCGCGCCGCCGGTCACGTTCTTGCCGAACAGGGTGCCCTGGGGCCCGCGCAGCACTTCCACCGACTGGAAGTCAAAGGCCGCGGCGATCGAGCTGGGACCAAAGCCCACGTAGATGCCGTCAAAGAAGGCACCCACTGCCGGATCCTGGGAACGGGTCGTGTTGCTGAGACCGACGCCGCGAATGAAAAAGTTGGCGAAGCCAGGATAGGTGCCCGCCTGGTTGAGCTGCACATTGGGGGCCATCCGGCCCACATCGGTCAGATCCACGGCGAAGGCCTCTTCCAGCGCGGCACCGCTGTAGACGGAAATCGCGGTGGGGACCTCCTGGACATCCAGGCTGGTAGCCCGCTTCTGGGAGGTAACAACCACTTCCTCGAGCATCTGCGCCTGGGCGTGGGTGGCGGCGAAGCCAACCGTGGAAAGGGCGGCGATGGCGACAGCCAGCCGGGACTTGCGGGGGAACAAGCGTGCGGAATGGTTCATGATCTGACCTTTTTATCGACTATTACTGGATTTAAACTTTATTAAAGTTAAAGTTAGTTGCTTGACGCAAACATGTCAATACTCTGTCGCGGAAATTTTGTGATCCGCCAGGACCGCGTTGCCGGCGATATGACCGAAGGCGATCGCCGGCCCGATCGTTCCGCCCGCCCCGAAGTAGGCCTCCCGGGTGGGGGACGCCACGCAGTTGCCCGCCCCATACAGTCCGGGAATCGGCGCGCCCGCCGCATCCAGCACCCGGGCGCTGGCGTCGATCATGGGACCGGCACTGGTATCCAGGATTCCCGGCGCCAGGATGACGGCATACAGCGGGCCGGTGGTATCGATGGGGTACATGGTCGGGTTGGGCATCGTGGCCAGGGGGGCATCCGGCTGCCGGTGGCGACGGGAAAAGTGCGCCTGCCAGTCCACCTCTGACACATGCCCCCCGCGCTGGAAGTCCTCGTCGACACCGCGTCGGGCAAAGCCGTTGAAGCGCTCCAGGGTGGCCTCCAGCGCCGCGGAAAAGTCATCACCCAGGCTGAAAGCGATGCCGTATTGCGCACGCAGGCTGTCGAGGCGCGCCTGCAGCGCCCCGGCCAGTGCTTCCGGCGATGGTGCGCGCACCAGGTGCGGGGAGTCGCCGGGCTCAATCGGCAGGGGCGGATTGCCGGCGTAGGTTTCCACCGTGCGCTGGTCCATCACCAGAAAGAGGAACTGATTGGGGTACTCCACCGCCACCGGATCCCAAACCTGATGCACCCGGCTGCGATCGTTGTAGTTGCGCTTTTCGTTGGCGACCCGCACGCCGTGCTTGTTGACGATAATCATCGAGTCCCCCGGCGGAATGTGCACGGGCCCGCCCACGCGGCGCTGTTGCAGTGCCTCCTCGAGGACCACCTGGGTTCGCCAAGCGGTCTGCATGTCCCCCGGCATCGCACCCGCAGCCGTCGCGGCGACCAGGAAGTCCCCGGTACCGCCCGGGGGCGCACAGGTGCCGTAGGCCATGCGCTGATAACGCTCGAGTAACTCCGGCGCGTGGGCAAAGCCGCCGGTGGCGGCAATGACTCCCAGCCGCGCGCGAATCCGCCGCTCACCAGCGGGTGTCGACAGCCGGGCACCCTGTACTCGTCCCTCTTCCAGCAGTAGCTCACTCAGTGCATGTTCCATATGCACCTGGGCACCGCGCTCGCGCAACCAGGCCACCATGCCGTCGACCAGACCAGCCCCGCGACCACCGTGGGGGGCGTCGGAGCGCGGCCAGACCGAGCGTCCACGGGGCGTGCGGTTCTCCGGCAAATGCGCCGCGTAATCCGGCGATGGCCCCACGCCGCCGGGCAGCTCGAACAGGGTCATCCGGGTGGCACCCAGGGCTTCAAGCTGCTCGACCGCGCGATAGCCATTGCGATAAAAGGCTTCCAGCAGGGCATAACGCGCCGGGTCGAGACCAAAAGTGGGGTGATCGTCGCGGAAGCACTCGGGGTAGGCATAGCGCACCATGTAGCGCAGGCAGTCGCGCTCCGGGTCGCTCTTGCCGCTGGCCCGCAGCCAGGGGTTGTTGGGAATCCAGGCCACCCCACTGGCCATGCGCGTGGTGCCCCCGGGGGCAACCGCCTTGTCCACCAGCATCACTCGTGCGCCCCCTGCGGCAGCTGTCACGGCGGCGGTGCAGCCCGCCGCCCCGCTGCCGATCACCAGCACATCCACCTCGCTGTCGTAGGTGGTTCCCGGAGCGCCGCCGTCACTGGCCATCGCCGCCGGCACACCCAGTGCGCCAGCCCCAGCCAGTGTCGCCGTTGCGCGCAGGAAATCCCGGCGCCCCCCACGTGCTCTGTCGCTGTTTGTCATCCCGTGTCTCCTGTTTGTTATGCCGCGGCGCACCGCAGGTTGCACACCCGGTGTTATTGACAGGCCGGCGAGGCGCCGCCTACTATCGTTATTGAATTTAATATAATTCAAACAAAGAGGCAAAGCCCATGCACGAGAATTCCCTCGAGTCGCGTATTGCCAGGCTGGAAGCCCGGGATGCCATTCGCGAACTGGTCGCGCGCTACGGCCTGGTCATCGACGACCACGATCTGGCGGGTATCCGGGCCCTGTTCACCGCCGACGCGCACTTTGCTTCCCGGGACGGGATCATGGCGGCAAGCGGTCGCGACGCCATTGTCGAACAGTTTGTCGGCCGCTTCCAGGTACTGGGTATCAGCAATCACTTCACCCACGATCACATTATCCAATTCGATGATGCGGACCCCGCATCCGCCAGCGGCCTGGTCACCTCCCACGCCGAAGTCTGGCGCAATGGTCAGGCACTTATCGGTGCCATGCGCTACCACGACCGGTATCGGCTGGACGCGGGCACCTGGCGCTTCCAGTCGCGGGAGCTGGCCTTTCTCTATTACCTGCCGGTCACCGAATACGCGGACGGGCTGGGCAGCACGCTGCGCCAACGCGCCTATGGCGACCAGCGCCACGCGGACTACCCGGAGTCCCTCCCCGGGTGGCAGGACTACCGCTCGACGAACATCCCCGAATAACACGCTACAGGACCCCCGCCCATGCACGCTTCCCAGGCAAAGCCCCACTTCCCGCATCTGTTCCAGCCCCTGAAGATTGGCACGCTGGAACTGCGCAACCGCACCACCAGTCCGCCCCACGCCTCCGCCATTGGCAACATTTATGGCAGCGAGGACGAAGCCCTGCAGAACATCGCCTACTTCGACGCGCGCGCCAGCGCGGGGCTGGCCTGGGTGGGCGCTCTCTCCACACTGCTGGGCAACCACCTGATTCCCGGCTTTGATCCCACGGGGGTCGGCGCCACCACTCACGGTTTCTTTCGTCTGCCGTGGTTCGTCGAACGCATCCAGCAGTTCTCCGACGCCATGCACCGCCACGGCACCCGCGTCACCGTGCAGATGGTGCACCAGGGCGGCATGCCCCACGCCCCCTCCCCCGTGATGAGCGCCCCGGTGATCAACCTGATGCCGCATGTCATGGACCAGGCGGACATCGACGCCTTCGTTCGCGAATACGCGACCTCGGCCCGACTGGCGGCCGAGGGCCGCGCGGATGGCGTGGAGATCCACCTGAACCACGACGACCTCCACGAATGGTTCCTTTCCCCGGTGACCAATCAGCGCAGTGATCGCTACGGCGGCTCCCTGGAAAACCGCTGCCGCTTCACCCGGGAGGTACTGCAGGCCATTCGCGAGGCGGTGGGTGACAACTTCACCGTGGGCGTGCGCATGAACCTGCGCGAAGAGCATCCCCGGGGCTACCAGGTCGAGGGCGCCATTCAAATCGCCCAGTACCTGGAATCCACGGGGCTGATCGACTATGTCCACGGCGTGGTAGGCAATCCCTGGGGCAACCCCAGCTACATCCAGCCGGACTACTTCCAGCCCGCCCAGTGGTCGCAGCTGGCCGGCCAGCTGCGCAGCGCCATCGGCCTGCCGGTGGTCTATACCGGCAAGGTCAACAGCCCCGAAGTCGCCGAGTCCGTACTCGCCAGTGGCCACGCCGACGTGGTTGGTCTGGCCAGGGCGATCATCGCGGACGGGGAGCTGATCGCCAAGGCCGAACGCGGCGAGTCGGACCAGGTTCGCCCCTGCATCGGCTGCAACGAATGCATCAGCCGTCGTTATGTGGAGGGCATTCCCTTCAGTTGCACCGTCAACCCGACTGCGGGTCAGGAGCGCTGGCGCCCGGCACGCACCGATCGTGCACAGCGCCGTCTGTTGATTGTCGGCGGCGGGCCCGCCGGTTTGGAACTGGCGGCCAGCATGGCCGAAGCCGGTGTTCAGGTAACGCTGTGGGAGGCGGAGGACCAGCTCGGGGGGCAGTTGCGCTACGCAATGCAGGCACCCGGCAATCACCGCTACACGGAGTACCTCGACTGGCAGACACGTCGGCTCGATCGCCTCGGGGTGGAACTGCAAACCGGTTTCCGCGCAGACGCCGCAGAGGTCCTCGAGCGGGATGCCGACTGGGTGGCCTTCGCCACGGGTGCCAGCGCGCGCCGCCCGAACATCCCTGGCGTCGACCAGGACTGGGTGCTGGAGGCCCGCGATGTGCTGGCGGGGCGCGCGCAGCCCGGTCAGCGGGTTGCCATTGTGGCCCAGGATGATCATCTGCCACCCCTGCTGCTGGCCGATTTTCTATCGGAACGTGGACACGAGGTCACCCTCATCTACGGCACCAACGGACCCGCCCAGTTGATCGGTCGCTACACCCTCGGCGCCATCATGGGGCGCCTGGACGCCCGGGACGTGACCATTCACACCATGCAGGAAGTCACTGCCATCGGCGACCACAGCCTCAGCCTTCGGCATGTCTATTCGACCCGCGAGCGGGATCTGGGCCCCTGGGACTCGATTGTCCTGGCCTGTGGCGGCGTGTCGGTCACCGAGCCCTACAACAGCGTCAAGGCGCAGCGCGACGGGGTGCATGTTCTGGGCGACGCCTATGCCCCGCGGCGAGCGGTTTTCGCCACCCGGCAGGCGCACGCCCTGGCCCGCTCCCTGCTGAGCTGAGCGCCGGGGCAGGCTCCGGCCGGCAAGCGGGTGCAGCGGGCGTCCCCCATTTGGCTGTGTCGCGGCGTCGCCGCGGGTAGTATGCTGGCGCCCCCAGGCCAGAACCCGAGGCACGCATGTCCCGCAAGACCATTGAACTTCCGCTCAGCTTCGCCTTCAGCACCAGCTACGACGTGCTCTACACCGACGTCAACGCCTCCAACCACGTCGGCGCCGACCGCATGCTGTCAATCGCCATGGAGGCCCAGCTGCGCTTTATTCGCCAGCTCGGCCACAGCCAGGCCGTGGCCTTCGAGGAGGCCGGCCTGATCATGGCGCACGCCGAAACGGCCTACCTGGCAGAAGCCGAATACGGCGAGCAGCTGATTATCGAGCTGGGCGCCCGGGAGTTCCAGCGCAGCAGCTTCCAGTTCGTCTACCGGATCAGCAAGGCGGCAAGTGGAGAAGAAGTGGCGCGGGTAGCCACCACCCTGCTGTTCTTTGACTACCAGGCACGCCAGGTCATCCCCCTGCCCCCGGGCTTCCGGGACCAGATCGAGGCGCTGGGCTAGCGCGGGCGGCCTGACCCCAGCAAAACATCCTTCAGTTTTCTGAATGGCGACGGTCGACCCAATGCGATGTCACTGCAGGTCTCAAATGACTATAGTTTGAGACGAGAACCTGGCAACGGGAACTGCTGGTCCTTTACTGTAGGGGCCCGTTAGAATGATTTCGGCATCACGAAGGAGTGTGAACACCATGGGCAAGAGCAAGATCGATATCGGTATCAACGAGAAAGACCGGGGCGCCGTGGCCGACGGGCTGAAACGGCTACTGGCGGACTCCTACACCCTGTACCTGCAGACCCACAACTTCCACTGGAACGTGACCGGGCCACAATTCCGCGAACTGCACCTGATGTTCGAGGAACACTACACTGAACTGGCCACCGCGGTGGATGAAATTGCCGAGCGTATCCGCACTCTCGGGGTCTACGCACCGGGCACCTACAAGGCCTTCGCCAAGCTCAGCGCGATCAAGGAAGTCGAGGAGATTCCCGAGGCCGGCGAGATGGTCAAGCTGCTCACCCAGGGCCACGAGCAGGTGGTCAAGACCTGCCGCAAGGCGCTCAAGCTGGCCCAGGATGCCGAGGACGAATCCTCCGCCGCGCTGATTTCCGACCGCATGCGGGTTCACGAGAAAACCGCCTGGATGCTGCGCGCCCTGCAGTAAGTGAGCTGGGAGAGTCTCGGCCTGTCCCTGGGCGGCCTCGGGCTGCTTCTGCTGGGGATGGGCATGATGACCGACGGCCTCAAGGCCGCCGCCGGCGACACCCTCGCGACGGTCCTTGAGCGCTCCACCCGGACGCGCCTGCGGGCCGCGCTTACCGGTTTCAGCATTACCGCACTCGTGCAGTCCTCCAGTGCGGTGATTGTCGCCACCCTGGGCTTTACCAACGCCGGCATGCTGCGGCTGAAGCAGGCGGCCTGGGTGGTTTTTGGCAGCAACGTGGGCACCACGATGACCGCCTGGATCGTGGCCCTGGTCGGACTGCGCATCAAGGTGGACCTGGTGGCACTGCCACTGATCGGTGCCGGCATGCTGGTCAGGCTGGTCGCCGGCCAGTCCCGCGGCACCCACATTGCCACCGCCCTGGTCGGTTTCGGGCTGTTGTTCTTCGGCCTCGGCATGCTGCGCGATGCCTTCATCGACGTCGCCGATCTGATCCCCATCGAACGCCTCGGCGCTTCGGGCGTGCCCGGCATTCTGCTGGGCGTCCTCTTCGGCGCCCTGCTCACCGCGCTGATCCAGTCCTCCTCGGCCTCCCTCGCCATCATTCTGACTGCCTCGGTGACCGGTGTGCTGACACCCCTTCTCGGGGCCTCCCTGGTTATCGGGGCCAACATCGGCACGACCGTCACCAGCCTGCTTGCCAGTATCGGCGCCACCGCCAATGCCCGGCGCCTGGCCCTGGTCCACGTGACCGAGAAAATCTTCACCGGCCTGATCGCGCTGATCCTGCTGGTCCCCCTGTGGTGGGTTTCCGAGCAGCTGTCGGGCGGCGACACCCGCACCAACATCAGTACCGGCCTGGCCCTCTTCCACACCCTGTTCAACCTGCTGGGTCTGGCGCTGATGTGGCTGCTTTCGGATGCCCTCTTGCGCCGGGTCGAGCGCTGGATCCGCCAGCCCGAGCTGGCCTCGGAAAAGCCGCGTTACCTGGACGACACCGTGCTGGCCCTGCCGGCCATGGGCGTCGCCGCCCTGCACTCGGAGCTCAAGCGGGTGTTCAAGCAGCTGCTGGGACGCGGACGCCTGATTATCGCCCCGGACAGCGGCCCGCTGGAGGAGGATCTGCGTACGGGCCTGCTGCTGGCGCATATTGCCGAGTACAGTAACCGCATCGGCGCCCAACGGTTGAGCGCCGAGCAATCGGAGCAGTTTCTCGGTCTGACCTGGGCGCGGGAGGAATGCAGCCAGTTGCGGGAATCCCTGCTGGAGCTCGCCCAGTTGCCAGCCGTGGATGTCGACGCGGCCCTCAATCACGAGCTCCGGGAACAGCTACTGCAGCTGCTGCGCTCCGGCGAGCTGAAAGCCCGCAATCAGGCGGATCGTCAGCGGGCGCTGGACCAGCTCAAGCACTTGCGCCGACAGCGGCGCGCCGCCCTGCTGGAGGACATCCGTGCCGGCCGCATCCCGGCACCCGAGGCCACCCGGCGCCTGCATGTGGTGGCCCTGTTGGAGGAAAGTGCCAAGCGCATCCTGCATATTGCCGAAATCATCTACCCCGACGCGCCGGCAGACGACCGGGCACAGGAAGCGTGACCGGGTTCAACTATCGACACTGTCTCCGGCACTGCAATCGACCCGCGCGTGGCAGTCGCTTTGGCGTTCCTGCTAAAGTGGGGAGTTTCCTTGTCCCGATGCAGAGAATAATCATGCGCAAGATCCTCCTGCTGTGCCTGCTGGCCGCCCTGGGGCCCGCCAGCCTGGCCGCACCGGTTACCCCGGAACGAATGCTGCAAGCCGAGACCAACGGCGACCACTGGCTGAGCCACGGCCGCACCTGGAGCGAACAGCGCTTCTCCCCGCTGGACCAGATCAAGGACGGCAACGCCGCGGAACTGGGCCTGGCCTGGTATTTCGAAACCAACACCAAGCTGGGGCTGGAAACCACCCCACTGGTGATCGACGGGGTCCTCTACTTTACCGGTGCCTGGAGCACGGCCTGGGCCCTGGATGCAAAAACGGGAGAATTGCTCTGGAAACACGACCCCGAGGTGCCCCGGGAGGCCAGCATCAAGGCCTGCTGCGGCGTGGTCAATCGCGGCATGGCGGCCTGGGGCAATCGCCTCTTCCTGGGCACTATCGACGGGCGCCTGATCGCCCTCGACCGCGATACCGGGGAGCAACTCTGGTCGCAACAGACCACCGACCCCAATGAGCCCTACTCGATCACCGGGGCCCCGCGCGCCGCCAAGGGGCTGGTCTTCATCGGCAACGGCGGCTCCGAATTCGGCACCCGCGGCTATGTCAGTGCCTACGATGCCGAAACCGGGCTGCTGGTCTGGCGCTTTCACACCATTCCCGGCAACCCGGCCGACGGCTTTGAAAACGAGGCCATGGCGATGGCCGCGGAAACCTGGAACGGCGAGTGGTGGAAGTACGGTGGCGGCGGCACCGTCTGGGACAGCATTGTCTACGATGCCGAGCTCGACCAGCTCTACATCGGGGTCGGCAACGGTGCGCCCCACAACCGCCGCATCCGCAGCCCGGGGGGTGGCGACAATCTCTTCCTGACCTCCATCGTCGCCCTCGACCCCGACAGCGGCGAATACCTCTGGCACTACCAGCAGGTGCCGGGCGAAGCCTGGGACTACACCGCGACCCAGCAGATGATTCTGGCGGAGATTCCCTGGGAGGGGCAGCCGCGCAAGGTCATCCTGCAGGCACCCAAGGCCGGCTTTGTCTATGTGGTGGATCGCGAAAACGGCGAGCTATTGTCTGCCGAGCCCTTCACCACAGTGACCTGGGCCAGCCACTACGACATGGAAACCGGCAGGCCGGTGGAGGTCGAAGGGCAGGACTACGACGGCGAGCCGGCCTGGGTTTATCCTTCGCCAATTGGCGGCCACAACTGGCACCCCATGGCCTGGAGCCCGGACACCGGGCTGCTGTACATCCCCGAACTGGACATGGGCATGCTGTTCGATGAAATCCTGCCCGTGGACTACAAGCACCTGAAGCGGCACTTCAATACCGGCTACGACATCAGCAGCGACGCCCAGTCTTCCCAGCGCTTTACCCAGGCCATGCTCAAGCACCTGCCCAAGGCCCATCTGCTGGCCTGGGACCCGGTCAAGCAGGCCCCCGCCTGGAAATTGCCGCACCCCAACATCCACAACGGTGGCGTGCTCGCCACCGCCGGCAACCTGGTTTTCCAGGGCACCTCGGATGGTCGCTTTATCGCCGTGCGCGCGGACGATGGCGAAGTCCTGTGGACTTTCCCCACCCAGACCAGCACCATGGCGGGACCGGTGACCTACCGGGTCGACGGTGAGCAATACGTAGCCGTCGCGGTGGGTCGCGGTGGCGCACTCAACATGGCGATGGGCAAGGGCTTCCCGGTGGGCAACCCCAACAACCGCATCATGGCCTTCAAGCTCGGTGGCAATGCCACCCTGCCGCCGATGCCCGTGGTCGAGGTCCCGCCACCGCCGCCGCGCATGGAAGCCACGGACAAGGAGCTGCAGCGAGGCCGCGAGCTGTTCAATCGCTACTGCAGCCGCTGCCACGGTGCCGACGCGGTCGGGGATGGCTCGATCCCGGACATGCGCCGCCTGGACCCGGTCTGGCACGAGAATTTCGAGGCCATCCTGCTGGAGGGCCTGATGGAGAAGGCTGGCATGCCCCGCTTCGACGACGTACTCGACAAACAGGACGTCCGCAACATCCACGCCTGGATCATCGAGCGAGCCCACGAGGACCAGGCCCTGCGCGAGGAAAGCGGCTGGTTGGCAAGCATCCGCCAGAAGGCCACGGACACCATTGCCCGGGCTACCGCCTGGCTAATCCGGGTAACCACTGAGTGAGAGCGAGGACCATCAGGCAAGCGGGGCAGCGCTGCATCGCGCGGCTGACGCTTGCACTGATGGTCGGCGCCGGCAGCCTCTGGCCTCTGGCGGGCGAAGCCCTGGACCCGGAACGCGCCCCCAGCCAATACCTCTACGACCGCTTCGGGCGCGACCAGGGCATGCCCTCCGACACCGTCTGGGTGGCGCGCCAGGATCCCGACGGCTACCTCTGGCTGGGCACCAAAAATGGCCTGGCGCGCTTTGACGGCAAGCGCTTCACCCTGTTCAACAAGCAGAACCAGCCGGCCATGCGCTCCAACGATATCCGCGATATCGAAGTCGCCGAGGATGGCAGCCTCTGGCTGGCCACCTACGGTGGCGGCGTCCTGCACCGGGACGGGCGCGACCTGAGCGTGCTGGACAAAACACACGGCCTGGCGGATGACATCGTTCACGACATTCACCTGAGCGCCAATGGCGACATCTGGTTCGCGACCTCGGGGGGCGTTTCGCGTTTGCGCGATGGCGAGTTCGCCAGCTGGCATCACGCCGACGGGCTCACCGACAACCGGGTCTTTCGCATTGCCGAGGATGCCGGGGGCGGCCTCTGGTTCGCCACGCTCACCAATGGTGTCAGCTACTTCGATGGCAAGCGCTTCCGCAATTACACCGAGGGCCAGGGGCTCGACTCCACCCAGGTTCACCTGATTTTCGACGATCCCGAGCTGGGGCTGACCTTGAGTACCATCACCGGCAGCCTCTACAGCTTGCGCGATGGCGAGGTCTCCCCTTTGCAACACCCCCTGCAGGGGCGCTTCCCGGTTCACTCCACCCTGCGCGACAGCGACGGTAACTTGTGGCTGGGAACCTATGCCAAGGGCCTGTGGCGACAGTCCCCCGATGGCGAGGTGGTGGAAGTCCCCCTGGAGAGCACCCAGCCCGGCTATGTCTTCGACCTTTTCGAGGACCGCGAGGGCAACCTCTGGGCCGCCACATTGAACGGCGTCTATCGCCTGCGCGACAGCGCTTTCCTGCCCTGGGGGGCGCCGGAAGGCCTGGCGGATGCAATGTTCGTGGTGACCCAGAGCCCGACGGATGACGCCATCTGGGCCGGCTCCGAGGGCAGCGGCCTGTTCCGGCTGACCCCCGCTGGCGAGGTGACCCGTTTCGATACCCGCGACGGCCTGTCCAACCACAATATCTCGGCGCTGTGGGTGGACGCCGACAATACCGTCTGGGCGGGCACCTTTGGCGGCGGCCTCAACCGCCTCTCCCCGGATGGCAGCGTCACCCACTTCACCCAGGACGACGGCCTCCCGGACAATCACATCATGGGCCTTCACCGTGCCGACGATGGGCGCTTGTGGATCAGCGCCGACGGCGGCATCGGCTGGCTGGATACCCAAGGCAGCTTTCACCGGCTCGAGCAGCTGCCCGACACGCTCTACCGTCAGGTCAACGAAGACAGTCGGGGGCGACTCTGGATCGCCAGCAACAATGGCCTGCTGCGCATGCAGGGCGATCATATGCAGTGGTGGAGCCAGGAAGCGGGGCTCGAGAGCAGCCTGATCTCCACCACCTACGAAGACGACGACGGCATGCTCTGGATCGGCAGCCGGGAATCGGGGCTCGCGCGCCTCGATGGCGACCAGCTGTTTCAGTTCACCGAGAAGCATGGGCTGCCCCAGCTCTCGGTGCTGGCGATTCTGGAAGACCGCCTGGGCAACCTCTGGATGAGCGGTGCCGACGGCCTGGTCAAGATTCCGCGGGCACAGCTCAATGCCGTCGCCGAGGGCCGCTCCGAGCGGGTCAATGCCCGCCTCTACAATGAGCGCGACGGCCTGCGCTCGGCACAGTTCCTCGGCGGCTACCAGCCCGCGGGCTGGCGCGCCGAAGACGGGCGCCTGTGGTTTGCCAACAATCGCGGCTTGGTGGCCTTCGACCCCCGCGACCTGAGACAGGACGCCGGCTATTTCACACCACTGATTGAAGCGGTGCGCGTGAATGGACAGAGCGTGCCGCTGAACACCACAACACCATTACAACTTCCCCCCGAAGCCTCCAGCCTGGAGGTGGACTACACGGTTCCCCGGCTGGGCAACCCCACCGACCTGCAGTTCCGCTACCGCCTGGAGGGCATGAGCGATGACTGGCAGTATGCGGGCAATCGCCGCACTGCCTTCTTTACCGGCCTGCCAGCAGGCGACATGCGCCTGTCGATTGAAGCGGTCACGGCCTCGGGCAGCTTCGCGGCCAACAGCCCCGCACAGGCAAGCCTGGCGCTGTACCACCAGCCACACTGGTACCAGACCTGGTGGTTCCGCCTGATCGCCGGCGTAAGCGCACTTGCCATCATCCTCGGGCTCTATCGGCTGGCCCTCTACCGGGTGACCCTGCGCCAGCGGCAACTGGAGACCCTGGTCAACCGGCGTACCCGGGAGCTGCAGATCGCCCTCTCGCGGGTCGAGGCGATCTCGCGCATGGATGGCCTGACCGGTATCGCCAACCGCCGCTACTTCGACGAGAACCTGGCCTCGGCCTGGAGCCAGTGCGCCGCGCAATCAGCGCCCCTCAGCATCATCATGCTGGATATCGATTTCTTCAAGCAATACAACGACGGGCTCGGCCACCAGGCCGGGGACGATTGTCTGCGCCAGGTGGCCGAAGCCCTGGAGCAGGGTGTGCTGCGGGAGGAAGACCTGATCGCCCGCTACGGCGGCGAGGAGTTCATCGCCCTGCTGCCGGGGGCCGACAGCGAGGCTGCCCCCGCGATTGCCCGTCGCATCCAGTCGAAAATCCGCCAGCTGGGGCTGCCTCACCCGGACAGCCCCCTGGGCGACGCGGTTACCATCAGCCTCGGCTGTGCCACCGCCTGGCCGTCAGCGGAAGCGGGGCCGGACACCTTGCTGCAGCGGGCCGATCACGCGCTGTATCGCGCCAAGCACCGCGGGCGCAACCGTCTCGAGGTGGCGACCGCGGATTGAGACCGCCGCTCAGCCTCGGGCCGCTGCCGCCATGGCGTCGAGCATGCCGTCATAGGTGTCGCGCATGACCTGAGTCATGTCCTCCGGGCTGACGCCGTCGACGGCGACACCGGAAAACGCAGCCTGCCAGATGGCACGGGTCTTGTCAGGCCCCGCCTCCTGCAGGCTGGCAACGACCCGATAGTCACGCAACACGTTTACCGGGCCCTCGAGTACCGCGTACTCCAGGGTGTGACTCTCCGGGTCCAGCGCCAGCAGTTTTTCCTCCACCGGGGCGTCCATGCCCGGCATGTAGATGCGGCGCACCTGGCCCACACCGGGCCCACCCACTGCCTCGGAACGCTCCGCGCCCGGAAACCAGTCCAGGTTGGCAAAGTCCGCCACTACCCGCCACATGCCGGCGACAGGCGCATCCACGATCTTTTCCACGGTAAATTCATGCATTGGCTTTTCAGCTCCTCTCAATGGCATAGCCCGGTGGGGCAACGAAGGCCCGGTGATGTCCCTCCAGCAGCCGGGCGACTGCCAGGGAAGTACGGTCCCCCAAATAGCGCGAGACCACCTGCACCCCCACCGGCAGTCCGTCCAGGGTCAGACCCGCCGGCACTGCCGTGACCGGCAGCAGGGCATTCAGGGTCAGGCCGGCCCAGCGCAGCAGGTTGGTGTAGGGTTGCGGCCCGCCGTTGACCTGCAGGCGACGCTGCTGCAGGTCGGGGGTGTGATCGTGGGGGAATGCCGCTACCGGGGCGCAGGGGCAGATCAGGACATCCCAGTCCTCGAAAAAGCGCGCCCAGGCCGCCCGGGTGCGCTCGCGGATCTCCCGCTGGCGCAGCCATTCGCCGTGCCCCAGGGCAAGCCCGCGCATCTGCAGCAGCGGTTCACGCATGTCCTCCGGGTCCGCGGCGGCCACCGCCTCGGCGGCGGCCTCGCGCACTTTGGCCGGCATGCCCGGCGCCATCACGGCCATCATCAACTGGGTGTAGTTGTGGTGGTTGGCCTCCGGGTCGATAGCGGGTCGCGCGTCCATATCAACCGTCGCGCCCAGTTGCTGCAGGGAACCGGCGACCAGCTCCACACAGCGCAGCACCTCCCGGTCCACCGGGCAAAAGCCGTCGTCCGCCCATACCGCCACCCGCAGTTGCGACACGTCGCGGAATGATGGCGGCGGCAGTTGCAGGCGCCAGGCACTCGCCGCGTCCCCCTCCGGCCCCGCCAACAGGTCCAGTGCGCGCTCGAGGTCTTCGACGCAAGTTCCCAGGGGACCGACCACCGACAGGTCGGGTTCCGAGAGGACCCCTTCCCCGGGTGGGATGTGGCCACCATGGGGAACAATACCGTAACTGGTCTTGTGGCCGAAGACGCCGTTGAAATGGCAGGGCGTGCGGATCGACCCGCCGATATCGCTGCCCAGCTCCAGTGGCGTGAGGCCGGCCGCCAGGGCCGCCGCCGCACCGCCCGAGGAGCCCCCCGAGGTGCGCCCGGTGTTCCAGGGATTGTTGGTGGCGCCATAGATCTCGTTGTAGGCCTGCAGGTCCGCACTCATGAAGGGCACGTTGGTCTTGCCGAGAACAATGGCACCGGCATCGATATAGCGCTGCACCGCCGGTGCAGTGACCTCGGGCATCGCGTCGCGGCGCCGGGGGTCACCGCCGGTGCTCACCAGCCCCCGGGTGCAAAAGGCGTCCTTGATGGTCACCGGCACCCCGTGCAGGGGACCCCAGAACTCGCCCCGGGCCACCGCCTGGTCGGCGGCCTCCGCGCGCGCCAGGGCGCCTTCAGGATCTAGTGCCACCACCGCATTCAAGGCCGGATTGAGGCGCTCGATACGCTCCAGGAAAAAGGCCACCACCTCCCGAGAGCTCAGCCGTCCTTCGCGGATATCTGCGGCGAGGGCAAAGGCACTGCGATAGAGAATCTTCATGGCGGGGCCTCCTCGGCACCTGTCGGCGGCAGCACAGTCTGTCGGGCACGAGCGCCGCCGCTCGATTTAGGTTATCAGGCTGCCGCAATACGATAGCAGGGCCGGTACTCGCCTTCACCCTCCCCGAGCTTCATGCGCTTCTCGCGTACCAGCATGCGCAGCAGGCGGTCGGTCGCGGCCAGCAGATCCCGCTCCCCGTGGAGGGTATACGGACCGTGGCGACGCACCTGTTCGATACCGAAGCTTTTGACGTTTCCCGCCACCATGCCGGAAAACGCGCGTCGCAACTGGCTGGCCAACTGATGACAGGGCAACCCGCGATGCAGCTCCAGGGCCGCCATGTTGGCGTGGGTGGGCAGAAAAGGGTCCTGCAGGTCCGGCGCGATCTCCAGCTCCCAGTTGTAGTAGTAGGCCTGCTGGTTGCGCCGGCGCCGGGCATGGACATCCTGAACGGCCGTACGCACCGCCTGCCCCACCCGGTGCGGCTCGCCGAGAATCACCTGGTAGTGCTGCCGAACCTCCTCCCCAAGACAGGTGACCAGGAAGCGCTCCAGCTCCTGGAAATATTCCGCGCAATGGGCGGGCCCGGCAAAGACCAGCGGCAGGCTGTGGCGGTTGTCGGGGTGCATGAGGATCGACAGCAGGTAGAGCACCTCCTCCACAGTACCCACGCCACCGGGAAACACGACAATGGCGTGGGCCAGGCGCACGAAGGCCTCCAGGCGCTTTTCAATATCCGGCATGATCACCAGCTGATTGACAATGGCATTGGGCGACTCCGAGGCGATAATGCCCGGCTCACTGATGCCGATATAGCGGCCCTCCTTGATCTGCTGCTTGGCGTGCCCCACTGCCGCCCCTTTCATCGGCCCCTTCATGGCACCGATCCCGCAGCCGGTGACGATATCCAGTCCACGCAGGCCGAAGGCGTAGCCGACATCCTTGGCGTAGTCGTACTCCTCCCGGGGAATGGCGTGGCCGCCCCAGCAGACCACCAGCCGCGGCGGCACGTCGGGCCGCACAATGTCGGCATTGCGCAGGATGCGGAAGACCTGGTTGGTGGCGTCCAGGTGCCCGTTGTGGGCATCCGCGGACATCTTCATGTCGGTGTAGACGATGTCACGCAAGGCGGCGAAAAGGTGCTCCTGAATGCCGCGGATCATGCGCCCGTCGACAAAGGCCTGGGCCGGGGCATTGAACAGCTCGATGCGCAGGCCCCGGGGCTGGGGCACCAGGCGCAGATCGAAATCGGCGAAATTCGCGTAGATTTCCGACGCGTCATCCTGGTTGCTGTCGGTGTTGAGGATCGCCAGTGCGCAACGCCGATAGAGGTCAAACAGGTCCTTGCGGGTGGTGGTGAAGGCCTCGATCTCCGCCCGGGACAGGAGGTTCAGGGACTTGATCGGGTTGATGGTGGCGCGGGCGATCTTTTCCATGCTTGCGGCGTTCTCCGGGCTCTTTCGGGGAACACGACTGTAGCAGATTCAGGCCCGGTCACGCCGGAAAAGGCACAGCCGACAGCTTCGGGCTTGCCAAATTAGTAAGCATGCTTATAATAAGCGTACTTTCAATTAAGGGAGTCCGGAATGCCCACGGTTCGGGAAACCGCCTCGCAAATGACCATGGAGCTGCACCAGGCAGCCCGCCTGCTGCGGCGGACCTTCGATCGCTATGCCAAGGAACACGGCCTGAGCACCTCGCGCTGGCAGGTGCTCTACCAACTGACCCGGGAGCAGGGCCTGAAGCAGTCCGAACTGGCGGAGCGGATGGATGTGGCGCCCATCAGTCTGGCCCGTCAGCTGGACAACCTCGAGCAGGAGGGGCTGGTGGAGCGCCGCCGGGATCAGGGCGACCGTCGCTGCTTCCGCATTTACCTGCACGAGGCGGCGGAACCGGTTCTGGATACCCTGCGCAACGTGGCCAACCTGACCCGGAGCGACGCCCTGGCGGGCCTGAGCAAGACGGAAGTGGAGCAGCTGAGCGGGCTTCTGGCACGCGTACGCGCAAATCTGGCAAAGGAGGAATCAAGCGAGTGACACGGACAGGTCGACATCTTTCCATGGGCGCGGGCATTGCGGTCGCCGGCCTGGTCACCCTGTGGCTGGTTTTTGGCGGCCGCGGCAGTGTCAGCACGGAAAACGCCTACCTCAAGGCCGACAAACTGGCCCTCTCCAGCGAGGTCTCCGGCAAGATCGTCGAGGTTCCCGTGCGCGCCCACCAGGCGGTCGAAGCCGGCCAGTTGCTGGTGCAGATAGAGGATACCCCCTATCGCATCGCGGTCGCCGAGGCGGAGGCCAACCTGGCCCTGGTGCGCAACCAGGTCGAGGCGCGCCGCGCCGATTACCAGGAGGTCGCGGCAAACCTGGAGCAGGCGCGCAGCGATACCGCCTTTTATGAGCGCCAGCTGGCGCGCAGCGAGAAAATGGGCCCCAGCGCCATCAGCGAATCCGAGCTGGACCAGGCGCGCCAGGAACTGGCCCGTGCCCGCTCGCAGATTGCGATTACCACCCAGCAGCTGTCGGCCCTGCGCGCCGAACTCGGAGGCAGCCCGGAGGCGCCCCTGGAGGCCCAGGCAGACGTGCGCGTGGCCCAGGCCCAGCTGGATCGGGCCCGCTATCAGCTGGAGCGCACCCGCATCACGGCACCGGTCGCCGGCACCATCGCCAACGAAGTACCCCAGGTGGGTGAAATGGCCCATGGTGGCCTCCCCCTCCTGACCGTGATGGACACGCATACGGTATGGGTAGAGGCGAACCTGAAAGAGACACAGCTCGAACACATCCGCGCTGGCCAGCCCGCCAGTGTGGAAGTGGATGCCTACCCCGGGCTGACACTGGAAGCCGAAGTGGAGAGCCTGAGCCCGGCCAGTGGCTCGGAATTCGCCCTGATCCCCGCCCAGAATGCCAGCGGCAACTGGGTCAAGGTGGTACAGCGGGTGCCGGTCAGGCTGCGCCTGGCCATGCCCGCACGGGACTACACCCTGCGCCCCGGGATGAGTGCCGAGGTGCACATTGATGTCCGCGAGGCTGTCGCTGCCGCCATCAACCAACCCGGCGATACGCTCACCGCCCTGCTCCCGTGAGCCCGCGACTGCACTTGCCATGGCTGGCCACCACCAGTGTGATGCTGGCCACCATCATCCAGGTACTGGACACCACCATCGCCAATGTAGCCCTGCCCCACATGCAGGGCCACCTGGGCGCCGGGAGCGACCAGATCACCTGGGTGCTGACCTCCTACATTGTAGCCACCGCCATCATGACCCTGCCCGTGGGCTACCTGGCCAAGCGCTACGGGCGCCGCGAGGTCATGCTTACCGCCGTGGTCGGCTTTACCCTCACTTCCATGCTCTGTGGCCAGGCCGGCTCGCTGGAGGAAATGGTCTTCTGGCGCATTCTCCAGGGCGTCTTCGGTGCCCCGCTGGCACCGCTGTCCCAGTCCATCATGCTGGACAGCTACCCGCGGGAGAAACACGCCTCCGCCATGAGCCTGTGGGGCATGGGCGTCATGCTCGGCCCGATTCTCGGGCCGACCCTGGGCGGCTGGCTCACTGACGCCTATTCCTGGCGCTGGGTGTTCTACATCAACGTGCCCCTGGGCATCATCTCCTTTGTCGGCATCTGGCTGACCATCGCGCCCTCGCCCCGGGAGCGCCAGCGCATGGATTTCGGCGGCTTCCTGCTGCTGGCCCTGGCGGTGGCCTGCCTGCAGCTGCTGCTGGACCGCGGCGAGCATGTGGACTGGTTCGAGGCGCTGGAAATACAGATTTACTGCCTGCTGGCGCTGCTCGCGATGTACCTGTTTACCGTACACAGCGTCGGCAACCGCAACAGCTTCCTGTCCCCGGCCCTGTTCCGCGACCGCAATTTCGTCACCGGCACCCTGTTCACCTTCCTATTGGGCATCGTGCTCTTGGCCACCATGGCGCTGATGCCACCCTTCCTGCAGCAGTGGCAGGGCTATCCGGTAATGACCGCCGGCATGGTCCTGATGCCCCGGGGGATCGGCACCATGGCGGGCATGCTCGCCGCGCCACGGCTGCTGCGCTACGTCGACGCCCGGGCGGTCATTCTGGCGGGCATGAGCCTGCTCTGCGTGTCGCTCTGGCAGATGAGCGGCTTCACCCTGGAGGTGGGGACCCGCGACCTGATCATCACCGGGCTCCTGCAGGGCCTGGGCCTCGGCCTGGTGGTGGTACCCACGACCACGCTGGCCTACGCCACCCTCGACCCGCAGCTGCGCAACGAGGGGGCGGGGCTCTACAGCCTGGCGCGGAACCTCGGCAACAGCATCGGTGTGGCAATTGTCATGTCGGTACTGACCCGCAAATTGTGGATCAACCAGCAGGAATTGTCCGAGCGCCTGCAGCCGGACCCGGCGCTGCTCGCCCTGCTGCCGGACACCTCCACCCTGACCGCGGTACCCGGCATGCTGATCGGTGAGGTCCAGCGCCAGGCCGCGGAAATCGCCTTTGCCAACGACTTCCTGCTGTTGCTGTGGATCAACCTGCTGGCCATGCCCTTGGTCCTGCTACTTCGCGAGGCGCGGCACTAAAGCTGTTCCGCCGGGGGCTCTCTGCTAGGATGAGCCAGACCACTACGCCAAGGGAGACCTGCCATGCGACGTCTGCTTCTGCTGATCATTGGCCTGCCACTGCTGCTGATCGCCCTGGGCGGCCTGCTGGCCTGGCTCCTGGTGGACCAGCAGCGCCTGGTGAGCCTCGCCGCCACGCAGCTGGAACAGCGCACCGGCGCAGTGCTGGAAGTGCACGGGGACAGCAGTCTGCGCCTGTTTCCGGAGCTGGCCCTGGCACTCGGCGACGCGGAACTGACACTGCCCGGCGAGTCCCCCACCCGGGTACGCGCCGAAACCCTCAGCCTGGCGGCGAAACTGCTGCCCCTGCTACAGGGGCGAGCGGAAATCGACAGCCTGAGCATTCGCCAGGCCCGGGTTTTTCTGCCCCCCCAGCCCGGCAAAACCGCGGGCGAGCCACTGCTGATCAATAGCTTCCAAGCCCGGGATATCAATCTCGCCGGCGAGCCAACGCCCATCAGCCTGGACCTGACCGTCCCGGGCGACGAGCCGCTTACGCTGACACTGGAAGGGCGTCTGCTGACGGCGGCGGGCTTGGAGAATCTGCAACTACAGGACCTGCAGGCGATCGTGCGCGAGGCATCGGGCGAGCCCAGGGTGACCCTGGAAAATGGCAGCGGCGAGTTCCAGCTTGCGGACATGCGCGCCACGCTCCGGGCAGAGCGCCTGCAGATTCAACAACACCCCCTGACGACGGTGATCCTGCAACTTCGCCTGCGCGCTGGCGGTGACCTGCGCATCGACTCCCTGACCGGGGATCTGCACCAGGGACAGCTGGCTACCCAGGGCAGCATCTGGATCGGCGAAACGGCCAATCGCTATGCCCTGGAGGGCAAACTCAGCGGACTGTCCCTGGAAGCACTGCTGCAGGCGATGGAGTTGGAAGCCGGCCTGCAGGGCAAAGGCGACCTGCAGTGGCAACTGCGCGCCGAGGGTGCCGAGACCGACGAGCTGCTGCAGAGCCTGAGTGGCACCGTGGAGCTGGACAGTGACGCGCTTACCCTGCGCGATATCGGTGTCGAAGGCATGCTTTGCCAGGTGGTGGCGCAAGTCAACCAGGAAGCCCTCAGCACGGCGTTTCCAGCCGATACCGAGCTGCGCCCTCTGCACGCCACCCTGCATTTTGCCGACGGCCAGATGCGACTGGACCCGCTGCGGGGCAGTCTGGAGCACATCGAGCTGCGTGGCGACGGGCGCCTGGCGCTGCTCTCCGGCGACCTGCGCGCCGAGTTGCGCGCGCGGCTGTCCGAGGGGCTTGGCGAGACAGACCGGGCCTGCCGGATCAACCCGCGCCTGGCCGCCATCGACTGGCCCGTGAAGTGTCGTGGCCAGCTGGGCACGTCACCGAAGGACTGGTGCCGGGTCGATGCCGAGAGCATTCTCGCCGACCTGGCGCGCAACGAGCTGGAAGGCAAGGCCCGCAAGGAAGCCGGGCGGTTGCTGCAGCGCCTGCTCGGGGGCGACCGCGAGGAGGCACCCGCGACACCGGAATAGGCCGTCGCGAGGCCGGCAGTCCTGGAGCCCTGGTCCCGGCGCCTCAGGCCGCCCGCAGCGCCCGGCCCAGGGGTCGGCTGCCCAGGGCGTCGGTGTAAGCGTTGTTCTCCCACACCGGCTCGCCGGCAATGAACACCCGGCTGACCACGCCGTCGGAGCGATTGACCATCTGCCGGTGGTCGAACAGCTCGCGGTAGACGAACTCGCGGTGGCTATTGGTATCCCACGCGCGCAGTTGCTCCGGGTCGATCAGCACAATATCCGCCTGGGCACCGATCTCCAGGCTGCCGACATCCAGCCCGAAGAATTGCGCCGGCTCCCGGGTCAGACGCCGCACCAGCGTGCTGACCGTGTCCAGGCCCTGCGCCTGGGCCAGCTTCAGGCCCATCAGGTTGCTGTCGAAGAAGGCCATGTTGGTAATGTGAGCGCCGGAATCGTTGAAGCCAGGCAGGGTGTTGCGGTGCAGCAGCAGGTCGAGGGTGGCAACATTGTCCTTGTTGGCCACGTCCACCCAGAAGCGGAAGCGCTTGTCGTAACGGCGCAACAGCGCCAGCATGAAATCGGCGTCATCCGCCACGGGCTCGCCAAAGCCCTCGAAGGCTTCGCGCTCAACCTCGGAACGGGCCTCGCCCTGGTCTCCCGACTGGAAACGCTGCAGGCGCTCCATCACTGCCTGCAGGGTCTCCCCCTCCCACTCGGGTACCGGAGCCCCGTCGAAGACCATGCGCTGCAGGTCGCGTACTACCAGTTTGTCGGGGAAGCCCAGGTGGGTTTTCAGGGTCGCCAGGTTGCGCCCGACGCGACCGTGCTGCCACTCGCGCCGGAATTCCTCGACGAAGGCGGGATCATCCAGCAGGGCGCGCCGCCCCGCGACATCGTCGTATTCCTTGGCAATCAACTTGCAGGTGGAATCCAGCTCCTCGAACAGCGGGCTGACAATACCGTCCGACCAGACCCGGAAGTTGGTCGCCAGGGCCTGGAAATGGATGCGCCCCTTGAGCAGGCGGCTGTTGATCAGGGAGGCCAGGCCGAGGAAGGCATTGGAAGCCTTCGGTGCCAGCACGAACTCCATCGCCGACAGCGCCGAGGTTTTCAGGGTACGCCCGTAGAGGCGGCCACTGCTGAGCAGGAAATAGAACAGCGCCTTGGCCCGATTCTCCAGCAAGGGCGTGGTCTGCCAGACGCGATCGTAGCGGCGCACCACCCCGAGCAGGCGCTTCAGCTCCTTGTAACTGGCAAACTGGGTGGGGATGCGCTGATCGGTATTGGGCGCATTGGCCAGGTAGTGGAAGGGCAGGCCATCGGTGCTCATGCCCAGGTAGCCCTGGGCCATGGCCTCCTCGAGCAGGTTTTCCATCTCCCTCAGCTCGGCGTCGGTGGGGTCGCGGCTAATGCTGTCCTGCAGCCCCATGACCTCCACCCGCAACATCGAGTGGGGCACAAAGCTGGCCACATTGGGCCCCAGGGGCAGGCTGTCCAGGTGCTCCAGATAACCCTCGGTACTGTCCCAGGTAATCGCCTCCACGCACTTCGACAGCACCTTCTTGGGGATGTTCTCCACTCGGGTGAAGCAGTCGACGATGGGGTTTTGCTCGCCCTCGAGCTGCTTGCCGAAGCAGGTACCCAAACTGCAGTTACCCATCAGCACCGTGGTGGTGCCGTGGCGAACCACCTCCGGCAGGCGCGGGTCCAGGTCCACTTCCAGGTCGAGGTGGGTGTGAATGTCCAACAGGCCCGGCATCAGCCACTGCCCGGTGCCATCCACCACCCGCGCCGCCTCGCCGCGGGGCAGCCCCTGACCGCGGGCGGCCACGCGCCCGTCCTTGATGGCGATATCCAGGGTTTGCGGGGGGGTGCCGGTGCCGTCAAACACCAGCGCGTCGTGGATCAGGGTGTCCCAGCTACCACTCATGCTATTTTCTCCTGTCTGCCGGGTGGGCCCGACTCTAGTTATCGGCGTGTAATCTGCCAGTCCCGGGTGCTACAGTAAAGACCACGATGACTGCATTTCATTTCGACAACAGCTATAGCCGCCTGCCGGAGGCCTGCTTCCGGCGGATGGACCCGGTACCCGTTGCCGCCCCGACCCCGATTCGCGTCAACCGGGAGCTGGCGACCGGCCTGGGCCTGGACGCCGACTGGCTGGCCTCCCCGGCGGGAACCGCAGCACTGGCGGGCAACGCCCCCTTCCCCGGTGCAGAACCGCTGGCGGCGGCCTATGCCGGCCACCAGTTCGGCAGCTTCAACCCTCAGCTCGGGGATGGACGCGCGCTGCTGCTGGGGGAAATTCTCACCCCGGAGGGCCGGCGCTTCGACCTGCAGCTCAAGGGCAGCGGCCCCACGCCCTGGTCCCGCGGCGGGGATGGCCGCTCGCCCATCGGGCCTGTACTGCGGGAATACATCCTCAGCGAGGCGATGGCGGCACTGGGCGTACCCACGACCCGCGCCCTGGCGGCGGTCAGCACCGGTGAGCCGGTATACCGCGAGCAGGCGCTCCCCGGTGCCATCCTCGCCCGGGTGGCCAGCAGTCATATCCGCATCGGCACGCTGGAGTATTTCTACGCCCGCAAGGACACGGATTCCCTGCATGCCCTGGTGGAACATACCCTCGCCCGCCACTACCCGGAGCGCCGGGACAGCGACAAGCCCGCCCTGGCCCTGCTGGAGGCTGTGATCCAGCGACAGGCGGCGCTGGTGGCCCGCTGGCAGCTGCTGGGTTTCATTCACGGGGTGATGAACACCGACAACATGCTGCTCTGCGGCGAGACCATCGACTACGGCCCCTGCGCCTTCATGGAGGCTTTCGACCCCGCGACGGTGTTCAGTTCCATCGACCGTCAGGGGCGCTACGCCTGGGGCAACCAGCCGGGTATTGCCCACTGGAACCTGGCCTGCCTGGCCCAGGCGCTGCTGCCGCTGATCCACAGCGACAGCGAGCGCGCGGTAGCCCTGGCACAGGCCGCGGCGGATACCTTCGGAGAGCATTTCGAGGCGGCGCACCGGGTGGGCCTGCAGGCCAAGCTGGGCTTCACCACCCGGGAAAGCGGTGACGACGCCCTGGTCGGCGAACTGCACGAGCTGATGCAGGCGGCGGGCAGCGATTTCACCCTGACCTTCCGCCGTCTGGCGGATCTGGCAGGGCCCGACCCGGACGGTCCCGGCAGCGTGGCAGCGCTGTTCACCCTGCCGGAGCGCTTTGACGACTGGCTGGCGCGCTGGCGCGAGCGGCTGGCGCGCGAGGGTGCAGACCCGGCGGAGCGCCGGGCCGCCATGGTCCGGGCCAATCCCGTGTTCATCCCCCGCAATCACCAGGTTGAGGCGGTCATCCAGGCAGCCACCCGGGACGACGACTTCGCCCCCTTCCACCGCCTGCTGGAACGGGTCACCCGCCCCTTCGACTACGACCCGGCCGACCGCGACTACGCCCTGCCCGCCACCGAGGAACAGCGGGTACGCCGCACCTTCTGCGGCACCTGAAACGCAGCGGCAATTTTCGACTCCCCGCGGGCCAGGCGCTATACTGTGCGCCCCCACCCACCCCCTTGAAAATTGCCGAGCACCGCCTTGAAAACCGAGTTCCTGGGAAAGACCCTGTCCGGCCCCTTCACGATCCCTTCGGGCATCGTGACCACCGCCACATCCATCATCCAGTATGTCTTTGACCACATGCCCGAGGTCGGTGTGGTGACGACCAAAAGCATCGGCCTGTCCCCCCGCGCGGGCTATCGGGAGCCGGTGCTGAGCCAGTACGCCCCCGGCTGCTTCGTCAACGCGGTGGGACTGACCAACCCGGGGGCGGAGCAATCCCTTGAGTTGCTCCGCAAGCTGCGGGTGCCGGAAGACCGCTTTCTGCTCACCTCGATCTTCGGTGGCTCGGTGGAGGAATTTGTCGAGGTGGCGAAGCTGCTGGCGCCGGTCTCCGATGGTCTGGAGCTGAACCTCTCCTGCCCGCATGCCAAGGGCTATGGCATGGCCATGGGCCAGGACCCGGAGCTGGTGCGGGAGATCACCGCGGCGGTCAAGGCGGTGGTGGATATCCCCGTGATTCCCAAGCTGACCCCGAACACCAGCGATATCGCGGCGATCGCCCGGGCTGCCGCCGAGGGCGGTGCCGATGGTCTGTGCGCCATCAATACGCTCGGTCCCGGCTACACCGCGGCACATGGCCACCCCGTGCTGAGCAACGGCATGGGCGGCATGTCCGGCAAGGCGGTGTTGCCGATCGCCCTGAAGTGCCTGCGGGAAGTCGCCGCCGCGGTGGACCTGCCGCTGATCGGCTGCGGCGGTGCCAGCAGTGCCGGTGACGTGCGCGCCTTTCTCGATGCGGGCGCCTCGGTGGTGGGTATCGGCTCCGCGCTGGTAGGCCTGACTACCGACGAGATCGGCGACTATTTCCAGGCCCTGCAGCGCGACCTGGAGCACGGCAGCGAACGCGCCGAATCGCACATCCGCTACGACATCGACATGGGCTTCCGCCCGGTCACCCTGGTGGAAAACCGCCGGGTCTGCGAGGACATCACCCTGCTCACCTTCGACCGCAAGGTGAACATCCAGGCGGGTGAATTTGTCTTCCTGTGGGTGCCGGGGGTGGGCGAAAAGCCCTTCTCCGCTCTCACCGACGATCCCTTCTCCCTGGTGGTCATCGATGTCGGCCAGTTCACCCACAGCCTGATGGACCTGCCGGTTGGCACCGAGGCCTATGTCCGCGGCCCCCACGGCATCCCGGTGGAACCGCCGGAAGATGCCCGCATCATGGCGGTGGCGGGCGGCACCGGCCTGGCGGCGGTCTACCAGGCGGCGCGGGACTTCGGCAACGCCGAGGTGTTTGCCGGTGCCCGTACCGCGGAGCGCCTCTACTTCCTGGACGAGTGCCGGGAAATCGCCGAGGTCCACGTGGCCACCGACGACGGCAGCGCCGGGTACCACGGCCGGGTCACCGAGCTGCTGCGGGAGCGCCTGGCGGGCATGAGCGACGACGAGCGCGCCAACCTGGTGTTCTACAACTGCGGCCCCGAGCCGATGGTGCACGCGGCAATTGCCGTGCAGCGGGAGTTCTGTGATGACAGCCGCATCTTCAGTGCCATCGACTACCTGACCAAGTGCGGGGTCGGCATCTGCGGCGCCTGCGCCACCCCCAGCGGTCGCCGCCTCTGTGTCGACGGCCCCTTTATCGCCGCCGACCGGCTCTGAGACCGGCTCGGCGCCTCTCCCAGGCAGCCCTCCGGGTATGCCGGGGGCCACTTCCGCCTGATCGCAGCAGGTGATTCAGGCCAGCACCGACTTGCTGCTCAGGGCAATCGGCGCGCGATCGACCCGGAAGAAGGCCGGGTCGGCTGTGGTATCGAAGGCATCCTGCTCGCCACTGATCATCCGCGCCAGCAGGGCCCCGGCCGCCGGAGCCAGCTTGAAGCCGTGACCCGAGAAGCCATTGGCCAGGTAAAAACCCGCCAGCTGCGTGGGACCGATCACCGGGTGCACATCCTGCTCGTTCACCGTGTACAGCCCGCAATAGGAGGTCACCCGCCCGGTGTAGGGCAGTGAGGGAATACGGTGGTGCAGGGCGTGCAGCTTGGCCTGCATGAAGCTGTCGTCGGCCAGGCGGTTGAAGTTCTCCGGGTCCGCCACCCGCTCCTGCTCGTCACTTTCCAGGGTCGAGCCCAGCACCAGCTGCTGGCCGCGATTCTGGCGCCGGAAATAGATCCCGGCGTCCATATCCACGGTGACCGGCAGCGCTGTCTGCAGCGCCGGCGGCAGGTCCAGGTAAACGATCTGGATGCGCGTGGGACTCAGTCGCCAGGGCAGGGACAGGCCGGCGCTGTGCAGCAGGACATTGCACCAGGGGCCGGCGGCATTGACCACGCAGCCGGCCGCGTAGTGCGAACCGTCGGCCAGGCTCACGCCGGTCACGGCGCCACCGGCCTGCCGTATCTCCGCCACCGCCGCATTGAAGTGCACCGTGACACCGGCGCCACGGCAGGCAGCTAGCAGGTCCGAGGCCGCCGCGGTCGGGTCCATGTAGCCCCCCTCCACCTCGAAGAAGTGTTCACCGCCACCGACGCAGTCATGCTCCTCGCCGGTCTCGAGATCCGGTGCCAGGGTGCAGGTGGAGAGCGCCGGGAAGCGCTCCGCCAGGTCGCTGTCCTTGAGCACTTCGGTGGCAATACCCAGCCCCTGCATGCGGGCATGCTCCCGAGCCGCCCAGCCCGCGCTCTGGCCGGTCAGCCAGAGTACACCGTCCTGCTCGAAGCGGGCCGCGGGCTCGGCCAGCCCGGTAAATTCCTCCCAGTGGCGATAGGCCTTAATACCGTCCCGGGCCAGCTGCACTACGGTATCCAGGGAGTAGCGGTAGCGGCAGACTGCCGAGGAAGCGCCGGTGGAACCCTCGCCGACGCCGGCCCCCTTTTCCAGCACCAGCACGCGCAAGCGACTGCGCCTGGCCAGTTGCCAGGCGGTGGAGAGGCCGATGATGCCGGCACCGATAATGATGACGTCAAAATTGCCCTGCATAAGGCGCACACTCCTCCCGCTTCCCGCTCCCCGACTCTGGCGCAAGATTGGCGCGGCGGGCCCTGAAATACAAGGCCGCCGCAGCACCCGGCACTTTAATCAATCACAGTTGACCATATGTCAATACAGATTTACTATAACCGCACGCAAACCGTCGTGGCAGCTTTGCCCAGTGGAGGACGCGGGTCATGGAGTTCACCTACAACTGGCAGGCCAGCCTGGTAACACTGGTGCTGCTGATCGTTTCGATGAAAGTGCTGCAATGGCTGGCCTTTCAGGTGCCCGCCTTCGCCGAGGCGCGCAGCCAGAACCGGGAAGCCAATCAGAAAAAGTGGCGCGAGCAGGGCAAGAAGTACCATCACCGGGTCAAGAACAGCCAGAAAGTCGGCGGGGCCGTCAATCTGGTGTTCTATGTCGCCATCCTGCCTTTCTTCGTCACCCTGGAGGCACAGCCCCTGTGGCGAATCGCTCTGGATGTGGTGTTGATCCTGATGGTCTACGACTTTTTCTATTACCTGGTGCACCGTTTCCTGTTCCACGGCCAGGGCTACCTGCGCCGGGTGCATGCGGTCCACCACCAGGCCCGAAGCCGCATCACCTCCATCGACTCCCACCTGCTGCACCCCTGGGAGATCTTTATTGGCATCGCGCTGTACTTCGTCACTATCGTGGTACTGGGGCTGGCCGGACTGGCACCTTTCCAGGTCGCAACCATCCTGCTCTCCACCCTGGTATTCACCCAACTGAACCAGGTGAACCACTGCCGCATCGATCTCAACCGCTTCCCCTTCCGAACGGTGAACTGGATCGCCATGAAACACGATGCCCACCACCTGGACATGCACCGGGGCAACTACGCCACCATCACCCTGCTCTACGACTGGCTGTTTGGCACCGTGGAAACCCACCCCATGGAAAAATCCCCGCGGGATGAGCGGAATCAGCCGGTCGAAGCCTGAGCTTGCGGAAAGCCTGGGGTTGCGGAAAGCCTGAGGCTGGAGAAAGCCTGAAATCGGTGGAAGCCTGATGCCGGACTGTGCCGGCGCAGCGCACCCTTACTGCAACTCGGGCAGGTCCCGGTACAAGTCCAGGGCCTCGGGGTTGGCCAGGGCGTCGGTGTTCTTTACCGGCTCGCCGTGCACTACGTTGCGTACCGCCAGCTCCACGATCTTGCCGCTCAAGGTGCGTGGAATATCTGCCACCTGGAGGATCTTCGCCGGCACATGCCGCGGCGTGGTATTGCGGCGGATCTGCTCGCGGATACGCTGGCGCAGGGCATCGTCCAGGACCACGCCCTCGCGCAGCACCACGAACAGCACCACGCGGACATCGTCCTGCCACTGTTGGCCGATGACGATGCTCTCCAGCACCTCCTCGACCTGCTCCACCTGGCGGTAAATCTCCGCCGTGCCGATGCGCACCCCGCCCGGGTTGAGCACCGCGTCGGAGCGCCCGTGGATGATGAAGCCGCCGTGGGCAGTGATTTCGCCGTAGTCCCCGTGGGCCCATACGCCCGGGAAACGGTCGAAGTAGGCCTCGTGGAAACGCTGCCCCTCGGGGTCGTTCCAGAAGCCCAGGGGACAGCTGGGAAAAGGCGCGGTGCAGACCAGTTCGCCCTTCTCCTCCACTACCGACTGCCCCGCCTCGTTCCAGATGGCGACCGCCATACCCAGACCCGGGGCCTGGATCTCCCCCTGCCACACCGGCAGGGTCACCGAGCCACCGACGAAGCAGGAGAGAATATCCGTACCACCGGAAATGCTGGACAGGCAGACATCCGCCTTCACCGCTTCGTAGACCCAGGCAAAGCTCTCGTGGGAAAGGGGCGAACCGGTGGAGAGAATGGTCTTCAGACTGTCCAGACGGTGGCTCTCCCGGGGCACAATACCGGTCTTCTCCAGGGCGGCGAGAAATTTGGCACTGGTGCCAAAGACCGTGATCCCCTCGCGATCGATGGCATCCAGCAGCAATCGCCCCTTGCGGGCGAAGGGCGAGCCATCGTAGAGCACCAGGGTGGCACCGCTGGCCAGGCCGCTGGCCAGCCAGTTCCACATCATCCAGCCGCAGGTGGTGAAATAGAAAAACACATCCTCCGGGCCGATGTCGCACATCAGCTGGTGTTCCTTGAGATGCTGCAGTAGCGTGCCGCCAGCGCCGTGGACAATGCACTTGGGTACACCCGTGGTGCCGGAGGAATACATCACGTAGAGGGGATGGTCGAAGGGCAGCCGGGCAAAGTCGATGCCGGTGGCTGCCGGATCGGCGTAATCGTCAAACAGTACCGCACCGGGCAGTCCGGCCAGGTCGGGCGCGTCGGACAGCACCGGCACCACCACCAGCTGCTCCACGCTGTCAATCTCCGCCAGAATACCCCGGGCCCGGGGCAGGCAGTCGATGGCCTTGCCGTTGTAGTAGTAGCCATCGGCGCAGAACAGCACCCGGGGCTGTATCTGCCCGAAGCGATCCAGCACGCCGTTGATACCAAAATCGGGGGAGCAGGAGGACCACACCGCACCCAGGCTGGCGGCAGCGAGCATGGCAATGACCGTCTCCGGCACGTTGGGCAGGAAACCGGCCACCCGGTCCCCCGGCTGGATGCCCACCTGGCGCAGTCGCGCCGCCAGGCCGGCGACACGCTGGTAGAGTTCTGCATGGGTGACTTCCCGGCGCTGACCGTTTTCCAGCAGGCCGATCAGGGCCACGCCCTCATCGCGCCGTCGCAACAGGTTCTCGGCGAAGTTCAGCCGCGCGTCGGGGAACCAGCGGGCGCCGGGAAAGTGCTGGCCATCCTCCAGTACGCGCTCGCCCTTGCACTCAGCGAGGACAGCACAGAAATCCCAGACGCTCGACCAGAAGGCTTCGGGGTGCTCCAGGGCCCAGGCGTGAATCGAGAAATAATCCGTGTCGGCCGCTACACCGCGACGGCTTTGTAAATGCGCCGAAAAACCCGCCAAACGGGCTTGTCGCCGGCGCGATTCCGGCGGGGACCACAGGAGCCTGGACATCGGCAGGGCGCTCCACGCAAAGACAAGACAGCACCAGAGTGCCCGCAGAAGGGGCGTTTTTCAATTGACCAGAGCCCGGCGCCGGGCACCTCCAAGCCACACTGATGGGCTTTTCTGTGCCGGGGCTCTTGTAAACCGGCCGTTTTCGGGTATTATGGCGCGCCTCGGAGGACCATAGCTCAGTTGGTTAGAGCGCTACCTTGACATGGTAGAGGTCGGCGGTTCGAATCCGCCTGGTCCTACCACCCTACCTCGCCACAAAGTAAAACTCCCCGACTTCATCCCCCGCGCGCTTGATCGCCTTGAACTCCGGATCCAGCCCCGGCAGGCTTTCATCGAGCAAATCCAGCATGCCCAGGAACAGCGCCGGCGCGGTAAGCACCGACTCGTTGTCCCGCAGAGCGCTGATAAAGGCGTCCGCAAAGACCGACACCTGGGGATTGCTTTCACTCGGCAGCGGCTGATCCTGGCCCGAGCTCAGCAACAGGCGCGACTTGTTGGGAAAGCGCAGGTCGATGTAGGCATCCGACAGCAGATTCTCCCGGCCACTGACCAGCAGGAAGGCGGGGTTGTCCGCCAGCAGGCCGGCGAAGGTGGAGTCGGTCACCACCAGGATGCGTCGGGCGGGCAGGCGGGCCAGATGGCTGCTGACCTGCTCCGTGGGCACCCAGAAGGTATCGTCCGGCGGTGGCTCGGCATTCACCGGCAGCCAATAGCCCGATTCGTAGGCCCCAGTGGCCCGGCGATTACCGTGACCGGCGTAGTAGATCAGCAGGTTGTCGTCTTCCTCCAGCACGCCGTTGAGCTGGTTGAGGGCGCGCATGACGCCGGCATCGCTGGCGTCATGCAGTACCTGGACACCGAAACCATACTTGCTCGCCAACATCCCGGCCACGCGGTCCACATCGGTCAGTGGCGTGGACAGTTGGTCCAGGTGGCGGTAGTTACTGTTGCCGATGACCAGGGCAAAATAACGCCCGAAATTGCGCCCGTCCCGGGCAACCGCCTTGCCCGGAGCCGGCACCGGCCCGCCGATGGCAATCTGCTCCGAGGCCTGCAGCGGCATCGCCGCCGCTTCGTCGTCCGCCTCATTTCCCGCGGTTCCCGCGGGCTCCCCGGCGACACTCGCCGCATCGGCGGCCCGCGCAGCCAGCTCAGCCTCGCGGCTGCGGGCCGCTTCCCGCTCCCGCGCCCGGGCTTCGCGTTCTTTCGCCCGGGCCTCGCGCTCGGCGGCCAATTGCTCCGCCAGGGTGGCCTTTTCCGCCTCCAGGGCCTGATTTTCCTGTGCCTGGGCCACCAGTGCCGCCTTGGCATCGGACTCATAGACCAGGCTGTCGTCAGACAGCCCCCAGGCCTTGCG
Source organism: Haliea sp. (assembly GCA_002692965.1). Lineage (GTDB taxonomy): Bacteria > Pseudomonadota > Gammaproteobacteria > Pseudomonadales > Halieaceae > NZNC01. The sequence continues at coordinate 60,850 of NZNC01000025.1, read as the reverse complement.
ATACCAGTTCAGGGCCATGGCCTTGTCCTGGGGAACCCCGTTGCCGGTTTCATACAGCGTACCGAGGTTGAACTGTGCCCCCTTGTGCCCCTGCTCCGCCGCCTTGCGGTACCACAGCGCCGCTACCTGGTAGTTGGGGTCGGTGCCGAGGCCGCGCTCGAAGATCTCGCCGACGGAATTCTGCGCCTCGGCATCGCCGGCCTCCGCGGCGGGCATCCAGACCTTGAGCGCCGTCTTGTAGTCGGCGCGGTCGAAGGCGACATATTCGCCCCCCCGCACCCGGCAATCCTGGGCGGTGGTGCGCGTCGGCCGCCGGGGTGTCAGATAGGTGGAATTGCCCAGCTGACGCACCTGGCCGGGCAGCAGGCAGTCTACAATGTAGAGGTCCTGTACCCGGGCCTCCTCGGGAATGGGAATGGAACCCTCGGGGCTGGCGCAGGCCTGCAGCAGGAGCGCGGCCAAGACCGCAGACGGCGCGGCCAGCCAGTGCCGCGCGCGGCCCGGCAGGGGAAATCTGAAAACTGTGCTGATCATGGGGACGCCCGATTTTCACCTGTTATCGACATCTGAACATAGTGCATAAGCTTTGCAGGGACAACGGCCGGTGGGCGTTTTTGCTGATTGCGTCACTTCTCGCCGGCTGTGCCGCCCCGCCCGACGCTGCGAGCCTGGCCCGACACCACGCCATTCCCCTCAGCCAGGTACAGGCCGGCGGCTTCAGGCTGCCGGTTCTGGGCACACTGACGACGGCCTCCGGTGAATTGCGCGTCTACCTGCCCGGTGACGGCATCCCCTGGCGGGGACATCGGCCCGGCAAGAACCCGACCGGTCGTCGACACATGGCGCTGGAGCTACTACTGCGGGACCCGGCGCCGGCGGTGCTGCTGGGTCGGCCCTGCTACCTGCAACGGCAGATGGACCCCGCCTGCGACCCCGACCTGTGGACAGGTGGCCGCTATTCGGAAACTGTGGTCTCCGCGCTGGATGCCGGCTTGCAGCAGCTGGTCGCGCGAAGCGGAGCGCAGTCGCTGCTACTGGTCGGCTATAGCGGCGGCGGCACCCTGGCGACCCTGCTGGCGGCGCGACAGCGGTTGCCCACCACCGTGGTCACCATCGCCGCCAATCTGGATACCGCGGCCTGGACCCGATACCACCGGCACCTGCCGCTAAGTGCCTCGCTGAACCCGGCCAGGGAAACTGACTCCGAGGCCCCCTTGCACCGGATTCACCTCCATGGCGACCGGGACAAGGTTGTGCCGCTGGACACTCTGGACGCCTACCGCAAGCACCACCCCGACGCGGGCTGGCTAATACAGGCCGGGTTCGACCACCGCTGCTGCTGGGTGGAGGCCTGGCCCGAACTTCTCGAAACTGCCCGGGAAGTCAGGGCGGACCGGCCGGATCCTCGAGCGCCGCCCGGAGCGACTCGCGCGCGGCCTTGAGCCGGGGGTGGTTCTCCAGGTATTCGTTTTCCGCCGCATAGTCGTCCATCAGCTGGAGCAGGTAGTCCTGCTGCCGCCCGGCCTGCATCGTGGGTGCCACTTGCGCCAGGTAATCCACCAGCTGATCCAGGCCCGCCTTCGCCTCGGGGTTGCGCGGGTGCAACTCCCAAGCCTGGGTATAGTAGCGGGCGGCGCCATCCCAGTCCTGGATCTGCGCCGACTGCTGGCCGCGGGAAATCAGCTCGCTGAACTGCGTCTGCACCACCGGCGGCAGTTCCTCGAAGGGGACCGCCGGCCCCTCGGGCTGGGCCGCCTGCCAGGCAAAATAGCCGGCCACCAGCGCCAGCACCACGACCGCGGCGGAGAGTATGCGGTTGCGCCGCGAGGTCCCGGAAAACTCCTTGATGAACTGGGCTGCGGAAGCGGTCCGCTGCTCCCGCTCGAGTTCAATGGCGCGGGCAATCGCCTTCCACTCGTGGCGCTTCAGCCCCTTTACCGGCGTCGCTTTCAAGCCCTTGGCCAGGGCGTCCTCGGCCGTGCGCCCACCGTAGGGATGGTGGCCGGTATACAACTGGTAGGCCATCAGGCCCAGGGCGTAGACATCGTCGGAGGGATGCGGCTGGTTGTCACGGCGCAGCATCTCCAGGGAGGCATAGCGCAGAGTCATGGCACCCAGTTCACCGGCGTCGAAGTGATCCTTTTCCAGCGCCGTATCCATGATTCGGGCGATACCAAAGTCGAGGATCTTGACCCGACCCTGGGTGGTCACGAAGACATTGTCGGGCTTGAAGTCGGAGTGCACCATGCCCTGCTCGTGGGCGTAGGCGAGGCCACTGGCCATCTGCAGGATCAGGTCGCGCACCTCGGGCTTCCTGCCCTCGGCGTAGTCGACCTTTTCCCAACTGCCCAGTGGCGCCCCCTGCAAGAGCTCCATGGTCATGTAGACCCGGTCGCCGTCGCGGTCGAAATCGTAGACCGTGACCACATTGGGGTGCGCCATCTGCTGGGACTTCTTGGCTTCCCGCTGCAGGCTGATCAGTGCCTTGGGGTGACGGGCAAACTCTTCCCCCAGGAACTTGATCGCCACCCAGGGATTGTCGTCGCGGGCCTCTTCCTTGCGCAGGTCGCGCGCCTTGTAGACCTGCCCCATGCCGCCCTTCCCGAGGCGCGCCTCGAGCACGAAGCGATCCTTGATGACATTGCTCGAATGGGGTGCGTAGGCGCGGCCGGTCAGCGGCGAGACCCCGGCATTGGTGGCCGCCTCGGTGGCACGGTCGGTGACCGCACGGGTGGGCATGTCGGCGGCAGTGTGCAGGCCGGGGGCCGGTGTCCCGGTATCTTCCGCGCCGCCCGCGGCGTCGAGCACCTGGGTGGGCGCTTCCCGGGCCGCCCTCTCGGCTGCGCTGATATCGCTAGCGCCCGTGCCGTCATCGGGGCTCGCGACATCGGGGGCCCGGGCGTCAGGCGCGCTCGGCGCGACCACGGTGGGCGCATCCGCACCACCGCCCGCAGCAGGCTCTGGAGCGTCGCCGGTCAGTAGAGTCTGATCCTCCGCCGGGCTCTCGTCCTCTTCGACCAGGACCGTGGGGGCTTCACTGTCGTCCACCAGGACGGTGCGATCGTCATCGACCGATGCGCGCTCCTCCTGTTTCTTTTCGACCTCGTCTTCTTTACCGGTCATGCGTCCCCCGGACCCTGGCATGTTCACAGAGCTCTATCCTAACCTGCCCGAAGGGAATTACGACAACTATCAGGCGATGACAGCATCACCTGTGAGGCGTCGCACAAAACTGGCGGCCCGCAAACCCACTGCTATACTTTTCCCCGAGGGATTGACCGGGAGTATTAAAATAATGAAGCGGCACTTCTTTATCTGTAACGATCTGGACGAGCTCGAGACCGTGGAGCGGGACCTGGAGGCAGCCGGTGTCGCCACCCCCCAGATTCACGTGCTCAGCGAAGACGACGCCGGGGTCAAGGCACATCAGCTGAACGACGTGGAAGCCGTACTGCGCAAGGACGTCGTCCACGGAACGGAGCGGGGCGCAGTCATCGGTGTTGTGGGCGCCGCACTGGTGCTGCTGCTCGCCTGGTCGACGGGCATTTCCGACACCATTACCTGGATACCGCCCATCTTCCTGGCGATTGTGGTGCTCGGCTTCTGCACCTGGGAGGGCGGCCTGATCGGGATCCAGGAACCCCACTCGGACTTCCAGCGTTTCCAGGATGACCTCCGCGAAGGCAAACACGTGCTGTTTGTCGATGTGTGGCGCGAACAGGAAAACATCCTGCGCGAGGTGGTGAAGTCTCACCCCAAACTGGAGGCCGCCGGAGAAGGTCCCGCGGCACCCGGCTGGTTCCTGGGTGTACGCAACCGCTTCGACCGGTTCATGAAGACTGCGCCCTGATCAACCCGACCCGATAACAATAATGACGACAGTCGTGGCGACCACTCCGCAAGCCGGGGGTCGCCACCCCGGGAGGCAACATGAAGCTGGTGATTGCCCTGGTACTGCTGGTACTCGGTTCACTCCTGTTCCACTGGTGGAGCCCCTGGTGGTTCACCCCGCTGGCATCCAACTGGGGCACGGTGGATACCACCGTCGATATCACGCTCTATATCACCGGCTTCGTCTTCGTCGCCGTCAACCTGTTCCTCGCCTGGAGTATCTACCGCTACCGACACAAGCCCGGCCAGAAGGCCGACTACGAACCCGAGAACCGCTCGCTGGAAACCTGGCTGACCGCCATCACCGCGGTCGGCGTGATCGCCATGCTGGCGCCGGGCCTGGTGGTCTGGGCCGACTTCATCAAGGTTCCCGAGGACGCGGAGGAGATCGAAGTCCTCGGGGAGCAGTGGCGCTGGAGTTATCGACTGCCGGGTGAGGACGGCACCCTGGGCAAGGTCGATGCACGCTTCATTTCCCAGGCGAACCCTTTTGGACTCGACCCGAATGACCCGGCTGCGGCCGACGACCTCCTGATTCGCGACGATGACCTGCACCTGCCGGCGGGACGCCCGGTCAAGGTGCTGTTGCGCTCCCGCGACGTACTGCACAACTTCGCCGTACCCCAGTTCCGGGTCAAGATGGACATGATCCCCGGCACCGTGAGCTACGTGTGGTTCACGCCGACCCGGGAGGGACGCTTCGACATCATGTGCATGGAGCTGTGTGGTATCGCCCACTACGCCATGCGCGGGGCCGTGGTGGTGGAAGATGCCGACACCCACCGCGACTGGCTGGCCCAGCAATCCAGCTGGAGCGACGTCCAGGGGATCCCCGCGGGCGACCTCGCGGCCGGTGAAACGGCCTACGCGCCCTGCAGTGCCTGCCACGGGGATCGCGGGCAGGGCAACCCGGCAATGAACGGCCCGGCCCTGGCCGGCCTGCCGGGCTGGTATATCCAGCGGCAACTGGAGCACTACCGACAGGGTGTGCGCGGCGCCCACCAGGAAGACACCCTGGGACAGCAGATGGCACCGATGGCCGGCGTGCTCGCCGGTCCCCAGGCGGTGCGCGATGTCTCCGCCTGGCTGGCCAGCCTGCCCGTTCCGGAGCCCGAAACCACGGTCGAGGGCAACCCTCAGCGCGGCGCGGCTCACTACAACACTTGTGGTGCCTGCCACGGCGTGCGCGCCCAGGGCAACGCCGCCCTGCAGGCGCCACGTCTCGCCGACCAGCACGACTGGTATCTGCGCCGGCAGCTGGCGAACTTTCGCAATGGCATACGCGGCTATCACGAGGATGACCGCCACGGCAAGCAGATGATCCTGATGGCGCGCGCCCTGCAGCGCGAGCAGTCCATCGACGACCTGCTGGCCTACCTGAATACCCTGTGATTCTCGTCCCGGAGGGATAACCGGCATGCAACATACCGCCATCGCAGACCAGCCCGCCGAGCTGCACGATCCACACAGCTTTGTCACCAGATACATCTGGAGCCAGGACCACAAGGTCATCGCCATCCAGTACGGCATCACGGCAATCTTCGTCGGCCTGGTGGCCCTGGTGCTTTCCGGGCTGATGCGGCTGCAGCTGGGCTTTCCCGACACCTTCGACTTCATCGACCCCAGTGCCTACCTGCAGTTCGTCACCATGCACGGCATGATCATGGTTATCTACCTGCTCACGGCCCTGCTGCTCGGGGGCTTTGGCAACTACCTGATCCCGCTGATGATCGGCGCCAGGGACATGGTCTTCCCCTACCTCAATATGCTCAGCTTCTGGACCTACCTGCTCTCGGTCATTGTGCTGTTGGCCAGTTTCTTCGTGCCCGGGGGGCCGACCGGCGCCGGCTGGACCCTGTACCCGCCCCAGGCCATCCTGCAGGGCACCCCGGGCTACGACTGGGGCATCATCCTGATGCTGATTTCCCTGGCTATTTTCATCGTCGCCTTCACCATGGGCGGCCTCAACTACGTCACCACCATCCTGCAGGCGCGCACCCGGGGCATGACCCTGATGCGCATGCCCCTGACCATCTGGGGCATCTTCACCGCCACCGTACTGGGCCTGCTGGCCTTTCCCGCCCTGCTGGTCAGCGCCATCATGATGCTGCTGGACAAGGTGATCGGCACCAGTTTCTTCATGCCCGCGCTGGTGTCCCTGGGTGAATCCATGGACTACACCGGCGGCAGCCCGATCCTGTTCCAGCACCTGTTCTGGTTCTTCGGTCACCCCGAGGTCTACATCGTCGCCCTGCCCGCCTTTGGCATGGTCTCCGACGTGATCGCCACCCACGCACGCAAGAACATCTTTGGCTATCGCATGATGGTCTGGGCCATCGTCGCCATCGGTGGTCTCAGTTTCTTCGTCTGGGCGCACCACATGTACGTCAGCGGCATGCACCCCGCCTTCGGTTTCTTCTTCGCCACCACCACCCTGATCATCGCCGTGCCCACGGCCATCAAGGTCTACAACTGGGTCTTGACCCTGTGGCGGGGCAACATCCACCTCACTGTGCCCATGCTGTTTGCCATCGGCTTCATTTTTACCTTTACCCACGGCGGCCTGACTGGCCTGTTCCTGGGCAATGTCACCATCGACCTGCCCCTGTCGGACACCTATTTCGTGGTCGCCCACTTCCACATGGTCATGGGCGTGTCACCGATCATGGTGCTGTTTGCCGCCATCTACCACTGGTTCCCGCTGATTTCCGGTCGCAAGCTCCACGAGGGCCTGGGCAAGGCGCACTTCTGGTTCACCTTCCTCGGCACCTACGCGGTCTACCTGCCCATGCACTACCTGGGCTTTCTGGGCGTGCCCCGGCGCTACTTCGCCATGGGCGGCAGCGACTTCATCCCCGCATCCGCCGAGACGCTGAATGCCAATATCACCATCGCCGCACTGATCGTCGGGCTGAGTCAGCTGATCTTCCTCTACAACGTGGTGCGCACGCTGCGCCGCGGCGAACCGGCCGGACACAACCCCTGGGGCGCCACCAGCCTGGAGTGGCAGACACCCGATGTGCCGCCGAAACACGGCAACTGGGGGCCGGAACTGCCCAGTGTCCACCGCTGGGCCTATGACTTCAGCGTCCCCGGCGCCGAGAAAGACTTCATTCCACAGAACCAGCCTGAGAAGGCGGGAGGGACAGGCACATGAGTGTATTCAGGACCCTCGGGGAAAAACCCTGGCTGACACCCTCGGGCCACGATGCCGTGCTGACGCCGGTGGACCCGGCCGCCGCCTCGCGCACCGCTCTGCGCTTCATCATGGCGATCGTGGGGGTGCTCTTCTTCCTGTTCATCATCACCTTCCTGTCGCGCTCGCAGTACCCCGACTTCCAGGCGCTCGCGGGCCAGCCCTGGCAGCCCTTCACCGATGCCAGCCGCCTGTGGGTCAACACCGGGCTGCTGGCACTGGCCAGTGTGGCCTTGCAACTGGGCCTGCTAGGTGCCCGCCGCGATCGGCTGAACCTCGCAGTGGCAGGTATCAGTGCCGGTGTGTTCTTCTCCATCGCCTTCCTGGTCGCACAGATGGAGCTCTGGCGCTACCTGCAGTCCCTCGGCTATTACATGACCGGCAACCCCGCTAACAGCTACTTCTACCTGCTGACGGCGGTACACGGGCTGCATGTCATGGGCGGCCTGATCGTGCTGGCGAATGTGGTCTTCCGGGTCTGGTACGACGACAGTGTTGCCACCCTGAGCCAGCCGCTGGGGCTGTGCACGCAGTACTGGCACTTCCTCTTTGCCGTCTGGCTGGTGCTGTTCGCACTGCTGACCAGCCGCGCGGAGACCATCAATACACTCGCCGCACTGTGCGGTTTCTGAGGGCAGCATCATGGACGCCGGAAAGATCAGTAGCAGCGACTACGAACAGCCCGGGGTGAAGGGCATGGTGGCCGACTGGGCGGCCGACAGGCAGACCTTCGACATGCCCTGGGGCAAGGCGATGATGTGGATCTTCCTGCTCTCGGACACCTTCATATTCAGTATTTTCCTGACCGGCTACATGAAAGTGCGCATGGCGGCAACCGAGGCCTGGCCGCCGGTGAGTGAAGTGTTCGCCCTGACCATCGGCGGCGTCTACATGCCGTTGCTGCTGATTGCGATCATGACCTTCGTGCTGATCACCAGCTCCGGCACCATGGCCATGGCGGTTAACTACGCCTATCGGGGCGACCGTCGGCGCACCGTGATGCTGATCGCCGCCACGGCAGTGCTCGGCGCCAGCTTCGTGGGCATGCAGGCCTTCGAGTGGAGCAAACTGATTTCCGAGGGCGTGCGCCCCTGGGCCAACCCCTGGGGCGCCGAGCAGTTCGGCGCCGCCTTCTTCATGATTACCGGTTTCCACGGCCTGCACGTGAGCGCCGGCGTAATCTACCTGGCGATCGTCGCGCGCAAGGTCGCCCGCGGCGACTACGAGAAAAAGGGTTATGCCATCGTCGAGATCGCCGGCCTGTACTGGCACTTCGTCGACCTGGTCTGGGTCTTCATCTTCGCATTCTTCTATCTCTGGTAGCGGAGGTCACCGCCATGACAAGCGATACCGGACAACAACACCCCATCGGCATCTACCTGAAGATCTGGCTGCTGCTGTTTGTGCTCAGTTTCTTCTCCTACCTGGTGGACTATTTCCACCTCGAGGGCATGCTGCGCTGGTCGCTGATCCTGACCTTCATGTTCCTCAAGGCAGGCCTGATCATCGCCATTTTCATGCACCTCATGTGGGAGCGCCTGTCGCTGCAGTACGTCCTGCTGCTGCCACTGCTTGCGATAGTGGCCCTGGTCGCCCTGATGGCCATTGAAGCCGACCACACCTTCCTGATGCGGATGCAGTTTCTCGCCACCTGAGGAGGTCGACCATGTCGGTGACGCCACGGCGGCGCATGCTGCTCGGCTTCGCGCTCGCCAATGCCTGCATTATCCTGGTCGCCGCACTGCTGTGGTGGTGGCGGCCGCTGTCACCGCCGCAGATCCAGGGCGTGCTGCTGCCCGAGTCGCGCCCCCTGCAGGCCTTCACGCTCCTGGACACCGCCGGGAACGAGGTCGGCCGCGACAGCCTGCGGGGCCAGTGGACACTGGTGACCTACGGCTTTACCTCCTGTCCCGATGTCTGCCCCGCCACCCTCGCGGAACTGATGCGCTTCCGCAGCCGAATCCCGCTCACTTATGACGAGGACCTGGACATTCTCTTCTACAGTGTCGACTACCGCCGGGACACGCCGGAAGCCCTGCGCCGCTATCTGGATTTCTTCGATGAGCGCCTGCGCGGACTGACTGCCTCCTCCCGGCACCTGGCGGGCCAGCGGGCCTTTGAACGCAGTCTGGGCATCCTGGCGGAACTCGAGCCTGCGTCACCGGGGGGTCTGGACAGCGGTGATTACCAGGTGCTCCACGGCGTGACCCTGTTGCTGCTGAACCCCGCTGGGGAGCTGCAGGCGGTGTTCGAGCCCGACCCGGCAGGGGCGGGGCTGCCCTCCTTCGATGTGGACACCCTGGCAGCGGACTATGTCGCCCTGCGCGATTACCTGTCCGCCCGATCCGGCACACGCCTGTCCGGTTGAGCGTGCAGCCCGCCACATCCGCCCTACCCCGAAACCGCTCAATCACGCTACACTCGCGCCAGCCATACAAAACCGGCCAGCATCTGCCCAAGGAGACACGCCATGTTCGAGAATGAGCACCCCGCCCGCCGCGCCGCCCTGCTGTCCCGCGAATACGTGCACAGCAAGAACCGCGAAGGCTGGCTGGGCCTGTACGCAGAGGACGCCATCATCGAAGACCCCATCGGCGTTTCGCACATCGACCCGGTCGGCAAGGGCCACCGCGGCCCCGCGGCCCGCGAGGCCTTCTGGGAGAATTTCATTGCCCCGGCGGATATTCGTATCGAGATCCTGGAATCCTTCGCCGCCGGCAATGAAGTCGCCAATCTGGTGAACCTCACCGTGACCGCTGACGCCGGTCCCGGCAAGCAGGTGGTACAGAAGATTCACGGGGTATTCACCTACCACGTCAATGACGAAGGCAAGTTGCTTTCCCTGCGCGGCTACTGGGAAACCGACGCGCCCTACAACACCCTGGAAGAAATCGACGTCGCGTGAGTATGAAACCACTCACAGTCGGCCTGCTGGGGGGCGGCTCCTGGGGAACCACGGTTGCGGCGCTGCTTTCCCGCAACGCACAGGTGACCCTGTGGGCGCGCAACCCGGACACCGTGCGGGAAATCAACCAGCAACATACCAACGAGACCTACCTCCCCGGCGCGCGGCTGCCGGAGCGCCTGCTGGCGAGCAGCGACATCGCCGCCACCGCGGCCAGTGCCGACGTGCTGGTGGTGGGCGTACCCTCACAGAACTTTCGCGCAGTCCTCGAGGATGCCCGCGAACACATCCGCCCCTGGGTGCCGGTCATCAGCCTCACCAAGGGGCTGGAGCTGGACACGCGTCTGCGCATGACCGAGATCATCAACGAGGTCCTGCCCGGGCATCCGGTCGGCGTCCTCACCGGCCCGAACCTGGCCCGGGAGATCATGGCCGGGCAGGCGGCGGCGACCGTGCTGGCGATGCAGGACGCGATTATCCTGGGCGAATTGCAGGGCCTGTTTTCCAGTGGTCTGTTCCGCGTCTATACCAACACCGACGTCATCGGCTGCGAGCTGGGCGGGGTACTGAAAAACATCATCGCCATCGCCGTGGGCATGGGCGATGGCATGGGCGCCGGCGACAACACCCGCGCCGCACTGATCACCCGCGGGCTGGCGGAGATTACCCGCCTGGGCGTCGCCATGGGCGGCCAGGCGGAGACCTTCGCCGGCCTGGCCGGCATGGGGGACATGATCGCCACCTGCACCAGCCCCCAGAGTCGCAACCGCCACGTCGGCATGGAACTCGGGCGCGGCCGTACGCTAGAGGAGATCAGCGCCGAGATGTACATGGTCGCCGAAGGTGCAAAGAGCGCCCCCGCCGTGCTCGCCCTGGCGGAAGCGCACGGCGTGGAAATGCCGATGACCAGCGACGTCTACCGCGTCCTGACCGGCGAAACCACGGCGCAGCGGATCTTTCGCGGCCTGCTGCGGGTCTCCGCGGGCGCCGAATCGGAGCCCGGCTGAGGACTGGCCTCCCCCCGCTTCCCTGGGGCACAATGGCAGCAGCCTGTCATACGGATTGTTGCCCATGCCCGCGCGCCTGCTGCTTTGCCTGACCCTGCTGCTGACCAGCTCCCTTTCCCTGGCGGCAGACAGCCGCTTCCAGGGCCTGCGCGGCGACCCGGGCCTGCGCTCCGCGTCCGCGCTGGTACTGGACCGCGAGGGACGCGTGATTTACAGCAAGGATACCGACAGCGTCCGGCCCATCGCGTCGATTACCAAGCTGATGACTGCCATGGTGATCCTGGATGCCGGGCTCGACCTGGAAGAGAAGATCACAGTCACCCGGGAAGACCGCGACCTGATCCGTCTCACCGGTTCGCGACTGGACTACGGCGCTACGCTGACCCGGCGCGAAATGCTTCTGCTGGCCCTGATGTCCTCCGAGAACCGCGCCGCCCACGCCCTCGGCCGCACCTACCCCGGGGGCCTGAAGGCCTTTGTACAGGCGATGAATCTCAAGGCGGAAGCCCTGGGCATGCGCAACAGCCAGTTCGCCGACCCCGCGGGTCTCCACGGTGACAACCTGTCCACCGCCAGGGACCTGGCCCTCATGGTCCGCGCTGCCGAAGCTTACCCGCTGATCACCGAGGCCAGCACCACCCAGGGGGTCGCCGTACGTCCCTGGTCCAATCGCGGCCCACTGAACTACGCCAACACCAATCGCCTGCTGAAGAACGCGCAGTGGCACATCGCGTTGAGCAAGACCGGCTATCTGGACGAGGCCGGGCGCTGCCTGGTCATGCGCGCGACCATCCAGGGAGAGCCGGTATCCATCATTCTGCTCAACTCCTTTGGCAAGCTGACACCCTTCGGTGACTCCAACCGCCTGCGCAAGTGGTTGTTGAGCAGCAGCGGAAACCTGGCCCAGCGCTGAGACGGGGCGAGCCCGCCAATCCGGCTGGCGAAAGCGCGCGTAGGCCCCAGAGAGAGGAGAACACGCCATGCTTAAACGACGCCAGTTTGTTCAACTCAGCGCGGCATTGTCCGCACTGCCTGCCGTGACCTTTGGCGGCACCGATCCCGAACAGGGAGTGATCACCCGGCCCATCCCGAGCAGTGGAGAAGCGATTCCCGTGATCGGCATGGGCACCTCGCAAACCTTCGATGTGCCGCGCTCGAGCGAAGCCCTGCAACAGCTGGCCGCGGTTCTCGAAGCCTTCTTCGCGGGCGGCGGTGAGGTCATCGACTCGTCGCCCATGTACGGCGAGGCGGAATCCCGGGTCGGGGACATCCTGCGCGAACTGCAGCCGCGACCGCCGGTGTTTGCCGCCACCAAGGTCTGGACCGAAGGGCGCGAGGCAGGCATCGACCAGATGCAGGCCTCGGCCCGGCGCATGGCCGTCGAGCGCTTCGACCTGATTGCCGTGCACAACCTCACCGACTGGCGCACCCAGCTGGCGACTCTCAAGGCCTGGAAGGCCGAGGGCAAGGTCCGCTACATTGGCATCACCACGTCCCACGGGCGTTTTCACGATGACCTGTTGGAGATCATGCGCCGGGAGCCGCTGGATTTCGTGCAGTTCACCTACAACATCGCCAACCGCACCGCCGAGAAGGCCCTGCTGCCACTGGCAGCGGATCGCGGTATCGCGACCATGATCAACCGTCCCTACCAGCGCGGCGAGCTCTTTGCCCGGGCCGGTGACAAGCCCCTGCCCGGCATCGCCCGTGAGCTGGGTTGCGACAGCTGGGGGCAGTTCTTCCTCAAGTTCATCGTCGGCCACCCCGCGGTGACCAATGTCATTCCGGCCACCTCGAAAGTCCACCACATGCGGGACAATATGGGCGCCAATCGCGGGGCAGTGCCCGACGCGGGTCAGCGCCAGGCCATGCTCGAGGCCTGGGACGCGCTGTAACCCCATGGCGGAGCCGAGCCCGGGCCTGATTCAGCGCGCCTTGAATGCCGCCTGCGAGGTGCGGCCGCCGGAACTGCGCGCCACCCTGGCCTCCTTCAGCCTGGTACTGGTGCTGATGGGCGCCTATTACATCCTGCGCCCCGTACGCGACGCCATGGCCAGCGACTGGAGCGACGCCCGGGTCAGCCTGCTGTGGAGCCTGACCTTTCTGCTCAGCCTGGCCGCGGTGAGTCTCTACGGCGCAGCCATTTCGCGCATCCACCTGCGCCACCTGGTGCCAGCGGTCTACGCTTTCTTTGCCGGCAGCTTCGCCCTGTTCTGGCTGACCAGCCAGCACCTCGGCGGCAGCGACCTGGTTAACCAGGCCTTCTACGTCTGGATCAGCGTCTTCAGTCTCTTCCATATTTCCGTGTTCTGGACCTTCATGGCCGATATCTGGCGCAAGCCGCAGGCGACGCGGCTGTTCGGCTTTATCGGCGCGGGCGCGAGTGTCGGCGCCATGCTCGGGCCAGGGCTGACCACCCTCCTCGCCGTCAGGCTGGGACCCGAGGCGCTGTTGCTCCTGGGTGCCACACTGCTGCTGGCTACGCTGCCCCTGGTCTACTGGCTGCAATACCTCAAAGACCGCGAGCTCACGGCGGACACAGCGCCACAAACACCCCCGGCGGACATCCTGGCGGGCAACCCTTTGGCGGGCTTCAGTCTGTTCCTGCGCAGTCGCTACCTGCTGGGCATTGCCCTGTTCATCTTTCTCTACACCGCGATCAGCTCCTTCGTCTATTTCGAGCTGAAAAACCTGCTGGAAGCCCACGACATGGCGGCGCGCACCCGTATCTGGGCCATCATGGACCTGGCGGTCAACAGCCTGACCCTGCTGGTCGCCACCTTCGCCACCGGGCGCATCGCCACACGGCTCGGGCTGCCCTTCACCCTCGCCTGCGTTCCCGTCTTCCTCGCCGCCGGCCTGCTGGTGCTGGCCGCGCTGCCCCTGCTGAGTCTCGTGGTGCTGATCCAGATCGTCCGCCGCGCCGGCAACTACGCCATTTCCCGCCCGGGGCGCGAGATGCTGTTTACCGCCGTGGACACCGAAACCCGCTACCGCGCGAAACCCGTGATCGATATTGTGGTCTATCGGGGTGGAGACATGCTCAACGCCTGGCTGTTTACTGGCCTGACCCAGATCGCGGGTCTCGGTATGGGTGCAATGGCAGGCATCGGCGCGGGTATTGCCGGCCTGTGGGCACTCACGGGTATCTGGCTGGGACGGCGCTTCCACCAGGACAACCTGGAAAGCCGCCCCGAGGGGTACAATACCGAGCTAAATAGTTGAGCCAGCGCGCACTGGCTTGCTGCCCAGCGGGCCGTGGCGGACACTGCGGGGCCCCGGGCAGCTATACTGCGCGCATTCTTTGACCAAGGGAGGCCTGAGATATGGCAACAGCAGCAGATTACAACCTGGGGCCGAACACCTTCCCCCGGGGTTGGTTTATCGTCGCCGAGAGCACCGAGCTGGACAAGGGTCCGATGGCCGTACGCTTCTTCGGCCGCGACCTGGCCCTGTATCGCGGCGAGAGCGGCAAGCCGGTCCTTCTGGATGCCTACTGCGCGCACATGGGCACGCACCTGACCGCCAGCACCAGTGCCATGATCGTCAAGAACGGCGAACAGATCGAAGGCGATTCCATTCGCTGCCCCTATCACGGCTGGCGCTACAGCTGCGAAGGCGATGTGGACGACATCCCCTACTCCGACGGCCCCTACCCGAAATCCGCGTCGATCCGCAGCTACCCGGTTGTCGACAGCATGGGTTGTGTCATGGCTTGGTTCGACCCCGACGGCCGCGAGCCGGAATATGAGGCCCCCTTCCTCAAGCAGTGGGACGACCCCCAGTGGGTACGCTGGGAGCTGGACCACCTGGGTGAGCTGGCTATCCACCCCCAGGAAATCCTCGACAACATGTCCGACGTGCGCCACCTGGGCCCCACCCACGGGCAGCCCTGCGAGTATTTCTCCAACGAATTCCGCGACCACATCATCATCCAGCGCCAGGGCGGGGAAATGCAGCTCTACAATGCCAAGCTGCAGACCACCACCTGGTACACCGGCCCGGGTGTCCTGCTGTCCAAGCAGATCTTCGGCGAAGCCGAGATGTTCGAGCTGATTGCCAACACCCCGGTGGATGACGGCGTGGTCAAGTGCTGGCACGCGGTGCTCTACAAAGGTCAGCAAAACCCCGCCAACCACGGCGACAAGGCCGCACAGATCCAGGCCCAGGCAGGTGCACTGGAGGCCTTCGCGGCCGACTTCAACGTATGGAAACACAAGCGCCCCGCGATCAAGGTCATGCAGTTGAAAACCGATGGTCCTTTCCGCGCCGGCCGCAAGTGGTACTCCCAGTTCTACGCCACCCCCGAAGAGGCGGCGAAGATCCGCGAGGAAGTCAACGGCGTGCTGCTCACCGAGGGCATGACCAAGCCGGAAGACGCCGGTCACAATATCGACAACGACCTGCCTTTCTGAGTCGTTTCCGGCGGGTGACCGGCAAAGCCGCCACCCGCCACCTCCCGACTTGCTGCAGCTGCAGCCGAATGCTCTAGAATAGGGTACTGATCGGATCCGGGAGCCCGCCGTGCAAAAACTCTGCCTGCTGTTGATCACCGCGACCCTGGTTGTCGCCTGCGCCACCAGCCCGACCGGGCGCCGCCAGCTGATGCTGGTCTCTCCTGAAGCCGCCATCGTCCAGTCGCGCACAGCCTACCTGAACACCGTGTCCGAGCTGGGTGAGGCCGACAAACTGGCGGACGACCCCCGCCTGGCCAGCCGCGTGGCCACCATCACCGGGCGCGTGGTGAGCGCCGCCATCGAGCGCTATCCCCACACCGCCGATTGGAACTGGAGTGTCGCCCTGGTCGACGACGACGAGACCGTCAATGCCTGGTGCATGGCCGGGGGCCGCATGGCCGTCTACACCGGCCTGTTCGAAAAGCTGAAGCTGACCGACGCTGAATTCGCCCAGATCATGGGCCACGAGATCGCCCACGCCCTGGCCAATCACACCGCGGAGCGCATGTCCCGGGCTATGGCGACGACCCTCGGCGTGGTCGCCGTCGGCAGTGCCTCCGACAACCCCAACCTGGCCATGGGTGGCGCCGCCCTGGCGGCCAAACTGGCCCTGGAGCTGCCCAACAGCCGTACTGCCGAATCCGAGGCGGACGAGATCGGTCTGCAGCTGGCAACCCTGGCGGGCTTTGATCCCGATGCCGCAGTCAGCCTGTGGGAGAAAATGGGAAGTGTGGGTGGCGACCAGCGCCCCCCCGAGTTCCTGAGTACCCACCCGGCCCCGGAGAATCGCCAGCAGCGCCTGCTCAACATGATTCCGCAGGCCCGCCAGCTCAACCCCCGTGGCCAGCCGACCCCCGTTCACCCGGTGGATATCGTCAGCGCCAGCAACCCGGCGCGCTAGAGAGAAGCCCGACCGGCGCGGCAAGTCCCCCTCAGGGCCCCACCACCGGCCGGATCAGCAGCTCCACCCGCCGGTTGCTGCGGCGACCCGCCTCGGTGCTGTTTTCCGCCAGGGGGCGGGACGCCCCATAGCCCACTGCCACCAGCCGCGCAGGGGACACGGCGCGCCCGGCCAGGAAGCGGGCCACTGATAACGCCCTTTGCTCGGAGAGCGTCTGGTTATAGCCGGGGTCGCCCTGGGTATCACTGTGACCCTCGATCACGACCTGGGTCTTGCGATACTCGGCGAGCACCTCCGCCACCCGCTCCAGCAGGGCTTTGGCGCCGGGCGACAGGCTGGCACTGCCACTGGCAAAGGTCATGTGCCCCGGCAACAGCAAGCGCAAATCGTTCTGCTCGCGACTCGGCGCCGATGCCTCACCGGGCAGGCGCAGGCGCAGGCTGGCCAGCAGGACGTCCATGTAGTACCCGACTTCGTCAACGGCAAGCGCCTCGTCGGGGCGCGCCAGCAACGCTGCCATCCCGGCGCCTATGGCAGTCTCGCCGCGGGCGATGCTGAGCGGCGCCGTGGCCTGCCGGCGTGACGCATCCTCGGCACTGCCCACCGAACGGGGAGCCGGCGACTCACGCTTGAAATCAGGGAGGCTGCACGCCGACAGCAGGGTGGCTGCCACCAGCCAGGTGGACGCAAGTCCGACCCGGCGACGAAAAGCGGAAAAATGACGCGGCACACACAGCTCCTGAAAGCGATCAGTGGCCCATTCTAGCGCCCGCCGGAAGCGCCGAGAAGCGTTACTGCTCAGGGGCGATGACGCAGGAAGTCCTCCAGCTCACGGATACCCAGTGGCTTGCTGAAATAGAAGCCCTGGGCGAAGTGCACGCCACGGCCACGCAGCCACTCCATCTGCTGGCGGGATTCCACCCCCTCGGCAACCATGTCCAGTCCCAGGGAGCGGGCCATGTCCACGACATGCTCGATCACAGCGCTGGTCACCGCGGGTGTGTCAATGGTATCGACGAAGGCCTTGTCGATCTTGAGGATATCCAGCTCGAAGCTCTGCAGATAGGAGAGGCTGGAGTAGCCGGTGCCAAAATCGTCAATGGCCAGGGGGTGTCCCTGTTGCCTGAGCTGCACCAGGCGACGCCGGGTGATATCGGTATCCAGCAAGGCCCGCTCGGTCAGCTCCAGCTTGATCGCTCGCGCGGGCAAGTGATGAGCCTGCAGCCCCGCCTGCAGGGCATTGAACAGGCGGTCGGTCTCGAGGTCCTGGGGCGACAGGTTCAGGTTGATACTGAATCCGTCCTGCCCGGCAATCAGCTCCCGGGTTTCCTCCAGGACACGCTCCAGTACCGCCAGGGTGAGGTCGGTAATAAAGCCCCCTTCCTCGGCCATGGGCACGAAGATGTCCGGGCTGACCAGTTCACCGTCCTCTCGGCACCAGCGCACCAGCGCCTCGGCGCCGACACAGTTGCCGCTATGCAGGTCGATGATGGGCTGGTACTGCACCAGGATCTCGCGGCGATCAATGGCATTGCGCAGCTCCCCCGCCAGGCTGAGGTGTCGGCGGGAGACGTGCAGTATCAGCAGCACCCAGAGCGCAACCAGCAGCAGCGCCAGCAGACCGGCGGCAATCAGCGTGGGCAGATAGCGCTCGTAGAACTGGCTCAGTGGCTGCACCGCCACCACGTCTATCGGGAACAGTGTGCCGAGGGAGAAACGCGCTGTCAGTTGTCCCCGAGCGCGATCCACCCGCAAACCCGGCGGCAGGTCGCTGAGCGGTGGAAGCTCGGCGTTTTCCGGCGTGCTGGCCATCAGCAGGCCCTCGACCCAGAGCCCTGCACGCTGCTCCTCCAGAAGCCCGGCATTCAGCAGCAGTTGCGGGTCCATGGCGATGTCGTGGTTGCCGAAGCGCATGAGAAACAACGGCCGCCCCCCGACCTGGGTACTCTCCGAAGGCCACCAGGCAATCACGCCGTTGTCATAGATCCGGCTCGCCTGCGGCGGACGCAGGGCGGCACCCTCGGCGAAGCCAGTGCCACAAAGACGCTCAGCCGCCTGCCAGTAGCCCACGGCCCGAACCCAGGGCCGGGAAAAGGTGACCGCCTGCATTGCCTGCAGGTGGTCCGACTGGCAGCGGGGCGCGCTGCTCTCGTTGAGTCGCTGCAGGAAGGAGCGGGCGTCAATGATCGCCCCCTCGGTGTGTTCACCCAGGCGCTGCGCGAGGGCGCGCAGACGCTCCTCCTCGGCCACCACGGACTCGCGCCAGAGGAACCAGCCGAGCAGTCCCACCAGCGCGACAATACCGAGCAGGCTGCCTGCCAGCAGAGTCACCATCAAGGTATCGCGGCGTGTCAGTGCCACAGTGATTGCCTCTGGAGTATCAAGGCTTGCGCTCCTGTCACCGCTTGCGGCTTTTGTGATTTCGCCGCGGCAGCGGTTATGATGCCTGTGTTGCGATGATAGCACGGTAAGTGGCCCGCCCATGGCAGA
Source organism: Haliea sp. (assembly GCA_002692965.1). GTDB lineage: Bacteria > Pseudomonadota > Gammaproteobacteria > Pseudomonadales > Halieaceae > NZNC01. The sequence continues at coordinate 42,003 of NZNC01000025.1, read as the reverse complement.
GGATCCCCAGTACCACGCCCATCTGGCCTCGCTGATCGACAGTGTGGGCAAAGCGCCGTTTCCCGGGCGGCTGGTCTGCACCCTGAAAACCCTGGTGCCCTTCGATGACGCCACGGTACTGGTCTACCCGGATACCGACCTGCCAACCGTGGCCTACTTCGAGGTCCCCGCCCATCAGCAGCGTTCGACCCTGGATGTTTTTGTCGCCGGGGCCTTCCTCCTCGACCCCTTTTACCTGGCCGCCACCCGGGACCGTCGTTTTGGCGTCTTTCGCCTGCGCGACCTGGCACCGCGGGGCTTTCAGGACAGCGAGTACTATCGCGCCTGGTACCGCAACTGCGGCTACCAGGACGAGTGTGGCTTCCTGCTGCCAAACGGCGACAACGGCTTCATCAACATCGCCCTGGGGCGCACTGGCGCCGGCAGCCGCTTTCATCACGCCCAGGTGAAACGCCTGGCCGCGATATACCCGGTCATCGAGACACTCTGTCAGCAGCATTGGCAGCGCAGCGGCGAACCCGCCCCCGCGGGCAGCGTCAACCTGCGCGCCCAGCTGCACAGCGCCCTGCGCGATTTCGGCAGCAGCCTGTTGACCGAACGCGAGGCCCAGGTGGTCAACCTGATCCTGCACGGACACAGCACCCGAACCATTGCGGACAAGCTGGGCATTTCCGTGGAGACCGTCAAGCTGCACCGCAAGCATGCCTACGCCAAACTCGAGGTCAGCTCACAGGCGGAGCTGTTCTACCTTTTTCTCGATTCCCTGATGAGCGCCGGCAACTACCGCGGCGGCGACACGCTGGTGGCCTACCTGCAACCACCGGCGCCAAAGAGCGGCACCGCATGAGCCGCGTGGAGACCCTGCAGAGGCTGCTCGATCGCGGCTTCGCCGCCCTATCACGGGGAGACCTGGACACCGCCGGCCGCTGCTGCCGCGAGGCCATCGGGCAGCAGCAGGACCTGGTGCCGGCGCATTTCCTGGTGGGGCTGGTGGCGCTGGAAGCGCGGGATCGTCCCACGGCCTTCAGCGCGTTCCAGTCGGTGGTGCGGCTGGACCGCGACCACGCCGCGGCCTGGGCGCAGCTGGCGCGCCTGTACCTGGGTGAAGGCCAGGTGCGACTGGCGGATGCCGCCCTGCGGGAAACCCGGCGACTGCAGCCCGACGACCCCGTGGTGCTGGACCTGGTGGGTATCGTGCTGTCGCAGATGGGCGAGCACGGCGCCGCTCAGGCCTTCTTCGCCCGGGCCAACACCCGTCGCCCGGGGCACCCCCCGTTCATGCTCAACCTGGCCAACAACCTGGTCTACCACGGCGATACCGCACGCGCCGACCAGATCTTCCGGGACATTATCCACCTGCAGCCGGACAGCCCCCAGGCGCACTGGGCCCTGGCGAGCTCGGTCAAGGCCCGCGACAGCCGTCACATCGAGACCATGCAGCAGCTGCTGTCGCGCCGCGGCGGCAACCCCCGGGCACGGGCGTTCTACCACTACGCCATCGGCAAGGAATTCGAGGACCTGCAGCAGTGGCCGGAGGCTTTCGCCGCTTTCAGTGCCGGCGCCGCCGCGCGCCGGGGCACCGTGGAGTACGACGAGAGCGCGGAAGTCGCGTTGTTTGAAGCGCTGGAGAATCTCTTTACCCCCGAATGGCTGGCAGCCCAGCCCCCGGGGGACCCCGACCCGGGCCCGATCTTCGTACTGGGGCAACCGCGTACGGGCACGACCCTGGTGGAGCGCATCATCACCAGCCACTCCCAGGTGCACTCCGCCGGCGAGCTGCAACAGTTCGGCCTCGCCCTGCGCCGACTCAGCGACTACCGCGACCCCCGGCGCTTCTCCGCCGAGCTGTTCCGGCGCGCCGCGGAGCTCGACCCACGCGCCGTCGGCCGGCTCTACCTGCAGACCAGCGCGCGCATGCGCGGCAACACCCCCCGCTTCGTCGACAAGCTGCCGCAGAACTATCTGCTGCTGCCGCTGATCCTGGCGGCCCTGCCCAATGCCCGTATCGTGCACCTGGTGCGCGACCCCATGGACGCCTGCTTCGCCAGTTTCAAGCAGCTGTTCGCGGATGCCTACCTGCACTCCTACGACCAGGGGGAGATGGCCCGTCACCATGCCCGCTACTTCCGGCTAATGCAGTGCTGGCGGGAGCGTTTCCCCGGGCGCTTACTGGACCTGCGCTACGAAGACGTGGCCCGGGACCTCGCCCCCCACGCCCGCCAGCTGATCGAGTTTCTCGGTCTGCCCTGGGAAGACGCCTGTCTCGACTTCCACCGCCAGGACAGCGCCGTCACCACCGCCAGTGCCGTCCAGGTTCGCGAGCCCGCGCACACCCGCTCCATCGGCCGCTGGCAGCGTTACGCCGATGCGCTGCAGCCGATGCGCCAGACATTGGCCGCAGCCGGCGTGCCCGAAAGCCTGGATGCAGCCACCCCCATGGGGGTATACCCATGACCACTTCAGCGTTTTACGGTTTCACAAACCTGTCGCCGCAGCTTGCATGGAAGCCCCTGGCGCACTAAAAAGAACAGACGGCAAGGCAGTTACAAGAACAGATTCGTCGGCGCGCCCGCAGGCCACCACGACAACAACACTGCACACAGGGATAGTCATGACCGCAAACAATGCTCACCGGATGGCTTTTCGGCCCCGCCGTCGCCACCTGTCCACCGCCATTGCCAGCGTGCTGCTGGGCTCTGCCACCTCGCTGCCCCTGCAGGCACAAACCCTGGAGGAGGTGGTGGTCACCGCCACCAAACGCAGCGAATCCGTCCAGGATGTGCCCCTCGCCATCACCGCCCTGTCGGGCAACTTCGTCAACCAGGTCAACCTAAATGACGTCAAGGACCTGGTGTCCTACACCCCAGGGGTCACCGGCAACAGCCAGGACAGCTACATCGACGCCATCAGCGTGCGGGGGGTGCGTACCCAGGACTTCGGCGTGGGCGGCGACCCCTCTGCGGCCTTCTTCAAGAACGAGCTTTACGAGGGTCGCAACGGCTCGGCGGTGACCAGCCTGTACGACATGGATCGCGCCGAAATCCTCCGCGGCCCCCAGGGTTTCCTGTTCGGGCGCAACTCCATCGGGGGTGCTTTCAGCGTGCACACGCGGCGCGCCGAGCTGGGTGACAAGGTCACCGGCTACGCCGAGCTGGATATTGCCGAGCGGGGCCGGCGCACCTTCGAGGGCGCCATCAACCTGCCGGCCGGAGACCACTTTGCCCATCGCCTCTCCGGGTATTACTCGGAAGAGGACGGCTTTGTCGAGAATGTATTTCCCGGCTCGGAAGACCTGATCGAACACGAGAAGTGGGCCCTGCGCTGGTCCACGCAGTACCAGCGCGACCGGCTCTCCGTGCGCAGCATGGTGGAGTACGAGGATCGCCAGCAATCGGGTTCGGTGTATCGCGCGGTAGACCAGGGGGACATCTGGGAGGCTTTTGACACCGCCCTCGGTGGCGTGCCCCTGGGCGGCAGCGACGAGGACGTGGATATCGACCGCACCAGTGGCGACAACGACGACGCGGATATTCTCACCCTGGGGCTGCACGTCGACTACGACTTCGATTTTGCCACCCTGACCTCGAACACCGGCTACAAGGACCACGACTTCTACTACAACGAGGACTACGACGGCACCCCGCTGAACATCAACGATTATCGCCAGGATCAGAGCGGCGATTACTTCCAGCAGGAGTTCCGTCTGACCTCCCGCGAGCAGGGCCCCCTGAGCTGGTACGCTGGCGTGTCCTACTACGAGGAGTCGATCGACGCGCGCTTCCGTTTCTCCGGCCGCGAAGACTACTTCTGCCAGTACTACGGCTACTACTACAACTACGGCATGACCTTCTCCGGCTGCCAGGAGCTCTACGCCTACTACGGCTCGGCGTTCACTCCTTCCGCCGACGGCCTGCTGACCGAAACCGGGCGCATCAAGGGCGACTACTCGGGCTGGGCGGGCTACGTCAACCTGGCCTATGACATCACCGACACCCTGCAGGTGGAAGCGGGTGTGCGCTATACCCAGGACGACAAGGACTTCGCCATTTCCGTGCCCACCCCGGAAAGTGAGCTTGGGCCCTACTGGGCCTACGGCTTCTCCACGGCAGAGTTCATCGAAGGCAGCGAAAGCTGGGACGACGTGACCACGCGTTTCATCGTCAAGTGGCGGCCCACCGCGGAACGGATGTTCTTCGCCAGCTATACCGAAGGCTTCAAGTCGGGGGGCTTTGGCAGCTTCAACCTCGACAACAACCCCGCGGGGGAGCCCGCCATCGGCAATGTCGACATCGTCCAGGCGGACGGCTTTACCCCCAACGTGTTTGACCCGGAAACCGTCGATTCCTGGGAGCTCGGCTACAAGGACACCCTGTGGGACGGACGCGCCAACCTCGACCTGACCGCCTTCTACTATGAATACGAGGACCTGCAGGTGGTCACCTTCGACGGCGGCGCCTCCCTGGTGGAGAACGTCGGCCAGGTGGAGGCCTGGGGCCTCGAAGGTGCGATCACCACGCGCCTGAGTGATCACTTCGATCTCTACCTGACCGCCGGTTACCTGGATTCGGAGGCGAAGGAACTGCAGGCGATCTGTGGCCTGGAAGACGTCAATGGCTGCGAGGGCAGCTCGCTGTTCTGGGCCCCGGAATGGTCGGCAGCGGCGGTACTGAGCGCAAACTTCCCGGTGGCGGGCGGCGCCATCACCGGGAGCCTGGAAGTCTTTTACGAAGATGAGCGTGGCGGTGGCTGGGAAGATCTCGCGGTCACCAAAATCGACAGCTATGCCGAGTCGGCCCTGCGTATCGGTTTCGAGTCAGAGCAGAACTGGTTTGTCGAGGCCTACGTGGAGAACCTCACCGACGAGTTCACCTGGGACGGCCAGAACAACAACGGCGGCCTGATTCCCTCGCACTTCTTCGGGCCCAAGCGACCGCGCACGGTTGGCATGCGCCTGGGCATGACCTGGGACTGAGGGACAGGGCCACCCGGTCCAGGCCGGGTGGCGTATCAGCGACCAGGGCGCCCCTACAGGGTCGCGTCGTACTCCAGCGCCGTGACCTGACGGTCGAAGTCGTCCATTTCCTGCTCTTTCATCTGCGTGAATACCCGCTGGAACTCCGGGCCGAAGTGCTCGCGGATGAAATCGGCGTGTTCAAAACGGTGCAGGGCCTCGGGCCAGTGCCGCGGGAGGCGCTCCGCGGACTCGTCGTAAGCATTGCCCTGCAGCGGTTCGGGCGCTTCGAGCGCCCCCTCGATGCCTTCCAGCATGCCGGCGAGCATCGACGCGATCGCCAGGTGGGGATGGGCGTCGGCGCCCGCGACCCGGTGCTCAATGCGGGTGGCCTCGGGCGTGTCCGCAGGCACCCGGATCGCCGCGGTACGGTTTTCATAGCCCCAGCAGGCTGCCAGCGGGGCGTGGGTGCCGCGACGGAAGCGGCGGTAGGAGTTCAGGTGCGGTGCGAACAGCAGCATGCTGTCGGGCATTGCCCGCAGGCAGCCGGCCACCGCCTGGGCCAGCAGCGGTGTCCCCTGCCGGTTACCACTGTCAAATACGTTCCTGCCCTCGGTGTCGAGCAGGCTGCAGTGCAGGTGCATGCCATTGCCGGACAACTCCCCGAAGGGCTTGGCCATGAAGGTCGCCAGCAGACCGTGCTGGCGCGCCACGCTGCGAATCACCCGGCGCAGCATCACCGCCTGGTCGGCCGCCAGCAGCGCGTCGTCGCAGTGATACAGGTTGATCTCGTACTGGGAGGGCGCGCCCTCCTTGATCAGTGTGTCGACCGGCAGCTTCTGGGCTTCACAGGCGTCCCGAATGTCGTGCATCAGCTCGGCCACGTCCGCCATCGCCTCGATACCGTAGGTCTGCCCCGCGGCCAGGCGTCCGCCCACGCAGTCAGTCTGGGTGTGACCCGGCCGGCCCAGGGCATCCGGCTCCTGGCGCAACAGGTAGAACTCCATCTCCGTCGCCACCACCGGAGTCAGGCCACGCTCGGCGAAGCGCTCGAGAACCCGGCGCAACAGATAGCGCGGGTCCAGCAGGCAGGGCGTGCCATCGGCCTCGTTCATGGACATCAGTACCTGCCCGGTGGCGCGGGCCGCCCAGGGCACCCGCACCAGGGTGCGGATGTCCGGCTGACAGTGGCCGTCGCCATCACCGCCACCAAACACCCAGCTTTCGATATCCCGGCCCCAGACATCGAAGGCCACGGAGCTGGCGGGCAGCTTGATCTCGCCGGCAAACAGCTTGTGGATCTTGTCCCGGGTAATCCACTTGCCGCGCAGCCCACCACCAATATCGGGCAGCATGACCTCGAACAGCTCGATGTCCGGATGCTGATTGAGGAATGCCTGGAGCTGTTCACTGCTCGCTGTATCGCTCATGCTGTCTCCACTGTTGACTCTTGAACCGAGGCCGGGCACCACTTTAGGGTAGTTGCCTGCCTTCCAGCCTGTGCCAGAATGCCTGACATCCGTATTAAACACCGCGGCCCGCCGGCTTCGCCATACTCGCCGGACGGGGCCCGACCACGCAACCCGAGGTGCCCATGAATCACGTCGCCGACGCCACCACCCTGCGCCAGCACGACCGCTCACACCACTTGCACCCGTTTACCGACCTGCGGGACTACGCCGCTCACGGTGGGCGCATTGTCACCCACGCCGAGCATATCTACATCCACGATGCCGAGGGCAACCGGATGCTCGACGGCATGTCCGGGCTGTGGTGCTGCAACCTGGGCTACAGTCAGCACCAGATCGTCGAGGCAATCTACCGGCAGCTGCAGGAGCTTCCCTACTACAACAACTTCTTCCGCTGCGCCAACCAGCCCGCCGTGGAGCTCGCCACCCTGCTGGCCGAGGTCACGCCGGCGGATTTCAATCACGTCTTCTTCACCAACTCGGGCTCGGAGGCCAACGACACCAATATCCGCCTGGTGCACCGCTACTACGACCTGCTCGGCAAACCGGAGAAGAAACTCTTCATCAGTCGCAAGAATGCCTACCACGGCTCCACCATCGCCGCCGGCAGCCTCGGTGGTATGAAGGCCATGCACGACCAGGTGCGCGGCCTGGACTACGTGCACCACATCAACCAGCCCCACTGGTTTGCCGAGGGGGGCGACCTGTCTCCCGAGGACTTCGGTCTCAAGGTGGCCCGGGAGCTGGAACAGAAGATTGACGAGCTGGGCGAGGACAGGGTCGCCGCCTTCATCGCGGAGCCGGTGCAGGGCGCGGGCGGGGTCATCATACCCCCGGACAGCTACTGGCCGGAAATCCAGCGTATCTGCGACGAGCGCGATATTCTGTTCATCGCCGACGAAGTGATCTGCGGCTTCGGCCGCACCGGCGAGTGGTTCGGCAGCCAGACCTACGGCCTGAAGCCCCACCTGATGACCTTCGCCAAGGCCATCACCAATGGCTACATTCCCCTGGGTGGCGTCATGGTGGGCGACCAGGTGGCGGAAGTCCTGCTCAGCCAGGGCGGCGAGTTCGCCCACGGCCTGACCTACTCGGGCCACCCCGCCGCCTGTGCCGCGGGCATTGCCACCCTGCAGACCCTGCGCGAGACCGACATCATCGCGCAGGCCGCCGCACAGATCGCGCCGCACCTGCAGTCGCGACTGCGCGAACTGGCGGACCACCCCGTCGTCGGCGAAGTGCGCGGCCGCGGCATGTTCGCCGCCGTGGAGCTGGTGCGGGACAAGGGCTCCCGGGAACGCCTGGCCCCCGAGTCCCAGGGCGCGGTCTACTGCCGGGACCGCGCCAACAGCAACGGCCTGATGGTACGCCAGACCGGGGATGCCATGATCATGGCCCCCCCACTGGTGAGCCGACGGGAGGAAATCGACGAGCTGGTCGACAAGCTGCACCAGGCACTCGACGAAACCGCTCGCCACTACGGCGTGAATTGACCCCTGACACCCGGCCACGCGCCGGGTGTTTTGTTTCTGGCCTCAGCCCGGGAAGCCCCGCGATGACAGCAACCGTTCCACACGTCAAAACCCTGCGCCAGCGCGACCTGGTCCTGTTCACCGTCTCGGCCATCCTGCTGCTGGATACGCTGACCGCCGCGGCCTCGGTGGGCACTCCGGCCCTGTTCTGGTGGCTGTTCCTCGGCCTGGTATTCTTTCTGCCCTTCGCCTTCATCAGCGCCGAGATGGGCTGCAGCTACCCCGAGCAGGGCGGGATCTACGCCTGGATCCGCGATGCCTTCGGCGGCCGCTGGGCGTCCCGAGCCACCTGGTGCTACTGGGTCAATACCGCGGTCTGGCTACCGGCCATTTTCATCCTCTTCGCGGGTATCTTTGCCCAGCTGTTTGCCCCGGGGCTGGCCCTGCACTGGCAGATCCTGATCGGACTGGGGCTGACCTGGCTGGCGGTGGCGGTCAACATCGTCACCCTCGAGGTCGGCAAATGGATTCCCAACCTCGGCGCCATTCTCAAGGTGCTGATTTTCCTGACCATTATCATCGGCGCCCTGGTGCATGTCAGGGCGCATGGCATGGCCAACCCACTGACCCTCGCCAGCATCACCCCGGACTGGAGCAGCAGCCTGCAGTACATTCCGGCGATCATCTACGGCATGCTCGGCTTCGAGCTGGTCAGTGCCGGCAGCGCGGAGATGCGCAATCCGGCCAGGGATGTCCCCCGCGCCATCCTCATCTCCGGCAGCCTGATCCTGTTGCTGTACACCGGGGGCACCCTGGCGGTACTCGCGGCGATTCCCACCGCCGACATCAACCTGGTCGAGGGGCTGGTGGATACCCTGCGGCTGTTCTTCGCCGGCAGCCCGGCCGGAAGCCTGCTGGTCACCGTACTCGGCGTCTGCGCCCTGTATACCTTTTTCTCCAATGGCGTGACCTGGGCGCTGGGCTGTAACCGCGCCGCCGCGGAGGCGGCCCTGGAGGGCGAACTGCCGCGCGTCTTCGCAGTGGAGCACCCCACCCTGGGCACGCCGGTTGGCGCCGCCGTCCTCATGGGGGCTGTCAGTAGCACGGTGCTGATCCTCTACGGCTGGCTCTCGGTCAGCAACGAGGATCTGTTCTGGGCCCTGTTCGCTTTCAGCGCGGTGATCTTCCTGCTGCCCTACCTGGGCATGCTGCTGGCCTTCCTCCGCCTGCGCGAGACCGACCCGGGCCACGCGCGGCCCTGGCGGGTTCCCGGCGGAGCCGCCGGGGCCGCCATCTGTACCTGGCTGTGCCTGCTGGTCTTGGTGCTGGCCATCGCCCTGTTCCTGTACACCCCGGAGGTCGGGGTCGAGTGGGCCGTACTGGCCGGCGTGGTGGTCACGCTGCTGCTGGGGGAAGCGGTGATTCGCCGGGCGGAAAAGCACCGGCGCCTGGCCTGACTATTCAGTCTGACAGCGGATGACCGTCGCTCGCGCCGACCGTACACTGGCTGGATAACGCATCGATACAGGAGCAAGGGCATGAGCGAGCAGCGACAGAAACTGAACCGGCAGACCATGGGCATCACCGAGGGCCTGCCCCTGGAGGCCACCGGCACCGATATCGAGGGCCTGCGCCGGGATATCCAGCGGCTTATGGATATCGAGGCCATCAAGCAGCTGAAACACCGCTACTTCCGCTGCATCGATACCGCCAACCTGGAGGAGCTGGCCGAGCTGTTCCACGATGATGTGAAAGTGCATTTCATCGGCGGCACCTACGAATGGAAGGTCGATGGCAAGGCCGATTACATGGGCAACATCGGCAAGTCCTTCCACAACCGATCCGTCGGCCACCACAACGGCCACCAGCCGGAAATCCAGATCCTCAGCGAGAACGAGGCCACGGGCATCTGGTACCTGGCCGACCACATGTGGCAGCTGGACTACAACAGCCTGACCACCGGGACCGCCATCTACTGGGACCGCTACGTCAAGGAGAACGGCCGCTGGCTGATCATCGATACCCGCTACGAGCGGCTCTACGAGATCAACGAAACCCTGCCCGCCGAGCCTCGACTGAGCTCCCACTATCTCGGGGCTCACGGTACACCCGCAGAGCAGTGAGCGCACCCGCCGCGCAGCCTCTGGCGCTGCGCGGCCCCGCAATCCAGTTACCGGCGTCGGGCGTACTTACCTGCAGATTTGCTGCGAGGTAGCCGATGTGCCCGCCGACTCCATGATTCTGTCTCCCCCACGCGCGCAAGCCCTGGCGGAGCGCCCCTGGTTCAACGCCCTGTGGTTCCAGACCACCTGGTTCTGTACCGTGCTCGGGCGCGACGCACTGCTGCCGGCAAGCCTGGCACTGATCGCCCTGCATCTCTGGCTGGTACCGCGGCGCGGCAGGGAGCTGGCACAGCTGGCCCTGCTCGGGGGCCTGGGCATGCTGCTGGACACCGCGCTCAGCCTGACCGGGGTCTTTGTCTTCCCCGGGGATGTGATCCTGCCCGCCTGGCTGGCCTGCCTGTGGCTGGCCTTTGTTACCACGCCGGGGCGCAGCCTGGCTTTTCTGGCACCCCGCCCCTGGTTGATCGCTGTCCTCGGGGCCCTGGTGGTCCCCTTCAACTACTACGCCGGCTCACAATTCGGTGCGGTCAGCTTTGGTGTGCCGGTCTGGCAGGCCCTGCTGATCATGGCGCTTGCCTGGAGTCTGCTGCTGCCGGCACTATACTGGCTATACGGACGCCTGTTCGCACCCGGGGAGGAACGGCTGCCATGAGGGTCTTGCGATGCGGAATTCTCTGCCTGCTGATGCTGCCAGCACTCGGCCTGGCCAACGTTCCCTCCGGACTGCAAATGGTCGGGGAAGCGCGGCTCTCCGTGCTGTTCTGGCAGGTCTACGATTCCCGGCTGTTTACCGAAACCGGGCGCTATCGGGAGGGCGAGCGCCCCCTGCGCCTGGAAATCGAGTACCTGATGGATATTCGCAGTGATGCCCTGGTTGAGCAGACCGCGGAGGAATGGGACCACCTCGCGGTTGACCACCCGAACCGGGACGACTGGCTGCAACGGCTGGGCGAGCTGTGGCCCGATGTATCAAAGGGCGACACCATCACTCTGGCACTGGACACCGAGAACCGGGCTCGCTTCTATCTCAATGGTGAGCTGCTCGGGGACATGAACGACCCCGACTTCGGCGAACACTTCGTCGCGATCTGGCTCTCGCCCGACACCAGCCGTCCCAAATTGCGAGAGGCACTGCTGGGAAGTCTCTGAGCAGCGCCTTCTCGCCGGCGGAAATCTCAGCCCTGCCCCACAAGGCGACGGGCGATATCGGCCACATGACGCCCCTGGAAACGCGCCATGGCCAGTTCCTTGTCCGAGGGGCTGCGCGATCCGTCTGAACCGGCGAGGGTTGCGGCGCCCAGCGGCGAGCCGCCGCGAGCCTCACTGATATCCGTGGCTTCCGGGATGGCGTAGGGCATACCCACCACCACCATCCCGTGGTGGAACAGGGTGGTGTGGAAGGACTGAATGGTGGTTTCGTTGCCACCGCCGGTGCCCGTACTGGTGAACACGCTACCGACCTTGCCGATGAGAGCGCCTTTTGCCCACAGGCCACCGGTCTGATCGAGGAAATTGCGCATTTGGGCGGCCATGTTGCCGAAGCGGGTCGGCGTACCGAAGATGATGGCGTCGTAGCCTACCAGCTCCTGGGGATCGGCAAGCGGTGCATCCTGGTCGAGTTTGAAGCCGTTGCGTTTTGCCGACTCCTCGGAAACCAGCTCGGGGACTCGTTTGAGTACCACCTCGACGCCCTCGACGGCCCCCGCGCCCTCGGCGACCGCACGGGCCATGGTTTCCACGTGGCCGTAGGTCGAGTAATACAACACCAGGACTCTGCTCATGACACTTCTCCTTTGTTCACAATGACGGGTCAGCACGACCACGAGATAATGAACTCAGAGTAAAACACCAGAATTCCGATAAAAAACACAAAAAAAGGCGCAAAGCTTTCGATTAAGGCGAACCCTGGTTCAGCAATCCCGAAACACCCGCGACCACGCGGTCCAGCGCACCGCGATTGGCTTCCACGACCGCCAGTGCCCTGGCGCCCTGCTCCCTGGCCTCCTGCGGATTGCCCAGCAATCGCAGCAGCACCTGCGCCAGCGACTCGGCATCGGTCACCACGGAGAGGGCCCCGCCCGCCGAGAGTGCCGCATAAACCGCCTCGAAATTGAACACGTGCGGACCAGAGATCACCGGCAAACCCCAGGCCGCGGGCTCCAGTGGGTTGTGACCGCCGCGGTCGATCAGGGAGCCACCGATAAACGCCGCGTCGCTGGCGCCGTAAAGCTGCATCAGCTCCCCCATGGAATCTCCCAGGTAGACCTCCGCCGTCTGCGCATCCTCGCCGCGCGAGCGGCGCGCCAGGCGCAGGCCGGCCCCCTCCACCAGTGCCGCGACCTGGTCGAAGCGCTCCGGATGCCGCGGCACCAGAATCAACAGCGCATCGGGATGACTGGCCAGCAAGCGCTGCTGCGCCGCCAAGAGGAGTTCGGACTCCCCGGGGTGCGTGGAGCCCGCCACCCAGACCGGACGCTGCTCGCCCAGTTGCGCGCGCAATGCTGCCGCGGCCTCGCGCAGGGCCGGCTGCACCGCGATGTCGTATTTCACCGTGCCGGTCACCGCGACCCGGTCTTCCGGGGCCCCCAGGGCCAGGAAGCGGTGGGCATCCTCCGGCGCCTGGGCGGCGATCCAGGCCAGGTCCTGTAACAGGGGTCGCACCAGGGCCGCCACCTTGCGGTAACCGCGGGCCGACCGCTCCGAAAGCCGGGCGTTGACCAGGGCAACCGGTACGCCCCGGGCCCGGCTCTGGGCAATCATGTTGGGCCACAGCTCGGTTTCCATGATCACCAGCGCCCGGGGCCTGACCCGATCGAGAAAACGCCGAACCGAGCCCGGTGAATCCCAGGGCGAATAGGCATAGCGCACCCGCTGGCCAAACAGTGCGCGGGCCCGCTCGCGGCCGGTGGCGGTCATCGCCGTCAGCAATATCGGCTGCTCGGGGTGGCGCGCCAGCAAAGCCTCCACCAGGGGAGCGGCGGCAATGGTCTCCCCCACCGAGACCGCGTGCACCCAGATCACCGGCTGCGGGCTCCGCGGCACCAGACCGAGACGGTGCTGCCAGTCGCGAAGCAACTCCCGCTTGCCCAGACCCTGCCACCACAGGCGCAGCAGGATACAGGGGAGCAGCAGTCTGACCAGCAGTGAATAGAGCGCGCGGGGCATGGCACTTCCAATGGAACGTGTCAGCGCATTCTACCCAAGGGAGTGCCGTCTCGCCTGCGAGGAATGTCACAATCCCGCAGTGCCCTGTTACACTCTGCATCCCCCACAATACCGAGAGACCCCGCCCGACGTGAGCAAGCGCCGGCCCCGCAATACGGACTATCGCGCCTACCTGGCTCCGCGCTGGTGGCCTACCTGGCTGCTGGTGGGGCTGATGTGGTCCCTGGCGCGTCTTCCCCTGCGCGTGCAGTGGGGCCTGGGGCGCGGCATCGGCACGCTGCTCTGGCATTTGCTGAAGCGGCGGCGCCATATTACCGCGGTGAATATCCGGATGTGCTTCCCCGAGCTGTCCCCCGGGGAGCAGTCCGACCTGGTAAAACGCGCCTTCCAGTCCAACGGTATCGGCCTGCTGGAGCTGGGGCTGGCCTGGTTCCGCGACCCGCGGGACTTCCTGGCGGTGACCCGGGTCCACGGTCTGGAACACGTGGAAGCTGCCCTGGCCCGCGGCAATGGCATCCTGGTGCTCGGGGCGCACTACAGCAGCCTGGATCTCTGTGGCACCATCATCACGCAATACATCGAGGCGGACGTGATGCAGCGCGACCACAACAATCCCCTGCTGAACGCGGTCATGACCCGCGCCCGGGAGCGCCACTACGGCGCGGCCCTCAGTGCCCGGGACCTGCGCGGCCTGCTGCGGCGCCTGAAAATGAATCGAACCGTGTGGTATGCCACCGACCAGGACTACGGCCGCAAGGGCATTGTCTTCGCGCCCTTCTTCGGTGTGCCCACGGCCACCATTACCGCCACCTCGCGCATCGCCGAACGCAGCGGCTGCCAGGTGCTTCCCTTCAGCCACTTCCGCCGCGAGGATGGTCCGGGCTACGACATCTACTTCCACCCGCCACTCGAACACTTTCCCTCGGGGGACGACCTCGCCGATGCCACGCAGGCCAACGCCGCCCTGGAGCGCGAGATCCGCCGCCACCCGGCGCAGTACCTGTGGATGCACCGGCGCTTCAAAACCCGCCCCTCCCGGGAGGATCCCGATCCCTACCGGCGGGGGGCCTGAATACATGGCGATCAATCGCGGCACCCTGCTGATCGGGCTGATCCGCACCCTGGGCAAGCTCTCACTGCCCGCGGCCCAGCGCCTGGGCCGGGCCGCGGGCTGGCTGATGAGTCACCTGCCCACCCGCGCCCGCAAGGTGACCATCACCAATCTGCTGATTGCCTTCCCGGAACTGGATGATGCGGCGCGGCGTCGCCTGCTGCACGACAGCCTGAGCCACACCGGCCAGACCGCCCTGGAAATCCCGCTGATCTGGGAGTGGCGGGTAGAGCGCTGCCTCGAGCTGGTGCGGGAAATCGACGGCGAGGAGCACCTGGAAGCTGCCCGGGCCGGTGGCCGCGGCCTCATCCTGCTGTCTCCCCACCTGGGCAACTGGGAGCTCTGCGGGCTGTATTTCTCTTCCCGCTACCGCATGGCAGCCCTGTACAGCCCGCCCCATATCGCGGAATTCGAGGACTACATGAGCAGCGTGCGCGGCCGCCTCGGCTCGCGGCTGGTGCGCGGTGACAGACGCGGCCTCGCACACCTGATCGGCCTGCTGCGGGAGGGCGAGGTCACCGGCATCCTGCCCGACCAGAGCCCGCGGGGCGCCGGGATGGCCTACGCCCCCTTCTTCGGCATGACGGTGCGCACCATGACCCTGGTGGGCAAGCTGATCCAGAAGTCCGGCGCGGTGCCATTGATGACCTGGTGCCAGCGCCGCCCGGATGGCCAGGGCTTTACCCTGATGGTGCGGCCCTGCGAGCCGGGTATGGATGACCCGGACCCGGTGCTGGCCACCACCGCCCTGAACCGCTCGGTGGAACACTGCGTGCGCCTGGCGCCGGCCCAGTACCAGTGGGAGTACAAGCGTTTCCGCCACCGCGAGCCGGGCCAACCCAATCCCTACAACCCGAAGCAGCTGTGCCGATGACACCAGCGAGTGCCACGGGGCCGCGCCAGATTGGCGTGGTCATCACCACCTACAACAGCCCGCGCTGGCTGGAGAAGGTCCTGTGGGGCTACGAGCACCAGGAGGACAGCGAGTTCACCGCGATCGTGGCCGACGACGGCTCCGGAGCCGAGACCGCAGCGCTGATCGAGCACTTTCGCGCGCGCGGCCGCCTGCGCCTTGTGCACGAATGGCAGGCCGACGAGGGCTTTCGCAAGTGCCGCATCCTCAACCAGGCCATCGCCAATACCGACTGCGACTACCTGATCTTCACCGACGGCGACTGCATTCCGGAACCGGGCCTGATCCGCACCCATCGCCAGCTCGCGGCGCCCGGCCGGTTCCTCTCGGGGGGCTATATCAAGCTGACCCTGCCGGTCTCCGAATCCCTCGGGGAAGAGGATATCGCCAGCGGCGCCTGCTTTGACCGCGACTGGCTGGTGGCGCGGGGTCAGCCGCGCAGCCACAAACTGTGGAAGCTGCTGCAGGCTCCCTGGAAAAAGCGCTGGCTCAACCGCCTGACGCCGGCCGCCGCCAGCTGGAACGGCATGAACAGCTCCACCTGGACCGCCGACCTGCGCGCGGTCAACGGTTTCAACGAAGACATGCAATACGGCGGGCTGGACCGCGAACTGGGGGAGCGGCTGTGGCACTACGGCCACCACTCGCGGCAGATCCGATACAGCACCGTGTGTCTGCACCTGGACCACCCCCGGGGTTACGCGAAGCCGGAAATCTGGGCACGCAACCGCGCCATTCGCGAAGCGGTGAAACGCGAGAAACGCTGGTGGAACCCCAATGGCATCCTCAAGCAGGCGACCCCGGATGGCTGAACGCCAGCGCACCCTGGTGATCGTCCACAGCCTCAAGCTGGGGGGCATGGAGCGGGTGGCGGTGAACCTGGCCGAAGCCTTCGCCGAGGCCGACCACGACAGCCACCTGATGAGCTGCCGGCGCGCCCACCGCGAACTGGCGGTCGACCCGCGGGTGACCCTGCATGTGCACGACCAGTTGCGAGCGCTGCTGTACTCTGTCGTGGGTATCCCGGTCTTCCTGGTTTCCCGGCTGCTCCTGGGCGTGCTGCTGCCCCGCTCCCACTTCATCTGGACCGGCTGGCTCGGCGGCTGGCTGCTGGCGCGCAAGATCCGCCGCCTGGAGCGCCGGCACGGACGCTTCGACCGCATCATCTTCCGCGGCCTGGGCACCTTCAAGTATTTCTGGGGCTTTCGCGACCCCCGCTGCCGCTACGTGCTGGAAAACGTCATCCACCACGACCGTCCCGCCTGGCAGAAGCGCTGGGAATGGCGACTGGTCTTCCAGGAACGCAAGCTGGTGTGCGTCTCCAGCGGCGTGCGCGACTCCGCCCGGGCCGCCTTTGAGCAGGGCGGTATCCGGCCCGCCAGCCTGCAGGTGATCACCAACCCCTGTCCGATAGAGACCATTCGCAACCTGGCCGGTGAGGCTGAGCCGGACCTGCCTGCCGAACCCTATATCGTCAATGTAGCGCGTCTGGTACCCCAGAAGGGCCACGCCCTGTTGCTGGAGGCTTTTGCCCGGGTGCGCACGGCGCACTCGCTGGTGATTGTGGGTGACGGCGAACTGCGGGAGTCACTGGAGGCAAAAGCCCGCAGCCTGGGTATTGCCGACCGGGTGCTGTTCGCCGGCAAGCGCAGCAATCCCTACCCCTGGATGGCCGGGGCCGACCTCTTCGTGCTGGCCTCGGAATACGAGGGTCTGGGCATCGTGCTGACCGAAGCCCTGGCCTGCGGTACACCGATCCTCTCCGTGGATTGTCCCGGGGGCGTGCGCGATGTGTTCCGCGGCGAACTGGAAGCCTTCCTCTCCCCGCGCACCCCGGAAGCGCTCGCCGCGCATCTGCAGTCGAGCCTTGCCCGCCTGCCAATCCCGGTGAAAGACGACTGGCTGGCGGCGTTTCAGCCGGAGCATATCGCCCGCCAGTTCCTGGCCTGAGCCTGCCGGAAAACACCGGCTCCTGATCATTAACGGGGGCCACCGCGCCGTGCACCTCGTACCGCCAAGCCCCAAGACCTCAGGTCGAGCAGGACGGACGCGCGACCTCAATCAAAGCGCCGGCGAACCACCTGGCCGCGCCGGGCCCGCTTGTCCTCGGCGCGACGTTGCCAGGCCTCTGCCCTGCGGTAAAAGTCCGCCGCCTGCCAGGCCCTGCGCAAGGCCTCGGGGGCGCCCTCCAGGTAGGCCGCCTCCAGCCGCTCGCGCATGGCTGGCTCCGGCAGCCGCGAGGCGATATTTGCCAGATTGTCGACGGCCTGCGCGGGGGCAAGCGTCCCCCCCGTGACCCGAATGTCGTCCTCGTCCACCAGGACCAGATCGCCCGCCGGTCCCGCCAGGAAGTTGGTGAGATTGCCGTCCGGCTGCAGGATACCCAGCGCATGGACACGCGCCATCAGCTGCCCCAGGGTATCGATTAGGGCCGACTGGTGATCCGGTTGCTCCTCACTCGCACGCAATACCTCCCGCAGCGGGCGGTGATCCGGCAAATAACGGGTCCCGAAGCCGAAGCAGCCCGCCGCAGACACCCAGCCGGAGTAAACAATCGGCGGCACCGGTGCACCCAGACGGCGCAGACGTCGACCACCGCGATGGGCTCGCCACCAGTGCCAGAGCCCCCACAGGGGGCGGTGATAGCACTTGAGTGCCATGCTTTCATCGCCCAGGGTAGCCCGGCGGGTGATACGGCTGCGGCGCGTGTTCGCATGCAACTCCTCTTCGAGGCGGATCTCGGCCGGCCGCATGTCAGCCCTGACCTGTCGGTTCGGCGCGGTAACCCGCCAGCAGACACTGCCAAAGCCGCTGACGACTGCGCTCGGACAGCTGTTCGCAACGCTTGTTCACCGAGCGATAGAGGCGGCGCAGATTGCGCCGCTGCCAGAGTGTGTCGCGGCGGTTGGGTGCGCGCAGGCGGCAGCGGTCGAAGTCGATCAGGGAAACCGTCTGCCCGGCCACCAGGATGTTGTCGCAGTTGAGGTCGCGGTGGTCCAGGCCGGCGTCGTGAAACTGTCGCAGGACACGCCCGACTTCCTCCCAGAGCTGCGGCTCGCCCAACCGCTCCTGCTCCGGCAAGGGGCTGGCGCCCGGCAGCCGGCGCAGCAGAATACTCGCGCGATAGGTCAGGCCGCTGCGACAGGCCAGTGCGGCAATCGGTTGCGGTACCGGCAATCCCAGGTCATGCAGGCGCTGCAGCAGGCGGAACTCGGCGTGGGCCCGCGTGTGCCGGTAGCCCAAAAACAGGTAGCCACTGCTGCTGAAGCGGGCCGCGCTACCGCCGCGCCGGTAGCGGCGCAGCACCAGCTCTCCCAGCGGCGTCTTGACGAACCAGGCACCGCCGCGCCCCCCGGTCACTACCGGCCTGGCACGCCCCTCCCAGTGGTCGGGCCGCAGCCAGCGCCGCGACACCTCCTCCAGGGACCGATCACGCAGCAGCAGACAGCGTCCCGAACGCACCAGCTGCTCTGTCTCTGTCGCCATGCAGCGCCCCGATCAATACTCCGCGCGGCGAGAGCCAAGACCGCCACCGGGGAGTTGGTTAGAATGGGCGAGAGTTTAGCAACCTTCAACGGCAGCGCTCCAGCCTGCCAGAACAACCGGGACCCCTACGTGCTGCAATCCGTCTGCATACTCCGTCTTTCCGCCATCGGCGACGTGACCCATGTGATCCCGGTGGTACTGAGCTTGCAGTCGCAGTCGCCAGAGACGCGCATTACCTGGATCATCGGCAAGCTCGAAGCCCGACTGGTAGGCGATCTGCCTGGCGTGGAGTTCATCGTCTTCGACAAGCGGGCCGGATGGCGCGGCTACCGCAAACTCTGGCGACAACTGCGCGGCCGCCGCTTCGACGCCCTGCTGCACATGCAGGTCGCCGCCCGGGCCAACCTGGCGGCGGCACTGGTCCGTGCCCGGATTCGGGTGGGCTACGACCGCGACCGCAGCAAGGATGGCCACGGCCTGTTCATCAACCGGCGCATCGCTTCCACACCTGCGCAGCATGTGCGCGACTGCCTGGCGAGCTTTCTCGAACCCCTGGGCCTGGCGGCGGCACCACCGCGCTGGGAGCTTCCCCTCGGCGACGCCGACCGCGCCTTTGCCGAGCAACACCTGGCACCGGACCGCCCCACCCTGGTGATCAGCCCCTGCTCCAGCCACGCCCTGCGCAACTGGCCAATCGAGCGCTACGCTGCCCTCGCCGATCACGCCGCGTTACGCCACGGGATGCAGGTGATTCTGGTAGGAAGTCCGGCGGATGAAGAGAAGGCCACCTGTGCCGCCATCGCCGGCGCCATGCAGGCGCCGGCACTGAACCTCTGCGGGCAGGACACCCTCAAACAACTCGCCGCACTGCTGCAGGGTGCCGACCTGCTGGTTGCACCGGACACCGGACCGGCCCACATTGCCAGCGCCCTGGGTACCGACGTGCTGGGACTGTACGCCGCCAGCAACCCGCTGCGCTCGGGGCCCTACCGCTCACTGCCGTGGTGTGTTGACCGCTACCCGGAGGCCCTGCGTCAATTTAAGGGCCTGACAGTGGACTCCGCCCGCTGGGGCACCAAGGTCGAGGAGCCCGGGGCGATGGACTTGATCAGCGTATCGGACGCGACCGACACGCTGGATCGCTGGGTGACCCAGCGACTGGGCCACAGACCGGGCGAGTGATCCGGCCAGCGCGGCTGGCTGGCTGGCTGGCTGGCTGGCTGGCTGGCTGGCTGGCTGGCTGGCTGGCTGGCTGGCGAGAGCCTAGCTGGCCAGCTGGCCGCCGTCGATGGTGAACACCGAACCGGTGACAAAGCGCGCTTCCTCGGAGCCAAGGTAGGCCACCGCAGCGGCAATCTCCTCGGGCTCGCACATGTCGCCGGTCTTGGGTGAAAGCGGCGTGATCAGGCCGAAGTCGACGTCCTCGGGGATCGGGTTGGCAGCCTGGCCGGCCTTGACGCCGCCGGGGGCAATGGCATTGCAGCGCACGCCCCGCGAGGCGTATTCCACCGCAACCGAACGGGTCAGACCGATGACCCCCGCCTTGGAGGCACAGTAGGCCGCGTTGTAGGCGATGCCCGTCAGGCCGGCCACCGAGGCGACGTTGATGATGTTGCCCCGGGTCTGCTCCAGCAAGGGCATCGCCTCGCGGGAGATGAAAAACACGCTATTCAGGTTGATGGCCACCAGGCGGTTCCAGGTATCGTCGGTGATCTGGGCGAAGTGATCCCACTTCTGGATGCCCGCAATGTTGCACACCAGGTCGAGCCGGCCCAGGGCCTCGGCGGCGGCCGCCACCAGCTGCTTGCAGGACTCGGCGTCTGCGGCGTCGAAACTGCCGGCAAAAGCCTTGACCCCATGCTCTTTGGCGAGCTCGGCGGCGAGCGCTTCGACGCCCTCACGGTTAATGTCGGCGAGATAGAGGTCGGCGCCCTCGGCGGCGAGACGGGTCGCAGTGGCCTTGCCAATACCGGCGGCGGCGCCGGTGACCAGGGCGGCCTTGCTTGCAAATCGCTTCATGTCAGTGAGTCCTTCAGACAGAGCCGGGGTGATCCCGACTGGACAGGGTCAGTGCGGCGCGCAGCACGACAGCGAGGCACACGCAGTTAAAAAAGCGCCATTAAACTATTGGGTATTCACGCTGAGGTCAAGCCAATGGGGCCGTATAGTCCTGGTAGGACTTTTCCTCGACGTAACGCGAGCCGAGTGCGAGATTAATGTCCTTCTTCAGAGCCGCACGCTTGTCGTTGGTGAAGTACACCGCCCGCGCCAGCTCGATGAATTTTTCACCGAAGTCACCCGCGCGCTCGCAATCGCGGATATCGTCCTCGATCTCCCACAGGGCCTCGTTGACCGTCTTGAGCTGGCGGCGCAGCTCGGCAATCGCAGACTCGTCGGGCACGGCTTCCCGCCAGGTGGTGTTCAGTGCCTGAAGCTCTCGGCGCACGTTCTCCAGCTTTGCGGAATCGCTTATTCGCTCCGACTTGATTTCGAGGATGGTCATTTTGTCGAGAACCTCGCCGAAGGAAACGGGGACGGTGATGACGTCGGTCATGGAATAATCTGCCTGCCGGGTACGAAGTAAGGCCGACCATTCTAGCAGCGATTGTCCGCCCCCATCACGCCAGGCGACTAATGGCTCACCGGGTACCGAATAGGGTCGACACGCGGAGCGTGCTCCGCTTCGGGACGGGAAAGGGGCGCAAAAGTCGCATCGGGCCTCAGAAGATCAGCTTGATCAAAGAAGCGACAAATTCCCGCCGCCGCTCGGCACTCAAGGGGTACACCCCCACCGCCTCCTGTCCAGCAGCGAGGGCGTGGGAGCGCTCCAGCAGCGGCCCCAGGGTCACAAAGGCCACCAACGCACTGGACAGGATATCCCGGAGCACGGTGGTTCTGACCCGCTCCTGCAGAGCGGTGTCCCCCAGGGCAAGCTTAAGGGCCCGACGCGGGGCGAAGTGGCGCGCCAGCCACTCCATGCGCGGCCCCTCCGATACCCCTTCCAGCAGGTAAATGCGCCCGTATTCAGGCACCTCGCACAGGGCGTCGACATAGCACGCCAGGGCATGCCGCACTGTGTCGCGATCGCCATCGCAGCGGCCGGGTTCGAAGTTCGCGTCGAAGGCCACGGTGAAACGTCGCTCCACCTCTTCGGCCGCACACTGCCACAGGGCGTCCTTGCTGGAAAAGTGGTAGAGGATCAGCGAACGCTGGGCACCGGAGAGCCGGGTAATTTCGCGAAAATGCGTACCCTCGAAGCCCCAGCGGGAGAAAGCCGCCACGGCGGCATCCACGATCGCCCGGCGGGTCGCCGCGCGGCGGCTCGCGCGCCGGGTTCCACTGGCCTTCCCAGCTGTTTCATCGACGTCAAGGTCTCCAGACATCCAGGCCACCTCGTTTTGACACCGCACATTACCACGGTTTGGAAATGTTTTTTGTTTGACAGAGGCGCACGCCCTGCCTATAGTCCCTGACATATGTGTCAGCCAAAATAACAGGCGGAGATCGCCATGAGCAAGCAACGCTTCCCCTTCCCCATTCCCCACGGCTGGTTCCACGTCGCCTTCGACGATGAAGTCGGCCCCGGCGAGATCAAGCCACTGCGCTACTTCGGCCGCGACCTGGTGATGTGGCGCAGCGAGAGCGGTAGATTGCATTTGCAGGACGCCTACTGCCCACACCTCGGTGCCAATTTCGGTGTCGGCGGCAAGGTGCTTGGCGAGCGCATCCAGTGCCCCTTCCACCACTGGGAGTTCGACAGCAACGGCAGGGCGGCACATATCCCCTACGCAAAAACCCTTAACCAGAAAGCCTGTGTGCGCACCTACCCCCTGGACATCAAGTACGGGCTGGTAATGGCCTGGTACCACCCGGAGGACAAGGCCCCGGCCTTCAGCCTGCCGGAGATTCCCGAGCTGGCCGACGAAGACTTCGTCAAGCCCAAGGTTACCCGCCACGAGATCCGCTCCTGCCTGCAGGAAATGGCCGAGAACACCGCAGACGGGGCGCACTTTGTCAGCATCCATCAGCATCCCGGTGCGGCCGAGTACGACCGCTTCGACTTCGAAGGCCCCCACATGATCATGGAGAGCCGCCAGCTCTTTCCCAGCTCCGGTGGGCCGGTGGAAGGCACCCTGAATACCACTACCACCGGTTTTGGCTGGGCAGTGGTGCGCTACAACACCCTGATCGAGGTGTGCATGCTCACCACCAACGCCCCCATCGACGAGGACACCGTGGTGCAGTACTTCCACGTCTCCTGGCGCAACCCGGAGCGGGACCCGAAGATCGACCGCATCGGCGCGGCCTTCGACAAGGAGGTCAACCGACAGATTGGCGAAGACATCCCCATCTGGGAAAACAAGATCTACCAGCCGCGGCCGCAACTGTGTGACGGCGATGGCCCGATCGCCAAATTCCGCCGCTGGGCGACCCAGTTCTACGATGCACCGGAGGCAGCCGCCTGACGCCATGAATCGACTCGACTTCAGCCAGCCGGGAAACCGTGTACTGGGCAATATCCTGCGCCAGCACGCCAGCCAGATTCCCGAACAGCGATTCCTTGTCACCGAAGATGAGGCGATCACCTACCGCGAGGCCTACGAGAGGGCCTGTCGCCTCGCTGCGGGCCTGCAGGGGCTGGGCCTTGCACGGGATGACCGCGTATGCATTTTCATGGAAAGCTGCCCGGACTTCGTCGTCCTCAGCCTGGCCTGCAACCTGATCGGCGCCCAGTGGATACCGGTCAACACCGACTACCGCGGCGCCTGGCTGCAACAGACGCTGGCGGACAGCGCAGCGAAAGTCCTGGTGACCGACCGCGACCACCTGGCGCATATCGAGGCCCTGGAGACGCGTCCCCCTGCACGCCTGATCCTACGGGAGGATGACGACGAACACACCAGCCTGGCCGAGCTTGCGGAGCGGGATGCCGGCGCCTTCGAGCCCGCGGCGATCGACCGGGGCGAGGTCGCCTCAGTGATGTGGACCTCGGGCACCACCGGCCGCTCCAAGGGCGTCATGCAGAGCCACAACGCCTGGGTGCGCAGCGCCATCAGTGCTGCGGAGATGGGCGAAGTGCAGGCCGGCGACGTGTTCTACAACTGCATGCCCCTGTACAACTCTGCGGCCTGGGTATCCAGCGTCTACCCCGCCCTGGTCAGCGGCGTCACCGTGGCCATGGACCCGGCCTTTTCTGCCAGCCATTTCTGGGAACGAACCCGCCGTTTTGGCGCCACCCATGTCTTCACCCTGGGCGCCATGCACATGTTCCTGTGGAGTGCTCCCGAAACCCCGGAGGATGCCGACAACCCGGTACGCAGCGCCAACATGGTACCCATGCCCAACGAGATTCATCGCCCCTTCTGCAAACGCTTTGGCATCAAGGGCATCCACCAGGGCTTTGGCCAGAGCGAGATCATGCTGCTCACCCGCCGCTACGACGACGGCGAGTGCGAGTT
Source organism: Haliea sp. (assembly GCA_002692965.1). GTDB lineage: Bacteria > Pseudomonadota > Gammaproteobacteria > Pseudomonadales > Halieaceae > NZNC01. Next base: position 17,854 of record NZNC01000025.1, on the reverse strand, counting down.
CGTGCCCAACGCCCTGGGGGAGCCCGCCCCTGACCTGGAGGTCGCCCTGCTGGATGACAGCAACCAGCCAGTGCCGGTGGGCGAGGTCGGCGAGTTCTGCGTGAAACCGAAGGGCGAGTTCATTTTGTTCAACGGCTACTTCAACAACCCGGAAGCTACCGAGGAAGCCTTTACTGGCGGCTGGTACCACACCGGCGACCTGGGCAAGCAGGATGCCGACGGCAACTATTTCTTCGTGGACCGCAAGAAGGACGTCATTCGCTACAAGGGCCGCAGCGTCTCCTCGGTGGCAATCGAATCCGTGGCACGCAATCACCCCGCGGTGAAGGATGTTGCGGCCTACGGCGTCACCTCGGACGAGCTGGCCTCCGAGCACGAGATCATGCTGGCCGTGGTTCGCAAGCCCGAGTCCCACTGCAGTGAAGAAGAACTGGCCCGCTTTATCAACCGGAATGCGCCCTACTTCTTCGTGCCCCGCTATATCGAGTTTGTCGACGCCCTGCCCATGACACCCACCCAGAAGGTGCGTAAAGTGGCGCTGCGGCAACGCGGCGTCACCCCGGCTACCTGGGATGCCCGGGCCGCCGGATTCCAGGTGGAGCGCTGAGATGCAGAGTATTCAACAGATCGCCCGACGGGCGGGCCCGTCGGACTGGGGCAGTGCCGCGCCGCTGGAAGATATTCGCGGCCAGGTGGCCATCGCCGGGGTTGGCGAGACCCGCTACAGCGGCCCCTCGGACCGCAATGCCAAAGACCTCTGCCTGGAGGCCATCGCCCATGCCATCGAAGATGCCGGGCTGAAGCCAGCGGACATCGATGGATTGATGATCTCCGCCGGCGTCGCCGACCAGGTCACCCCCGAGGATTTTCATGCGCACTTCGGCACGCATCAACCCCTCTGGTTCAGCCAGGAGGGCGGCGGCATGATCTGGGCCGCCACCTCGGCGCACACCGCCGCCCGCGCACTGAAGGCTGGCGAGGCAAGGCATATCGTCAACGTCTTCGCGGTGGACTGGGCCACCCGGCGCGCCGCGGGCACCGGCACCCCCGGCGACTGGCACGCCAGCGAGCCGATGAAGGCACACTTCGAGCTGCCCTTCGGCTGGTTCCCCCAGCCGGTCTACTTCGCCACCTTCGCCCATCGCTACATGCACGAGTACGGGCTGACGCCGGCACAGCTGGCGGCCCTGCCGGTCACCTTTCGCGCGCACGCCAATCGCCATCCCGGGGCGGTGATGCGCGAAAAAACCCTGACCGTCGAGGACTACCTGGGACGCCCCCTGTTGACTGACCCGCTGCGGGTCGAGGACTGCTGCCTGATCTCCGACGGCGGCGCGGCCTATGTCTATACCACGCCCGAGCGAGCCCGGGACTTGCAACAGACACCGGTGATCGTCGAAGGTGTGGGCCGCGGCATTGTCGACGGCGCCCCCTACATCAGCCAGCAGCGGGACATCACCGCCACGCCGCAAACGTTCTCGGCACCCTGGGCCTTCGCCATGGCGGACCTGACACCCGCCGACCTGGACGTGATTGCGGTCTACGACTGTTTCTCGATTACCGCGCTGATGCAGATCGAGGACATGGGTCTGTGCCCGAAGGGGGAAGGCGGCAACTTCATCCAGGACGGACGGCTGCGCTTTGATCGCCCGCGCAGCCAGGGGGGCATCCCCTGCAACACCCACGGCGGACTGCTCTCCCACGCCTATGTACTGGGCATCGCCCACGTGGTGGAGCTGGTGAAACAGCTGCGCGGCAGTGCCGTGAACCAGGTGGAGAACGCCGAACTCGCCGCCTACGCCGGCTTTACCGCCGACGAAGGCTCCACCCTGATTCTGCGCCGAGGCTGACATGCTGCAACCCGATTACGACGACGCACTCACCGGCCCCTTCTGGCGCGCTGCCCGCGAACAGCAATTAGTGATCAGCTGGTGCGACGCCTGTGACCAGGCCGTGTGGTACCCGCAACACGATTGCCCGGCGTGCCGGAGGGAGCTGAGCTGGAAGCCACTGAGCGGGCGCGCCACCCTGCTCTCCTGGAGCGTGGTGCGCATGCCCCTCAACCCGACTTTCAAGACACCCTACATCCCCGCTCTGGTGGTGCCGGAGGAGGCCCCCGGCGCACGGCTGGTCACCCAGCTGGTGGACTGCGAGCCGGAGGCGCTGCGCTGCGACATGGCCCTGCAGGTGTGCTTCCGGAGCCTGGAGCCCAAAGGGGCTGAGCCCTTCGTGGCGCCGGTGTTCTTGCCGACCTGAGGGGATTGGCAGGATTCATCCCTCCGCGGCGAACTCGGGCTGCCCTCAGCTCGTCAGTAGCTGCCGATCCAGCTCCCGCACCAGCGCCGGCTCCAGCGCCATCTCGGCGGCGAGCTGGTCCAGCCAGGCGCGCTCCATCGGGTTCTGCTCGTCGATGATCGCGGCGCTGACCAGGTAGATCTCCCGCCGCGCCTGGGGTGAATCGGCACTGCGGGCGACTGCCGCGGCATCCAGCGGCGCATCAAACTGCTGCTGGATCCAGGCCTGCAGTTCATCGTCGGGGCCCAGCCGCTCGATTTCCCGACCGAGCAGTGCGCGCTCCTCACTGTCGATATGCCCGTCCGCCCGCGCCGCCATGATCATGGCCTGCAGGATTTCCAGGCCACGCCGCTCCTGGGCCTGACCCTGCAACTGCTCCAGGGGCTGCCCCTGCCCGGCATCCGGGGCTGTGGGTGCCGTCGCCTGGCCGGCGCCCGACTGGGAGTTCTGCCAGGCCTTCCAGGCCAGCATGCCAACGCCGGCGATAGCCCCATACTTGAGGGCCTTGCCACCCATCTTGCGGCCACGGCGTGAGCCCAGCATCAGCCCCAGGGCACCGCCCCCGAGCAGGCTCTTCATGTCGATGCCGCTGCCGCCAGAGCTCTGTCCACCACCCAGTTGCGAGCCCAGCTGACCCAGCAGGTCCTTGCTACTGCCACCGCCGCCTCCAGAGCCGGACTGGCCACCGGAGGCCTGATTCATAAGCTGGTTCAGGACGGACATCACGTTCATGGGGAATCCTCTGTGTGAGACTGCTGCTTTTGGATCGCGTGGGCGGCCCGGAGGTTCCGCATGCTACGCACGATTCTCGCGATGATGCCAGACGCGGAGCACCACGATAGTCTCCGCATGGCGGGAATAGCGCACGATATAGTCATCAAGTATCAAATCCCTGACAGTATCCGGATCGGGAGCGCGGCTGACCGGTATCCCGAGGCGGGGGAAGTCCACCAGTGCGGCCATGCGCTCCACCAGTTTCGCCGCCACCCTGGCCGCCGCACCGGGGTCGTGCTCGGCAATAAAGTTGCGCAGTCGCCGCAGGTCCTCGACAGCCGGCTCGGAGTAAACCAGCCTCACCCATCGACCTCGGGAGCGGCCTGTTCCTGTTCGGTCCCCCAGCTTCGCAGCCAGTCGTGCACATCCTCGGCATCGACAACACGCCCTTTCGCGACGGCCTCCATGGCCTCCAGGGTTTCCCGCCAGCGTACCTGCTCCTGCTTCTGGCGTTCCAGGTATTCACTAAGCGCCTGATTGATCAACCATCCCTTGCTGCGATCCAGCTTGCCAGCCAGCGCCTCCAGCTCCCGCTCGGTTTCCGGTGAAAGCCGGACTGTGGTTACACTCATGAGCCCACCCAAACTACCATCGAATACAATGTATTAGACCACCGCAGCTAGCGGAGATTCAACCGGGCAGATTGGCCAAATACTCCGCCACCTGCGCCTCGGCCTCCTCGCCAAACAGGATCTCCGCCACCCGCCGCAGCCCGGGGGCCTCGGCGATTTCTTCAGGGCGCAGCACCAGCTCGATCTTCGAGCGCCGGCGCATGAAGTCCTCGAGTTTCACGATCATCTCGCGCTGTGCGGTCAACTCCATCTCGCAGCGGGTGTATTCGGCGCGCCGGAACAGCAGCCGGGCGCAACTGCGGTCCTCGCGGATGCGCTCCAGCAGATGGAAAGCCGCCTGTCCGTAGCGGCGCCAAAAGCGCTGGGACAGGGGCTCGGAGGACGCAGGGTCGGTCAGTGCGTCGAGCTCCATCAGCCGCGCCTGGCGCAGGAACTCCGCATGCAAGGCCGCTGGCGGCTCCCCGTACCAGCTGGCGTCGGGGTCGGGAATGTCGATGCCGAGCTTCGCCAGGGTCTCGACCACTTCATCGCCCACGTTCAGGCAGTCGGTCAGCTTGCCGCCGAGGATGCTCAGGTACCGCCGCGGCGCGTCTACCTCGATCACGTGCTTGCGTGACAGCTGCACCCAGTCGGTGGTGCCATTCTCACCCCGCACCGCCAGGGGGCGCACGCCGCAGCGCTCGGCGATAATGCTCTCCCGGGTCAGGGGCGGATCCATGTCCAGCAGGCTGTTGATATTGTGCAGGACAAAGTCGCGATCCTCGTCGGTGACCCCCACCTCGGGAGTGTCGACCCGGGTATCGGTGGTGCCGACACAGGTGCGCGGCCCCATGGGAATCAGGAAGAACAGGCGGCCATCGCTGGCAAAGAAGGTCAGCACGCGGCGGTGTTCGGTGACCCGATCGACAATCAGGTGAATGCCCTTGGACAATACATGGTGATGGTCCGTGGGCACCTGGGCATCGCGATTGAGCGCATCCAGCCAGGGACCGGCGGCATTGACCAGGGCCTTCGCCGCCACGGTAAAACGTTCTCCGGAGATGCTGTCCCGGGCCTCCACCAGCCAGCGGCCATCCTCGTGACGCAGGCTCTCGGCTGCGACGTAATTGGCCGCCACACACCCGTAATCCAGCGCCTTGCGCACAAAACCAAAGACGAAGCGGGCGTCGTTGTCGTATAAATAGCAGTCAGAGTATTCCAGCCCGCCGGCGGCATCGCGGGTATCAATGATCGGCTCACGGGCCTCCAACTGGTGAGCGCTGAGATAGCGCGGTGGACGGGTCTTGAAGCGCCCCATCACCCAGTACAGCAGGCTGCCCAGGAAAATGACCCAGGCGGGCCAGCGGAAGCCCTTCTGGATGGTGGTCAGGAAGCGGATCTCCTTGACCGTGGAGGGGTAGGCGCGCATCAGCTCGTTGCGCGACCGGCACAGCTTGTTGACCAGCAGGAACTCCCAGCTCTCCAGGTACTTGATGCCGCCCCAGGCGAGATTGGAGGACTGGGAGCTGACCCCGCTGGCAAAGTCCGCGCGCTCGATCAGGGCCACCTTGACCCCGCGCCCGGCCAGGGCCGCGGCGGAGACCGCGCCGTTGATACCGCCGCCGATCACCAGCACGTCGAAGGGCTGGCCGGCGAGCCGGGTCAGGTTGGTCTGGCGCAGGGTACTGGTCATGCAAACTCCCCCTTTCGGTCAGGTAAAAGCCGCGTTTACCTGAAACAGCCTATTGCAGATCCAGCCCCACCACCACCGGGTCGTGATCGGAACTGCGGAAGGCATCCTCGGCATACAGCGCTGCCTGGGCACGACGCTTGTAGCGCAGTCGGTAATCGACCAGGTCCGGCTCATCGGCGTTGATGTGCCATACGGCGACACCCCGGACCTGTGGTGCGAGCGACTCGCTGGCCAGGGCGTAGTCCAGGGTGCCCGCCTGACCGTCGTGCACGTAGGTGTAGGCAAGATCACCGAGGTGCGTGGCGAGCAGGTTGTGGTAACCCCCCTCGGCGAGGATCTGCAGCGGATCTTCCCGGGCGTAGGCATTCAGATCTCCCAGGACCAGCACGTCCGGATCGCCGCTGCCGGTGGGGTCGCTGGCCAGCCAGCGCAGAAGCACGCCCGCGGCGGCACTTCGCGTGCCGTTGCAGTTGGCCTGGCCGTCCCCGCGGTCGGGGTCGCCGATGGCGTCGCAGTCGGAGCCCTTGGATTTGAGGTGCAGCACGGCGGCGGTGAAGCGCGCCCCGGCGGGGGTCTCGAAGCTCTGTGCCAGCACCGGGCGGTTGTAGCGATCGCGGAAATCCGGGTCAAAACCATTGTCGAGGATCGCGTGCCCGCCTAGGGGACTGAGCCTGTCCCGACGGTAGATCAGTCCCACACGAATGGCGTCACTGCCCATCACACCGGTGGCTACTGCCGTCCAGACCTCGCGCCCTTCCCGGGCGTTCAGCCCGGCCACCAGGTCCGCCAGGGCTGCCCGATTGTTTTCCAGCTCCACCAGTCCGAGGATATCCGCGTCGACACCGTGCAGCGCCGTCAACAGCTTGGCACGCTGGCGCTCCCACTCCGGGTGGTCGGCCGCACCCCGGCAGTCGCGGCCACCCCGGGACCCGCACACCCGACCCGCCTCGCGCAGGGTGGTGAAATAGTTCAGGACGTTGAAGGTGGCCACCCGCAGCTCACCGGCTACCCGAGGCGGTGACGGGCGCGGATTTCGAGGTGTGTATTCGATCGTCGCGGTCGGGTGGATACGGTAGTGACCAAAAGCCTCGACCAGTACCCCGGTCACGCCGGTGAGCGTGTCCCCGACGCGAAAGCGGTGCTCCAGGGTAAACTCGCCCCCCTCCGGGTGGCGGGGCGGGTCGGGGTTCTGCCGGTGACTGCCGTCGTCCAGCAGAATGCGCGAGAGCTTCAAGCGGTCTCGGCGAGACGCTTGCTCCTCGCTGCCTGGCGCCGCCAGCTGGGTGGGCACATGGGGACGCGTCTCCCCCTGTCCCGGCAGCGCCAGCCAGATTTCCCCGTAGCGGTCGTAATTGGCGTGGCCAGCGATCACCAGTGGCTGGGGCAGGTGTACCCGCATGCCCTCCAGGGCCTCCAGGTCCGCCGTCGACTGCAGGGGGAATTGCAGTCTTCGCGGAGCCGGCAGCACCTGGTCCCGCGCCAGCATCGACACCCGCGCCGCGCTCACCTGGGTCATGCCGGAATACTCCGCGACCGTGCCCTGCACCCGCACCCGGTCACCCACCCGCACATCGACCGTCCCCCGGTTATCAAAGATAAACAGGCCCTCGTTGAGGCCCGCCTGCGGTAGCCGCTCGGCTGCAGCGGTTTCGATGAAAAATCCCCTGAGGTCACCGCGATCCGGCTGGCCATTGGACTGGAAATCGCCGGTAACCACCCCCTCGACCACCACCTGTTGCCCCTGCAGGGTGGACTCCGCGGCGCTGCCCTGAACGCTGGCAATACGGGTCGCCGGGGCGGCCCAGGCGCCCGCCACTGGAAGGCACGCCAGCACTGGCAGCAAGCATGCAGCCAGCCGCTTGCGCCAGCTCTGCAAACCCGTGTGCGCGGCGAGAGGTTTTCCTGATCGCCAAGCAAAGCCCCGGCGGGTATCCATAGTTATACTTCCCCGATTCACTGTCACGCCGCAGCCGTTATGCTGGGCGACCCAATACCAAGATCGCCCGAGGACACTGCGCATGCGCTACAACATTGACCCTGAGCTCCGCCCCATCCTGGACATGCTGCCCCCCCTTGACCTCAAGGACTACCAGACGGCCCGGGCAGCGATGGATGGCATGGCCGCCCAGATCAACCCGACGATTGACACCAGCGGCGTGATCATCTCGGACCGCAACATCCCCGGCGCCAGCACCGACATACAGGTCCCGGTGCGCATCTACCAGCCGGAAAATGCCAGCGGCAGCGTTCCCGGCCTGATGCACTTCCACGGCGGCGGCTTCGTTTTCGGCAACCTGGAAAGCGAATACGCCATGTGCGTGAACCTGTGTCGCACCCTGGGCATCGTGGTGGTGTCGGTAGACTACCGCATGCCTCCCGAGCACGCCTACCCGGCGGCGGTGGATGACTGCTACGCGGCCCTCTGCTGGACCCACGCCCAGCGGGAAACCCTGGGTATCGACGGCAACCGCCTCGGAGTCATGGGCCAGAGTGCCGGTGGCTGCCTCTCCGCCGTCTGCGCGATCAAGGCCCGCGACCTGGGCGGCCCGCGCATCTGCTATCAATTCCTGGGCATTCCGGTCACCGACGATCGCCTGCAGACCAAGAGCATGCAGGATTTTGTCGACGCGCCCATCTGGTACACCGAGAACGCGCAGCGCAGCTGGGACTTCTACCTCGGCGAGCAATACCAGCGCGGCGCGGATAACGTGCCCGAACTGGCGGCCCCGGCGCGCGCGAAGAACCTGGAGGGCTTGCCCCCGGCCTGCGTGACCGTCATGGAGTTCGACCCCCTGCGGGACGAGGGCCTGGCCTACGCCCAGCGCCTGCTGGACGCCGGCGTGTCCACCGAGATCCACTGCTATCCCGGCACCTTCCACGGTTCCAGCATGGTGACCACTGCGGCGGTGAGCCAGCGCGAGGCGGCGGACATGCTGGACGCCCTGCGCCGCGGCCTCTGCGTCAGCCCGGCCTGAGCAAGCGCCGCCACTGGCGCAGGGCGCCCGTGGCGATGGCGGTGCCGGTCAGGGTTGCCGCCATCCCCAGCCACATCTGCACGGTGACCGTCTCCCCGAGCAGGAGATAGCCCCACAGCAGGGCACTCACCGGCACCAGGAAGGTCACGGTGGAAGCGGCGGTGGCACCGGCGCTGGAGAGCAGCCCGAAATACACCAGCAGTGCGGCGGCGGTACACAGCAAAGCCAGGCCGAGGGCACTGCCCCAGGCAAGAAGGCTCAAACTGCCGGCGGGCCAGAACCAGAGTCCGGGCAGCACCAGCAGGAACGCGGCCCCGGCACTGGTGCCCGCGGCCTGCACGCGCACCGGCAGGTGGGACAGGTGCAGGCGGCTGTAGTTGCCGGCGAAGCCGTAGCTCAGGGTCGCTCCGAGCGCGGCGAGAATAAACCAGCCGTCACCGCCCGCGGAAAAGTCCAGGCGGTCGCCGGAGAGAATGGCCACGCCGGCGAAGGCCAGTGCCATGCCCAGGTACTGCTGGCGCAGGATCGGTGTCGCGAACAACAGAGCGCCAAGCAACGCGGTAAACAGCGGCGTGCTGGCATTGATCAGGGAGGTGAAGCCCGCCTCCAGGCGCGTCGTCGCCAGGGCGAGCAGTGAGAAAGGCAGGGCATTGGCCGCCAGCCCCACGACCAGCAGGGGCCAGCGGTGCTGCCAGATCAGGCGCAGGTAGTCACCCCGCAGCAGCAAGGGCAACAACAGCAGGGTACCCAGGCCCATGCGCACGAAGATCAGCGGGACCGGGCCGAACTCCGGCGCGGCGACCCGCATGAAAATGAAGGACAACCCCCACAGGGAGGCGAGAAACAACAGTCGCAGCGTATCGGCGCCAGACATCGGATATCCTTGCGGCAAGCGGGTCTGGGTGGCGTTGCCGCCGGGATGGCCTCCCCCGCAAATACCTTGATTAAAAGAGCGAGAATAACAGCTATGACGGACCAGAGCCTCTATCACCCCCCACTGATGCCCCACCTCCTGATCGAGGGCCTAAACCGCTACCACGACGAGCCCTGCCTGTTCCTCGGCGACAAGGTCGCTAGCTATCGCGATGTGCGCGAGCGCACCAGCCAGATGGTGCAGGCATTGCAGTCCCTGGGCCTGGGCAGGGGCAGCCGGGTGGCGGTGATTTCCGGCAACCGCCCAGAGGTACTCGCCAACATCGCCGCGATGCAGCTGGCCGGCTGCTGCGGCACCCCGCTACATCCCCTGGGCTCGATCGACGATCACGCCTATGTCCTGGAAGCCGCGGAAATCGACGCCCTGGTCTTCGACCCCGGCCCCTTCGCCGAGCTGGCCGCAGCGCTGCAGACCCGGGTGCCGCGTCTGAAACACTTGCTGGGCTTTGGTCCCTGCGAACAGGGCACCGACTACCTGGCCCTGGCGGACAGCTTCCAGCCCGCTCCGCTGGTGGCACCGGAGGTAAACCCGGAGGACATCTCCTCGATCAATTTCACCGGCGGCACTACCGGCAAGCCCAAGGGCGTGATGAGCAGCTACCGGGTCACCGCGGCGATGACCGCGATCCAGATGGCCGAGTGGGAATTCCCCGACGAGCTGCGCATGTTGATTGCCACGCCCCTGTCCCATGCGGCGGCGGCCTTTTTCATTCCGGTACTGCAGAAAGGCGGCGCCTTCTATGTGATGCAGGGCTTCAGCCCGGATGACTTTTATGACATGGTGGAGGAGCATCGCATTACCGCCACCATGCTGGTCCCGGTCATGCTTTACTACCTGCTTGACCATCCGCGCAGCCAGAGCGCCGACCTGTCCAGCCTGGAAACCGTTTTCTACGGCGCCTCGCCGATGAGCCCATCCCGCCTGCAGGAAGGCATCGAACGCTGGGGGCAGGTGTTCTACCAGTTCTACGGCCAGTCCGAAGCGCCCATGGTGATTGCCAATCTGCGCCGTGGCGATCACGACCTGGCAAAACCCGAGCGGCTCTCCTCCTGCGGCCGCCCGACCCCCTGGATCCATTTTGCCCTGCTGGACGCGGACGGCAAGCCAGTGCCCCGCGGGGAGGCCGGCGAGATCTGCGTGCGCGGCCCCCTGGTCATGAGCGGCTACAAGGACCTGCCCGAGGTGACTGCCGAAACCTTCGCCGGCGGCTGGCTGCACACCGGCGATGTTGGCCGCCTGGACGAAGACGGCTTTCTGTACATTGTCGACCGCACCAAGGACATGATTGTCAGCGGCGGCTTCAACGTCTACCCGCGGGAAGTCGAGGATGTTCTCTCCCGTCACCCGGCCGTGCAACAGGTGGTCGTGGTCGGCGTGCCCGACGAGCGCTGGGGGGAAGCGGTCAAGGCGGTGGTGGTGGTGAAAAGCGGCATCGAGGCGGACGACAGCCTGGCGGCGGAACTGCAGCAGGCCGTGAAGGAAGCCAAAGGTTCAGTGCAGACGCCAAAGAGCGTGGATTTTGTCGACGCCATTCCCCTCACCCCGGTGGGCAAGCCGGACAAGAAGGCGGTGAAAGCCCGCTATTGGGGGGACCAGGCAAGGGGGGTCAACTGAAACAGCTGGAGCAGGCACAACCCACCTCCCGCTGGACATTCACCCGGCCAACGCCGATCATTGGGGGTTTCCGAGCTGTTCTGGACCCCGCATGCTGACACCCAATCCCGAAACCTGGCGCGGCCTCGTCTACCCCTGGTCGCGCAAGGCCAACCCCGAGCACGGCGTTCCCGAGAAGATCGCCGAAGGCGTCTACTGGGTGCGCTTCCCCATGCCCATGTCCCTGGACCACATCAACATCTGGCTGCTCGAGGATGGCGAGGGCTGGACCGTGGTGGATACCTGCCTGGACCTGCCCAAATCCCGCGAGGTGTGGGAAAACCTGTTCGAGGGCTTTCTCCAGGGCAAACCGGTCACCCGGGTGATCTGCACCCACATGCACCCCGATCACATCGGTCTCGCGGGCTGGCTGTGCGAGCGCTTCGGCGCCACACTCTGGATGACCCGCGAGGAATTCCTCATGTGCCGTTCCCTGGTCGGGGACACCGGGCGACCGGCACCCGAGGTGGCCCTGCGCCACTACCGTGCGGCGGGGTTTACCGAGGAGCAGCTGGATGCCTACCGGGAAATGTTCGGTGGCTTTGGCCGCGCGGTGTATCGGCTGCCTGACAGTTTCCGGCGCATCAAGGACCGCGAGACCCTGACCATCGGCGGCCGCTACTGGCAGGTGATTGTAGGCAGTGGACACTCTCCGGAGCACGCCTGCCTCTACTGTCCGGCGCTGAAGCTGCTGATCTCGGGGGACCAGGTGTTGCCGCGGATCACGCCCAATGTCAGCGTGTTTCCCACCGAGCCCGAGAGCGACCCCCTGCAGGAGTGGATCCAGTCCTGCGGCCGCATTCGCGAGATTCTCCCCGACGATCTGTTGGTACTGCCCGCCCATGAGGCCCCTTTCCGTGGTCTGCACGTGCGCCTGACCCAGCTGATCGAGACCCACAAGCGCGAGCTGAACCAGCTCTACGACTATCTCACCGAGCCCAGGCGCGTGGTGGATTGCTTCCCGGCCCTGTTCAAGCGGGAAATCACCGAGGGTCACCTGATGCTGGCGACCGGCGAGACCCTGGCGCACCTGAACTGTCTGCGCAAGCGACAACAGGTGACCCGGGAGACCGATGCCCAGGGTGTAGACTGGTACCGGCAACAGGCGGACTCGATCGCCTACGACTAGCAGGAGGCACAATATGGCGGAGCAGGTAGACCTGGTGATCTTTGGCGGCACGGGTGACCTCTCCACCCGAAAACTGCTCCCGGCCCTATACCAGCTGCATCGCCACGGCCTCGCGGATGACCTGCGGCGCATCGTGGCAACCGGCCGCGCGGAAAAGGATCGCGAGACCTTTCTCAGCGAAGCGCATGCCAATACCCGGCGTTTTGTCCCCACCGAAGACTGGGACAGCGCCGTCTGGGAAAGCTTCTGCCAGCACCTCCACTACCATACCCTGGACGCCGCCGAAGCCCCACACTACCAGTCCCTGGGTGAGCTGCTGGATACCGCCGCAGCCCCGCTCCGCCTGTTTTACCTGGCCACCCTGCCCGCCCTCTACGGCGATATCTGTGCACACCTGCAAGAGGCCGGCTGCGTCAGCCCGCAGAGTCGCGTGGTGCTGGAAAAACCCCTGGGGCACGACCTGACCTCCTGTCGCGACATCCACCGCCGTGTTGGCGAGGTGTTCCCGGAGGAAGCCACCTTCCGCATCGACCACTACCTCGGCAAGGAAACCGTGCAGAACCTGCTGGCGGTGCGCTTCGGAAACCCCCTGTTGCAGCCGCTGTGGAACAACAGCTTCGTCGACAACGTACAGATTACCGTCGCGGAGTCCATCGGCGTGGAGGGACGCGGTGACTACTACGCCCACACCGGCGCCCTGCGCGACATGGTGCAGAACCACTTGCTGCAGGTGCTGTCGATGGTCGCCATGGAGCCGCCGAGCAGCCTGGACCCCTGGGCGATCCGCGATGAGAAGGTCAAGGTGCTGCGCTGTTTGCAGCCGATTACCGCGGCAACCATCAAGGCCTGCAGTGTGCGTGGCCGCTATGACGCCGGGGCGGTGGATGGTCAGGCCGTCAGGGGCTTCCTCGAGGAGGCCGACTTTGAGCAGGCCTCGAATACCGAGACCTTCGTCGCCCTGCGCGCCCATATCGACAACTGGCGCTGGGCCGGTGTTCCCTTCTACCTGCGCACCGGCAAGCGCATGAGCCGGCGCTACTCGGAAATCGTCATCGAATTCCGCCGCCCTCCCTTCTCCCTGTTTGCCAACGACCCCAACGAGCTGAGCAACAAACTGGTCATTCGCCTGCAACCGGAGGAAACCATCAGTCTGCACACGCTGAACAAGAAGCCGGGGCTGACCCGCAAGTTGCGCCTGCAGCCGGTGGAGCTGCACTTGACGGAGGACGCCTGGCAGAGGGACCACAGCTACGATGCCTATGAGCGCCTGCTGCTGGATGCCATCAACGGCGACCAGACCCTGTTCATGCGCGGCGACGAAGTGGAAACCGCCTGGCGCTGGGTGGACTCCATCATCGCCGCCTGGGAGGAAACCGGGCAGCCCGTGAAGCCCTATAACGCCGGCACCATGGGGCCCTCCGCTGCCACCGCGCTGGTGGCGGTGGATGGACGCAACTGGTACGAATAGGGAGGCCAATGCGCAAGCACGACTTCAGCCACAGGGTAGAACTCGACCAGGCCCTCGCACGCACTGTCGCCGCAGCCCTGCGCGTGGATCTGGCACAGCAGCCCCGTGTCTCGCTGGCACTGTCGGGCGGCAGCACGCCGCGCGGCATGCTGCAGCAACTGTCACGGCACGACCTGGACTGGCAGCGCGTGGATATCACGCTGGTGGATGAACGCTGGGTGGCCCCGGACAGCCCGGAGGCCAATGAGCACCTGTTGCGCGAATGCCTCTTGCAGGGCCCAGCTGCGGCCGCACAGCTGTATCCGTTACTGCGGCCGCAGCACAGCCCGGAATCCGCCCTGCCGGCCTTGGAGGCCATGCTGGCCGGCCTGCCGCGCCCCTTCACCGCAGTGGTGCTGGGCATGGGCGCAGACGGCCACACCGCGTCCTGGTTCCCCGGGGCAGACAACCTGGCCAGCCTGCTGGACGCGGAAAGCCAGCAGCGCGTGGCCGCCACCCGCCCGGCCTCGGTTCCCCAGGCGCGTGTTACCCTGACCCTCGCCGCGGTACTGGACAGCCGCAACATCCATCTGCACCTGACCGGCACCGACAAGCGCACAGTGCTGGACGACGCCACCGAACTCAAGCTGCCGGTGGCACAGGTCCTGCAGCAGACACATACCCCCCTGCACATCTGGTGGTCTCCCTGACATGACTGATACCCGACTCGACGCCATTACCGACCGGATTCGCGAACGCAGCACCGACTCACGGCGCGCCTACCTGGAGGGTATTGACCGCATGCGACGTCAGGGCCCCCAGCGCGGCAGCCTGTCCTGCAGCAACCTGGCCCACGGCTTTGCCGGCTGTGGCAGCGACGACAAACAGGTTCTGCGTCTGACGGAAGCCGCCAACCTGGGCATCGTCACCGCCTACAATGACATGCTCTCGGCCCATCAACCCCTCGCAAGCTATCCCGACGTGGTCAGAGAGGCCGCGCAGTCCATCGGCTGTACCGCCCAGGTAGCCGGCGGTGTGCCGGCCATGTGCGACGGTGTCACCCAGGGAACGGCCGGCATGGAACTCTCCCTGTTCAGCCGCGACATCATCGCCGCGGCCACCGCGATCGCCCTGTCCCACAACATGTTTGACGCCGCGCTGTGCCTGGGGGTCTGTGACAAGATCGTACCGGGCCTGCTGATAGGCGCTCTGAGTTTCGGCCACCTGCCGGTGATCTTTGTGCCCGCGGGCCCCATGCCCTCGGGGCTCGGCAACAAGGAAAAAGCCGCGATCCGCCAGCAGTACGCCGAGGGCAAGGTCGGTCGCGATACCCTGCTGGAGGCGGAATCGGCCGCCTATCACAGTCCCGGCACCTGCACTTTCTACGGCACCGCCAACAGCAACCAGATGCTGATGGAGGCCATGGGCATCCACATTCCCGGGGCCGCCTTCGAGAATCCGGGCACGCCCCTGCGCGATGCCCTGACAGCCGCCGCGGCCCAGCGGGCCTGCCGGATTACGGCCCTTGGCAGCGAATACACACCGCTGGCCGAGGTGGTGGACGAGAAGGCGATCGTCAATGCGCTGGTGACCCTGCTGGCCACCGGCGGCTCCACCAATCACTGTCTGCACTGGGTGGCCATTGCCCGGGCGGCGGGCATCGTGATCGACTGGCAGGACTACGCTGACCTGTCTGCCATCACGCCACTGGTTACCCGCATCTATCCCAACGGCAGCGCCGATGTGAACCATTTCCACGCGGCCGGCGGCAGCGCCTATGTGATCCGCACCCTGCTGGAAGCCGGGCTGCTGCACGAGGACGTGAAAACCGCCTGGGGCGAGGGCCTGACGCACTACACCCGGGAGCCGAAACTGCAGGACGGTAAACTGGCCTACGTCGAAGGTGCCGCGGTGAGCGCGGATACCAGCGTTCTCCGCCCGGCCCTGGAGCCCTTCTCGCCCGAGGGCGGGTTGCGCCTCCTGGAGGGCAATCTCGGACGGAGTGTCATCAAGGTTTCCGCCGTCGCCGAGGCGCATCATGTCGTGGAGGCTCCGGCCCGGGTCTTCGAGAGCCAGGAAGCGCTGAAGGCTGCTTTCGAGGCCGGCGAGCTGGAGGGCGACCTGGTTGCGGTCGTACGCTTCCAGGGGCCCCGGGCCAACGGCATGCCGGAGCTGCACAAACTGACGCCCTACCTGGGCATTCTGCAGGACCGCGGTTTTCAGGTAGCCCTGGTAACCGACGGTCGCATGTCGGGCGCCTCGGGCAAGGTGCCGGCAGCGATCCATGTAACCCCGGAGGCTCTCGCCGATGGGCCGCTGGCCCGGGTTCGCAATGGCGACATCATCCGGCTCGACGCGCACAAGGGGGAGCTGCAGGCACTGGTGCCCCAGGACGAGTGGCGGACCCGCAAGGCCGCGCGACGCAGTTCACGGGACAGCGAGTTCGGCACCGGACGCGAACTGTTTGCCTTCATGCGCGGCGCGGCCGGGGCCGCAGAGTCTGGTGCATCGGTATTCTGGGGCCCGGATTGAACGATTGGCAAGGGCTGGCCAACCACCGGTGGTTGGCCCGGTCACCCCTTGGTTGTGGAGGAACGTGACCTCCCTCAGGGGGTGATGGCCCGCAGTATCGCCAGGGTCGGCTCCCGTTCCAGCAGTTTTGGCACGGGGTAACCCTCGCACTCCTTGAGCGCCAGATCGGTGAGGTAGTCATAGTCTTCGGCCCGCAGCGACTCCGCCTTGTCGGGAATACCGACATCAGACCGCAGCCGTATGACTGCCTCGATAAACTTGCCCGCCAGGCTGTCTTCAGACTCTCCCGGCTGGCCAATACCTGCAAGATCCGCCAGTTCGGCCAGCGCGGTGCGCGCCGCGTCGCGGCAATACTCCAGCACATGTGGCAGCACCAGGGCATTGGCCAGACCGTGGGGGATCCCGTACTTGCCTCCCAGCTGATGGGCGATGGCGTGGACATTGCCGACGTTCACCTGGTTGATGGCGATGCCGGCATAGTAGGCCGCCAGGGCCATGGACTGACGCGCCTCGCGGTTACTGCCGTCGGCGACGGCATCGCGCAGATTCCGGAAGATCATGCGGGTCGCCATCGCGGCGTGCTCCTTGCGCGTACCGCGGTCCCAGACACAGATATAGGCCTCTATCGCATGGGTGAGCGCATCCATGCCGGTCGCCGCGGTAATCGCCGGGGGCATGCCCAGCAGGAGGTCGGAGTCCAGCGCCACCGCTGAAGGCAGCAGACCGGCACCGGAAATAATCCCTTTTTCATGGGTAACATTGTCTGAGATGACCGAGCCCATGGTGGCCTCGGAGCCCGTGCCAGAGGTGGTGGGGATGGCATAGATCCTCGGCACCTCGTGCCGAACCTTGCCAAAGCCCACCCAGCCGGTGGGATCCTCGGTGCTGCTGGCGGATGCCGCGATGATCTTGGCCGCATCAATCGAGGAGCCACCGCCCACGGCCAGAACCGCCTCGCAGCCCTGGTCCAGCATCACTGCCCGGCCCTCGGCAACCTGGGCATAGGTGGGGTTGGGCTCCACCCCGTCGTAGAATGCCAGCTCCACCGCACTGTCGGCGAAACCGGCCGTCGCGGCGTCCACGACGCCAAGCTCGCGCAGAGGTCGGTCGGTCACCACGAGGAGCTTGCGCACGCCACTGCGGGCAATGTGGCGGCACAGCTCGGCGGCGCTGCCGCTGCCGGTATAGGCCATGTAGGCCGGGCTGGGCCCCAGCCCGGCCAGGGTTTTCATCAGGAAAAGGTTGGTGGCGTGCTTGAGCTTGCGGAATGACATTGATGGCTCCCGTCGCGGGTTTTATGGTTATGATTGCGGCCTGTTTCGGGCAGGTCACAGCAGAGTATGAACATTTCAGGCCCGCGACACCATCCTCGGCGGCGCCGGACCGGGCGCGATTACCAGCGTATCGCGGCCCGCACCCTTGGCCCGGTAGAGCGCTTCGTCAGCCCGCATTAGCAGGGTCTCTACCGACTCCTCGCCCGAGCGTTGGGCAACACCAAAGCTGGCTGTCAGCAGAATCCTGCTACCACCCTCCTCGAGAGGATGTGCACGCATGGCCTCGCGAAGCCGGTCGATCAGGGTGCAGGCATCGGCCTCCTCCCCCGCCAGCAAGACGGCGAACTCCTCGCCGCCGATACGGGCGGAGACTTCCTCGCTGCGCAGGCAACGGGCCAGGGTCCGGGCAAAATGTACCAAAGTGCGATCCCCGACACTGTGACCGTAGCGGTCATTTATCCGCTTGAAAAAGTCCAGATCCGCCAGTACCAGAGTCAGGTGTCAATGGCCATTTACTTTGACCCACTTTTGGCCAATAAAATTGACCCACCCGGTTTGGTCTAACCGGTCGTTTTCTGTCTCAGTCGATAGCTCTCT
>NZNC01000024.1 GCA_002692965.1 Haliea sp. | reverse complement strand
GTGGTACCTGAGTGAAAGTGGTGTACAGGAGAACGCCCAGTGCGGGCCAAAGCAGCGCTTCCCAATGACGGGTCTGCTCTGGTGACATCCAGCCGATGGCCATGCCGGCCAGGATGGCTAGAAGATAAAGCCAGACTTGATATCGCTCCAGTTGTTCGCGCATTTAAGGCTGTTCCCGCTGTTTTTCGAGGGCACGATAGTATCATTGGTGCGCAATGAACTCCCGGCTCTCGTCCTGAGAATTTCGGCAGGCTCATCGAGGAGGACTGGAATCTCTTTAGGCGGTGTCGGGAGAGATACGGTAAAATAGCCAGTGCCAGCATTTGACCTTTTTGCCGACAGTAGCGGGGATGGGCGTCTCCACAGGGTTGGTGGTTTTTTTACCCGGTTTGGCTGGTTCTGACCCTGTTGAGTGGGGCTATCAGTAAAAAAATGAAATTATTTTCAAGAAATTTCTGAGCATGGTATTTTTCATGGTATTACTGATTCGTAGGAAAATAAGCCATTGATAATAAAAGATAAAAATGGCTTATTGATAATAGAGTGGAATGATTCCACGTCTGGCACTGGCTGGCACCTGCAAGCAATAAATCTCATGAAAACACTATAAAAATAGAGTTATTCTCCTTTTTGTCTAGCAACGACTGGCACTCTCTGGCACCTCCAAGCAAACTTTTTCAATGGTATAAAACATGGTACTGTTCTTTGGAATGTCAGGGCCAAGAAAAAATACCATGCTACTTTTTCAAGTGCGCTCATGGTGTTGATTTGCATCCAAAATTGACCCACTAACCCCCCGGATTTGCATCGAATTTTGACCCACGTATAACCCTTCCCTGTTGAAGTTTCAGCAGGGGTACAAGGAGTGATAGACGTGGCTTTAGTCAGTGTAATTCGCCGTTGGCACCTGCGGGATCAGATGCCGATTCGGGAGATCGCCCGCCGCACCGGGCTGTCCAGAAACACCGTGCGCAAATATCTCGCCAGTGGCGACAGGATCAGCAGGAAGCCCGGTTGCTGGCCGCCAAGCGGACCTATGTGCCCCTCGAGTTTGCACCCGGTGAAGCCTTCCAGTTCGACTGGAGTGAGGACTGGGTCAAGATCAATGGCGTCAGTACCAAGTTGCAGATCGCCCACTTCAAGCTCAGCTACAGCCGCGCTTTCTTCCTCCGGGCCTACCTGACGCAGTCTCATGAGATGCTCTTCGACGCCCACTACCACGCCTTTATCGCCTTCGGCGGGATACCGGAGCGAGGCATCTACGACAACATGAAGACCGCCGTGGACAAAATTGGCCGTGGCAAACAACGGCAGATCAACAAACGCTTCTATGCCATGGTGGGCCACTACCTGTTTGAGCCGGATTTCTGCAACCCGGCCTCTGGCTGGGAGAAGGGGCAAATAGAGAAGGCCGTTCTCGATGCCCGTCACGGTCTGTGGTACGACCCGCCACCGTTCAATACCCTGCAGGATCTGAACAACTGGCTGCAGCAACGGTGCCGCGAGCTCTGGCAGGAGGCTGCACATCCCGTGCTCAAGTCACGTTCCCTCGCCGAATGCCTGGAGGATGAGCGGCCAAAGCTGATGTCGGTACCGCCAGCCTTTGATGGCTTTACCGAGTACGCCAAGCGCGTCTCCTCGACCTGCCTGATTACCTTCGAACACAACCGCTATAGCTTGCCGGCCAGCTTCGCCAATCGCGTTATCAGCCTCCGTGTCTATCCACAGCGGCTGGTGATCGTGGCGGAAACCCAGGTCGTGGCCGAGCACGAGCGCGTATTTAACCGGGACAAGAGCACGCCGGGGCAAACCCTGTTCGATTGGCGCCATTATCTCACGGTAGCCCAGCGCAAGCCGGGGGCGTTACGCAATGGCGCCCCCTTCCTGGAGCTCCCGGAGTGCTTCCGGCAGCTGCGAGCCCGGCTCATCAAACGGCCCGGTGGCGATCGGGAGATCGTCGACATCCTCGCCCTGGTCCTGCTGCACGATGAACAGCTTGTGGAACAGGCGGTGACCCTGGCGTTGGAAGCGGGTGAGCCGTCCAAGCAGCACGTACTGAACTGCCTAAGCCGACTGGAAGCGCCCGAGCGCCCGAGGGCATTGACGCCACCCGCGGCGCTCAAGCTGGTGACTGAGCCGACCGCTGATACCGCCCGCTACGACCAGCTGAGGAGTTTACGTCATGAACCCTGATGCCATGATCAGCACCCTGAAGACACTCAAGCTGCACGGCATGGCCGACGCCGTTGGCACGCTGGCCGAGCAGTCGTCACCGGCCTACCAGCAGGCGGTACCGGTGTTGGAGATGCTGCTTAAAGCCGAATCCTCGGAGCGCGATGTGCGCTCGATCAACTACCAGATGAAGGTAGCCAGGTTCCCGGCATACCGGGATCTCACGGGCTTCGACTTTGCCCAATCACCGGTTGATGAAGCACTGGTGAAATCGCTTCACCGTTGCCAATTCCTGGAGGACGCGCAGAACGTGGTGCTGGTTGGCGGCCCGGGCACCGGCAAAACCCACCTGGCGACAGCGATGGGTGTGCAGGCCATCCAGTACCACCGGCAGCGGGTGCGCTTCCTGTCGACGATCGAACTGGTTAATGCACTGGAGCAGGAACAGGCAGCCAACCAGCAGGGTCGCATCGCCAACCGACTGGTCCATACCGACTTGGTGATCCTGGACGAACTGGGCTATCTGCCCTTCAGCCAGGCGGGCGGTGCCTTGCTGTTCCACCTGATCAGCAAGCTCTATGAGCGTACCAGCATCATCATTACCACCAACCTCAGCTTCGCTGAATGGTCAGTGGTGTTCGGCGACGAGAAGATGACAACGGCCTTGCTGGATCGGCTGACGCATCACTGCCATATCCTGGAGACGGGCAATGACAGTTACAGGTTGAAACACTCCTCGACTCAAGACCGTGGGGAGAGAGGCAGGAAATTGAAATCTACGCCATAATCTGGCGTTCGGGGTGGGTCAATATTAGATGCAAATCCCGGGTCAGTTTTAAGTGCAAATCAACAATGCCCTAATACCGGCCTTGATCTTGTCAGTCGCTTGGGAGAAGGGTTCAGGTCGTGTCGGGAAAAAAGAGCGTAAACGTGGTTTTATTCTGGGCTGAGGCCGCCTCCACGCGGCCACCGTGAGCCTCGACTATGGAGCGCACAATGGCCAGCCCAAGTCCAGCGCCTTCGCTTTGTCGTGTCCTAGACGGATCGATACGGTAAAAGCGGTCGAAAATGTTACGCAGGTGTTCCGCGGGTATCGCTGGCCCCGGGTTTTGTACGCTCAGCGATATTTCGTGGTTCGAGGGATTGGCCAGCCTTACCAGCACCTTATTACCCGAGGGCGTGTGACGGATGGCATTGGACAGCAGGTTGGAAATCGCCCGACGCAGCATGGCGCGATCCCCTTGGATGCTCGGCGCCTGACCCTCCAATGCCAAGTGGATTTGTCTCTCTTCCGCCAGCGCTTCGAAAAAATCAAACAGTTCATTGACCTCTCTGGTTAGATCCAGCGGCACCTGAACCGGTTTGAGCAGGCCATGGTCACCCTTGGCCAGCCACAGCATTTCATTGACCATCTTGGCCAGACGCTCCTGTTCCTCCAGATTAGAGTACAGGAGTTCACGGTATTGCTCGGGGGCTCTGGCCTTGCCCAGCCCCACCTGAGTCTGGGTGATGAGATTGGTCAGCGGTGTGCGCAGCTCGTGGGCAATATCAGCGGAAAAGTGTGACAGGCGAGTAAAACTCTCTTCCAGTCGGCCAATCATGTGGTTGAACGCGGTGACCAAGCCTTGTAATTCCGATGGAACCGAGGAAGCATCTAGGCGCACATGCAGCCGATCGGCCTGAATGTCTCCCATTCTATCGGAGAGCCCGCGCAAGGGAGCATGCGCTTGATGTACGCCATACCAGGCAGCCAGCAGCGTAACCATGCCAGCAAGGCTCATGATTAACCACAGAGTTTGCTGGAACCTGTCCAAAAACTGCAGGTGAAAGCCTATATCGATGGCAGTAGTGACGGAGTAGCTCTGGCCCATGATGTTATTCTGCGTGAGCACGCCTCGGAAGGTCTTGTCATCCTCATGCCAGGTTTGCAGGTTGGCTGCGTGAATCGCGGGCGCTGGGGTGAGCATAGCGGTCGTCCCTGACAGTTCGGCCCCTGGTGTGGCATAGACAACTTCGCCTTGCCGATTCCGCACCTGAAAGTAAACACCGTGATGTCCCGATATGGCATTGGATAGTGCTTCGCGCCGTCGCGCTGTATCGTTGCTACTATTTCGGAGGGCTTTGACCACGGCTTCGGTCATCACCGCCAGTTCGCCAGCATCCTGTTCGGCGAAGTGGCGCTCGACGGCATTAAGCACCAGGCTTCCGATCAGGATGAGGCTGAGCCCGATGGCCAGCCCGACGAATATCATTACCCGGGTGGCCAGTGACAGTGGTTGCCGATCAGCGAGCTTCATCGTCGGTTTCCACGTCAAGCTTGTATCCCATGCCGCGAACCGTGTGGATCAGTTTGGGTTCGAAATCGTCGTCAATTTTGGCCCGCAGTCGGCGAATCGCTACATCGATCACGTTGGTGTCGGATTCAAAGTTCATGTCCCATACCTGGGAAGCAATCAGGGAGCGTGGTAATACCTCACCGCGGCGCCGGGCCAACAGCTCCAGAAGACAAAACTCCTTATGGCTGAGATTGATTTTTCTGCCGGCGCGCATGACTCGGTGTTTGGGCAGGTCCAGGGTGAGATCGGCCACCTGGAGCTGGTCCGACAGGGTGGGTGTCGAGCTCCGGCGCAGTAACGTGCGTACCCGGGCCAACAGTTCGGCAAAGGCAAAGGGTTTGACCAGATAGTCGTCGGCGCCCAGCTCCAGGCCCTTGACGCGGTCATCCACCGTGTCGCGAGCGGTAAGGAACAGCACCGGGGTCTGGCGGCCGGCTTCGCGTAACGACTGCATAATGCGCCATCCGTCCACATCCGGCAGCATGACATCCAGGATAATCAGGTCAAAAGACTCCGTCATGGCAAGGTGATGGCCGTCGAGTCCATTGCGTGCCAACGCGACAATAAAGCCCGCCTCGGCCAATCCCTGTCTGAGATAGTCGCCTGTTTTTAGTTCGTCTTCCACGACCAATAGTCGCATGCTGTATCGCTCCAGTTTGCTATCACCCCAGCTTGGTATCGCTCCAGTCTAGCCAGCTGTGCCCAACGGCAAGGTTACACGATGATTACAAAATTGTAATGAAAGAGCCATCTGGCAGACAGGGCCTGTTCGCTACGCTGACTGTGCTTCTGAGGAAGGTAAGTTGCCCTCCTCATTCATCACGACCGAGGAGTAGACCATGACACGCGAAACTCTTAGATGGCTGGCGGCCTTGCCGGCACTTTTTCTGGCCTTCTCTGCTCAGGCGCATGACCCCGTGGAGCACATGAAAGGGAGCGAAAAACCGGATTGTGCGGCGATGCAGCACACGGATCGTTCCAGGCTGGACAGTGATTATGCGGTCATGCAGGCCATGATGCAGAAATGTATGGACGAAATGCATCGAGACCAGGCCGGGCCGGAGGACTCCCCTGCCGACTATTCTCGGCAGAACGATAACGGCAATGCCAATAGTCCGGCCAAGCACGAGCAGTAAACCAAAGCTAGAATTTGCTTTTTTAGGGGGGAGTATGCCATTCACCAAGTTCCTGTCGTGCATCAAATGTCTCGCGGTGGCTTCCGCCGTGGCTGTCGCGGCGGGCGTGGCGTTCATCTACTCGGGCTTCTATCCTATGGGCGCCGATGACCGCCATACCGCGCTGACCTTTTGGGCGCTGGAAACGCTGCGGGAGCGCTCTATCGCCAGGGCGTCGGCCGGTATCGAGGTACCGGCGAACCTGGATACGCCCGAGCGCCTGTTGGCGGGTGGCGCCGACTACAATGACATGTGTGCCGGCTGCCACCTCAAGCCGGGCAGGACCGAGAGCGATTTCACCCTGGGCCTCTACCCGGTGCCGCCGAATCTAACTCAGGTGGCACCGGGCCGTGGCGACCCGGAGGCCCAGGCCCGGCACCGATTCTGGACCATCAAGCACGGCATCAAGGCATCCGGCATGCCGGCCTGGGCGCCGGAGCACGACGATGAACGTATCTGGAACATGGTGGCTTTCCTGCGACGACTTCCTGATTTGTCGCCCGAGCAATACCAGATTTTGACCGCCCGTGGTTCCGCTGATTCGGGTCACCATTGACGAGGGACTATCGTGCAGTGTCAGGCGGCTCGTAGCCGGTGTCACTATTGCAAAAACTATACGAGGTTATGCGATGGAAAAACCAATAGAAGAGGGTCGTAGACGGTTTATCAAATCAGCTATAGGGACGGCATCAGCCCTGGCCCTGGCCAAAATCGCCCCGGCCTGGGCCTATCCAATGGGCCGAAGCTATGGCGACGTCATCAAAGCCGACAGTGCAGTCGATCTGCATATTCGCCGGGAGAACCTGAGTATCGGCGGGCAAATCGGCAGGCCGATTACCATCAACGGTAGCATGCCCGGGCCACTGATCAGGCTGAAAGAAGGGCAGCGAGTCCGACTGAACGTCACCAATGCGCTGGATGAGGACACCTCCATACATTGGCACGGGATTATTCTGCCCGAGAACATGGACGGTGTGCCCGGCGTCAGTTTTCCTGGTATCAAGACCGGAGAGACATTTCATTACGAGTACGATGTTCAGCAGAGTGGGACCTACTGGTATCACAGTCACTCGGGGCTTCAGGAACAGTTAGGTCATCTTGGACCACTTGTCATCGAGCCGGCGGACGGTGATATTGGTGCGGATCGGGAGCACGTTGTTATTCTGAGTGATTGGACCTTTGAAGATCCCTACGAGGTGTTGCGCAACCTCACAGTAGCGGAGGGGTATTACAACTACCAGCAGCGAACACTGGGTGACACTCTGGCCGATATCCGGAACCAGGGGCTGGCCAAAACCTGGGAAGAACGCTCTATGTGGAACCGAATGCGCATGAGCGCCCGGGATCTGCTGGATGTGACCGGATCCACTTATACCTATCTGATCAATGGGCGCGACAACGCAACCAACTGGACAGCGCTATACAAACCCGGGGAAAAAATCCGCTTGAGAATCATTAACGGTTCGGCCATGTCGTTTTTTGATTTCCGCATTCCCGACCTTGAGATGACCGTGGTCTCGGCAGACGGCCAGCCGGTCAAACCCGTGACAGTGGATGAATTCCGCATCGGGGTGGCGGAGACCTACGATGTCATCGTTACCCCGAAGGGTGATCGACCCTATACGCTGTTTGCGGAAAGCATGGATCGCAGCGGCTATGTGCGGGCCACGTTGGCGACGGAATTGGGACAGGAAGCGGCAGTACCTGAATTGCGACCGGTGCCCGAACGGGGTATGGCGGCCATGGGCATGTCCCATGAGATGAATGGCATGGATATGGAGTCCTCTGGAAGGGATAAATCCGGCATGGATGGGCACCACGACATGCACGCGGGTCAGAGTGCAAAAATGGGCATGGGGCCGCCGCGGCCCTCAGCGCCAGATCTTGGTATTGAACATGCACCGGGTGGACATGGGCCCGGCGCGGCCATGATTGCCCGAAAACCGGTCAGCCGGCTGAACGAAGCCGGCGTTGGCCTTGACGATGCCACTCATCGTGTCCTGGTCTATGGTGATCTCATTGGCGCCCATCCCTGGCCGGACGAGAGGAAGCCGGAGCGGGACATCGAGCTCCATCTCACCGGCAATATGGAAAGATACATGTGGTCCTTTGACGGTTTGAAGTTTACCGAAGTCGATGGGCCGGTGGAATTCCACCACGGCGAGCGTCTGCGTTTGATTATGGTGAACGACACCATGATGGATCACCCCATTCATTTGCATGGCATGTGGATGGAGCTTGAGAACGGTCAGTACCCCCGGCCTCGAAAACACACTATTAGTCTCAAGCCAAGCGAAGTGGTCTCGCTGCAAATCAGCGCTGATGCGCCCGGTAGCTGGGCCTTCCACTGCCATCTCCTCTATCACATGAAGGCGGGAATGTTCCGCGTAGTCAATGTCAGTTAAAGGGGGATCCATGAGGACACTGAAAATTGTGATGTCTTTATCCTTGGCAGGAATAAGCGGTCCGTTGTTCGCCGGCCACGCTGAAGATCACTGGCCGGAACCCATCAAGCCGTATCGCACCGGTCAGGTATTGTTTGACCGACTGGAAATCACACGCACGGAGAATGATGAGAACTTGATCGTCTGGGATATGCTCGCCTGGTACGGTGGAGATAGAAACCGAATCTATTTCAAAAGCGAAGGAGAGAACAGGTCAGATGACGGCGAGCCTACCGAACTCGAGAGTGTGGAGTTACTGGCCAGTCGTCTGATTGCACCATTCTGGGAAATACAGGGAGGCGCTGGTACACGGGGTTCGGTGGCGTCTGGAGCAGAGCGGGAAAACTACCTGGTGTTCAGCCTGTTTGGTATGGCTCCCTATCGGTTTGAAATGGATAACTCCATTACGGTCAACGAAGACGGAGATATCGCCGCGAGCATCGAAGCCGAATACGATATTCGTCTGTCTCAGGTGTCGTATTTACAGCCACGTCTGGAGGTGGAAGCGGCATTCACTGACGCTGAAGAGTATGATCGCCCAAGTGGATTCAATAATGTGCGTGTGGGATTACGCTATCGCTACGAACTGTCCAGAGAGTTTGCCCCTTATATTGGTGTCTATTGGAGCCGCGCCTTGAGTGACAAGGCCGACCAGATTCGCGCTCAAGGTGGCGATGAGTCCGAAATTGGCGTCGTCGTCGGCGTTCGTATGTGGTTCTAGGCCGATACATTGAGCAATCAACCGGAGGGTTCATGGCTGAGGAGAAAGACAGAACAACGCATTACCGAGAAGGTAGCCTGACCTTAGCGGGTACCGTGATGTTGGGAACCGGCGTCATGATCGGCGCCGGTATCTTTGCGCTGACCGGACAAATGGCACAAATGACCGGTGTGCTGTTTCCCCTGGCGTTCCTTGCGGCGGCTGTCATCGTCTCATTCAGTGCATATTCCTACATCAAGATTTCCAATGCCTATCCGTCTGCCGGAGGCATTGGCATGTACCTGCACAAGGCCTACGGCGACCGTTTGCCGACGGCTTTCAATGCGCTGCTGATGTATTTCTCGATGGTGATCGCCCAAAGCTTTCTTGCCCGCACGTTCGGTGCCTATACCATGCAGCTATTCGGCGGAGACGAGAGTGGTCGTATGGTGCCCATTCTCGGGGTGTCACTTATCCTCGCGGCTTTTCTGATCAATCTAATGGGCAACCGCCTTATCGAGAACGTGGCTTCGTTTATCGGCATTTTGAAAATCGGGGGCATTCTGGTTTTCGGGCTCGTGGGTGTCTGGATTGCCGATAGCATTTCCGTGGACTTCTCCAGCACTGGAGAGGCCGGAACCGTTGGCAACTTCCTTGGTGCGACCGCACTGGGGATACTGGCGTTCAAGGGCTTCACAACGATCACCAATAGTGGTTCGGAGGTGAAGGACCCGCATCGCAACGTTGGCCGGGCCATTGTCATTTCTATCGCGGCGTGTGTGGTGATCTACACTCTGGTCGGCTTTGCGGTTGCGAGCAATCTTTCGCTTGCCGAAATCATAGAAACACGGGATTACTCCCTCGCTGCCGCCGCCCGGCCGGCGTTGGGCGATTATGGCGTTTGGTTCACGGTGGCCATTGCGATCATGGCCACCGCCGGCGGCATTTTGGCCAGCATTTTTGCGGTCTCGCGCATGCTCGCAATGCTGACGGAAATGAAACTGGTTCCCCACCGCCATTTCGGCATGCCGGGCAGTATCCAGAAGCACACGCTTGTCTACACCGTGGTTCTGGGCCTGGTCCTGACCGCGTTCTTTGACCTCTCCCGGATTGCGGCGCTGGGAATCGTGTTCTATCTGATTATGGACATTGCTATTCACTGGGGCGTTATTCGTTATCTTCGGGAGGACATCAAAGCCAGGGCATGGATACCCGTCATAGCCATTTTTCTCGACCTTCTTGCACTTGGAGGTTTTGTCTGGGTGAAGGTGAATTCTGACCCCTTTGTAATTGGCGTTGCCGTGGTCACCATGATAATCATTGCAATTGCCGAGCAGATCTTCCTGAAAAGCTCGGCGCGGGCCAGACAAAAGGCTCTGGAGGAATCGCATACACACCACCACTGAAATCATTTATTGAATCGGAGGGTCAGACGATAATGGAAAATCATATGTTGGGTAGCACAATGTGGGCCGGCCACTGGCTGTGGATGCTGATTATCGCCGTTATCGTCGTACTCCCGGTATGGCGTATCTGCCGGCCACGGGCTATCCGGGCTGGCTGGGATCCCTGATGCTGATTCCTGTCGTCAATCTCATTTTCCTTTATTTCCTGGCGTTTGCAGACTGGCCGGCCAATAAAGTGGGAGATCGCCAAGACTGAACATCAGCACGCAGACAGATTGCCGCTGGCCGATAAGACCATTTTTAGCGATAGAGGAATGATCGAGTATGGAAGTTAGAACATTTTATGACCTGATCGAATGGACCCGGGAACTCCATGCCAAACTCGCAGAGTGCCTGGGTCATTGCGCTTCGCGTCACGGTGATGAGCGGGCCTCCTTGCTGCTCGAGTATCTGGCGTCTCACGAAACCGAAATGGAGAAAATGGTTGCGGCCTTTGAACGGCAGGCCGACCCCAAGGCGGCGCACACTTATCTCTACGATTACATGCCGCATAATCCGATTACGACACATTTGGTTTGCGATGATCACTACGCAAAATTGGATGCCGATACGATTAGTGCTGAAGTCTTTGATTTTCACGAGCAAATCATCAACCTTTACCGAACACTTAAGGGCAAGGCTGAAATTCGGGAAGCTGCGGAACTTATGCAATCGCTGCTGGAAATGGAGGAGCACGAAACCAAGCGGTTGGTCCGGCAGGTAGAGCGAATGGACGATTTGTAAGCAGCCGGGTCGCCCGTTTGGTCATGTAGCGGTTTGCGGTTGGCTGCGGTCACTCCATAAGCAGTAAAGGCGCAAAGCCCCCGCCTGGCGTACGAAAATTGGTGGTCTGGCCCCGATACAGTCTTGCGGCGGCCAGGAGCAGGGCGCCGCGATAGGTATACAGGCGCACGTCCATCTTGAGCCTTTTCCGTTCGCCATCGACCAGCACCAGACGTTCGGAGGGCGGCACATACGCCTGGGCGATATAGTCGCTTTCAAGAATCCGGGCAAAGGTACTTTTGGTGAGTTTGCTGCCGCGGTACACGCCCTTGCTGCCATGGCTCGCCACGGGTTTGAAGAACCATTGCCGCCGGTGCTGCCAGAGATCCTCCCCGTTGCTGGCGGTGATCGGCACGGTACGCGGGATACCACAGCGGAGCAGTTCGGCGTTTTCAGGGCTCAACCCCCAATTCAGAAGGGTCGCGTGATCCGACAATACCGCCAAATTGCGTTTGTCCGCGAACAGTGCATGTGTATAGGGGTTGGGGGTTATAACAGCGCCTCCGTCGAGCCACGCGGAGCGCAATGCGGCGTGTTCAGGCGCTTCAAGCGGGAAGTCAACCAGACGGTTGTAAACCAGGTCGATTCGCTTGTCGCCACCGTATAACGCGTCTGACTCATACCTGAGGTCAGAAGGAGAGAATATGAAGGCGTCAATACCATGATTTCGCAATAGTTGCTGCGCCAACCGGAATTCGGGGTAGAGGTACTGCTCCGTAGGCTTATCATCGACGATCGCGATGCTCTCGGGGCGTCCGCTGCCCCGCTGGGCGCGCCATTCGCTCTCGAACTGGGTGATCACCGCGGCGTCGAAGTCTTCAGCCCAGGACGCATTCGTAGAACCGCCGCAGCATCGTAGTTGGGCCCGTGCCAGCAAGGTATTGAGAAAGGCGCCCCCGGCGTTGGTATTGACTTCGATGAGGCGGGGCCCTTCGTCGCCGAGGTGGAAATCATAGCCCATAAAGGCACCCACAGGCCCGGGGTTGAGTTGTGCATTAGGCGGCGCCCAGGACAGCACCCGTCGTTGATAGTCGGGGAGTGCGGCAGCGGCCTCCAGGGCCTGGACGATGGCCTGCATGTGGTCCAGATCCCGGCCAGGAAGAAAGACGGCGGCATTGGAGAAGAATTGCTGCCAGGCGGTGCTGGACAGGACTTCGTCGATGTTGTCGTCCAGTTGACTGGCGACATTTTTAGCGATTGCCGTCCGATCGAGAGTGACGCAGACGCAGTGCTGGTTCAGCCTTTCCGCTTCCGTCAGTTCTGGAATGTCATCAGGTGGTTGCAAGAGCTGTCCTCTCTTTCCTTTCGCGCTGGCCTGCGGTTACTCCATAGGCCGGCAATGGCTGGCTTGTGGCACAATGAGATTATGGTGACATGAGATTAGCGTTACGGAATCCCCGCATCAAACCGGACTGTATACCATGGTAGCGGAAAGTAAGCGCGACACTGAAACCTTTACCGCCGAGTGTGCCGGTAACGACATCCGGGTTTTTGTGGAGGGGGACGCGCTGTTTGACGCCATGCTGTCTGATTTTGCCTCTGCTAAACGAAGGATCTGGCTGGAATCCTATATTTTTGCCGACGACGCCATAGGGCAGGAATTCGTGAAGGTTCTCAGTGATTGCAGCCGGCGTGGTCTGGATGTGCGGGTGAGGGTCGATGCACTGGGCTCCAAGTTCGGCTTCTCCGGCGGATCGGCCCATCGCATGAAGGCATCGGGCGTTAGATTTACGTGGTGCCACCCCTGGCAGTGGCGAAAACCCTGGCTGTTCCACCGTCGCAACCACCGCAAACTTGCCATCGTCGACGATCAGGCAGCGTTTCTTGGGGGCTTCAATATCACAGAGCTCAACTCGCGACGGATTTCCGGGGACAACTGCTGGCGCGATACCCATTTTCGCCTCTCCGGCCCGGTGGTTGACGATGCCCGCAAGGCCTTTGAATCCTTTGGTAGGGGAGACCTGAAATGGCAGTGTGGTGGCAACCAGAAAGGGCTAACACTGCTTACCAATCACGGCCGAGCCTGTCGTTTCCGCCTGCGTTGCCATCTGAAAGATCGATTCAACGCTGCCCGCAAGCGGCTGTGGCTGACCACACCCTATTTTGTGCCGGATTCGGGAACCCAGCGTGACCTGTGCAGGGCGGCATCGAAGGGTGTCGATGTCAGAGTGCTGGTGCCGGGAAAGAGCGACGTCCCCTTCGTTCAATGGGCTGCGCGGGCGGCCTATTCCACGTTACTGGCGTCAGGCATTCGGATATTCGAGTACCAGCCCCGTGTATTGCATGCCAAGACCCTGATCGTGGACGACGATTGGAGTACGGTGGGAACGGCCAACTTTGACTACCGAAGCCTGTTTATCAATTACGAACTCAATCTGGCGGCGGAGTGCCACGCTCTGAATGCCACCCTGGCGACCATCTTCGAGAGCGACCTGAATGAGTCGCTTGAGGTCCGGCAACAACCTTGGTCGCGGCGGCCGTTGAGCGCTAGAATGGCCGAATTCATCGGCTGGAGTGCGAGACATTGGCTGTAATGCCGGCCCCAATCCGAACAATAACGTCATAAGGAGTGCTCGGTGAAATCCCAATCCTGGCTCTGGTCTCTGATAGCGGTATTGGTGCTTGCCGGCGGTTCTTATGGGGTTTTTGTTCTGCTCGGGGAAGAACCCTTACCCCGGGGAATCGTCTATGGCAATGGCCATATCGAGGGTCGGGAAGTGCGGATCGCAGCCGAAGTGGCTGGGCGGGTCGTTGAGCACAGCCTTGCGGAAGGCAGCAAGGTCTTGGCGGGGGACACTGTCGCGGTTATCGATCCCGCCGACGCCAGGGACCGCCTGCGCTCGGCACGGGCCGAGCTGGCCGCCGCGCGGGAAGCCCGCGACGCCTTCGACAGCCAAATCGCCACCTGGCGCCATCATCTAATGACTGCCGAGAAGCAGCTGCAGCGGGTCCGTGACTTGCGTTCCCGCAATCTGGCCAGCGCCAGTGATCTGGATCAGGCGGAAAATGCTGTCAGGGAGGCCCAGGGTCGGCTCCAGTCTCTCCAGCGGCAAAGGGATGCCGCGGAAGAGCAGGTGGCTGCCAGGGCGGCGCAGGTGGCTTTGGCCGAATCGCAACTGGAAAAAGCGGAGGTTACCGCGCCCATGTCGGGGACCATACTGATCCGAGCGGTGGAGACAGGAGAGGTGGTAGACGCCGGTCAGCCTCTGGCCACGATGGTGAACCTGGAACAGCTCGAACTCAAGGTCTATGTCCCCGGCGATATCGTCACCCGGATCAGTCTGGGGGACCCGGCCAGAATCCGGGTGGACGGATTGTCCAGGGATTTATCCGCCAAAGTCGGCCGGATCGATGATTTCGCCCAGTTCACGCCCCGCGATGTCCACATGCCCGATGAGAGAGTGCGCATGGTCTATGGCGTCACCCTGGTGCCCGATAACCCCGCCGGCGCGCTGAAACCCGGTATGCCGGCGGATGCCTGGATTCGGTGGGATCCGGGCACCGGGTGGCCAGCGACGCTCCCGGTCCCAAGCCGCTGATCGCCCATGCCTGCCGCCGAACCCATCGTCGCCGAGGGCCTTGGCCGCCACTTCGGAGACAAGATTGCCATCGATCCGCTGGATGTTTCAGTTGATCGCGGTCAGCGAGTGGGCATTGTCGGCGCTGATGGTGCTGGCAAGACGACGCTGTTACAGATGTTGGCCGGTATCCTCGATCCCACAGAGGGGGAATGTCGGGTGCTGGGTTTCGATACACGTCAAGGGGCCAAGCGGATTGCCGCCCGCATTGGCTACATGTCCCAGGGGTTTACGCTCTACGATCGACTCAGCGTCAAGGAAAACCTGACCTTTGCCGCCCGCATCCGGGATGTGCCTGACAAACTCTACCGGGAGCGTTCGGAGCAGTTGCTATCCATGGCGGGGCTCGGCCGTTTTACCGACAGACCTGCAGCCAAGTTGTCCGGCGGCATGCGGAAAAAGTTGTCGCTATGTACCAATCTGGTTCACGAACCGGAGCTGCTGATTCTTGACGAGCCGGGGCTCGGCGTCGATCCACTTTCCCGGCGCCATCTCTGGGCTATGCTCGACCGGTTCCAGGCGCAGGGCATTACCACGGTTGTGGCCACCTCCTACATGGACGAGGCGGAGCGTTGCGACAGAATACTGCTGCTGGAACAGGGGCGCGTTCTCGCCGATGGCACATTGGAAGAACTGCTGAGGGACGTCGCTGGACGGGTTTTCACCGTGCACGCTGAAAATGCCGGGCGGGGCTTGCGGGAGTTGTCCGGCATCCTGGCGAAGATTGAAAGCGTCCATTCCGTGCAGTGGTTGCCCGATCACCTGCGGCTGGTGGTGAAGACGGACATCGCCAAAAACCGGCTGTCGGAGTCATCGCCAAAGAGTCTCCACGTGGCGGCCGTCGAGCCCCGGCTCGAGGACCTGTTTGTTCTGCGGACGGAAAGAATGACCGGCGAGCAGCAGTTCCTGGAATTGTCCCGGCAAGACCGGGGAAAAGGGGAGGGGTTGGGGGTAAATGGTCTCAGCGTCCGCTTCGGCCATTTCAAAGCCGTTGACCGGGTGAGCTTCGACGCCCCGGCCGGTGAACTGCTCGCCTTGCTGGGACCCAACGGGGCGGGCAAGACAACCCTGATCAGGGCCCTGTGCGGACTTGTTGCCATCGACGAGGGCAGCGCCCGGGTGGCAGGGCTGAGCCCGGGGGCGGGCAGTGCCGCCTTGCGTCGACAGATCGGTTACATGTCGCAACGATTTTCACTCTATCTGGAATTGACTCCCTCGGAGAATCTGCGTTTCTTTGCCAACGCTTACGGCCTGGCCGGAGGCGCGGCGCGTACTGCGATCGACTGGGCCCGGGGGGTAACAGGCCTGACGGACCTGCCCGACAAGCTCACCCGCGATCTCTCGAATGCCTTGCGCCAGCGTCTGGCGCTGGCCTGCAGCCTGCTTCACCGGCCCCGGGTCCTGTTCCTCGACGAGCCCACCTCCGGAGTCGATCCCGTCGCCCGGTACCGTTTCTGGCGGGTTATCCGCGAGCTGGCCGCCAGCGGCATGACGGTGGTGGTTACCACCCATTACCTGGAGGAAGCGGCCTATTGTGACCGTTTGGCGTTGATGCTGGACGGGCGGCTGCTCGCGCACGGTGGCAGGGCATCGCTGAATCATTCTCTCGGCCTCGATGCCGGCGCGACGGTGGAGGCGCTATTCACCGCGGCTATAGAACAGGCGGGAACGGCCAACTCCCGGGCGTTGGTGCCATGAAAGGTCATCGGCTGAGGGCCCTCGTCATCAAGGAAAGTCGTGAGCTGATTCGCGACCCGATTACCGTTGCGCTGGCCGTGATCATGCCCCTGATCATGCTGTTTCTGTTTGGCTATGCGGTCAACCTGGACGTGGAGCGGGTCGCCCTGGGGATCTACGATCTGGACAACACGCCGGCAAGTCGCGCTCTAACCGCCCGTTTCGACAGCTCTCGGTACTTTCAATTACAGCAGAAAAGCGCCGATCTTCACGACCTGGATTCGGCAATGCAGAGTTCGACGATTAAAATGGGAGTGGTGATTCCGGCCGGTTTTGCCCGGCAACTCCTCAGGGACGAGTCGGCGCCGGTCCAGGTCATCGTGGACGGCGGCTATCCCGTGTTGGCTCGACTGGCGTCGGCCTATGCCGAGGCCGTGATCGGAAATTTTCCCGCTCCCCGTCAGGCCGCCATTCGGGTCCGGGCCAGGGTTTGGTTCAATCCCTCCCTGCGCAGCGTCAACTTCGTCGTTCCCGGCCTGTTCGCCGTCATACTGATGGCGTTCCCGCCACTGTTGACCGCCCTGGCGATCGTGCGCGAGAAAGAGACGGGCACCATCGAGCAGATCTATGCCTCGCCGGTAACCTCCGGTGAGTTTATCGTCGGCAAGCTGGTGCCCTACGGCCTGGTGGCGTTTCTGGAAATTCTGATGGTCATCGCAGTGGGGTTTGCCTGGTTCCAGGTGCCGATGACCGGCAGCCCGGCGCTGCTGTTGGTGTCCGCTTTCGTCTATGTGCTGACCACCGTGGGCATCGGACTGCTGGTTTCATCGCTGGTACGCACCCAGTTGGCGGCCATGCTGATAACGCTCATTGTCACCCTCATGCCGTCGTTTCTGTTTTCCGGTTTTCTCTTTCCCCTGTTCACCATGCCCCTGGGTCTGCAACTGTACAGTCGTCTTTTCCCTGCCGGTGATTTTATGGAAATATCCCGCGGTGTGGTCCTGAAATCAGCCGGCCTCGAAGCCGTTATGCCGCATCTGGTGATGCTCATTATCTATACAGTCCTGATTTTTATCTTTGCGGCCTGGCGAATGAGACAGAAGGTGGTCTGATGGGGATTGCCTTTCTGGGATTGTTGCGCAAGGAGATCGTGCAGTTTTTTCGCGACCGGTTGATACTGGTGCTGATACTCTGGCTTTACACCATCGAAGTGGTTATTTGTACCGTAGCGCTCAGTTTCGATGTCAGCCACCTGCCCCTGGCGGTGGTGGACGAGGATCGCAGCGCCTTGAGTCGCTCGTTGATCCAGAAATTTGCGGTGAGCGAAACCTTCGACCTGAAATTT
>NZNC01000023.1 GCA_002692965.1 Haliea sp. | reverse complement strand
TGCCAGTCCGAATACCCTGCGCCTGACCCTGCTGAAAATCGGCGCCGTCATCCTCCGCAACACCCGCCGCATCCGCATTCTCTTGAGCAGCGCCTGCCCGCATCAGGATCTGTTCCGCTCGATCGCCCTACAGCTGAACTCGTCATAGACCCCCCGGAGTGCTGCCCCGGCACGCTGATAAACAATGGGGGTTGGGGGAGCTGTGTCTGAAAAAAGCCCAAGCCCGGCGAAGCGTTCAAAAAATAGACAGACAAGCCGACCCGAGAGTACTACGTTGCCGGCAACGCAGAACTGTTGGCTTCAGCGCCATGCTCGTGCAACATCCGGGCTAGGTCAGCAACCCGATACGCGCTTTCTTGCGCACACCCGGACCCTGGTCCAGACTGCGGAGGAGGCTTCGAGGTAACCGGCGACTATGAGGGCGTTCTCCAGCACCGGGTTTGCCGTATTCGGCGCCGCGCTGGTCGCCATCAGCTATGGCATTGCGCGTTTCGCCTTCGGTCTCTTTGTGCCGGCCATCCGCACCGACCTGGCCCTCACCCCCTTCGAAATCGGCGTGGTCGGCGCCCTGCCGCTGATCAGTTTCCTTTTCGCCACGCTGGTGGCGCCCCTGGTCGCGGATCGCCTCGGCGCCCGCAATGCCGCCGTGCTCTCCAGCGCCTTCGGCGTTGCGGGGCTGGTCCTGATCAGTCAGGCGAGGGGGGCGACGTCCCTGGGCGCCGGCGTGATTGCCTGCGGCATCTGCACCGGCCTGATGATGCCGGCCCTCACCGCGGCCATGCAGGCCCTGGTGCGGCGCACCCTGCACGACGGGCGGGTGAGTGCGGTGATGAACGCGGGCACCAGTGTCGGGGTGATGGGTTTTATTTCCTCCGCCTACTGGATCTTCGGGCCGGACCTGGTGGTGAGCCACGGCGTGCTAGACCCCGGCGCCACCGGCTGGCTGTGGCTGGCGGTGGGTTCCCCGGTGGTCGGTGCCCTGGTGAACGGCTTTGGCTACGCCAATACCTTTGCCCTGTTCGCGGCGGTGGGCATCCTGGTGGCGGTTCTCTCGCCGCTCTACCCGCGCTATCTCGAGCAGCCCGTGGACGAGGAGCTGCAGGAGCAGACCGGCCTGCAGGCGGCCTGGGAAAACCAGCTGCAGGTCGTGGAGGAGGAGCTGCCGGCCCCGCACCCCGAGACCTGAGGCCCGCCGCGGCCGCGGGTTTTTGAGTCCCGCCCGCGGGCATGCTATACAGGGCGCCTTTCCCGACACTGGATGGAAACCATGCGAATTGCCTCCTGGAACGTCAACGGCATCCGCGCCGTGATGAAAAAGGATTTTGCCCAGTCACTGCACACCCTGGATGCGGACATCCTCTGTCTGCAGGAAACCAAGGCCCAGGACGACCAGGTGGTGACCGCGCTGGAGGGCGTGGAGGGCTACCACGTGCACAGCAACTCCGCGGAGCGCAAGGGCTACTCCGGGGTGGCGATCCTCACGCGCCGGGCGCCGATACGGGTGTTCCCCGACATCGGCCTGCCCGAGCACGATGCCGAGGGGCGGGTGCTCACGGCGGAGTTCGCCGATTTCTACCTGGTCACCGTCTACACCCCCAACTCCGGCAACGAGCTGGTGCGCCTGCCTTACCGGGAAACCTGGGACCGGGCCTTCCTCGATTTCGTGCAGGGTTTGCAGCGGGAGAAGCCGGTCCTGATGTGCGGGGACTTCAACGTGGCCCACCGGGATATCGACATTGCGCGTCCCAAGCCCAACTACAACAAGAGCGCCGGTTACACCCAGAAGGAAATTGACGGCATGGACAGCATCGTCGCCGCCGGTTTCGTGGACACCTTCCGCCACTTCCACCCGGACACCGTCAAGTACAGCTGGTGGAGCTACCGCGCCGGCGCCCGGGCCAAGAACGTGGGCTGGCGCATCGACTACTTTCTCGGCAGCCGCGCGCTGGTCGAGGAGCGGGTGAAGGCGGCGGAGATCTGGAATGACATCCACGGCTCCGACCACTGCCCGGTCAGTGTGGATCTTGCCTGAGTGGGTGTCGCCAGGGCAGGGAACAAGGTGAACCGCATTATCGTCTTCGGCAACTCCGGCTCGGGCAAGTCCACCCTGGCTGGGCGGCTGTGCCGTGAGCACGGCCTGGCCCATCTCGACCTGGACCCGCTGGCCTGGCTGCCGACAGAGCCCCCGCAGCGCCGTCCCCTGGAAGACTGTGATGCCACGCTGGAGCAGTTCCTGGCGGCGCACACGGGCTGGGTGATCGAGGGCTGCTATGCCGACCTGCTGGCGCGGGTGGTGCCGTACGCGACTCAGGCGATCTTCCTCAATCTGCCGGTGGCGGCCTGCCAGGACAACGCCCGGCGCCGGCCCTGGGAGCCCCACAAATACCCGTCCCGCGAGGCCCAGGATGCCAACCTGCCCATGTTGCTGGCATGGATCGCGGACTACACGCAGCGGGATGACGTCTTGTCCCTGCGCGCCCACCGGGCGCTGTTCGAGGCCTTTGCCGGGCGCAAGCGAGAAATCACCGACAATGATGCGCTCTGGGGTTTGAGCGACGATGAGCCGACAGGGAGGTAAGGGCATGAGGATCTGGGTGGACGCGGACGCCTGTCCGGTGGTGATCAAGGAGATTCTCTACCGTGCGGCCAATCGCACCGGCACGCCGCTGGTGCTGGTGGCCAACCAGTCCCTGCAGACGCCGCCCTCGCCGCATATCTCCAGCCTGCAGGTGCCTAAGGGCTTCGACGTCGCCGACAACGAGATCGTGCAGCGCTGTGAGGCGGGGGACCTGGTGATCACCAGCGATATTCCCCTGGCGGATGAGGTGGTGAGCAAGGGGGCCCTGGCCCTGAGCCCCCGGGGGGAGCTGTTTACCCGGGAGAACATCAAGGCGCGCCTGAACATGCGCGACTTTCTCGACACCCTGCGCAGCAGCGGCATCCAGAGCGGCGGCCCCTCGGCCCTGTCGGCCAGTGAGAAACAGGCCTTTGCCAATCGCCTGGACCGCTGGTTGAGCCAACGGGCCCGGCAATGTTCGACACCCTGACCGCCAGCGTCGTTGCCTTCGCTGCCGCGGCCCTGGTCATTACCCTGGCCGGCAGTCAGCTGGCCCGGGTCGCCGACGAGCTGGCGGATCGCACCGGCCTCGGCGAGGCGATGTTCGGCGTCCTGCTGCTCGCCGGCGCCACCTCCCTGCCGGACTTTGCCGCCACCCTGAGCGCGGCGCTGGATGCGCGCCCGGAGCTGGCCATGAGCAACATTATGGGCAGCATGGCGGTCAACCTGGTGTTCCTGGGGATTGCCGACATGCTCTACCGCCAGGCCAATCTCGAACACGCGGCGGCGTCCCCGGCCATTCTCATGCTCGCCGCCCTGTTGATCGTGCTGCTGAGCCTCCCCCTGCTGGCGATGGCCATGCCCCCGGTCAGTACCTTTGGCGTCCACCCGGTGACGCCCTTGATTACCTTGGGCTATCTCTACGGCCTGCACCTGGTGCGGGGTACCCAGGAAAAGCCCATGTGGTTTCCGCGCCCCACGCGGCAAACCGTGCGCGACCGCCCGGCGCCCTACGCACGGGAGGGCCTGGCAGCGGCCTGGGGCCGCTTTGTCGCCCTGGCGGCTCTCACCGCCCTGGCCGGCTGGATACTGATGGAGGCGGCCAAGGGTATCAGCGACCAGGCCGGGCTCTCCGATACCCTGGTGGGGGGGCTGCTGACCGCCCTGGCTACCTCGTCCCCGGAACTGGTTACCACCATCGCCGCCATCCGCCACGGTTCCCTGACCCTGGGCGTCAGCAACATCTTCGGGACCAACTGCTTCAATATGCTGGTGGTGGCAACCGCCGACATCGGTTATCCCGGTGGCTCCATCTACCACGACATCGCGCCCCTGCAGATGACCTGGGCCCTGGTCTGTATCCTGATGACCGCCATCCTCTTGATGGGTATGCTGAAACGCGAGGTATTCGGTATCGCTCGCATCGGCTTCGAGAGTGCGCTGATGCTGGCGGTCTACGCGCTGGCCGTCGCCGTGGTGGTGGCGGCCGCCTGATGGTCGAAGAGCCAGGGAGACAAGGGATGCGCCCGGAGGTGAGGAAGGGCCTGTTTTTCCGCCGCGCCCGGCAGCGGGCGGAGCGCTATCTGCAGGAGCCCGACAAGCTGCGCGGCCTGGTGGAACGGGCCTCGCGCAAGGCGAGCGAGCGGGTCTCGGCGCTGGGCCCGCTGCGCGAGCGCCTGGCCGCCTGCTTCCGGCTGATCAAGGCCTACGGCCAGGGGCGCTACCGCACCATCCCGTGGAATTCCGTGCTGATCCTGGTCGCCGCGGTGGTGTATTTCGTGATGCCCATCGATGCCGTGCCGGACTTCATTCTCGGCCTGGGCCTGCTGGATGACGCGGCACTGTTGGGCTGGGCCCTGAAGACCTTCCAGTCGGATATCGACGTGTTTCTCGCCTGGGAGCGCGAGCAGGAGGAGCAGCCGTGAGCCCGCTGTTGATGATCGGCCTGGTGTCCTGGCTGGCGGGTATCGCCGCCTTCGTCGGCGGTTGTGGGGCGCAGCTGGAGGGCAGCGCCGAGAGCGAAGGCAAGCGCGAGCTGATCCACGGCATCGTCGCCTTCGGCGGCGGTATCCTGGTCGCCGCGGTGGCCTTCGCCCTGGTGCCCGAGGGCGTGGCGGCGCTGCCACTGTGGGCGCTGGCCCTGGCCTTCTGCGGTGGCGGCGCACTGTTCTGCGCCCTGGATGCCCTGATTACCCGCCGCGCGGGCAACCGTGCCCAGTTCCTGGCCATGCTGCTGGACTTCGTGCCCGAGGCCCTGGCCCTGGGGGCGCTGTTCGGGCACGGCGGTGGCGGCATGCTGCTGGCGCTGTTTATCGGTGCCCAGAATCTCCCCGAGGGCTTCAATGCCCACCGGGAGAACCTCGGCTCGGGTGTCGCCCCGCGTACCTCGCTGCTGGGGCTGCTGGGGGTGAGCCTATTGGGCCCGCTTGCGGCTTGCTGCGGTTACCTCTTCCTGCGCGACCAGCCCCTGCTCACCGGCACGATTCTGAGTGCCGCGGCGGGGGGCATCCTTTACCTGGTTTTCCAGGACATTGCGCCCCAGGCGCAAATGCGTCGACACTGGTCGCCGACCCTGGGTGCGGTGCTCGGCTTCGCCTTCGGCATGGTGGGCAAGGAACTGTTGGGGTAAGGACGATGCGACTGATTGCTGTGCTGCTGAGCCTGTTGATTGTCGGTTTGCTGGTCTACCGGCAGTTGCAAGGTACTCCCGGCGTGGATTCAACGGTGGACCCGGAAGCCGAACGCACAGCGGCACCCCGGGTGCCGACTGCGCCCAAGCACTTGCCGGCCTTCGAGCAGCAGATGCAGGACGCCGTGGAGGAGCAGGCGGCGCAGCGGGCCGCGGCCGTGGACGCCGCCGAGCGTGGCGACTAGGGTGATGCCTTGCACAAGGACGGAGATGCCATGACAGAAAGCCGTTATTTTCGCGTGACCGGGCGGGTCCAGGGCGTGTTCTATCGGGCCAGCACCCAGGCGCGGGCACAGGAACTGGGGCTGACCGGCTGGGTGCGCAACTGTGCCGATGGCAGTGTCGAGCTCGAGGCGAGCGGCGACGTCGAGGCCCTGCGGCAGCTGGAAAGCTGGCTCTGGCAGGGACCGGAGCGGGCGCAGGAGAGCGCAGTGGAGGTAGCCGAGGGCGCGGGGGAGCCGGTGTCCGGCTTTGAAATTCGACGAGATCAATAACAAGGAAGCAGCAGCATGGCGAAGGCAAGCGGCCCGGTGATCATCGAGGCGGCCATCAACGGGGTGACGACCCGGGAGCAGAACCCGCGGGTGCCCATTACCCCCGAGGAGGTCGGGGCAGAGGCCCTGGCCTGTATCGAGGCGGGGGCGGCGGTGATTCACAACCACACCACGGTGTTCGGCCAGGGACCGGAGGCCTCCGCGGATGCCTACCAGGCCGGCTGGGAACCGGTCCTGGCAGCCCGTCCCGACGCGCTGCTCTACCCCACGGTGGACTACGACGAGAACGGTGTCAGCTACGAGCACCTGGCGGCACTGGCGCGGCGCGGTTGCCTGCGCATCGGCATCTGCGACCCCGGCTCCATCAATCTCGGCAGCCTGGGCGAGCGCGGCCCCGAGGGCATTGTCTACGCCAACAGCTACGAGGCGATCGGCCGCTGCCTGGATATCCAGACAGAGCACGGCCTGGGCCCCAGCTTCGCCATCTACGAGCCGGGTTTTCTGCGCACGGTGCTGGCCTTCCAGCGCAAGGGGCGGGTGCCGCCGGGTGGCATGCTCAAGTTCTACTTTTCCACCGAGCACGGTCTGTTCGGGGCGCCCTTCGGCCTGCCGCCCACCCTGCGGGCACTCGACATGTACCTGGATATCCTGGGAGAGTGCCCGATGCCCTGGGCGGTCTCGGTGGTGGGCGGCGATGCCGGGCGCTCCGAGGTGGCAGCTGCGGCGCTGGCGAGGGGTGGCCATTTGCACGTGGGGCTGGAGTTTTTCCACGGCGAGCGCCAGCCCTCCAACGTGGAGCTGGTGCGCGAGGCCGTAGCCCTGTGCGAGCAGCACGGCCGCCCGGTCGCCACCCCGGCACAGGCGGCGGAGATTCTCGGCCTGCCGTCGCGGCCCCGAGGGTAATCGGGCGAGTGCCCGAGAAAGTGTGGCAGCAAAGGCACAGGAGGAATCCGTGATGCATGACCTGGAAGAAAGCACGATTCACTGTCCATACTGTGGCGAAGCGATCACGGTGCTGGTGGAGGACATCGGCGAGGATCAGGAATACATCGAGGATTGTCAGGTGTGCTGCCGGCCCATCGTGATCGGGGTGTCCGTCGCGCCGACTGGCGAGGCGAGCCTCTCGGCGCGCGCCGAGGACGACACCGTCTGAAGCGCGATTCGCAACCCGACAGGAGTGCTTTCCATGACAGATTCCATTATCGATCAATGCCTTGAATACAACCGGCGCTATGCCGCCGGCGAGGCTCCACATGTGGCGGCCTACCCCGGCAAGCAGCCGATCCGCCCGGCGCGGCAACTGGCGGTGGTGGCCTGCATGGATGCGCGCCTCGACGTGGAAGACCTCTTGGGCCTGCAGACCGGCGAGGCACATATCATCCGCAACGCGGGGGGCGTGGTGACCGAGGACGCGCTGCGCAGCCTGGTGATCTCGCATCACCTGCTGGATACCCGCGAGATCATGCTGATCCACCACACCCGCTGCGGCATGCTCGCCTTTACCGACGACCTCCTCCGCGCCGGGCTCGAGGGCGACGCCGGCGCGGAAAAACTGCTCGGTGATGCCACGGGCCGCAAGTTCACCAGCTGCGGTGCCGCGGCGAGCAGTCCGTCGGCCTTTCACGCCTTCCGCGGCGAGCTGGAACCGCTCGACGCGCCCCCGAGCGAGCAGAGCCGTGAACGCCTGCGCTGGGATGTGCGCCGGGGCATGTCGGTACTGTGCAATCACCCCTGGGTGCCGACCGAGGGCCCGGACGCGGTGAGTGTGCGCGGCTTTGTCTACGACGTGGACTCGGGGGCGCTGGAGGAAGTGAGCTACCCCGGGGCCATGGGCGGGCCCTGAGCTTACGGCCCGACCGGGCGCGGCGAAAACACTGCCATCGTCGGGGCCGGATGCAGGTGTAACCGCCTCGGGAAGCGGGTAATATGGCCCTACTGATTGTAGGAGTTTGCGGTCATGCCTGTGGGTCTTGCACATGGAGTGCTTTGGGCCGTCGGTCTGCTACCGGCTGCCATCGCCGCTCTGGCGCTGCCCGGAGAGAG
This sequence comes from Haliea sp., assembly GCA_002692965.1. GTDB lineage: Bacteria > Pseudomonadota > Gammaproteobacteria > Pseudomonadales > Halieaceae > NZNC01. The sequence continues at coordinate 100,084 of NZNC01000023.1, read as the reverse complement.
TCTCGCCGGTACCTCGGCGGTGCTCAATGCCCTGGGGCGCGTAAGTGGCATCGCCGGGCTTGGCCTGATGCTGGTGGCGGCCATTTTCAGTGTGCGCATACCGGGCATCGACCGGCTCTTTGGCGGGCTGACCAGCCTCTGGCGCACCCATCACCTGATGGGGGGTGTGTCCTTCCTCCTGCTGCTGGCGCACCCTTTGCTGCTGTCGCTGGCCGCGGCCGAGGTTTCCATCGGGGCGGCGGTGACCGTGCTGTTTCCCGCGACCGGGGGCCTGGCTACCTGGCTGGGCTGGGTGGCACTGCTGCTGATGATGATCTTCCTGGCGCCCAGCTTCGCCTTCTTTGGCCCCCCCCGCTACCAGCGCTGGAAGCATCTGCACAAGCTCTCCGGCGTGGCGGCGGTCCTGGCCCTGGTTCACACCTGGTGGCTGGCCCGCAGCATCCCGGCGCCCTGGTCCACGGTCATCTGGAGCACTCTGGCACTGGCCGCGGTCCTGGCCCTAGCCTACGCGCTGTTGCTGGCCCGCCGAGCCCACCGCTACCCCTACCAGGTGGTGTCGGTGGCCCACCCGGCCAACAACGTGGTGGAGCTGAACCTGCGGCCCCTGGGTGAATCCTTGCGCTACCAGGCGGGTCAGTTCGTCTACCTGACGCCCCGCGATCGCACCCTGTCCGCCGGCCAGGGCGAGGAGCACCCCTACACGATTTCCTCCGCGCCGGAAGAAGCCAACCTGCGCATCGCGATCAAAGACCTGGGTGACGCCAGTCGCGCGATACAGTCGATCAGCGAAGGCAGCAGCGTCGACGTGATGGGGCCCTACGGCGCCTTCTTCCCCGCCCACGGCAACGAAGCCGAGCTGTGGATTGCCGGGGGCATCGGCGTCACGCCCTTCCTGGGGCGCGCCCGTCACCTGGCCTCGGTGGGTCATCCAGTCGACATACAGATGATCTACTGTGTGCAGGACGAGAGCCGCGCGCTGTTCGCCGAGGAGCTGCGCGCCTTGAGTGAACAGATTCCCGGCTTCCGTCTGACCATGCACTATTTTTATCAGGAGGGACCGCTGTCGGTCGACTTCGTCCGCGTCCACTGCGAGGACTGCGGCGAGCGCCAGGCCTACGTTTGCGGTCCCGGCCCCCTGAATGGCCTGGCGCGCCAGGTGTTGCTGGAAAGCGGCTTGCCGCGCCACCGTTACCACAGTGAGGAGTTCAACCTGCTATGAAAAAGCTCTGCTACTCGGCCTTCGTGGCCTTCTGGTCCAGTATTGCCACTTTGCTGGCGCTGCAGGCCGTGGCGACCGACGAGGCGCCGGATACGCAAGCGGGCGCCGCGGTGATCAGCTTGGAGGAACTGGCGGTGCACAACAGCGAAGCCGACTGCTGGATGGCCATCGAGGGCAAGGTCTACAACCTCAGCGATTACCTGCCCAAGCACCCGACGCCGGCCAGCATGCTGGTGCCCTGGTGTGGCAAGGAGGCGACTGAAGGCATGCGCACCAAGGGCTACGGGCGCGATCACAGCCCGATGGCCTGGGAGATGCTGCAGACCTATGAGGTCGGCACCCTGGCGGACGGGGCGTCCGCGGACTGACAGAGCGAACGGGGGGGCAGGGGATGCACAGTACATGGAGAGGGATCGTCGCCGGCCTGCTGGCTCTCGCGGCCCTGGCGGCGGTGCCCGCGCTGCAGGCGGATGACAGCGCCTGCCTGATGTGTCACCGGGACCAGGCGGCCAAGGGCTTTGGCCTGCGCGCCCATGGCCTGGGGGCCGACCCCCGTGGTGAGCAGACGGCCATTGGCTGCACCGACTGCCACGGTGCCAGTGAGGCCCACGCCGCGAGCCCGCGCGCGGCACCGGACTTCACCTTCCACGGCGAGCAGGCGGGTGCCGGCGATGAAGCCTGCCTGAGCTGCCACAGCGATGCCGGCCTCGGCCACTGGGCCTTCAGTGAGCATGCCGGTACCGATACCGGTTGCGTCGCCTGCCACAGCCTGCACACCCCCACCGACCCGATCCAGGAGACCGGCGGCGAGTTCGCGGTCTGTACCAGCTGTCACCAGCAGGAAAAGCATGGCCAGATGAAGTTCTCCCGCCACCCGATGCAGGAGGGCCTGGTGAAGTGCAGCGACTGCCACGCCCCCCACGGCGGGGCGGCGATGAACGGCCTGGTGCAGCCGACGGTCAACGAGACCTGCTACCAGTGCCACGCCGAAAAGCGCGGCCCCTTCCTGTTCGAGCACGAGCCGGTGCAGGACGACTGCACCCACTGCCACGACCCCCACGCCTCGGTGAATGACCAGCTGCTCACGGCGCGGCAGCCCTTCCTCTGCCAGCAGTGCCATATCGCCTCGCGGCACCCGGGCACGCTCTACGACGATGATCGCCTGGGTGGGCGGGACATCAATATCATCGGGCAATCCTGTACCAACTGTCACAGCCAGGTGCACGGCGGCAACCAGCCGGCCAGCAGCACCTTCCGGCGCTAGGAGGGCTGACCCATGAAAGCCTTGCATCTGCTGTGTTGCCTGCCGGTCTGGGTTGCGGTGGCGAATGCCGAGGCGCCCCGGGAGGACCTGACCCAGCGCTGGATGAGCCTGGGCATCGGCGTCAGCGAAAACGCCAACGGCCGTTTTGGTGAGTACTCGCAGCTGCTGCAGACGGACCGCCTGTTTGGCCTCGGTGAGCTGGGATACCGTTGGCGCAGCGGCGAGGACCCCTACCAGTCGGCCCGCCTGGCGGCGCGCTCCACCCTGGAGCAACTGGGCGCCAGTGCCGAACTGGCCCGCCAGGGGGATTACCGTATCGGCCTCGACTACCGTCAGTTCGAGTCGATCTCCCGGGAGGGTTACGATTCGGTCTACCGCGGGGACACCCTGCAGCAGTCCTTGCCGCCGGGCTACAGCGGGCCGGAAACGGCGACCGCCTTTCGCGCCGATGCCGGGCTGCAGCGCCAGCAGGGGGAGCTGAGCCTGGTGCGACAGCTGGGGCCCTGGCAACTCTCCGCGGCGCTGGCCAGCGAGGACAAGTCCGGTCGCAAGGTGAACGGCTTCAGCGAGCGCTTTGGCGACGCCGCCCTGGTGGCGGTGCCCGTCGACCAGCGCCACGACACCCTGGAACTCACCGCGGCCCATGCCGCAGGGCCCTGGTCGAGCAACCTGGCCTGGTATTACTCGGCCCTGAGCAATGATGCCCGCGCGTTCGGCTTTGCCAACCCGGTCAATCTCGAGGCACCCCGGCGGGCGGTTGACCTGGGGCCGGACAACACCTTCCAGCGCCTGAGTGCCGACGGTCTCTACCGCGTGGCGGACAACCGTCATCTCTCCTGGTTCGCCAGCTACGCCGATGCCCGGCAGGACGAGGACTTTCTCGAGCCGGTGCTGGTGGAGGGGCAGGCGGTGCTGGACAGCCTGGATGCGCGGCGCGTGGACACCGACCTGCGCCTGGGCTTCCGTCACCAGCTGAATTCGCGCCTGGGCTACCGCCTGAAGGCGGACTACCGCGATCGCGACAATCGCACCGACGTGATTCAGCTGTCTGCCGAGGACTACAGCCACCTCTACGACCGCCGGCGCTACCGCGCCCAGGCGGACGCCCGCTACCGCCTCGGCGCGGGGATGAGCGTGAGCAGTGGCCTGGAATGGCAGCGCGTGGAGCGCACCACCCGCTCCCGGGAATCCTACACCGATGACCGCGATACCACGCGCCTATGGGCCGCGCTGCGCCTGCCGTCCCTGGGGCGGCTGAATACCTCCCTGCGGGTCGAGGGGGAGAGCCGGAACAGCGATTTGTCGGCGGAGCGCCTGGCGCGGCTGGATGTGGCCGCGCCCTCGGAGGCGCTGCCCCAGTACCTGCTCGAGGGGCGCAGCTGGAGCTATCAGTTGCGCGGGGACCTGCCGTTAACGGCGTCGCTGAGCCTGGCGGCGGACTATCGCCACACTCGTGACAGCTACGACAACGATTACTACGGCCTGCGCGGACGTGAACGCGACGACGTCTCGGTCAACCTGAGCTGGCAGGCCAGCCGCGACCTGGCCCTGAGTGCCTGGGGCCAGTACCAGCACGATCGCCTGGATCAGCAGGGCTTCGAGTTCGGGCCGCCCGGGCGCACCACCTATGCCAATGCCCCCTGGCGCCAGCAGGTGCGCGACACCAGTGCCGCGCTTGGCCTCAACCTGCGCTGGCAGGCGAGCGCGGCGCTGGAGGCCACCCTGGATATCAGCCACAGCGACAACGACAGCAGCTACCGCAGCCGCTGGCTGGACGACGCCGACAGCGGCGAGGCGGCCAACAGCGTGGACAGCCTGCCCGGCTACGGTGTCGATGTGCAGCGGGTGCGGGGCGAGCTGGAATATGCCTGGTCCCCGCAAACGGATATCACTCTGCAGTACCGCTACGAGCGCCTGGACGCTGGCGACTGGGCCTGGCAGCGCGGCGACTTCGCTGTCCTGGCCTTCGGCTGGGCTTCACCCGGCTACGAGGCCCACGCCCTGCTCCTCAGCGTGCATCACCGCTTCGCCGACCGGCCCTAGCGGGAAGGCCTATACGCCGGCGAGGTCTTCCGCCAATGCTTCGCAGAGTTGCAGCAGGCGGCGGATGTCCGCGGGGCGGGACAGGCGGTGGTCGCCGTCGCGCACCAGGCTCAGGACCACGTCCTCGCTGGCGAGCTGCTCCACCAGGCGCAGGGCGTGGGTCCAGGGCACATCCGGGTCGCGCATGCCCTGGAGTATCCGTACCGGGATGTCGATGGCTATCGGCGCGTCCAGCAGCAGCCACGCTCGCGCATCCTCGAACAGCGCCCGGGTCAGGGGGTAGGGCGGGCCGTAGTGGGAAGCCATCAGCGTCATGCCCTTTTGCCGTACCTCCGCCTGGGCGGCCGGGGAGAGGTCCGGCCAGATCAGCTGCTCGGTGAAGTCGGGTGCCGGGGCCACCAGGACCAGCCCGGCGACGCGCGAGGGGCGGGCGAGGGCGGCCAGCAGCGCCAGCCAGCCGCCCATGCTCGAGCCAACAAGTACCAGGGGCCCCTCGGTCAGGTGATCAATGGCGTCCAGGCTGTCCTGCCGCCAGTCGCTGAGGGTGCCCTCGGCAAACGCGCCACCGGAGCGGCCGTGCCCGGAGTAGTCGAAGGCCAGGCAGCCGTGGCCCGTTTCCCGGGCCCAGTGCTCCAGTGCCTGCACCTTGCTGCCGCTGATGTCGGAATTGAAACCACAGAGCCAGACGTAGGTCGCGCCAGCGCGAGCCGGTGGCATGTGACGGTAGGCCAGGCGGCGCTGGTGGGGCGAGAGGAATTCCGAGGTCACGACAGGGCGGCTCCAGTGGCGGGTGGGTCGCTATTCTGGCACGGCTTCAGTGGGTCCTGCAGGCGTGGAATTCTCGATGGGCGTACCGGCCGCCGCCGCATAATTTTGCGCAAGATTCGGGTCGCGCCGGCACGGGCACTGGGCCAGACTGGGCGCATGGCATTTCAGCGGGCCCGTGCAGGGTAAAGGCTGTGGAAACCACCGACTACAAGCGAATCGAAACGGCGATTGCCTACCTGGCGGCGCATGTCCGCGAGCAGCCGCCCCTGGAGGTGCTGGCGGCCCAGGTGCACCTGAGTCCCTGGCATTTCCAGCGCCTGTTCTGCCGCTGGGCCGGCATCAGTCCCAAGCGTTTTTTGCAGGCACTGACGCTGGAGCAGAGCAAGGGACTGTTACAGACACCGGAGCCCCTCGAGGCCATCGCCGGTGAGCTGGGGCTGAGTGGCAGCTCGCGGTTGCACGACCACTACGTGCAGCTGGAGGCCCTCAGCCCGGGGGAGTATCGCAGGCAGGGCGAGGGCGTCGCGGTTGCCTGGGGTACGGCGATGACCCCCTATGGCGAGATGTTTCTGGCCAGCACGGCGCGCGGGATCTGTCGGGCCGGTTTTACCGAGGCGGTACCGCTGGACGAGCAACTGTCGGCCCTGCGCGGAACCTGGCCCCACTGTCGCCTGGAACGGCGACCCGCGATGGCCAGGGACCTGGTGTCAGCCCTGTTCGCCGCGGACGACGCGCGCGATACATCGCTGCCGATCTCCCTGCACGTCTCCGGCACCAACTTCCAGGTCGCCGTCTGGCGCGCCCTGTTGCAGGTCCCCGCAGGCAAGGCCGTAAGCTACGGCGAGCTGGCGCGGGCGGTGGGTCGCCCTGGGGCGTCCCGGGCCGTGGGCAGCGCCGTGGGCGCCAACCCGGTGGCCCTGTGGATCCCCTGTCACCGGGTGATCCAGCAGAGCGGGGCGCTGGGGGGTTACCGCTGGGGCGTGGCGCGCAAACGCGCTATCCGCGTCCGGGAGTGGTTGCGCGGTGACGCGCACGATCCCGGCGCCCTGCGGGAAAGCGCCGAGATTTGACAGGGATTCTCCTGCTTACCAGTATGGGAATTGAAGTGTCACGAGCGGAGGCAATCGGCCGTGCCAGGTACCGGAGACGAGGCGTTGAACGACGAGCGGGAACTGGAAGTCAGCCTGCTGAAACGCGTGATCGCGGTGCAGACCGGGGTGGCCCGGCTGGGCGTCGACTTCGAGGCGATTGCGACTCTCGTGTCCAGGGAAATTCTGGGCATGACCTCCGCGGATGCCGCCATCGTCGAGATGCTGGAGGGCGACGAGCTGGTCTATCTGGCCGCTTCCGGTTCGGCGGCGAACAGCGTCGGCCTGCGCCTGTCTCTGGCCACCAGCCTGTCCGGCGTCTGTGTGACCCAGGCGCGCACCCTCTACTGTGAAGATGCCCACAGCGATCCCCGGGTGGACCGGCAGGCCTGCGACCGGGTCGGTCTGCGCTCCATGGTGGTGGCGCCGCTGTTCCATCGCGGCGCGGCGGTCGGCGTGCTCAAGATTCTTTCATCCCGCCCCTCGGCTTTCGATTGGCGTGACCGCAAGGTGCTCACCTACATGGCGGGGGTGATTGCCGCCTCCATCCACACCGCCTCGCGCTATGCCGAGGACGCGCTCTTCCGCAAGGCCACCCGGGATCATCTGACCGGACTGGCCAACCGGGCCCTGTTCCACGACCGCCTGGAGCATGGGCTGGAGCAGGCGGCGCGACATGGCGACTACCTGGGCCTGGTGTATGTGGATATGGATGAACTCAAGTCACTGAATGACCGGCACGGTCACCAGGCGGGGGACATTGCCCTGAGAACCCTTGGGTCGCGCCTGGTCTCCTGTGCGCGTCGCTCGGATACGGTGGCCCGTCTGGGTGGCGACGAATTTGGCGTCGTGCTGTCCCCGCTGCAGAACCGGAGCGCGGGCGAGGAGGTGGTGGCGCGGATGCAGGCCTCGCTGGAAGAGCGCATGCTGATCGGCGGTGAGCCGCGGCGCTTGCGTGCCAGCTTCGGCCTGGCGCTCTTCCCCGATGACGGTATCAGTCCCGATCAGTTGCTCGAGGCCGCCGACCGCGCCATGTACCGGGCCAAGCGCAAACGCGTGCGTGAGTCGCAATGACCGCGCGCTGTCGGGGAGCGCCCCCGTGCTAAAGGGCGACTGGGATCCGCAGCGCTACTGCCAGTTTCGCAGCGAGAGGGCGCAGCCCTTCCACGACCTGCTCCATCGTATTCCCCCGCTTCGCGTGCAGCAGGCGGCCGATCTCGGCTGCGGCACCGGCGATCTTACTCGCCTGTTACTGGACTGCTGGCCGGAGGCCCGAATCGTGGGTGTCGACAGCTCTGCGGACATGCTGCGGGTCGCCAATCAGCTGCAAGGCGCCGGGGCCGCGAACACGGATCGCCTCCGCTTCGAACGGGCGGACATCGCCAGCTGGCGCGCGCCAGAGCCGCTCGACTGCCTGGTGGCCAATGCTTCCCTGCACTGGGTGCCGGAGCATGCGCGGCTGCTTCGCCACCTGGTTGGCCAGCTGGCGCCGGGCGGCGTGTTGGCCGTGCAAATGCCCCGCAACCGCGACCAGCCTATCTACCGCGCCGCCACAAGCCTCCTGGCCGAGTCCCCATGGTGCCAGCGGATTGCGGCGGAGGCGCTGACCGTGACCGTGGAGTCACCGGCGTTCTACGCTCATACGCTGGCCGGGCTTGGCCTGCAGCCCGCGGTGTGGGAGACGATCTATCAGCATGCACTGCCCTCGGCCGCCGCCATTGTGGAATGGCTGGCGGGCACGACCCTGCGACCCGTACTGGCCTGTCTGGACGCCAATGAACAGGCGGCGTTTCTGGCGGCGCTCACAACGCGGGCGAACGCGCTGTATCCCGCGGGCCCCGCGGGGGTGTTGTTCCCCTTCCGGCGCCTGTTTTTTGTCGCTTCGTGCCCGGACAGCGGCTGACCAGCCGGGTATTATCCGGGGAGTGGTGGCAGAGGGTGCGACAATGATAGGCAGAGTGCGGCGAATCATCGGGGTTGTTCTGTGCGGGTGTCTGGCTGGCCCGGGAGCAGCGCTGCAGGCGGCCGACGGCGACCGGCCACCGCTGGTCATCGAGCATGTCGATGTCATCAGCATGGTGCAGGGCGCGCCGCCGGTGTTGCGGGACCAGACGGTGGTGATTGCCGGCGGCCGCATTCAGGCGGTTGAAGCGAGCGCCTCACCGACGCCGGTGAAGGGCGCACAGCGTATCGATGGCCGCGGGCGCTATCTGCTGCCCGGGCTGGTGGACATGCATGTGCATGTCTGGGACGAGGCGGAGTTGCCCGCCTACCTGGCCCATGGCGTCACCACCGTTCGCAACGCCTCGGGCATGCCCTTTCTGCTGGAGTTCGCCGACGCCATCCAGGCGGGGCGCTTGACCGGCCCGGAGCTGATTACCACCGGGCCGATACTCAACGGCCGGGGCCACAACACCCAGGCCAACCATCAGATCGTGGAGACCGCGGCGGAAGCCCGCGAGGCGGTATTCGCCCACCATGCCCGGGGCTACCGCCATCTCAAGGTCTATTCGAACCTGAATCCCGAAGCCTACCGGGCCATTCGGCTTGCCGCGCGTGAGCTGGGCATGTCGATCATGGGTCACACCCCGGAGGGCGCCCGTCAGGTGGACGCCGCTGGCGTGCCGAGCTTCGAGATTGCTTTCCGCGATATCCTGCGGGATGGCTGGCTCAGCATCGAGCATGTGGAAAGCATTGTCTGGCATGCCCTGGGCGACCGGCTTGATCCGCAGGCAATGTGCGCACTGGCGGCGGAGATCGCGGCGTCGGGGGTGCCGGTGACACCGACGCTGCTGGCCCACCACAACCTGGTGCGGGTGGCGCGCAGTCAGGGGGCTTTTCTGCGGCGCCCCGGCGTGGAAACCATGAACCCCTTTATCGCCCAGCTGGAACAGCCGGTGTATCAGCACTGGGCCTCGCAGCCACCGACCAGCCGCGATGCTCACGACGCCTTTTACGCCGAGGCCGCGCGCTGCCTGCACGAACAGGGTGTGACGCTGCTGGCGGGCTCGGACGCGGGCATCTTCGTCAATATCCCCGGCCTGTCCCTGCTGGAGGAGCTAGAGCTGCTGCGCGGGGGGGTGGGTATCTCCCCTTGGGAGGTCCTTGCCACCGCAACGCGCAACCCGGCGCAGGTGCTCGGTCGCGCGGCCCGAGCGGGGCAGATCGCACCGGGATTTGACGCGGATATCCTGCTGCTGGCCGGCAACCCGCTGGAAGACATCGGTGCACTGCGTCAGCTGGAGGGCCTGGTGGTGGATGGCGTATGGCGCGATGCGCAGGGTATCGAGGCTTTGCATCGGCAGGCGCGCGAGGTATCCCTGGAGCGCAGTCAGCAGCGAATTCTCGCGGCCATGGCGGCTCAGGGTACGCCCGTTGAGTAGGCCCGCGCCGCCCGCATGTTGGCGGTGCGTACCGCGCTTCCGGTATCCTGCGGCGATACGGAGGAGGCCCGACATGAGCAGCAAACGCGACTACCCGCAGGAGTACCAGCGATCCCTGGCGGACCCGGAGGGTTTCTGGGCCGAGCAGGCGGCGGCGCTGCCCTGGTATACAGCACCGCGCGAGATTCTTTCCCGAAATGCCGACGGTACGGCGCGCTGGTTCGCCGACGGCGAAATGAATACCGCCCACATGGCCCTCGATCACCACGTCGAGACCGGGCGGGGTGAGCAGCTTGCCCTGATTTACGACTCGCCGGTCACCGGGCGGCAGCAGCGCTACAGCTACCGGGAACTGCGCGATGCGGTGGCGCGCTTCGCCGGGGTGTTGCGCGACCAGGGTGTGGGCAAGGGCGACCGGGTGGTGATCTACATGCCGATGGTGCCGGAGGCAGTGATTGCCATGCTGGCGGTGGCCCGCCTGGGCGCCGTGCACTCGGTGGTCTTCGGCGGCTTTGCCGCCCACGAGCTGGCGGTGCGTATCGACGATGCGCGTCCGGCGGTACTGGTGACGGCCTCCTGCGGTATCGAGGTGGAGCGGGTCATTCCCTACAAACCCCTGGTGGACAAGGCGCTGCAGCTGTCGGCGCATCCCCCGTCCCGTTGTATTGTGCTGCAGCGGCCGGAGTGCCGGGCCGAGCTGAGCGGCGAACGGGACCTGGACTGGGAGCAGGCGGTGGCCGCGGCGGCCCCGGCGGACTGCGTGCCGGTGCTGGCGACCGATCCCCTCTACATCCTGTATACCTCGGGTACCACGGGCAAGCCCAAGGGGGTGGTGCGCGACAACGGCGGCCACGCGGTGGCCCTGCATTACTCGATGGCGGCGGTCTACGACATGGCGCCGGGGGAGGTGTTTTGGGCGGCCTCGGATGTCGGCTGGGTGGTCGGCCATTCCTATATTGTCTACGGCCCGCTGCTGGCGGGGTGCACCACGCTGCTCTACGAGGGCAAGCCGGTGCGTACGCCGGACGCCGGCGCCTTCTGGCGGGTCGCGGCGGAGCACCGGGTCAAGGCACTGTTTGCCGCGCCCACCGCCTTCCGGGCGATCCGCAAGGAGGACCCGGATGGCGCGCACCTGCAGGACCATGATCTCGGCGCGCTGCAGACTCTGTTTGTGGCAGGGGAGCGCCTGGACCCGCCGACCTATGACTGGCTGCGCGAGCACAGCGGCAAGCCGGTGATCGATCACTGGTGGCAGACCGAGACCGGCTGGGCGATTTGCGGCAACCTGATGGGGATCGATCCGCGGCCGACCAAGCCGGGCTCCTCGACCCTGCCGGTGCCGGGTTTTGATGTGCGCATCCTGGACGACAGTGGCCACGAGCTGCCGGCCGGGCAGCAGGGGGCGATTGCCCTGCGCCTGCCCCTGCCGCCGGGCTGCCTGAGCACCATCTGGGGCAACCACGAGCGCTTTGTCGCCGGCTACCTCTCCACCTACCCCGGGCATTATGTCTCCGGGGACGGCGGCTACCGCGACGAGGACGGCTATGTCTTCATCATGGGGCGCACCGACGACGTGATCAACGTCGCCGGTCACCGCCTGTCGACCGGGGAAATGGAAGAGATCCTGGCGGCCCACACCGCGGTGGCAGAGTGCGCTGTCATCGGCGTGGAGGATGAACTCAAGGGGCAGTTGCCCATCGGGCTGGTGATCCTCAAGGATGGCGTGAACATCGCGCCGGAGGCACTCGAGCGGGAGCTGGTGGCCCTGATTCGCGAGGAGATCGGCGCCATTGCCTGCTTCCAGCGCGCCCTGGTGGTGCCGCGCCTGCCCAAGACCCGTTCCGGCAAGATCCTGCGCAAACTCTTGCGACAGGTGGCCAACGGCGAGGACTACAGCGTGCCGTCGACTATCGACGATCCGGCCAGCGTGGACGAAGTCGCGGAGCAATTGCGGGGGCTGCGCGATGTCTGAGCCGATGTTGCGCAGCCTGTATATCTCACACGGCGGCGGGCCACTGCCCTTGCTGGGGGACCCGGCTCATGCCGAGCTGGTACGCACCCTGCAGGGGCTCGCGGAAACCCTTCCGCGGCCCGAGGCGATCATCGTGGTCAGCGCCCACTGGGAAGCTGACGTCGCAACGGTAACGACTTCAGCCGCGCCAGGGCTGCTCTACGATTACTATGGCTTTTCCCCGGAGTCATATCAGATCGACTACCCGGCACCCGGGGCGCCGCATCTCGCAGAACAGATATGCGAGGTGCTTCGCGCCGAGGGCATCCCGGCCGAAGGCGATGGGTGTCGTGCTTTTGACCATGGTTTGTTTGTGCCGCTCAAGTTGATGTACCCAGCTGCCGATATACCCTGCGTACAGTTATCGTTGCTAAGTTCGTTGGATGCGACAGCCCACCTCGATCTGGGCAGGGCGCTTTCCGGGCTTGCCGCCGTCACGGGTAGAAACCTGTTGCTGCTGGGCTCGGGCTCGTCCTTTCACAACCTGCAGGCATTTTTTGATGGCAGGGACGCGCATATGTATTCACACAACCAGGCGTTCGAAGGTTGGCTGGAACAAACGCTTTCTTCAGCCAATCTGGTGGAAAGCGAACGCCTTCATCGCCTGGAGCACTGGGAGATGGCCCCGCATGGGCGCTATTGCCACCCACGCGAGGAGCATCTCCTGCCCCTGCACGTTTGTTATGGGGCGATGCGCCGGCCCGCCGAGCAGCGGTTCGGTTTCACCATGATGGGCATGCAGGGCAGCTGTTACCTCTGGCAGGGTGACTGAAGTTTAGCCCGCCCCACCGCTTCAATGCCGCCCTCGCGGGGGCGCGACTGGAATTGACCCGGGATCCTGCGTATGCCCCTGCATTTCGAGCCCAGCCACTTTTTCCTGCTGGAAGATGTTCCCGCGGAGCGCTTACTGAGTGGGGACCATAACTGGCCGCTGGTCGTCCTGTCGGTCCTGATTGCAGCGGGGGCCTCCTATCTGGCCCTGACCCTGGCAACCCTGGCTCGGCATATCCACTCTACTCGCACTCGGCGCCTGCATCTTGCAACCGGCGCCCTGGCCTTGGGCGGCGGCGTCTGGTCAATGCACTTTATCGGTATGCTCGCGTTCGAGCTGTGTACCCCGGTGGACTACGATCTCGGCATTACACTGGCTTCCGGCGTGCCGGCAGTGATGGCGGCGGGCGTTACCCTCGGCTTGCTGGCCAGGCCGGCGGTGACCGGCGCCCGGGTTGCCGTTGCGGGCCTGGCCGTGGGTGCGGGAATCGGTGCCATGCATTATATCGGCATGGCGGCGATGACCCTGGGGCCACTGTTGCGTTATGAGCCGGTCCTCTTCGCCGCATCGCTGGTAGTGGCGGTGGTGTTGGCCTCACTGGCCCTCTGGATCAGCTTCGGCCTGCGCAGCCGACTGGCGATACGCGGCATCCGCCTTCGGATCACGGCAGCGCTGGTTATGGGCGCGGCCATCGCGGGCATGCATTACACCGCGATGGCGGCGACACGCTTCGTGGGGGTGCCGGATGCCGGAGCTGCCGCAGTGAGAAACGACCATTTCACACTCGCTTTGACTATCGCTGTGGTCACCGTGGGGCTCAGCTTGCTGATCGTGCTGATCAATCTGCTGGCGCGCTACCGCTCCCTCTTGCAGCTTGCCGAGAGCACCGCCGAGGAGCGCAATGCGGTGCAGGTACAGCTCGCCGAAAGCGAGGCCCAGTACCGCACTCTGATCGGCAATCTGCCCGGCGCGGCTTTCCGCTGCCTGTGGGACGCGCACTGGACGGCGCTGTTTGTCAGCCCCCGTATTCGGGACATCACCGGCTGGGAGGCTGAGGACTTCCTCCAGGGGCGCAAGACCATTGGTGAATTGCTGCACAGTGGCGACGAGGGCGAGACCGATGCTTACCTTCAGCGAGCGCTGGAGCGGCGTGAATCCTGGGACATTCGCTACCGGATGCGTCACCGGGATGGGAGCTGGCGCTGGGTCTCCGAGGTGGCGACGCCGATATTCGATGCCGCCGGCCAAGTGCGCTGGATCGACGGCATCCTGGTGGATGTGACCGAGCGACAACGAATGGAGAGCGATCTGCGCCGTGCCAAGGAAGAGGCGGAGGCCGCGGCGCATGCCAAGAGCCGCTTTCTTGCCAACATGAGTCACGAGATACGCACGCCCATGAACGCGATCCTCGGCTTCACCGACCTTTTACTGGAGACACCATTGTCCGAGCAGCAGATACGCAACCTGGGGGTCGTGCGCAAATCCGCCAGGTCATTGCTGTCACTGCTGAATGACATCCTCGACACCGCCAAGCTGGAAAGTGGCGCGACGGAGCTCGAGCACCGTGATTTCTCCCTGCGGGATGTATGCGAGCAGATCGTGGCAACGCTGTCGCTTTCAGCCGCGCAAAAATCACTTTCTCTTGTCCTGGATTATGAGAAGAATGTCGGGGACTACTTTGTCGGTGATCCCCTGAGAATCCAGCAGGTCCTGCTCAACCTGGCCAGCAATGCGGTGAAATTCACGGAGCGGGGTGGAGTGAGCCTGCGAGTGTCCCGGGATCCGGAATGCAAAGGCGTCCTGTTCCGGGTCACCGATACCGGGATGGGCATGTCTGAATCTGTGCTGGAAAACCTCTTCGACCCCTTCGTGCAGGCCGACTCGAGCATGACGCGACGCTATGGTGGCACGGGGCTGGGAACCACCATTGCCCGACAATTGGTCGAGTTGATGGCGGGCAGCATTGCAGTGGAGAGCGCCCCCGGTGAAGGTAGCGAATTTCGCGTCTGCCTGCCGCTGCTGCCGGGCCGGCGTCCGGCAGAGGAGCCCGTGGGGGGAGAAGAGGTGTGCCTGGCCCCGCTTCAGGTGCTGGTGGTGGACGACGTTGAACAGAATGTGGAGTTGATCGCGACCGTCCTGGGCAAGCGGGGTCATACGGTCCGCGCTGCCAGTAACGGTGAGGAGGCGGTCGCCAGCTGGCGACGGGAACCCTGCGACCTGGTGCTGATGGATGTACAGATGCCCGTTCTCAATGGGCACGACGCTTGCCGCCAGATCCGGGAATACGAGCGGCAGGAAGGCCGCCATCGTACCCCGGTGCTCGCCCTGACCGCGAGCGTGTTGCTGGAGGATCGTCGGCGCGCCCAGGCCGCTGGGATGGATGGCTTTGTCGCCAAGCCCCTGGATGTGCAGGCGCTGTTGAGCGAAATCGCCAGGGTGACCAAGGGTGGCGCAAGCGCCCCCGTGGATGTCGACCTTCCGTCGGCTCAGGGCACACTGCCGCTGGTGGACAGCGCCCGCGTGGAGGGTATGTGGGGAGATCCGGCCTCCCACGCGAATGCTGCGACGCGCTTTCTGGCGACGCTGCCCGCCGAGCTCGCGACGCTGACGACGGAGGTCGTTGATCAGGCGGACGCGGCCGCGGGGCGCCTGCACCGGCTCCGGGGTGCAGCGGGCAACCTGCTGCTCTCGCGCCTGGCGGATGTGCTGGTGGTGTTGGAGGACCGGGTTACGGCAGGGGCGGGAGTGGCGGACGCGATGGCGTCGGCCCGGGCTGCGCTCCAGGCCACGATGGCACGCTTCCCGATCTCTGCGGACGATCGCGCCGACCCGCAGTCGAGGGAGGAAGCGCCCCTTGATCGCGAACTCCTCGAGCGGACGCTACAGCGCCTGGACCATGGGGAAATCCCGAGCGAGGAACTGCGGCGCTTGATAACCATGCTCTCCGCCAGCCAGGCGGCCGCGCTGGAAGAGGCCATGGAGAGTTTCGATACGGAATCTGCGATGCAGGTGCTGGTCGTATTCCGCGATCAGCAGAGTCACCGGGGGCATGTACATGAATAAGCGGAAAACGCTATTGCTGGTGGATGATGAAGCCATCAACCTGCAGGTGCTCCAGGGCATCCTGGGTAGCGAGTACCGCCTGTTGTTCGCCAAGAACGGGCAGCGGGCGCTGGACTTGTCGCGTAGTGAAAGCCCGGATCTGGTGCTTCTGGATGTCATGATGCCGGAGATGAGCGGACACGAAGTGTGCCAGATGCTCAAGCAGGACCTGGCGACCCGCAATATCCCGGTGATTTTCGTGACCGCCCTGAGCGATACCGACGATGAGGCGCAGGGTTTTGCCCTTGGGGCTGTGGACTATATCACCAAGCCCGTGAGCCCGCCGATTGTGCTCGCGCGGGTGAAAACCCACCTCGCCCTGGTCAACTACGAAGAGCTTCGCGCCACGCGACTGTCTATCGTGCAACGACTGGGGCGCGCGGCGGAATACAAGGACAATGAGACCGGATTGCACGTGATCCGGATGAGCCATTTTGCGCGACTGATCGCCCTCGCCGCGGGCTACTCCCGGGAGTGGGCGGACAATTTGCTGAATACCGCTCCCATGCACGATGTCGGCAAGATCGGTATTCCCGACGCGATCCTGCAGCACCCGGGCGCGCTGGACGCCGCCCAATGGGAGGTCATGCGGCAACATACATTGATCGGCGCCGAGATCATCGGTGATGACGGTTCCGCGTTCCTGCGCATGGCGCGCGAGATTGCGCTCAACCACCACGAGAAATGGAACGGGAGTGGTTATCCTCACGGTATTGCCGGCGAAGCCATTCCGGTTTCCGCCCGTATCGTGGCCATCGCCGATGTGTTCGACGCGTTAACCAGCCGGCGCCCCTACAAGGAGCCCTGGTCGGTCAGCGAGGCCCTGGAGCTGATTCGCCGGGAGCGCGGTGAGCACTTTGATCCGGAGCTGGTGGACGCCTTTGAGCGCTGCCTGCCCGAGATCCTGGCGGTGCGTGAAAGATGGCAGGAGGATGATGATGTGCTGGGCTATACCAGTGGGGTGCTGGCTGGGTAACATGGAGGCTGTTTTTTTCCGCTATTGAACCGGAGAAGCCCATGTCCCTGCGTCATCCCGCGCTGGCCCTTGGCCTGTGCCTTGCTTTCTGCCTCAGCCTGTTCGCCACAGCTCCAGTTTCCGCCCAGTCCAAGCCCGAGGTGCTGCGCGTCTCGGCGATTCCCGACGAGGCGCCCACTGAGCTCCTGCGCAAGTTCGAGCCCCTGGGCGCCTACCTGGAAGACGCCCTGGGCATGACAGTGAGCTTCGTGCCGGTTACCGACTACGCCGCAGTGGTCGAGGCCCTGGCGGCGGAGCGCATCGACCTGGCCTGGCTGGGGGGCTTCACCTTCGTACAGGCGCACCTGCGCACGGGTGACGCCGTACCCCTGGTGCAAAGGGAACAGGATCAGAGTTTCACCAGTACCTTCGTCACCGCGCGCACGGACGTTGCCACCCTGGCCGATCTGAAGGGAGCGGCGTTTGCCTTCGGTTCCGTCTCCTCCACCTCCGGGCACCTGATGCCGCGCCACTTCATGCGGGAACAGGGCATCGAGCCGGAGGACTTTTTCAGTCGCATCGCCTTCTCCGGGGCCCACGATGCCACCGCGGCCTGGGTCGCCTCGGGGCGCGTCGATGCCGGCGTGCTGAACAGCGCGGTGTGGCAGAAGCTGCGCGATACCTCGCCGACCCTGACCGGCAAGCTGCGGGTGATCGAGGTGACGCCGGGCTACCACGACTACAACTGGACCGTGCGCGGCAGCCTGGATAACGACCTCCAGACGCGTATCCGCGAGGCCTTCCTCGCGCTCGATCCCGAGCAGCCCGCCCACCGCGAGATACTCGAGCTGCAACGCGCTTCCCGCTTTATTGCCACCCGGGTGGAAAACTACAGGGCGATCGAGGCCGCGGCGCGCGACGCCGGCCTGCTGTAGATGAGTTCGGGCACGCCCGCCGCCGTCCTCGACGCCGTCAGCCTGGCCCATCGCAATGGCACCCGGGCCCTGCGCTCGGTGTCCCTGCGGCTGGCGCCGGGGGAGCAGGTGGCAGTGATCGGCCCGTCGGGCGCCGGCAAGACCACCCTGCTGCGGGTGCTCTCGGCCACGCTGGCGCCGCAATCCGGGGCTGTCACGCTGCTCGGGCAGTGTCCCTGGCGGCTCTCCCCGCGCGCCCGCCAGCGCCTGCGTGCCCGACTGGGCCTGGTGCACCAGGCGCCACCCCTGCCGCCCGTGCAGCGGGTGATCACGGCGGTGAGCGCGGGGCGACTCGGGCGCTGGTCAGCGGGGCGCGCGCTGCTCAATCTGGCCTGGCCGCTGGATGCGGCGGGTATCGGCGCGGGATTGCGCCGTCTGGACCTGGAGGATCGTCTCTACAGCCGCTGTGACAGCCTGTCCGGCGGTCAGCTGCAGCGGGTGGGCATTGCCCGGGCCCTGTACCAGCAGGCGGACCTGCTGCTGGCGGACGAGCCGGTGTCGGCCATGGACCCGCGACTGGCGGCCCACTGTCTGCGGATCCTGCAGGCCGATGCGGCTTCCCGGGGAGCGGCCCTGGTGGTCAGCCTGCATGCAGTCGACCTGGCGCTGGAGGCCTTTCCGCGGATCATCGGCTTGCGAGAGGGGCAGGTCTTGTTCGACAAGCCGGCCGCTGAGGTGAGCCCGGCGGAACTCTCTGAACTGTTTGACAACGCGCAGCTGTCGGCCCCCGAGGCGACGCGGGCGGCCGAGCCCGCGGGAGTACCCCCGCGTTGCTGAGCGCGAACGATCCTCAGCGCTGGCCAAGGCTGGGCTGGACGCTGCTTGCCCTGGCCCTGCTGTGGCCGGCCCTGCACCTGAGCGAACTGAACCCGGCGGGGCTGGTGGCGGGGGACTCCGCCCGGGCCATGGCGGGCTTCCTCGCCGGCTTCTGGCCCCTGGCCCACGACCTCGCCTTTCTCGCCCTGGTAGGCCGCGCCACCCTGGAAACCCTGGCCATCGCCACCGTGGGGATGGCCCTGGCAGTGCTGCTTGCCGCTCCCGCCGCCCTGGTGATCAATCGCGCACTGTCCCTCTCGGCGCTGGCGGCGGAGGGCCGTCCGGGCCCCTGGGGGGGCCTGGTGCGCTGGCCCCTGCGCGGCCTGCTGATCGTGCTGCGCAGTATCCCCGAACTGGTCTGGGCTTTGTTGTTGGTGCGGGCCCTGGGCCTGGGGCCGACCGCCGGTGTGCTGGCCATCGCCATCACCTACGCCGGCATGCTGGGGAAAGTGTACGCTGAGATCCTGGAGTCGGTGGGCCCGGCACCCGCCCGGGCCATTCTGGCTGCAGGCGGGTCGCGCCTGGCGGCCTTCGCCTACGGACTCCTGCCCAACGCCCTGGGCGAGCTGCTGTCCTACACCCTCTATCGCTGGGAGTGTGCCCTCCGGGCCTCGGTGGTGATGGGCTTTGTCGGTGCTGGCGGCCTTGGGCAGCAGGTCGAGCTGTCCCTGCGCATGCTGGCGGGGGGCGAGGTGGCCACCCTGCTGCTGGTCTTCGTGCTGTTGGTGACCGCTGTTGACGGGCTTTCGCGCATCCTGCGCCGCAGCCTGGGGGTGGGGGCGTGACGGTGCGTCGGGCGGGGCTGTTGTGGCTGGGACTGGCCGTGCTGGCGACTGGCTGGGCCTTCCACTACCTGGCGCTGGACTTCGGTGGCCTGCTCACCGGTGCGGGCCGGGACGCGATGCGCGACTACGCCCGCGGCTTCCTGCAACCGGATCTGAGTCCGGCGCACCTGGGCCGGGTCGGGCAGGCCCTGCTGGAGACACTGGCGATGTCGGCCATGGGCACGCTGCTGGCGGTTGTGCTCGGCCTCTTGCTGGCCCTGATCGCCGCCGGCGCACCCGCCTGGCGGGCGGTTCCGGCCAGGGGCCTGGCGAATCTCCTGCGCGCGGTGCCGGAACTGGTCTGGGCGGCCCTGATGGTACTGGCGGTGGGGCTGGGGCCCAATGCCGGGACGCTGGCGCTGGCCCTGCATACCACCGGGGTACTGGGGCGCCTCTATACCGAGGCCCTGGAAAACACCCCCGCGACGGCCGCCGAGGCCATCCGCGCCGGGGGCGGCGGGCGTCTGGCGGCTTTCTGCTACGGCACCCTGCCGGGCGTCTGGCCGCAGCTGCTGTCCTATGGCCTCTATCGCTGGGAGAACAACATCCGCATGGCCAGCATTCTCGGCCTGGTCGGCGCCGGCGGGCTGGGTCAAATGCTGCACATTCACTTGTCGCTGTTCCAGGAGGCCCGCGCCTCGACAGTGATCCTCGCCATGCTGGGTCTGGTGCTGCTGGTCGATGCGCTCAGCCAGGTGCTGCGTCTGCGCTGGGTGCGGCGCTGACTCTCACGCCGGGCGCCGGAAGGGTGTAGGATCACAGCAGGCGTCATTCGGGGGGCAATATGACCACACAGATAGAATCCCTGGCGGTCTGGTGTGCGGTGCTGATCGAGGCACTGGGGATCGTGGTGATTACCGGCGTGGCGGTGTTTGCCCTGGGACGGGCGGGATACCGGCACATGCTGCGGGAAGACCGCGAAGCCATTTTCCAGGAGCTGCGCCTGCGCATGGGGCGGGGTATCCTGCTGGGGCTGGAAATCCTGATTGCCGCGGACATCATCACCACGGTGGCGGTAGACCTCACCTTCGAGGGGGTCGGCGTGCTCGGCCTGATCGTGGCGATTCGCACCTTCCTCAGCTTCAGCCTGGAAATGGAGTTGACCGGGCGCTGGCCCTGGCAGTCCGGGCCCTCGATCTGAGGCTGGCGGCTTGTCGCGAGGAGCGCTACACTGTACATAAATCCAGTAGTGTGATGCCCATGGCCATTCAGGACGCCCCCCTTGCCCGGCGCGGTCGCGGCGCCACCTTCGACCCCGCCAACCGCTTTGCCCCGCGCACCAGTGTGGCCGAAGCGGATGGCTGGTGGCAGGAATTTCCCCCCGCGCGACTGGCGACCACGGTACAGGACGAGGCGGCAAAGTCCGCCCTCAGCTGGAACCGCTCCCCGGATCTCGGCTTTGACCGCTCCCTCAATCCCTATCGCGGCTGTGAGCACGGCTGCATTTATTGCTACGCGCGGCCGAGCCACGCCTACTGGGACTATTCCCCGGGGCTGGACTTCGAGACCCGGCTGATTGCCCGCAGTGGCCTGCTGGAGCAGCTCGAGATGGAGCTGTGCAAGCCCGGCTATGTCTGCCGGCCCATCAATCTCTCCGGCAATACCGACTGTTACCAGCCGCTGGAGGCGGAGCGGGGCACCACCCGGCGCATCCTCGAAGTGCTGCTGGCCTGCGGGCACCCGGTGACCATTGTCACCAAGAGCGCCCTGATCCTGCGCGACCGGGATCTGCTGGCGGCGCTGGCGGCGCGGCGCCTGGTGCAGGTGTTTATCAGCCTGACCACCCTGAACGACGAGCTGAAACGCCGACTGGAGCCGCGCACTGCCTCGCCCCGCGCACGCCTGCGGGTGATCCGCGAACTGAGCGCGGCGGGGGTGCCGGTGGGTGTGCTGACCTCGCCGATGATTCCCGGCCTCAACGATCACGAGCTGGAAGCCCTGCTGGCGGCGGGGCGCGAGGCGGGGGCGGATACAGCGGCCTGGATGCTGCTGCGCCTGCCCCTGGAGGTGGCACCCTTGTTTCGCGACTGGCTGGCCGAGCACTATCCCGAGCGCGCCGACAAGGTGATGAACCGCGTTCGCGATACCCGTGGGGGCAAGGACTACGATGCCCGCTTCGGGCAGCGCATGCGCGGCGAGGGGGTGTTTGCCGACCTGCTGGCCCAACGCTTTCGCAAGGCCTGCCAACGGCTGGCTTATCGCCAGGCTCATCGCGAGAGCCTGGACTGCACCAGTTTCCGGCCGCCCCGGGCCCAGGGGGATCTGTTCGCATGAATCTGCCTGACTGGAGCCGGCGCCTGGCGATCCCGCTCGCCGTCATGATGCTGGCCACTGCGGCCACTGCGGCCACTGCGGCGAACTGCCCCGACCGTGCCGCGGTGGCGGCCCACGTTGCGGCCCTGGCGCAGGGACGCCCGGGGCCGGGCTTTGGCTTCCAGCTCGAGGCCGGACAGGTCGACTGCGCCCGGGCGGCCCTGGTTCAGGCCTTGCCCCGGGTGCTGGGGCAGCCGGTGGGCTACAAGGCCGCGTTCACCGGCGAGGCGGTTCAGCGGCGTTTCGGCATGCAGGGCCCCGCCTGGGGCGTCATGTTCGACCGCCACCTCTTGCCCAGCGGTACCAGCCTGCCCGCGGCCTTTGGCGCGGTGCCGCGCTATGAGCCCGATCTGTTGGTCGAGGTGGGCAGCGCGCGTCTGGCGGACGCTGCCACACCTGCGGAGGCCCTGGACGCGCTGCGGGCGATTATCCCCTTCATCGAATTGCCCGACCTGGTGCTGGAGGGGCCGGCCAATGGCTACGCCATTGCCGCCATCAACACCGGTTTTCGCGGCGGTGTGCTGGGCGCCCCCATCGCGGTCGCCGGACATCGCGAGCCGCTGCTGGCGGCCCTGGCGGACATGCGGGTGGTGGTACGCGATGCCGCGCGCGATCAAGCGCTTGGGCAAGCCGCGGGCGAGAGCCTGATGGGGCACCCGCTGAACGCCGCCATCTGGCTGGCGCGTGCCCTGCGGGAAGCCGGTATCGAATTGCGCCCGGGCGATCTGCTCAGTCTCGGGGGCTTCCTGCCCCCCGCCAGGCCGGAACCCGGCCTGCAGCTCGAGGTTCACTACCGTGGCTTGCCCGGGGACCCGCGCGTGGCGGTCCGCTTCACCGGGCGTGGAACGCCGGGGAGCGCGGAGCCCGGCCCGGAAAGTTGAACCGGGGCAAGTCGCCGATCGCGGGGCGCTGTCGCCGGCCCCGGGTAGCGGTAAGATGGCAGGCCGATTGAGGGCCTGCTGCCGGCTTCGCCGCGGCTGTCGGGCCCGCGTCATTCTTCGACAGCAATAAGGAATTCGCATGTCAGCCACGCTGTTCAGCCCGGTCTCACTGGGTGCCATTGAGTTGAAAAACCGGGTCGTCATGGCCCCCATGACCCGGGCCCGCTCGCCCGAGAATATTCCCACCCCGTCCAACGCCACCTACTACGCCCAGCGAGCCGGCGCCGGGCTGATCCTGACGGAAGCCACCCAGGTGTCTCGTCAGGGTACCGGCACCATCGCCACACCGGGCATCTACACCGAGGCGCAGATCGCCGGCTGGCGGCGCGTGACCGACGCCGTGCACGCCGCTGGCGGGCGCATCGTTTGCCAGTTGTGGCACTCCGGGCGGGTCTCCCACACCTGCTTCCAGGAAAATGGGCAGCCGCCGGTTTCCAGCTCCGCCGTACGCGGTGACATCCGCACGTTTACGCCCGACGGTTTCACGCCCACCTCCGAGCCCCGCGCCCTGGAGCTGGAGGAAATTCCCGGTGTGGTGGAGCAGTTCCGCCAGGGCGCGCTGAACGCTATCGCCGCGGGCTTTGATGGCGTCGAACTACACGCGGCGAACGGCTACCTGATCGACCAGTTCCTGCGCGACGGCGTCAACCAGCGGACCGATGCCTACGGTGGGTCGGTGGAAAACCGCTGCCGCTTCCTGCTGGAAGTTACCGATGCGGTCGTCGATGCGGTGGGTGCCGAGCGCACCGGGGTACGCCTGGCACCTTTCTCGAGTGTCTGGGACTGCCACGACAGCAACCCCCGCCCGCTGTTCCTGCACGCGGTGGCGGAGCTGGACCGCCGCAAGCTGGCCTTCCTGGAAATCGTCGAGCAGATCAACGAATCCGACGTCTCCAAGAGCCAGGCGGCCGCGGTGGCGGACTTCAGTATCGACGACCTGCGGGCGGTCTACCATGGTGACCTGGTACTCAACGGTGGCTACGACGCCGAGCGCGCCGAGGCGGTACTGGCCGCGGGCGGTGCCGCAGCCATTTCCATCGGTCGTCCCTTTATCTGCAACCCCGATCTGGCGGAGCGCTACGCAGCGGGCGCTGAACTCACGCCGATGGGCGACCCCTCGGTCATCTACGGTGGCGGCGACGCCGGCTACATCGACTTCCCGACCATGACCCAATAGGGCCGTAACGGCGATGTCTGCGCGACATGAGCACTGACCAGGGTCTGGTATTCGCGGTGCTGGCCGCGACCCTCGGCCTGCTGGTCTGGAACCGCTGGCGCTACGACATCGTGGCCCTGGGGGCGCTGCTGGCGCTGGTGTTGGCGGGGGTGATCCCTGCTGCCGAGGCGTTTAGCGGACTGGGTCACCCCGCGGTCATTACCGTGGCGGCGGTGCTGGTGATCAGTCGCGGTCTGCTCAACGCCGGGGTGGTGGATGTGCTGGCGCGGCGGCTAATGCGTCTGGGCGATCACCCGGGTCTGCACGTTCTGCTGCTGACAGCGGTGGTTGCCCTGTGTTCGGGTTTCATGAACAACGTCGGCGCGCTGGCGCTGTTCCTTCCGGTCGCCGTGTGGATGTCCCGGCAGTCCGGCTATTCGCCCTCCCTGACCCTGATGCCCCTGGCCTTTGGCTCTCTCCTCGGGGGCATGCTGACCATGATCGGCACCCCGCCCAATATCATTATTGCCAGCTACCGGGCCGAGGTGGCCGGCGAGGCCTTCGGTCTGTTTGCCTTTTTGCCCGTCGGCCTCGCCGTGACCCTGGCGGGGGTGGCTTTCATCGGCTTGTTGGGCTGGCGCCTGACGCCCCGCCGGCAGCAGGAGGAAAGCCCGGACCAGCTGTTCAAGGTCAGCGCCTACCTCACCGAAGTGCGGATTCCCGAAGACTGCAGTCTGGCGGGCCAGACCACCTACGACCTGATGGCGGCCGTCAAGGACGATGCCGACGTGATGGTGGTGGGCCTGGTGCGCGGGGAACAGCGCCAGCAGATGCCCTCGATTTACAAAGTGCTGCAGGCCGAGGACATCCTGTTGGTCGAGGCGGACTCCGACAGCCTCAAGACCCTGCTGGATGTCACCGGCCTGGAACTGGCGGGGCGGCGCAGCGAGACGGACGACGAGGCCTCCGGGCATCGGGAGGATTTCGGTGAGCTGACGCTGGTGGAGGCGGTGATCAGCCCGGGGTCGCTGCTGGTGGGTACCTCCGCCAGCGCGCTCTCCCTGCGCCAGCGTCACAGCGTGAACATTCTCGCGGTCGCCCGGCGCGGTGCACGGCTGAAGGAACGGCTGGGTCGCATCCGCTTCCTGGCGGGTGACATCCTCCTGTTACAGGCGCGCGAGGACGCACTGCCCGGTGCCCTGGAGAGCCTCGGCTGCCTGCCCCTGGCCTCCCGGGAGCTGGAAATCGGCCGTCCGCGCAAGATTCTCCAGGCCAGCGCCCTGTTCGTGGGTGCGCTGGCCGCCATCGCCCTGGGGCTGGTCGACGCCGCGACGGGCCTGGTGGTGGCGGCGCTGTTGATGGTGCTCTCGGGACTGGTGCCCGCGGGCAAGGTCTACGACAGTATCGACATGCCGGTCATTGTGCTCCTCGCCGCGCTGCTGCCGGTGGGGCAGGCCCTGGAAACCACCGGTGGCGCCGCGCTGATCGCCGGGCAGTTGCTGGCAGTGGCGGAGCAGGTGCCGGCGGCGCTTACCCTGGCCCTGCTGATGATGGTGGTGATGCTGCTGTCCAATATCATCAACAATGCCGCGGCGGCGATTCTCGCGGCGCCGGTGGCCATCGACCTGGCCGCGGGCATGCAGGTGGCGGCGGACCCGCTGCTGATGGCCGTCGCCATTGCCGCCTCGAGTGCCTTCCTGACCCCGGTGGGCCACCAGTCGAACACCCTGGTGATGGCCCCGGGGGGCTACCGCTTCGGCGATTACTGGCGCATGGGCCTGCCCCTGTCACTGCTGGTGGTCCTGGTCTCGGTGCCGGTCCTGCTGCTGGTCTGGCCTCTCTAGTGGGCGATGGCGGCGGTTGGGCGCGCGGCCGTGGTGGTATCCCGCACGCGGCTCGGGCTAACATGGTTTACAGCTGCCACTCCGGCAGTTCAGGCAGATAAGGAGAAC
Source organism: Haliea sp. (assembly GCA_002692965.1). Taxonomy (GTDB): domain Bacteria; phylum Pseudomonadota; class Gammaproteobacteria; order Pseudomonadales; family Halieaceae; genus NZNC01. The sequence goes on along the minus strand of NZNC01000023.1, from coordinate 74,503 downwards.
GAGAATGGAAGGCATGGGAATCATTGCGTTTCTGGTCATCGGTGGGCTGGCGGGCTGGATCGCCGGCAAGCTGATGAAAGGGCGGGGGTTCGGCCTGCTCGGGAATATCGTGATCGGTATCGTGGGTTCGGTGATTGGCGGCTTCGTGTTCAACCTGCTGGGCCTGAGTGCCGGCGGTTTCATCGGCTCGCTGGTGATGGCCACGGTGGGTGCGGCCCTGCTCCTGTATATTGTCAGCCTGTTGCGAAAATAGCGGGCCGAACTCGGCCCATCCGTGCCGGTGAAGTGCCGGCACCTTTCAACCCTGTAGAAGGACCTGTCTATGTCGAGTGAAGGTTACCACGAGCCGGTTGCGGAGCTCAGCGATGAAACCCGGGACATGCACCGCGCCATTGTGTCGCTGATGGAAGAGCTGGAGGCCGTGGACTGGTACAACCAGCGCATGGATGCCTGCAAGGATCCGGAGCTGAAAGCGATCCTGCGGCACAACCGCGATGAGGAGAAAGAGCACGCCGCCATGGTGCTGGAGTGGATCCGGCGCCGGGACAAGGTGCTCGACGAGGAAATGCGCGACTACCTCTTTACCGACAAGCGCATCGCCCATGACTGAACGCCTCGGGGCGTTGCTGCTGACTCTGCTGTTGATGGCCTGTACCGCAGTGCCGGAGGGGATCGCGCCGGTGCCGGAACTGGACACCGAGCGCTACCTCGGGACCTGGTACGAGATCGCCCGCCTGGACCACAGTTTCGAACGCGGGCTGGACAGCGTCACCGCGCGTTACAGCCGCCACCCCGATGGCGGCCTGCGGGTACTCAACCGCGGCTATGACAGCGAGGCGGGGGAGTGGCAGGAGGCCGAGGGCCGGGCCCGTTACGCCGGTGACCAGCCCAGTGGCCATCTGGAAGTGTCCTTTTTCGGACCGTTCTACAGCAGCTATGTCATCTTCGAGCTGGATCCGGACTACCAGTACGCCTTCGTCTCCGGCTACAACCGCGACTACCTGTGGCTGCTGTCGCGCACGCCCAAGGTAAGCGAGGCACTGCGGGAACGGTTTGTCGACGAGGCTCGGGCGCGGGGTTTTGCCGTGGAGGAGCTACAGTTCATCAGTCAGGCCCGACACCGCTGTGGGGCTGGCGAGGCGGCGGCACACTGCGGCACCGTCGCCCCGGAGTGAAGTGATCAGGGCATGGCGACGCCAATCAGTCGCCATTCGCCCTGCTGGTCATCCTTTTCCGTGTAGCGATAGCGCACCTTGGAACCGTCCGGTGCGTTCTCGATCATCGCGTTCTTGGGCTCCTTGAACTGGATGCGGTTGCGTCGCTGCAGGTTGCACTCGCTGCCCCGCTCCGCACGGGCGGCGGAGTGAAACTCCACATAGACATCCCGGCCCATCTGTTCGGCCTTGCCCTTGTCGACAGTGCCTTCGAGGATGCAATCCTGGGTGACTTCGGCCCGGGCGCCGAGGGCGACCAGGGGCAGGGTGGCCAGCAGCAGGCTGCGGCGGATCGTGTGCGTTATCATGATAGTGACCTCCTGGGTGGGCGTCTCGCGACGCGTTGTCCGGCTATGGGTCGATCCTAGACCAGGCTTCTCCCCGCCATCCATCGCTGTCACGCCGATGTCACAATAAATTCACATTGTTCGTGTATGGCGCTGGGCTAGCGCATTGCGCTCCAGAGCCTGTCGGCGCCTGTGTGCGAGGGCCTTACAGACCCTTCAGGCGAAGATACCGTGCAGATACCAGCCGCCGCCCAGGCGGTCGCGGAAGACCCAGTAATACTGGCCGGCGCTGCCCCGGGTCAGGTAATAGTCCCGGGAAACCGGTGTCTGCCACCAGCCGTCCTCGATGCGCTCCGCCACTCCCAGCAGCTGTAACGGGCCCTGCCAGTAGAGCCTGCCCCCGCGTAGCGCCAGTGGCCGGGGGGCGGGCAGCAACCAGAAGGGGCGCGGGCCCGCTTCGCCGGTCGCTTCCGGCAGTGGCCCGGGAGCCGCATGGCCGAGGTGCAGGGCCAGCTCCGGCAAGTGCTCATCGCGACAGGCAATGCGGCTGATCGCCTGTCGGCCGAGGCGGCTGCAAAGCCGGTCCAGCAGGTCCTCGAGAGCCTCCCGCTGGCCGGGGGCGCCGAACAGGTCCCGGGGGGCATGAGCGAGGCTTTCCAGCTCCTCGCAGCGCAGTGTCAACTGGTCGGCGCCGTGTTTCAGTTGTTCGCGCTCCAGTTGCAGGCGGGTCAGTGACAGCCAGTGGCCGGGGTCCCCCTGGGGGCTGCTGCTGCGCACGGTAAAGACCAGGGCGCTGCCCTGGCGGCTGTCCAGCTCCCAGCGAATGGCCCGGGTAGCCAGCTGACACTGCTGCAGGAAACGGCCCAGGGACTGCAGCAGTTGCCGCATGGCCGGCAGTAGCTCCTCATTGACCTGGACCTCGTAATCGAACTGGCAGCTGTCGCGGAACTCGGCCGGAGGCCGATAGTCAGGGTGACGCTCGGTGTCGCGGCCCAGGACGCGGCGCAGGGCGCCGACGAAGTCCCGGCCACAGCGGCGGGCCAGGGCGGCTTCGGGCAGCGTCAGCAGGTTGCCCAGGGTCGTGCAGCCGGTGCGCTGCAGCCCGGCCACCGCCGCCGGAAAGGCCTCCGCCAGGTGCTCCAGGGGCAGGGGTGACAGGCGCGTTTCCAGGGGCTCGGACAAGTCGTCCAGGCCATGGGGGGCATGGGACAGCAACCAGGCTGCCCCGGCCGTGGCCGCCAGGCCGCTCGCCACCAGCAGGCCCCGCCGGGCCAGCTCCCGATGAACCCCCTCCAGCAGGGCCGGCAGGCCGCCAAACAGCGCCAGGCAGCCGCCGATTTCCAGCAGCAGGCTGTCGGGGGGGCGGGGGTGCAGGTGGGGCGTGATGCCGTAGGCCCATTGACAGAGCTGCTCCAGGTCGCGCTGCTCCCGCTCGGTCTGTCGTTCGAGCAGGGTCAAGGCCTCCTCGCCGGCGAGGGCGCGGGCCGTGGCCACGCTGTTTCCCCGGCGGATGCCCAGCGCCGCGGCGCAATCGTTGTGGCAGAGCACCCGCTGGCGCTCGACCACCGCGACTGGCCGGGACTCCTCCCGGTTCAGGCATTGCAGCGGCAGGCATGGAAAGCGCAAACACAGCCAGAGGCTCACGATCGGGCTCCGAAGAAAGGCAAAAAACTGTACATATATACAGTATCGGGGCGATCGCCCGGCGTGTCCAGCGCTGGAAATCTGCAGCCAGCTGGGCGAATATGCAGCGCATACATTGGTCGCCGGCAGCGCGGCCTGCATTTGCATGTGCCAAATTTCGAGGTATCTATGTTGTCAGCAAACTTCAAGCGATTGAGCCTGGCCTGCCTGGCCGCCAGCCTGCTTCTGGCCGGCTGCTCCCGGGAGGACAGTCAGCCCGATACGGCAGTGGTGGAGGACACGGTGCCCGCGGCGCAGGACAGCGCCACTGCCGGCAGCGACGCCGCGACGTCCCCGGCGGACCCCGCGGTTACTGACGCCTTCCGCACCTTCCTGGAAGAAAACTACGCGGTGGACATGGCCCGTTTCCCCATGAGCGCCAGCTACCGGGGCATCAAGACCAACCAGGACCAGTGGGATCCGGTCAACGAGGATTTCCAGCAGGAGACCCGGGAGATTCTCGAGGCCCGCCTGGCCCAGTTGCAGGCAATCGACCGCAGCGCCCTGTCACCGCAGGACCAGCTGTCCTGGGATCTCTACAAGCTGGACCTGGAGCGGCAGCTGGCGGCGGACGATTTTCGCCACCACCACTATGTCATCCATCAGTTCCGCGGCCCCCACACCCTGGCGGCGAGTGGCCTGATCAACATTCATCGCGTGAATACACTGGCGGATGCCGAGGCCTATATCGGGCGGCTCAACAACCTGGGCGACTGGTTCGACGGTGTGGTCGAACAGGTCCGCATTCGCGGCGAGAAGAACCTGTTGCTGGCGGACTGGCAGTACCCGCAGATGATCGAGTCGGCCCGCAACGTGATCAGCGGTGCCCCCTTTGACGACAGTGGCAGTGACTCCACCCTGTGGGAGGACTTCCAGGGCAAGGTCGCTGACCTGGAGGTGGAGCCGGAAGTGCGCGAGCGGCTGCTGGCGGAGGCCCGCGAAGCCTTACTCGAGGTAGTGCAGCCCGCCTACCAGGAATTGATTGCCGCCCTCGAGGCGCAGTCGGAGGATGCGCCGGATGCCGATGGTGTCTGGAAGTTCGAGGACGGCGACGATTTCTACGCCGAGCGCCTGCGCTGGTTCACCACCACCGACCTCAGTGCCGACGAGATTCACGACATCGGCCTGCGCGAGGTCGATCGGATTCACGGCGAGATGCGCGAGATCATGCGCGAGGTCGAGTTCGAGGGCGACCTCCAGGCCTTCTTCGCCTTCCTGCGCGAGGATCCGCAATTCCTCTACCCGGAGACGGCAGAGGGGCGCGCGGCCTACCTGGCCGATGCCCGTGAGGCGATCGACAACATACGCCAGATCCTGCCCGAGTGGTTCGGCCTGCTGCCCGAGGCGGAGCTGGTGGTCAAGCGCGTGGAAGCCTTCCGCGAGCGCTCCGCCGGCAAGGCTTTCTACCAGGGGCCGCCGCCGGACGGTTCGCGCCCGGGCATCTACTACGCCAACCTCTACGACATGACCGCCATGCCCACCTACCAGCTGGAGGCGCTGGCCTACCACGAGGGCATTCCCGGCCATCACATGCAGCGGGCGATCTCCGTGGAGCTGGAAGACATCCCCGAGTTCCAGCGCTACGCCAGCTTTACCGCCTTTACCGAGGGCTGGGGGCTGTACTCCGAGGAGCTGGCCAAGGACATGGGCATGTACGAGGATCCCTATTCAGACTTTGGCCGCCTGGCCCTGGAGCTCTGGCGGGCCTGCCGCCTGGTGGTGGATACCGGCATCCACAGCAAGCGCTGGACCCGGGAGCGCGCCATCGACTACCTGGTGGAGAACACCCCCAATTCGGTGGGTGATTCCACCAAGGCGATCGAGCGCTATATCGCCATGCCCGGCCAGGCCACGGCCTACCTGATCGGCAAGCTGAAGATCATGGAGTTGCGCGAGCGGGCCCGCGAGGAACTGGGCGAGGCCTTTGACGTCCGCGACTTCCACGACGAAGTCCTCAAGGACGGGCCGGTGCCCCTGTCGCTGCTGGAGCGCAAGATCGAGGCCCTGATCGCCCGCGGCGGGGAAGCCTGACCATCTGCTCTGACCCGGCGGCAGCTGCTTGACCGCCGCCGGGGTGGCGCCGGTCCACCTGGGTTCGGCGCCTTTCCAGCCAATCAGCCCAGGGGGCTGCCCGGGAGTGGCCAGGCGTTGTTGCGGCTGAGGAAGCGCTCCTGCCGGTAGGCCTCGCCGGCTTCCGGGCTCAGGCCGACGCCGGTGATTTCCCGCATTGCCATCACCCCCTCCATCAGGGTGCGTTGCCAGGACAGCCCCAGGTCCAGGTATTCCAGCAGCTGCTGGTAGCGGGGGTGGTCGATGATGTCCGCGGGGAAGTAGCGCTCGCTGACGTGGATCATGTTCAGGGCCTTGCGTTTCTGCAGGGGTTCCAGCCGGGCCCAGAAGCTGATCCCGCGGTCCAGGTCGCCGAGGGTGAAGGCGACAACGCCGTTGTTGAAGAAGTAGTCCTGACCCCGCTGGTAGATGGCCTCCAGCGCCGGCCCGTCGACGGGCAGCTTGCCGGACAGCGCGGCGATAATCTGTTCGCTGTAGTCCAGGGTCAGGCCCTCGCTGTCTTCTTCGCGCAGCCGCTCCAGGTACCACCGCGCCTCCTGGGTGCGCCCCGCCGCGAACAGGTCCCGCGCCAGCGGCCCCAGCATGCCGATGTGCTTGGGGCGCAGCATCAGCTGGTCCTTGCGCAGGCGGATGGCCTGCTGCGGTTCGGCGATGGTTACCCGGTAGTCCCAGCTCTCGTCGGGGGTCAGCTCGTAGGGGCGCGTTTCCCGGGCGGCATTCAGAAAGCCCTCGGCCTCTTCGTAGAGGCGCGCGCCGATGAGGAACAGCGCATAGTGTGCCAGGGCGTAGCCGGGGGCATCCCCGGACAGGATCTGGCGACGCAGTATCGATTCCTGTCGCCGGTACTCGGAGCCGGCCATGCGCATCTCGATGGCGCGGATGGATTCCAGTACTGCGTGTTCGGGCGCGATCGACGCGACATCGCGGTGGACCTCGGAAACGCGCCGGAGCAGGTGACGCTGTTTCTCCAGGCGGCTGAATACCGAGAGATTGTTGGCGGCAGTGGCGATCCCCAGGTGGGCATTGATGAAATGCGGGTCCAGCTCGGTGGCGTCCTGGTATAGCCCCATGGCGCGTTCGAAATCCCGTGGGTTGAACTGGTTGTAGTAGAAGTCTCCCTTCATGAAGCGTTCGTAGGCGACGGCATTGGTGGTGCCCCAGTCGTACATCCGCGCCCGCTGTTCCTCATCCAGGTGAATGCTCAGGGCCGTGACGATATTGGAGACGATGTGGTCCTGTACGCTGAACACCCCGCCCTGACCCAGCTCAAAGCGTTCCGAGTACTCGTGGATACCGTCCCCGCTGCGCACCAGCCGCACCAGCAGGCGCTGCTTGCCGTCGGCCTGTAGCAGGGTGCCGCCGAGAAAGTGGTCGACGGTATCGGCGACGTCCCCGGACTGGCCCGCTTCCAGGGCCACCACCCGCACCGCGCGCAGGCGCGCCAGCTGGTTGATCAGGCTGGTGCGCAGGCCGTGATGGAGAAGATCCGCCTGCTCTTGCCCGCCGCCGGGTACGTTGAAGGGCTCGACCCCGATGGTGACGACATTGTCCCGGCTGGGGGGTGGCCGCTGCTGCAGCGCCATCGCCAGCAGGCCGAGCATGACTGCCAGTGTGCCGAGGCTGACCATCAACTTGCGCGGGTCGACCCCGGCGGTGAATTGACGCCAGAGAGTGCGCCAGCGCTCGTTGGCGGGGGGGCGATGCTCCCGGGTCGTTGGCGTCTGCAGCATCCGGTAGCCGCGACGTGGCAGTGTCTTGATGAATTGCTGACCGCGAACACTGTCGCCCAGCGCGCCGCGGAGTTCGGAGATGGCCTTGTGCACGGCATGGTCCGAGGCTACCGGGCTCCAGAAGTGCTCCAGCAGCTCCTGACTGGTGACCACCCGATCGGCGTTTTCCGCCAGATACACCAGCACGTCCATGTTGCGCGGCGTGAGCTTGGTTTCCTGGCCCTGGCAACGCAACAGGCAGGGCTCGGGCAGCACTTCATAGGGCCCGAGGAAAAAAGGACCTACCGACATGTCCCTCGTCCCCCCTGCACTGAAAACAGGCACGCCTGCGCTGTCTGAGCGCCCTTTCTGGTGCAGCGCAAGTGCGCTGGCGCTGCAAATCCGGTGCATCCGGTCATCTGTTTCCTTTATTCACAACTCCGTGAAGTCTGCAGCAAATTTGATGCCATCGGAGCCTCCCGGGGTCGCTCAGAAACCTCCGGGAGGTTTCGGGAGGAAAAAGAATCAAGAAAACAGCCCCCCGGGAGGACTTTCAGGTTACCCGGTCGTTACAAATGTTCACGTCAGGCACGACATCCCGGCTGGCCGCTGCCAATCGGGACGCAAAGAACCTTCACTGTTCTGGTGCGTGCCTGGGATGGGTCCGGTGCCGGCATACAGCCCGCTTCCACCCCGATCTTTGATCTAGGCATCTCAGGGGGAGATTGATCGTGAAAAAGATTCCAGGTAGCACCCGTTTTAGTAAAAGTCTGTTGGCCGTGTCCGTTGGCATCGCGGTGGGTGCCGCGCCTCAGGTCATGGCCGCGGACGACGTATCACTGGTGGGCGAGCTCGAGGAGGTCATCATTACCGGTGCCCGCGGCAAGCCGCGCTCGGTCACCGATTCGCCGGTTCCGGTCGACGTGTTCACGGCCGAGACCATCGGGGAGGTGTCCTACACCGACACCAACGATGTCCTCAAGACACTCGTACCTTCCTTTAATGTCTCGCGGCAGCCGATCAGTGACGGCGGCACCTTCGTGCGCCCGGCCCAGCTGCGCGGCATGCCCACCGACAAGACGCTGGTGCTGGTGAATTCCAAGCGCCGGCACCGCTCGGCGCTGGTCACCATCGGCGGTTCCGGCACCCAGGGCCCGGATATCGCGACCATCCCGACGGCGGCGCTGAAGAGCGTGGAAGTACTGCGCGATGGCGCCGCGGCCCAGTACGGCTCCGATGCGATCGCCGGGGTGATCAACTTCATCCTCAAGGACAACCGCGAGGGTGCCAGCCTGACAGTGGAAAGTGGCGAATACTCCGAGGGGGACGGCTTCCAGAAAACCGTCCAGGGCAATATCGGCTTTCCGCTGGGGGCTAGCGGTTTCCTCAGCATCTCCGGGGAAATGAGCGAAGCGGATGCCACCGACCGCAGTGAACAGTACTGTGGCTCCTGGTTCTGTCTCGACCAGGATAACCCGGTCTATGACTCCAACGCCTGGTATGCGGCCTTTACCGAGGATCCGGAGTTCATGGCGGCGGCGCGCTCCAGCGCCAATATCGGCCCGGGGGACAATGTCCAGCCCTGGGGTCAGCCGAACACCGAGGCTACGCGGGTCTTCTTCAACGCCGGTTATGACCTCAGCGGCGACATGTCGCTCTACGCCTTTGGTAACTACTCCGAGAGCGAGGCGGACGGCGGCTTCTACTACCGCTACCCCTACAATGGCACCATCGAGGACCTGCGCGATCCGGACGGCTCCATCTACTCGCCCCTGGAAAAATTCCCGGGCGGCTTCACCCCGCGTTTCTTCGGCAAGGTCTCCGATTACTCCCTGGTGGGTGGCCTGAACGGCACCCTGGATAATGGCCTGGGCTATGACCTCAGCGCGCGCACCGGCCAGAGCAAGATCGAATATACCCTGCGCAACACCGTGAACCCTTCGATGGGGCCCGATTCCCCCACCGCCTTCCGACCGGGGGATCTGATCAACGAGGAGTCCCAGCTGCAGGCGGACTTTTCCTACGAGGTGGACACCGAGGCCGTCGGCCCGCTGCTGGTGAGCTTTGGCCTCAGCTACATGGACGAGTCCTATGAAGTGTCGGAGGGTGGCGAGGCGTCCTATGTAGCCGGCCCCTATGCGATCCAGGACCCCTGGGGCCTGTGCAACGCCGATGGCAGCGCCAGCGGCGCCGGCCTGAACGCCATCGCCGGTGGCTCCAGCCTCGACTGCGCCAACCCGGATGACCCGGTCTACCAGGTGGTGGGTGTGGGCTCCAACGGCTTCCCCGGCTATTCACCGGAGTACTCGGACACCTACAGCCGTGACTCCTACGCGGCCTATGTCGACCTCAGCGCCGATGTCACCGACCGGCTGTTCCTGCAGGCGGCAGTCCGTTTCGAGGACTACTCCGACTTCGATTCCGAGGTGGTGGGCAAACTCGCCGCGCAATATGACGTGACCGAGAACTTTGGCATTCGCGGTTCATTTGGTACCGGCTTCCGGGCACCAACGCCGGGGCAGCAGGGCACCATCAACGTGTCCACACGCCTGCCCAACGGCTTCCCCGTGGCCACTGGCCTGTTTCCCGCCGGTAGCGACGTGGCCCAGGCCCTCGGCGCATCGCCCCTGGAACCGGAAACTTCGACCAACTACACCCTGGGCTTTACCTACACCCTGGGCAACCTGGACATGACGGTGGACTTCTACCGCATCGACGTGGCGGACCGCACTTACGCGGTGTCGACCATGGACGTCTCGACCGACCCGGGCAGCGGTGAAGCCTATGACAACTACCTGGCGCTGGCCGGTGCCGGGGTGTCCGGGGCCGAGACCATTGGCGGGGTCTTCTACTTCGCCAATGCCTTCGACACGGTGACCGAGGGCGTGGACATTGTCGCCACCTATCCTATGGAGTGGGGCAACGGCGGGGTGACCACGCTCACGGCCTCCTTGAACTACAACAGCTCCGAGTTCGATTCCGACCCGAGTGCCTTCCTCAACGATGAGGACCAGTTCGATTTCGAGAACTTCGATCCCGAGTGGCGCGGTGTGTTCACGCTGCGACATACCCAGGGCAACCTGAGCCTGATGGCGCGGGCCAACTACTACGGCTCCTACGAGAACGCCGAGGGCAACGGCGCCGATCAGACCATCCAGGAGTACGGCTCCGAGGTGCTGGTAGACCTGGAGGGCCGCTACTACTTCACCGACCATCTCTCCCTCGCCCTGGGCGGTCGCAATGTCTTCGACACCTACCCCGACAAGGACGAACTCGGCGACATGTGCTGCGGTGCGGTGTACATGTCGGACACCGTGGTGAGCTGGCAGGGCAGCTACTACTACGCCCGTCTCAACCTGGACTTCTGAACCGTCTGATCAATGCCCCCGCCGCCAGGGGCGGGGGCCATCCACTCACTGATCGTCTTGGGAAGGGATTCGCGTGACTTCAACCATCAGCCGCAGGGATTTGCTTCAGGCACTGGGACTTGCCGCTGGCAGCGGTGCTCTGATCGCCGCCGGCGGCAGTCTCGGCATGCTGCCGACGCCGGCTGCCGCAACGGTTCTCGACCACGCCCGTCTGGGGCGCCAACCACGCCGGATCGCGATTCTCGGCACCGGCATCTCCGGCCTGGTGGCCGCTTATGAACTGCAGCGCGCCGGGCACGAGGTTACGTTACTGGAAGCCTCCCACCGTCCCGGTGGACGCGTCTTTACGGTGCGCCACGGGGATCTGATCGACGAGATTGGCAACCGTCAGTACTGCGAGTTCGACGATGAGCCCCACCTGTATTTCAATGCCGGTGCGGCGCGGATTCCCAGTACTCACCACAACATCCTGCATTACTGCCGCGAGCTGGGCGTGGAGCTGGAGGTTTTTGTTAACGAGAGCAAGACGGCCTGGGTACAGGATGACCGTCTGTTGGGCGGCAAGCCGATACGCAATGTCGAGTACACCACGCATTTGCGCGGTTTCATGGCTGAACTGTTTGCCAAGTCGATGACCCGTGCCGAGCTCGAGGCGCCGGTCTCCCGCGAGGATACCGAGCAGGTGTTGCAGGTGCTGCGGCGATTCGGTGACCTCGACGAGGATCTCATCTATCGGGGCAGTGTGCGCGCCGGCTATGCCAGTGGCGGTTTCCTCGAGCACGGCAGCTCGCGCGAGACGATCGGGCTCCATGCGCTCCTGCGATCTCCCTATGCGTCGCAGCTTTTGCAGGCCAGCGAGGGGGAGACCGGGCCCATTCTGATGCAGCCGGTGGGCGGCATGGACCGGATTGTCTCGGGCTTCGTGCGCGCACTCGGTGACCGCATTCGCTACCGGGCGCCGGTCCAGGCAGTGCTGATGCGCGATGATGGTGTCGATGTGGCCTACGACCAGGGCGGTCGCCGCCACTGGCTGCGGGCAGACTATGTGTTCAACTGCATTCCCAGTCACCTGCTGACGGGCTTGCAGAACAACTTTTCCCGCCCCTACCGGCGCGCCCTCGGGCACATCCGTCGGGGCGAGGCCTTCAAGGGCGCCTTCCAGGCACGCACCCGCTTCTGGGAAGCGCAGGACATCTACGGCGGCATCACCTGGGTGAACGCGCCGATACGCCAGATCTGGTACCCCGCGCACGGGATTCACCGCGCCAAGGGCGTGATCCTTGGGGCCTACGACTTCGGTCACGGCATGCACTTCACCAACCTGACGCCCGCTCAACGTATTGAGGCCATGCTGGCTCAGGGGCAGAAAGTCCACCCGGACTATCGCCAGCAGGTGGAGAAGGGCATCACCGTCGCCTGGCACCGGATGAATCACATGCTCGGTTGCGCTGCCCGCTGGACCGACAGCTACCGCGCCCTGAATGCCGCCGAGGAGCGACTGATGCATACGCTGGTCGAGCCGGAGGGGGGGCGCCACTTCCTGATTGGTGACCAGGTCAGCCAGCACGTTGCCTGGCAGGAGAGTGCCGTTCTTTCGGCGCATCGCGCGCTGGAACGCTTTGCACGGGACCAGGACGTGGCCGCGGAGACATCGGCATGAAGACTCGGCCACGGCGCGCTTTGTCCCTTTTCCTCCTTTGCCTGGGACTTGCGGGCCTGTCGCTGGAGGCGCTCGGGGAAGACGCCCGGGAGCCCTATGACGATTTCTACTGCACCACCTGCCATGGGGCCGACGGTCGCGGCAATGTCGGGGTACAGGCGCCGCGGCTGGCGGGCATGGAGCCCTGGTATCTGCGCCGCCAGCTGGAGAAGTTTCGCGATGGCCGGCGCGGTACCCATCCGCAGGATGTCGAGGGCCGTGCCATGCGCCCCATGGCCACGCCGCTGAGCGACGACAGCATCGACGCGCTGGTGAACTGGGTGGGCAGTTGGCCCCAGGCCGCGGTTGCGAAAACCGTCGTCGGGGATGTCGATGCCGGGCGCCGCTGGTACGCCGGCTGCAGTGCGTGTCACGGCGCGGACGCCAGCGGCAACCAGGCCCTGGGGGCTCCCGCCCTGGCGGGTCAGAACGACTGGTATCTGCTTACCCAGCTGCGCAACTTCCGCCTCGGTTATCGCGGTCGGCACCGCGCGGACAGCGAGGGCGCCACCATGGCCGCGGCGGCGCAAACCCTGCCCGACGAACAGGCCCTGGTGGATGTCATTGCCTATCTCAATACGCTCGCGCCGCCGGACACCGTCGCCGCCGGAGCAGCGAATCGCCATACCCAACTGCAAGGAAACTGACCATGAAAATGCCCATCACTGCCTCCCTGCTCACTGCGCTGCTGTGTGCCGGGCCGCTCGCCGCCGCCGACGCGATCAAACGCGAGGGGGAGGGCAAGCTCTTCTACACCACGATCGAGATACCCGCGGGTGCGGAAACCCTCTATCTCAGCGGTTCCGGCGCCTCCCCCGACGCCGATGGCAACTGGGGCGACATGGAGGCCCAGGCCATCGACACGCTGGCGAAATTCAAGGAGACCCTCGAGAGCCGCGGCTGGTCGATGGCGGATGTCGTGCAGGTGCGTGTCTTCGCGGTCGCCGGTGAGGACGGGAAGCTCGATTTCGCCGGCTTCAATCGCGGTTACATGCAGTTTTTTGGCACCGAGGAAAACCCCTCCAAGCCGGTGCGCTCCTTCGTGCAGGTCGCCGATCTGGTGGTCGACGGCTGGCTGGTGGAGATCGAGGTGCGCGCGGCCCGGATGCCCCGGTGAGCGTGGGCTTATTCCCGATCAATCCTGTGAGTGAATGGAACAGACAATGGGTGTCGATGTGTTGACCTTTATAGCACTACTTTCCGGGGCGGGAATCATTGCCGGTCTCACTGCCGGGCTGTTCGGGGTAGGCGGCGGTTTTGTGGTGGTGCCGGCCCTGCTGGCGGTATTTCCCTTCCTGACCGACAACACCGAACATCTGATGCTGGTGGCCGTGGGTACTTCTCTGGCCACCATTGTGGTGTCTTCAGCGCGGGCCATGTTTGCCCACGCCAAGCGCGGTGCCGTGGATTTCCAGGTACTCAAGGACTGGGCGGTGTGGCTGTTGGTCGGGGTTGCCGGTGGCTTGCTGGTGGCTTCGCTGATCGACGGCAACCGTCTGATCATGGTCTTCGCGGTCGGTGTGCTGCTGTATTCCGTCTACTTCCTGTTCCCGGACGCCTTCGAGCGCTTCAAGGGCAAGCTGGAAATGCCCCACGGGCCCGGGCGCGCCGTGCTGGCCAGCGTCCTCGGCGGTTTTTCCTCCCTGCTGGGTATCGGCGGCGGGACGGTCACGGTACTCACCATGGTCCTCTGCAACCGGCCGGTGCACCAGGCCGTGGCAACCGCTTCCGGGGTAGGGGTGTTGATCGCGATCCCCGGTGCCATTGGCTTCATGTTGCTGGGCCTGAATGCCGAGAACCTGCCCCAGGGTTCCATCGGCTACATCAATATTCCGGCGCTGATGGCGGTGGCCGCCTTCTCGCTGGTCACGGCGCCGATTGGCGCTCGCCTGGCCCATAGCCTCGACGAGCGTCAGCTCAAGCGGGCCTTCGGTATCTACCTGGTTCTGGTGGCGGCGGCGATGTATGCCAAGGCCTGATTTTTTCGACCTCTTTCAGAACGTCTCATCAAGGAGAACGCCATGTCTGTTTCCATGAATCGCCGACTGTTCCTGGGTGCCGCCGCGGGCGCTGCTTCCCTGCTTGCGGGGGGGCGTCTGGCGGGCGCGGCGGGTCCCGCCGCGGCTGCACCACTGCGACCCAGCGTGAGTTACGGCCCCGCTGCGGGAGTGGCCAAGCTCAACGCCAACGAAAACCCCTTCGGGCCGAGCAAGGCGGCGCTCGCCGCGGTACAGGAGGCCAGTGCCCAGGGTGCCTACTACGTCAATGACAGTGCCCTCAAGCTGCGCGCGATGATCGCCGAGTACCACGGTCTCTCACCGGAGTACATCACCCTCAGTGCCGGCTCCAGTGGCGGCCTGGTCGCGGCGGCGGTGCTGGCCGGACAAAGCGGCAATATCCTGGGGCCGGACCTGTTCTGGGACACGACCTCCTTGAGTATCGAGAATCAGGGGCTGGGTAGTATCGAGCGTTTGCCGAAGCGCGCCGACATGGCGATTGATCTCGATGCCATGTATGCGGCGATCGACGACAGTATCGCCATGGTGCAGGTGACCAACCCCAATAACCCGACCGGCATGTTGCTGGAAGCCGGCAAGCTGCGGAGCTTCTGCACCCGCGCGGCGCAAAAGACCCTGGTGCTGGTGGACGAGGCTTACAACGAGCTCACCGATATGCCGGCAGCCAACAGCATGGTGCCGCTGGTCAAGGACGGGCACCGGGTGATCGTCGCGCGGACCTTTTCCAAGATTTATGGTCTGGCGGGGCTGCGGGTAGGCTATCTGATTGCGCCGCCGGATATTATCGAGGCGATGGGACGCTACGGACTGGGCTGGTACGGGCTGAACCAGGCGGGCCTCGCGGCGGCCATTGCCAGCTATGAGGACCAGGCCTTCATGGATATGTCCCGCAGCAAGATCCGCGAGGGCCGCGAGATGGTGATGTCGGCGGTCAAGGCCAATGGCCTGAGTGCGCTCCCCTCGCAGACCAACTTCGTCTTCGTCAACCTCGGTGATCTCAATGCCGAGGCTTTCCGCGCTGCCATGGCCGAAGAGAAGGTGCTGATTCGCGGTATTTACCGCGACTATACCCAGTGGTCGCGGGTCAGCATGGGCCAGCTTGCGGACGTGCAACGTTACGTCGATGCGCTGCCCCGGGTGCTGGAGAAACTGTCCTGACAGGGGACTGTCCGAGAGGCCCGGTCCCGCAGGGGCCGGGCAAGTGGGGAGTGATGAGGAAATACCGAATTCTGGTCGCGCTGCTGCTCGCGCTGCTCTGTACCGGCTGTGAGCAGACGCGGCATCCCGCAACTGCAGGAGCGCCGCGGGAAGTTGCCGTCGAGCTGTGGCATGTGCAGCAGACGACGGTCGCCGAACATATCGAGTCCGTGGCCACTCTCGCCGCCCGCGAGTCGGTCGCGCTCAGCTTGCAGGTCAGTGGCAAGGTCAGCGCATTGCACTTCGAGGACGGTGACACGGTGGCCGCGGGGCAGATGTTGCTGGAGCTGGATGCTACCGAGGCGGCGGCGCGCGTGGCCGAGGTCGAGGCGGCCCTGGCGCAGGCGCGACTGGAACTGCAGCGTTTGAGCAGACTGGGCGCGGATATTTCCACGCGCGCGGCGATCGACATCGCGCGGGCGAGCGTGGCGGCGGAAGAAGCCCGGCTGGCGCAGGCGCGGGCCATTCTGGAGGAGCATCGTCTGCGGGCGCCCTTTGCCGGAGTTCTGGGCTTTCGTGAGGTCAGCGTTGGCGCCCTAATCACGCCGGGTACCGAGGTGACCCAGCTCGACGCCATCGACCGTCTGAAGCTGGATTTCACTGTGCCGGAAGTGCACCTTTCGCGCCTGCGAGTGGGCGACAGTGTGGAGGGACACAGCCCGGCCTGGCCGGACCAGGTATTTGTCGGCAGCGTGCGCAGTATCGGCAGTCGGGTCGATCCGGTGACGCGGGCGGTGACAGTGCGCGCCACCCTGGACAATGCCAGCGGCGAGCTGCGGCCGGGCATGCTGCTGACGGTCAATCTGCTGGCGGGAGAGCAGACGGCGCTGGTCGTGCCCGAGCAGGCCCTGTTGCAGCGGGGGGGCAGCAGTTTTGTCTACAGCGTCGATGACGCGGGCCGTGCCTTGAGCGTGCCGGTGCGTATAGAGCGTCGCGTGGAAGGCGGTGTGCTGATCGAGGGCGAGCTTGTACCGGGGACGCCGGTTGTGCTGCGCGGGCACCTCAATCTGCGCGATGGCACGCCGGTGCGCGCAGTGGCGCCGGGCTCCCAGCTGGCCGAGGGGCCCGCCGCGTGAGGCTCTCGGATCTGTCGGTGCAGCGCCCGGTCTTCGCGACCGTGCTCGCGCTGCTGCTCGCCGCCTTTGGTGCCATGGCCTTCTCCCAGCTCTCGACCCGGGAGTACCCGGATGTCGCCGCCCCCCAGGTGTCGGTGAGCACCAGCTACCGGGGAGCCGCAGCCGACGTCGTCGAGACGCGCATCACCCAGGTGCTGGAGGAGGAGCTGGGGGGTATCGAGGGGGTGCGCAGTCTCCGCTCCAGCAGCATCGACGGGCGCTCCAGCATCAACATCGAGTTTGACCTGTCGAGGGACATTGATGCCGCCGCCAACGATGTTCGCGACAAGGTGGCGCGCGCGCTGGATCGCCTGCCCCAGGAGGCGGAGAGTCCGACGGTTTCCAAGGCCGACAGCGATGCCTCTCCCATCATCTATATCAGCCTGGAGGCAGCGGACCTGCCACTGGTCGAGGTTACCGATTACGCCGAGCGCTATATCAAGGACCGTTTTGCCGCCATCAATGGGGTGGCGTCGGTGAACACTTACGGCGGTGGTGCCCGCGCCATGCGCATCTGGATCGACCGCCACAAACTCAACGCACGGGGCCTGAGCGTCAGTGACGTGCTGGAAGCCCTGCGCCGTGAGAACATCGAACTGCCGGCGGGTCTGGTCGAGTCGACCCGTATGGAGTTTCCCCTGCGCCTGCAGCGCGCCTACCGCAGTGAGCGCGAATTCCGCGAGCTGGTGGTTACCCGCGGTACGGACGGGCACCTGGTACGCCTGGGCGAGCTGGCCCGGGTGGAGATCGGCAGTGAGGACAGCCGCCGCCTGTTTATCACTAACGGCCGGGAGAGCATGGCCCTGGGGGTGGTCAAGCAATCCAACTCCAATACCGTGGAAGTCCTGGCTGCCATCCGTGCGGAGATCGAGTCGGTCCGCGCGGACCTGCCCGACGGTATGGAAATCTCCGCATCCGGCGACGCCTCGGCCTTCATTCGCGCCGCCATCAGCGGTGTGTACTGGACCCTGGGGATCACCACGGCACTCGTGGCCGCGGTGATTTTTCTGTTCCTGGGCGCCTGGCGGGCGACCCTGATTCCGGTGGTCTGCATACCCTTGTCCCTGCTGTCGAGCTGTATCGCGCTGTTGGCGTTTGGCTACTCGGTCAATTTGATCACGCTGCTGGCGATGGTGCTGGCCATCGGTCTGGTGGTGGATGATGCCATCGTGGTGCTCGAGAATATCCACCGGCGTGTGGAAGAAGGCGAGCCGGCGCTGCTGGCGGCGTCCCGGGGGGCGCGCCAGGTGGGCTTCGCCGTGGTCGCTACCACCGCCGTACTGCTGGCGGTATTCACTCCGATTGTCTTCATGCAGGACATGACCGGGCGGATATTCGCCGAGCTGGCGGTGGCCATTTGTGTCGCGGTCATCGCCTCGTCGGTGCTGGCCCTCAGCCTGGTGCCGATGCTGTGTAGCAAGCTGCTGCGCCCCCAGGCGCGGCGCTCGCTGCTTGATCGCAGTGTCGGCAGTGCATTGCAGGGCCTGTCACGCGGCTACCGCAGCAGCCTGCAGTGGACCTTGCGGCGACCGCTGTTGATGCTGATTCTGCTCTCGGTACTGGCACTGCTCGCCTTCCAGATGCGCGACCAGCTACGCCTGGAGCAGGTGCCGGTGGAAGACCAGGATACGGTGCTTGTTCTGGCTCGGGCGGAGCAGGGCACAGGCATTGACAGCATGCGCCAGGTGATCGAGGCCTTGCAGGCGCCGGCGCTGCAGCGAGCAGCGGATGGCACGATTCCCCGCGTGCTGTTCGTGTCGCCCTCGTTTGGCACCACGACCCCCGATGGTGCCTTTTCGCGAATCTCCATGGTCAGTCGCGACCAGCGCGACTACTCGGCCTTCGAGTTGCGCGATGCGCTGATGCGCGAGTGGCGCGAGATTCCGGGTGTCCGCGTCATGGCATTCCTGCCCTCGGGGCTGGGGCAGGGCGGCGCCAATACGCCGGTGGAGTTTGTGCTGCAGGGACCCGATTACCGCAGCCTGGCGCAGTGGCGCGATATTGTGCTGCGCGAGGCCGGTAGCAGTGGTCTGTTCGGCAACCTGGACAGTGATCTGCGCGAAACCCAGCAGCAGCTGCATCTGCATACCGACCTGGACCGCGCGGCGGCGCTGGGGGTCAGCGCACGCGCCCTGGCCGAGGCTCTGCAGGCACTGATGAGCGAGCAGGAGGTGTCGACCTTCAGTGAACGCGGTGAGGAATATCCGGTTATCGTTCAGCTGGAGCGAAGCCAGCGCAGCAGCCCGGATGACGTGCGCAATATCTTTGTCCGCAGCGACAGCGGCGAGTTGATTCAGCTGGCCAACCTGGTGAGCCTGGAAAGTCGCGCCGGTATCAGTGCCTTGCACCGCTACAACCGCATGCGTGCGGTAACCCTGAGTGGCAGCCTGGCGCCGGGCGTTAGCCTCGGCGAGGCCCTCACCTTTCTCGAGCAGGTGGTCGAGCGCAAGTTGCCCCCCATGGCGAAGGTCGATTACCGCGGCGAGTCTCTCAATTACAAGGAGTCCACCGGCGCGCTCTATGCAACCTTTGGCCTCGCCCTGCTGGTGACCTTCCTGGTCATGGCGGCACAGTTTGAAAGTTTCGTGCACCCCACGGTGATCATGATCACCGTGCCGCTGGCCGTGGTCGGGGGGCTGGGGGGGCTGGTGCTGACGGGCCAGTCCTTCAATATCTTCAGCCAGATAGGCCTGCTGATGCTGATCGGCATCGCGACCAAGAACGGTATTCTTCTGGTGGAGTTCATCAACCAGTTGCGCGATGCCGGGCGAGCCTTCGAGGACGCCATCCTGGAGGGCTGCCAATTGCGTCTGCGTCCGGTGTTGATGACCACGGTCTCGACCCTGGCGGGGGCTCTGCCGCTGATGCTGATGAGTGGACCGGGCTCGGCCAGTCGCAATGTGCTGGGCGCGGTCATTCTGTTTGGTGTGGCGCTCGCCACGCTGTTTACACTCTACCTGGTGCCCGGGCTGTACTACCTGCTGGCGCGTCGCACCGGATCCCCGGAAACCATTGCCCGGCAGATGGCCGCACTGGAGCGCGCTCAGTGATGGGTGGCATCACCGTGAGGGCGGTGATAACCCGCGGGAAGAGGATCGGTATCCTGGGGGCGCGGGGGCGAGCACTGCCCGCGGCTCAAAGCCCGCCGTGTTCCATCAGGTAGGTGATTGCCACCTTGATCAGGAAGCCGAAGATCCCGAGTGCCAGGGCGATATAGAGAATGAAGGTGCCAAAGCGGCCGGCGTCGCTCCGCCGCGCCAGGTCCCAGACGATAAAGATCATGAACAGGATCAGGGCACCCACGCCCAGGGTGACACCGTAGTCGGTCAGCCAGCGGTCCATGCTGCTCAGGCGACTGTCACGTCGGCCTCGAGGTGGACCTCCGCGTTCATGGAACTGGTGATCAGGCAGGCGGCCTCGGCCTTCTCCAGCACCCGCCGCGCCTTCTCCGGGTCGCTGCCCTCGGGGACGCTGAGACGCGCGGCGACGGTGACCGCGGTAAACCGGGTGACGCGCTCGACCCGGTCCAGGGTGCCGGTAGCGTCGCACTCGAGACTCGTCCACGTCAGGCGGGAAGCGCTGGCCACGGCACGGAAGGTCAGTATGAAGCAGTCCGCCACGGCACCGAGGAGCAGGCTCTCCGGGGACCAGTAACCCTCGGGGCCGCCGAACTCGGGGGGCGGCGTGGTCTCCAGAACCGGCAGCTTGTCGCCCTCAAGCCTGACCGGGCCGTCACTGCTGCCCCGGGCGTGGACGCGGTAGTGGTGTGGGAAATCCTGCATACTCTACTCCTGCTGCGTGTCGTCAGGCCTGGACCTGACGCCATGATAACGCCGGCAGCGAGTCCAGGCCATCGGCATTGCCGTGTCGGTGTGCTGGCCCGCTCCTTGCATCGTCAAGATTATGTCCACTGTTTTGCGATGCCTCCATGTCCCAGTCCGCCGCTGATTTCCTGATTGCTGCCCGCCAGAGTGAGATACGCACCCTGCAGCATTTGCTGCCGCGGGTGCGCCTGGTGGTGATTGTCAGTGGCCTGGTGCATGCCCTGCAGCGCGAGCGTGGCGCCTCGGGCATTTTTACCGGCTCGAGGGGGCAGCGTTTCCGCCAGCAGCGGCGGAACCTGGTGAGCGCCACGGACCAGCAGGTGCTGGCCTTCGATCAGCTGCTGGCGGACCTGGAGCGCGACGAGGCCCTGCAGCAGGCGGGCAGCCACCTGCTCAGCCGGCTGGCGCGAGTGCTCCACCAGCTCGGTCGACGCGATGCGATTTTGCGTGGCACCGCGCGCCTGGAAATGGACGAGGATCGGATCTACGACTTTTACACCGGACTGATCCAGGACCTGCTGGGCGTGGTGTTTGACATCGCGGATACCGCGACCGATTCCGCGGTGACGCGGGCGCTGGTCGCGCTGCTTCACTTCATGCAGGGGAAGGAGCTTGCCGGTCAGGAGCGCGCCCTGGGTGCCTTGCGCCTGACCAGCGGCCGGCTGTGTGCCCAGCGCAGCGAGAAGCTGGTCGTCTTGCAGGAGGGCCAGCGCCGCAGCTTGGAGGTCTTCTCGCGCTTTGCCGACGCGGGCAGCCTGGCGGTCTGGCAGTCGTGGCTTGCCGACGTATCCAGCCAGCAGGCCCTGGACGACCTGCGCGCTCACGTCGTGGCGCGGCAGTCGGAATCCTCGTCGGACGCCGATCTCAGTGAGACCTGGTTTGCCGTCTGTACCGCGCGCATCGATGCCATGAAGGCGGTGGAGGATCAACTGTCGCTGCATCTGCGCCACGCCGCGGAGGAGAGTCTGGCGGCGTCGCGCCGGGAGTTTGCCGCCTGCCACCGGGAGGTGCATGCCCTGGCCCAGCTGGACCGTCTGTCGGAGCAGCCGGAGGCGGCGCTTGTCGGCGACGGCGAGGCGCTGCGACCCGGCATGCGGCGCTCCCTGATTGATCTGTTGGAAGAGCAGACCAGCCGGCTGGCCGACCTGCAGGAAGCGCTCGAGCAGGCGCGCACGGCGCTCGCCGAGCGCCGGCTGGTGGACCGCGCCAAGGCCCTGCTGATTCGACACCGCGGCCTTTCGGAACACGAGGCGCACAGCCTGCTCCGCCGCATGGCGATGAACCAGGGCTGCAAGCTGCCGGAAGTGGCGCGGGCGGTCCTCAACCTGTCGGAGGTTTTCGATGGCTAGCTGCGCGAATTTGAGGCGTCTGCACAGCGCTGGTGCGCACAGAGCGTGCGTGGCCGCACGTTCGGAGACCCCTGAAATAGGCTGATTTGCCGTTTTACGCGGCTTGTCGGGAATCTGGCACGCGCTTTGCTCGAACAAATGTGAATCCGGACAACGGCGTCCGGGCTTGCAGACAGACCGGGTCCCCAGGGGCCAGCGACCGAGCAATGGCGCTCACCACACGGAAAAACCTTCCGTGTCGTGGGCGCCTTTTTTTTGTGCCGAAAAAACCGAGGAGCATGTGATGAAGCGACCCCTTGCCACCCTGCGCATACTGCTGGCGACAGCGCTGTCCCTGGGCAGTGCTGCCCTGCAGGCGCTGGGTTATCCCGAGAAAGCGGAATTGACCTTCGGCTTCATCAAGCTTACCGATATGGCGCCCCTGGCCGTGGCGCGGGACAAGGGCTTCTTCGAGGAGGAGGGGCTGTACGTCACACTGGAGGCTCAGGCCAACTGGAAGGTTCTGCTGGACCGCACCATTTCCGGCGAGCTCGACGGCGCCCACATGCTCTCCGGCCAGCCCCTGGCGGCGACCCTGGGTTACGGCACGCAGTCACACATCATTACCGCCTTCACCATGGACCTGAACGGCAATGCCTGCACCGTGGCCAACGATGTCTGGGACGCCATGAAACCGCAGGTGCCTCACCAGGATGGCAAGCCGGTGCATCCGATCAGCGCCGCCGCCTTGCGTCCGGTCATCCAGGCTCACCGCCAGGGCGGAGAAACTTTCCGCATGGGCATGGTGTTCCCGGTGTCGACCCACAACTACGAGTTGCGTTACTGGCTGGCGGCTGGCGGCATCCACCCGGGCTATTACGCGCCCCGGCGCGGCGATACCGCCGGCACCCTGGACGCGGATGTGCTGATTTCGGTCACGCCGCCGCCGCAGATGCCGGCGACCCTGGACGCGGGCACCATCCACGGCTATTGCGTCGGCGAGCCCTGGAACCAGCAGGCGGTATTCCGCGGCATCGGTGTCCCGGTGGTGGCCGACCTGGCCATCCGCAACAACATCTCCGAGAAGGTCTTCGGCGTTACCCAGGCCTGGGCCGCGCAGTACCCCAACACGCACGTGCGGGTGGTGAAGGCCCTGATCCGCGCCGGGCACTGGCTGGACGAGCGCAGTAACGCCAACCGCGAGGAGGCTGCGCGACTGATCTCCCGCTCGCACTATGTGGGCGCCGACTACGAGGTCATCGCCAACAGCATGACCGGGGTCTTCGAGTACGAGAAAGGGGATGTGCGCCCGGCGCCCGACTTCAATGTCTTCTTCCGTTATCACGCGACCTACCCCTACTACTCGGACGCGATCTGGTACCTCACCCAGATGCGCCGCTGGGGACAGATCAGCGACGCGAAACCAGACGACTGGTACCTGGAAACCGCGCGCAAGGTCTTCCGCCCCGAGATCTACCGCCAGGCGGCGGAGGCCCTGATCGACGAGGGTCTGATGTCGCCGCAGGACTTTCCCGATTTCGAGACCGAGAGCGGTATCCGGCCGGTGGCCCACACCACCTTCATCGATGGCATTCCCTTTGACGCCACGGCGCCGAATGCCTACCTCGACGCCTTTCCCATCGGCCTCAAGGGCGATCAGCAGCCCTGAGTCGACCCAAACGCTGGAGATGCATTCATGAATACTTCGCAACTTGTCAGTCAGCTGCATGCCCGCCTGCCGGATCGCGATCGCGAAGGGCTGCGACAGAGCGGGCAGTGGCTGCTGCGCACCCTGGGTGCACCCCTGCTGGGACTGGCACTGTTCCTGCTGCTCTGGCAATTCGCGGCGCAGCGGGTGGACACCTCCCTGGGCGCGTTTCCCGGCCCCGTGGCGGTGGCGGAGCAGGCGGCCAATCTGTTGCGGGAGCACCAGCGCGAGCGGGAGCGGGCCGCGGCCTTCTACCAGCGGCAGGAGCAGCGTATCGCCGAGCGCCTGCGGGACCAGCCGGACTGGCAGCCGACCTGGCGCAGCTACACCGGCGCACCGACCTTCCTGGATCAGATCCTGACCAGTCTGGGCACCGTCCTTGCGGGCTTTCTGCTGGCCTCGGTGATCGCGGTTCCCCTGGGCATCGTCATGGGCCTGAGCCCCTTCGTGAATCGTGCGGTCAACCCGCTGGTGCAGCTGTTTCGCCCGGTCTCGCCGCTGGCCTGGCTGCCCCTGGTGACCCTGGTGGTCTCTGCGGTCTACACCGGCGATGACCCGCTGTTTGAGCGCGCCTTCGTGGTGTCGGCGATCACCGTCACGCTGTGTTCCCTGTGGCCGACCCTGATCAACACCGCGGTGGGTGTGAAGGCCGTCAGTCCGGACCTGGACAACGTCAGCCGGGTGCTGCGGCTGGGCTGGTTCAGCCATGTGTGGCGGATCGTCCTGCCCTCGGCAATCCCCATGATCTTCACCGGCTTGCGGGTGTCCCTGGGCATTGCCTGGATGGTGCTGATCGCCGCCGAAATGCTGGCGCAGAACCCCGGGCTCGGCAAGTTCGTCTGGGACGAGTTCCAGAACGGCAGTTCCCAATCCCTCAGCCGGATCATGGTGGCGGTCCTCGCCATCGGTCTGATCGGCTTTCTGCTCGACCGGTTGATGTTGCTGCTGCAGCGCCGGGTCGACTGGCAACAAGGAGACTGAGATGAGTAAGTGCCTGCTGGATATATCCGCGGTCGACATGCGCTTTCCCACGCCCCGGGGCGAGTTCGAGGCCCTGCGCGACGTCAACCTGAAGATCCGCGAGGGGGAATTTGTCTCTCTGATTGGCCACTCGGGATGTGGCAAGTCTACGGTACTCAACCTGGTGGGCGGCCTGCTGCAGGCCTCCGCGGGGGGCATCATTCTCGACGGGCGCGAGGTGCGGGAGCCCGGCCCGGAGCGTGCCGTCGTGTTCCAGAACCATTCCCTGCTGCCCTGGCTCAGTGTGCGCGAGAACGTGGCACTCGCGGTGCGGCAGGTGTTCCGGCGCCGCAAGAGCCGCGCCGAGATGCGCGAGTGGGTCGACCACCACCTGGCGCTGGTGCACATGAGCGATGCCGCCGACAAGCGACCGGACGAGATTTCCGGGGGCATGAAACAGCGCGTGGGGGTCGCCCGGGCCCTGGCGATGCAGCCGCGTGTGCTGCTGATGGACGAGCCCTTCGGCGCCCTGGATGCCCTGACCCGCGCCCACCTCCAGGACACGCTGATGGAGATCCAGCGCGACCTCAATAACACCGTGATCATGATCACTCACGACGTGGACGAGGCGGTACTGCTTTCGGACCGCATCGTGATGATGACCAATGGCCCCTCGGCGACGGTCGGCGAAGTGCTGGAAATCGACCTGCCGCGTCCGCGGGACCGCCTGGAACTGGCGGGCGATACGCACTACACCCGCCTGCGCCGCGAGGTCCTGCGTTTTCTCTATGAAAAGCAGCGCAAGGTGGAGGCCATGCCGGCGGCGTCAGGCCGTGCAGAGGCCGGGGCGTCCGCGGGCGCGACAGACCAACGCCGCGCCGTCGGCAGTGACTTGTGAAGGAGGCGAGCATGAACAAGCCCAGACTGGTAGTGATTGGCAACGGCATGGTGGGGCAGCGTTTTCTCGAGGAAATGGTGGAGCGCGGTCACCCCTACGAGATAACGGTTTTCTGCGAGGAGCCCGTGCCCGCCTATGACCGGGTGCAACTGAGCAGCTGGTTCAGCGGTGCCACGGCGGATGACCTCGCGCTGACCTCAATGGCATGGTTCCGGGAACAGGGAATCAAGCTGGTGATCGGCGAGGAGGCGACGTGCATCGACCGCGAGCGCCGGGAAGTCACCGGTAGCCGCGGCACTGTGGTGGCCTACGACGAGCTGGTGCTGGCGACCGGTTCCTACCCCTTCGTGCCGCCGATTCCCGGGAGCGAGCGCGAGGCCTGCCTGGTCTACCGCACCCTGGAGGACCTCGGTGCGATACAGGCGGCCGCTCAAACCAGCCGCGTTGGCGCGGTGGTCGGCGGTGGCCTGCTCGGGCTCGAGGCGGCCAAGGCGCTGCAGGACCTGGGCCTGGAAACCCATGTGGTGGAGTTCGCGCCGCAATTGATGGGCGTCCAGCTGGATGGCCCGGGCGGGGCGCTGCTGCGCCGCAAGATCGAGGAGCTGGGTGTGCAGGTGCATACCGGCAAGGCGACCCAGCACATCGAGGACGGTGCGGACTGCCGTCACCGCATGGTATTTGCCGATGGCGAGCTGGAAACCGACCTGGTGCTGTTTTCCGCGGGCATTCGGCCCCGGGATGCGCTGGCGCGTGACTGCGGGTTGCTGCTCGGCGAGCGCGGGGGCGTGGTGATCGACGACCGCTGTCGCACCTCGGACCCGGCGATCTACGCCATCGGCGAGGTGGCCCTGTGGCAGCAGCGCATCTTCGGCCTGGTGGCGCCGGGCTACGACATGGCCCGGCAGCTTGCAGCCGGGCTCTGCGGTGATGCCGACGCGGCGTTTCGCGGCGCGGACATGAGCACCAAGCTCAAGCTGCTGGGGGTGGAGGTAGGCTCCATCGGCGACGCCCATGGGCGCACGCCGGGCTCGCACAGCTGCAGCCTGGAGGA
Organism: Haliea sp.; assembly: GCA_002692965.1. Classification (GTDB taxonomy): domain Bacteria; phylum Pseudomonadota; class Gammaproteobacteria; order Pseudomonadales; family Halieaceae; genus NZNC01. Next base: position 48,374 of record NZNC01000023.1, on the reverse strand, counting down.
CAGCGTCGCCGGTGTCTACAAGAAGCTGGTCATCAGCGAGGACGGCAGCCGTCTCCTGGGAGCCGTGCTGGTGGGAGATACCGGCGACTACGGCAGCCTGCTGCAATACTGCCTGAACGGTATCGACCTGCCGCCGGCGCCCCTGAGTCTGATCCTGCCGGCAGGCGAGGGCAAGCCTGCCCTGGGTGTGGATGCACTGCCCGACAGCGCGCAGATCTGCTCCTGCAACAACGTCAGCAAGGGTGACCTGTGTGCCGCGGTGAGCGGCGGCTGCACCACGATCGGCGCCTTGAAAGCGGAAACCCGCGCCTCCGCCACCTGCGGCGGCTGCAGCACCCTGGTCAAGCAGGTAATGGACGCAGAGCTCAAGCGCCAGGGGGTAGAGGTTACCAACCATCTCTGTGCGCACTTTCCCTACAGCCGCCAGGAGCTCTATCACCTGGTGCGAGTAAACGAGCTGCGCAGCTTCGACGCCCTGCTGCAGGCCCACGGCAGCGGCCTCGGCTGCGAGATCTGCAAGCCCGCCGTGGCCTCGATCCTGGCCTCGTGCTGGAACGACTACGTGCTCGACCCGCGGCATGTCGGCCTGCAGGACACCAACGACAACTTCCTCGCCAACCTGCAGAAGGACGGCAGCTACTCCGTGGTGCCCCGTGTGCCGGGTGGGGAGATCACCCCGGAAAAACTGTGCGTCCTGGGGGAGGTGGCGCAGCGCTACGATCTCTACACCAAGATTACCGGCGGCCAGCGCATCGACCTCTTCGGTGCCCGGGTGGAGCAGCTCCCGGCGATCTGGCGGGAACTGGTGGATGCCGGTTTTGAATCCGGGCACGCCTACGGCAAGGCCCTGCGCACGGTGAAGTCCTGTGTCGGCTCCACCTGGTGTCGCTATGGCGTGCAGGACTCGGTGGGCATGGCGATCTTCCTGGAAGAGCGCTACCGCGGTATCCGTTCGCCCCACAAGCTGAAGATGGCCGTTTCCGGCTGTACCCGGGAGTGCGCCGAAGCCCAGGGCAAGGACGTCGGCGTGATCGCCACGGAAAAGGGCTGGAACCTCTATGTCTGCGGCAACGGCGGCATGCGGCCGCGGCACGCCGAGCTGTTCGCCAGCGACCTGGACGACGCCACGCTGGTGCGCACCATCGACCGCTTCCTGATGTTCTACATCGCTACCGCCGATCGCCTGCAGCGCACCTCCGTGTGGCGGGACAACCTGGAAGGTGGCCTGGCCTACCTGCAGGCGGTGATCCTGGAGGATTCCCTGGGCATCGCCGCGGAGCTGGAGTCGCAGATGCAGGCCCTGGTGGACAGCTATGTCTGCGAATGGAAACGCACCATCGAGGATCCGGAGGCGCTGAAACGCTTCCGGCCCTTCGTCAACGACGAGCGCGGTGACGAGCAAATCGTCTACGTGCGCGAGCGCGGCCAGAAGCGCCCCGCCCGTCCCGAGGAAAAGGCCGAGGTCACCGCACACGAGCCCCAACGCGTACTCGAGGAGACTCTCTGATGAATAGTCCAGCTGCCCGTGTTGTGTCTGCCGAGCCCGCCTGGCGGGGTGTCTGCAGGCTGTCCGACCTGGTGCCCGGCAGTGGCGTCGCCGCCCGGCTGGGTAGCGACCAGGTGGCCCTGTTCCATACGCCGGAGGGCGTGTTTGCCATTGGCAACTTCGATCCCTGCAGCGGCGCCAACGTGCTTTCCCGCGGCATTGTCGGTGACCTGGACGGTCGCCTGGTGGTGGCCTCGCCGGTCTACAAGCAGCACTTCTGCCTGCGCACCGGTGAGTGCCTGGAGGATCCGGGGGTGCGTGTCCCGACTTGGCCGGTACAGGTCGCCGGCGAAGACGTCCTGCTGGCGGATCAGCCGCAATCGGCGGCGGCCCTGGAGCGCTGACATGTCGCGGCGGCAACGGCTTCTGGTGGTGGGCAACGGGATGGCCGCGACGCGGCTGCTGGACGAGTTGCTGCGGCGCGACGCCGGGCGCTTTCAGGTGACGGTGGTGGGTGCCGAAGCCGAGCCCGGCTACAACCGCGTGCTGCTCTCCCCCCTGCTGGCCGGTGAGGCGGCGGAAGCCGAGCTGATCACCCATGACCGCGACTGGTACCGCGAGCGGGGCATCGCCCTGCATTGCGGCGACCCGGTCACTTGGCTGTGCACCCGGGAGCGCCGTGCGCGCACGGCCAGTGGGCGGGATTTCGCCTGGGATCAACTGGTGCTGGCCACCGGTGCCCGCGCGGCGCGCCCCGCGGTGCCAGGTATCGCGCTGAACAACGTGATCGCGCTGCGCTCCCTGGCCGACGCCCGCTGGTTGGGGCAGCGTGCTGAGGCCGGCGGACGAGCGATTGTGGTCGGCGGTGGCCTGCTGGGGCTGGAGGCCGCCTGCGCGCTGCAGGCGCGCGGCATGCAGGTCAGCGTGCTGCAACGCGGACCGTGGCTGATGAACCGGCAGCTGGATGCCGAGGCGGGCAGCCTGTTGGCGGAGCGGCTGGCGCGGCGAGGGGTGGACTGCCAGACCGGTGCGCGCCTGTCCGAGCTGCTGGGAGCGGACGCGGTTTCCGGCGTGTGCCTGGAGGATGGCCGTCGCCTGGAATGCGATCTGGTGGTGCTGGCCGCGGGGATCGAGCCGCGCACCGAACTGGCCCGCGCCGCCGGCCTGCGCTGTGATCGGGGAGTGTGCGTCGACCCCTGGTTGCGTACCTCGGCCACGGGCGTCCACGCCCTGGGGGAATGTTGCCAGATTGGCGAGGAGCTTTTTGGGCTGGTGGCCCCGGTCTATCGCCAGGCAGAGGTGCTGGGGCGGACACTGGCGGGCGAGGCGGTCCCGGGCTACCGCAGCGAGCCGGCGCCCACGCGCCTCAAGGTCAGCGGCCTCGAGGTGTTTTCCGCCGGGCAGCCGTGCTGTGGCGAGGCGATTCGCAGCCTGGCCTGGCGCGACCCGGTGGCGGGGCACTACCGCCGGCTGTGGCTGCGTGCCGGGCGGCTGGTGGGCGCCGTGCTGCTGGGGGAAACGCGGGACGGACAGCAGTACTTCGATCGCATTCAGTCGGCGCAGGCAGTTGAAGACAGCGACCGCTTGTTGCTGGGCCTGGACGCGGCATGAGCGGCGCGGTCTGTACCACCTGCCCCTACTGCGGTGTCGGCTGCGGGGTCCGGGTGACCGTCGGCGAGGCTCAGTCCGGCCAGGTCGCGGTCAGCGGCGACCCCGACCATCCCGCCAATCTCGGTCGGCTGTGCGTCAAGGGCAGTGCCCTGGGGGAAACGCTGGGTGACGAGGGGCGCCTGCTCTACCCGGAAATCGAGGGTCGCCGTGCCTCCTGGGATCAGGCCCTGGACCAGGTCGCGGGCGACCTGCGCCGCACTCTGACGCGCCACGGCCCCGAGGCCGTGGCGTTCTATGTTTCGGGTCAACTTCTGACCGAAGATTACTACGTTGCCAACAAGCTGATGAAGGGCTTCCTGGGCAGCGCCAATATCGATACCAACAGCCGCCTGTGCATGTCCTCGGCGGTTGCCGCCCACAAGCGGGTACTCGGCAGCGACTCGGTGCCCGGCAATTATCGCGATCTGGAACTGGCGGACCTGCTGGTGATTACCGGCTCCAATCTGGCCTGGGCCCACCCGGTCTTGTACCAACGTATCGCCGCCGAAAAGGCGCGGCGGCCGGGGCTGCGGGTGGTGGTAATCGACCCGCGGCAGACAGCCACCTGCGAGCTGGCGGACCTGCACCTGCCTTTGGCGCCGGGCAGCGACGGTTACCTCTTCGACGGTTTGCTGGCCTGGCTGGTGCGGCAGCAGGCGGTCGACCGCGACTTTGTCAGGCGGCACACCGAGGGCTTCAAGGCGCAGGCAGCGGCGAGTCTTACGCGCAACCCGGATCTCGCTGCGAGCGCGGCTGCCTGTGGCCTGCCAGCGGAAAAGCTGGAGCGACTCTACCGCTGGTTTGCGCAGACACCGCGCACGGTCACGCTGTTCTCCCAGGGCATCAACCAGTCGACGACTGGCGTCGACAAGGGCAGCGCGATTCTCCACTGCCACCTGGCTACCGGCCGCATCGGTCGACCCGGCGCCAGCCCCTTTTCGATTACCGGGCAGCCCAACGCCATGGGGGGGCGCGAAGTGGGTGGCCTGGCCAATCAGTTGGCGGCACACATGGAGTTGGACAATCCGCAGCACCGGGAGCAGGTGGCGCGCTTCTGGGGCGCCTCGCAGATACCCGCGCGCCCCGGGCTGCGCGCTGTCGAGCTGTTCGAGGCCGTGGCTCGGGGCGACGTGAAGTTTCTTTGGGTGATTGCCACCAACCCCGCGGTATCGCTGCCCCGCAGCGCCCGGGTGCGCGAGGCACTGGCCGGCTGCGAGACCCTGGTGGTGTCCGACTGTGTCGATGACACCGATACCCTGCGCCATGCGCGGATTCGCCTGCCCGCGGCGGCCTGGGGGGAGAAGGATGGCACGGTGACCAATTCCGAGCGCCGCATCTCGCGCCAGCGGGCGTTCCTGCCGCCGCCGGGAGAGGCGCGCCCGGACTGGTGGATGCTCTGCCAGGTGGCCAGTCGCCTCGGCCACGGCGGTGCCTTCGATTACCCGGGACCGGCGGCCATCTTCCGCGAGCACGCGGCGCTGTCGGCCTTCGAGAATGGCGGCCGCCGGGACTTCGATATCGGTGCCCTGGCCGAGCTCAGCGATACCGCCTACGACACCCTGCGGCCGGTGCAATGGCCCTGCCCGGCAACTCCGGTGGGCAGACATTCTGGCGCGGGCGCTGGTTCGGAAGACAAGGCAGGCGATGCCCTGGACCGGGACACGGGAGATGAGCTGGGCGAGCCGCGGGGAAGCGGGCGCCTGTTCGCGGATGGTCATTTCTTTACGCCCTCGGGGCGTGCCCGCTTTGTCGACTGCAGGCCGCGGCCGCTGCCGGTGGCTGTCGACAGTGAATTCCCGCTGATGCTCAACACCGGTCGCATCCGCGACCAGTGGCATAGCATGACCCGCACCGGACGCAGCGACCGGCTTCTGCAGCACATCGCCGAGCCCTTTGTGGAGATGCACCCCGATGACCTGGTGCAGTGCGGCCTGGAGGACGGCGAGCTGGTGGAGGTGCGCAGTGCCCTGGGCCAGTGCCGGGTGCGGGCCCGAGCGCAAATGGGACAGACCCCTGGCACGGCCTTCATGCCGATTCACTGGAGTGACGGCTTCGCGTCGGCTGCCACGGTCGACACCCTGGTGGCCGCGCAGGTGGATCCGTACTCCGGGCAACCCGCGTTCAAGCAGACGCCGGTTTCAGTGACGGCCCTGTCACCGTGCTGGGAGGCCCTCCTGCTGAGCCGGGAACGGCTGCCACTGCCGGATGTTGACTACTGGTGTCGCCGACCGCGGGGTGGCTGGCAGCTGGTCAATCTGGCTGCTCGTCTACCTCCCGGCATGATCGACTGGAAGCAGCTCTGGCAGGGGGCTGTGGAGAACTGGGCGGAGCTGGAGGACAGTGCCGGCGAGTTCCTGCGACTGGTGGGCTATCGCGAGGGGCGGCCGGTCTGCTGGCTGGCGCTGGGTGCCGGCCGCCCGAGCGTGGATGAGAGCTGGTTGCTGGATGCCCTGACGGCCGGCGAGTTGCCGGCGCTGAATCTGGCGCGGGGACGTCCCCTCGCCGGCGGCGATTGCAGCGCGCTGGTGTGCAGCTGTCATCAGGTCCGCGAGGCGGCCATACAACAAGCAATCGACGATGGCGCGCAGACTGCCGAGGCACTTGGCGAGCAGACCCGGGCGGGAACCAACTGCGGCTCCTGCCTGCCGGAGTTGCGCAAATTGTTATCGATGCGGTGATCACGGTTTCGGTGATGCGCCGCGTGGTGTGAAAAACAGGGGGACGACGATGAAGAAAAAGTGGGACAAGAGTGTGTGGTCATTGCTGGCCATCCTGGGGGGCGCCTCGGTGCAGGCCGGGGAGGCCGTCGGGGTCGACAGTTTGGCGGCGGCCCTGCAAGAGGGGGAGATCGGGTTGTCGTTTCGCCTGCGCCACGAGCAGGTGGCGGATGACGTCTTCGCCAGGGACGCCAATGCCTCGACGCTGCGGGGGCGCCTGAGCTGGAACAGTGCCCCTTGGCGTGGCTGGGAGCTGGCGGCGGAAGTCGATCACGTCGCTTACCTCTTCGACGGGCGCTACAACGACACGCGCAACGGCAAGACCGGATTTCCGGTGGTGGTGGACCCCACAGGCACCGATCTGAATCGCTTCAGCCTGGGCTGGCAGGGGGAGCAGGTTTCCGTCGTGGCGGGGCGCCAGCGCATCCTGCTGGACAATCAGCGCTTTGTCGGCGGGGTGGGTTGGCGGCAGAACGAGCAGACCTACGATGCCCTGCGTCTTGCCCTGCAGCCGCTGACCGAACTTCAGATCGATTACACCTGGGTGGAGGATACCCGGCGTATTTTCGGCCCCGAGCGCGGAACACCGCCGGCGAGCCTGGACAGCGATCACCACCTGCTGAATATCGCCTGGCGCCCGGGCGAGGCCATCGGCTTGAGCGGATATGCTTACCAGCTGGATTTCGGCCGCGAGGCACCCGGGCTGTCGTCGCGAACGCTAGGGGGCTACCTGCAGGGGCGCGTGGCTCTGGACGGGCTGCTGGCCGACGAGCTGGTGCTGGATTACCGTCTGGAACTGGCGCGGCAGGAGGACGCGGGAGATAACCCCGCCAGTTACAGTGCCGATTTTTCCCACCTCGGGGCCGGCCTGAGCTGGCGGGGCTGGCGGCTGGGGGTGGCGCGGGAAGTGCTTGGCGCGGATCGTGACGCGGGCGTGGCCCTGCAGACGCCGCTGGCGACATTGCACGCCTTCCAGGGTTGGGCCGACAAGTTCCTCAGCACCCCCACCGTGGGGCTGGAGGACCGCTCCGTCGGTGTCAGTGGGCAATTGGCCGGCGTCACATTGAAGGCTACCTGGCATCACTATCAGGCGGATACCGGGGACTCAACATTCGGCCGCGAATGGAACCTGCAGGCCAGCCGACAGTTCGCCGGCCGCTATACCCTCACCCTCAAGTACGCGGACTACCGCGCGGATGATTTCAGTCGCGACACTCGCAAGTTTTGGCTGGTGGCGGAAGCAGGTTTTTGAACCCGACGATTCAGGCGCTACCTGCCAGCTCCCCCTTGCTAATCGCCGCTTGCGGCCAGGCCGGCAGCTCCCACAGTTGCGGGTGCTCGGGGTGCTCATCCGCGGGGGAGAGGTAGATGTCCTCGCCCTGACGGCCGCCGCGCTGCTTGAGCAGGTGCACGGTACGCCAGGCGCGCATCTGCAGTCGCAGGCCGGCGGGGCTGGACTCCGCGGCGGCGCTGTTGGGGCGAAACATTACTGCCAGCGTATCGCTGCCGGCGGCGGCAAGCTGTAGCTTGCGCAACTCGCTGTAGCGATACTGCCCGGCGCCCAGCCAGGCAAACACACTGGCGCTGGTGCCGCTGCGCAGGGCCTGCTCCACGCTCCACAGCAGATCTTCGCGATTGCGCGGGTGGACCAGCAGGACCTGGCGGGTATCGATGCCCCGCGCCGCCAGCAGGGGCGCATAGGGCGCCCAGGGCGGAGCGATGAAGACCTGCCAGCGGCGCTGCCCGCCGAGGGTGGTCATGGCCGGCAGGAACAGCCCCATGTTGCCCAGCCCGCAGCCGTCGCTGAGCACCTCGATGGTGGTGCCGGCGGGCCAGCCTTTTTGCTGCAGGGCCTGGTCCAGGTTGCCGTAACCGGTGGCCAGGCCGCGGCTGTGCCAGTCGCCGTTGGCGGGCTGCCGCCCGCCCTCGAAGCGGCCCGGCCGCCCGCGCCAGGTATCCGGGCGGCGAATAACCTGAGCCAGGGCCTGTTGGGCGAGCGGACCGGCATCATGCCCGCTCTTGTGGTGCTCGGTGTAAGTGGTGCTGTCCATGGTGGCCTTGCCTCCGCGGTTTGTCCCTTGTGCTGTATGGATATACAGTAGTTTGGCGGGTGGCGGATTGCAAGTGAAGGGAACAAGGGCGCAGGATGACCTGTCGCCTGAACGCACAGGTCCGCAGTCGCAAGCGGGGCCGCGGGGGTTTAGCAGGAGAGCAGGAGAGCGACCGCGGTATGGGCGCGGCAGAAGTGCTGTGGAGGTTTAGGCCAGACGGGCCGGAGCGGCTGGCAGTTTGACTCCGGCGAGTGCCAGCAGCAGGGCCTCCAGACGGTCCCAGGGTTTCCCGGGGGCAAAGCCCTTGATACAGGCATCCACCTGCTGGGCCTGGCGCAGCAGCTGCGCCAGCGAGGGACTGGCGTGGCGCTCCAGGGCCGCCTGGGTGGCGGCCAGCCGGCTCTTCCATACCCGGTGGCGCTGAAGTACCTGGCTGACCGGTGCCCCGGCCTCGCACTCGAGCTGGAGACCGTGCAGGGTGCGCAGCTCCCGCGCCAGTACCCAGAGGATCGGCATGCTGTCGCTGCCTTCGCCGCGGAGACCGCGCAGCATGCGCAGGGCCGCCTCCGCCTCCCCGCGCAGGGCGGTGTCCAGCATGGCGAAGAGGTTGTAGCGGGCATTGTCCAGGACGGAAGCGGTCACCGTGTCCAGGCTGACGCGGCCGTTCCCGGCCAGCAGCACCAGTTTCTCGACTTCCTGTACGGCGGCATAGAGGTTGCCCTCCAGGCGTTCCGCGAGCAGCTCCAGGGCATCGGCATCGATCTCCAGCCCCGCTGCCTGCAGCCGCTGGCGCAACCAGCGCGGCATTTCCCGGGCACCCACCGGCCAGACCCGGACCGCGGCGCCGGCCTTGTCCAGGGCCTTGAACCACTTGCTGTTCTGGGACTGCTGGTCCACCTTGCCGCAGAGCAACAGCAGGATGTCGTTGCTGCCGCGCTCCAGGTACTCGCACAGCGCCTTGCTGCCGGCGGCACCGGGCTTGCCCGAGGGCAGGCGGATTTCGATCAGCTTGCGGTCGCCGAAGAGTGACATCTCGGCGGCACTGTCGCGCAGCTGGCCCCAGTCGAAGCGGTCGTCGTCCACTTCCAGCAGTTCGCGTTCGCTGCAGCCTTCGCGGCGGGCCGCCTGGCGAACCAGGTCGGCGCATTCCTGCAGCAGCAGCGGTTCGTCACCGTGCAGGAGGTAGGCAGGGAGGCACTGTTTCTCCAGATGGCCGCGCAGTTGCTCCGGCTTGACCTGCATCAGCGGGCGGCGGCGTGGAAGCCGATACGGCGGAGGATCTGTCGGGCCAGTTCACCGCGCATCTCGGATTGCAGAATGCGGATTTCCTCGGCCTTGCCGACCACGTTGCGGGGGTCATTTTCCATTTGCTTCACCACCACGGCCTCGGTGGACGGCATGGCGATCTCCCCCTGCCGGTCGCGCACACTGAAATTGGCGCGCATGGTGAGTTCGAATTCGGCGGCCCGGGCCTGGTTGTTGAGGGACAGGTTGCGCTGCTGGAAGCGCTCGGGGGAGAGCTCCAGGATATAGGCGGCCTCGCCGCGCTCCACCCACTCGACCCCGTTGGCGGAGAAGCGCGCCTGCAGTTCGCGGCTGAACTCGCTGTTCGGGTTGCCGGTCTCCAGCGCCATCTGCCGCCAGCTCTCCGGCAGGGCGGTGGCGCTGCTGTCACCGCGCAGCTGGAAACCGCAGCCCGTCAGCAGGCCGGCGAGCAGAAGAACGAAGGCAGTGCGCAGCATGGGCTTCTCCGTGGCCATCACTTGGCCACTATGTTAACCAGTTTGCCGGGCACCACAATCACCTTGCGCACCGTGACGCCTTCCAGGAAGCGCTGGGCATTCTCCTGGGCCAGGGCCGCGGCCTCGATGGCCTCGCGGTCGGCATCGGCGGGCACCGACATGGTGGCGCGCAGTTTGCCGTTCACCTGCACCGCCATGTCGATGCTGTCCCGGGTCAGAGCCGTCTCGTCGACGGCGGGCCAGGGCGCGTTGACCACCTCGCCACTGCCCCCCAGGGCCTGCCACAACTGGTGGCAGACATGGGGTACCACCGGGCACAGCATCAGTACCACTGCGCGCAGGCCCTCGTCCAGCACGGCCCGGGAGGCGGGGCTGTCGTCCAGCCGGCCCAGTTCGTTGCAGAGTTCCATCACCGCCGCGATCGCGGTGTTGAAGGTCTGGCGCCGGCCGTAGTCGTCGCCGACCTTGGCGATGGTTTCGTGGGTCTTGCGCCGGGCGTTGCGCTGGGCGTCATCCAGGGCATCCAGCGCCAGCTCGGGTGCGGGGCCGGCGGCCACGTGGCCGGCGATCAGTTTCCACAGCCGCTTGAGGAAGCGGTTGGCGCCCTCGACGCCGGAGTCGGACCACTCCAGGGACTGCTCGGGCGGCGCCGCGAACATGCTGAACAGGCGCACGGTGTCGGCGCCGTAGCGGTCGATCAGGGCCTGCGGGTCCACGGTATTGCCCTTGGACTTGGACATCTTGGCGCCGTCCTTCAGCACCATGCCCTGGGTCAGCAGGCGCACGAAGGGCTCGTCGGAGTCCACCAGGCCCTCGTCCCGCAGCAGCTTGTGGAAGAAACGCGCGTAGAGCAGGTGCAGGATGGCGTGTTCAATGCCGCCGACATACTGGTCCACCGGGGTCCAGTACTTGGCTTCATCGTCCAGCATGGCCCGGTCGTTGCCGGGGCAGGCATAGCGGGCGTAGTACCAGGAGGACTCCATGAAGGTGTCGAAGGTGTCGGTTTCCCGCTCCGCTTCGCCGCCGCATTTCGGGCAGGTGGTGCGATAGAACTCGGGCATCTTCTTGATCGGCGAGCCGACGCCCTCGAAGGCGACGTCGGTGGGCAGCACCACGGGCAAGTCTTCCGCCGGCACCGGGACCGCGCCGCAGCTGTCGCAGTTGATGATCGGGATGGGGGCGCCCCAGTAGCGCTGGCGGGAAACCCCCCAGTCGCGCAGGCGGAAGTTGACCTTGCGCGTGCCCTTGCCCTCGGCTTCCAGGCGGTCGGCGATGGCGTCAAAGGCCGCGGCGAAGTCCAGGCCGTCGAATTCGCCGGAGTTGACCAGGATGCCCTTGTCGGTGAAGGCGGCCTGGTCGAGGTCACAGGGCTGATCGTCTGCGGGGCGCACCACCTGCTGAATCGGCAGGCCGTAGCGGGTGGCGAACTCCCAGTCGCGCTGGTCGTGGCCGGGCACCGACATGACGGCGCCGGAGCCGTAGCTCATCAGTACGAAGTTGGCGACCCAAACCGGCAGTTCCTCGCCGGTGATCGGGTGGCGCGCGGTACGACCGGTGGCCATGCCTCGCTTCTCCATGGTGGCGAGGTCCGCCTCGGCCACCTTGATATGGCTCTGCTCCTCGATGAAGGCGGCCAGCTCGGGGTTGCCCTCGGCGGCGGCGCGGGCCAGCGGATGCTGAGGCGCCACGGCGAGGTAGGTCACCCCCATCAGGGTATCCGGGCGGGTGGTGTAGACCCGCAGGGCCCCGTTATCCGGCAGCCCGAAATCCAGCTCGACGCCCTCGGAGCGGCCAATCCAGTTGCGCTGCATGGTGCGCACCTGCTCGGGCCAGTGCTCCAGCTGGTCGAGGTCGTCCAGCAGTTGCTGGGCGTAATCGGTGATGCGGATGAACCACTGGTCGATCTCGCGGCGCTCCACCGGGTTGTCACAGCGCCAGCACTTGCCGTCCACCACTTGCTCGTTGGCCAGTACGGTCTGATCGTTTTCACACCAGTTTACTTCGGCCTGTTTTTTGTAGGCCAGGCCGCGCTCGAAGAGGCGGGTGAAGAACCACTGCTCCCAGCGGTAGTACTCGGGCTCGCAGGTGGCGATTTCCCGTTCCCAGTCATAGGCAAAGCCCAGGCGCTGCAGCTGGGCGCGCATGTAGGCAATGTTTTCCCGGGTCCAGCGGGCGGGGGGGACGTTGTTCTTGATGGCGGCATTTTCCGCCGGCAGACCGAACGCATCCCAGCCCATCGGCTGCAGCACATTCCTGCCCTGCATGCGCTGGAAGCGGGCGATGACGTCGGCGATGGTGTAGTTGCGGACATGCCCCATGTGCAGCTTGCCGCTGGGGTAGGGGAACATGGCCAGGCAGTAGAACTTCTCGCGCTGGTCGTCCTGCTGCACACAGAAAGTGCGCTGCGTCTGCCAGTGGGCCTGGACGGCCTGCTCCAGATCCTGGGGTTGGTAGTGCTGTTCCATGAATGCTCGCGCCAGTCAGGGGCTCCGGGGCCGGCTGTGGCCGCGTCGGAGCGGGTCGGGAAAACCGCGCATTCTACCACACCGTCAGTCGTTCTCCCGCCAGAGCGTGTGATAGAGCACCAGCATCAGCAGCAATACCAGCAGACAGGCGGAGAGCACCGGACGCGAGCCGAAGCTGGCGAAGGGGGTGCTGCCCAGCATCACCTGGGCCTCGCCGGTGAGCACGACTTCCTCGAACTGCGGGCTCTGCGCCAGGATGCGGCCGCGGTGATCGATAATGGCAGAGACGCCGTTGTTGGTGCCCCGCAGCAGATAGCGGCCGGTTTCCAGGGCCCGCATGCGCGCCATCTCCAGGTGCTGCAGCGGGCCGATGGAGGCGCCGAACCAGCTGTCATTGCTGATGGTCACCAGCAGGTCGGCCCGGCGCGCGCCCTCCGCCACCAGGTCGGGGTAGACGATTTCGTAGCAGATAAAGGGTGCCAGGCGGTAACCGTTCGCCACCAGCAGGTCCTGTCCCGGTGGCCCGGCGCTGAATCCGGACATGGGCAGGTCAAAGAAAGCGATCAGGCCCCGCAGCCAGCTCTCCAGGGGAACGTATTCGCCAAAGGGCACCAGGCGCTGTTTGTGGTACAGGCCTTCACCGGCACCCAGGGCCACGATGCTGTTGTAGTACTGGTCGCTGCCCGCTTCGCGCCAGGGAATGCCGGTAATCAGGGTCTCGTCCAGCAGGCGCGCGTGGCTGTCGATCGGGTCGAGGATGTCGCGGACCTGGTGATAGAAGCGCGGCAGGGCGGATTCCGGCCACAGGATGATGTCGTGGCCGTACTGTCGCGGCAGGGCGCGCTCGAACTGCTCCACGATGCGCGGAAACTCGCCCGGCGACCACTTGCGCTCCTGGGGAATATCCGGCTGGTAGAGGGCGACCGAGAGGGGCTCCGCGGCGCCGGGCACCACCCATTCGATGGGGCGCAGGATGGCGCCGCCGCCCCAGAGGGTGACCAGGATCACGGCATAAGTGGCCAGGGCGGCTGCCTGGCGGCTGCGCCAGGCGAGAAACAAACAGCTGCCGGTGAGCACGGTGGCAAAAGAGAGCGCATAGACCCCGAGGATGGGCGCCCAGCCGGCCAGCCAGTTGTCCAGGTGAGCATAGCCGAGGAACAGCCAGGGGAAGCCGGTAAACAGCCAGCTGCGCAGCCATTCAAACAGCACCCACAGGGCCGGGAAGCCCACCAGCATACCCCCCGGCAGGGCGCGCACCCAGCGTACATAGACGCCGGCGAACAGGGCCTGCAGCAGGGCCAGTCCCGCGCAGAAGAGGACCGTGAGCAGGGCCGCCAGCGGGACACTGGCATAGCCGTAGACGTGGATGCTGACGTAGACCCAGGACACGCCCGAGCCGAACAGGCCCAGGCCGTAGAGCCAGCCCCGCCACAGGGCCTGGCGGGGTGTGCAGCGGGACAGCAGCCAGGCGTAGAGAGCGCAGCTGAGAATGCCCGCCGGCCAGAATCCGAAGGGCGCCAGGGACAGGGTGACCAGGGCGCCCGCGAGGGGTGCCAGCAGGACGACCCAGGCCGGGTGCAGGCGCGCCTCGTCCATAGTCAGCGCGCCGCGGGACGCATGCGCAGGCTGTGGATTTTGCGCTGGTCGGCGTTGATCACCTTGAACTCACAGTCGTCGATCCAGGTCACCTCGTTGCGCGCCGGCATGTGGCCGAAGGCCTGGATGACCAGCCCGCCGATGGTGTCGAACTCCTCGTCACTGAAGCGGGTGTGGAAGTAGTCGTTGAAGTCCTCGATCGGCGTGAGTGCCTTCACGAAGTAGTCGCCGTCGCCGATCTTGCGGATGAACTGGTCCTCTTCGACATCGGTTTCATCCTCGATGTCGCCGACGATTTCCTCCAGGACATCCTCGATGGTCACCAGGCCGGCGACACCACCGTACTCGTCAATCACGATGGCCATGTGGTTGCGGTTCTCGCGGAATTCCCGCAGCAATACGTTGAGCCGCTTGCTTTCCGGTACCACGACGGCCGGGCGCAGGAGGTTCTGAATGCGGAACTCCGAGTGGTCCTGGCTGAGGATCTCCGGCAGCATGTCCTTGACCAGCAGGATGCCCTGGACGTCATCGGGGCTCTCCCCCACCACCGGGTAGCGCGAGTGGGCGGAACGGATGATCTGCGGGAGCATTTCCTCCAGCGTGGCGCCCGCCTTGATCACCACCATCTGGGCGCGGGGGATCATGATGTCCCGCACCTGCATGTCGCTGACCTTCATGGCACCTTCCATGATGCTGCGCGCGTCCGGGTCGATCACCTCATTTTCGGCGGCGATGGCCAGCACGTCCTCCAGGTCCCGGCGATTGTGGGGCTCGGAGGAAAACAGCAGGGCGATCTTCTCGAGCCAGGAGCGGTCTCCTGACTCGTGACTTGATCGATCTTCGCTCATGGCGTTACGGGCTCCTCTTCATAGGGGCAGGGAAAACCGAGGGTGGCGAGCAGTCGGGTTTCCAGGGCCTCCATGGCCCGGGCTTCCTCGGGGTCAATGTGATCGTGGCCGAGCAGGTGCAGACAGCCGTGCACCAGCAGGTGGGCCCAGTGGGCCCGGGCCGGCTTGCCCTGGGCTGCGGCTTCCCGGGCCACGACGGGGCTGCAAATGACAATATCGCCCAGCAGTGGCAGCGCCAGCTCGGGGGGCAGGTCCGCGGGGAAGGAGAGCACGTTGGTGGGCCCGGCCTTGCCGCGCCAGGTGCTGTTCAGCGCCGTCATTTCGGTCTCGTCGACCAGGCGCAGGCACAGCTCGCTGTCCTGCCCCGGGCGCTCCCGGTCGAGTACCGCGCTCAACCAGCTGCGTATGTCATCCTCGTCGGGGGCGGGCTCGCTGCAGGCGCGCTGGATGTCGATCTGCAGGCTCATGGCTTGCTCTTGTCGAGGTGCAGGGCCTTGTCGTCGTGGGCGTCGTAGGCTTCCACGATGCGTTGTACCAGGGGGTGACGCACCACGTCTCGGCTGCCGAAGAAGGTAAAGCCGATACCCTCGACGCCGGTCAGGATCTTGCTGGCATGGGTCAGGCCCGAGGGAATGCCCCGTGGCAAATCGATCTGGGTGGCATCGCCCGTGATCACGGCAGTGGAGCCGAAGCCGATCCGGGTCAGGAACATCTTCATCTGCTCCCGGGTGGTGTTCTGGGCCTCGTCCAGGATGATGAAGGCATTGTTCAGGGTGCGGCCGCGCATGAAGGCCAGCGGCGCCACTTCCACCACATTGCGCTCAATGAACTTGTTGACTGTCTCGAAGCCGAGCATCTCGTAGAGGGCGTCGTAGAGCGGGCGCAGGTAAGGATCGATCTTCTGGGTCAGGTCACCCGGCAGGAAGCCGAGTTTTTCCCCCGCCTCCACCGCCGGGCGCACCAGCAGGATGCGCCGTACCCGCTCTTCGAGCAGGGCCTCTACTGCGCAGGCCACCGCCAGGTAGGTCTTGCCGGTGCCCGCCGGGCCGATGCCGAAGTTGATGTCGCACTGCTTGATGGTGCGCACGTAGCCCTGCTGGTTCTTGCCGCGGGGTTTCACCGAGGCGCGCTTGGTGCGGATGACCTGCAGGGATTCCACGGCGCCGTCATCCACCGGCTCGGGAGCTTCCATGCCGGTCTGCTGCAGCTGGAGGTGCAGGGACTCCGGGCTCAGGCCCACGCCCTGGCAGACCTCGCGGTAAAGGTGCTGCAACAGCTCGCGGCCCTGGGCCACGGCGGTCTCCGGACCCGTGAGCAGGAACTCGTTGCCCCGGTTGTGAATGCTGATGCCGAGACGGCTTTCGATCTGGCGCAAATGACTGTCCAGCTGGCCGCAGAGCAGGGCCAGATGGCGGGCATCATTGGGTTCCAGGGTAAAAGTCGTCCGGGCAGACGCTTGCGTGGGAGGTTCGCTGTTCAAGTCGCTCTTCGGCCCTCGTGGGCGTTTGTGCATGGAAAGACAGGATATACCGGATTGATCACTAGTCAACCAGTTGCCCGCATCGGATGCCCGGGCGCCAGCTGGCCGCGCAGGGAGTTGGGCAGGGCCTCGAGGATCTCCACGTCGACGAAATCGCCGATCAGGCCGTGATCGTCGCAGCGGAAGTTGACTACGCGGTTGTTTTCCGTGCGCCCCTGCAGCTGGCCCGGGTCCTTTTTCGAGGGGCCGCTGACCAGGATGCGCTGGGTGCTGCCGACCATGCGCCGGCTGATTGCCTGGGCCTGCTGCAGGATGCGGGCCTGGAGGATCTGCAGGCGCTGCTTCTTGACCGCTTCGTCGGTGTCGTCGGGCAGCTCCGCGGCGGGGGTGCCGGGGCGGGCGCTGTAGACGAAACTGAAGGAAGTGTCGAAGCCGATGTCGTCGATCAGCTGCATGGTGGCGGCGAAGTCGGCCTCGCTTTCACCGGGGAAACCGATGATAAAGTCCGAGGAAATGCTGATATCGGGGCGTATCTTGCGTAAACGTCGGATTTTTGACTTGTACTCCAGGGCGGTGTGGCCGCGCTTCATGGCCATCAGCACGCGGTCGGAACCGCTCTGCACCGGCAGGTGCAGGTGGTCCACCAGCTGGGGGATCTCGGCGTAGGCCTGGATCAGGGCGTCGGAGAACTCCACCGGGTGGGAGGTGGTATAGCGGATGCGCTCGATACCCGGAATGCGGGCGACGAAGTGCAGCAGTTCGGCAAAATCGACCGTCTCGCCCAGGTGGTTGTCGCCGCGGTAGGCGTTGACGTTCTGCCCCAGCAGGTTCACCTCGCGCACGCCGCCGGCGGCCAGGTGGGCGATTTCCGCGATGACGTCGTCCAGGGGGCGGGAGACTTCCTCGCCCCGGGTGTAGGGCACCACACAGAAGGTGCAGTACTTGCTGCAGCCCTCCATGATGGAGACAAAAGCGGTGGGCCCCTCGACTTTGGGCTCCGGCAGGCGATCGAATTTCTCGATTTCCGGGAAACTCACGTCCACCACCAGGGTGCCGCCGGGCCCGCGGGTGGCGCGCTCCGCCATCATTTCCGGCAGCCGGTGCAGGGTCTGGGGGCCAAAAACCAGGTCTACATAGGGTGCCCGTTTGCCGATCTCGGCGCCTTCCTGGCTGGCCACGCAGCCGCCCACGCCGATAATCAGGTCGGGATTCTTCTGTTTCAGGTGCTTCCAGCGCCCCAGCTGGTGAAAGACCTTTTCCTGGGCTTTCTCGCGGATCGAGCAGGTGTTCAGAAGCAGGACATCCGCCTCCTCGGGCGTGTCCGTGGGCGTCAGGCCGTGACTGTCCTGGAGCAGGTCGCGCATGCGCGCGGAATCGTACTCGTTCATCTGGCAGCCGTGGGTCTGGATGTAGAGCTTCTTGCTCACGGGTCCTCTTTGCTCCCGGATCGGGGGCTGGTCAAAAAATGGGCGGCAATTATACCCATTTGACCCGCCGGCGCACAGGGGGCCGGTAGCTGGCGGGTGCCCGGAGTGGTAGTATTCGCCCCCTTTCCACAGCCACCCGCCGCCTCCTCCGTGGCGGCGACGCGAAGAGGTCGCAATGCCCAGCCAGCCCGTCTACAAGGTGATCTTCCACAACGCCAACCAGGTGTTTGAGGTGTTTGCCCGCCAGATCTACCAGAGCGACATGTGGGGCTTTATCGAGATCGAGGAATTCGTGTTCGGGGAGCGCTCACAGATCCTGGTGGATCCGGGCGAGGAAAAGCTGAAAACCGAGTTCGCCGGGGTCAAGCGCAGTTATGTACCGCTGCAGGCGATCATCCGTATCGACGAGGTGGAAAAAGAGGGGCCGGCCAAAGTTTCCGACGCCCCCGCCGGCAGCAGCCGCGGCAACGTCACCTCCTTCCCGGTACCCGGCATGCAGCCGCAGGTCGGCCGCGACGACTGAGGATGGGTCCCGGGGGCCCGGCGGGCCCCCAGTAGTGAAGGTATGACGCGTCTCGCGAGGGCGCCTTCAGGCGCCCAGTTTGTGCTTCACCGACGCCAGTTTTACGCACACCACGAAGGCTTCCATGCTCGCTTCCAGGTCCTCGAGAGAGGGAAAGCTGGGCGAGATGCGGATATTGCGGTTCTCCGGGTCCTTGCCGTAGGGGAAGGTGGCGCCGGCCGGGGTCAGCTTGACGCCGATCTTGCCGGCCAGGTCGACAATTTCCTGGGCCAGCCCGGGCAGGGCGTCAAAGGAAACAAAATAGCCTCCCTCGGGCGCGGTCCAGCTGCCCATGCCGGTGTCGCCGAGCTCGCGCTCCAGGGTATTCAGTACGCAGTCGAAGCGCGGTTTCAGCAGCTCCGCATGGCGCGCCATGTGGGCGGCCAGGGTGTCGCTGTCCTTGAGGAAGCGCACATGGCGCAGCTGGTTGACCTTGTCCGGGCCGATGGTCTGGAAGGCCAGGTGGGCCTTGAGGGCGGAAAGGTTGCGTTCGGAGCTGCCGACGAAGGCGACGCCGGCGCCGGCGAAGGTCACCTTGGAGGTGGAGCCGAACTGGAAAATGCCGTCCATGGTCTCGAAGCGCCGGGCGTATTCGCTGATGGAGGCCAGCGCCGCGGCATCCTCGCGCAACTGGTGCACGGCGTAGGCGTTGTCCCACATGACGATGAAGTCTTCCGAAGCCAGTTTGGGCAGCCGCGCGAGGCGTTCCACCGTGGCGTCGTCGTAGACGCAACCGGTGGGGTTGGAGAAGCGCGGCACGCACCAGATCCCCTTGATCGCAGGATCCTCCGCCACCAGGCGCTCGACTTCATCCATGTCCGGCCCGGTGTCGAGCATCGGCACGTTGATCATTTCAATGCCGAGGTACTCGCACACGGAGAAGTGGCGGTCGTAGCCGGGCACCGGGCAGAGAAACTTCACCGTGTCGAGGTTGGCCCAGGCACTTTCCTGGCCGCGCAGGCCTTCGCTGAGGGCGAAGTCCATCACCTGGTACATCAGGGTCAGGGAGCTGTTGCCTCCCACCAGGGTCTCTTCGGGGCGGGTGCCGAGTACCTCACCGAACAGGGCGCGGGCCTCGGGCAGGCCATCCAGGCCGCCGTAGTTGCGGGCATCGGTGCCGTCGGCGGCGCGGTAGTCGCCGCCCAGAATACCGTCCAGCGCATCGGAAAGACTGACCTGGGCCGCACTCGGCTTGCCGCGGGTGATGTCCAGATTGAGTTTCCGCGCCGCCAGTTGATCGAAGCGGTCGTAGAGATCCTGGAGTTGTTCGCGCAGTTGGGGCTCACTGGCCTGGTCGATGTGCAACGTGGTGTCCTCGCATAAGGCGTGGGTGAAAAACGTCGAGTATAACGCGAGCACGGGCACGACAGAACCGGGGCGCGGCTTGAAATGGGGTATGGCGCACCCATATCCCCTGACAGTGCAGCCACAGTCAGGAAGCGGAAGTTATGAGTGATGACCAGGTCTATCCCGAAGGTGAATCCCGACACGCCCCCGCGGTGGCGGAGGACGTGCTGCCCGAGACCCTGCACCTGATCCCGATCCCCAACCGGCCGTTTTTCCCCGGCCAGATCCAGCCGGTCATCATCAACCCCCGGGAATGGGGGAGCACCCTCGAGGCTGTCGCGAAGGACGGCCACGGGCTGGTCGGGCTGTCCTATGTCGAGCAGCACGAGGCCGGCAACAGCCGGGCCTCCAGCTTCCCGCAAATCGGTTGCGTGGTGCGTCTGCACCGGCCGCCCTCGGGCGGTGGCGACAACCCGGGTCAGTTCCTGGCCCAGGGCATCAAGCGTTTTCGCATTGTGCGCTGGCTGAACGACGAGCCACCCTATCGCGTGCAGGTGGAGTATCCCCGCAGCCAGGGGGACCGCGACAGCGACGAGATCAAGGCCTACGCGATGGCCCTGATCAAGGAAATCAAGGAGTTGCTGCCGCTCAACCCGCTCTACGGCGAGGAGCTGAAGCAGTACCTGGGCAATTTCAGCCCCAACCAGCCCAGCGTCCTGACCGACTTTTCCGCAGCCCTGACCTCGGCCAAGGGCGATGAACTGCAGGAAATCCTCGATACCCTGCCGCTGCTGGCGCGCATGGAGAAGGTCCTGCTGCTGCTGCGTCACGAGCGCGAGGTGGCGGAGCTCCAGGGCAAGATCACCAGCCAGGTCAACGAGAAGGTCTCGGAGCAGCAGCGACAATTCTTCCTGCGCGAGCAGCTCAAGGTGATCCAGAAGGAGCTGGGCATCTCCAAGGACGACCGCAGCACCGATGTCGAGCTGTTCGAGGAGCGCATGGACGCGCTGACGATGCCGGAGCCGGTGGAAAAGCGGCTGCGGGACGAGCTGCAGAAACTGTCCATCCTGGAAACCGGCTCCCCCGAATACGGGGTCACCCGCACCTACCTCGACTGGGCCACCCAGGTGCCCTGGGGGGTGACCAGTGAGGACCACCTGGAGCTGAAGCACGCCCGCGAGGTGCTCGACGCCCATCACGACGGCCTGGAGGATGTGAAAAAGCGCATCCTGGAGTTCCTGGCGGTGGGTGCCTTCAAGGGCGAGATCAAGGGCTCCATTCTGTTGCTGGTGGGGCCGCCCGGGGTGGGCAAGACCAGCATCGGCCGCTCGGTGGCGGATGCCCTGGGCCGCGAGTTCTACCGCTTCAGCCTCGGCGGCATGCGCGACGAGGCGGAGATCAAGGGGCACCGCCGCACCTACATCGGCGCCATGCCCGGCAAGTTCGTGCAGGCCTTGAAGGAGGTCAAGGTCGCCAACCCGGTGATCATGCTCGACGAGATCGACAAGATCGGCGCTTCCTTCCGTGGCGACCCCGCCTCGGCCCTGCTGGAAGTGCTCGACCCCGAGCAGAACAGTGACTTCCTCGATCACTACCTGGATCTGCGGGTGGATCTGTCCCAGGTGCTGTTCGTCTGCACTGCCAACCAGCTGGACACGATTCCCGGCCCGCTGCTGGACCGCATGGAGATCCTGCGCCTGTCCGGTTACGTGGCCGAGGAGAAGCTGGCG
This sequence comes from Haliea sp., assembly GCA_002692965.1. Classification (GTDB taxonomy): domain Bacteria; phylum Pseudomonadota; class Gammaproteobacteria; order Pseudomonadales; family Halieaceae; genus NZNC01. The sequence goes on along the minus strand of NZNC01000023.1, from coordinate 27,333 downwards.
ATTGCCCGCAACCACCTGTGGCCCAAGCTGCGCAAGCGTCACGGCTTGAAGAGCGATCAATTGAAGATCAACGACCCGGCGCTCAAGTACGTGATCGAGAGCTACTGCCGGGAGGCCGGGGTGCGCAACCTCGAGAAGCAGCTGGCGCGGATCATGCGCAAGTCGATCGTGCGCCTGGTCGAGGGCGAGGCCGAGCGCATCCGCATCGGCAAGAAGGATATCGAGTCCCTGTTGGGCAAGCCGGTGTTCCACGCGGAAAAACTCCTGCGCGGACCGGGCGTGGCGACCGGCCTCGCCTGGACCGCCATGGGCGGTGCCACCCTGGCCATCGAATCCTCCCAGGTGCACACCCTGAATCGCGTTTTCAAGCTCACCGGGCGCCTCGGCGACACCATGAAGGAGTCGGCGGAGATCGCCTACAGCTATGTGGTTTCACACCTCAAGGACTACGGGTGCGACCCGGATTTCTTTGATACCAGCATGGTCCACCTGCACGTGCCCGAGGGCGCCACGCCCAAGGACGGCCCGAGTGCCGGCATTACCATGGCCACGGCGCTGATTTCCCTGTCCCGCCAGGAGCGCATCCGCCGGCCCCTGGCGATGACCGGCGAGCTCACCCTGACCGGGCAGGTGCTGCCCGTGGGCGGGATTCGCGAGAAGGTCATTGCGGCCCGCCGGGTGAAGATCATGGAGCTGATCCTGCCCGACGCCAACCGCCGGGACTTCGAGGAGCTGCCGGACTACCTGCGCGAGGGACTGGATGTGCACTTCGCGCGGAACTACCGCGAGGTCTTCGAGATCGTGTTCCAGGATCACCAGCGGGGGAAGAAGCCGCTGCACTGAGCGGCGCCTGCTTCTTCTCGCCTTCGGTGCCAACCCCGCGAGGGGCTGTCGGGCAGTTGTGGGACACGCTGCAAGTACATCCATGTACGCTCGTCGCCGGCCGTCCATGGCCGGCGACGGTCCCACAACTGCCCGACAGCCCCTCGCTGGTCCGGCGCGTCGTAAGAAGGTTGGGTCGTAGCTTCCAGCAGCAATTCTGCTATTGGCAGCTCTGCCGCTGATTTCGTTACCCGCTAAGAGGCAATGTCCGTGCAGGGCACGATGCTCGGAGGCGCGAGCGCGTGTCGGAGCGGGCTAGAACAACCCCGGAAATGTGGCCATTATCCCGGTGCGTAGGCCCTCACCACCGCCCGTCGCGGCGCCGGGTAGCCTTCCAGGGTGCGGCTGGGATCCTCGGGATCGAGAAAGTCCGCCAGCGACTGAAAGCGCATCCACTCGGTGCTGCGCTGCTCCTCGGTCGAGGTCACACTGACGTCGACAACTTCCGGCTGCCGGAATTTCAGCTTGCGCAACCAGCCCAGCAGGCTGTCGCAACTGGGCAGGAACCAGACATTGCCCATGCGCGCGTAGCGGCCCTGGGGCACCAGGGTGGCGCCGGGTCCGCCTTCGATGACCAGGGTTTCCAGCACCAGCTGGCCACCGGGTCGCAGACAATCGCGCAGTTCCTGCAGGTGGTCCATGGGCGAGCGGCGGTGATAGAGTACGCCCATCGAGAACACTGTGTCGAAGGCCTGCAGCCTGGGCGGGACATGCTGAATGCCCAGGGGCAGGACCCACACGCCGGGCTGCCGCAGGTACTTCTGCAGAGCCAGAAATTGCAGTACGAAGAGGGGCGTGGGGTCGATGCCGATGACTTCGCTGGCCCCGGCGCCGGCCATGCGCCAGCAGTGGTAGCCGCTGCCGCAGCCCACGTCCAGCACGCGCCGGCCGTTGAGGTCATCCAGGTGGGGCGCGATGCGCTCCCATTTCCAGTCCGAGCGCCACTCGGTATCGATGTGCACGCCGAACAGCTCGAAGGGGCCCTTGCGCCAGGGGTGCAGCCCCTGGAGGGTGTCCCGCAGGCTGGCGCGTGCGGTTTCCGATAGCGGTGGGTCGCAGTCGGCGCCCACCCGGGCGCGGTCCAGGTGGCGCTGGCTGACGGGGAGTTCGGGCAATGCCTCCAGGACCGCCTGCCAGCGCGGCAGGTCGCCGTAGCGCTCCACGGAGAGGCCGCGCTCGACCTGGGCCGGCAGTTTTTCCGCCCAGGCGGCCAGCGGGCCCTCCCGCCAGCGTTCCAGCAGAGTTTGCAGATCGATCATCTCAGCGAGCGTTCCCGTACCTGTTGCTGTGCTGCGGGCTGTGGAAAGCTCTCACTTCAGGGCCACCAGGGAGGCGAAATTGAAGCACTGGAACCACACATCGCAGCTGCTGAAACCGACGCGGCGCGCGCGCTCGCGATGCTGGTTGAGGGTTTCACGGCGCAGCACGCCCTCCAGGGAGTCGCGCTTCTGGGCAATCTCCAGGTCGCTGTAGCCATTGGCGCGCTTGAAATCGTGGTGCAACTCGATGTTCAGGGCGTCGAGGCGCGGGTCCTCGAAGACCACTTTCTCCGAAAGGACCAGGATGCCGCCGGGGCGAAGGCCATCGAAAATGCGCTGAATGACGGCGTCGCGGGCTTCCCGCGGGATGAACTGCAGGGTGAAATTGAGCACCACCACCGAGGCGTTCTCGATCGGCACGTCCACCAGGTCGGCGCAGACCAGTTCCACCGGGAGCTCGTGGCTGTCGGTATCGATCACCGTGCGGCAGCGGATCAGCATGGCGTCCGAGCTGTCGACCCCGACAATCACACAGTCCCGGTGCTGCACATTCTGGCGCATGGCCAGAGTGGAGGCACCCAGGGAGCAGCCGAGGTCGTACAGGCGGCTGCCGGGGGTGGCAAAGCGCCCCGCCAGCAGGCCGGTCATGGCCACGATGGTGGTGTAGCCGGGCACGGAGCGCTTGATCATGTCCGGGAAAACCCGGGCCACGCTGTCGTCAAAGCGGAAGGCGCTGGGTTCGGGCACTGGCTTTGCGTATAGTGTGTCGCGGTCGTCGCTCACGCGGAATATCCCTGCTGAAACCGCCGGCCAGTTTACCACGCAGCAGCGGAGCCCGGCATGCAAGGTACCCATGAAACCGCGGGTGATGCCCGCAACGCCGACATCCTCATTGAGATCAACGGTGAACATTTCCACCGGGACCAGGCGCGCATCTCGGTGTTCGATTCCGGCTTCATACTCGGCGACGGAGTCTGGGAGGGCCTGCGGGTGGAGCGCGGTACCGTGCTGTTCCTGGAGCGCCATCTGGAGCGCCTGTTCGAGGGCATGAAGACCCTCGACTTCCAGCCGGATTTCACCCGCGAGGACCTGGCGCGGCGGCTGTACCGCTTGTTGGCGGCCAACGGCATGGACGACGGCGTGCATGTCCGCCTGATGGTGTCCCGGGGCGTGAAAGCCACGCCCTACCAGGACCCGCGCATGACCATCACCCCGCCCACGGTGGTGATCATCCCCGAGTACAAGGCGGCCCTGCCGGAGGTCGTGGAGCAGGGCGTACGCTTGTACACGGTTTACGTGCGCCGGGGCTATTCCGACGTGCAGGATCCCAGCCTCAACACCCACTCCAAGCTGAACTGCATTGGCGCTTGCATCCAGGCAGCGAAGGCCGGCGCGGACGAGGCCCTGATGCTGGACCCCCACGGCTTTGTCGCCACCTGCAATTCCACCCACTTCTTCATTGTGCGCCGCGGCGAGCTGTGGACGTCTACCGGGGACTATTGCCTGGATGGCATCACCCGGGAGAAGGTGCTGATGATGGGGCGCGAGCTGGGCATGACCGTGCGCGAGACCAATTTCACCCTGACCGACGTCTACAACGCCGAGGAGGCCTTCGTCACCGGAACCTTTGCCGGTCTGGTGCCGGTCACCGAGGTGGATGGCCGGGTGATCGGCGAGCCCGGGGGCGAGAAACCTGTGGTCAGGCGCCTGCAGGCCCATTACCGCGAGGTGGTGGCGCGCTACATCGACGGGCCCGGTCGCGGGCACCCGAGGGGCTGAGCCGTGGAGCTCCTGCGCATTGCCATGTGGTCGGGGCCGCGGAACATCAGCACGGCGCTGATGCGTGCCTTCGAGAACCGACCCGACTGCGCCGTGGTTGATGAGCCTTTCTACGGGCACTATCTGAGCGCCACGGGGCTGCAGCACCCCGATGGGGCGGCGATCATGGCCAGCATGAGCTGCGACTGGGACGAGGTGGCTCGTCAGCTCCGCGAGGAGCTGCCGGCGACCGCCGATGCGGCCAGCTGCCGGGTGTTTTACCAGAAGCACATGACCCAGCATATCCTGCCGCGCAGGGACATGGCCTGGACCGACGGCCTGAGCAATTGCTTCCTGATCCGTGAGCCGCGGCGCATCATCGCCTCCTATGCCAGGGTGCGCCCGCACTTTGCGGTGGAGGAGTTGGGCTTTCCCCAGCAATGGACGCTGTTCCAGCGCGTCGCGGACCGCCTGGGGCAGGCGCCGCCGGTGATCGACTCGGCGCGAACGCTGGAGAACCCGGAGCGGGTGCTGCGGGCCCTCTGCGGGCGCCTGGGTATTCCCTTCGTCGAACAGATGCTGCACTGGCCCGCCGGGCGCCGGGACAGCGATGGCGTGTGGGCGCCCCACTGGTATGCGGCGGTGGAGGCCTCCACCGGCTTCCAGCCGGTCAGTGAAGTGCCGCTGGCGGAGGTGCCGGTGCCGGCGGGTTGCGAAGCCATGTGTGAGCAGGCGGAGCTGATTTACGCGCGCCTGTTAGAGCACGCGCTGTAGAGGGGGTTTACCCGCTAAGCCAATTTTCCAGTTTCAATTGCGGGATTCGACCAAACTCCCGGGTATTGTTTGTCACCAGTACCAGATCAAGTTCGAGTGCGTGAGCGGCAATCCACAAATCATTGCCCCCGATGATATTGCCGGCCTTTTCCAGTGCGCTGCGGATGCCGCCGTAGTGTATCCCGGTTGTGGCAGGTAACGGCACGACGGGAAGCAACTCCACCAGGCGTTGTAGATTGCTCAATGCGGCGGCTGCCTCGCGACTTTTCAAGGCGCCGTTGTATAGCTCGCCGTAGGTGATGGTTGAAATGACCACCTCTCCGGGACGCAATTGGCGGAAGCGTTCCTCAACCCCCGGCGGGCGCCGTTTGCGGAGATAAATGCAGGTATCCGTATCCAGCATGTAGCACGCTGGCATCAGTCGAAGTCCCGTTCCTGAGCGGGTAGATCCTGGCGGCCTTCGGCCATGAAGTCCTCAGGCATGCCGGCAAGGATATCCAGAACCTCCGCAAGGTTCTGGCGCTTCGGGCGCAGGACCAGCTCGTCCCCGCGGCGGAATATCTCCACTTCGGACACATCCAGCTGAAATTCACGGGGAATGCGGACCGCCTGTGAATTGCCGTTCTGGAAGACGCGTGTTGTCGTCATGATGAGTCCAAATGTAGATACTTTAGCGTGTGTACCTTAGTTCGCTCCGCGGATAATGGCAAGGATAGATCAGGGCCGACACAGATTCACAGGAATGGCTGCATTTGCTCGAGTATTGCCGTCAGTTCGGGCTTGTGGGCGCGCAGTTCCTCAACCGTGAGGCCATGCAGCTCGTGGGGAAAGACCAGCCAGTCTTCGGTTTCATACAGGTAGAAGTCGGGCCTGCGGCCGCTGCGGTTGCTCTCCGGCTTGTAGTAGGGGGTGGCGATACGGATCTGCGGACAGTGGCGGCCGCAGCGCCGCTGCAGCTCGGCGATGACCTGCGCCAGTGACAGCCCAGAGTCGTGGACATCGTCCACCAGCAGCAGTCCCTGGTCGGCGCGCAGGCGGTCGACCAGGGGCTCGAGCCCCTCGACTTGGACGTGATCGCTGCGCTCCCCGATTCCCGTGTAGGAAGCGGTGCGGATGGCGCTGTGGTCAGTGTGCACACCGAGGACGTCCAGCAGCTCGTGCACCGCAATGCCCACCGGCGTGCCACCGCGCCACACTCCCACCACGTGGTCCGGCCGAAACCCGCTCTCGAATACCTGCCAGGCCAGGCGAAAGGCGTCCTCGAGAAGTTGCTGCGGGCTGATGAAATGCTTGCGCATGGGAGTATCCCTGGCCTGAAAAACGCGCAGACTAGCACAGGCCAGGGTGGCGCGGGGGCCGGCGCGCGCTATGGCCTGCCGGTTGGCGATTGCGTACACTGCGCTTCTTTCCCGCGTTTCCGCTCCGTTGCCCACCCGGTTCGACGGGCATCCGGGCGCGCAACCTGAACCTGTGAGGACCCTTTGCCATGCTGGACGCACTGGACAAGCTGCCCGACGACCCGATTCTCGGCCTGGCTGCCGCCTGTCGGGCGGACCCGAACCCCCAGAAGGTGGATCTGACGGTCGGCATTTACATGAACGAAGAGGGTGTGTGCCCGGTCTTCGATGCCGTGCAGCTGGCCCAGCGGGCGCTGATAGAGAGCGAGACGACCAAGGCCTACCTGCCGCCGGCCGGGGACGCCGATTTCAATCGCGCCATGCAGGCGCTGGTGCTGGGGGCGGGCAGCACTGCCCTGGCAGCCGGGCGCGTGACCAGCATCCAGACCCCCGGGGGCTGCGGCGCCCTGCGCATTGGTGCCGAGGTGATTCACGCCGCCGCGCCGGGCGCGACGGTCTGGGTGTCCGACCCGACCTGGCCGGTGCATATCCCCCTGCTGGGCAGTGTCGGCCTCAAGTTCGAGACCTACCGCTACTACGAGCCCGCCAGCCACGGGGTCAATTTCAGCGCCATGCTGGAGGACATCCGGCGCGCCGGGAAGGGCGATGTAGTGCTGCTCCACGGCTGCTGTCACAACCCCTGCGGCGCCGACCTGTCCCTGGAGCAGTGGGCGGAAGTCGCCACCCTGGCGGAGCAGCAGGGCTTCACGCCCATGGTGGATATCGCCTACCAGGGCCTGGGGGATGGCCTGGAGCAGGACGCCGCGGGTCTGCGCCTGCTGGTTGAGCGCCTGCCGGAGGTGATCATCGCCGCCTCCTGCTCGAAAAACCTTGGCCTCTACCGCGAGCGCACCGGCGCGTCCCTGTTTGTTACCGACAGTCCGGCACGTGCGGACGCGGTGCTCAGCCAGGCCCAGGTCGCGGCCCGCCGGGTCTATTCCATGCCCCCCGCCCACGGCGCCCTGCTGGCCGGGCGGGTGCTGAATGACCCCGACCTGCGGGAAAACTGGGAGAGCGAGCTCCAGGCCATGTGCCGGCGCATCAACGGATTGCGCACCAGCCTGGTGAGCAAGCTGCAGCAGTGCACCGACCGCGACTTCGGCTTTATCGAGCGGGAGAAGGGTATGTTCTCTTTCCTCGGCCTGACCCCGGAGCAGGCCCAGTGCCTGCGCCGGGAGCACAGCGTTTACATGCTGGACTCCTCGCGCATCAACGTGGCGGGCGTCAATGGTGCCAACATCGACTACCTGGCGGAGGCGGTTGGCAAGGTGCTGCAGGGGCACTGAGACCTGCAGCGAGGCGCAGGAGGGCGTTCCTCAGCCCTCCTCGAGTTCCGCCCAGCGTTCAATGGCCGCTTCCAGCTCGGCCTGCACCCCTTCCAGCTCCGCCAGTACCGCCTCCACGGTTTCCCGATCCTGTTGGTAGAAGGCCGGATCCGCCGTGCGGGCTTCCAGGGCGACCTGCTGCTCTTCGAGGGCTTCAATGCGCCCCGGCAGGGCGTCCAGTTCGCGCTGTTCCTTGTAGGAAAGCTTGCGTTTTGCGGACGACGGCGGCGTCGGTGCCGCGGCAGCTTTCTCCGCGGGTGCCGCCGACTGCGGTGCGGATGAGTCCGCCGCCGCTGCAGTGGAGGCGGTATCCGGCTCGCCGGGGGGTCGCGGGGCGGCGAGGCGGCCGCCGCGGGCCTCCCAGTCGCTGTAACCCCCGGCCTGCTCGTCGACACTGCCATCGCCGCGCAAGACCAGGAGCTGGGTGACCACGTGGTCCATGAAGTCGCGGTCGTGACTGACCAGGATCAGGGTGCCCTGGAAGTTGAGCAGGATGTCCTCCAGTAGCTCCAGGGTTTCCACGTCCAGGTCGTTGGTGGGTTCGTCCAGGACCAGCAGGTTGGCGGGCTTGCTGAACAGGCGCGCCAGAATCGCCCGGTTTTGTTCGCCGCCGGAGAGTGCCTTGACCGGGGTGCGCACCCGGTCCGGGGTGAACAGGAAGTCGCCCAGGTAGGAGATGGCGTGGCGGCGCTTGCCATTGATCTCGATGAATTCCTGGCCGCCGCAGACGTTGTCGATCAGGTTCTTCTCCGGGTCCAGGGTGTCCCGCAGCTGATCGGAGTAGGCGATCTCCAGCTTGCTGCCGAGGCTGACCGTGCCGCTGTCCGGCGTGAGCTGGCCCAGCAGCAGCTTGACCAGGGTCGACTTGCCGGCGCCGTTGGCACCGACAATGCCCACGCGGTCACCGCGCTGGATAATGGTGGAGAAGTCGCGGATGATCTGACGCCCCTCGAAGGCCTTGCTGACGTGTTTCAGCTCGGCCACGATCTTGCCCGAGCGCGAGGCGTCCTCCACTGCAAAATTGGCGCTGCCGACCTGTTCGCGGCGCTGCTGGCGCTCCCGGCGCATCGCCTGCAGGGCGCGCACCCGGCCCTCGTTGCGCGTGCGGCGGGCCTTGATCCCCTGGCGAATCCACACCTCCTCCTGGGCCAGCTTCTTGTCGAACAGCTCGTTGGCGCGCTCTTCCGCCTCCAGTTCCTGTTCGCGGTGGCGCAGGAAGCCCTGGTAGCTGCCCTGCCAGGTGCGCAGGTGGCCGCGATCCAGCTCGGCGATGCAGGTGGCCACGTTCTGCAGGAAGCGGCGGTCGTGGGTGATCAGCACGATGGCACCGCGAAACTGGCGCAGCTGCTCCTCCAGCCATTCGATGGCGGGAATATCCAGATGGTTGGTGGGTTCGTCCAGGAGCAGAAGATCGGGGTCGGAGACCAGTGCCCGGGCCAGGGCCACGCGCCGCCGCCAGCCGCCGGAGAGTTCGCCCATCGGCGTGTCCTGGGGCAGCTGCAGCTGGGTCAGGGTGGTTTCCACCCGCTGTTGCAGGTTCCAGCCGTCGACGGCCTCCAGTTGCTGCTGTACCCGCGCCAGCTGGTCCAGGTCCGGGTCGCCGTCCTGCAGCAGGTGATGATAGTCCCGCAACAGCTGGCCGGCCTCCGCCAGGCCCTCGGCGACCACGTCGTACACGCTCTTGTCGTCGGCTTCCGGCAGCGTCTGCAGCAGGCGCGCCACCTTGATGCCCGGGCGCTGCCAGCACTCGCCGCTGTCCGGCGCCTGCTCTCCCGCCAGTACCCGCAGCAGGGTGGTCTTGCCGGCGCCGTTGCGGCCGAGCAGACCCCAGCGCTCGCCGCGGTGGATGTCCAGGCTGACCCCGTCGAGCAGGGCGTGGGTGCCGTAGTGCAGTTGCAGGTTGTCGAGGCGTAGCAGTGGCATGGGTATCGGCGGTTCAGGGTGGGCGCGCAGTGTACGCCTTTCCGCGGTATTTCCGCTATCATTGCGCCCCGTCTGAACCAGCAGCGAGGGCGACAGCGTGCTCTACCAGCAAACCCAGCATGACCGTCAGGTGGCCGCCTGGCTGATTCTCTGTGCCGCGGTGATCTTCGGCATGATACTGCTGGGCGGTGTCACCCGGCTGACCCACTCGGGCCTGTCGATGGTCGAGTGGCGGCCGCTGATGGGCATCATACCGCCACTGACCGAGCAGGCCTGGCTGGAGGTGTTCGAGAAATACCGGCAGTTCCCCGAGTACCAGAAAATCAACCGCGGCATGTCCCTGGACGCTTTCAAGTCCATCTTCATGTACGAGTACCTGCACCGGGTGCTGGGGCGCCTGATCGGGGTGCTGTTCTTTTTCCCCATGCTCTATTTTGCCCTCAAGGGACGTATCCGGGCCGGAATGATGCCCAAGTTATGGGGCCTGTTCCTGCTCGGTGCCTGCCAGGGGCTGCTCGGCTGGTACATGGTCAAGAGCGGACTGGTGGACGATCCCCACGTCAGCCAGTATCGCCTCACGGCGCACCTGGGGCTGGCGGTGCTGATCTACGCCTGGATGCTGTGGTTGATCTACGATTTGCTTACCCTCAGCCCCCGACCGGGGCAGATGCGCGGCGGGGTGGCGCGCTGGGGACTGGTGCTGGTGGGCCTGGTTTACCTGATGATCCTGTCCGGCGGCCTGGTTGCCGGGACCCGCGCCGGCTTTGCCTTCAGTACCTGGCCGCTGATGGGCAGCAGCTTCATTCCGCCCGGACTTTACAGTGGCGACCCCGCCTGGCTGGACGCCTTCGAGGACATCACCGCGATCCAGTTCAATCACCGCATCTTCGCCTACCTCCTGTTCGTGCTGATCCACGGCTTTGCCTTTTTCCTCTGGCGCCGCCTGGGCACCTTCCGCGCGAAAGTGGCCTGCGTGTGCCTGGTGCTGGCGCTCTGGCTGCAGGTCACCCTGGGCATCAAGACCCTGCTCCTGCACGTGCCGGTGAGCCTGGCGGCGGCCCACCAGGGCGGCGCGGTCGTCCTGCTCTCTGCTATGCTGTTTGCCGCACACACCGCGAGGCGCGCCCCGGCCCGCTGAGCGCGAGTGCCTCTATCCCGCCGAGGAAGCCGGGGTGGGCAACGCGGGTGAACCTTTGCCCCTGCAAAAGGGAGGCGTCATGCTGGCACTGGTCAAGAAAGAGGCCGCGCCCGGTCTCTGGCTGGAGGAGGTGCCGATTCCACGCATCGGCATCAACGATGTGCTGATTCGCGTGCTGCGGACCGCCATCTGCGGCACCGACATGCACATCTACCACTGGAACAGCTGGGCCCGGAAAACCATCCCGGTGCCCATGATTGTCGGCCACGAGTTCGTCGGCGAGATCGTCGAGGTCGGCTCCAATGTGGTGGACTTCCGTCCCGGGCAGATTGTCTCCGGCGAGGGTCATGTGGTCTGCGGCCGCTGCCGCAACTGCATGGCTGGCCGCCGCCACCTCTGTGCCCATACCAGCGGCGTCGGGGTGAACCGTCCCGGCGCCTTTGCCGAATACCTGGCCCTGCCGATGTCCAACGTCTGGGAGCACAGCGAGGGCATCGACCTGGATGTCGCGGCGCTTTTCGACCCCTTCGGCAACGCGGTGCATACGGCCCTGCAATTCGACCTGCTGGGGGAGGATGTCCTGATCACCGGCGCCGGCCCGATCGGCGCGATGGCGGCGGCGGTCTGTCGCCACGCGGGTGCCCGCCACGTGGTGATTACCGACCTGGTCGACAGCCGGCTCGAACTGGCCGCCCGGCTGGGTGCGACCCGCACCGTCAACGTCCAGCGGGAGTCCCTCGCGGAGGTCCAGCGCAGCCTGGGCATGCGCGAGGGCTTCGATGTCGGGCTGGAAATGTCCGGCAATCCGGCGGCCTTCAATGACCTGCTGGCCAACATGTGCCACGGCGGCAAGGTGGCGATCCTGGGCATTCCCTCGGAGAACACGGCGATCGACTGGAACACCGTGATCTTCAACATGCTCACCCTGAAGGGGATCTACGGCCGGGAAATGTATGAAACCTGGTACAAGATGTCGGTGATGATCGAGTCTGGCCTGGACATATCCCCGGTTATCACCCACCGCATGAGTTTCCGCGATTTCCAGCGCGGTTTTGATGTGATGAGCGACGGCGAGGCCAGCAAGGTCGTCCTCAACTGGGAGAGCTAGCATGAGTACCGCATTCCGTGCCCACCTGGCGGCGCAGCTGGAGGAGATCGAGGCCGCCGGGCTGACCCGCCACGAGCGTTTGATTGATACGCCCCAGGGGGCGCACGTCGGGGTCGCCGGTCGCGACCTGCTCAACCTGTGTGCCAACAACTACCTGGGCCTGGCCCAGCACCCCGAGGTCAACCGGGCCGCGGCGGAGGGCCTGGCACGCTGGGGCTACGGCATGGCCTCCGTGCGCTTCATCTGTGGCACCCAGACCCTGCACCGGCAGTTGGAGGAACGCCTGTCTGCCTTCCTGGGCATGCAGGACACGATCCTCTACCCATCCTGCTTTGACGCCAACGGCGGCCTGTTCGAAACGCTGCTCGGGGAAGAGGATGCGGTGCTCTCCGACGCCTTGAACCACGCCAGCATCATCGACGGTATCCGCCTGTGCAAGGCGAAGCGTTTTCGCTACCGCAACAGTGACATGGCTGACCTGGAGGCGCAGCTGCAGGCCGCGGACGCGGCGGGTGCGCGCTTCAAACTGATCACCACCGACGGCGTGTTTTCCATGGACGGGTATATCGCCCGCCTCGACGACATCTGTGACCTCGCCGAGCGCTACGATGCCCTGGTGCATGTCGACGACTGCCACGCCACCGGTTTCCTGGGTGCCACGGGACGCGGCACGCACGAACTGCGCGGCTGTATGGAGCGGGTGGATATTCTCACGGGTACCCTGGGCAAGGCCCTGGGCGGGGCCAGCGGTGGCTTTACTGCAGCGCGGCAGGAAATCGTTGCCCTGCTGCGCCAGCGCTCCCGGCCCTACCTGTTTTCCAATACCGTGGCGCCACCGGTGGTGGCCGGCGCATTGCGTGCGGTCGAGCTGGTGGAGGAGGAGCCTGCCCTGCGCCAGCGGCTGACCGAGAATACGCGGCGTTTCCGGGCGGGCCTGGAAGACCTGGGTTTTGAGCTACTGCCGGGAGAGCACCCCATCGTGCCGGTGATGCTGCACGACGCCGGTCTGGCGGCGCGCTTCGCCCGTGAAATGCTGGAGGAGGGGGTCTACGTGGTGGCCTTTGCCTACCCGGTGGTGCCCCGCGGGCAGGCACGAATTCGGACACAGATGTCCGCGGCCCTTTCCGGGTCGGATATCGATGCCGCGCTGGCGGGCTTCGCGCGGGTCAAGGCGCGGTTGAACATTTAGGGAAGCAAGTTCACCAGAACTTGGGGGCCTTGTCGCCCTCGCGTCGGCCGGGCTTCTGACGGCGGTCATCCTTGCCGAACTCGAAGCGGACTTCCTCGCGGCGGTCGCGACCGTCGCGCCGGTTCTGCCGGCGGCGCTCGGGGCCTTTATAGACCGGCTTGCCGTCGCTGTCGTAATCAATCGGAGGGGACAGGTCCCGAACTTCAAAATGTGCGCGTTTGTCTGACATGGCCAGCCTCCCGTATTACGAGCCTGTGGCGGGCGGGGAAAGTATTTTGCGTCATGTGTCACGGCAAAACAATTGCCGAGGGTCACCGGCGCGCCGTTTCTGTGCTCGGGGTCCCACTGTCTGCTGGCGTGCATGGTAATTGAGGGTGGTCTGACTTATGCTCTGACTGCTTCGCAAGGTGGTGTTTTTGCGACTTTGCAGAATAAAGACCCGTGACCCGGCCCCGAGGGGAGTGAATGACCGCAAGACAGGATGATCCGCTGCTGCAGTGTCTGCTGGCGCTGTGCCGCTATCACGGCAGTGCGTCGACGCCCGAGGCCCTCGCCAGCGGTTTGCCCCTGGACAGCGAGGGTCGCCTGACGCCCGGGCTGTTTGCCCGCGCCGCCAGTCGCGCTGGCCTGGTCAGCCGCACGCGACCGGTGGCGGTGGAGGATCTGGAGCCCGAGCTTCTGCCCGCGGTGGTGCTGCTCAAGAATGAGCGCGCCTGTCTGCTGATGGGCTGGAGCGAGGACGGGCAGACGGCGACGGTGATTTTCCCCGCCCTCGGTGAGGCGGCAGTGGACGTGCCGGCGGAGAAACTTCGCAGCCAGCAATCCGGGCACGTGATCCTCTGCCGGCCCCGCTATCGCTTTGACCAGCGCACGCCGCGTACCGGCACCTCCAATCGCGGCCACTGGTTCTGGGATGCCATCCGGGCCAATGCGCCGATTTACCGCGATGTCCTGCTGGCGGCGTTCTTTATCAACGTATTCGCGCTGGCGCTGCCCCTGTTTACCATGAACGTCTATGACCGCGTGGTGCCCAACTATGCAGTCGAGACCCTGTGGATGCTGGCAGCGGGCGTTGTGATCATCCTGCTGGCGGACATTGTCCTGCGCACCATGCGCGGTTACTTCCTCGACCTGGCCAGCCGCCGGGTGGATGTGGACCTGTCGTCCAAGATCATGGAGCGGGTATTGGGGGCGCGGCTGGAGAACCGCGCCCAGTCGGTGGGCTCCTATGCGGTGAACCTGCGCTCCTTCGAGACCGTGCGCGACTTTATTACCTCGGCCACGATTACCACCGTGATTGATATTCCCTTCGCGCTGCTGTTCATGGCCGTGATTGGCTGGATCGCCTGGCCCATTCTGATTCCGGTCGTGCTCGGACTGTGCATCGTGGTGGGCTACGCGCTGGCCACCCAGGGCAAGCTCAAGGCGCTCTCGGAAACTACCTATCGCGCCGGGGCGCAGCGCAACGCCACGCTGATCGAGAGCCTGAGCGGGCTGGATACCCTCAAGGCGATGGGCGCCGAGTCGCGCATGCAGCGCAAGTGGGAGGAAGCAACCTCTTTCCTGGCCCATGTCGGGGTGCAGTTGCGGCTGGTCTCCAACTCCACCATCAACGTGACCCAGTGGGGCGCGCAGATGGTCACGCTGTTCGTGATTGTCACCGGGGTCTACCTGATTACCGCGGGGGAACTGAGCATGGGCGGGCTGATTGCCTGCACCATGTTGAGTGGCCGCATCATGGCGCCCTTCGGGCAGGTCGCCGGCCTGATCACCTCGTGGCACAACGCGGATATCGCGCTGACGTCCCTCGACGACATCATGGACAAGCCACTCGAGCGCGCCGAGGGTGCACAGTTCCTGTCCCGGGAGCTGTTCCGGGGTGAGATCGAGTTTCGCAATGTGTCCTTCGCTTACCCGGGCAGCGAAATCCCCTCACTGCACAATGTCTCCTTCAAGATCAGCCCCGGGGAGCATGTCGCCATACTGGGCCGTGTGGGCTCGGGCAAGTCGACTCTGCAGAAACTGGCCATGGGGCTCTACCAGCCCATCGAGGGGGCGGTGATGATCGATGGCGTGGATCTGCGCCAGCTCGACCCCGGCGAGTACCGCGCCCGGGTCGGCTATGTGCCCCAAGATGTGACCCTGTTCTTCGGCAGCCTGCGCGACAACATTACCCTGTCCCATGCCAACGTTTCCGACCACGACCTGGTGCGGGCGGCGGAAATCGCCAATCTGGACGACTTTATCAACCGCCACCCCCAGGGTTTCGACATGGTGGTCAGCGAGCGCGGCGACTCGCTGTCCGGGGGGCAGCGCAAGTGCGTCGCCCTGGCTCGGGCGGTGATTCACGACCCGCCGATCCTGTTCATGGATGAGCCGACGGGCTCGATGGATCACTCCACCGAGGTCGCGGTCAAGAACCAGCTCAAGAGCTATCTCAAGGGGCGTACCTGGCTGGTGGTGACCCACCGCAATTCACTGCTGGAGATGGTCGATCGTATCCTGGTCGTCGACAACGGCAAGGTGGTGGCCGACGGTCCACGGGACAGCGTGATCCAGGCGCTGCAGCAGGGCAAGATAGGGGCGGCGCGATGAGTGACGAGCAGCCGGTACCTATCCGTCAGACACAGCCCGATGCCGAGCCGGCGCCCCGTCGGCGTTTCCTGGCCGATTTCCTGTTTGCACCCTGGTTGCGCGATCCGGCGGATGCCCCGCGCACCTGGGATCAGGACGCCCATCGCAGCTACATCGAGCAGCAGCCCCTGCGGGCGCGGCGGCTGCTGTACGTGCTCGCCGCAATCGTGGTGGCCCTGGTGGCCTGGGCGGCGGTGGCGGAGATCGATGAAGTCACCCGCGGTGACGGCAAGGTAATACCTTCGCGTCAGATTCAGGTCCTGCAATCCCAGGATGGCGGGGTGATTCGCGAGATCAATGTGCGGGCAGGCGACCGGGTCAAAGCCGGGGAATTGCTGGTACGGCTGGACCGCACCCGTTCCGAGTCCAACCTGCGGGAGAACCAGGCAGAGTTGATGGCGCTGTCGGTGCGGGCGGCCAGGCTGGCGGCGCTGATGAACCGCAGCGAGTTCCTGCTGGAACCGGAATGGGAAGAGCGGGTTCCCTCCATTGTTGCCCAGGAGCGCGCGCTCTACGCAACCGCCCGCGAGCAGCTGGAGCTGCAGGTGCAGATTGCCTCCGAGCAGCTGGAGCAGCGCCAGCAGGAACTGGCGGAAGTCAGTGCCCGCTCCCGCCAGCTCTCGCGCTCCCTGGCCCTGGCCCGGGAAGAGCTCAGTGTTACCCGCCCAATGGTGACATCCGGTGCGGTGTCCCGGGTGGAAATCCTGCGACTGGAGCGCGAAGTGAACCAGCTTGGCGGGGAATTTGAGCAGTCGGAAGCGCAGATCCAGCGCCTGCGCTCCGCCATCGAGGAGGCCCGGCGCAAGTTGACGGAGGTCGAGGTGGAGTTCGAGGCCACGGTGCGTGAGGAGCTCACCGACACCCTGTCGCGCATGAACGCGCTGCGTGAGGCCGGAACCGGGCTTACCGATCGCGTTCAGCAGACGGAGCTGCGCTCGCCGGTTGACGGCACCGTAAAGCGCCTCTATTACAACACGCTGGGCGGGGTCGTTCTGCCGGGCAAGGAGGTGGTCGAGGTGGTGCCTGCCGATGACACCTTGCTGGTGGAGGTTCGCATCCGGCCCAAGGATATCGCCTTTCTGGTGCCTGGGCAGGAGGCACTGGTCAAGTTCACCGCCTACGATTTTGTGGTCTATGGCGGCCTCGAGGGGACGGTGGAATACATCAGTGCCGACACCATCCTGGACGAAGACGGCAATCCGTTCTACGAGGTTCAGGTAAGGACCCGGGAGGCCGGCTTTGGCAACAACGGGGACATGCCGATCATTCCCGGCATGACGGTTCAGGTGGATATCCTGACCGGCAAGAAAACGATACTGGCGTATCTGATGAAGCCGGTCTTGCGGGCCAAGCAATATGCGTTGACGGAGCGGTGATGGAGCAGATATTTGTCAGTCGCGGTGGCGTGGTTCGAGGCCGGTGGCGGGAAGCCTTTCCGGGGGCCCGCGTGGTCGCGTCCATGGACGGCGAGGCCTCACTGCCCGATGCCCGGTCCTGCATCCTGTGGCTGGATGTAAGCCTGCTGGAGGAGCCCGAACGGGTGGCCTCCCTGCGCCAGGCGGTTACCCACGGCTATCGGGTTGTGGTGATGACGCCCAGCCCGGAGGAAGCCAATGCTTTCCGCGCGCTCAGTCTCGGCGCGGTGGGTTACTGCCACCTCGAGGCCGCTCCCGAGCAACTGCGGGAGATTGCCACGGTCGTCGAGCACGGTGGCATCTGGATGCTGCCGGAGCTGGTCAAGCGCTTGATGGGCCTGTCCCTGCGGGTGGTGCCCACTCCTGCACCCGAGCGGCCCGAACTGGATTCCCTGACTGCCCGTGAGCTGATGGTGGCCCGGTTGGTGGCCCAGGGCGAAAGTAACCGCGAGATTGCTGAGGCCCTGGAAATAACCGAACGCACGGTGAAGGCGCATCTGACCGCCATATTCGAGAAGCTGCAGGTGCGCGACCGGGTGCAGCTGGCGCTGGCGATGAACAATATCAAGACTCCGGCGAGTGTGCATTGATGCTGGTGGCCCGCAAAAGCCCTGTTCATTATTCTGCGTATCTACTGGCATCCTCCCGGAGGCTGTGATAGTAATGATTAAGAATAAGGGCCCGAAAGGTGTCCAGGAAGGGTGCTGAGGTGACAGCGACGATAGCCAGTACCTGCAACCCGTTGTCGAAAAAAAGCGGGCCGCGGGGCTTTACCCTGATCGAGTTGATGATCACCTTGGCGGTGCTGACCGTAACGCTGACCCTGGCCGCCCCATCCTTTACCGAGCTTATCCGGGACAATCGCCTGATCTCCGAGGTCTATGCCATGCGTGCAACACTGAACATGGCCCGTTCAGAAGCGATAGCGCGCCGTCTGCCCGTGGTTGTCTGTGGCACTGTCGATGGGCTTGCCTGCAGCGAGGATCCCGACTGGAGCAGTGGTTACATGGTCCTGCTGGGCGCGGATGACAGCGCCACGGTGGATGTCGACAATCCCTCCCTGAACCGCCTGCAGTGGGAAAACCGCCCCAACTCACGGGTCAGCATGGTATTTTCCGGGGACTTTACCCGTTTTGACGCCATGGGGTCCTCCCTCGGCAACACGGGAACCCTGGTTTTCTGTGACGCCAGGGGAGCGGAAAAGGCGCGGGGCTTGATTGTCACCAGTGTCGGCTCACTGCGGGCCAGCGTGGATGACGATGACAACGGCGTCGTAGAGGATGCCAGTGGCAATGATGTGTCCTGTTGATGCCCGGTTCGGCAGCCGGGGGCGTGGCCGCCGCCAGAGAGGGGTGACCCTGATAGAGGCACTGGTCACCTTCCTGATCCTGTCGGTGGGACTCCTGGGTGCGGTCAGTCTGCAGCTCTTGTCCAAGAGCTCGCAACACCAGTCGATACAGCGCAGCAGGGCGGTGCTGCTGGCAAATGATTTCGTCGAGCGCATACGGATCAATCCCCGCGGTATCGAGACCTATGCGGAACGCGATCTAGACAGTCCCCTGGGGGCGGGGTCCATCGAAGATCCCCCCACCACGGACTGCAGCGCGGTCGCCTGCACACCCGAGCAACTGGCGGACTTCGATCTGTGGCAGATTGAAAGGGCACTGGACGGCGCGGCTGTCACCTTCGAAGAGGACGGCAGCACCATCAACAGTGGCGGCTTGATAGAACCGCGAGCCTGTGTTGTTTTCGTGGCCGACGCCGGGAAAACCCGCACGGGGATGGTCCGAATTCTCCTGCAGTGGCGTGGGCTGACGGAGAGCCAGGACGCCGTGCCGGCCGGGGGGGAGGCCTGTGGCGGAGAGGATGCCGGCGACGACGATTATCGCAGGCAGCTGGTGGTGAGTACTTTTGTAATTGATGAGGCAGAGTTGTGAGCGCGCGGCGAGCCAAAGGCTTTTCACTGATCGAGTTCATGGTTTCCGTGGTGCTGGGCCTGGTGCTGATCAGTGGCCTGGTGGTCATTTACCTGGGCGCCAAGCGCTCCTACACGGAAACCGAGCAGGTGGCCCAGCTGTCCGAACACGGTCGCTTCGCCGTCCAGATGCTGACCGAGGCCTTGCGGCATGTGGGCTTTTTCGGTGCGGCCCACCCCCGCGACATCGCCCTGGACGGCAATCTCGGTGCCGTGGCCGGGGATTGCGCTGGCCTGGCGGGGGCCTACGAGGTGGGCAGCTATCTACTCGCCGCTACCGCCGCCAGTGGTTCGCCGGTCTTTGGCTGTGTTCCCGATGCTCGCACGGGTACCGAGGTGCTGCTGATCAAGCACGTGCTGCCGGACCCCCGCTACGATGCGGATCCCGACAATGCATCCGCCGCCCGCGACGGTGTGATAAGTTTCCCGACAGGGCTGGATGCCCAGGACGTCTATGTCATCGCCAACAGCGAGCGTGGCGTGCTGCTGGATGGTGCCGATACTGCCCCCGACGTGCGCGAGGGCGCCGATGTGCCCCTGGGTGTCGCCTGGCCCTACCGGGTGCAGATGTTCTATATTCGTGACAACGGTGGTGAGCTCAGCCTCAGCCGGCGCGTCTTGGGCTGGAACGCGGGGGCGGGCCAGATGGAACTGACCACCGAGGAACTGGTTCCCGGTGCGGAGGACCTGAGGTTTCGCTTCGGCGTGGACGCCAATGCGCCCTTCAATGGGGAGGTCGATACCTGGATGACCACCGCCGGCGCCGTCGCCGCAGGTGTCTGGGCCCGGGTCGAGGCGGTGGAAATCTCCCTGCTTCTGCGCAGTCTGGCGGAGGATCCGGGCTACGAGGACAACAAGTCCTATGAGCTGGGCGGGGTGACTGTCACCCCCGGCGGCAACTGGAGGCGTCTGTTGGTGCAGAACAAGGTGTCCATGCGCAACCCGAAGCTGATGATACGGGGGGGCCTGTGACTGTCTCCCGGCGTAACCGTGGCGTGGCGCTGGTGGTGTCCCTGCTCCTGCTGCTGGTGGTCACCGTGATCGGTATAACCGCGGCGATGAACAGTTCCCTGAGGCTGCGGATGGCGGGGAACATGCAGGACGCCTATGATTCATTTCAGGCGGCAGAGGCGGGTGTCTACGCGGCCCTGGGACTGGCGAATACCGCGGATGATCCCTTTGTGAGGCTGGACCAGGTCGACCCCTTCGCGGATTTTGCCGATGAGGATCATCCTTTGAATGCCCTCAAGGATGGCAGCAGCTCGGTGGCGGTTGAGGTTTTTCTCATCGCCCCGGCACGCGAGTGCCCCAGGCCTCCCGAGGAAGGTGCCGGGAGCAGTATCGGCGTGTTCGACTGCGATTTTTACCGGGTGGTATCGGAGCACGATGTAGACAGAAAGGCGCGCACCCAGGTTGAAATGGGTGTGGTCAAGACGGTGATCGGTGAATCAGGCTGACCGGGAGTATTGTCCCGGCAGTCGGGAGATGGGGCTATGTACAGTGTAGGCGACGTTATCAGGTTTGGGGCAACGGCCCTGGTCGTGGCGGTTTCAGGCCTGTTCGGCCCGGCGGTCGCGCTGGCCGACGATACCGAGATCTATCAGGCGGAGGCCAATGTTGCCTCCACCGCTCGCCCGCGGGTGCTCATCGTGTTTGACGACTCGGGCTCCATGAGCTTCGAGGTCGATCAGCAGCGCCCCCCCTACGACCCGAATCCGCCGGATCCTTACGACAACAAGTTCGGCAGCGGCCGGATCTACTGGTCCACCGATGGCACCACCCCGTCCCCCGGCAGCAACAACTGGTTCAATGCCAGCTCCAATCGCTGCGCCTCGTCCTACACTCTCCTCGATGAGGAAGGCCAGTTCACCGCGACCCGCGCACGGAGGTGGGTGGACTCAGAATCGGTCCCAGGGGAGTGCGGTCCGCAGGTCTGCCCGAGCGGTACGACTCTTAGAAATGGGGGGTGTTATACCCGCGAGTGTCGTCGCTCCTTTCTTTGGTGGTGCATTGAGTGGGGTGACTGGGAGTACGACAGTGCGCCGACCCAGGAGTGCTCCGACGATTATGTACGGCCCGGGAGCTGGCAGGCCCTGATCGCCAGCGTCAAGAGCCCGCGGCATGTCGAGTGTCGCGACGATGAGGTGCAGGGCATTGCCGACAACGGCAGCGAGGTGGCGGACGGCTTCCCCCGGAACAATGTCGAGACCGGTTCCGAGTACGGCCCCAGTGTCGATCCGTCCATGGATTGGGGGGATGAATCGTATACCTTTTTCACCTCCCACTACCTGGACTGGCTCCACGACGAGTCCCTCGAGGAACCGCGCTCGCGGCTGGAGATCGCGCAGGATGTCGTCAGTTCCATCATTAGCACCAACCCCGGCATTGATTTCGGCCTGATGGAGTTCAATTACGATCAGGGCGGTCGTGTGGTGCGCCGCATCATCGGCAACATGTCGGGTGACGAGCGGGAAGACCTCATCGACGATGTCAAAGATATCGACCATGCCGGAAGTACGCCGATATGCGAGTCGATGTACGAGGCCTACCGCTATATCGCCGGGGACTCGGTTCTTTACGGTTATGAGGCCCGGGGTGGAAGGGATGACTACGGTGTTTACGATGTCCTTGAACGAGACCGGCGCGCAGAAAGTGGGGGACGCTATATTTCACCTACAACTGACTGTGCCTATACCTATGTCATCCTGATGACCGATGGTTTCCCGCAGCGGGATACTTCGGCCAACGACGCCATTCGCAGCCTTACGGGAAAGACCTGTGATCGCTACCTGGATGCCGACGATGACTGGACCACCAACTGCCTGCCGCAGTTGACGGAGTACATGGCCAATACCGACCTGGATGGCGACAGCAGCAACGGCAACCAGTTTGCCATTACCTACACCATCGGTTTTACAACGGACCAGAAGTTGCTCGAGGATGCGGCGAACAACGGCAAGGGGTTGTACTACACCGCCAATGACGCCAGGGAGCTGACGGAAGCATTCCGGGGTGCCATCACCAGTATCCTGTCGACCGATACCACCTTTACCTCACCGGCGGTGGCCGTTGATACCTTCACCCGCACGCAGAGTCGTGACGAGATATTCTACGCGATGTTCAAGCCGCGCGACTCGGTGGACTGGCCGGGCAACATCAAGAAACTCAGGCTGAGCCTCAGCGACGGGGAGGCGGTTCTCGTCGACCGCAATGGCAGCCCCGCGCTCGACCCCGAAACCGGTTATATCAAGGACACCGCTGCTACCTTCTGGGGCAGCTCCCAGGATGGTGGCGACGTCGAGAAAGGCGGCGTCGGGGCATTGCTGGCTAGCCGCAATCCCGACACGCGTTCCATCTACAGCGATACCGGCAGCAATGGCGCCCTGGAAGCCTTTACCGTGGACAATCTTGACGCGAGCGCCCTGGGTGTCGCGAGCATGAGCCAGGTCTATTCGCTTTTCGGGGCGGCTAACGAGTCGGCGTTCGAAAAGCAGGTGGCCTGGGCGCGGGGTCACGATGCCTACGACAGCGACGGGGATAATAATACCGACGAGCCGAGAAACTGGATCATGGGTGACGTGTTGCACAGCCAGCCGCTCGTCCTGAATTACGGGGAGCTGGGAAGCTTTACCGAGGAGAACCCCGATCTCAGGCTGCTGGTTGGAACCAACGCCGGCTTCGTGCACCTGTTTGGTGGCGATGATGGCCAGGAAGACTGGGCATTTTTCCCCAAGGAGCTGATCCCCATCCTGCCCCAGCGGCGTCGCAATGCCCTCAGCAGCGACAACATCTATGGCATGGACCTGACCGCGACTGTCTATACCCGGGACAACAACGGCGACGGGACCCTCGACGCCAGTGATGGTGACAAGGTCTGGGTCTACCTGGGCATGCGACGCGGAGGCAGTTCCTATTATGCACTGGATCTCTCCAATCCCGCGTCGCCCGCCTTCAAGTGGCGTATAGGCAATGATACGGCGGGCTTCTCCGAGCTGGCGCAAACCTGGTCGGAGCCGGTTGTTACCCGGATCCCGGGCTACCGTGACGATGACGGCGTGCCCAAGCCGGTGGTCATCTTCGGTGCGGGCTATGATACCGATAAGGACGGCTCCGGAGTTGCAACACCCGATGACAGCGGGCGTGGAATCTTCGTGGTCGACGCGGATACCGGTGCCCTGGTCTGGAGCGTGACGCCGGCCGGTAACAGCGCGACCAATCTGTCGGCGACGGGCCTGCTGCACTCGGTGGCTGCCCCGGTCACGGTGGTCGACAGCAACGGCGATGAACTTAGCGACCGGATTTATTTTGCCGACACCGGGGGCAACGTGTGGCGGGTCGACATGCCCGGCAACGTCCTGCCGACCGCGTCCCAGGATACCTGGCAGATCAACAAGCTTGCGAGCCTGGCTGGCGGGGGAACGTCGAGCGACCGGCGCTTCTTCAATGCGCCGGACGTGGTGCGTATCCGCATTGCCGGCACGCCGGTGGATGCGGTCCTGATTGGCTCGGGTGACCGGACCAACCCCAATGCCACCGATGTCAACAACCGCTTCTACATGCTCAAGGATCTGCAGGTGGCCCCGTACAGCACCGAGCGCCCAAACAGTAGTGAGTGTGGCGAGGAGGGCTTCTCGGATTTCAGGTGCTCCCTGCCCCTGACCGAGGGACAGTTGTTCAATATTACTGACAACCCCCTGAATACCGGCACCGCGACCGAACAGGAGGAGGCGCTGATAGCGCTCAATGCCGCCAGTGGCTGGCGTATTCACCTGGAAAATTCGGGAGAAAAGAGCCTGGCCAAGTCGGTGACCATCAATGGCGTTGTCTACTTCACGACATTCACGCCCAACGACCTGTTGAGCGACATCAACATCTGTGAACCGCTCTCCGGGGCGGGGCGCCTCTATACCCGCAACCTCTTCACGGGTGCGGGGAATATCATACCGCTGGGGCCGATTATCCCCGATACGCCCTCGTTGCACTTCGGCGAGGACGGCAAGATTCGCCTGCTGCTGCCGCCGGGTACGCCTGCCGGCGACGCTGACGGTGACGGCGAGGAGGACTGCACGGGTGGTGTGTGTGACATCAACACGACCCTGCCGGCTCCCTACGGCAACTACTGGTTCCAGGAGCAGTATTGATGTTGCGTGCCCTGACACCGGGAGGTCGTGACGCTGGCTTCACGCTGATTGAAGTCATGATCGTCGTGGTTATTGTGGGCATCCTGCTGATGGTTGCCCTGCCCTCCTACCAGGGGAGTCTGCAGAAGGGGCGGCGCAGCGATGCGATATCCGCCCTGCTGGATGCCGCGAATCGCCAGGAGCAGTATCTGCTCGACCAGGGCAGGTATACCCTGGACATGACGCAGCTCGGATATGCGACTGATCCACTGGTGTCGGACGAGGGGCATTATTCCGTGGATGCCGCAGTGTGCACGGGAGGCAGCATCGTGACCTGCTACGAACTGACCGCGACACCCGTTGCCGGGTCGCCGCAGGCTGCCGATGATCGATGCACGAGCTTTACCCTGGATTCCTTCGGCAACCGTTCTGCCACGGGGACCACGCCGAATGATTGCTGGTAGTGATTTGTAGCACGCGAGGTCGATGATGCGTATTTGCAACAGGTTTTATCCCGTAGTACTCGCCTGTGGCGTGGTTTTCACCCCCGCTGCAATGGCGCAGATGCCCATGCCCCAGGGCCAATTCGTGTGCCAGGTTGTCGAGCCGGATGGCGAGAGGCGGTTTATCGGTGTGCAGGCGGACAGCCTGGAACGTGCCCGGCTGGTGGTCACCGGCGAGGCTGGACCGGCTTATGCTGCAAAAGTGCCCGCGGGACGGGTGCTCGAGGAGTGCATTGACCCGAGGTCGCAGCGATTCTCCAGTAAAGGGGCGCAGGCCGAATACGAGGACCTGGAGCTGTGAGAGTCTAATCATCGAACTGGTAAATCAGAGGGCGCCTGTTACCTAGAGCTGATCAGGTGCATTGACATGTACTTGGCGCTTCAGGAGTAAACGAATGCGCGATATGAGCGCGGAGGTTATGCGTTAAATCGGTAGTCTTCAGGTAGTTTTTCGAAATCTTCTGTCAAATTCGTGACCTGCGTCACGCTCACCGGCCTCATTGTTGTCCTTTAGTACAATGCGCCTGCTCGCTCCCGGGCGCATCATCGGGACAGATAGTCAGAAAACCGCGCAGCGGACCGAGTCCGCAGCCTAAGGGAGCGAGAAAATGGCAGATCAAGCAATCGCCACTGTTGTGGCCGTTCAGGGCAAAGCGTATGCCCGTGACGAAAATGGGCAGCTTCGTGAACTCCAGCCCGGTGATGTGATCCGGGAGGGCGAGACCGTAGTGACGCCAGAAGGCGGATCGGTGGAGCTGGCGCTCGCGGACGGTACGCCCTTCGCGGTTGTCGATGTTCCGGAGATGACCCTGACCCGGGATATCATCGCTGAGCGGGCTGCCGGTGCCGACGAGAGCGCTGTCGAGGACGAGACCGTGGAGGCCGTACTCGCGGCCCTGGAAGAAGGCGAGGGGGATATCCTCGAGGATCTGGAGGCCACGGCCGCCGGTGCCGGTGGTGATGGTGGCGAAGGCGGCGGGCACAGCTTCGTGCGCCTGGCGCGGATCGTCGAGGAGACCGACGATTTCCACATCCAGGCCAACCTGGCCGCCCCCGAGGCCGCTGTGCCTGTCGATCAGGATCCGCTGATCACCGTTGATGCGATCGATGACGAAGCCACCACCGAGCCGGGTGAAAGTGTGGTCATTCCGGTCCAGACCAACGACGTATTCATTGAGGGCTCGATAGTGACCGCAGTCACTCAGCCCGAGAACGGCACCGTCGTGATCAACCCGGATGGCACTGTCACCTACACTCCGAATGAGGGCTTCTTCGGCGAGGACATCTTCACCTATACCGCCACGACGCCCGATGGCAATGCCGAGGATACCGCGACTGTACGCGTGACCGTTCCCGAACCTGCGCCCGAGCCGATTACCATCAGCATCGACGATGTCACCGTGGTTGAAGGCGAAACGGCCGAGCTGACCGTTTCACTGTCGGGCCCCAGTGACCAGCCGGTCACGGTGCAGTTCGGCACCCTGGACGATACCGCGACGGTATCCGGCGCCGACTATGACCCCGAGACCGGTACCCTGACCTTCGCTCCAGGTCAGACCAGTGCGGTCATCCAGGTCCAGACCAATGAGGATGCGATCCTCGAAGGGACCGAGCAGTTCCTGGTCAATCTTAGCAACGCCACCGGTGCGACCATCGCTGATGGTCAGGGTGTCGTGACGATTATCGATGGTTCCCTGCCGACTATCTCCATCAATGATGTGACGGTAACCGAGGGGCAGACGGCGGAGCTGACCCTCAGCCTGTCGGAAGCTGTTGACGGCCCCGTCTCTGTTCAGTTCGGTACCCTGGATGACACGGCGACGGTCATCGGTGGTGACTATGACCCCGAGACCGGCACTGTTACCTTTGCTCCAGGTCAGACCGCAATCACAATCCAGATTCAGACCAACGAAGATGCGATTGAAGAGGCCACGGAGCAGTTCCTGGTCAACCTGAGCAATGCCAGTGGCGCGACCATTGCCGATAATCAGGGCGTGGTGACGATTATCGATGGCACGGAGCCGCCGCCTCCGCCGCCCCCCCCGCCGCCGCAGCCGGAGCCCCAGTTCGCCAGTATCACTGGGCCCGCCACCGTGGTAGAGGGCAATGTCACGGGTGAATACACGGTCAGCCTCACGGATACCGCGAATACGCCGGTAACTGTCACCCTGACCTATACGGGAACTGCCACTGACGGCTCTGACTACACCAGCCAGGCCCAGGTCGTGATTCCGGCTGGACAGTCTTCCACGACCTTCACTCTGCCCACGATCGATGACTACATTGCCGACAATGGCGAGACCATCGTCATCACCATCAGCGGGCTCTCCGGTGGTGGTTTCGATTCGTTGTCCCCCGATCCGGCAAATAACAGCGTGACCACCACGATCCTCGACGACACGGTCCCGAACACGGAGCCGGATCCGGACGTGGTGACGCTGCAGGTGATTGCGGTGGACGCCCAGGGCAACCCGCTGGGGGATCCCACGCAGAACGAAGGAGCCGAGGAAGAGACGCTGTACTACAAGGTGATTGCCCAGGACGAAGAGGGCAATCTGCTGACCGGCCTGGACGGCACCAACGTGGACGTGGTGTTCGAGAACATCACCGCCCAGGACGAGGACTACACGCCCTCGGGCACCACGGTGCAGATCGGCGCGGTGTTCAGTGCGGCGCTGGTGGATGATGCCTTTGCCGACAACGGCGAGCAGTACACGGTAGCGCTGGCGACGGGTGAAGGCCAGTCGTTCACCCAGAACGTGTACGAGACGGTGGAGCTGGACGGCGGCGTGGTCACCTCGACCATCACCGACGATGCCGATGATATTGTCACTCTGACCCTGAACGACGTCACTGTGAGCGAAGAGGACAGTGGTCAGGCGACGATTACCGGCAGTCTGAGTGCGACACCTGCGAGTGAGCTGGTGGTGACG
>NZNC01000022.1 GCA_002692965.1 Haliea sp. | reverse complement strand
GACGCTGATTGCACCGATCGCCATGGAAGATGGTCTGCGCTTCGCGATCCGCGAAGGTGGCCGCACCGTCGGCGCCGGCGTGGTTGCCAAGATCATCGAGTAAGTGTGAAGTGAGCGGGGCTTTGCCGGCAGGCGGGCCCCGACAGGCGTGAGCCGAACGGCCACACAGGGCAGTTCGGCTTCGTTGTCTCAGAAAGTGTTACAGGCCAGTAGCTCAATTGGCAGAGCAGCGGTCTCCAAAACCGCAGGTTGGGGGTTCGAGTCCCTCCTGGCCTGCCATTAATGGCAGGGGGCCCCAGGGCCCGCAAGCAAGACAAACCGCAGCCGGGGTGCAGGAATGAGTGTTGATACGACCGGTGGAGGCCGCCTTGACACCCTGAAGTGGGTGATCGTGGCTGTGCTGGTTGCCGTGGGTGTTATCGGCAACAGCTACTACGCCGATCAGTCCTTGCTGTATCGCGTGCTGGCGCTGGTGGGCCTGGCTTTTGTCGCTGGCTACATCGCGCTGCAGACGGCCAAGGGCGCAGCCTTCTGGTCGCTGGTGCGTGGCTCGCGCACGGAAATCCGCAAGGTGGTCTGGCCCACGCGCCAGGAAACCGTCCAGACCACGATGATCGTGGTGATATTCGTATTGCTGGTGGCACTGATGCTGTGGGGGCTGGATTCCCTGCTCGGCTGGCTGGTGTCGCTGGTGATTGGTTGAGCAGGATAAGGATTGGCCGATGGCTATGCGCTGGTACGTGGTTCACGCTTACTCGGGCTTCGAGAAAAAGGTCGCGACTGCCCTGAAAGAGCGCATTGAACTGCACAACATGCAGGATCGCTTCGGCGAGGTGCTGGTGCCTACCGAGGAAGTGGTGGAAATGCGCGGTGGCCAGAAGCGTCGCAGTGAGCGCAAGTTCTTCCCCGGTTACGTGCTGGTGCAGATGGAACTGGATGACGGGACCTGGCACCTGGTCAAGGAAACCCCGCGCGTGCTGGGTTTCATCGGCGGCAAGGCGGATGCGCCGGCGCCGATCACCGATGCCGAGGCGGCGGCCATTCTGCGTCGCGTCGAAGCGGGCACCGAAGCGCCCCGCCCGAAAACAGTTTTCGAGCCCGGCGAGATGGTTCGGGTCATCGACGGCCCCTTCAACGACTTCAATGGCGTTGTCGAGGAAGTCAATTACGAGAAGAGTCGCCTGAATGTCGCGGTTCTGATCTTTGGTCGGTCCACGCCGGTAGAGCTGGAATTCAGCCAGGTCGAGAAGGCCTGACCGACCTCCGTGGCCGGGGGTATCCCGGTCGACAGCAACCGACGACTGCGGTCGTCACAATGGGGAGCCTCGGCGCTCCGGCCCCGCGGGGTCGACATCGTCAGGCGCTTGTACCCGGGAGTTGAAACATGGCAAAGAAAGTCCAGGCTTATATCAAGCTGCAGGTGAAGGCCGGCCAGGCCAACCCCAGCCCGCCGGTCGGTCCGGCGCTGGGTCAGCACGGTGTGAACATCATGGAATTCTGCAAGGCGTTCAACGCCGAGACCCAGGGCATGGAGCCCGGTCTGCCGATTCCGGTGGTGATTACCGTTTACGCGGACCGTTCCTTCACCTTCATCAAGAAGACCCCGCCGGCCGCTGTGCTGCTGCGCAAGATCGCCAAGATCGACAAGGGTTCCGCCACGCCGAACACCCACAAGGTCGGCAAGGTGACCCGCGAGCAGCTGGAAGAGATCGCCAACATGAAGTGGCCTGATCTCACCGCCGCCGATATGGATGCGGCAGTTCGTACCATTGCAGGCAGCGCGCGTTCTGCCGGTCTCGATGTAGAGGGGGTCGTCTAATGGCCAAGTTGTCCAAGCGTCTTCGCGCGTATCGCGAAAAAGTCCAGCCCGGCAAAGCCTATCCGCTGGAAGAGGCGGTAGCCCTGCTCAAGGAGCTGGCGACTGCAAAGTTCAACGAAACGGTTGAAGTGGCGGTTAACCTGGGTGTCGATGCCCGGAAATCCGACCAGGCCGTACGCGGTGCCACGACCCTGCCCCACGGTACCGGCAGCTTTGTTCGCGTGGCCGTGTTTGCCCAGGGCGATGCCGCCGAGCAAGCCAAGGCGGCGGGTGCCGACCTGGTTGGCATGGAAGACCTGGCCGAACAGGTCAAGGGTGGCATGATGGACTTCGACGTGGTTGTGGCCTCCCCGGATGCCATGCGCGTGGTTGGCCAGCTGGGTCAGATCCTCGGCCCGCGCGGCCTGATGCCGAACCCCAAGACCGGAACGGTTACCCCCGATGTGGTCACCGCGGTGAAGAATGCCAAGGCGGGTCAGGTGCGCTACCGTACCGACAAGAATGGCATCATTCACGGTGGCATCGGCAAGATCGACTTCGAGGTGGACGCGATCCGCGGCAACCTGGAAGCCTTGCTGGCCGACCTGCGCAAGGCCAAGCCTTCCGCGGCGAAAGGTATTTACATGAAGAAAATCACCCTGTCCACCACCATGGGCCCGGGTGTGACGGTCGACCAGGCGTCGATCAACGTTTGATGTGCCGCCCCCTCGGGGGCTGCATGCAGTCGGCCCGCCAGGGAGGGTGGGTCGAGTTGCACTCAGGGGGTCAAGGCTTCCGGTGCAACACGCTTTGAGGTCTTTGGAGCAGGCTCAGGCCATGGCGGTATGCCGCCATTACCTGGTTGAGAGCACGCTGAGAACTGAAGGCCATCAAAGACCGTAGGTGAGCAGCCCCGCGGGGTTGCGCGTAAATGTCCTGGCGAGAGCGGGATGGCCTACGCAGATGGTGGATTCGTTCACCACGCAAGGAGGCAGTAAGCGGTTGTACCGCAAGCTGCCACACATGTTAATCCAGAGGTAATACCAGTGGCAATTGGACTCGAAGACAAGAAAGCGATCGTAGCTGAAGTTAACGAGACTGCCACCAGTGCCCTGTCCCTGGTGATCGCCGATGCACGTGGCGTCACCGTGGGGAACATGACGGCTCTGCGCCAGAGTGCGCGTGACAATGCTGTGGTGCTCCGCGTCGTGCGGAACACCTTGGCCAAGCGCGCCCTGGCGGGAACGGAATTCGAGTGTGTCTGTGACTCGCTCGTAGGTCCCTCCCTGTTCGGATTCTCCATGGAGGATCCGGGCGCCGCGGCCCGACTGTTCAAGGATTTCGCCAAGGAGCAGAAAAACTTCGAGGTGAAGGCACTGGCGGTGAGCGGCCAGATGCTGGGTGCAGAACAACTGGATGTACTGGCGAAACTGCCGACGCGTGATCAAGCGCTCTCAATGTTGATGAGTGTGATGAAGGCGCCGGTGACCAAGCTGGTACAGACCATGAACGAAGTACCCGGAAAACTGGTTCGCACACTGGCAGCAGTACGCGATCAGAAAGAGGCGGCCTGAGGGCCTGCCGACGTACACTCAATTATCAACCAGGAGAAAGTGAATCATGGCTCTGTCCAAAGATGACATTCTGAATGCAATTGCTGAAATGAGCGTAATGGAAGTGGTTGAGCTCATCAGCGCCATGGAAGAAAAGTTCGGTGTAACCGCTGCTGCTGCAGTGGCTGCTGCTCCGGCTGCTGCTGGCGGCGACGCCGGTGGTGCTGCTGAAGAGCAGACCGAGTTTGACGTGATTCTGGCCGAAGCCGGCGAGAAGAAAGTCAACGTGATCAAGGCTGTTCGCGAAGTAACCGGCCTGGGCCTGAAGGAAGCCAAGGGTCTGGTCGACGGCGCTCCCTCCGCAGTCAAGGAAGGCGTTGCCAAGGCCGAAGCCGAAGAGCTCAAGGCCAAGCTCGAGGAAGCTGGCGCGAAAGTCGAGATCAAGTAAGCGCGTGCAGTTCGCTTGGCAGAATGCCAGGCACGGACAAGGCTGGTGGGCATTGTTGCCTGCCGGCCTTTTCCCGCTTGAAGAGTACTGGTTTTTATCAGGTCGGCAACCGCGGGTTGCGCGGCCTGTGACAGGGCTGGTTGGCTGCCGGTGAGGTGGCGGGAAATTGAAGAGGCTGGGGAGTACTGATGGCATACTCGTACACTGAGAAGAAACGCATTCGCAAGGACTTCGGCACGCTGTCGAACGTGATGGACGTCCCGTATCTGCTTGCGATCCAACTGGATTCATACAGGAAATTTACCCAGCAGGGCGTTCCCCTGGAAGAGCGCGGCGACTACGGTCTGCACGCCGCCTTCAAATCCGTGTTCCCGATCACCAGCTACAGCGGCAACGCTGCCCTGGAGTACGTCGATTACAAGCTGGGCACCCCCGTCTTTGACGTCAACGAGTGCCAGCTGCGCGGCGTCACCTATTCCTGCGCCCTGCGGGTCAAGGTGCGCCTGATCATCTACGACAAGGACTCGTCCAGCAAGACCATCAAGGACATCAAGGAGCAGGAAGTCTACATGGGGGAAATCCCCCTGATGACCGAGAACGGCACCTTCGTTGTCAACGGCACCGAGCGGGTAATCGTCTCCCAGCTGCATCGCTCGCCGGGTGTCTTCTTTGATCACGACAAGGGCAAGACCCACTCCTCCGGCAAGCTGCTCTACTCCGCGCGTATCATCCCCTACCGCGGTTCCTGGCTGGACTTCGAGTTCGATCCCAAGGACATGGTCTTCGTGCGCATCGACCGCCGCCGCAAGCTGCCGGCGACCATCCTGCTGCGCGCCCTCGGCTACGAGTCCGAGGAAGTCCTGGACATGTTCTACGACTTCAACACCTTCACCGTCGACAAGGACGGGAACTACAAGATGACGCTGATTCCCGCGCGTCTGCGTGGTGACGTCGCGTCGTTCGACATCAAGGTGGGCAAGAAGGTGGTGGTTGAGCAGGGCCGCCGGATTACCGCGCGTCACATCCGCGAGCTGGAAAAGGCCGAGGTCAGCGAGCTGGAGATTCCCCGCGAATACCTCTATGGCCGCGCCCTGGCGCGCAACCTGGTCGACGAAAAGACCGGGGAGCTGATCGCCGAGTGCAATAGCGAGATCACCGAAGAGCAGCTGGGCAAGCTGGAAGCGGCGGGCATCGATACCATCGAGACCCTCTACACCAACGAGCTCGACTGCGGCCCCTATATTTCCGAGACCCTGCGCCAGGACAGCACCCGCAGCGAGCTGGAAGCGCTGGTGGAAATCTACCGCATGATGCGCCCGGGCGAACCGCCGACCAAGGAGTCCGCGGAAAACCTGTTCCAGAACCTGTTCTTCTCGCCCGATCGCTACGACCTGTCGGCGGTGGGCCGTATGAAGTTCAACCGCCGCCTGGGTCGCGAGGAAGTGACCGGCAGCGGTGTGCTGGATCGCGAAGACATCGTCGATGTGCTGAAGACCCTGGTGGACATCCGCAACGGTCGCGGCATGGTCGACGATATCGATCACCTGGGCAACCGCCGGGTGCGCAGTGTCGGCGAGATGGCCGAGAACCAGTTCCGCGTTGGTCTGGTGCGTGTCGAGCGTGCGGTCAAGGAGCGTCTGTCCATGGCCGAGTCCGAGGGCCTGATGCCCCAGGACCTGATCAACGCCAAGCCGGTATCGGCGGCGGTCAAGGAGTTCTTCGGTTCCAGCCAGCTGTCCCAGTTCATGGACCAGAACAACCCGCTCTCCGAGGTGACCCACAAGCGCCGTGTCTCCGCCCTCGGCCCGGGCGGTCTGACCCGCGAGCGCGCCGGCTTCGAGGTGCGCGACGTGCATCCGACCCACTACGGTCGGGTCTGCCCGATCGAAACGCCGGAAGGCCCGAACATCGGTCTGATCAACTCCCTGGCAACCTACGCCCGGACCAATGACTACGGCTTCCTGGAGAGCCCCTACCGCAAGGTGGTGGACGGCCAGGTCACCGATGACATCGAGTTCCTCTCCGCCATCAACGAGGCGGAGTACGTGATCGCCCAGGCCTCCTCGACGGTGGACAAGGACAACCGCTTCGTCGACGACCTGATCACCGTGCGGCACATGAACGAATTCACCGTGATGCCGCCCGAGAAGGTGGACTTCATGGATGTGTCGCCGAAGCAGGTGGTCTCCGTGGCGGCGGCCCTGATTCCCTTCCTGGAGCACGATGACGCCAACCGGGCGCTGATGGGCTCGAACATGCAGCGTCAGGCGGTGCCGACCCTGAAGGCGGAGAAGCCGCTGGTGGGTACTGGCATGGAGCGCTATGTGGCCTCCGATTCCGGGGTCTGCGTGGTGGCGCGCCGGGACGGCTACATCGATTCCGTGGATGCCAGCCGCATCGTGGTGCGGGTGAATGATGCCGACGTGGGTCCCAACGAGGCCCCGGTGGACATCTACAACCTGACCAAGTACACCCGTTCCAACCAGAACACCTGCATCAACCAGCGTCCGATCGTCAAGCAGGGCGACGTGGTGGCCCGCGGTGACATCCTGGCGGACGGTCCCTCCGTGGACATGGGC
The DNA here is from genome assembly GCA_002692965.1 of Haliea sp. Classification (GTDB taxonomy): domain Bacteria; phylum Pseudomonadota; class Gammaproteobacteria; order Pseudomonadales; family Halieaceae; genus NZNC01. The sequence goes on along the minus strand of NZNC01000022.1, from coordinate 11,999 downwards.
GAACTGGCCCTGGGCCAGAATATCCGCATCGCCTTCATGCCCTGGAATGGCTACAACTTCGAGGACTCCATCCTCATCTCCGAGAATGTGGTCAAGGAAGATCGCTTCACCACGATTCACATTCAGGAGCTGACCTGTATCGCCCGGGACACCAAGCTGGGTTCCGAGGAGATCTCCGCGGACATCCCCAATGTCGGTGAGAGTGCCCTGGCCAAGCTGGACGAATCCGGGATTGTCTACATCGGCGCCGAAGTGGAAGCCGGCGACATCCTGGTGGGCAAGGTCACGCCGAAGGGCGAGACCCAGCTCACCCCGGAAGAAAAGCTGCTGCGGGCGATCTTTGGCGAGAAGGCCTCGGACGTCAAGGACACCTCCCTGCGGGTCCCCTCCAGCACCAAGGGTACCGTGGTTGACGTACAGGTCTTCACCCGCGACGGGCTGGAGAAGGACGCCCGCGCCCTGCAGATCGAGAAGCACCAGCTGGACGAGTTCCGCAAGGACCTGAAGGAAGAGTACCGCATCTACGAAGAGGCGACCTTCTCCATGCTGGCGAACCAGCTCCGCGGCGCCAAGACCGTCAGTGGCGCGGGCCTGGCCAAGGGCACCGAGCTCACCGACGATGTGCTGGCGGGCCTGGATCGCGAGCAGTGGTTCAAGCTCAAGCTCTCCGACTCCGCGCTGAACGACAACCTGGCCAACGCCAAGCGTCAGCTGGAGGAGCAGAACAAGCTGCTGGAAGAGCGTTTCGAAGACAAGAAGCGCAAGCTCCAGAGCGGCGATGACCTGGCGCCGGGCGTGCTCAAGATCGTCAAGGTTTACCTGGCCATCAAGCGTCGCATCCAGCCGGGCGACAAGATGGCGGGTCGCCACGGTAACAAGGGTGTGATCTCGGTGATCATGCCGGTGGAGGACATGCCCTTCGACGCCAACGGCGAGCCGGTGGATATCGTCCTCAACCCGCTGGGCGTGCCCTCGCGGATGAACGTGGGGCAGATCCTGGAGACTCACCTGGGCATGGCCGCCAAGGGCCTCGGTGTGAAGATCGACGAGATGCTGCAGACGCAGCGCAAGGTGGCCGAGATTCGCGGCTTCCTGGAGAAGATCTACAACGAGAGCGCTGGGCGTGCCGAGGACCTGAAGTCCCTGAGCGACGAGGAAGTTCTCACCCTCGCCAACAACCTGCGCGCGGGTGTGCCCATGGCGACGCCGGTCTTCGACGGTGCCCAGGAGGATGCCATCAAGGGCCTGCTGAAGTTGGCGGACCTGCCCGAGAGCGGTCAGTTCACGCTCTTTGACGGTCGTACCGGCGAGGCCTTTGACCGCCCGGTTACCGTGGGCTACATGTACATGCTGAAGCTGAACCACCTGGTGGACGACAAGATGCACGCGCGTTCCACCGGTTCCTACAGCCTGGTTACCCAGCAGCCGCTGGGCGGCAAGGCGCAGTTCGGTGGTCAGCGTTTCGGGGAAATGGAGGTCTGGGCCCTGGAGGCCTACGGTGCCGCCTATACCCTGCAGGAGATGCTGACGGTGAAGTCGGACGACGTGGCCGGCCGCACCAAGATGTACAAGAACATCGTCGACGGCGATCACCGGATGGAACCGGGAATGCCCGAGTCCTTCAACGTGCTGGTCAAGGAAATTCGCTCGCTCGGTATCGATATCGAGCTGGAGAACGAATGACCGGCAGCACCGGACTCAATGGCAGCTGGCGCGGGCGCGCCGGCTGCCGACAGGATAACCTCGTGGAGGAAAGGCCTTGAAAGACTTACTGAATCTCCTCAAAGCTCAGGGACAGACCGAAGAGTTCGACGCCATTCGCATCGGTCTGGCGTCCCCGGAAATGATCCGGGCCTGGTCCTTTGGTGAAGTGAAAAAGCCGGAGACCATCAACTACCGGACCTTCAAACCGGAGCGGGACGGCCTGTTCTGCGCCAAGATCTTTGGCCCGGTGAAGGATTACGAGTGTCTGTGCGGCAAGTACAAGCGGCTCAAGCACCGCGGCGTGATCTGCGAAAAGTGCGGCGTGGAAGTCGCCCTGGCCAAGGTGCGTCGCGAACGCATGGGCCACATTGAACTGGCCAGCCCGGTCGCGCACATCTGGTTCCTGAAGTCGCTGCCGTCCCGCATCGGTCTGCTGCTGGACATGACCCTGCGTGATATCGAGCGCGTGCTCTACTTCGAGTCCTACGTGGTGACCGAACCCGGCCTGACCCCGCTGACTCCCGGCCAGCTCCTCACCGACGAGGAGTACTACGAGGCCATGGAGGAGCACGGTGACGAGTTCACTGCCAAGATGGGCGCGGAAGCGGTCCAGGACCTGATGAAGCAGCTGGAGCTGGATGCGGAAATTGCCCGCCTGCGCGAGGAAATCCCGCAGACCAACTCCGAGACCAAGATCAAGAAGCTGTCCAAGCGGCTGAAACTGATGGAAGCCTTCGCCGGCTCCGGCAACAAGCCCGAGTGGATGGTGCTCAACGCCCTGCCCGTGCTGCCGCCGGACCTGCGTCCGCTGGTGCCCCTGGATGGCGGCCGTTTTGCCACCTCGGACCTGAACGACCTGTACCGCCGGGTGATCAACCGCAACAACCGCCTGAAGCGTCTGCTCGACCTCAACGCGCCGGATATCATCGTGCGCAACGAGAAGCGCATGCTGCAGGAGGCGGTGGACGCCCTGCTGGACAACGGCCGTCGCGGCCGCGCCATTACCGGCTCCAACAAGCGCCCGCTGAAGTCCCTGGCCGACATGATCAAGGGCAAGCAGGGGCGTTTCCGCCAGAACCTGCTGGGTAAGCGGGTCGACTACTCCGGTCGTTCGGTGATCGTGGTGGGGCCGACTCTCAAGCTGCACCAGTGCGGCCTGCCCAAGAAGATGGCCCTGGAGCTGTTCAAGCCCTTCATCTTCGGCAAGCTGGAAGCGCGCGGCCTGGCCACCACCATCAAGGCGGCCAAGAAAATGGTCGAGCGCGAACCGCCGGAAGTCTGGGACATCCTCGCCGAGGTAATCCGCGAGCACCCGGTGCTGCTCAACCGTGCGCCCACCCTGCACCGTTTGGGTATCCAGGCCTTCGAGCCGGTCCTGATCGAGGGCAAGGCAATCCAGCTGCACCCGCTGGTGTGTGCCGCCTACAACGCCGACTTCGACGGTGACCAGATGGCGGTTCACGTGCCGCTGACCCTGGAAGCGCAGCTCGAAGCCCGGGCGCTGATGATGTCGACCAACAACATCCTCTCTCCGGCCAATGGCGAGCCGATCATCGTGCCGTCCCAGGACGTGGTACTGGGTCTCTACTACATGACCCGGGCACGGGTGAACGCCAAGGGCGAAGGCATGGCCTTCGCCAACGTGACCGAGGTGAGCCGCGCCTACCGCGGGGGCCACGTGCACCTGCAGGCACGGGTCAAGGTCCGTGTTCACGAAGTGGTCAACACCGACGAGGGCGAGCGCGAGGAGCGCACCTTCGTCGCCGATACCACCGTGGGGCGCGCCCTGCTGTGGGAAATCGTGCCGCTGGGCCTGGCCTACGACCTGGTCAACCGCGACATGAACAAGAAGTCCATCTCGCGCATCATCAACCAGTGCTACCGCGCGGTGGGCCTGAAGGCCACGGTGATCTTCGCCGACCAGTTGATGTACACCGGTTACGAGTACTCCACCCGCTCCGGTTCCTCCATCGGCGTAAACGACTTCGAGATCCCCGCCGCCAAGGCCGAGCTGATTGCCCGTGCCGAGGCCGAGGTGAAGGAAATCGAAGACCAGTACGCCGCGGGTCTGGTGACCCAGGGCGAGAAGTACAACAAGGTGATCGATATCTGGTCCCGGGCCAACGACCTGGTCTCCAAGGCGATGATGGAGGGCCTGTCCAAGGAGGCCGTCATCAACCGCGAAGGCGAGGAAGAAGAGCAGCCCTCCTTCAACTCGGTGTACATCTACGCCGATTCCGGTGCCCGGGGTTCACCCGCTCAGATCCGCCAGCTGGCGGGCATGCGCGGCCTGATGGCCAAGCCCGACGGCTCGATCATCGAGACGCCCATCGTGGCCAACTTCCGCGAGGGTCTGAACGTACTGCAGTACTTCATCTCGACCCACGGTGCCCGTAAGGGTCTGGCGGATACCGCGCTGAAGACCGCCAACTCCGGTTACCTGACCCGGCGTCTGGTGGACGTGGCCCAGGACCTGGTGGTCACGGAAGTCGATTGCGGTACCGACAGCGGCCTGTTGATGACCCCGGTTATCGATGGTGGCGATATCATTGAATCCCTGGGGGATCGCGTACTGGGCCGTATCGTGGCCAAAGACGTGATCAAGCCCGGCACCGATGACGAAATCGCCATCACCGCCGGCACCATGCTCGACGAGCTGTGGATCCGCCGCCTGGAGGAAATGGGTATTGACGAGGTGGAAGTGCGCTCGCCGATCACCTGTGAAACCCGCCACGGTATCTGTTCCACCTGCTACGGTCGCGACCTGGCCCGCGGTCACCGGGTGAACATGGGCGAGGCCATCGGTGTCGTTGCGGCCCAGTCCATCGGTGAGCCCGGCACCCAGCTGACCATGCGGACCTTCCACATCGGTGGTGCGGCGTCCCGGGCAACCGCCCAGGACAACATCCAGGTGATGAATGAAGGCTCCGTGCGTCTGCACAACCTGAAGACGGTGCAGCGCAAGGACGGCAACCTGGTTGCGGTATCGCGTTCCGGGGAATTGTCCATCCTGGACAAGATGGGTCGCGAGCGGGAGCGTTACAAGCTGCCCTATGGCGCCATCCTCAAGGTGGCGGACCACGATGCGGTGGAAGCCGGCGCTGTCGTTGCGAACTGGGACCCCCACACCCACCCGATCATCACCGAGATGGCGGGCACGGTGAAGTTCTCCAACATGGAGGAGGGCATCACTATCAAGCGCCAGACCGACGAACTGACCGGTCTGTCCAGCATTGAGGTGATGGATGTCGGCGAGCGGCCGGCAGCGGGCAAGGACGCACGTCCGGCCGTGACCCTGGTCGACGACAAGGGCGAGGAAGTCATGCTGGCGGGCACCAATGTGCCGGCCCACTATTTCCTGCCGCCCAGCTCGCTGGTCAGCCTGGAGAACGGCGCCCAGGTGGAAGTCGGCGACGTGATCGCGCGGATTCCCCAGGAAGGTTCCAAGACCCGCGACATTACCGGTGGTCTGCCCCGGGTTGCGGATCTGTTCGAGGCGCGCAAGCCGAAGGAGCCCGCGATTCTTGCGGAAATCTCCGGTACCGTCAGCTTCGGCAAGGAAACCAAGGGCAAGCGCCGCCTGGTGATTACCCCGACGGATGGCAAGCCGCTGCCCGATGGTTCCGACCACTACGAAACCCTGATCCCCAAGTGGCGCAACCTGGGTGTGTTCGAGGGTGAATCGGTGGAGAAGGGCGAGGTGATCTCCGAGGGCCCCATGAGCCCCCACGATATCCTTCGCCTCAAGGGTGTCGAGTCCCTGGCCAAGTACATCGTCAACGAGATCCAGGAGGTCTACCGCCTCCAGGGTGTAAAGATCAACGACAAGCACATCGAGGTGATTGTTCGCCAGATGCTGCGCAAGGTCGTGATCACCTCGTCCGGCGATTCCAGCCTGATCAAGGGCGAGCAGGTGGAGTACGTGACGCTGCTGGAAGAGAACGAGCGCCTGTTGGCAGACGGTCTGGTTCCTGCAACCGGCGACCGCGAGCTGTTGGGTATCACCAAGGCCTCCCTGGCAACCGAAAGCTTCATCTCGGCGGCCTCCTTCCAGGAGACCACCCGGGTGCTGACCGAGGCTGCGGTGACCGGCAAGCGCGACTTCCTGCGCGGCCTGAAGGAGAACGTGGTGGTCGGTCGTCTGATCCCCGCCGGTACTGGCCTGGCCTACCACGAGGAGCGCAAGCGCAAGCGTGGCAGCGAGGTCGAGATGAGCGTCTCCGCCGAAGAGATCGAAGCCGCGCTGACCGAGGCCCTGCAGGGCAACGACTGAGGTCGGCGATAGCGAAGTCCCGCTCCCGCGGGCTTCGCGGCGATGAGTCAGGGCCCATCCCTCCGGGGATGGGCCCTTTTTTTGTCCGTGAAAAGTGCGATTGGCACCGGGTCCCGTCAGCAAAACCGGGCTATCGGGGGCGGCGATCTCACGTGCGGGGAAAACGCGGACAAAAAAAAGCCGACCCGGAGGTCGGCTTTTTCAACGGCGGAGGTGGATCAGCCGGCTTTCTTGCGTGCCGCCACTTCAGCGATGACCTGCTCGGAGACGTTCTGCGGGCAGGGCAGGTAGTGGGAGAACTCCATGGAGAACTGCCCGCGACCTGAGGTCATGGTGCGGAGGTGGCCGATGTAGCCAAACATCTCGGACAGCGGGACATCTGCCTTGATGCGCACGCCGGTCGGGCCAGGCTCCTGGTCCTTGATCATGCCGCGGCGACGGTTGAGGTCACCGATGACGTCACCCACGTGATCTTCCGGGGTAAACACGTCGACCTTCATGATCGGCTCGATCAGCTGCGGTGCGGCCTTGGGCATGGACTGGCGGAATGCGCCCTTGGCGGCCAGCTCGAAGGCAATGGCGGAGGAGTCGACCGCGTGGTAGGCACCGTCGAACAGCTCGACTTCGACGTCAAGTACCGGGAAGCCGGCGATCGGGCCCTCTTCCATCATCACCTTGAAGCCCTTCTCGATGGCCGGGAAGAACTCTTTGGGTACGTTACCGCCCACAACCGAGGAGGAGAAGGCGAAGCCGGAGCCGGGCTCACCGGGCTTGATCCGGTAGTCGATACGACCGAACTGGCCGGAGCCACCGGACTGCTTCTTGTGGGTGTAGCTATCTTCAATCTGCTGGGTGATGGTCTCGCGGTAGGCCACCTGGGGCTTGCCCACCACCAGCTCGACACCGTAGGTGCGCTTGAGGATGTCGACCTTGATGTCCAGGTGCAGTTCACCCATGCCCTTGAGGATGGTTTCACCGGAGTCCTCGTCGGTCTCGACGCGGAAGGAGGGGTCCTCGGCAACCAGTTTGCCGATGGCGATACCCATTTTCTCGACACTGGCCTTGTCCTTGGGTGCCACGGCGATGGAGATCACCGGATCGGGGAAGACCATGGCCTCCAGGGTGCAGGGATGGTTCGGGTCGCACAGGGTGTGACCGGTCTGAACGTTCTTCAGACCGACGATAGCGATAATGTCACCCGCATGGGCGGCACTCAGCTCGGTGCGCTGGTCGGCCTGCATCTCCACCATACGGCCGACACGCTCGGTCTTGCCGGTGAAGCTGTTAAGGATGGTGTCGCCCTTGTTCAGACGGCCCGAGTAGATGCGGATAAAGGTCAGGGCGCCGAAACGGTCATCCATGATCTTGAAGGCCAGGGCGCGGAAGGGCTCGTCGGCGTCAACGATGGCGTGCTTGCCGGTTTCGTTGCCTTCCTCGTCGGTCAGCGGCTGCGGGTCCACCTCGTTGGGGGCCGGCAGGTAGTCGACCACGGCGTCCAGCACCAGCTGCATGCCCTTGTTCTTGAACGCGGAACCGCAGTAGGTGGGGAAGAAGGCGAGGTCGCGGGTGCCCTTGCGGATGCAGCGCTTGATGTCGTCCTCGGAGGGCTCTTCGCCTTCCATGTAGGCCATCAGCAGGTCGTCATCCATTTCCAGGGCGGTTTCGATCAGGTATTCGCGGTATTCGGCCACCTGGTCGACCATGTCCTCGGGCACTTCCTCGACGGAGTAGTTTTCCGGCTGGCCGGAATCGTCCCAGATGTAGGCTTTGTTCTCGAGCAGGTTGACCACGCCCTTGAACTGGTCTTCGCGACCGATGGGCAGGGTCATGACCAGGGGTTTGGCACCCAGGACCCGCTTGACCTGATCGACCACGCGCAGGAAGTCGGCGCCGATGCGGTCCAGCTTGTTGACGAAGATGATCCGCGCCACTTCGGACTCGTTGGCGTAGCGCCAGTTGGTTTCGGACTGGGGCTCGACGCCGCCGGAACCGCAGAACACACCGATACCGCCGTCCAGAACCTTCAGCGAGCGGTACACCTCGACGGTAAAGTCAACGTGCCCGGGGGTGTCGATGACATTCAGGCGGTGGCCCTTCCAGGCACAGGTTACGGCCGCGGACTGAATGGTAATGCCGCGCTCCGCTTCCTGCTCCATGAAGTCGGTGGTGGATTCACCCTCGTGCACCTCGCCCAGCTTGTGGATCTTGCCGGTGAGCTTGAGGATGCGCTCGGTGGTCGTGGTTTTGCCGGCGTCTACGTGGGCGAAGATACCGATATTGCGATAGAGAGATAGGTCAGACATTGCACCTTCCAAGTGACTAAATTTTGGCCAAAAAAACAGGCCGCAAGGGTACAGGAAAAGCCGCCCTGTGGGGAGTGCCGAGGCAATCTATTTGCGGTGTTTTTGCAGGGAAATGCCCGGATTGCGTCAGAGTGCGCAATTCTGCCGCTGCTGGGCGGCTTGCAGAGGGGGCTGAATGCGCCCCCGGGCTCTCGCTGGCGTCGATTCGTCGGGGTTCCGGCCTGGCGGGTGTGCCGCCGCCTGCCCCCGGGCAATCCGCCGGTGGCGCAGGCTTGACGAGGGTCTCGGCCGTCTATAGAATGCGCGCCTCCTCTTTCCCTGGGGTGGTTTCCTATGCCTTGCCGCAGGCGGCATGGCAGTCCCGGCCCCGTCCCCTGAAGCGTTCCCGGGATGGTGGTGAGGGCGGCGTTCTACCGCCGTGAAACGAAACGTTTTATTTGGAGTTCTAACTGAATGGCAACGATCAACCAATTGGTTCGTAAGCCTCGGAAGCGCAAAGTAGAGAAAAGCGACGTACCTGCCCTGCAGAGCTGCCCCCAGCGCCGCGGTGTGTGTACTCGCGTCTACACCACGACCCCGAAGAAGCCGAACTCCGCACTGCGTAAAGTCTGTCGTGTTCGCCTGACCAACGGTTACGAGGTTTCCTCGTACATCGGTGGTGAAGGCCACAACCTGCAGGAACACAGTGTGGTGCTGATTCGTGGCGGTCGTGTAAAGGATTTGCCCGGTGTGCGTTATCACACGGTACGCGGCAGCCTGGATACCTCCGGTGTGGCCAATCGCCGCAACGGTCGTTCCAAGTACGGTGCCAAGCGTCCCAAGTAAGCTGTTGGGCAGGTTCGAAGGCGCATCCCGCTGACGAAAAAGTAAAGTAAGGCCGAACCCCTGCCTCCCCCGCCTTGTAGTGGCAGGTCGGTGTTCGGATTCACCTGAAGAGAGAAGGGCAACAACATGCCAAGAAGACGCGTAGTCGCCAAGCGCGAGATACTGCCGGATCCCAAATTCGGCAATGTGACGCTGGCAAAGTTCATGAACCATGTAATGATCAGCGGCAAGAAGTCCGTCGCCGAAACCATTGTTTACGGTGCGCTGGATATTGTTCGCGACAAGCTGAACAAGGATCCCATCGAAGCCTTTGACGAGGCGCTGGAAAACATCGCGCCGATGGTCGAGGTCAAATCCCGCCGTGTGGGTGGTGCCACCTATCAGGTTCCGGTGGAAGTGCGTCCGGCTCGCCGCGTCGCGCTGTCCATGCGCTGGCTGGTGGAGTACGCCCGCAACCGCGGCGAGAAATCCATGCGCCAGCGTCTGGCCGGCGAGATCATCGATGCATCCCAGGGCAAGGGTAACGCTGTCAGAAAGCGTGAAGATGTGCATCGCATGGCCGAGGCAAACAAGGCGTTCTCGCACTACCGGTTCTAATATCGTTACTGGCATTCCGGCCCTGGAGAGTTAGTCGTGGCACGCAAGACTCCTATCAAGCGATATCGCAATATCGGTATCTGCGCCCACGTGGATGCGGGCAAGACTACCACCACGGAGCGCGTACTCTTCTATACCGGGCGGTCACACCGCCTGGGTGAAGTGCACGAGGGTGCCGCCACCATGGACTGGATGGAGCAGGAGCAGGAGCGGGGGATCACCATTACCTCCGCGGCCACTACCTGCTTCTGGCGTGGCATGGGGCAGCAGTTCGACGAGCACCGCATCAATATCATCGACACCCCCGGGCACGTCGACTTCACCATTGAGGTGGAGCGCTCTCTGCGGGTGCTCGATGGGGCGGTAGTGGTACTGTGCGGTTCCTCCGGGGTCCAGCCCCAGACCGAGACGGTCTGGCGCCAGGCCAACAAGTACGAAGTGCCCCGCATGGTGTTCGTCAACAAGATGGACCGAGCGGGGGCCGACTTCAAGCGCGTAGTCGATCAGCTCAAGACCCGGCTCGGTGCCAATCCGGTGCCGCTGCAGATGACCATCGGCGCGGAAGACGAGTTCAAGGGTGTTGTCGACCTGGTGGTAAACCGGGCGATCATCTGGAACGAGGCCGACCAGGGCATGACTTTCTCGCTGGAAGAGATTCCCGCGGAGCTGGTGGATGTCTGTGCCGAGATGCGCGAGCAGCTGGTCGAGGCGGCGGCGGAAGCCAATGAAGAGCTGATGAACAAATACCTCGAGGGTGGCGAGCTTACCGTCGAGGAGATCAAGCAGGGTATCCGCCAGCGGACCCTGGCCAACGAGATTGTCCCGGTCCTGGGTGGTTCCGCCTTCAAAAACAAGGGCGTTCAGGCCATGCTGGACGCGGTGATCGAGTACCTGCCGTCCCCGACCGAGGTGCGCGCCATCGAGGGCACGCTGCTGGACAAGGCGGAAACGGTGGAAACCCGCGAAGCCGACGACGACGCACCCTTCGCGGCGCTGGCCTTCAAGATCGCGACCGACCCCTTCGTGGGGACGCTGACCTTCTTTCGGGTGTATTCCGGAAAGCTGGAGAGCGGCACGGGCATCCTGAACTCGGTCAAGCAGAAGAAAGAACGCGTTGGCCGCATGGTGCAGATGCACGCCAACAGTCGGGAAGAGATCAAAGAGGTCCTCGCGGGGGACATCGCCGCCGCAGTGGGTCTCAAGGACACCACCACCGGCGACACCCTGTGTGACCCGGCGTCCCCCATCGTGCTGGAGCGTATGGAGTTCCCGGAGCCGGTGATCTCGGTAGCCGTGGAGCCCAAGTCGAAGGCTGACCAGGAAAAAATGGGTGTGGCGCTGGGCAAGCTGGCCCAGGAGGACCCGTCTTTCCGCGTCAAGACCGACGAGGAGACGGGCCAGACGATTATCTCGGGGATGGGTGAGCTGCACCTGGATATCATTGTCGATCGTATGCGGCGCGAGTTCAGTGTCGAGGCGAATATCGGCAAGCCCCAGGTGGCCTACCGCGAGCGGATTCGCAACAAGTGCGAAATCGAAGGCAAGTTCGTGCGCCAATCCGGCGGACGCGGCCAGTACGGGCATGTGTGGATCCGTTTCGAGCCGGCCGAGGATGAAAACGCCGAAGGCCTGGAGTTCAAGAACGAAGTGGTTGGTGGTGTCGTACCCAAGGAGTATATTCCCGCGGTACAGAAGGGTATCGAGGAGCAAATGCAGAACGGCGTGCTTGCCGGCTACCCGCTGCTCGGCCTGAAGGCTACCCTGTACGACGGTTCCTTCCACGACGTGGACTCCAACGAGATGGCGTTCAAGATCGCCGCCAGCATGGCTACCAAAAAGCTGTCCGAGAAGGGCGGTGCGGTGTTGCTGGAGCCGATGATGAAAGTCGAGGTGGTGACCCCCGAAGAAAACATGGGGGACGTGGTCGGCGATCTCAACCGCCGCCGGGGCATGATTGCCGGGATGGACGAAAGTGTGTCCGGGAAGGTGATCAATGCGGAGGTTCCGCTGGCCGAGATGTTCGGTTATGCGACTGACCTGCGCTCGGCGACCCAGGGGCGTGCAACCTACACGATGGAGTTCAGTCAGTACGCCGAGGCGCCGAACAACATCGCCCAGGAAATCATGTCCAGGAATTCAGGCAAGTAATTTCAGTGATCCAATAGAGGTGACTTACAGTGGCAAAGGAAAAGTTTGAACGTAGTAAGCCCCACGTCAACGTGGGCACCATTGGTCACGTTGACCATGGCAAGACGACGCTGACGGCGGCGCTGACCAAGGTGTGCTTTGACGCCTGG
>NZNC01000021.1 GCA_002692965.1 Haliea sp. | reverse complement strand
CAGAATGGCGGAGCCGGACGCACCAGGCCCTGATGAGGAGGCTACCGCGAAGCGGTTTAGTTCAACAGCTAATTAGCAAGACCAGACCGTATAACACCCGTCCGCCTATCTCCAGCACAGCGTGCTAACCGGAACGTGAAATCCCTCGCAATTTCAACAACCTGGCGCCAGTGATCAAATGTGATGGGGAGTTAACCGGCTGCGATCGGCCTGGAAAGAGCATCACAGTCACGCAAAAGCGGTGAGCTTTATTCTTTATCTTTCAGACGGTTACAGAAAAGCTGCCGGCGCTGCGATCACAGCGCCGGTGAAAAGCCCCCGAACGGGGGCTAGAGATAGTGCAGGAAACGATCAGCGAAACAACTGGAAGCGTATCGACGCTCCCAAATTTCTACTTTTTCTCCAAATCCGCAATATGCGCCGCCGCCTCGATCAGCCGCCGCGCCTCGTCCACATGCATGGTTTCGATCAGCTTGCCGTCCAGCACGGCGACGCCCTTCCCTTCCGCGGTCGCCTGGTCCCAGCAGTCCAGCAGGCGCTGCGCGTGGGCCACCGCTTCCTCGCTCGGCCCGAATACCGCATTGGTCACGGCAATCTGCCCGGGGTGGATCAGGGTCTTGCCGTCGAAGCCCAGGGCGCGGCCCTGTTCGCACACGGTACGCAGGCCCTCTTCGTTCTTGATCTCGAGGTAGACACCGTCCAGGGCCGCAACGCCCGCCAGGCGGGCGGCCATGACGCAGCGGCCCAGGGCATACTGCAGGCCGCTGCGGTCGGGGTCCGCGGGCAGGCGCAGTTCGTAGGCAAGGTCGGTGGTGCCCATCAGCAGGGCGGTGAGGCGCCCGTAGGCGGCGATGGCCTCGACCTTGGCTACGCCGGCGGGGGTCTCGATCATCGCCCACAGGGCCATGTCGGGGCGCTGCAGTTCCTCCAGCAGGGCGGAAACCGCGTGCAGCTGCTCGACGGATTCCACTTTCGGCAGGCACAGGGTACTCACCGGCGTCGCGGCCAGTGCACGGATATCCGCTTCACCCCAAGGGGTCGCCAGGGCGTTGCAGCGGGCCACCAGTTGCCGCGGGCCGTAGCCGCCAGCGTGAAGCTGAGCCACCAGCTGCTCCCGGGCCTCGGCCTTTTTCTCGGGGGCAACCGCATCTTCCAGGTCGAAAACCACGGCATCCACCGGCAGCTCCCGGGCCTTGTCCATGGCGCGCTGGTTGGCGGCGGGCATGTAGAGGGCGGAACGCAGCACTGCGGTCATGGTTGGGTCTCCGTGTGGCGGGTCGCTTCGCTTTCGCTACCGGCGCCATCCGCCGGCGCGGGGTCATCCTCGGACGCCACGCCACGCACCGAGGCGCGCATCAGGTAGGCGACCAAGTCAGCGCGGTCCTGGGGGTCGGCGACGCCGCGGCTCATCATGGTGGTATCCGGGAACATGGCCAGGGGGTCCGCCAGCCACAGCCAGAGCAGCTCGGGGGTCCAGACGAACTGGGCCTCGCGGAAGGTCTCGGAGTAGTACTCGAAGCCTTCCTGTTTGCCCGCCACCTTGCCAAAGATGCGGTGCAGGTTGGGGCCATTGTTGTGGCCCATCTCCGGTTCCGGGTAGTGACAGGTACGGCACTGGCCGAACACCAGGCGGCCCCGCTCGGGGTCGCCCTCGGGCATGGCCTCGTAAGCGCCGGCGGCTTCCGCGGTCCCGGCGGGCTGCGGGGCCGCATCGCGGGCGGCGTCCTCAGCCGCCAGAGCAAGCGTGCTGCCCAGGGCGCCCAAGCCCATCGCCAGCGCCAGCGCCAGCGCCAGCAGGTAGTTTTTCGCAAGGGTTTTCATCTCAGCTTTCCTCCCCGCGCATGGCGGCGCGCCCGGCGCGACGGCCGAAGTAACTGGCATCCCCCACCGACAGGCCACTGGCGATGTAGGGCGCCACCGGCAGGCCGGCCACGTTGCGGCCGGCGGCGTAGAGCCCGGGAATTGGCTCGCCAAAGCTGCTGATCACCCGGCTGTCGACGTCGGTGTGCAGCCCACCGAAGGTGTGGGCGGTGAAGAAGGCGCGCTTGACCGAGAGGTCCCAGGCCTTGAAGGGCGGCTTGACCAGCGGAGCCACATAGGCGGGCTGCTTGTTGAACAGCGGGTCCCGGTGCGCTTCCGCAAAGCGGTTGTGGTAGGCCACGGTATGCTGCAGGGCGCCCTGGGGAAAGCCGACGCGGGCGGCCAGGTCGCCGATGGTGGCGGCTTCCGCCACCGCCACGAAATTGTCCTGGGGGAAGTTGAAGCTGCTGTCGGCGTCGGTGATCAGCCAGGCCTCACCGTTCTGGTGATAGGCAATGGCGTCGCCAACCACACCGTAGTAGCTGTCCTCGGGTATGAAGCGCTGGGCGGCGCGGTTGACCAGGATGCCGCGCAGGGCATTTTCCGGCGGGTACAACGGCGCGATGGCAAAGCCCTGGTCCATGTTCAGGGTTTCACCCCCTGCCGCCACGCCCATGGCGATGCCCTCGCCGAGGTCACCGGCATTGCCCCAGGGGGTGGAGCAGTCGTACAGGGCCGGGGCGTGGCGCTGCAGCATCTCGCGGTTGTGGATGAAGCCACCGCAGGCCAGCACCACGGCGCGACGGGCGCGCACATGCACGATCTCGCCGTCGCGCTCCAGCTGCATGCCGACCACCCGGCCGTCGCTTTCCTGCACCAGCCGGCGTGCCGACATCCTTGCGCGCAGCTCGACCCCGGCCTCCCGGGTGCGCTCCAGCAGGTGCTCCATCAAGACCCGGCCACCGTTCATGCCGGGCACCCCGGGCACGTGGCCCCGGGGCACCGGGCGGCTGTTCTCTCGCGCCGGCCAGGCGCGCTCGTTGCCGGAGAAGTACAGCGACTCGTCCCCCAGCGTCAGCTCCTTCACGTCGGTGAAGCGGTCGTTGTAGGGAATGCCCAGGCCCACCAGCCAGTCGAAGTGGGCCAGACTGTCCTCGCAGTAGCGCTGGATCTTTTCCAGCTGCGGGTAGGGGCCGCTGTTGGCGGCGATGAACTGGATCATGTCCTCGACGCTGTCCTCGAAGCCCGCGGCTTTCTGCAGGGGTGTGCCACCACCGCAGAAGACCACCCCGCCGGACATTGCCGACGACCCGCCGAAACGCGGCAGGCTTTCCACCAGCAGCACGCGACCGCCGGCCTGGCGGGCCTCGAGGGCGGCGCTGCAGCCGCCGGCCCCGGAGCCGGCCACCAGCACATCCACGGTCTCGTCCCAGCGCGGTACGTCGCGGCTGGCCATGGCGGGGGCAGTGGCCGCCGCGGCACCCAGGCCCAGGCCGGCAAGCACCCGCCGGCGGCTTATTGTGTATTCCGTCATTTTTCCGGTTCCCGAATGTAGTCCAGATGGTTGCCGCGCATCAGGGTGCGGTGGCGCGGCCCCGGGGCGTCCAGGTCGCCGCTGGCATAGCCCGCGTCACCCTCGTAGAGGAAGCAGGCGCCGCCTTCCAGCGGGATCATTCGCGGCTGGAAATGAAAGGCCTCGCGGGCGCCGACCCGGGTGCAGGCCTCGTCGCAGCAAGCGTAGGCCGCGAGATCCAGCATGGTGACCCAGGTGGGGGGAAACAGGCGCAGGGGGTGTTCCGGATCGCGCACTTCCTCGAGCACCTGGGCCGGGCTGACCCAGCGGTGGGTGGCAATTTCGCCACCGTCGACTTCCACCTCGACATCGGCGTCGACCACCGCCAGGTAGAACCAGGTGGAGAAGCGCCGCTTGACCCCCTCGGGGGTGGTCCAGCGGGACAGCAGGAGCAACTGCTCGTCGGTGATTTCCAGGCCGGTTTCCTCGCGGGTCTCGCGCACCGCGGCGCGGCGGGCGGCACCTTCGCGATCCCCCTCGGCGGGGTAATCGGCCGCGTCCACGCGGCCACCGGGGAAGACCCACTCGCCGCCCATGTGTCGCAGCGCGGTATTGCGCTGAACCAGCAGCACCTCCGGGCCCGCGGCGGCATCCCGCAGCAGGACCACGGTGGCGGAGGGATGCGCGGTGGCGGGACCCTCACCCATTTCCAGCATGCCGGCCACCCTCAGGGGAAGAAGCGGCTGATGGTATCGACCACGCAGGCGGGGCGCTCGCTGCCCTCGACCTCGATGGTGATGCGCACCACCACCTGCACGCCGCCCTTCATTTCCTCGGCGCTGATTATCTCGCCGCGGCCGCGCACCTGGCTGTCCACCGGCACCGGCGCCGGAAAGCGCACCTTGTCGCAGCCGTAGTTCACGCCCATGGAGACGTTCTGCACCTCGAGCAGCTGGGGCAGGAAGAGGTTGGCCAGGGACAGGGTCAGGTAGCCGTGGGCAATGGTCTTGCCAAAGGGACCGGAGGCGGCGCGCTCGGGATCGACATGGATCCACTGGTGGTCGCCGGTGGCATCGGCAAACAGGTCGATGCGCTTCTGATCGATGGCCAGCCAGTCGGTGTGGCCCAGGTCGGTGCCTTCGGTGCCCATCAGGGCGGCGGGAGAATCAAATACGGTCGCCATGGTGTCGCAAGTCCTCTGCGGTGGGAAAAGCCGGGACTATAGCACTGGCGACGGATGCCTTCAGCCGCGCCGGTTCAACCTGCCCCACCAGAAAGCCTTACCCGCGCCGCGAGGCCGGTGCGACAGCAGACGGTGGGCAGCCCGCCGGTGCTTGGGGTATAGTCCTCTGCATTAACTCACAACAAGGAGCACTCCATGCCCGAGACTCTGGACCTGAATACCCTGTTACACGACTGGATCATTCCCTGGGGTACCAATATTGTCTTTGCCCTGGCGATCTTCGTCGTCGGTCGCATCGTGGCCCGCAGCCTGGTGAACCTCACCGAGCGCGTCATGCGCAGCCGCAAAATGGACGAGATACTGATCAGCTTCCTGAGCGCCATCCTCAGCGCGCTGTTGCTGGTCTTCGTGATCATCGCGGCACTGAGCCAGCTGGGCATCGACACCAGTTCCCTGGTCGTCATCATCGGCGCCGCGGGCCTGGCCATCGGCCTGTCCCTGCAGAGTTCCCTGGGCAACCTGGCCTCCGGGGTCCTGCTGATTGTCTTCCGCCCCTTTACCAAGGGCAATTACGTGGAGTGCGGCGGCACCGCCGGCGTGGTGGATGCGATCAACATCTTCAACACCACCCTCACCACCCCGGACAACAAGGAAGTCATCGTTCCCAACAGCGCGGTGCTGGGCAACAACATCACCAACTACTCCAAGCACCCCACCCGGCGTGTGGACATGGTCTTCGGCGTCGCCTACGGCGACGACCTGCGCAAGGCCAAGGCACTGTTCGAGCAAATCCTCGCCGAGGACGAGCGCGTGCTGAAGGAGCCCGCGCCCACCATCGTGGTCGGTGCCCTGGCGGACTCCAGCGTGAACTTCCTGGTGCGCCCCTGGGTCAACGCCGCCGACTACTGGCCAGTGCTGTGGGACACCACCGAGAAGGTCAAGCTGCGCTTCGACGAGGCCGGCCTGTCGATTCCCTTCCCGCAGATGGATGTGCACATGCACAAGGCGAACTGAGACAGCGTTCACATTACCGGATTGTCACCGCAGGCGCGGGTGGCCCCATGGTATAAAAGCCGCCTTCAGCCTGACCGGTGACTGTTTTGACCCGCACGACTCGCCAGATTCTTCTCTCCCTTGCCCTGCTCACCGGCGCTGCGCTGGTGGCGGGGCTGCTCTTTCTCAACCGCCCCAGCACGGAGCTGGCAGAGCCCGAGACGCCGCCACTGACGGTGGACGTCCTGGTGGCCACACCGCAGACCGTGCGCATTCCGATACAGACCCAGGGACACGTCCAGCCCCTGCGCCAGACGCTACTCGCCGCGGAGGTGCAGGGCCGCATCGTCGAGGTGGCCCCGGCTTTCCTCGAGGGCGGTTTCCTGCGCGCCGGGGACACCCTCCTGCGTATCGATGCCCGCAACTACGCCGCCGCGCTGGCGGAGGCGGAATCGGCGGTGCGCTCGGCGGAGAGTCAGCTGATCCAGGAACAGGGCCGCGCCGAGGTCGCCGCCGAGGAGTGGCGCCGCCTGCCCCAGGGCAGCCAGCGCAGCGACCGGGCCCGCGACCTCTACCTGCGCAAGCCGCAGCTGGCCCAGGCGGAAGCCCAGTTACAGGCGGCCAATGCACGCCTGGCCGCGGCCCGGGACGACCTCGAGCGCACCACCCTGCGCGCCCCCTACGACGCGCTGATCACCGATCGGCGCGTGGAGCTGGGGCAATACGTGACCCCCGGCACGGCGATCGCCGCACTGGCCTCCACCGCGACTGCCGAAGTGCGTCTGCCCATACCCCAGGCCCGCCTGGCCTGGCTGGACCTGCCACCGCTCGGCGCCCCCCCGGGGGACACCCCGGTCACCCTGCGCGCCCTGCACGATGCCGAGCAGCGCTGGCAGGCCACCCTGCACCGCAGCGAAGCAGTATTGGACGCCGAGTCGCGTACCCTCTACGCCGTGGCGCGCATTCAGGATCCCTATGGGCTGGATACCCCCGGGGCCGAGCCCCTGCGCCTGGGCAGCTATGTCAGCGCCACCCTCCGCGGCCGGCCGCTGGACAACATCGTCACCCTGCCGCGGCACCTGCTGCGCCCGGGCAACCGCGTCGCCATTGTGAGCGAGGCCGGACTGGCCACACTGCGCGAGGTCAGCCTGCTGGCCACCGGCGGCGACGTGCTCTACATCACCGAGGGCCTGGCGGCCGGCGATCGCGTCATCCTCAGTCTGCTGGACAGCAGCCAGACCGGCGCCCGGGTGGAGGTGATCTCCAGCCAGCCGAGTGACCAGTGGTACGCGGAGCATACCGAGGCCGGAGCAGACGCATGACCCCGCAGCCCACCCGGGGCATCATCGCCTGGTTTGCCCACAACCCGGTCGCCGCCAACCTGCTGATGGTAATCATCCTGG
This sequence comes from Haliea sp., assembly GCA_002692965.1. GTDB lineage: Bacteria > Pseudomonadota > Gammaproteobacteria > Pseudomonadales > Halieaceae > NZNC01. Next base: position 182,014 of record NZNC01000021.1, on the reverse strand, counting down.
TGGTCGGCCTGGGCTCGGCCTTCACCATTCAGCGGGCCATGTTTCCCACCCTGGACGTGGACGTGATCACGGTCACCATGCCCTACCCCGGTGCCGCGCCGGAAGAGGTGGAGCAGGGCATCGTGCTGAAGATCGAGGAGGCGATCAACGACCTCGACGGCATCAAGCGGGTGGAATCCGACGCCATGGAGTCCGTGGCGCGCATCATGATCGAGCCCCTGGACGGCACCGACCTGGACACCCTGCTGCGCGACGTGAAGAGCCGGGTGGACGCGGTCCAGCACTTTCCCGCCAATGCCGAGCGTCCCATTGTCAGCCAGCCCCAGGTGCGTTTCCCGGCGGTCACCCTGCAGCTCTCCGGCAACCTCGACGAGCGCAGCCTGCGGGCCCTCGCCCAGGAAACCCGGCGCGAGCTGCTGACCCTGCCGGAGGTGTCCGCCGCGGAAGTGGTCGGCGACCGCGACCCGGAAATCGGCATCGAGATCCCGGAGGCAGTGCTGCGCGAGCATCGCCTCAGCCTGCAGGACGTCGCCGACGCGGTGGCCCGCTCCTCCCTCGATCTGCCGGCCGGCGCGGTCCGCGCCGAGCAGGGGGATATTCTGCTACGCATCCAGGGCCAGGCCTACGTGCAGCAGGACTTCGAGCGCATCGTGCTGCGCAGCTGGCCCGACGGCAGCCAGTTGCTGCTGGGTGACATCGCCACCGTGGCCGACGCCTTCGAGGAGCGCCAGGGCTTTTCCCGCTTCAACGGCGAGTACTCCCTGGGGGTGCAGGTCTTCGCCACCGGTGAACAGGACATCATGGACACCGCGGCAGCCGCCCGCGCCTATGTGGAGCGCAAGCGCGCCAGCCTGCCGGAAGCGGTGACCCTGGACGTCTGGTCGGACATCACCTATTACCTCAACGGCCGCCTGGGCATGATGCTGGGCAACCTGGCCCTGGGTGCCCTGCTGGTGTTCATCGTCCTGGCCCTGTTCCTGGAGATCAAGCTGGCCTTCTGGGTGATGGTCGGCATCCCGGTGTGCTTCCTCGGCGCCATGGCGATGATCAACACGCCCTGGATCCACGCCAGCCTGAACATGATCAGCCTGTTCGGCTTCATCCTGGTGTTGGGCATCGTGGTCGACGACGCCATCATCATGGGCGAGAGCGCACACGCCGAGCAGGAGCGGCACGGTCCCCACGTCGACAATATCGTTGCCGGGGTGCAGCGGGTCGCCACTCCGGCCACCTTCGGTGTGCTCACCACCATCGTCGCCTTCGCCCCGACCCTGTTCATGGAGGGGATTTTTGCCAGCTTCCCCGAGGCGGCCGGCTGGGTGGTGATCCTCTGCCTGGCTTTCTCCCTGGTGGAATCGAAATGGATCCTGCCCGCCCACCTGGCCCACAGCCGCCCGGCCCGCAGCGGCCTGCTGCTGGCGGTGGACCGGGTACAGACCCGGGTCAACGCCGGGCTCAAGCACTTCGTCGCCCACCGCTACCTGCCCGCCATGCAGGCCTGCATCCGCAACCGCTACGCTACCCTGGCGGGCTTCCTGGCCCTGCTGATCCTGTGTAGCGGACTGTTGCTGGGGGGCGTGGTGCGCACCGTCCTGGCACCGGAGGTCCCCGGCGAATTCATCAGCGCCGAGGTGGAGATGCTCAAGGGCACGCCCGAGGCGCGCACCCTGGAGGTCATCGACAACCTGGTCGCGGCCCTGGAACAGGTGGAGGCAGACTACCGCGCGGAAAGCGGTCGCGATGAAAAACTGGTGGAGCACGTGTTTGCCTACGGCAGCAGTCGCACCACCGGCGGCATCATGGTGGAGCTGAGCAAGGAAGATCAGCGCAGCCTGGGGACGCCGGAGATCGAGCAGCGCTGGCGCGAGGCCGCCGGCCGCCCCCACGGGATCAAGGTGCTGGCGATCAGCTCCGCCGATGGCCCCAGCTTCGGCGCCGACATCGCCTTCGACCTGGTGCACCCGAACTTTGACACGCTGCGGCAGGCGGCCAACGAGCTGGCCGCGGAGCTGACGCGCTATCCCGGAGTCTACGACATCCGCAACGGCGCCAGCGATACCTCCGACGAATTCCTCATCGACCTGCTCCCCGAGGGCGAGGCCCTGGGCCTGACCCGCGCCGACCTGGCCAACCAGGTGCGTCACGCCTTTTACGGCGCCGAGGCCCAGCGGGTGCAACGGGGCATCGACGAAGTGAAGGTCATGGTGCGCTATCCCCGGGAGGAGCGCGAGAGTACCGCGACCCTGGAAAACATGTTCGTGCGCACCCCCGCCGGCGAGGCGGTGCCCCTGAGTACCGTCGCCGATGTCCGCGTGCAGCAGGGCCTGGACAAGGTCACCCACATCAACTTCCAGCGCGCCGCCGAGGTGACCGCGGAGGTGGACAAGCGCCTGCTGGAGCCCTCGCGCGTGGTCGGCGACATGATGGGCGAGTGGCTGCCGGCCCTGCAGCAGAAATACCCGGGTCTCGAATACAGCCTGTCCGGGCTCTCCGACGAGGAGACCAAGATGGCCCGCAGCATGATCATCGGCTTCTCCCTGGCCCTGTTCGGGATCTACGCCCTGCTGGCGGTGCCCACCCGCTCCTACCTGCAGCCACTGATCATCATGGGGGTGATTCCCTTCGGCATGATCGGCGCGATCGTCGGCCACTGGATCACCGGCTACCCCCTGAGCATGATGTCCCTGATGGGGGTGATTGCCCTGAGCGGCGTGGTGGTCAACGACAGCCTGATCCTGGTGGACTACATCAACCGCGCCCTGCGCGAGGGCGTGCCAGCGATGAGCGCCGTGACCGAGGCCGGGGCACGCCGCTTCCGGGCCATTCTGCTGACCTCGCTGACCACCTTCTTCGGGCTGGCACCGATGCTCCTGGAACAGAGCGTGCAGGCGCGGGAAATCGTGCCCATGGCCATTTCGCTGGCCTTTGGCATCGTCTTCGCCACGGTGATCACCCTGCTGCTGGTACCCAGCCTCTACCTGATCCTGCTCGACCTCAAGCAGTGGCGGGAAAGCCGCCAGGGGCAGCTGCAGGTGGATTGAGGGAGTGCGGGGCCGGCCGCGTGAGCCGCGGCCGGCCCTGGACGACAGTGGTTCGCCCCCCGTCAGGGGGCCATGCAACCACTGCACTGCATATACAGGTGACGCGGGTCGGAGAGCCCGGCGAGCTGACCGGCGGCCTGGCGCAGGGGGCCCAGCATCGCCGGCAGACCGACACTTGCCGACGCCTGCCCCGACGCGGCCCGCAGCCAGGAAGAGCCCACCCCCTCCGACAGCAAGCCGGGCAGCCACAGCTGGGCGCGCTGGGCCAATTGTTGCAGCAGCATCTCCCGCGGTGACAGGGGCGGCTGCACATACTCCACCCCCCATTGCTCGATGCCTGCCAGGGCCCCGGCCTCGGCGATCGCCGCCTCCAGCGAGCCCAGCTGGTCCACCAGCCCGTGTTCCAGGGCATCCCCGGCACTCCAGACCCGGCCCTCGGCGACTTCCGCCACTGCTTCCAGGGACAGGTCGCGGCCCTGGGCCACGCGCTCGAGGAAGGTGCGATAGGTGAAATCCACCGTGTGCTGCAAGGTGCTGGCCAGCTCCGGCTGCAGGGGCCGGTCCAGGCGCACCGCTCCGGCCATCGGCGTGGTGCCCACACCGTCGGTATTCACCCCCGCCCGCTCGAGCAGTTTCTCGAAGGTGGGAAAGGCGGCAAACACGCCGATGCTGCCGGTGAGGGTGGCCGGGGTCGCCAGCACCCGGTCGGCGCCGGCGGCAATGTAGTAGCCGCCGGAAGCCGCCAGCGGCCCCATGGAGGCCACCACCGGCAGACCCTCGGCGCGGATATCGGCGATCGCCTGGTAAATCAGTTCCGAGGCGAAGGCACTGCCCCCACCGCTGTTGATCCGCAGCACAATCGCCGAGACATCCTCGCGCTCGGCAGTAGCGTGCAGCAGGCGGGTCAGGCTGTCGCCGCCAATGCTACCCGGGGGCTGGTCACCGGGGAGAATGTTGCCCTCGGCGACAATCACCGCAATGCGCTCGCCCTCGGGCCCGGGCTGCACCGGCGGCCGCTTGTGGGCGACATAGCGCTGGAAGCCCACGGCCTCGTAGAGGCCATCCTCGTTGGCCGCCCCGACGCGCTCCACCAGGTAGTCGTTGCTCTGCTCGTGGCTGAGCAACTGGTCCACCAGGCCAGTTTCCAGTGCCAGGCGCGCGGTATCGCCCTGTACCGCCGCCAGGCCCTCGGGGTAGTTGGCCACATAGGCGTCGACGCTGCCGTCGGCGAGGCCGCGGCGGGCCTCCACCTGGGTCGTGTACTGGCCCCAGAGATCGTTCAGCCAGCGCTCGGTGATGGCCTTTTCCGCCGGCGACATGTCGTTGCGCAGGAAGGGCTCGGCCATCGACTTGTGTTCGCCGGCGCGGAAGACATGCATCGACACCGACAGCTTGTCCAGGGCCTCGGCGAAATGGTTGCGGTAGCTGGCAAAGCCCTCCAGGGCGCCGGCGCCGAGGGGATGCATGAGGATTTCATCCGCCTGGCTGGCCATCAGGTACTGGTCCTGGGTGAAGTAATCCGCCACCGCGATCACCGGTTTGCCGCTGGCGCGAAAGGTCTCCACCGCCGCGGCAATGTCCAGGTGGCGGCTGAGCCCGGCCCCCATCATCAGCTCGGGCTCGATCACCAGTGCGGTGATGGCGGGGTCGTCGGCGGCCAGCCGGATGGCATCCAGCACATCCCGCAGCAGGACTTCACTGTCCGCCGGACCGGGGGGGCCGGCCAGTGCCTCCAGGGGCGTCAACGGGCGCTTTTCCTCCACCAGCACCCCCACCGGGTTGACCAGCAGGGCAGCCTTCGGCGGCAGCGGCTTCTGGGTCTCGGCGAAGTAGAGAAAATAAATCAGCACCAGGGCGCCGATGAACAGCAGATTGGACAGCGCCAGCCGGAACCAGGTAAGCAGGCGCCAGAGGCCGCCGAACAGGCGGCGCAGCAGGGAGGGGGATCGACTCATGCAGACTCCGTGGCAGGGTCAGACTGGCGGAGCTCCCGCGCCCGCCAGCGCACGTAGAGCATACCGGCGCTGAACAGCAGGCACACTGCCAGCAAACCGGACCAGCCCAGTACGCCAGTGGGTACGGCGAAGACCCGTTCCACCAGGGCAATGAAATACAGCAGAGAGACAAAGCACAGCCAGATGAAGCTGCGCAGGCGATCGCGCAGCATGCCGGGCAGGAAGATCAGCAGGGGCAGCAGCTTGCCCAGCCAGATGATCCAGGGCACGCCGGTCAGCCAGGCGTCCAGCACCTGTTGCAGCAACAGACCCGCCCAGGCCAGCCAGGTCAAGCGCCAGATCCAGAGGCTGGCGCCGGTGCGGGGAGGCAAGGTATGCGGGCTCATGCGGCGCGCTCCGCGGCGAGCCGGGCGACCCGGCGCCCGAGGGCGCGGCAGAGGGCCGCTTCCTGCTCATCCACCGCACGCTGATTGTCCGGGCCCGCCCAGTGGGAGGCCCCGTAGGGGGTGCCGCCGGATTCGCTGCGCATCAGGCCCGGCTCGCTGTAGGGCAGCCCCGCCAGCAGCATGCCGTGGTGCAGCAGGGGAAGCATCATGCTCAGCAGCGTCGCCTCCTGACCACCGTGGAGGCTGGAGGTCGAGGTGAATACCGCCGCGGGCTTGTCGATCATCGCACCACTCAGCCAGAGGCCGGAACTCTGGTCGAGGAAATACTTGAGCGGGGCCGCCATGTTGCCGAAACGCGTGGGGCTGCCCATGATCAGGCCGGCGCAGTCGCGCAGGTCGTCGAGGCTGCAATAGAGCGGGCCCTCCGCGGGAATCTCGTCCTCCACCTGCTCGCAGGTCGCCGATACCGGAGGCACCGTGCGCAGCCGCGCCTCGACACCTGGCACCAGGGCCACGCCGCGAGCCACCTGTTCGGCCATGGTAGCCGTCGCGCCCTGGCGACTGTAATACAGCACCAGAATATAGGGGCCGCTCATGCCTCGAGCAGCTCGAGGACATTCTCGGGGGGACGCCCGATCACCGCGCGCTCGCCGCACACCAGGATCGGCCGCTCGATCAGCTTCGGCTCCGCTGCCATGGCCGCAAGCAGCTCCGCCTCGCTGCTGTTCTTGCTCAGGCCGTGCTCCTTGTAGGCGGCTTCCTTGTTGCGTACCAGCTCCGCTGCGGACAGGCCGAGCTTGCCCAGCAAACCCTTCAGCTCCGCCTCCGTGGGCGGCGTCTGCAGGTACAGCACCACCTCGGGCTCGACACCGCGCTCCTCCAGCAGAGCCAGGGCAGCGCGGGATTTGGAACAGCGGGGGTTGTGGTAGAGGGTGCAATCGCTCACGAAACAATTCCTGTACAGGGCGTGTCGCGCCATTATAACAGCTGCCGCGTTGGTCGCAGGATCACAGCTGGGGCATAATGGCGCGCCACCCGGACACCCCGATGGAGCCCCATGTCCCGCCTCAAGCTGCTGTTATGCCCCCTGTTTCTGACCCTGCTGGCTGCCTGCGGGCAGGAGCGTCCACCGACCACAGCGGAGCAACTGGCTGCCCTGCAGGGTCAGTGGGTGGTGGTCAACTACTGGGCCCAGTGGTGCAAGCCCTGCATCGAGGAAATCCCCGAGCTCAATGCCCTGGATGCCGACCACGCCGACATCGCGGTACTCGGCGTCAACTACGATGGCGCCACCGGGGAGGCGCTGGCCAGCCAAATCGAGGCCCTGGGCGTGGCCTTCCCCACCCTGCCAAGCGACCCGGCCGAACTCCTGGGCCAGCCGCGGCCCTCGGTGCTGCCGACCACCTTCATCCTCAACCCAGAGGGGGAACTATTAGCCAGCCTGATAGGGCCGCAGACACAGGAGACCCTGCTGGCGCAGGTTCGCGAGGCGCCGGGGGTACAATGACGCCCGGCGTAGCAGTCGCGGGCACTCAGTAAAAGGCGGCCTGGCTGCGCAGTTCCTGCAAGCGACTCTCGGCGTCATGCAAGCGCCGGATCAGTATCTCCTGTTCCCGGGCCAGCCTTCCCAGCCGCTCATTCAACTGGGCTATTTCGCGGTAGACTTTGCGCCGAACCTGCTCCGACTGGTCAGCCGCGAAGAGCAGGCTTTCCTTTTCCCGCAGGGTCTCTTTCAAATGCTCGCTCTGGCTGCGATTCTGCTGCTGCTGGCTTTCCAGTGCCTCGACGTGGCTGGAAGCCTGGTAAATTTCGCGTCCGGAGGTGTAACCCTCGAGAAAATCCGCTTCGAGCAATCCGTGGCACACACCCGTGTATTCGTAGCCGTCGAGCGCGCGGCTGTAGCCAGTGCTGGCGGTACAAAAACTCTCCAGCCCTTCGGCATAGCCTTCTCGGTATTCCCTCATATCAGGGCGCACCCGGTACTCGGCGCAGGCCTTGCGGTGTGCTGCCACCTGGCTTCTCTGCTCACCCCTGACACCGTCCTCGTAGCCGATTGCATGCCAATCAGCTGTCAGGCACTCCTCCTTGCTGAGCGAAGCGCACCCAGCTAGCGCCGCTGACAGCAGCAACACAAGTCCTTTTGTCAGGTGCATGTCTGACTCCTACAGTGGCTCCAGCGGCATATTACACGAGGATCAGCATACCTGACGATTGTCAGCCGGCCAGACGAGGCCTGGCAGAGCAATAAAAAACCGGCCTGGCGGCCGGTCAGAGCAGGGGTCTCACAAGGGGGTTCAGGACCTGAACGGTAGGGCCGCGTGCGAGTCTCCCAAACAGCACGCCGCCCTGCTTGTCCATTGTGACCCGCGGCGCCGGCGCAAGTTCCACGCGTGCAGTCAAAAAATCACCTCTCCCTGGCCCCGGCCAGGCGTGGACAGCTCTCCGCAGCTTGTCTACCCTCAGTATCCCCCGGACAGTACACAGCAGAAGGACATTGCCATGACCCTCTACCGCGACAACGCAGAGTCCATCGGCGGCACGCCGCTGGTCAAAATCAATCGCATCACCCAGGGCACGGTCTACGCCAAACTCGAGAATCGCAATCCGGCCATGTCGGTGAAATGCCGCATCGGCACCAGCATGGTTCAGGCCGCGGAGGACGATGGCCGGCTCAAGCCCGGCATGACCATTGTCGAGCCCACCAGCGGCAATACCGGGATCGCCCTGGCCTTCGTCGCCGCCGCCCGCGGCTACCAGTGTGTGCTGACCATGCCCAGCAGCATGAGCCTGGAACGGCGCAAGCTGATGAAGGCCCTGGGCGCCGAGATCGTGCTCACCGACGGCGCCAAGGGCATGCCTGGCGCCATCGCCAAAGCCGAGGAGCTGCTCAAGGAGAACCCCGACACCCACTGGGGGCCGCGCCAGTTTGAAAACCCCGCCAACCCCGCCATCCACGAACGCACCACTGGGCCGGAGATCTGGCGCGACACCGACGGCGCCATCGACATCCTGGTCTCCGGCGTGGGTACCGGCGGCACGCTGACCGGCATCTCCCGCTACATCAAGCTGACCGAGGGCAAGGCCATCCAGACGGTGGCGGTGGAACCCGCCAGCAGCACCGTGATCAGCGCCGCCATGAAAGGCGAGGAGCCGACCCACGCCCCGCACAAGATCCAGGGGATCGGCGCGGGCTTCCTGCCGAAGAACCTGGACCTGGCCATGGTCGACCGCGTAGAGCAGGTCAGCAACGAGGACGCCATGGCCTGGGCCCACCGCCTGATGCAGGAGGAAGGCATCCTCGCCGGGGTATCCTGCGGCGCCGCCATGGCGGTCGCCGACCGGGTGGCGCGGGAGCCGGAAAATGCCGGCAAGACCATCGTCGTGATCCTGCCCGACTCGGGCGAGCGCTACCTGAGCACCGCCCTGTTCGAGGGGCGCTTCAGCGACAACGAAATGGTGCAATAGGCGGTCCAACCCCTGCGCCGATTCGCCGCCGGCACTCCCGGGCTGTGCGGCGAATCCGGCTAGTCGACCACACCCAGCCCGGCTGCCAGCCGGGCCTTCAACGCCGGCCACTCGTCGTCGACAATACTGAAGTAGACACTGTCCCGGGGCTCGCCGCCCTGGGCCACCATGTGCTTGCGCAGGATCCCTTCGCGGACGGCGCCGAGTTTTTCCAGGGCAGCCTGGGAGCGCTGATTGCGGGCATCGGTCTTGAACTCCACCCGCCGGCAGCCGAGGCGCTCGAAAGCGTGACGCAGCAACAGGTACTTGGCCTCGGTATTCACCCCGGTGCCCTGCCACTCCCGTCCCAGCCAGGTCCAGCCGATCTCCAGCCGGCAGTGCTCGATGTAGATATTCAGGTAGCGCGTGCTGCCCAGGGTGCGGCCCTTGCGCTGGTCGAGCAGTACAAAAGGCAGCTGGTCAGGACGATTCAAGGCCTCGTCGATCCACTGCCGGGTGTCGGCGACGTCGAGGAAACAGCCCCGGGGCAGCCAGGCCCAGTCCGGCGCATACTGCCCCAACAGGTAGAGTCCCTGGGCATGCGCTGGCCCCAGGGGCTCGAGGCGTACCCGGGGGCCACGCAGGGTGACCGCTTCGGGCTCGCGCATCACGGCAGGATGACGCTGGAGCCGGTGGTGCGCCGCGCCTCCAGGTCGCGGTGAGCCTGTGCCGCGTCCTCCAGGGCGTAGCGCTGGCGAATGTCCACCGTGAGATGCCCGCGCTGCAACTGTTCGAACACCGCCTTCGCGGAGGCCTGCAACTCCTCGGCGCTGGCGGTATAGGTGGCCAGGGTGGGCCGGGTCACATAGAGCGAACCGCGGCGGGTCAACTCCTGCAGCTCCAGCGCCGGCGGCGGCCCCGAGGCATTGCCAAAACTCACCAGCAGGCCGCGCGGACGCAGGCTGTCGAGGGAGGCGGTAAAGGTATCCCGCCCGACTCCATCGTAGACCACCGGCACGCCCTCGCCAGCGGTGATCTCCCGCACCCGTGCCGCCACGTCCTCGCGGCGGTAATTGATCACGTGCCGGTAGCCGTGCCGACGGGCCAGCTCGACCTTTTCATCACTGCCCACCGTGCCGATCACCTCGGCCCCCAGGGCACTGGCCCACTGCCCGAAGAGCAGGCCCACGCCACCGGCGGCGGCGTGGAACAGGCAGGTTTCCCCCGGCTGCAGCGCATAGGTGCGCCGCAGCAGGTACTCCACCGTCTGCCCCTTGAGCATCACCGCCGCCGCGGTCTCCGCATCGATGTCGTCGGGCAGGACCACCAGGCGATCGGCGGGCAGGTTGACCCGCTCGGCGTAGGAGCCCAGGGTCGCCGTGCACCAGGCCACCCGGGCCCCCACCGGCAGCTCCACGCCCTCCCCCGCGGCTTCCACCACCCCGGCGCCCTCGCTGCCCAGGCCCGAGGGCAGGGGAATCGGGTAGAGCCCGCTGCGGTGGTAGGTATCGATAAAGTTGAGGCCAGCGGCCTGCACCGCCACCTGCACCATGCCGGGCCCGGGCGACTCCGGCGCCCGATCGGCCAGTTGCATCACTTCCGGTCCACCACTGCGTTCAATCCAGATCTGTCGAGCCACTCCTGCCCCCTGTCGTTTGTCGTGAGCTGCCACAAAAGCGGCAGTGTGCCAACAAGCAGGCCCGCGCGGCAATGACCCGCGTGGTAAACTGCCGCCCCCACGCAGCAGACCGACCAGGACACCCATGACCGACTTTCACGAAGCGCTGGACCGGCGCCTGCTACTGGCTCTCGAGGAACAGGGCCTTGAACGCCCCACCGAGATACAGGCCACGGTGCTGCCGCCGGCCCTCGCCGGTCGCGACCTGCGCATCAGTTCCCCCACCGGCAGCGGCAAGACCCTGGCCTACCTGCTGCCGGCCCTGCAGTTCCTGCTCGGCGACCTGCCCAGTCAGTCGGAGGGCCCCCTGGTCCTGGTGCTGGTGCCAACCCGCGAACTGGCCCGCCAGGTGCTCAAGGAGGCCCGCCAGCTGCTGGCCAAGACCCGCCTGCGCGCGGAGGCCCTGACCGGCGGCGCCGACTTCCGCTTCCAGCAGTCCCTGCTGCGCCGCAACCCGGAGCTGCTGATCGGCACCCCCGGGCGCCTGATCGACCACCTCGGCCGCGGCAGCCTGCTGCTGTCACAGGTGCGCATCCTGGTCCTGGACGAGGCGGATCGCATGCTGGAAATGGGCTTTCGCGAGGACGTCATGACTCTGGCCGAGGCCTGCCCGGCGCAGCGCCAGACCCTGCTGCTCTCCGCCACGCTCCACGACAGCCGGGTGACGGCGGTCAGCGAAGCGCTGCAGCGGGACCCTATGGACATCACCGGTGGCCTGCCGGCCGGCATCGTCCACCAGCGGATCCTGGCGGACAGCCAGGGCCACAAGGATCAGCTGCTGCAGGCACTGGCCGTGGACAGCAGTGGCCGACAGCTGGTTTTTGCCAACAAGCGCGCCACCGCGGCGCGCCTGGCAAAACTGCTGCAGGCCGCCGGCGTGCGCGCTGCCTGCCTGCACGGCGAATTGACCACCGAGGAGCGCAAGGCGGTCATGCAGCGCTTCAACCAAGGTGGCCTGCAGGTGGTGGTGGCGAGCGACCTGGCCGCCCGGGGCCTGGACGTGGACGATATCCAGCGGGTCATTCACTACGACACCCCCTTCGGCGGCGACGACTACTTGCACCGGGCCGGTCGCACCGGGCGCGCCGGCGCCAGCGGCGAGTCGATACTCTTCGTGGATGCCTCGGAGTGGAACCGCATGATCAGCATCCAGGGTTTCATGCAGATCGCCTTCGCACCGCGTTCAGTGCCCGGCCTGAAGGCTCGTTACGCAGGCCCCAAAAAGCAGCGGGCCTCGGGCAAGGCCGCGGGGACGCGCAAGAAAAAAAGCGATGCCGCGAAAAAGACCACTGGCGGCAAGCGCAAGGCCGATACGGCCACCCGCAAGCCGGGCAAGAAAGGGACCGGCACCGGCAAACCGGCGGCGAAGCGCGCCCGGGGGCGGCTCAAGGCGGCGCCAACCGTGGGCAACGACGGCTTTGCACCGCTGATGAAAAAGAAACCCGGCAGGACCGAAAGCTCCGACTGAGCCGGGCGGGCGGCAGGCAGTCCCGGCACGGCTGCCCGCGCCACCGCTCTCGACGCGGGCGGATTCCGCCCCGGGGCGCGCTACTGCCCGCCCGGGGTCTCGCCGCGATAGCGCTCGAACCAGCCCAGGATCGCCGCCACTTTGGCCACCAATTGGCTGGGCCGGCGGGCAATACTGTGGGATGCACCCGGCACCCGGACCATGGCGGTGTCGACCCCGCGCAGGCGCAGGGCGTGGTAGTACTGCTCGGTCTCCGACATCGGCGTGCGCAGGTCGTTTTCCCCGGTGAGCAGGGCCGTCGGGGTCGTCACGTTGCCGACCAGGGACAGCGGTGAGCGCCGCCAGTAGGCCTCGGGGTTCTCCCAGGGCATTTCCCCGAACCAGTAGCGGGCAAAGTAGGGCGTCATGTCGGCGGTCAGCACGAAGCTGGCCCAGTTGATGACGGGCTTGGCCACCACCGCGGCGCGGAAGCGGTCGGTCTTGCCGACGATCCACGCGGTCAGGGTACCGCCGCCGCTGCCGCCGGTGACAAACAGCTGCTCCGGGTCGACATAGCCTTCCGCCAACAGCGCGTCCAACGCCGACATCAGGTCGTCGTAGTCCTGCCCCGGGTAGTTGTGGTGGATCAGGTTGGCGAATTCCTCGCCGTAGCTCGTGCTGCCCCGCGGGTTGACATAAAGCACCACATAGCCCGCCGCCGCCAGCAGCTGCATTTCCGCGGAAAAGCGCGGCCCGTAGTTGGCGAAGGGGCCGCCGTGGATCTCCAGCACCATCGGGTAGCGCTGCCCGGGGTCAAAGCCCGGGGGCGTCAGCACCCAGGCCTGCACTGCGCGCTCGCCTGCCGAAGAGGTCACCTCCAGCTCCCGTAGCTGGCCCAGTTCGCGGTAGGGCAGCAGGTTGTCGTTGAGCCGGGTCAGGCGCCGCGATTGCGAGTCACCCAGACGCCCGAGCACCAGGTCGGCGGGCCATCCTGGTTCACCGCCAGTCCAGGCCACCACGCCCTGACCACCCACGGCGTGATCGGCGCCGCTGTAGGGACGGCCAATCGACGTGCCACCGATACCCCGGGCCAGTTCCTGCAGGCGACCGCCCGGATCCACCGATGCCAGGACGGTCTCGCCGCGGTCGTCGTAGCGGAACACCAGGCGCCGGCCATCTGCGGCCCAGCGCGGCGACTGGATGCTGCGATCGAGCTCCGCCAGGAGTTCCCGGCGCTCGCTGCCGTCGCTGTTCATCACGTAGAGGCGATTGCGGTGATAGCCCATGCCGCGGTCGTCCCAACCGGTCCAGGCAATCAGCCGCCCGTCGGGCGAGACGACCGGGTCGTCATCGCGGCCGCGCCGCTCGGTGAGCGCGCTGACCGAACCGTCCACCAGGGACACGCGGTAGAGGTCGGTGTTCTGGGTGTCCAGCTCCCAGTCGGGATTGCGGTTGGCGGAGACCACCAGGGAACGACTGTCCGCAGCCCAGGCGATACCGCCGCTGTGGTGGAAGTCACCGCGGGTCAATTGGCGCGGGCTGCCCCCCGCGGCGGCGATGACGAACACATGGTCGTATCCCCGCGGTGCCATGCCCTTGCCGTCATTGCGAAAGATGGCTCGCTCGACCACCGTCGGCGGCGGCGCCCACTCGGCGCCCTCGGGGGCCTTGGGCATCTCGCCCAGCACCGGCGCGTCGTCCACCACCCGCTGGCGATAGGCCAGCCACTGCCCGTCCGGGGACCAGGCGAGCTGGCCGGGCGTGCGCGGCAGACGGGTCAGCTGGGTGGTCTGGCCGCTGTCCAGCCAGGTGACAAATAACTGCTGGCCGGCCTCGTCCTTGCGCACGTAGGCCACGCGCCGGCCCTCCGGCGACAGGACCGGCGAGGACACGCGATCCCAGCCCGTCGTTACCGGCCGGTGGTTGCCGCCGTCGGTGTCGATGCGCCAGAGCTGGCTGACAGGCTGGTCGCGGACCACATCCATGCCGTGGCGCAGGTAGACCACGCGTTCGCCGCGGGCATCCACCTGGGGGTCGCTCACCCAGGAGAGGTGAAACACATCCTCGGGACTGAATCGCGGCAGGGCCGCGGCCGGCAATGCCAGCAACAACCCCGCCAGGAGCGTGACCAGATGGACTTTCAAGCTGCGCATTCCCCGCCTCCCGTGTCTTCCGTTACCATAGCCGGCCACCCCCGAGACGGAGCCACCGCCATCATGTCGAATCCCCTGCTGGAAGCCCACGAGCTGCCGCCTTTTTCGCACATCCGGCCAGAGCATGTGGAGCCCGCCATCCGGGAACTGATTGCCCGCAACAAGGCCGCTATCGAGGACCTGCTGGCACAGCCCGGTACGCCCGACTGGGACAGCCTGCCGCAGCGTATCGAGGACCTCGACGACGACCTGGCCCGGGCCTGGTCGCCGGTCTCGCACCTCAACGGGGTACTCAACAGCGAAGCACTGCGCCAGGCCTACTCCGCCTGCCTGCCGCTGCTATCCGAGTATAACACCTGGGTCGGCCAGCACCGGGGGCTCTACGAAGCCTATCAGGCGATTGCCGACAGCCCCGCCTTCGCCGGGCTAGAGCAGGCCCAACAGCAGGCGCTGAGCAATGCCCTGCGCGACTTTCGCCTCGCCGGTGTCGCACTGCCCGCCGCGGAGCAGCGCCGCTACGCAGAGCTGCAGCAGGAACTTTCCGAGCTTTCCAGCCGTTTCACCGATAACGTGCTGGACGCCACTAATGCCTGGACCCGCAAGGCCTCTGCCGAAGAATTGGCGGGGCTCCCGGAATCCGCCCTCGCCGTGGCGCGCCAGGCGGCACAGCAACGCGGCGAAGAGGGCTACCTGCTCACCCTGGACTTCCCCTGCCTGTTCCCGGTGCTGACCTACTGCGAGAACCGCGCCCTGCGCGAGGAGATCTATACCGCCAACGTGACCCGGGCCTCGGAAACCGGCCCCCACGCCGGGCAGTGGGACAACGGCCCGCTGATCGAGGACATTCTCACCCGCCGCAAGGAGCTGGCCAGCCTGCTCGGCTACCCCGACTACGCCGCCCTGTCCCTGGCCACCAAGATGGCCGACAGCACCGAGCAGGTGGTCAGCTTCCTCGAGGAGCTGGCGGAACGCTCCCTGCCCCAGGCGCGCCGCGAATGGCAGGAGCTGGCCGCCTATGCCCGGGAGCAGCACGGCGTTGAGGCCCTGCAACCTTGGGATGTCGGCTACTACAGCGAGAAACTGCGCCAGCACACCTTTGACGTCTCCCAGAAGGAAATCCGCCCCTACCTGCCGATGCCTCGCGTCCTCGACGGCCTGTTCACGGTGGTGGAGCGCCTCTATGGCGTGGAAGTCGTGGAGCTGGAGGATTTCGACCGCTATCACCCGGATGTGCGCCTGTTCGAGGTGCGCGAGGCGGGGACGCCCATCGCGCGCTTCTACCTGGACCTCTATGCCCGCAGCCACAAGCGCGGCGGCGCCTGGATGGACGACTGCCGCATCCGCCGTCGGCTGGCCGATGGCAGCCTGCAGCTGCCGGTGGCCTACCTGGTGTGCAACTTCACGCCACCGGTGGACGGCCAGCCCAGCCTGCTCACCGAGAACGAGATGACCACCCTGTTCCACGAATTCGGCCACGGCCTGCATCACATGCTCACGCAACAGCAGGTGGCCGCGGTCTCCGGCATCAACGGCGTCGCCTGGGACGCGGTGGAACTGCCCAGCCAGTTCCTGGAGAACTGGTGCTACGAGCGCGAGGCCCTGGCCTTCATTTCCGGCCACGTGGACAGCGGCGAGCCCCTGCCCGACGCCCTGCTGGAGAAAATGCTCGCCGCGCGGCACTTCCAGGCGGGCATGCAGATGGTGCGCCAGCTGGAGTTCGCCCTGTTCGATTTCCGCCTGCACCGCGACTGGGGGCAGGACGGCGTCAGCGTGCAGGGGGTACTGGACGCGGTGCGCGAGCAGGTGACGGTGGTGCCGGTGGTGCCCTTCAACCGCTTCCAGCACAGCTTCTCGCACATTTTTGGCGGCGGCTATGCGGCGGGCTACTACAGCTACAAGTGGGCCGAGGTGCTGTCGGCGGACGCCTTCTCCCGCTTCGAGGAAGAGGGCATCTTCAACCCGCGTACCGGCGCCGAGTTCCGCCGCCACATCCTTGAGGCCGGGGGCTCGCGCCAGGCCATGGACCTGTTCGTGGCCTTCCGCGGTCGCGAACCGGAGATCGACGCCCTGCTGCGCCACACCGGCATCGCCGCCTGAGGCCGGCGGGCTTCAGCGCAAAGTCGCGGGCCGGCCGGGCCTGGCGACACTCACGACCACTGCTCAGGGCTTGCGCCAGCTGGCGCAGCCCTTCTGCCCCGGGCCGGAGGCCACGCACAGTTCCACCTCGCGCAGGTCGTCCTCCCGCGACAGCATCAGCAGCTGTTGCAGCAGGTAGGCGGAAAACTCCTCCACGGTCGCGTTGCGCAGGGGCAGCAGCAGCGTGTCGCTCTTGAGGAAACGCATCTCCTCCTTGTGGAAGTACACCCGGTACTCACCGTCCTCCTCGGCTATGTGCTGGTGGGGCGAGTCCGCCGCCAGCAGCATGTATTCGTCGAGGGCATCGCAGAGCGCCTTCAGCCGCTGCTTGTAGACGTTGTAGTCGGCGGCAAACCCGTTGTCGCCCATCGGGGCGACAATACGGGCGGAGACCGAGTAATTGTGACCGTGCAGACGCTCCCGCTCGGTGGCGGAGAAAATGGTGTAGTGAGCGGCGGAGAACTTGTGACTTTCCTTGTCGATATACAGTGTGGTCAGACGCTCCATGGCGGCGGGTCTCCCTCCCGTTTGGCGGACACAACATTGTCAGGGCTGGGTCGGCGATAGGCAAGCCGCCTGCCACAAGGCACAATACACGCTTCATGGACAGAAGGGGGAGCAGCATGCAGACAGCCATCATCACCGGTGCCAGCGCCGGCATCGGCCGCGCCACCGCCCAGCGCTTCCAGGCAGCGGGTTTTACCGTCTACAACCTGTCCCGGCGCGCCTGCCCGGACGAGGGCGTGCTCAATATCGCCTGCGACCTGCAGTCGGAGGCCTCCATCGCCGACGCCTGCAGCGAACTCACCGCCGTGGTCAACGCCAGCAGCAGTGTCGCCCTGGTGCACAACGCCAGCCAGATGCTCAAGGACAGCGCCCTGGATTGCAGCAGCGAGAGCCTGCGCGCGGTGCTGGAAACCAACATCATCGGCATCAACGGCCTCAACCAGCAACTTCTGACGCTGCTGCCGCGCAGTTCCAGCGTGATCTACGTCGGCTCGACCCTCTCCGAGAAGGCGGTTCCGGGCTCTTTCAGCTATGTCACCAGCAAGCACGCCCAGCTGGGCATGATGCGCGCCACCTGCCAGGACCTCGGCGGGCGCGGCGTGCACACGACGCTGGTCTGTCCCGGCTTCACCGACACGGAGATGCTGCGCACCCACCTGGGTGACAACCCCGAGGTGCGTGCAGCGATCGCCGACATGAATGCCTTCGGCCGCATGATCGAACCCGGCGAAATCGCCGAAGTGATCGTCTGGGCCCACGCCAACCCGGTCATCAACGGCACCGTCCTGCACGCCAACCTGGGTCAGCGAGAAAGCTGAGGTGGCCTCGCTGGAGGTGGTCTGGGAGCGCCGCGAGCGCGTCTTCCTGATCCTGGCGGGCACCTTCCTGTGCGCGATGACCCTGCTCAACGTCATCGGCATTACCCGTTTCATCCAGCTCGGCCCCATGGCCCTGGCGGTGGGGGTGCTCCCCTATCCCCTGACCTTCCTCTGCACCGACCTGGTCAGCGAGCTCTACGGCCGCGCCCGGGCCAACTTCCTGGTCAGCGTCGGGCTGGGCCTGAATTTCTTCATTCTCGGGGTGCTCTTCCTGGGGGACGCGATTCCCTCGGTGGGACCCGAGGCCATGCCGCCCTGGCAGGTGCTGCAGCTGGCGGCGCCGGTGAGCCTGCCCAACGGCGAGACCGTGAGCGGCAGCATCGGCCTCTACCAGCTGATCTACGCCACCACCTCCGGGGCCGTGTTCGCCTCCATGCTCGCCTATATCGCGGCGCAGTATTGCGACGTGCAGCTGTTCCACTTCTGGCGGCGGGTCACCCGCGGCAAGTACCTGTGGGTACGCAACAACTTCAGCACCCTGATGAGCCAGATGGTGGACTCGGTGATGGTGATAACGGTGACCTTCGGCGCCGCCTTCCTGCGCGGGGAGATCGCCTTCCAGGCGCTGCTGGTGCTGATCGGCAGCAACTACCTGTTCAAGGCCCTGGTGGCCCTGCTCGACACCCTGCCCTTCTACCTGGCCGTGCACCACCTGCGGCGCTACCTGCACCTGGGGCCGGATGACATTGCCGTGCCCGGACAGGGTCTGATCGCGGTGGACTGAAGGCGGGCCGCGGCGACACGGGCGGCTCAGCGCCCTCCACCGTACCCGGCGGTGGCCCTCAGGCCGTGGCCCGCAGCGGCGCCGCACCCGGCTGCAGGTACTCCCGCGCCAACGCTTCCGCCAGCTCGTCGGTCGGCCGCTGCTCGCTGTCGGCGCGGCGCAGGACTTCCTCGAGATTATCCTGGATGCGCTGGATATGCGCCGGCAGCCCACTGCGGTCAAGGCCACTGCGCTGGTAGTGCACGTCGATGATGCCACCGGCGTTGATCAGGAAATCCGGGCAGTAGAGTATGCCCCGCTGCGCCAGGCGCGCGCCGTCGGCCGGGGTGGACAACTGGTTGTTGGCGGCACCCGCGACAATCCCGGCGCGCAGGGCCGGGATGCTCTGCGCGTTGAGCACACCACCCAGGGCGCAGGGGGCCAGGACATCCACGTCCAGACTGAGAATATCCCGGGGGTCCACCACCTGCACGCCGAGTTCCCGCCGCGCCCGCTCGACATTCTCCGCATGTACATCGGCGCCATACACCGTGGCTCCGTCCTCGCACAGCAGCTCCGCCAGGCGGAAACCCACGTGACCCAGGCCCTGTACTGCCACCCGCAGGCCGGCACAGCTGTCCGCGCCGAGGCGGTGCCGCACGGCGGTGCGAATACCGAGAAAAACCCCGCGGGCGGTACTCGGCGAGGGATCCCCGGCATGATCCTGCGCCGCCAGGCCACTGACGTGTCGAGTGCGCTCGGCCATCACGGCGAGGTCCGCCGGCGCCGTGCCGGAATCCTCCGCCGCCACATAGCGCCCGCCGAGGGAGTCGATAAAGGCGCCCATGGCCCGCAGCAGGGCCGGTGACTTGTCCTTGCGGGGATCGCCGACAATCACCGACTTGCCGCCGCCCAGGGGCAGGCCGGCCAGGGCCGACTTGTAGGTCATGCCCCGGGACAGGCGCAGCACATCCATCAGTGCCGCCTCGTCGCTGGCGTAGGGGTACATGCGGCAACCGCCCACGCCGGGACCCAGGGTGGTGTCGTGAACGGCAATGATGGCGCGCAAACCACTCGCCGCGTCGGCACCGAAGACCACCAGTTCGTGGCTGTCGAAATCGGGATGGGAAAACACACTCATGTCACACCTCTCGCAGGGCTCAGGCAGCATTCACAAAGGCCACGGGCGCCGGGTCGTCGCCGTGGAAGTCGCGCAACAGGCGCTCGCGCAGGGCGTTGACCTGCTCGCGATTGCGGTCCTTGATGTGGCCGAAACCCCGCAGCCGGGAGGGCAGCACCGCGAGGTTGCAGGCCACCGCGTAGTTGCTTTCCTTCAGGGCCGGCAGCAGCTCGTCCAGCAGAGCCAGGTATTCCTCGATATCCTGCCGCTCACGGCGGCGCTCCTCGGTGCGACCAAACAGGTCGAAGGCAGTGCCGCGCAGTCGGCGCAGTTTCGCCAGCCACTGGAAGGCCCGGAACATCCAGGGCCCGAATTCACGCTTGAGCAGATGACCGGTATGCGGGTCACGCTTGCTGAACAGCGGCGGCGCCAGGTTGAAGCGCAACTCGTAATCGCCGGTGAACTGCTGCTGTAGCTGCCGCTGGAATTCACCACTGGTATACAGGCGAGCCACTTCGTACTCGTCCTTGTAGCTCATCAGCTTGTACAGGTTGCGGGCCACAGCAATGCTCAGGGAGTCGTGCTGACCGGCATGCGGGTCGACGGCGCGCACCCGCTCCACCGCCTGGCGGTAACGCTCGGCCCAGGCCGCATTCTGGTAGTCGGTGAGGCGCCGCACGCGATCCTCGACAATCTCCTCCAGCCCCTGCAGGCGCGGCGCCGGGGGCGGTGCCAGCTCGTCCACCAGCTGCAACACCCGCTCCGGCTGGTGGGCGCAGCGGCGGCCCCAGAGGAAGGCCTGGCGGTTGAAGTCCACCGCCACCCGGTTGAGCTCGATGGCCCGGTCCAGGGCCTCGGCGGAGACCGGCACCAGGCCCTGCTGCCAGGCGTAGCCGAGCAGAAAAAGGTTGGCCGCAATGGCGTCGCCCATCAGCTGTGTGGCAATGCGCGTGGCCTCGATAAAGAAGGTCCCCGCTTCACCGACCTCGTCGCGGATCTTGTCCTCCATCGACGCGGTGGGGAATTTTGCATCCGGGTCGAGGATAAAGGCGGAGGTCGGGACCTCGGCGCTGTTGACCACCGCGTGGGTGCGCCCCAGGGCCGCCTTGCCCAGGGACTCGTAGCTGCTGGTCACTACCAGGTCGGCCCCCAGCAGCAGGTCCGCCTCACCCGCGGGAATGCGCACGGCCTTGATGTCCTCCTGGCTGGCGCTGACCCGCACGTGGCTGACCACGGCGCCGAATTTCTGCGCCAGGCCGGTCTGGTTCATCGTGGCGCAGCCCTTGCCTTCGATATGCGCAGCCATCGCCACCAGGGCGGCCACGGTGAGCACACCCGTGCCCCCCACACCGGTCACTACGGTATTCCAGGGCCGGTCGAGGGCGGGCAAATCCGGTTCCGGCAGCGGATCAAACAGGGTATGGGCCTCGCTGTCGGCGCCTTCGGGCTTGCGAAGCTGACCGCCGAGCACGGTCACGAAGCTGGGGCAGAAGCCCTTCACGCAGCTGTAATCCTTGTTGCAGGAGCTCTGTTCGATCTGCCGCTTGCGGCCCAGCTCGGTCTCCTTCGGGATCACCGACAGGCAGTTGGACTGTACGCTACAGTCGCCACAGCCTTCACAGACCTCCGAGTTGATGAAGACCCGCTTGGCCGGGTCCTCCATCTGTCCCTTCTTGCGCCGGCGCCGCTTCTCCGCGGCGCAGGTCTGCACATAGACGATCACCGAGGTGCCGCGGAATTCCCGCAGCTGACACTGCAGTGCCTCCATCTCATCGCGGTGATGCAGGCTGTAGCCCGGGATGCCGTGGAAGTCGCCGCTCCAGGCCTCCGGGTGATCGCTGACCAGGGCAATCCGCTGCACACCCTCCGCCGAGACCTGGCGCAGCACGTCCCCCACCGTCAGGGTCCCGTCGATGGGCTGGCCCCCGGTCATCGCCACGGCGTCGTTGTAGAGAATCTTGTAGGTGATGTTCACGCCGGCGGCCACCGCGGCGCGAATGGCCAGGATGCCGGAGTGGAAATAGGTGCCGTCACCCAGGTTCTGGAACACATGCTGTGTGTCGGTGAACGGTGCCTGGCCAATCCAGGTAGCCCCTTCACCGCCCATCTGGGAAAAGGTGTGGGTATGCCGGTCGGGCATCCAGGTGGCCATGTAGTGACAGCCGATGCCACCCAGGGCGCGGCTGCCCTCGGGCACTTTCGTGGAGGAGTTGTGGGGGCAGCCGGAGCAATAGTGGGGCACCCGCTCGATGATTTCCCGGGGGCGCGCCAGGGACTGTTCCTTCTGCTCGATCCAGCGGATGCGCTCGTCCATGGTCGGCGACTGGTAGAAGCGCCGCACCCGCGAAGCAATCGCCAGCGCCACCATCGCCGGCGTCAGCTCCCCCAGGTTGGGCAGCAGATCGCGGCCTTCCTCGTCGAACTCCCCGAACACCCGCGGGCGCGCGGCAACCGGGTAGTTGTAGAGCTGGCTGGTGAGCTGGTCCTCGATGATCGAGCGCTTCTCCTCCACCACCAGGATCTCGTCCAGCCCCTCGGCAAATTCGTGGGTGGTGCGCGGCTCCAGGGGCCAGGGCATGCCCACCTTGTAGACCCGCAGGCCGATTTCCGCGGCCACCGCCTCGTCGATGCCCATGTCTTCCAGGGCCTGCATCACATCCAGGTAGGCCTTGCCGGTGGTGATGATGCCGAAGCGGGCGTTCGGGCTGTCGAGAACCACGCGGTTCAGGCCGTTGACCCGGGCGAACTCCCGGGCCGCGTAAATCTTGTACTTGTTCAGCCGTCGCTCCTGCTCCAGGGGCTTGTCCGGCCAGCGGGCGTGGACGCCATCCGCGGGCAGCTCGAAGTCCTCGGGCAGCACGATCTGTACGCGGTTGGGGTCGATGTCGGCGGAGATCGCCGAATCCATGTTCTCGGTGATTGCCTTCAAGGCCACCCAGCAGCCGGTATAGCGGGACAGCTCCCAGCCGAACACACCGAGGTCGAGAACCTCCTGCACATTGGCGGGGGCCAGTACCGGCACCGAGGCACCGATGAACATGTGCTCGCTCTGGTGCGGCAGGGTGGAGGACTTGCAGGCGTGGTCGTCGCCGGCCACCGCGAGCACCCCGCCGTAGCGGGAGGTGCCAAAGGCGTTGGCGTGCTTGATCACGTCCATGCTGCGATCGACGCCCGGGCCCTTGCCATACCACATGGCAAACACCCCGTCGTAGCGCGCGCCCTCGAACAGGTTGGTCTGCTGGCTGCCCCATACCGCGGTGGCCGCCAGATCCTCGTTGAGGCCCGGCTGGAAGTGGATATTGTGCTTCTGTAGCCAGGGCTCGGCGTGCCAAAGCGCCTGGTCCACACCGCCCAGGGGCGAGCCGCGGTAACCGGAGATGAAGCCCGCGGTATTCAGGCCCGCGCGCTGGTCACGCTGGTGCTGCAGCATGGGCAGCCGCACCAGCGCCTCGATACCGGTCATGTAGGCGCGAGTGGCATCCAGCGCATACTTGTCGTCGAGGGAAATCCTGCGAATGGCCTTGCTGTTATCCGTACCCATGGCACTGGCTCCCGAGAATTCGGCAAGATTGTTACCCAAAAGTATAGGTATTGTTATGTGATTTCCCTGGCGATTTCCCCGCCGAAAGACTAATTTATGCACTCAAATGGCATAAATCGGCAGGCTAATGCATGAATATCTCCCGACAGGATATCGAGATCCTCAAACTGCTGCAGCGGGATGCGACCATCAGCACCGCCGAGATCGCCTCGCACATCAATCTGTCCCAGTCCCCCTGCTGGCGGCGCATCCACCGCCTGGAGGAGTCCGGCGTGATTCGCGGCCGGGTCGCGCTGCTCGACCGCAGCCGGCTGGGCATGGAAGTGGTGGTCTTCGCCACGGTTAACCTGACCGCCACCGGCCGCCAGAACCTGCAGCGCTTCGAGGAGGAGATCGTGCGCCACCCGGAAGTGGTCGAGTGCTATACCATGGCGGGGATCTGGGACTATCTGCTGAAGATCGTCACCCGCGACATTCGCCACTACGAAGACTTCGTGCGCAACACCCTGACTGCCACCCCGGACATCCGGGAACTGCACTCGCACATGGCGGTCACGGAAATCAAGAACAGCAGCGAGCTGCCCCTGGACACCCAGCTGATGGACCGCGAGCCGTGATACCCGACAAGCTGCCCGGTGTGGGCACCACCATTTTCACCCGGATGTCGGCCTTGGCCGCCGAGGTGGGGGCGATTAATCTGTCCCAGGGTTTTCCGGACTTCCCCGCCCCCCTGGCCCTGCGCCAGGCCCTGGCTCGCCACGCCGTCGAGGGGCACAACCAGT
This sequence comes from Haliea sp., assembly GCA_002692965.1. GTDB lineage: Bacteria > Pseudomonadota > Gammaproteobacteria > Pseudomonadales > Halieaceae > NZNC01. The sequence goes on along the minus strand of NZNC01000021.1, from coordinate 158,243 downwards.
ACGCCCCCATGGCCGGCCTGCCGGCGTTGCGCGAGGCGGTCACCGAGCAGCTCCGGCGCCACCGCAAGGTCAGCTGCAACCCGGACAGCGAGGTGACTATCCTGCCGGGCGCCACCGAGGCCATCTACTGCGCGATTACCGCGACCATCAACCCGGGTGACGGCGTGATCCTGCTCGACCCCTGCTACGACAGCTACGCCCCCGCGGTCACCCTGAGCGGCGGCCACTGCATTCGCGTCCCCCTGCAAACCGGCAGCTTCGCCCCGGACTGGGAGCGGATCGAGGCCGCCATCGACCGGCGCACCCGCCTGCTGGTGATCAACTCGCCCCACAACCCCAGCGGGGCGGTACTGGAGCGGAGTGACCTGCTGGCGCTGCAGGACCTGGCCGAGCGCCACGACCTGCTGGTGATCAGTGACGAGGTCTATGAATACCTGGTTTACGACGCTCGCGCGCACCACAGCGTGCTGCAGTTCCCGGCCTTGCGTGCGCGCAGCTTCGCGGTCTTTTCCTTTGGCAAGACCTTCGGTGTCACCGGCTGGAAGACCGGTTACTGCGTGGCGCCGCCGCGACTCACCGAGGCCCTGCGCAAAGTCCACCAGTTCGTCTGTTTTGTCGGGGTGACGCCCGTACAGCAGGCCCTGGCCGATTTCATGCAGGCGGAACCGGACTACCCACTGCAGCTGGCGACCGACTACCAGCGCCGCCGCGACCTGTTCTGCGATGCACTGGCGGGCTCGCGCTTTCGCCTGAGGCCCGCGGCGGGTTCGTATTTCCAGCTGCTGGACTACAGTGCCATCGATTCACGCCCCGACCGGGACTTGTGCGAACGGTGGGCCCGGGAGTACGGTATCGCTTCGATACCTCTCTCACCCTTTTACCAACAGGCCCCCGATCAGCGCTTGCTGCGTTTCTGTTTCGCCAAGCGGGATGAACAGCTGCTGGAGGCCGCGGAGCGACTATGCGGGATTTGACCCTGACCCTGGTGCAGACCGAGCTGGCCTGGGAAGCACCGGCGGATAACCGCCAGCACATCGAGGCGCTGCTGGCGCAGCACCCTCGACGCAGCGACCTGGTGGTGCTGCCGGAGATGTTTACCACCGGATTTTCCATGAACGCCCTGGCCAACGCCGAGGAGCCCGGCGGCGAGACCGAGCAGTGGATGCAGGCCCTGGCCCGGGAGCGCGACTGCGCGGTGACCGGCAGCATCGCCGTGCGGGCCGACGGCGGCGTATTCAACCGCATGCTCTTCGCCACACCCGAAAAGGTCACCGTCTACGACAAGCGCCACCTGTTTCGCATGGCCGGCGAGCACAAGCGCTACGCCGCCGGCGAAGAGCGCGTCATCGTCGCCTGGCGCGGCTGGCGAATCCTGCTGCAGGTCTGCTACGACCTGCGCTTTCCGGTCTTCAGTCGCAATCGGGAGGACTACGACCTGGCGCTCTATGTCGCCAACTGGCCCGCCGCCCGGCGCCTGCACTGGCGCGCCCTGCTACTGGCGCGAGCGATCGAGAATCAGGCCTGCGTGGCGGGAGTCAACCGCATCGGCAGCGACGCCCGCGGTCTCGATTACAGCGGTGACAGCCTGGCGATTGCTGGCGACGGCGAGATTCTGGCGGACCTGGAAAACGACAACGGCGCCGTCAGCCTGGTGCTGAGCGGCGCCGCTCTGGAAGATTACCGGGAGCGCTTCCCCTGCCACCTGGATGCCGACGCCTTCACCCTGGGGTGACAGTGGCGGCAATGCCAGGCAGAGGGCTCCCGATACCGGCGCCCTGATGACTCAGTGGCGCCGGCGCTGCGGTCAGTCGGTGTATTCCACCTCGAGAGTGGCCATCACGCGGCGGTTCTCGGCACGGCCGGCCTTGGTGTCGTTGCTGGCCACTGGCCGCGACTCACCGTAACCCACCGGCTTCAGGCGCGATGCGGTGATGCCGTGCTGATTGACCAGCAGCTCGACCACGGCCTTGGCGCGGCGCTCGGAGAGCCCCTGGTTGTAGGCCTCGGGACCGATGCTGTCGGTGTGGCCCTCGACTTCCACCTGCAGGTCATTAAAGCGCTTGAGGAATTCCGCCAGCTCGCGGATATCCGAGAAATAGCGCTCCTTCACTTCGGTGGAATCGAAGTCAAAGTTCACCTTGAGCTTGATCGAGGCGATCTTCTCCACCGGCAGCGGGCAGCCATCGGCATCCACGCGGGTCCCCGCGGGCGTACCCGGGCACTTGTCGCGACCGTCAACCACGCCATCGCCATCGCTATCAACCGGTGCCGCCGGCGCGGCAGCTGCCGGCGCGGAAACCTTGCCAAAGTAGTAGTTCACACCGGCATTGAAGAGAAAGTCGTTCTCGCCTTCGTCGAGGCTGTGCAGCAGACGCGCCTCGACCCGGGCACCGAAGCGCGGGGTCAGCATCCAGCGCAGACCGGCACCGGCGTGGGCCGTGGTCTCGACGCTGTCGGCAACGCCGTAGTCGAGGTCCAGCTCACCCAGGCCCATGGACGCGAAGGGACGCACCCGGTTGCCTTCACCGATATAGCTGCCGCCGTAGTACAGCGCGCCCACCTGCCAGGTGGTGACCTCGGCGGTGAAGGGGCTGCCGTCGCGGTCGACGTCATCCTCGGAATAGAAGATTTCCGCGGCCCACTGGTCGGAGATGGCGTACTCCAGGCCAAGCCAGGGCGTGGCGTCGTCTTCCAGACGACGGTCGCCGTCGAAGCCCCACTGAGTGAAACCGGCATTCAGGGTAATCGGCACCTCGGCACCCGCCGGCATCGCCAGGCTGGCCGCGGTGACCAGAGCCCCCAGGCCCGCTAACATCCTTTTCTTCATGGCATCACACTCCTGTCGTGAACACATTGAAAACCTCGCCCCGGAGATCCGGCCACACCATTGGGAAGCGCGGACGACGCGCCCCTCGCAACCGTTACCCAGGCATGAATTCTTGCTCGCAGCCTAACGCATACTTGCCTCACTGCAAGTTATTAAAGCGCAAATACTGACAATTTGCCGCGCACGTCGTGCGGGCGCTCAGTCCAGCTCGGGCTCCTGCAGGATCTGCCGCACGAAGGGGATGGTCAGGCCCCGCTGGGCCTGCAGGGAGCGGCGGTCCAGGGCGTCCAGCAGGTCGAGCAGACGATCCAGGGCGCGCGAGGTATGGGTGACCAGGTAGCGGGCCACTTCCTGGGGCATGTCCAGGCCGCGGCAGCGCGCCCGGTGCTGCAGAATGGCCTGCCGGCGCTGATCGTCGGGCGCGGCCAGGGCGAACACCGGCCCCCAGCCGAGGCGCGATTCCAGATCGGGCAAGGTCAGCGCAAGCTCCCGCGGCGGTTGGCGCCCGCTGGCCAGCCACCGCGCGCCGCTCTCCCGGCAGCGGTTGAAAAGGTGAAACAGCGCCAGCTCCCAGTCGCGTTGCCCGGCGACCGCCTGCAGGTCGTCCAGGCACAGCAGCGGCATCGACTCCAGGCCCTGGAGCAGCTCTTCGGGCCTGTGGGCTGCCAGTTCTCGCAGGGGCAAATACAGGCCCTGCCCATCGGCATCCAGGCAGGCGGCCTGGAGCAGATGCGACTTGCCCGCGTCGGCGCCACCGTGCAGAAAAAGTACCGGTTCCCCACTCTCACCCAGCTGCGCGCGAATGGCCGCCAGCACAGCGGCTTGACCCGGAAGTGGCAAGAAATTGCCCCAGGTCGCATCGTCGCGGAGCTGCACACCGAGTGCCAGCTGGTCTTGATCGACGGCGGCCATCAGCGGCGCCAGCGATAGCTCAGGCGACCCGGCTCGGGCGCCGCGGCCGCCACCAGGTTGGCATTCAGGCCGAGAATGTCAGCCAGGCTCTCCACCGAGGCGCCGCTGTGCAGCCGCAACTCGAGCTGCTCGCCCGCCACAGCAGTCACATCCACTCGCGCTACCAGCTCCAGCCCCTCGATCCAGTTGAGCAGCGCCGCGTAGTCGGCGTAACTCTGCACCCCCGACACCTCGAGCAGCACGGCGTCGGCCGCCGCACTGGAAGCGGCCACGGCATAGCGGGCGGCTAGCGCCTCGACCACCAGGTCCACGCCCGCCGCGGCCAGGGCCTCGGGGCTGCCGGGACTCACGGCCCGTCCCAGGCGGCCCGCCGAGGACAGGTAGACCAGGTCGCCCAGGTAGTCTCGGGCGCTGACGGTGGCGAGGCGCCCGGCCAGCAGGTCATTCACGCCGTAGCGCGCCGCCGCCGACTGCAGGCGCGAGGCCGGCAGCTGCCAGGCCATGTCCGCCGGCAGCGCCGCCGTATCCGCCAGGTCCAGCAGGGGAAACCGCGCCGGCACGCCGCGCCGCTGGAAGCCCCGGATCAGCGCCTCCGCCAGGGCGGGATTGTTCTCGCGGGTGACAAAGCGCCTGCCATCGGGGGTTTCCTCCACCAGCCAGATCAATACCGTGGGCCGGTTGGCCGTCCACAAGGGCGCCCCCGCCTCCGCCAGCAGCGCCCGGATCTGGGGCGGATCGAACTCGATACGGGCGGCCAGACCATCGCCACCGTCGAGGCGGACATAGGAGTATTGCAGCATCAGCTCGCGGGCGCGCTGCAGGGCGGCCTCCACGGCCGGCGCGGCGAGTGCCGAGTCGCTCCCCGAGGTTTTGATCAAGACCTCTTCCAGGGCCTGCCGGGCTGCCTCCTCAAGCGCTGGGGCACGGCGGTCCGCGACCGCTACCGCGCTGGCATAGAGGTCCTGCACCTGCTCCGCCGCACGCAACGGCAGGGATGCCGCCAACAGCAGCCAGCACAGCAGCAGTAACAGTCGATGGGGCACGGGCAGCCTCCCGGGGCAATGGCGTGCGGGCATTGTACCAGTCCACCGCGTGAAAATTGCCAGTCGGATGAAGCGGGCGGGGTTTACCAGTAGAATAGCCGGCCCAGCAGATCTGACCGAGACAGCCATGACGACAAACCAGGAGGGGAACTCCCTCAGTTACCGGGACGCCGGCGTGAACATCGATGCCGGCAATGCCCTGGTGGAACGCATCAAGGGCGTATCCCGCCGCACCCATCGCCCGGAGGTGCTGGGCGGCCTGGGTGGCTTCGGGGCCCTGTGCGAAATCCCCGCCGGCTACCGCCAGCCGGTGCTGGTGTCCGGCACCGACGGCGTGGGCACCAAGCTGCGCCTGGCCATGCAGCTGCGCAAGCACGACACCATCGGCATCGACCTGGTGGCCATGTGTGTCAACGACCTGGTGGTTGCCGGGGCCGAACCCCTGTTCTTCCTCGACTACTACGCCACCGGCGCCCTCGAGGTGGATACCGCGGCGGATGTCATCACCGGCATCGGTCGCGGCTGCGAACTCGCCGGCTGCGCCCTGGTCGGCGGTGAGACCGCGGAAATGCCCGGCATGTACGAGGGTGAGGACTACGACCTCGCCGGCTTCTGTGTCGGCGTGGTGGAAAAAGACCAGATCATTGACGGCAGCCGGGTGCGCGAAGGCGACCAGCTCCTCGCGATCGCCAGCAGCGGCCCGCACAGCAATGGCTACTCGCTGATTCGCAAGATTCTCGAGGTCAGCCAGGCGGATCTGGACCTGCAGCTCGAGGGCCGCAGCCTCGGCGAGACCCTCCTTGAGCCCACCGCCATCTACGTCAAGCCGCTGCTCAAGCTGTTCCAGTCGGTACCGGTGAAGGCCCTGTGCCACGTCACCGGCGGCGGCCTGCCCGAGAACCTGCCCCGGGTCCTGCCCGAAGGCTGCCGCGCGGTGGTGGCCACTGCCAGCTGGCAGTGGCCGGCGGTGTTCCGCTGGCTGCAGGAGCAGGGCAATGTGGCGACTGCGGAAATGTACCGCACCTTCAACTGCGGCGTGGGCATGGTGGTTTGCGTCAGTCACCAGGACCTGGAGCAGGCCCTGGCGCTGCTCGGCGAAGAGGGCCTGCAGGCCTGGCGCCTGGGCGAGATTGTCGCCGGCGAGCGCGGCGTGGATCTGGCTCCGTGAGCCGCGGAGCACCCGCCAGGATCGCGGTGCTGATTTCCGGCCGCGGCTCCAACATGCAGGCCTTCATCGAAGCCTGCTGCGACGGCCGCCTGAATGCCGAGATCTGCCTGGTGCTGAGCAATCGCGCCGATGCCGCCGGCCTGCAGACCGCACAGTCGGCGGGCCTGCCCACGGCCTGCATCGAGCACCGCGACTATCCCAGCCGCGAAGCCTTCGATGCCGCCCTGGTCGCCTGCCTGGCGCCGCGGGAGCCCGACCTGGTGATCCTCGCGGGCTTCATGCGCATCCTCACGCCGGTGTTTATCGAGCCCTTTTTTGGCCGACTGTTGAACATTCATCCCTCGCTGCTGCCAAAGTACCCGGGGCTGAACACCCACCAGCGGGCGCTGGACGCCGGCGACCGCGAGGCCGGTGCCACGGTGCACTTTGTCACCCCCGAGCTCGACGGTGGCCCCCCCGTGCTGCAGGCACGGGTGCCGGTTCAGCCCGGCGACGACGCCGACAGCCTGGCCGCCCGCGTGGTCCGCGAGGAACACCAGATCTACCCACTGGCGGCACGCTGGTTCCTCGAGGGCAGGCTGACACTGACACAAGACGGAGCATTTCTCGATGGCCAAAAGATACCTGCCAGCGGCATTCTCTTCCGGCCGGATGATGCGCTCACCCCTGCTTAGCCTGTGCAGCGCCCTGCTGGTCGGGCTGAGCCTGCAGGCGGGGGCAGCCCGGGCGGGAGACACCTCAGGTGCGAGCGAAGCCGCATCCGCGTCGGCGACTGCCGCCCTGCTCAAGCCCTACAAGGCGGCCTACCGCACCTCGGCCCGCGGCATGAGCGTGACCCTGGACCGCGAACTGAAGCGCGATGACGAGGGCAGCTACACCCTGACCAACGGCGGCAGCCTGCTGGTGGTGGGTCTGCACGAGGTAGCCGTGTTCCGCGTCGAGGCGGGTCACATCCAGCCCCGCTCCTACATCTACCAGGGCACCGGCCTGATCAACCGCCGCCGGGAAGTCCACTTCACCCCCGGCAGCGATGTGGTGCGCAGCCTGTACAAGGAAGAGTGGTACGAACTGCCCTACAGCCCGGGCACCCTGGACCGCCTGAGCCAGCAGGAGCAGGTGCGCCTCGACCTCCTGCAGCGGGATGAACCGCGCCAGACCGTTAGCGTGAGCATCGCCGACGGCAAGCGGGTGAAGGACTATGAACTGACTTACGTGGCGGACGAAATTCTGGACACCCCCCTGGGCCCGGTCAATACCCTGCACTTCGAGCGCCTCCACGATGACCCGGAGCGCGAATCGGATATCTGGCTGGCCCCGGCCTGGGACTACCTGATCGTCAAGACCATTCACGTCGAGGACGACAAGCCGGTGGAGATGATCATCAGCGCCGGCAGCATCGACGGCAAAGCGCTTGAGGCCGACGCAGAAGCCCTCTGACCCTGGCTGCGAGCCGCCCAGACCGCTGCAACGCTTGCCGCAAGCCTTCCGGAGCGCTCCGCGGGGCGGCCCACGGCCGCCCCCGGCGACACAGCCTCAGGTGCGCGGCAGGGTGACCCCGCGCTGCCCCTGGTACTTGCCCCCGCGATCCGCATAGCTGGTCTCGCAGACCTCATCCGACTCGAAGAACAGCATCTGCGCGACGCCTTCGTTGGCGTAAATCTTGGCCGGCAGGGTCGTGGTATTGGAAAACTCCAGGGTCACGTGCCCCTCCCACTCCGGCTCCAGTGGCGTCACGTTGACAATGATACCGCAGCGCGCATAGGTGGACTTGCCCAGGCAGATGGTCAGCACGTTGCGCGGGATGCGGAAGTACTCGACCGTCACGGCGAGGGCGAAGGAGTTCGGCGGAATCACGCAGACATCCCCACGCACATCGACGAAGCTGTTTTCGTCGAAGGCCTTGGGATCCACGGTCGCCGAGTTGATGTTGGTGAAAACCTTGAAGTGGTCCGAGCAACGCACGTCGTAGCCGTAGCTGGAAGTCCCGTAGGAAATCAGACGCTGCCCATTCTGGTGGCGCACCTGGCCGGGCTCGAAGGGCTCGATCATGCCGTGCTCGGCGGCCATGCGACGGATCCAGCGGTCGGACTTGATACTCACGGCGGCGCTTCTCCTGTCAATCGTCGCTGATGGAAATATTGGGGAACTGGCGCACACCGCCAGGGCCTTCCGCCTGCTCCAGGGCGGCGCGGACCTTGCGGGCGGCATCCCGATAGAGCCCGGCCTCGGGGGAATCCGGGGCCGCCACCACGGTGGGATTGCCGGAATCGGTCTGCTCGCGGATCGACAGCGCCAGGGGCAGGCTCGCCAGCAGTTCGACTCCGTAGTCACTCGCCACCCGTTCGCCGCCGGCATTGCCGAAGATGTGTTCGGCGTGGCCGCACTGGCTGCAGATGTGCACCGCCATGTTCTCGATAATGCCGAGGATCGGCACATTCACCTTGTTGAACATCTCGATGCCCTTGCGCGCATCCAGCAGGGCGATGTCCTGGGGCGTGGTGACAATCACCGCCCCGGCCACGGTGGCCTTCTGGGACAGCGTCAACTGGATGTCGCCGGTACCGGGGGGCATGTCGATCACCAGCACATCGAGCTCACCCCACAAGGTCTGCTCCAGCATCTGTACCAGGGCGCCGCCGGCCATCGGGCCGCGCCAGACCATTGGGGTGCGCTCGCTGGCCAGGAAGCCCATGGACATGGTCTTGAGCCCGTGGGCCTCGATCGGCAGCAGCCACTGGCCGTCCTTCTGCTCGGGCTTGACGCCCTCCTCGATGCCCAGCATTTTCTGCTGGCTGGGGCCGTAGATGTCCGCATCCAGCAGGCCCACCTCGAGCCCCTCGGCGCGCAGCGCCAGGGCCAGATTGACCGCGGTGGTGGATTTACCCACGCCACCCTTGCCGGAGGCGATGGCGATGATGTGCTTGATCCTGTTCATGACGGGGTACAGCGCCCTCCCGGGTTGCCGAAGCCTGATCACCGGCGGGGGAATGCCGGCACGAAGCGCGCCAGTATAGGCAGATGACCGGCGTCGTGAAACCCCCGGACAAAAACGGTATGATACCGCCCCTTTTTTCCCGGACACGGAACCTGCCAACCATGGCTGACCACGGCAAACGCACGATCCTCGTCACCAGCGCCCTGCCCTACGCCAACGGCTCGCTGCACCTCGGCCACCTGTTGGAACAGGTGCAGACCGATATCTGGGTGCGCTTCCAGAAATCCCGCGGCCACGACTGCCTCTATGTCTGCGCTGACGATGCCCACGGCACCGCCATCATGCTCACGGCCGAAAAGCAGGGCATCACGCCCGAGGAGCAGATTGCCCGGGTCAAGGCGGAGCACGAAGCGGACAGCGCCGGCTTCCTGATCGGCTTCGACAACTACTACAGCACCCACTCCGAGGAAAACCGCCACTGGAGCGAGGAGATCTACCGGCGCCTGAAGGCCAACGGCCACATCGCCAGCCGCGATATCGTGCAGGCCTTTGACCCCGAGCGCGAGCTGTTCCTCGCCGACCGCTTCATCAAGGGCAGCTGCCCGGTGTGCAAGACCCCGGACCAGTACGGCGACAACTGCGAAGCCTGCGGCGCCACCTATACGCCGGCGGAACTGATCGATCCGGTTTCCGCCATCTCCGGCGCCCGCCCGGTGCAGAAGGAGTCCACCCACTTCTTCTTCACCCTGCCGGCGCTGGCGGACATGCTGGTGGAGTGGATTGGCTCCGGCACCCTGCAGCCGCAAATCGCCAACAAGCTGCGCGAGTGGACCGACGCCGGCCTGCACGAGTGGGATATCAGCCGCGACGCCCCCTACTTCGGCTTTGAAATTCCCGGCGAGCCCGGCAAGTATTTCTACGTCTGGCTGGACGCGCCGATCGGCTACATCGCCAGCTTCCAGCACTACAGTCGGCAGCACGGCCTGGACTTCGACCGCTACTGGCAGGCCGGCAGCGATGTCGAGCTCTACCACTTCATCGGCAAGGACATCATCAATTTCCACGGCCTGTTCTGGCCCGCCATGCTGCATTCCGCCGGCCTGCGCACGCCGACCGCCATCTATGCCCACGGCTTCCTCACGGTCAACGGCACCAAGATGTCCAAGAGCCGCGGCACCTTCATCAAGGCCGGCACCTACCTGCGCCACCTGGACCCGGAGTACCTGCGCTACTACTTCGCCGCCAAACTGAGCGGCGCGGTGGACGACATCGACCTCAACCTGGAAGATTTCGTACAGCGGGTGAATTCCGATGTGGTGGGCAAGATCGTCAACATCGCCAGTCGCTGCGCCGGCTTCCTGAAGAAGCGCTTCGACAACACCACCAGCGCCGAGCTGCCGCGCCCGGACTTGCTGCAGGATTTCATCGACGAGGGCGACGTCATCGCCGGCTTCTACGAGCAGCGGGAGTTCGGTCGCGCCATCCGCGCCATCGTCGCCCTGGCGGACCGCGCCAACCAGTACATCGACGAACAGAAGCCCTGGGTACTGGCGAAGGAAGCGGGCCGCGAGGCCGAAGTCCACGCCATCTGCAGCCAGGGGGTCAACCTGTTCCGGGTGCTGATGGTCTACCTGAAGCCGGTGCTGCCGGCGATGGCGGAAAAAGCCGAGGGCTTCCTCAACGACCGCCTGGACTGGGATGCCCTGCAACGGGGTGCCTTGCTCGAGCACACCCTGGCGCCCTTCCAGCCGCTGATGACCCGGGTCGACCCCGCGAGCATCGACGCCATGCTGGCAGAGAGCGCGGAAGAAACCCGCGCCTGAGCATGGCGCGGGTTATAAGCTTATCGCCAAGGCGCAGTTGTCCCGCGACGGCCAACTGCTTACCATGGCGGCTTTCCTCAACCCACGACTCGAGGGCGGGGCGACGTGCTCGCTGACTACTCCGTACTGCTGATCAGCGCCATCCTGGTCAACAACTTCGTACTGGTCCAGTTCCTCGGCCTGTGCCCTTTCATGGGTGTCTCCAACAAACTGGAGACCGCCATGGGCATGTCGATGGCCACCACCTTCGTGCTCACCCTGGCCTCTGCCTGCAGCAACCTGACCTACCACCTGCTGCTGGAGCCCCTCGGTCTGGAGTACCTGCGCACCATCTCCTTTATCCTGGTGATCGCGGTGGTGGTGCAGTTTACCGAAATGGTGGTGCGCAAGAGCAGCCCGCTGCTGCACCGGGTGCTCGGGGTCTACCTGCCCCTGATCACCACCAACTGCGCGGTGCTCGGCGTGGCCCTGCTCAACATCAACAAGGAACACAACTTCCTGCAGGCCCTGTTCTACGGTTTTGGCGCCGCCGTGGGTTTTTCTCTGGTACTGGTCCTGTTCGCCGCCATGCGTGAGCGCCTGGCGGTGGCGGACGTCCCGGTGCCCTTCCAGGGCCCCGCCATCGGCATGATCACCGCGGGCCTGATGGCACTGGCCTTCATGGGCTTCGCGGGGCTGGTCTGAGACATGGCCGAGTTCATCGCCCAACAGCCCCTGCTCGCCGCCCTGCTGGCCCTCGCCGGTCTGGGGCTGCCTTTCGGCGCCCTTCTCGGCTATGCCGCGGTGCGTTTTCGCACCGAGGGCAACCCGATCGTCGACCAGATCAACGGCATTCTGCCCCAGACCCAGTGCGGTCAGTGCGGCTACCCCGGCTGCCGGCCCTACGCCGAGGCCATCGCCGCCGGCGAGGCCGAGATCAACCAGTGCCCGCCGGGTGGCGAAGCGGGCATCCAGGCCCTGGCGGACCTGCTGGATGTCGAGCCGCTGCCCCTGGACGCCGAGCACGGCGAGGAAAGCGAGCGCAAAGTGGCCTACATCCGCGAGGACGAGTGCATCGGCTGCACCAAGTGTGTTCAGGCCTGTCCGGTGGACGCGATCCTGGGTGCCGCCAAGCAGATGCACACGGTGATCGCCAGTGAATGTACTGGCTGCGACCTCTGTGTCGAACCCTGCCCGGTGGACTGCATCGACATGCTGCCCGCCGCCACAGGGCTCGGGGCCTGGCACTGGGAGCTACCGCAACTGGCCAGCCGCAACGTCGAGATCATCGCCACCGACGCCAATCCGAAGCAGGCCGCGGCATGAGAAAACTGTTCGACTTCCACGGCGGCATCCATCCGCCGGAGAACAAGCACCAGTCCCTGAGCGAGCCGATCCGCCCGGCGGGCATCCCCCGGGAGCTGGTCCTGCCGCTGTCGCAGCACACCGGCGCGGCGGCGGCACCAGTGGTCCGCCCCGGCGAGCAGGTTTTGAAAGGACAGCTGCTGGCCGCCGCCTCGTCACTGGTCAGCGCCCCCGTGCACGCGCCCACCTCGGGCACTGTCAGCGCCATTGAAGAGCGCCCGGTGCCCCACCCCTCGGGCCTGAGCGCACCCTGCATCGTGCTGGAGTGCGACGGCGAGGACCGCTGGGTAGAGCTGCCGGCACCTCCCGCGGACTACCGCGAGCTGGAGATACCCGCTCTGCTCGAGCGCATCCGCGACGCCGGCATCGCCGGGATGGGCGGCGCCGGTTTCCCCACTGCGGTCAAGCTCACCTCGGGCACCCACCACCACATCGACACGCTGATCATCAACGGCCCCGAGTGCGAGCCTTACATCACCGCCGATGACAGCCTGATGCGCGAGCGCGCCGCGGACATTCTCGAGGGCGTCGCCGTGCTGCGGCACATTCTGCGCCCGCGGGAGGTCCTGATCGGCCTGGAGGACAACAAGCCGGAAGCCATCGAGGCCCTGCGCCACGCCATCGGCGATCAGCCGGTGGAGGTCGTGGTCTTTCCCACCAAGTACCCCTCGGGCGGCGAGAAGCAGCTGATCGAAATCCTTACCGGTCGCCAGGTCCCCAGCGGCGGGCTGCCGGCGGATATCGGCATTGTCTGCCAGAATGTCGGCACGGCTGTCGCCGTGCGCGACGCCGTGGTACACGGCCGTCCCCTGATCTCGCGGATCACCACCGTGACCGGCGAGGCCGTGGCCCGCCCCGGCAACTTCGAGGTCCTGCTAGGCACCCCGATGCACTACCTGCTGGAGCAGGCCGGCTGGGACCCCACCCGCAGCGGCCGCCTGGTAATGGGCGGCCCGATGATGGGCTTCACGGTGCCCCACCCGGAGGCACCGGTGATCAAGACCAGCAATTGCCTGCTGGTGCCCACGGAGAAGGAGCTGCCATCGCCGCCCCCGGCCCAGGCCTGCATCCGCTGCGGTCTGTGCGCAGAAGCCTGCCCGGCCAGCCTGCTGCCCCAGCAGCTGTTCTGGTTTGCCCGCGGCAAGGAAAGCGAGAAGCTGGAGCAGCACAACCTGTTCGACTGTATCGAGTGCGGTGCCTGTGCCTGGGTCTGCCCCAGCCACATTCCCCTGGTGCAGTACTACCGGGCAGCCAAGGCGGACATCATCCAGCAGCGCCGTGATCACGAGAAGGCCGAGCACTCGCGGCTGCGTTTCGAGGCGCGCCAGGCCCGCCTGGAACGCGAAGAGGCGGAGCGCGAAGCCAAGCGCGCTGCCCGCAAACAGGCCGCCGAGAAGCGCGCCCAGGCCGCCGCTGCAGAGGGGGGCGAAGACCCCATCCAGGCGGCGATTGCCCGCGCCCAGGCCAAGAAGGCCGCGCAGCAACAGGCTCCCGAGGCTTCCCCCGAGGAAAAGGCCGCCGCCGCGCGACAGGCTGCGCAAGCCAAGCTGGCCAAGATGCAGAAACGCCTGGCCGATGCCCGTGCCGCCGGTGAAGAAGACAAGATCGTCACCGCCCTGGAGGCCTCGGTGAAAAAACTGGAGGAAAAACTGGCCAGCCTCGAGGAGCCCACCGCGTGAAGCTGTTACGGGTCAGTTCCCCACACGCCCACGGGCCCAACAGTACCCAGCGGGTCATGCAGCAGGTGCTGCTGGCCAGCCTTCCCGGTGTCTTCGTCCTCACCGTATTTTTCGGCTTCGGCACCCTGGTCAACATTCTCTGGGCCGCTGTCGTGGCGCTGGCCTGTGAGAGCCTGGCCCTGTGGCTGCGCAAGCGCCCCCTGGGCTTCTATCTCGGCGACTGCAGCGCCCTGGTCACGGCCCTGCTGCTGGGCATCGCCCTGCCCCCCTACGCCCCCTGGTGGCTGATCGCCATCGGTGTCGCCTCGGCGATCCTGATGGCCAAGCACCTCTACGGGGGGCTCGGTTACAACCCCTTCAATCCGGCCATGGTCGGCTATGTGGTCCTGCTGATCTCCTTCCCGGTGCAGATGACCAGCTGGGCGCCGCCCCGGGGCCTTACCGAAAACGTGCCCGGGCTGCTCGACGCCCTGCGCGCCTGCTTCCTGCCGGGCCAGTTCGACGCCATCACCATGGCCACGCCGCTGGATGTGTTGCGCCAGAACAGCGGCCTGATGATGGACGACCTCTGGGCACAGGCACCGCAGTTCGGCCGCTGGGCCGGCATTGGCTGGGAGTGGGCCAACCTGGCCTTCCTGGCCGGCGGCCTGTGGCTGCTCTACCGGCGGATATTCACCTGGCACGCCCCGGTCGCCTTCCTCGCCAGCCTGGCCCTGATGGCGGCCCTGTTCTACGACGGTGGCAGCTCCGCCAGCGGCGGCTCGCCCCTATTCCACCTGCTGAGCGGCGCCACCATGCTGGGTGCCTTCTTCATCATCACCGACCCGGTGTCCTCGGCGGTCTCGGTCCGTGGCCGGCTGGTCTTCGGCGCCCTGATCGGTATTCTGGTCTACCTGATCCGGGCCTGGGGCAACTACCCCGACGCCGTGGCCTTCGCGGTACTGATTGCCAACCTCTGCGCTCCCTTCATCGATCACTACACCCAGCCGCGGACCTACGGGCACAGGCCCCCGGCGAGGGAGGACGCATGAACCTGCTGGGCCAGTCGATTACCCGCAACAGCCTGCTGCTGGGCCTGTTCGCCCTGGTCACCGCCACGGTGGTGGCGGGTACCTGGCAGCTGACCCGGGACGAAATCGCCGAACAGAAACGCCGCGCCGAAGAGCGCGCCCTGCTGGAGGTGGTCCCATCCGACCTGCACGACAACCGCATGCTGGAGGATACCTTGCCCCTGCCCGCCGCCACCCCGGGGCTGGGCCTGCGTCAGGACCGCCAGCTGTGGCTGGCCCGGCGCGAAGGCAAAACCACCGCCGTGGTGGTGCCGGTGGTGGCGCGGGACGGCTACAGTGGTGACATCGAATTGATTGTCGGGGTGCGGGCCGACGGCCGTATCAGTGGCGTACGCGCCCTCAGCCACCGGGAGACGCCGGGCCTGGGTGACAAGGTCGATCCCGGCAAATCCGACTGGATCCACAGTTTCCGCGGCCGCTCCCTGGGTAACCCGCCCGCGGAAGGCTGGGCAGTGCGCAAGGATGGTGGCGTTTTCGACCAGTTTACCGGCGCCACCATCACCCCCCGGGCCGTGGTGGCCGCCACCCACCGCGCCCTGGTCTTCGTGCAGGAGAACCGCGACCGCTTGTTCGCCAAGCCGGGTGGCGCGACACCGCCGGAAGCCAGTCCCGCACAGGCCCCTACCGGCAACAGCACCAGTCCGCCCGCTGAACCGGGAGCCCGCTCATGAGCACGCCCAGTTACACCGACATCGCCGTCAACGGCCTGTGGAAAAACAACCCCGCCCTGGTCCAGCTGCTGGGCCTTTGCCCGCTGCTGGCGGTCACCAGCAGCGTGGTCAATGCCCTGGGACTAGCGGTGGCCACCACCTTCGTGCTGGTCACCTCCAACACCACCGTCTCGCTGATTCGCTCGGTGGTGCCGGACACCGTCCGGCTGCCGGTGTTCGTGATGATCATCGCCGCGGCGGTGACCGGCACCGAGCTGCTGATGCAGGCCTATGCCTACGAGCTATACCAGATCCTTGGTATCTTCCTGCCCCTGATCACCACCAACTGCGTGATCCTGGGGCGCGCCGATGGCTTTGCCCGCAAGCAGCCGGTGCTGCCGGCACTGAGTGATGGCCTACTGATGGGTCTGGGCTTCGGCGCCGTGCTGCTGGTACTCGGCGCACTGCGCGAGGCCCTGGGCACCGGGCGCCTGTTCGCCGACATGGACCTGCTTTTCGGGGCGGGAGCTGCCGCCTGGGAGGTGGTTCTGGTGCAGGACTACCAGGCCTTCCTGCTGGCGATCCTGCCCCCCGGCGCCTTCATCTTTACCGGCCTGCTGATTGCCATCAAGCACCTGATCGATGCCCGCATCGAGCGGCGGCGCGCGGCCCTGCGGGCAGCCCCGGCCAGCGGCTCCAAGCGGGTGCGTGTTACCGGCACCATCAGCTGACCTTCGCAGGGTAGCTCCCAAAGCCAGGCCTGCCAGGCTGCCACCTGCCCGCCGCGGCGAAGCCCTGTCCAGCGCCGGCGGGCGCTCAGGCGCGCGCCAGGGTATCCAGCAGAGCGTCCACCGCGGCGTCATCCATACCGCGGTTCTCGGCTTCACAACTGTAGCTGATAAAGAGCAGCGCCTCCCCCGCGGCCAGGTACCACTCGCGCACGGCGATGCCGTCCTCCAGGAAGCTCGCCTCGACGCCGGAAAAATCGCCCCGCTCCACCGGGCGCCAACCCTTCACCGCGGGTGACTCGGCGGCGGCGATGTCGCGCAGCTCGGCGTCACTGAAGGTTCCCGACGCCTTGAGCACGGTGCTGAACTCGAGGCAGCCGACACCATCCTCGTCGCCGACTACCACGGTGTCGTCCTCCATTTCCGCCCACCATTCCGGGGCCAGGGCCATGTTCCACCACTCGGTTTCCAGAACAGTCACGGTCTCTCCTTACAATGGCAGTGACATGAGCAGGGCGTCTTCGCGCCCACTGCCCAAGGGGTAATAGTTGCGCCGGCGGCCGTCCACGACGAAACCGCAGCGGCGATAGAGCGCAATCGCCGGTCCATTCGAGGCGCGCACCTCCAGCAGGCAACGCTCCGCCCCCTCGATGCGCAACTGCGCCAGCACCTCGGAAAGCAGATGGCGAGCCAGCCCCAGGCGGCGGTGTCCCGGGTCGGATATCACATTCTGAATTTCGCCCAGTTCCAGCACACGGCTGTAGACAACGGCCGCAAGCGGCCCCGTTGCCCCCTCCAGCAGCAACACCCGACCCTGGGCGGGATCAGTTCCCCGACAAGGCACCTGATAGTGGGCAGCCGGCCAGGGCCAGGGGCCGGCACGCCGATCCAGGTCGGCGAGTGTCACCGCATCATCGGGCGTCGCGAAACGTAACTGCACCCCGGAGGGCTCCGGCGGGTTCACGCCTGCGCGGCGCGCAGGGGCGCCAGCACTCGCCAGGCCTCGCGTTTGTGCAGGGGCGCCTCCAGCATGGCGCGGGTCGAAGGCAGGCGCAGCAGGGGGACACCGCCCCCCTCCGCGACCAGCCCGAGCGGCGCATCGTCACCCAAAAGGCAGATCCCGCGGCAGGGCCGCTCTGCCAGGAGGCGCTGGAGAAAGCCGTCCAGCGCGGCAGCAGCGGCCGCCGCACTGCGGTCCAGCTGCGGGTTGTCGTGCAGCGGCCAATCGAAGGCTGTCTCCCGCAACTCGGGGGCCTGCCCCTCGACCGCCGCGGCCATGCCAGCCAGCAACTGCCGCTGCGGGCCGGACAGCCCCGCCGCCGCCAGGGTCTCCAGCCACAGGAAGTCCGCAGAATGCACTACCGCCAGGGAGAAGCGCACCGGTTTCGCCGCCTGAGGTGCCGGTGTCGCGGCCGCTTCGCGGGCCGGAGCAGCGGGTGTTTCCGGCGCCGGGGATGTAGCCGCTTCAGTCACCCCCACTCGTCCCCGCTGCTGCACTGGCGAGGTTTGCGTCGGAGCCGCGGTATCACCCGGACGTGGTGTCGCTGCGGGCGCGGCGCTACCCGCCTGCCGCAGGCTCACCGGTGCCGAGCCCCGCGGCGCGGGGCGGCCGGTCGCAGGCGGCACTGGCTGGGCCGGCCCGCGCGCCACAGCCGGCAGACGCGGGCGACTGGGCGCGGCACCGGGCAGCGGGCGGCGCGCCACCAGCAGCGGCATGCCAAGGGCGTCCAGACAGGCGTGTTTGTAATACTCTCGGGCGGCGGACATGGTCAATTGGCCAGTGGTAACTGGCGCCAGTCTAGCAGAGATTGCCCAGCGCCGGTCACGACCACCAGCGCCAGCCGTGGCTTTGAAAGAAACGCCAGGCGGAGCGCAGGAACCAGGCGCGATGGCGCCAGCCCTTGCCCGCACTTTCGCCACCGTGGTGACGAATCCGCACCGCTGGCGCGTAGAGCAGCGTGCCCTGGTCAGCCAGGCGCAAGGACAGGTCATAGTCCTCGAAATAGAGGAAATAGTCCTCGTCGAAGCCCCCCACCGCCGCCAGCGCCGGCGCCCGCACCAACATGAAACAACCACTGGCCAGCACCACCGCTTGCGGCACCTCCGCAGTTTCGAGCTCGTGTCGCGCATAGCGCGCCAATGGCTCGCGGAAGCACGCCCGCAGCCAGGCTGGCGCCACCGCGCGCAGGGCCAGCACCAGCACGCTTGGATAGGTCTTCGCCAGATGTGCTGGCTGGCCCGCGCCATCCTCACCCCGCGGGCAGATCAGGACCGCATCGGGATACCCCTCGAAGCCATCGAGGGCCCGGCACAGGGCGTCCGGGCACAACTCCACATCCGGGTTCAGTACCAGGCACAGACCCTCGCCCGCATTTCCCAGCAGCGCATTGTGACCGGCGCCGTAACCGCGATTCTCACCGCGCTCGACGGGCGCCAGGTCGATCCCGCTGGCCGCCCAGTCACGCTTGGCCAGGCTCGCCAGCAACTGCTGGTGGTAATAATTGTCCTCCGACTGATCCCGCAGCCGCAGGCACACCGGCCCCAGGCGCTTGGCCGCGCGCGCTACCGCCACCGCCAGGCTGTCGAGGGTCGCCAACAGGCGCGCCAGGTCGCTGTGATACAGGACCACGGAAATTGTCAGTGGAGGAAGATCGGGGGGGGCTGGCGTCATGGAGCGGGATATTATCACGCCACCGCACCGCGTATTGCTGCTAACCTTGCGGAAAATCCAACGCGGGAGCCGGCATGTCCGATCAGCCAAAAACACTGCGCCAGCGCTTCGGCCCTGGCCTGCTGGTCACCGCCGCCTTTATCGGTCCGGGCACCATCACCACCGCGAGCAGCGCGGGTGCGCACTACGGCTTTGCCCTGCTCTGGGCCCTGCTGTTCTCCGTTCTGGCCACCTTCGTGCTGCAGGAAATGAGTGCGCGCCTGGGCCTGGTCACCCGCCGCGGCCTCGCCGAGGCCATGCGCGCGCACTTCAGCAACCCGGTTTTCGGTCGCCTGGCGATTCTGCTGGTGGTGATCGCTGTCGGCCTGGGTAACGCCGCCTACGAGTCCGGCAATATCGCCGGCGCGGCCATGGCCCTGACGGCCGTGGGAGCCGGTCACCCCGCGGCCTGGTCGATACTGATCGGTCTGATCGCCGGCGGCCTCCTGGCCAGTGGCCGCTACCAGGCGCTCGAGCGCACCCTGGTCGTGCTGGTGCTGCTGATGGCCGCGGTCTTCACCCTGACGGCGGTGCTGGTGGCACCCCCACTGGGCGCCATGCTCGAGGGTGTGTTGCGGCCCGGTATTCCCCCCGGCGCCAGCCTGGTGGTGGTGGCACTGATCGGCACCACGGTGGTGCCCTACAACCTCTTCCTGCACGCCAGCGCCGTCACCCGCAAGTGGCCCGAATCCCTGCCGGTCGGCCAGGCGCTGCGCGAATCGCGTCTCGACAGTGCCCTCAGCATCGGTATCGGCGGGGTGGTGACACTGGCCGTGATGAGTACCGCCGCGGCAACCTTTTTCGGCAGTGGCGAGGCCTTCGCCGCCGGCTCCCTGGCCCGGCAGCTGGAGCCACTGCTCGGTCCCGCGGCACCCTGGGTGTTCGCCTGTGGCCTGTTTGCCGCCGGCCTGACCAGCGCCATCACCGCGCCGCTCGCCGCCGCCTGGGCGGTCTGTGGCGCCCTCGGCTGGCGCACCAGCCTGGATGCACCCGGCTTCCGCCTGGTCTGGCTGCTGGTCCTGCTCACGGGCACCCTGCTCGCGGCCACCGGCACGCGGCCCGTGCAGGCCATTCTCTTCGCCCAGGCCGCCAATGGTCTGCTGCTGCCCGTCGTGGCCCTGTTCCTGCTGCTGGTGATGAACAGTCGCGCCCTGCTCGGCGGCCATCGCAACCGCTGGCTCGCCAACGGCTTCGGCGGTCTCGTGGTACTGGTCGCCACCGCCCTGGGGGGCCTGCGACTGATCGAGGCAGCCGGCAGGCTGGCGGGCTGAGATGGACCGCAAAAACACTTGCCAAACGCAGCGCCCCCGTGAATAGTGAGGGTTTTGGGCTCGAGGCTATGGCCGAGCTCGGGTACCGCGGCCCCAATGTTTGTGCAGAAAATCACAAAAAGGTTGTAGTACCCTGTTATCAAAGCAGTTTGCAGCTAGAGAGCGTGTTACTCTGCCCGAAAGCTCAGCAGTATCTCTTTCACGCTCTCCATGAGCAAAGCGGCCAACAAGACCGTCTGGCACACGAGGGGAAAACCATGATCACGCGACTTGCCTCCAACTCATACCGGCTACTAGTCGGCATGCTCCTGACTCTCGCAGTTACAGCATGCGGTGGCGGTGGTGGCGGTGGTGGCGGTGGCAGCTTCTTGCCTGGCGATCCGCCTGAGGCGGAAATCGAAATTACGACGACGACACTTCCAGAGGTTGATGAACTTCCTTACGCTGCAGTTTTGGAGGCGTCGGGCGGGGCTGGCGACTACCAGTGGACGCTGCTTAGTGATGGCGGCACTGGCTTTACTCTTGATGCCTCAGGGGTTTTACGCGGTGAGTCAGTTCCCGATGTCGGCACATATGGCTTGACATTCCGGGTCGAGGACCGACGCGGACGCAGCGCAGAGCGCTCGTTGACACTAGTCGTCTCAGCACAACCCCTCAGCGTTGCAACAACCGCTCTGCCGCAAGCAGAGGACCAAATTCCCTACTCAGCAGTCCTGGAGGCTGTGGGTGGCGAAGACCCCTACTCCTGGTCCTTGCTAGACGACGGCGATACAGGTCTAGCCGTCAGCGAGGCAGGTGTTCTAAGCGGTACGCCTCGAGGATTCGGCACCTATGGTTTGACATTCCGAGTCACTGATTCAAAAAACAACCAGACCCAACGCTCTCTCGTGCTGCAGGTTACGGGTGATGCCCCTGTACCTCTGCAGGTCACCACCACAGCGCTGCCACAGGTAGATGAACGCGACCGTTATGCTGCTGTTTTAGCTGCTGCTGGTGGTACAGGCAACTATTCCTGGACACTCGTCAACGCTGGTGGGACAGGAATGACTCTTACTAGAGAGGGTGTACTTTCAGGCAAAGCGCCTGGTGAGGGTCTGTACGGTCTAACCGTTCGCGTTAGCGATACCCGCTCTTCTGCGCTGAAATCTCTCTCACTAACGGTTAATGGCGACCAAAGTCCATTGACCGTTGAAACCAACAATCTAGAGACAGCTACTGCAGGGGTTCGCTACGCTGCGGTAGTCACTGCCACTGGTGGCAATGGCGAATACACCTGGACGTTGCTTGATGGTGGTGGTGCGGGACTCTCCCTCAGCCGCAATGGTGTACTCAGTGGAGTGCCTGGCAACTCTGGCACTTACGGCATTACAGTGCGTGTTTCGGATGGAGAAACAGCAGCAACTCGTTCATTAACAGTCACCGTGCAGCCCGCCGATGGCCAGAGTGATCAGCCTGCACCCTTGACCATTACCTCTACAAACCTGCCGGACACAACTGCAGGTGCTGTGTACGCAGCGGTTGTAAGTGCTAGTGGAGGTAGTGGGAACTACACTTGGCGCCTCCTCTCCGACAGCGGTTCAGGCCTTAGCCTCAATAGCAATGGGGTGCTTAGTGGTACCGCCCCGACACCTGGTAACTATGGCTTGACCTTTGAGGTCGATGATGGCGAACGCACCGCAGTGCGATCGCTGACTTTGAGTGTCAGCGGCGATGACCCTCTTACGTTGTCTATCACCACGCAAGAGCTGCCCTCTGCCATTGCGGGCACACGCTACGCCAGCGTGCTCCGAGCTACTGGCGGCACGGGAAATTATACCTGGTCACTACCTTCTGGGGATGGCGGCACTGGCCTGACCCTCGATGCCAACGGCATTCTTAGTGGTATTGCACCGGCAGTAGGCAACTATGGCCTGACGGTTCAAGTAGCTGATGGTGAAACGGTCGTTAGCGCATCACTGACATTGACTGTGACAGGCGTTGACCTGCAACCCCTGAACATAACCACCGACAGTCTTCCCGATGCTATTGCCGGCACCCGCTATGCCGCGACACTCACTGCCGCTGGCGGCAGCGGAACCTACTCCTGGTCTTTGGTCAACGGAGGCGGCTCTGGTCTAAACCTCGACGCCAATGGGGTCCTCCGGGGGACTGCACCAGATATCGGCGACTACGGCGTCACGGTGCGTGTAGATGATGGTATCAATCAGGTGAATCGCTCTTATCGCCTTATTGTCACCGGCACACCTGCCGAGCCGTTGACCATTACCTCAAGTAGTCTGCCTGCGGCCGTTTCCGGTACACGCTACGCGGCGGTACTGGACGCTTCGGGCGGTAACGGCGACTATAGCTGGACCCTGGAACGCGCCGGTGGATCAGGGTTAACCTTAAACAGCGATGGTGTGTTTAACGGAACGGCACCCGCTCCAGGAGACTACGGACTGACGGTCCAGGTCAGCGATACAGACGGCAACACTGCACGCCGTTCCATGGTGCTGAGTGTCGCTGCTAGTGGCCCGCAGAGCCTTCAGATCACCACAACTTCTCTGGCAACTGCTGTCACCGGATCACTGTATGCGGCCACGGTGGAAGCCAGTGGTGGCAACCGCAACAACTATGCCTGGCAACTGCTTGATGATGGTGGAAGCGGGTTGGTCATCAGCAGCGGTAATGTCATAAGTGGCACCGCCCCGTCACCTGGTTCCTATGGCCTGACCGTACAGGTTTCCGATGGATCACAGTCCGCGGCCCGCTCTTTCGTGTTGACAGTATCAGCCAGCGATGACGCGCCACTTTCGATCACCAATACCAGCCTGCCTTCGGCATCCGCCGACACACGCTACGTGACGATCCTGGAAGCGCAGGGTGGCAGCGGCAACTACCAGTGGGCGCTCCTGGAGGCTGACGGGACCGGACTCGCGCTGAACAGCGATGGCATTCTCTCTGGCACCGTCAACAACCCCGGCACCTACGGCCTGACCTTTGAAGTCAACGATGGCCAGTCGACGGAACGTCTCTCGCTGACCCTGACAGTAGAAGATGGTGGACCTCAGGCCCTGACCATCATTACGGAGCTTCTGCCGGATGCAACCACAACTATCTATGCCGCCGTACTGGAAGCCGAGGGTGGCGTGGGGCCCTATACATGGAGCCTCCTCGCGGACCCCAACAACAGCGGTTTTGATCTTCGCTCAACAGGTGCGCTTGTTGGCACAACACCTGCTCCGGGGCAATATGCTCTCACCGTGCAGGTAACCGATAGTGAAGGTACATCGGTGACACGGACTCTTGGGCTGGTTGTGGTTGGGGGTCCAAGCCCGGCAGTGGTCATCATTACCGACGAGAACTTGCCCCCGGGGCAAGTGAACCGGCATTACGCGACAGTGCTGCGCGCGACAGGCGGTACTGGTGGTGAATATACCTGGACGTTATTGGAAACCCAGACCCTCAGCGGTGGCCCCTCAGCAGGGCTGGCACTGGATAGCACATTCGGAGTGCTGAGCTGGCAATCGGCAGATGTGCGGGCTGGTGTGTACGAACTGACAGTGCAAGCAAACAGGTTGCCTGGCAGCGACACTTCAGCCGCCGTGAAAACCTTCACACTGCAGATTAACTAGTCCTTCCAGGCTCTCGGGTCGATATCCAGGTCGGCCCAGTCCTCCACCTTCAGGCGCGGTTCCTCGCCGCGCCCTATCTGCCCCTCATAGTCCCGCAGCAAACGCATACCGATGCGGTACATGCCCAGCAGACCCAGCAGGTTGACCAGGGCCAGCAGGCCCATGGTGAAGTCGGCGAAGCCGAACACCGTACCCAGGTCCTGGAAGGAGCCCCAGAGCACCAGGCCGAGAACCAGTATCCGGAACCCGGTAAACAGGACGCGGTCCTCCTCGCGGAAGAAGTTGAGGCTGTTCTCGCCGAGATAGTAGTTGTACATCATTGAGCTGAAGGCAAACAGCACCAGCGCTACCGAGACAAACTGCGCCCCCCAGCCACCGACGTGGGCGGCCATCGCCGTCTGGGTCAGGGCCACGCCCTCGACATCGGGTGTTCCGGGCTGGTAGGCATCGGAGAGCAGGATGATCACCGCCGTGCAGCTGCACATGATCACCGTGTCGATGAACACGCTGAAGGCCTGCACGATGCCCTGGTTGGCGGGATGGGGCACATGGGCAACCGCCGCCACGTTGGGTGCGCTGCCCAGGCCCGCCTCGTTGCTGAACAGGCCGCGCTTGACCCCCTGCATGATTACCACGCCGAGGCCACCGCCCACGGCCTGCTCCAGGCCCAGGGCATTCTGCACGATAAACCAGAGCGCCCCCGGCACCTCGGTAATGTGCAGGGCCAATACCACCAGCGCCGCCAGCAGGTAGCCCAGGGCCATCACCGGCACGATCACTTCGGCAACCACGGCGATGCGCTTGATGCCCCCGAAAATGATCGCGCCCAGGGCGATCACCATGCCCACACCGGTGACCCAGGTGGGCACACCGAAGGAAGCCTGCAATGAGGTGGCCACGACATAGGACTGCAGGGCGTTGAAGCCGAGCCCGAAGGTGATCAGCAGGAGAATCGAATAGACCACTGCCAGGCCGCGCTGGCGCAGGCCGTGGGTCAAGTAGTAGGCGGGCCCACCGCGGTAGGTACCGTCCGGCTCATAGCGCTTGAACAGCTGCGCCAGGGAGCATTCGAAGAAACTGGTGGCCATGCCCATCAGGGCGATCACCCACATCCAGAACACCGCCCCCGGGCCACCCAGGGTGATGGCCACGGCGACCCCGGCGATATTGCCGCTACCGACCCGCCCGGCCACGCTGACCACCAGCGCCTGGAAGGAACTGACATGCCCCTTCTCGTGGTGCAGGCCGCCCCGCAAGACCCCGAACATCCGCCCGAAAAAACGGAACTGCAGGGCGCGGGAGCTGATGGTGAACAGCAGCCCGACCCCCACCAGCGCCACCACCAGCACCTGCCCCCAGAGAAAATCGTTGATCGCCGTGAGCATGGCTGAGGCTCCTGTCTGTGTTGTGTTCTAGCAGAAGGCGGGTTGCAGGGAATCCCCCACTACTCGCTGACCCCCATGATAAAGATGATGGCGAGGGCCGGCGGCACGACATAGCGCACCAGGCCGTACCACAGGGCGAAGGCCTTCGGCGAGAGGTCCGACAGCTCGTCGCGCACCGCGTCGTGCCCCATGACCCAGCCGGCAAACACGGCAATCAACAAGCCCCCCAGCGGCAGCAGGATCTGGTTGGAGAAGTAATCCATGCTGTCATTCAGGTTCCCGCCGCCGAAGTCGAGGTCCTGCAACACGTTGTAGGAAAGCAGGCTGAGGACACTGAACAGGGCCACCGAGGCGACGACCGCCACAGCACTGCGGTGACGCGGCGCGCCCAGGCGGTCCTCGATCCAGCCGGTGACACTTTCCACCAGGCCCACCATGGAGGTGATGCCGGCGACCGTGAGCATGAGGAAAAACAGAATACTGAACAGGTGGCCGCCGGGCATCTGGGCGAAGGCGACCGGCAGGGTCTGGAAGATCAGGCCGGCACCGGCGCCGGGGTCGAGCCCGTGGTGGAAGACCGCGGGAAAGATCACCAGGCCTGCCAGCAGCGCCACCAGGGTATCGGCGACCACGACCATCAGCACCGACTGCCCGATGGAGACATCTTTCGGCAGATAGGCACCGTAGATCATCATGCCACCCATGGCGACACCGATGGAGAAGAAAGCCTGGCCGATGGCCGCCAGCACCGCCGCGGGCGTGATCTTGCTGAAGTCCGGGGTGAACAGCCAGACCAGGGCCTCCATGAAACCGCCGGCAAAATAGTTGTAGGTCGCCAGCCCCACCAGCAAGAGGAACATCAACGGCATCATGATGGTGACCGCGCGCTCGATACCGTCCTTGACCCCGGCGTAGATGATGGTGCCGGTCAACAGCAGTCCCAGCAGGGTCCAGAACAGCATGCCAAGCGTATCGTTGAGCACGCCTGCAAAGGCGTTTTCCGCACCCGCCGCATCCATCCCGGCGAAGCCGGTGGTGATGGCCTTGAACAGATACCAGAGAACCCAGCCGACGATCCCCGAGTAGACAATCACGATACTGTAGGCGGCCAGCAGGCCCATGCCACCGACCCACTGCCACTGCACCGAGCGCCCGCTGCCCCGGGCCACATTGGCCATGGCTTCCGGCGGGCTGGCCTGCCCGCGGCGCCCCACCAACAGTTCGGCGATGAGGATGGGCACCCCGATGAGGAATGCACAGGCGAGATAGATCAGGACAAACGCGGCACCGCCATTCTCGCCGGTGATGTAGGGGAAGCGCCAGATGTTGCCGAGGCCGACGGCGAAACCCACAGCCGCCATGAGAAAAGTAAATCGGGAAGACCAGTGATCGCTGGCGGGGATGGCCATGTACGCTTGCTCCGGCGGTTGTGCTTATTTCGCCAGTCTACACAAAAGCCGGTCACTGGCCCACCGGGGCACGTGTCGCGGAGCACCGCGACACGGCTCGCTGGCACGACCGGGCCGCAGGCGCCGGAGCAGCCCGCGGCAGCCGCTCGCTAGAGCGGTGCCGTCGCCGCCGCCAGCCAGTTCTGCACGTCGGCGGGCAGGTCAGGAGCAAGCACCTCGTGCACCCGCTGGTGGTAGTCGTTCAGCCAGTCGCGCTCGGCGGGCGTGAGCAGGGAGACTTCCACCAGGCGCCGATCGAAGGGCGCCAGTGTCAGGGCCTCGAAACCCAGCACAGGTGTCTCGTGCTCCCCGGGAACCGGGCCGACCACCACCAGGTTCTCGCAGCGGATGCCGAAGGCACCGTCACGGTAGTAGCCGGGTTCGTTGCTCACCACCATGCCCGGCGCCAAGGCGACGGGTGCCCAGGCCTTGGAGATGCGCTGGGGGCCTTCGTGGACACTGAGAAAGGCACCGACACCATGACCGGTGCCGTGATCGTAGTCGAGGCCCTCGCGCCACAGGTACTGGCGCGCCAGGGCATCCAGCTGGGTCCCGGTCGTCCCCCGGGGAAAACGCGCCTGGTCGAGGGCAATGTGCCCCTTGAGCACCAGGGTGAACAGGCGGCGGACTTCCGCGCCCGGCTCGCCAATGGCCACGGTGCGGGTCACATCGGTGGTGCCATCGAGGTACTGCCCCCCGCTGTCGACCAGGTAGATACCGTCCTGTGGCAGCGGTGCGGGCTGCGGCGAATTGCTATGGTGGTAATGACACATGGCGGCATTGGCGCCGGCCGCGGAAATGGTGTCGAAGGACGGTCCCTGGAAATGCGCCACTTCCTGACGAAAGGCCAGCAGGCGGTCCGCCAGCTGCGCCTCGTCCGGCCGCTCGCCCGCCGCAACCTGCCGGTCCAGCCAGCAGAGGAAGCGCACCAGGGCGCCGCTGTCGCGCACATGCGCCGCACGCATGCCGGCGACCTCCACCGCATTCTTGCAGGCTTTAGGCAGCAACACCGGGTCGGCTCCGGCAATCAGTTCGGCCCCGGCATCGAGCAATGTGAGCTGGGTCCAGGCATTGGCGGTGGCCGGGTCGGCCAGGATACGGCGGCCCCGCTGACCCCGCAGCAGGGCCTCGCCATCCGCCTCGGCGTGCACGCGCAGGCCCTCACCGACATGGGCTTCCACGCCCGCGGGCAGACGCGCGGGATTCACCACCAGGTCCACCGAACCGTCCGCCCAGAGCAGGCACCAGCTCTGCAGTACGGGCTGACAGGGGACGTCGCGGCCGCGGAGGTTGAGCAGCCAGGAGACCGAGTCGGGGGCAAAGACCAGGGCGGCTTCGGCACCCTGCCCGGCCAGCCCCTGGCCGATGCGCCGGCGCTTTTCAACACTGCTCTCGCCGCACCAGCGCTCTTCCAGCATCAGCGCCTCGGCAACCGCGGCCGCGGGCCGATCGCGCCAGCAGCGGTCCACCAGGTTGTCGCTGTCGGCGACCATCGCCAGGTCGGCATCGCCCAGTACCCGCTCCGCCTCGCGGTACCACTGCAGGCTGTGCAGGCGCGGATCCACCGCAACCCGGGCACCGGCCGGCAGCTCCGCTGTCAGCCAGGCCAGGGGCCGCTCCTCGATCAGGTGCCGGTATTCAAACAGTGCCGCGGGTACCTGCTGGCGCACCTGCACCGTGTAACGGCCATCGACAAAGATCGCCGCGCGATCGGGCAGCACCACGGCCATGCCCGCCGAGCCAGTGAAACCAGTGGCCCAGAGCAGGCGCTCGTGGTGCGCCGGGATGTACTCGCCCAGATGCTCATCGGCCCGCGGGATGATCAGCGCGGAATAGTCCCGCTGCTGCATTAATTGGCGCAGTGCGCCCAGTCGCGCTTCATCGGTCATCGCCGCCCACCTATTCCGGCATCAGGTCGAATTCGGACTTGGAAATCCCGCAGTCCGGGCACTCCCAGTCTTCCGGGATGTCTTCCCAACGGGTGCCCGGGGGGATGCCGTCGTCGGGCAGGCCCTCGGCCTCGTCGTAAATGAAGCCACAGATGACACATTCATATTTGCGGTAGGGTGCAGTGCTCATGCAGACACTCCGGTCAATTATCGGGCTGGCGACGGGGGCGCGAGCCGACCGCTGAGTTGCAGCCGGTAGGCATCGCCCTCGGGACTCGCGAGCAGGGCCAGGGACTCCTGCAGCAGCGGGTCCCAGGCGCCCTCGCTGTCCAGGCGCAAGGCGATGCTATAGCTGCCGTCCTTCCACTGCAACTCGCCCGCCGCGCGCACCGGCCCCTGCAGGGTGAGGACCTCGCCGCGCAGGGACTGGTCCCCCGCCTGGACGGCCTCGAGCACATAGCTGCCGAGGGGAATCGGCCCCCGCGGCGAATTCCAGCGGGCGGACTCCCACACCAGGCGCCCCTGCTCCAGGGCCTGCGGCTGACCGTCGCGCAACACCAGGCGCGCCAGCTGCAGATTGAGGGTGCCCGCCAGCTGCAGGGGGGCCAGCTGTTGCAGCAGGCCGGCATCCACCCGCGCACTCACGCGGCTGAGCGTCAGGTCATCGCGGCCACGCAACTGCAGATGTGCACTGAGGCGCTGCTCCCCCCAGCGACTGTCCAGCGTCAGCGCGGGCGCCAGGCGCAGCAGTGACAGGGGCGAGAGTGACCAGTCCACGCGCCCCAGGTGCAGGGGACCGGCGGGCGTGGCGACCTGTAGCCGTGCAACACTGCCCGACCACAGGCTGCCAGTGTAGCCGCTGGCCAGCACTTGTTCAGGGGGCAGCACCCAGGCGAGCAGCCGGGCAGGGGCGCTGGCGGCCAGCAGCAACAGCAGCAGAAACAGGGCCAACAGGCCCGCCAAAACGCGCCGCATGCTAGAGCCCCTCGCTCACGCGCAGGGTGGCATCCACCCGCCCCGGCTGCCCCGCCGGCGTGACCGCCAGCTCGGCGATCAGCAGGCCTTCACGTTGTTCCAGTTCGTGCAGCCAGGTGACCAAGCTGTCAAAGGGGGCGCTCTCCAGGCGCACCTGGAGATCCCCCCGCGCCCCCGGCTGCAGGCGGCTGACGGGCAGGCCCAGGCGCTGGGTGCCGCGATTCACCAGCGCCGCCAGGTTGCGCTCCCGCGGGCCGGCGCCGGCTCCGCTCTCACGCAGGCTCTGCAACTCTGAGACCATGGCATCCACCCGCGACAGCGCCTCTACCGCCGCCAGATTCTGCTCGCGCAACTGGTCGCGACGCTGGTCGAGGGGCGACCAGATCAGGGTATACAGGATCCACAAAAACAGGGTTGCGCCCATGAGCAACAGCAGGGCCTGTTCCCGCAAGGGGCGCTGTTCAAACCACTCCCGCATCACGCGCCTCCCACCCGCAGCCGGGCGCGCACCTGCTCGCCCTGCGCATTGCTGCTTTCCATGACCGCGGCCAGTCCTTCCGTTTCAAGCTGGCCCCGCAGCGATTCCACCGCCGCAAAATCCGGCGCCGTGATCGTCAAGCGCAGTTCGCCGGCGCGCTCGGCGTAGTTCAGGCTGCCGAGCGCGCTCCCGGGAGTCGCCTCCATCGCGCGTGCCACGCCCGCCAACAGGGGCAGCAAACGCCCGCCACCACCACCACCCCGCAGCGGCTCCAACTGACGGCGCAGCTGGGCCTCGGCATCCACCAGCACGCCCCGGGGTATTGCCTCACGGAAGCGGGCTTCCACCGCGCCGCGCAGGGCCAGGTTCTCCGCCGCCAACTGCCGCACATCGGCCCAGGTCGCGGCCAGTTGCACCAGGAAGGCCAGCCCCAGGGCCGCCGCCACCGGCCGCCACTGGCGCCACCAGCGCTCCACCGGCAGGCGCGGCGCCCAGCTTCCCTGGAGCAGATTGAGACGGGCACTGTCGTCGTCCGCGAGCCCCAGGGCCTGGGCGAAACCACCGCGGCGCCACTCGGCCAGGTCGCGCAGGGGCCCGGGCAGACGCTGCAGATCCACAGCCTGCGCCTGGCCGTAAAGCACCAGCCGACGGGGAAGGCTCGCGCGCGCGGCAGCCTCCAGCAAGGGCGCCAGCAGTGCCGACTCGGCGGCAAAACCCCGGCTGTGGTCCAGGCGCACCAGCGCTCGGTCCGATTCCAGCAGGACACACCACTCGTCCTCGCGCCAGGGCAGTAGCAGCGTCTCCGGCACCCAGCGCGACAGTGCCGGCAGTCCGGCCAAAGCCTCCCGCCAGGCATGCATGTCCGCCTCCCGGCACACGGCCACCGCGTAGTGCGCCTCGTCCAGGGGCTCACTGGCAAAATGCAGTGCCTCGACCTCCTCCGCCAGCTGCTCCTCCAGCAGGAAGGGCAGTGCCTGGCGCAAATGCCGGCGCTCTTCGGGCGCGACCGTCAAGGCGATCAGGTGGATCGCCTCCCCGGGCGCCGCGAAGCAGGCGGCCTGACCCGCGGCCAGGCTGCTGCGCAGGGCGGCCAGGGCCAGATCATCGTCCAGCCAGCGCGGCTCCCGCCCCGCACCCGGGGGGTACCAGGCCAGACGCTGGTCGATCAGCCGGATTACGGCAAGCTGCTGCACAGGGTTGTCTCCGTGGCTGGGGGCTGTGCACACTGCGCGGCAGGTACGCTGCGCCCGTTCCGTGGTTGGGGACCGCTGCAGCTGCCCTGGGGGCGGCGCGCACGGCCGGGTTCAGGCACTGACATCAGGGGCTCCCGTAGGCGCGGGTGACGGCGCGCACCGAACGCTGGTCACGGTGCAAAACACTGTACAAGCGCAACCGGCGCTCGGCAACTTCCACCTCGGCGCTAAGCAGGAACCAGTCGGAGGCCTCGCCGAGCAGGGCTTCCAGAGTCCCCCGGTCCCCGCCCGAGAGGTTTTCAAACACCGGGCTGGCGAGAAAATCCTCCAGGCTGGCAAAGCCGCCCTCCTCCCGCTGGCGGCTGAGCAGGGCCTGGCCCTCGGCCTTGCTCAGGGGCTCCAGACGCTCGCCGCCACCCAGTGCCCGCAGCACCGGCAGCGGCGCCGTATGGATATTCAGGGTGCTGGCAGCCCCATCCCGCGGCCACACGGTAACCACGGGCAGCAGGGCCTGGAACAGGGCCGGATTCATTCCGGTGACCGCGCGCAGCTCGCTGGCACTGGCCATGGGGCGGTTGGCGGCCCGGTAGGCCGGTGTCCGCCCCAGGTAGGCATCGTCCTCGGAGCCGGCCGTAAGCGGCAGCGCGTTGTCGTCCAGCCAGTCGCCGATGGCCAGGGTCAGGGCAAGGGCCTCGTCCAGTGACAGGCTCGCCTCCCCCAGGCTCTGCAGCAGGCGCACGAACACCCGCTGGGCCGGGGTCAGACGCTCCGCCGGTGGCCGCGGCTCACCGCTTTCGGGGGGCTCTGCGGGCACCAGCCAGTTGAGATTGAAACGACCCTGCAGATCCTCCAGGCCACCGACCAGCCAGCCACCCTCCTCCAGGGGGTAGGGCGTGGGGTCCCGGGCCCAGATTTCCCGCAGGTCGTCCCGCGGCTCGCCGCCGCGCCGCTGGTCGGCGTCGTGATCCGCCTGCAGTGCGAGGGCCGCCAGCTGTTCGGCACCGCGCAGGTAGGCGTCCCCCTGTTCCGCCAGCAAGTGATTGGCCACACGCTGGTGGAACAGATTGAATTCGCTCTGCATGCCCACCATCAGAATCGCACACAGGGCAAAGACCAGCAGGGCCACCACCAGGGCGACCCCGCGCTGGCGGGCGGGAACACTAGTTCGACGGGAGCACATGCAGACTCCTCACCTCGCCCAGGCCATCCAGCTGCAAAACCAGCTCCAGTGCCAGCGGTGGCGCCAGCTCATCCCCGAACTGCATGGGGTCCGGCGCCCAACTCTCGGGCCAGTTGCGCGTATCGATCGACACCCCGCGGCTGGCCGCGTCCAGGTTGCCAGGATTGTCGAGGAAGAACAGACGCAGATCAGTGACACCCCCGAACAGGCGCACCCGCTGCGCTTCGGTATTGCCGGCACGGTCGAGTACCGGGTAGCTCTCGCGCCACAGGGCGTCGTCCTCCCAGACGTAATTAACCCGCTGCAAATGGCTGCGCGGGTGGTTGTTCGGATTGTGCCAGCCGCTGCGGGTCAGGCTCAGGGTGAAACGCGCTGCCGGTCCGCCCATCAGGGCGGGCTCCGTCTCGCCAAACTCGTCGCGCACCGGGCGTGGCACGAAATGGCGCAGGTCGCGGGCGAAGATGCGCAGGGCGCGGGTCAGTTCCCAGTGGCGCTCCGCCTCGGCGCGGCTGCGCTCCACCCCGTCTATTGCCGCGGACAGGCCGGCGTAGGCCGCCGCCGCGACAAAGGCGGTGATGGCCAGGGCAATCAATACCTCGACCAGAGTGAACCCGCGCTCAGCCCGCACCCGGCACCTCCGCCGCAGCGGGCGCATCGAGATCGGCGAGGAAGGCCACCAGGGTGTGCAGCGGCGAGCCCTCGGCTTCCTCGCCGGCGTAGACACGGATTTCCACTCGCTGAAAACCCTGCACCGCGGTGTCTTCGGTACGCAGCTCCCAGGCCCAGTCGCGTCCGACCATCTGGCTGACACCGCTGTCGCTGCCGCGGAACAGGCCCCCGCGGACTTGCTGCAAGAGGCGCAGCTCACTGAGCTTGTTGCCCGCCACCAGCTGGGCGTGGGTCTTGTCGCGCAGGTAGCCGGTGCCATCCAGCTGCTGGTGCAGGGTAAACAGCAGTGCCGGCAGCGCCAGGGCCACCACGGCCAGGGCCACCATGACCTCGACCAGGGTGAAGCCGCCCTCAGCGCGCGATTTCACGCTCACCTCTCCCGCTGTCGCCCTCGGGCCGCCCCTCCGGCAACATTTCCCAGCGGCCCAGGCCGTCCCATTGCAGACGCCAGAGCAATGTATTGCTCTCTCGATCGTAGATGTCCAGGGTGCCGGCGCTGACTTCTCCGCTGGCCTGGAACAGCACCTGTGGCGTGGCATCGGGCGCCACGGGAGCCGGCAGCGCCGGGGTGTCCGGCACCGACTCCAGGGTCAACTCCAGCAGCAGGCCCTCCACCAGCGTGCGCGGGCGGAACAGCTCGCCGCCGATTTCCGGCCGGCGCCAACCGCCCGGACGCTGCTCGCGCCAGTGGTATTGATAGACCGGCTCGCCGTCCACGCTGTCCAGTGCCAGCAGCAGGCCGTAGCTGCGACCGCTCAGCTCGGCCTCCTCCTGGGCGTGCCGGGCCAGGTTGCTCAGCTCCCGCAACTGGGCCTCGAGCGTGCGCTCGCGGGTGCCGACATTCATGCTCAGGGTGGCCAGGGAGGTCATGATCACGATCACCAGCATCACCACCAACAGCTCGATCAGGCTGAAGCCCCGGGCGCCTCGGGGGAAACCGGGCACCGGGCAGACAGATACGGGCGGAAGCGGGAAGCTCACGCCGCTTCAGTCCTCCGCTTTCCAGTTGCCGATATCGGCATTCTGGCCTTCGCCGCCCGACAAGCCGTCGGCACCCAGGGTGTAGATATCCACTTCGCCCTGCTCACCCGGGCTCAAGTAGAGATAGGGCCGCCCCCAGGGGTCCACCGGCACCTCGGCGAGGTAACCGCCGGTCTTGAAGTTGCGCGGCTGGGGCTCCAGGCCGCTGGGCTCCACCAGGGCCTGCAGGCCCTGTTCGGTGGTCGGGTAGGTGTAGTTGTCCAGGCGGTAGATTTTCAGGGCCGTCTCGATCGCCTTGAAATCCGCGTAGACCTTCTGCACCCGCGCTTCGTCGGCGCGATTGAGCACCGTGGGGGCCACCACGCTGATCAGCAGGCCCATGATCACCAGCACCACCAGGATTTCCACCAGGGAGAAGCCGCCCTGGCGACTCGCCGTCACTCGCTTGTCTCGCATCACGCTATCGCACCATTGTGTTGAGATCGAAAATCGGCAGCAGGATGGCCATCACAATGATCAGCACCATCCCGCCCATGACCACCACCAGCAGGGGCTCGAGCAGGCCCATCACCGTACCCAGAGTCATTTCCAGCTCGCGCTCCTGGTTGGTCGCCGAGCGCTGCAGCATGGTTTCCAGCTCGCCGCTGGCCTCGCCGCTGGCAACCATATGTACCATCATCGGCGGAAAACGCCCGCTCTCGCGCAGGGCGCGATTGAGGCTGCTGCCCTCCTGCACCCGCGCCGCCACCGCAGCGCTGTCCTCCCGCAGCACCCGGTTGGTCAGCACCTGCCCGGCGATGCGCAGGGCCTCCAGCAAGGGCACCCCGCTGGCCATCAGAATGCTCAGGGTGGAGGCAAAGCGCGCCGTGTCCACCGCCGTCACCAGGCCCGACACGCCGGGCAGACGCAGCAGGAGCGCGTGCCAGCGCCGACGGTTGCGCGGCACCCGCAGCCAGTAGCGCAGGCCGAACACCGCGAGGACAATGCCCGCCAGCAGCCACAGGGCGTAATCGCGGAAGAAATCGCTGGTGGCGATCAGCCCGCGGGTCAGCAGCGGCAGGGCCTTCTGGCTGTGGGCGAAAATTCCCACCAGCTCCGGCACCACAAAGACCATCAGCGCCACCACCACGGCAATGGCCACGGCGACCAGAATGAAGGGGTAGATCATCGCCATCTTCAACTTCTGGGCGGTGTACTGGCGCTGCTCGTTGTAATCCGCCAGCTGCTCCAGTACCGGCCCCAGGAAACCGGCGTGCTCCCCGGCATTGACCATGGCGCGGTACATGTCGCTGAACACCTGGGGAAACTCCCCCATCGCGTAGGCCAGGGTGTGCCCTTCGGCCACCCGCGAGCGCACCTGCAGCAACAGCGCCTTGGTGCGCGGCCGCCGGCTCTGCTCGGCCGCCGCCTGCAGGCACTCGTCGAGGGGAAGGCTGGACTGGACCAGCGTCGCCAGCTGGCGGGTCAGCAGGGCTAGTTCGGCGGTACTGATGCGCGGCCGAAACAGGTTCAGGCGCAAACCGCGGCGCGGCGAGGCTTCGCGGTTGGCCTGGGCCACCTCCACGGGTCGCAGTTTCTGCTGGCGCAGCTGCTGGCGTACCTGGCGCTCGGAGTCCCCCTCGAGGACCCCCTTGACCAGCTTGCCGCCGGGATTGAGTGCGCGATAACGGAAGGCGGTCATGGGATCAGTTGACCGCGGTCACCCGCAGCACCTCCTCGATGCTGGTTTCCCCGGCCAGGATGCGGCGGCGGCCGTCCTCCTGAATACCCGGGTAGTGCTGACGCGCCAGCAGCAGCATTTGCTGCTCGCTGGCGCCCTCGTGAATGGCATTGCGCAGGGCGTCGTTGATCTCGATCAGCTCGTAGATCCCGGTGCGGCCGCGATAGCCGCTGTCGTTGCAGTGCTCGCAGTGGCCGGCGTGCCAGATCTGCGGCGCCTGCGCCGGGTCCACGCCGAGCAGCGCGCATTCACTGGCAGTGGCCGTCGCCGGCTGACGGCAGTGACTACAGAGCAGGCGCACCAGGCGCTGGGCCATTACGCCGATCAGGCTGGAGGAGAGCAGGAAGGGCTCGATCCCCATGTCCTGCAGGCGGGTCACCGCGCCGATCGCCGTATTGGTGTGCAGGGTGGAAAGTACCAGGTGGCCGGTGAGGGAAGCCTGCACCGCAATCTCCGCCGTCTCCAGGTCGCGGATTTCCCCCACCATCACCACGTCCGGGTCCTGGCGCAGGATGGCGCGCAGGCCGCGGGCGAAGGTCATCTCCACCTTGGGATTGACCTGGGTCTGGCCCACACCGGGAAGCATGTATTCGATCGGATCCTCGATGGTGAGGATGTTGCGGGTGCTCTGGTTGATGTGGGACAGCCCGGCGTAGAGTGTGGTTGTCTTGCCCGAGCCGGTGGGGCCAGTGACCAGGATGATGCCGTGGGGGCTGTGCAGGGCCTTCTGGTAGGCCTGCAGCACCTGGGGGTTCATGTTCAGCTGCATCAGCTCCAGCTGTCCCGCCTGCTTGTCCAGCAGGCGCAGCACCACCCGCTCGCCGTGGGCGGAGGGAATCGTGGACATGCGGATGTCGATGGCGTGGCCGGCAATGCGCACCGAGATGCGGCCATCCTGGGGCACGCGCTTTTCGGCGATGTCCAGGCGGGCCATCACCTTGAGGCGCGATACCAGCAGCGGCGCCAGCATGCGCTTGGGCGAAAGCACCTCGCTGAGCACGCCGTCGATGCGGTAGCGCACACTCAGGCGATCCTCGAAGGTCTCGATGTGGATGTCCGAGGCCTGTTCCCGCACCGCCTGGGAGAGGATGGCGTTAATCAGACGAATGATCGGCGCATCGTCCTCGGCATCCATCAGGTCGCCGGCCTCGGGAATTTCATCCGCCAGGCGGCTGAGATCGACATCCGCCGAAATGTCCTCGGCCATCTGCACCGCTTCGCTGTTGTCGCGCTGATAGGCCCGGGTCAAACGCCGCTGGAATTCGGCTTCGCTCACCGCTTCAAGCTGGAAAGGCCCGCCCAGCCAGCGGCGCAGCTCCAGCAACACCGACAGCGGCGGCGCATCGCGGTGGGCGACTATCGGCGCATCCACCTCCGCTGCCTGCAACAGCACGCCGTGCTGCTTGGCAAAACCGAAGGGCAGCGGCCGCGGAGCCGGGCTGGCGGCAGCCAAGGTCACGGACCCGCGCCCTCGCGCTTGCCGGCATCCTGCTGCATTTGCTCAAGCTGGCGGACCTGATCCTCCCACTCCGGCAGCACCGGAATGTAACTGTCGTCCAGGAAGCGGATACCCCGGCGCTGGCGCTCCAGCTGCTGGTCGCGGATATAGCGGTATTTCTCCGCGGTGGCACCGTGCAGCTGGTGATCGTCGCGAATGATGGTCGGGCGGATGAAAATCAGCAGGTTGGTCTTCACCACCGAGGTGGCGTCGCTGCGGAACAGGCGGCCCAGCAGTGGAATATCACCCAGCAGCGGCACCTTCTGGCTGCCGTCCTGGACGTCGTCCTTGATCAGCCCGCCCAGCACCACCGTGCTCTGGTCCGCGGCCAGCACCTTGGTCTGCAGGATGCGCTCGTTGGTGATCAGGTCCGAGGCGTCCAGCACCGCCGACGTATTGCTGAGGCTGGAGACCTCCTGGGAGATATCCAGTACCACCGCATTGCCCTCGTTGATGTGCGGCGTCACCGTGAGGGTGATACCGACGTTTTCCCGCTCGATGGTCTGGAAGGGATTCTGGGCACCGTCACTGGCGCCAGTACTGGTGTAGGAGCCAGTCACGAAGGGCACGTTCTGGCCCACGGTGATGTAGGCCTCCTGGTTGTCCAGGGTCAGCAGGCTCGGCGTGGAGAGGATATTGGCGTTGGACTGCTCGCGCAGGGCGTTGAGGATCACCGTCATCGACAGGTCGTCATCCACGACACCCCAGCCCAGGGACAGCCCCGGCGACTGCGCCAGGGCGCCGGCCAGGGCGCCGACATTGAAATCGCCAGTCGTGGTACCGCCACTGCCATCCTCGCTGTCGCTCGGCAGAATGGCACCGGCGATGCGCCGGGCCCGCGCGTCGTCGGGATTGATGCTGCTGCCGTAGAAGCCGTCCTCGTTGGCGAACAGCCACTGCAGGCCGAGATCCTGCCCGTCGCGCACCTCCATCTCGACGATGATCGCCTCCACCAGGACCTGGGCACGGCGGATGTCCAGGCGCGCAATCACCGACTCCAGGGACGCCATTTCATCGGGTTCGGCGGTAATGATCAGGGCGTTGGTGCCGGGATCGGCTTCGATGGTCGGGCCGTCGCCCCTGCGCGTGGTCGCGCTGCTCTCGCCGCTGTCGCGCCGGCGCACGTTCTGGACCACCCGGGAAAGCACCTCGGAGACCTCCTCGGCCTTGGCGTATTCCAGGTAGACCACCTTGACGTTGCCGGTCTGCTCCTGGGGGCTGTCGAGGAAGCGGATCAGACGGTTGATCCGGGCCCGCTCCAGCTCATCGGCGCTGACCAGGATACTGTTGGTACGCTTGTCCGCCACCAGCAGGGTTTCGCTCTCACTGCCCTCGCCGCCCGCGACCTGCCGGTTCAGGGCATTGAGCTTCTCCACCACATCCTCGGCCACCCCGTAGCGCAGCTTGATCATCTCGGTTTCCTGCACCGCGCTGCGGTCCATGCGCTCGATGATCGCCGCGATGCGGGCAATATTCGCCGCCACGTCGGAGATAATGATCGCGTTGCTGGGGGCATAGGCGGCCATGTGGGCCTGCTGCGGCACCAGCGGGCGCAACACCGGAATCAGCTTGGCCGCGGAAATGTTCTCCAGGCGCATCACCTGGGTTACGTACTCGTCCCCCGAGGCCCCCTCCCGGGTGTCCCCGACCGCAACCGGAGCGGAGCGCGCATCCTTGTTCTGGATCACCCGGACCACACCGCCCGAGCGCACCGCGGTGTAGCCGTGGACTTCCAGGATGGAGAGGAACAAATCATAGAGCTCGCTGCGTGAAACCGGCTTGGTCGAGACGACCTTCACCCGCCCCTTCACTGCCGGATCGACCACGATGGTGGTATCCGTCGCCTCGGCGACAAACTTGATCAGCTCCTGGATATCGGTGTCCTTGAGATTGACCGTGAACTCCTGGGCATGGGCGGTGCCGATCGACAGGACGGCGCCCAGCAACAGGCAGTATGGCAGGGCGCACAGGGCGCGGATCTTGGCGGTCACTCGCGGCATATCCTCAGCAGTCGGTCATGTCAGGCATCCGGGGCAGCATCGCCCAGGCTGATACTCACTGCAAGCGGCTGGCCGTCACGCTGCAGTTCAAAGGTGGCTTCGCTGGCCGTGCGCATCAACTGATACAGGCGCATGGCGTTGGCCGGGTCCGAGAGGGGCATGCCGTTGACCGCGACCACCAGGTCGCCGGCCCGAAAGCCCAGCTGCTCGAACTGCTGACGGTTTTCCCCCGGGGTGATCCGGTAGCCCTGCAGCTCCCCCGCCTGGCGAACCGGGGCGATGCGCACCAGGGAGGCCAGTGACTGCGGGTCGCGGTAGAGCTGTTCGCGGTAGCGACCGGCGAGATCTGCCACGCCGGCATCGTCGCGGCGATCCACGGTCTGCGGTGCCGCCGCGGGCTCTCTGTTCGCCGCAGCGCCGAGCTGCCGGTCCAGTTCGGACTCCGCATAGAGGCGCAGCAATTCATAGGTGCCGGCGTTATCCAGCACCACCCGGTCGGGCAGTACCTTGGCCAGGGTCACGCGGCCGGACAGCGGCAGCGCCTGGTCCACGCGAAACACATGCTGCTGGCCGCGCACCTCGATCACGGCACTGCCCTGCCCCTCCACCGGAGAGGCCGCCACGCCACGCAGCACCAGATCCAGCCGGGTCTCCCGGGCGCCCTCCTCGATGCCCTCACGCGCCTCGCGGGGCGTCGGGGCGGGCGTCGCCGCGACGTCAGAGGCATCGCGACGACCAAACAGCGCCGCGGCACGCAGGGCCTCCAGGTCCACGGCCGGGCCCGCCACGGCGCGGCGTGCGGCCCCCTGGGCCGGGTTGAGTGGCGCCGCCGCGGGCGTCACGTCCGGCTGCGGCCAGAAGGCCCAGAACAGCTGTGCCAGCGACGCCAGCAGCCACAGCGCGGCCAGAGCCAGGCAGAGTGCCTTGAGCCGGGCTACCTGACGGGGCTGGCGCAGACGTTGCCACAGTCCGGCGAGGGAGCGCGACCCCGGAAACTCGCGCAGACGCGCGCCGGATTCGCTGCCGCTGTGGAGCCAGGATATGGCCAAGAGGGTCTCCCGAACCTGTGCCGGGCAGAGATCTGTCCCGGTCGTTTTACTGCCCGATTATAGGGACCGCCATTAAAAGATAAAACCGTGACAGCGGGATGACCGTCAGATGACGAAAAGATGACAGGGGCGCCGCAGGCGCGGGGAGAGGAGGTGCGACCACCGCGGAGGCGGTGGCCGCTGCAGGCGCATCAGGCGGACGCGGCGTCCTGACGCTGGTAGTAATCCATCAGGATCTGCGCCACTTCCGGACGGGAGAACTCGGGGGGCGGCGCGATGCCGTTGCCGAGCATTTCCCGGACCTTGGTGCCGGAGAGCAGCACGAAGTCCTCGGGGCTATGGTCCGGCGCGTCGCGCATCATCACCACCCGATCCAGCTTCTTGCTGTAGGCGGTGTGATCGGCGCGGTAGATCTCCAGCTCCAGGGCACCCGCGGGCACTTCCTCGTCGAAGATCGTCTGCGCGTCAAAGCCGCCGTAGTAGTCGCCGACACCGGCGTGGTCGCGACCCACGATCAGGTGGGTGCAGCCACAGTTCTGACGGAATACCGCGTGCAGAACCGCTTCCCGGGGACCGGCATAGAGCATGTCGAAACCGTAGCCGGTAATCATCACGGTGTTCTCCGGGAAGTACACATCGACCATCTTGCGGATCGCGGCGTCGCGCACGTCGGCGGGGATATCCCCCGGCTTCAGCTGGCCCAGCAGCATGTGGATCAGGATGCCGTCGGCACCCAGGTCCTGCATGGCCATGCGGCACAGTTCCTCGTGGGCGCGGTGCATCGGATTGCGGGTCTGGAAGGCCACCACCTTGTTCCAACCGCGCTGGGCGATCTCGTCGCGGATCTGGTAGGCGGTGCGGAAGGTCTCGGGGAAGTCCTTCTCGAAATAGGAGAAGTTCAGCACCTGGATGGGGCCGGAGAGCAGGGTGCGACCCAGGGCCTTGAAGGTCGCGACACCGGGGTGCTTGTCGTCCAGGGTGCGGAAGACCTTCTCGCAGATGAAATCCACCTGCTCTTCGCTGACCGTCTCCACGGCTTCGACGTCCATCACCGCCAGCACCGGGTTGCCGGCGACATTGGGATCGCGCAGGGCAATGCGGCTGCCGGCCTCAACGCCCGACTCCTTGGTCAGGTTGACGATGGGCACCGGCCAGAACAGGCCGTCGACTGTCTGCAGCTTCTCCGCCACACTCAGGGTGTCGGCCAGGTTCATGTAGCCGTTCAGGGGGTTGAAGTAGCCCGCGCCGAGCATCACCGCGTTGGCGGCAGCGGCGGAATTCAGCAGCAGCGAGGGCAGGCCCTCGGCTTCCTGCTGCAGGGCGGCACGCGCCGCATCATCGGCCACGTAGAGCGGGTTCAGTTGTTCGGAACCGTGGGGTTTGATCATTGCAAAACTCCTTGAAACTGTTGTCGCCGGATCAGGCCGGGAGGATGCCGCGCTCGCGCAGTGCCGAGAGGATCACGTCCACTTCCTCGGCCACGCTCATCTGGTCGGAGCGCAGGTGTACCTCCGGCTTTGCCGGGGCCTCGTAGGGGTCGTCGATGCCGGTAAAGTTCTTGATCTCGCCGGCGCGGGCTTTCTTGTACAAGCCCTTGGGGTCGCGATCTTCGGCCTCGGACAGGGGGCAGTCGACGAAGACTTCGATGAAGTCCATGCCGGACGCTTCGTGCAGCGCACGCACCCCGTCGCGATCCGCGGCGTAGGGGCTGATGAAGCTGCTCAGGGCGATCACGCCGCAGTCGGCGAACAACTTGGCCACCTCGCCGATACGGCGGATGTTCTCGGTGCGGTCCTCGGCGGAAAAGCCCAGGTTCTTGTTGATGCCGAGGCGTACATTGTCGCCATCCAGGCGGTAGGCGAGGATACCCATCTCGTTCAGGCGCCCTTCCAGCTCTACTGCCACGGTGCTCTTGCCGCTGCCGGACAGGCCGGTGAACCACAGGGTTGCCCCCTTGTGGCCCAGCAGTTTCTGCCGGTGGTCCCGGGTGATGTCACCCTCGTGCCAATGTACGTTGGTCGCTTTCTGCTCTGCCATGTCGTCCTTTCTCACAGGTGAATGAAATTGCCGCGGGCCGCCGCTGTCAGTGGCCCTCGATGAATGCCTCGCGATAGTCGCGGAACTGCGCCTTCAGGCCGGCCTCGGTATAGCCGAACTGTTCCAGGGTGTACTCGTGGGGCGGGCGCAGCTCGCGGCGATTGAAGTCCTGCCACTTTTCCATCTCGGCGCGGGCCTCGGGGGTGAGGTCCATGCCCAGGAAATCGTACACTTTACCGATCTCGACCAGCGGCTGGCTGACCGTGTCGCGGAACCAGAGATCGAGAAAACGCTCCTCGCCCACCTGCTTGCGCACGGCCATGGTGTGGCGCATGCCGTTGGCGAACTTGCGCGCCCACTGCTCGCCGGCCTTGAGCGGGTCGGCCTGATCCGAGTAGATCTTCCAGACCGCGGTGATCATGCTGGCGATCGACGGAATGGTATCCAGCGGGTCGCGGTGGGATTGTACCACCTTCGCATCGGGAAAGACCTTGAACACCAGGTCCATGTAGTGCAGGTGGTGCGGTGCCTTGAGCGCCCAGCGCTCGCCCTGCTGACCGCTGCGCTTCTTCTGCCACTGCAGGAACTGCAGCAGCAGCTTGAGGTATTCGTAACCCGGGGTGTGGTCCTGTGCCTCGACCCAGGCATCAAAGGTGGGAATCCAGGCACAGGCCTGGGTATTGAAGCTGTAGAAGGACTGCTCCAGGAGCATGATGTCCTCGTCCGGCCCCAGGGCATCCATCGGGTGGATCTTGATCAGGTCGGGGCTGCCGTCGAGCATCTGCTGCACTTCGGCCTTGCCGTCGCGGATACGGCGGTCGTTCTCCAGGGTGAAATCCCAGTCCAGGTCCGGACAGGGGAAGCGGGTTTCGTACCACAGCGGCGCATACATGCGATGGTCGGCGGCGATAGTGCGGTGCAGCATGGTGGTGCCGGTACGCGGCAGCCCCACGATCACCAGCGGCGCGTGGATTTCCTCGTCGCGGATCTCCGGGTAGCGCTTGAGCCACTCCTGCACCCGCAGCTGGGTAGCCAGTATGTCGCGCACGCGGTAGTACATGGCCGGGCGGCCGATGGCATTCAGTTGCGCCTCGTGCTCCAGGGACCAGAGCAGCTTTTCCAGGGGTTCGCGGTAGCTGTCGTCGCCGAAGTCTTCCAGACCGTCCACGGCCTTGGCGGCCGCGACCAGAGCGTCCGCATCAAATTGAATCTCATCCTGCATGTTTGCTTCCTGTGCTTGTGTTGCTTGCTGTGCTTGTCTTACCCGGCGCTGCCCGCGGCGGCCAGTTCGTCCAGCGACACCACACGCGTGGCGATCGGCGGATGGTCCTGGGCTTCCACGTAACGCAACAGCAGACTGCCGCAGACATGGCCCGCAGTGGTCAGCCAGTTCGGCCAGGCCTCCCCGGGGTTGCCCTCGGACACCACGATGCGCACGGAGCCGTCGGCCTCGTAGTGGGCGTTGTGCCGATTGATGCAGATGCGGTGGTAGCGGTAATCCAGCGACTCCATCCAGTAGTTGGACACCTGCAGGTTCCACACGCGGCACACTTTCGGCGGCGTGAACTCGATCAGCAGGGCCTGGTCGGGCGCCAGCTCCCAGTAGGTGTTGTGGTAATAGATGGACGGATCGCCCCCGGCCCGCAGGCACATGCTCTGGTCATTGGGGGGCAGCTGGTTGGTGTGGGCGCGGAAACCCGCCATCCACTCGCGGAACAGACCCGCCGTGCCGGTCACGAAGGGCACCACGCCCTCCAGCTGCGCGGCGAACTGCGCCGGGTCGAGCACGGCGCTGCCGCGGGGGTCCAGGCACTC
Source organism: Haliea sp. (assembly GCA_002692965.1). Taxonomy (GTDB): domain Bacteria; phylum Pseudomonadota; class Gammaproteobacteria; order Pseudomonadales; family Halieaceae; genus NZNC01. The sequence goes on along the minus strand of NZNC01000021.1, from coordinate 114,152 downwards.
GATCTGCAGCTCTGCCCGGCGCTCGCTGGCGCGGTCGCGGAAGGTCTGGCGCACCAGGATATTGTCGCTCTGCTCGCTCATCGACAGCCAGTTGCCGGGCTGTTCGCTGGCACTGACCAGCAGGGTAAAGTTGCCCTCGGCATCGGTGTCGATCTCGCCCAGGGCAATGTGACCGGTGGGCTGCATGTCACCGCCGCCGACGTAGGACCCGGCCTTGGTCTCGATGCTCAGGTAATCCACCGTGCCGACATTGCCGCTGATGCGGTAGGTGCAGCGGCCGTCCACGGCGCAGTTCTGGTAGAAGTTGTCGGGGTTGTCGTTGCCGATCTTCGCCGTCTCGTGGGACAGGGAATAGAACTGCGGGTGCCAGGGATCGCCAAACTCGAGGTTCTTCTCCAGGCTGAGACGCAACAGCCGGGTCAGGTAGCGGAAGCCCTCGGCCCGGCTCAGCGGGTCGTCGGGGGTATCCTCGGCCAGCACCTGGTTGCCGGCCGCTTTCAGGGAGTCGCAGAATTCGTTCCACAGGTCGCCGCGGAGCAGCGCCTGCAATTTGTCATTATCGGACATGGGCCTTCACCTGTACTGTGGGAACGTGGGGGGAGTATGGCAACCCGGGGCCCGGCGCACATCACCCTTGTGGGTGGTTGGCCGCGAGTCGGGCCCGGGCGACAGCGAGACTCAGCTGCCGAAGCTGTGATTGAGCAGGGAAAGCACCAGCATCAGGCCCACCAGCGGCCACAGCCAGCGCTGCAGACGCGCCATGCGCTCCGGCGCCATCGGGGAGGCAAAACGCTCCCCGAGGAAGACCATCAGGCCAACACCGACAAAAATCAGCAGCAAGAGCAGTAACAGCGTCTCCACGGCGGCGATCCGTCAGCCTGCGTCCCGCAGCAACTCGGGAGCCAGGTTCGCCACCATGCGGCGAATACCGTCTTTCCAGTCGACCCGGGTGGGGCCGATCAGCTCGTGCATGCGGGTGGGGTCGATGGCCAGGCTGCCGAAGGCCTTGGGGTTGTCCTGGAACACCGGCTCGAAGCCAGTCAGCTCCTGCAGGTAGGCGCACCACTCCTCGATGCTCACCGCCTGGGAACCACCGAAGTTGACGGTCGGCACCTCGGTCCCAGCAGCGGCCAGCAGGCGTGGCAGCTTTTCCATGTAGTCGTCAACATGCAGCAAGTTGTAGGTGTTCGGTCGCTCCGGGTGCACATCGATGGGCACACCACCCTGCATCATCAGCAGGTGGTACCAGGGCCAGCCGCCGTTATCGCCGTAGGGCACGCTGAGGCGGGCAATGATCGCGGGCACACCGAATTCCTTGGCGGCGTAGCGACATACCGCCTCCGCTGCGATCTTGCTGATGCTGTAAGTGGGGAACATGGACCGGTGGTTGTCGCCGAGGGGGGAGTCCTCGGCCCGCGGCTCGTGGCCGGCGTATTCATAGACCGCGGTGGACGAGAGGTGGAGGAAGGCTTTTGCCTTGCGACAGTGGGAAATCAGCCGCCCCACGCCCTCGGCGTTGGCGGCCAGGTCGTAGTCGAAACTGTCGGTCTTCACCACGGCAAAATTCAGCACATAGTCGAAGTCATCCGGCAGGCCGCGCAGGCCATCCGGTGCGGCGAGATCGGCCTTGAGGGTGTGCACCCCGGCCTGTTCCAGGGCCTCGCGCTGGGCCGGGTCGCTGAAGCGGGCCAGGGCAAAAATCTCGGCCTTGTCGGCCCAGGCCTGGACAACCGGCTGGGCCACCTGACCGGTGGGCCCGGTGATGAGAATACGGGCTCCACTCAGGTCAACGGGTTCTGCGGGCATGCTGTGACTCCTTTATTGTCGCTGCTCGGGTTGCGGCCAGAAAGCATAGCGCGTTTGCCGCGGCGGGGAGTCACCCGTTCGGGGGGGAGGGACTAGCCTCCCTCCAGACCGGGGATGACCCGGTAGACTTCGGAGATCTGATCGGCCTTGCTGACCGTGCATTGGAGGTCGGTGATCAGGCCGTCCTTGAGGCTGTAGACCCAGCCGTGCACCGACAGCGGCTGCCCGCGGCTCCAGGCGTTCTGCACAATCGTGGTGTGGCAGACATTGGACACCTGGCTGATCACGTTCAGTTCACACAGCAGGTCGACCCGGGCATCGTCGCTTTCCAGCGCTTCAATCCGCTTGTGGTAGCGCTGCTGTACGTCCTTGATATTGCGCAGCCAGTTGTCGATCAGCCCGTTGTCGCGACCCTCGTAGGCAGCGCGGACACCACCACAGTTGTAGTGTCCCACGACCAGGATGTGCTTGACCTTGAGCACGTCCACCGCGAACTGCAGCACCGACAGGCAGTTGAAATCCGTGTGCACCACCATATTGGCGACATTCCGGTGCACAAAGACCTCACCCGGCAGCAGGCCGACGATCTGGTTGGCCGGCACGCGGCTGTCGGAGCAGCCGATCCACAGGTATTCCGGGCTCTGCTGGTTGGCCAGCTTTTCGAAAAAGTCCGGATCGGAGGTCTTGATACTCTGGGCCCAGGCCCGGTTGTTGGCAAACAGCTCGTCGACACCGCTCACGGCCGTCAGTCCCCCTCGGTCAGATGATCAAAGTCGACAGCCGGGCCACCTTGACCTGGTTGCCGTTGTTGGCAGCCGCGGATTGTACCGCTTTTACACCGACACTTTGAATCTGTTTGGCCAACTGGGCCATGTCCACCGCGGGATACTGCTGGGGCTCCCAGGTCACCAGGCCGGTACTCAGGGTAACCTGCAGCACGGCACCGCGCCCGTCGTCGATCAGGAACTGCTCGATATCCCGGCGCAGGCGCTCGGCCACTTCACGTGCGCCCACCTCCCCGGTGCCGGTAAGCAGGACCGACAAGCGGGCATCCCCCAGTCGCGCCAGGTAGTCCGTGGCCCGCAGGCTGGAGGAGACACGCTCGGTGACTTTCTTCAGCACGAAACGCGACGCGATTTCGCCGTAATGCTGGTAGAGGTCGACATATTCGTCGATCTCCATCATCAGCACGGTCAGGGGCTCCCGGGCGCGCCGGGCCCGGGCGATCTCGCGGGCAATATCTTTCTCGAAGCCGCGCAGATTGCTGATCTGGGTGAGCGGGTCGAGCATGGTCAGCTGGGAAATTTGCTGGCGACTGACTGCATTGCGGAAACAGCGGGAGACCAGGCGCCCCAGGTGCTCGATCATCTCGGCGTCCGCGGCATTGTGGGGCATCGGCGCCTCGACAAAACCGCAGTGCAGGCTGCCCATGAAGCGCCCGCCGTCCAGCAGGGGTATCAACAGGGCGTGCTGGATGCCCTCGTCCGACTTCAGCACCTGGAACATGCGGGAGTCGGTGGCATCCACCATCACCGACACCGGTTCCACCGGGTAGAGTTCCTGCATCTCGAAGACGTCGTGGTGCAGCTGCAGGGAGTGGCCATAGCGCTGGGCCGAGGAGATCAGGCCGGAGAGGACGTGCTCGGGATCGTAGAGCCACAGCTCGGCGGCACGGAAGCCGAAATAGCGCGGCGCCGCCACCAGCAACAGCTCGAGGAGCCCGTGGAGATCGGTGATCTCCATGAGTTGCAATTCCAGATCCCGTGCCACCTGGTAGAGAAAGCGGTTGAGGGTGACCGTCTCCTTGACGCGCTGCTCGCGGACCTCGCTTGCGGTCCCCACGGGCGGTGCCGCTTCAATCTCTTCGACAGGCAGACCGTCGTACTCAAAAGGCTCAGTCATCCGGGGTTCCCGCGGTAATGAGGCACTAACGCCAGCGATGGTTGCGAATCGTTATTGTCTCCGGAGTGTACTGCCGACTATACTGGCCGCGCAAATGCAGATGCATTTTGTGTGACCTAAGGGGTGGCTTCGGCCTGAGACGCCTGCGCGGCGAACCCTTTGAACCTGATCCGGTTAGAACCGGCGTAGGGATAGGTGTATCAACTCCTGTTTCCAGCCCGCTCTTCTCAACCGGTTCTCTTTATTGTTTGTTGAGGAGAACCCATGACCCACTGCTACACCCCCAAACGCACCTCCCTGGCGGCTCTGGTCCTCGCGGCATCCCTGCCCGCCACCGCCCAGCCCCTGGAAGAAATCGTTGTCACCGCCAGCCTGCGGGACACCCCACTGCTCGACCAGGCGGCGAGTACCAGCGTGGTCAGTGCCCAGACCGTGCGCGAGCGTGCGGCCAACCACCTGGAAGATATCCTCCACGCGATTCCAAACCTGAACTTCGCCGGGGGCACCTCCCGTGCACGCTTCTTCCAGGTGCGCGGCATCGGCGAGCGCAGCCAGTACCAGGAGCCGCTGAATGCCTCCGTCGGCCTGCTGATGGACGGCGTGGATTTCAGCGGCCTCGGCACCGCCGGCGCTCTGTTCGACATCGAACAGGTGGAGGTCCTGCGCGGGCCCCAGGGCACGCTGCATGGGGCCAACGCCCTCGCCGGCCTGATCAGCATCCGCAGCGCCGCACCCGAGGCCGAACCGGGCCTGCGCCTGGAGGCCGGGTTCGGCAACTACGACAGCCACACGCTGGGACTGGCGGGTACCGGTCCGCTGGTGCAGGACCGCCTGCTCTACCGCATCGCGGTGCACCAGCACCAGAGCGACGGTTTCTACCAGAACGACTTCCTCGACCGCGATGACACCAACAACCGCGACGAACGCGGGGCCCGCCTGCGCCTGCGCTGGCTGGCGGGAGACGCCGACACCCTCGATCTGACCCTGCTGCACACCGACATCGACAACGGCTTCGACGCCTTCTCCCTGGACAACAACCGCCGCACCCTGTCCGACCAGCCCGGACGGGACCGTCAGCAGTCCACCGCCCTGAGCCTGCACTGGCAGGCGGAGCGCGACAACGTCACCCTGGAATCCCGCCTCAGCGTGGCCCGCTCCGACACCGAATACAGCTTCGACGAGGACTGGAGCTTTGTGGGCATCGCCCCGGAGCTGGAGTACTCGTCCTTCGACCGCTACCTGCGTGACCGCGACAGCGTCAGCGCCGAGCTGCGTCTCCTCTCGAACGACAGCAGCCGGCTCTGGGGACACAGCGACTGGGTGCTGGGCGCCTACTACCTGGGGGACCGCGAGGACCTGCAGCGCCAGTACACCTACCTGGAGAGCGATTTTTTCAGCGACTACGACACCGACACCGGCGCCCTGTTTGGCCAGCTGGAGACGCCCCTGAGCGAGGTACTGACGCTGGTCAGCGGCCTGCGGGTCGAGCGCCGGCACACCGACTACAACGACAGCAATGGTGTCGCGGCCGACCCGGCGCGCACCCTCTGGGGCGGCCGCCTCGCCCTGGAGTATCAAGCGGATGACGGCCCGCTGTATTACGCCAGTATCTCCCGGGGCTATCGCGCCAACGGCGTGAACGCCCGGGTGCTATCCAGCCTGGAGATATACGACGATCCGCGCCTCGACGGCCTGCTGACCTACGACGAAGAAGCCCTGGTTAACTATGAGCTGGGCTACAAGGCGCGCCTGCTCGAGGGCCGCCTGCAGCTGCGTGGTGCCCTGTTCTGGATGGACCGCCGCGACCAGCAGGTCAAGGGCTCCCTGGTGATCCCGCGCGAGGACGGCAATAGCGTTGCCTTTATCGACCACATCAACAACGCCGCCAGCGGCTTCAACCGCGGCCTGGAGCTGGAGCTGAACTGGCAGGCCAGTGAGCGCCTGCGACTCGACGCCAGCCTGGGCCTGCTGGATGCCCGCTTCGACCGCTACGTGAATGCCGACGGCGTCGATCTGGCCGATCGCGAGCAGGCCCACGCTCCGGACTACCAGGCCGCGATCGGCGCGCGCTACGCCTTCACCGAGGCCTGGTACCTGCGCCTGGACGCCGAGGCCCGGGACGACTTCTTCTTCTCCGATCGCCACCGCGCCCGCGCCGAAAGCTACGAGCTGCTGCACCTGCGCCTGGGCTACACCACAGAGCACTGGGAAGTCGCACTCTGGGGGCGCAACCTGACCGACGAGGACTACGCCCAGCGCGGCTTCGGCTCCTTCGGCAACGACCCGCGCAAGGGCTACGCACTGGAACCCTACTATTCCTATGGCGAACCGCGCACCTTTGGTGTCAGCGCCAGCTACCAGTTCTAGAGGAGCAAAAGCATGCAAGTCACGGCGGAATTGAGCCTTTACCCCCTGCAGGATGACTACCTGCCGATCATCCAGGCCTTTATCGACTCCCTGCAAGGCCGGGAGGGGATCACGGTAGTGACCAATGCCATGAGTACCCAGCTCTGCGGCGAGGCGCGGGTCGTGTTCGACCTGGTGCGCGAGGCCCTGGAGGACAGTGAACGACGCTGGGGTCGCCAGGTACTGGTCTGCAAGTTTATCCCCCGCGAGCTGGAGATCGCCGGGTGAACCTGGAGACCCTGTGGCAGACCCTGGGGAGCCTGCACGCCTGGGAGGCTCTGGCGGTGACCCTGGGCGTCGCCTACCTCCTGCTGGCCGTGCGCGAGAGCCTGTGGTGCTGGTACGCGGCCTTTTTCAGCACGGCCATCTACCTGTGGCTGTTCTGGCAGGTGCAGCTGCCCATGGAGTCCGCCCTGCAGCTCTACTACCTGGTCATGGCGGTCTACGGCTGGTACCAGTGGCGTCACGGCGGCAGGCAGGACAGCGCCCTGGGCATCTCCACCTGGGGGGGCCGGCAACATCTGCTGGCGATCGGGGGGGTGCTCCTGGCCAGTGGCATCAGTGGCGCGCTGCTGGCGCGCTACACCGAGGCCGCCCTGCCCTACCTGGATTCCTTTACCACCTGGGGCAGCATCCTCACCACCTGGATGGTGGCGCGCAAGGTCCTGGAAAACTGGGTCTACTGGCTGGTGATCGACAGCGCCTCGATCTGGCTGTACCTGGAACGGGGCCTGCTGATGACCGCGGGGCTGTTCGCGGTCTACCTGGTCATCGTCTGCTTTGGCTGGCGGCAATGGTTGCTGCACTACCGCGCCCAGTACAGCTGAGGCTGGAACAGGCCCTGGCCCAGTGGCGCCACTGGCGCTTGCCGGGGCCGCCGCGGCCACCGGAGGTGGAGTGTGCTCTGGGCAACGGACTCAGCAACTACAACCTCTTGCTGCGTGCGGGGGAGCACCGGCTGGTGCTGCGGCTGGACCGTCTCGATCCCCTGCAGCACAGCCTCAACCGCCAGGCCGAGTGGCGCGTCCTGCAACAGGCCCACGCCGCCGGACTGGCACCGGCACCCCGCTGGCAGCACGCCGAGCTGGGTGCCCTCCTCTGCGACTACCTGCCGCCCGACACGACTCCCCCCGCCGACGAGACCGAGGCTCTCGGCGCACTCCTGCGGCGGATCCACGCCCTGCCGGGAATTCATTTACGCCTGGATCTCGGCCTGCGACTGCAGCGCTACGAGCGCCAGACGCAAGTCACCAGCCCCGGCCGCTGGGCGGCTCTCCAGGGGCTGCAAACCAACCTGCGGCGCTGCCTGCAGGCTGCCTCGGCCGAGGACGGCCCGCCCCGCCTGTGCCACAACGACCTGTTGCGGGCCAACCGGCTCCACAGTGGCGGCCGGCTCTATGCCCTGGACTGGGAGTATGCGGCCATGGGGTCGGTCTGGTTTGAGCTGGCGGCGCTGCTGGCGGGGGACGACTGGCCGACAGCCGCCGAGGAGGCCCTGCTCGAGGCCTGGCTGCAGCGCCCTGCCAGCGGCCAGGAAGGCCGGCAGCTCAGGCGCTACCAGGTGATCTACCGCTATCTGGAACTGCTCTGGCACTGCCAACCCGGCGCGGAGATGTCGACCGCAGCCTGGGAACACCGGCGGCAGCAACTGGTCACCGGCCTGGCAGGCCTCAGTCGCGAAAGTTGCTGAACTGCAGCGGCACACCGATGTCGGTATCCCGCAACAGTGCGATGGCCTGCTGCAGGTCGTCGCGCTTCTTGCCGGTAACCCTGACCTGCTCGCCCTGGATCTGCGCCTGGACCTTGAGCTTGCTCTCCTTGATCGCCTTGGCGATCTGCTTGGCCTGGGTGCTGTCGAGCCCGTGCTGGAAGGTCATGACCTGGCGCACGCCCTTGCCGGACGCCTCCGGGCTGCCCTCCGACATGGCCGCGGGTTCGATAGAACACTTGATCAGCGTGCCGCGCAGGATGTCCGCCATCTGCAGCAGCTGGAACTCCGCCTCGGCGCGCAGGATGACCGTGCGCTCCTCGCGCTCGAAACTGGCGTCGACACCCTTGAAGTCAAAACGGTTGGTGATCACCCGCTGGGCCTGATCAACCGCGTTGGTCAACTGGTGCAAGTCGACTTCCGAAACCACGTCGAAAGATGGCATAGTCCGCATTCCCGCTGCTGAAAGAAGGAGCCCATGGTAATGGGCCGCACCCGCTTTGCAATCCCCCTCGTCCGCTGAACACCGACGCCACTGGTACATCCTGGGCGCCGGCGCCATCGGCAGCCTGTTCGCCAGCTTCTTCCTCGAGGCCGGTCGCCCGATCACACTGATCGGCCGCCGCGGCCGGCAAGGTCGCGGCAAGGCCACGCTGCGGCTGCAACGCGGGGACTCGGTGCATCGCTACCCGCTGAACCTGCAGACCCCGGACAGTGACGGCCGGATTGACTACCTCCTGGTATGCACCAAGGCTGGCGAGGTGGAAGCGGCCGTCGCCGACCTGGCACCCAGGCTGGCCAAGCATGCCACGGTGGTTGTGCTGGCCAACGGCATGGGCTACCAGGAGCGGCTGCAGCGTCGCTGGCCGGCGTGGCGCTTCACCTGGGGCATCACCACCGAAGGCGCCTGGCGGGAAGCGCCACTCGCGGTGCACCACGCCGGCAGCGGTGAGACCCTGCTGGGCTCGCCCGGCCAAGCGATGCCCGGCTGGTTCGCCGACTGGCAGTCCCTGGGTATCCGCTGCCGCTGGGAAACGGAAATCCTGACGGCCCTGTGGCGCAAACTGGCCATCAATTGTGCCATCAACCCTCTCACGGCCCTGCACCAATGCGCCAACGGCACACTGCTGCAGCCGCCTCTCAGTCTCGAGGTCGCCACCCTCTGCGAAGAAATCACTGCCATTGCCAGTGCCGAAGGCCAGGCCGCGGCGGTGGCGGACCTGCCGGCACGGGTCGACAGCGTGCTGCAGGGCACCGCCGCCAACCGCTCCTCCATGCTGCAGGACGTCATGGCCGGGCGCGCCACGGAAATTGACTTCCTCAATGGCCACCTGGTCGAGGTCGCCCTTCGGCATGGCGTGAAAGCGCCGCGCAACCGCGAGATGCTGCAGGCGGTGCGCGAGCTCGCCCGCTGACGGGGATCAGGGCTCCCGGTAGAGCCTTGCCAGTGCCTCGCCTATCAGGCTCTCCCAGGCCGCGGCACCCGCGGCGGGGGGCAGCAGCGCCTGCTGATAGCGGCTGGCACCCCCTTCGACACGATCCCGCGTCATGCCCAGCAGACAGAGCCCTTCCTCGCACTGCAGAAACAGCTGCAGGGTCTCGTCGGCAGCCGCCCGCGGCTCCACCAGCAGACACAGCTCCAGCGCCTGAAGCCGTTCCCGCACGACCTCTCGCAACCACGACGGGCCCGACGCCTCGGGCAGTGCGACGCCAGGCGCCAGGCTTAGCTGCAGGGGTTGTAATTGCACCGCGGGAGGCGGCAGCTGCTGCTGGTACAGCACACCCGCCGCCACCAGCAGCAACACACCCAGCAGGGAGAAGGACAGGACCGCCGGGCGCGGCCCCGGCCACCACGCCAGGCGGCTCCGCCACCAGTCCCGATGACTGGCTCCCCGCCGCAACAGGTCCGCCGGCAGCGGCAGCGGCCGGTCGGCCGCGGTCTCCTCGCGAAAGACCGGCGTCGCCACCCGCAACAGACCGCCGTTCACCCGGCGCGGCAAGGCGCGACGCAACTGGTGCAAACGCTGTCGCAGGGCGGCGATGCTGCCGGGCCTCCGGGCCGGGTCGCGGGCCAGCAGTTGTGCCACCAGGGTCTGCAGTGCCGCGGGCACCGGCTCGCCGCAGGGGGTGAGAGGGGCGAGCGGCGGGTAATCGGCGCTCAGCAAGGCCGCCCGGTCCAGTCGCCCGCCGCGGTAGAAGGGGTATTCCCCGTCGAGCAGGCGGTAGAGCAGACAACCCAGCGCAAACAGGTCGGTGCGCGTGTCCAGCGGCGCCCCCCGGGCCTGCTCCGGTGACAGGCAGGACAGGCTGCCGCGGCCGCCACGGGCCTCCCCAACCAGGCCGGCAATGCCAAAATCCGCCAGTTTGATATGCCCCTCCCGGTCCACCAGCACATTGGCGGTCTTGAGGTCGCCGTGAACAATCTGGCGGGAAGCCGCCGCCCCCAGGGCGGCGGCAATCCCTTCGATCACCTCCAGGCTTTCTGCCAGGCACAGATCCGTGTGTGCCAGCAATTCGTCCAGATCACAGCCCGAGACATACTCCATCACCATCGCCAGATGCTGCTCACTGGCGATGACATCGTGGATCTGCACCACGCCCGGATGTTGCAGCCGCGCCAGCAGGCGCGCTTCGGTAAGCACCTGCCGGCGCGCGGAGGGTGCGTCGGGCAGCGCGTGAATCTTCACCGCCACCGGTCGCTGCAGTCGGTCATCCTGCCCCAGGAACACGCGCCCCTGTCCGCCTTCATGCAGCAGCCGGAGCAGGCGGTAGGGACCAATGTGCGGCTCAGCCATGCCCGTCACTCACCCCTCTCGCGCCGCACAGCGCGCCTGCAGGGCCGCCCGGGAGACTTTCAGCGCCCGGGCGGCCGCGGCCACATCACCGGCTTCCGCCGCCAGTGCCCGTTCGATTTCCCCGCGGGGAATATCCCGGGCCAGGCGCAAGCCGAGACCGGAGAGGCGACGGTAGAGGCTCCCGCGGCTGACACCCGCAGCCCGGGAGACAGCCGCGAGGTCATAGTCGTATTCCGCCAGCAGGGCGCGCAGTGCCGCATCGGTGAGCGGGGCCGCCGCCTGTTCGGGGGCCGGCTTGACCGGCACGGCGCCACCGTCCCTGTGCCGGGGCTCGTTCACCGCCCCGCCGCGACCACTGGCCAGCATCGACGGCAGCATCGGCCCCCGCTCTGCGGTGAGTGCCAGTTGCCGTGCACAACTCTGCAGTTCGCGCACGTTGCCAGGCCAAGTGTGCTGCAGGCAGCGCGCAAACAGACTGGCCCAGCGAGCCGCCCGGCGCGGATCCTGTGTCAGGCGATCGAGGGGAAAGGGATGGCCCATCTCGGCACAACTCTGCGCCAGGGCGTGACAGAGCAGTTCACCGATGTCCTCCGGACGTTCCCGCAGCGCGGGAACCCGAACTTCGAGCCCTGCCAGGCGGTAACGCAGGGAGCTGCGAAAGCCGCGCTCCGCATCATCCAGATCCAGCTCGGTGGCCGCTATCACTCTCAGGTCCACCTGCCGGGCTTCGCCACCCACCGGCTGAATCTCACGCTCCTGCAGTGCCCGTAACAGCAGTGGCTGCACCTCGGGCGGGGTGTCACCGACTTCGTCGAGGAACAGGGTGCCACCCTCCGCGCGCTGAAAGTAGCCCCGCCGTTGACGGTCGGCCCCGGTAAAGGCGCCGCGCTCGCTGCCAAACAGCTCCGCCGCCGCGACCCCCACCGGAACAGCCGACATGTTGACCGCCACCCAGGGACCACCGGAGCGCGAACTGGCCCGGTACAGGGCCCGGGCGACGCCCTCCTTGCCACTGCCGCTCTCTCCCAGCACCAGCACATCGCGATCGACCGCTGCGGCGCTATGGATCGCCTGGCGCAACTGACGCATGCTCTGGCTGCCACCCAGCAAACCCTCCACGGCGGCGACCGCCGGTACGCCCTCCTGACAGCGGGGCTGCTCGCGCAGCAGCAACACCACGCTGTGTGCCAACTGCAGGGTAACCCCGGCGACAAGACGCGTCGGTGACAGGAGCAGGCTGCCGCTCAGGGGCATACCATCCACCAGACAGCGACTGGCACCGTCCGGCCGGGACAATCGCAGCCCCTCGGGCCGAAGGTGCAATGAGAGTGCCAGCCGGCTGATGTGCCGATCGCCCAGTGTAAACTCGCTGGCGCCATCACCGCGGCGAAAGACCGGATGTTCGCGCCCGATGTTCTGGCGCCGATCGGCGTCGGCAAACAGCGAGCAGGCGGCCCCGATGCGCTCGGGGTCGGGATGAAAAACCAGGGTCAGATAGAGGCCGCGCCACTCACCCGTGGTCGCATCGGCCGTGTCGATAGCGGGAAGCGTTCCGTCCCTGGACCAGGCATCTGGCATGGCGTGGTGGGGTGAGCCAGTTCACCCCCCTCCCCTTAGTCCCTTTACAGCCAGTGTAGCATCGCCTTCCAGACTGTACAGGCCAGGTCAGCTCACGCGAGGATGGTCAGCAGCGCCACGACCGCCAGCCAGGCAACCTTGCTGCGCGACAGCAGATCCGAGAGCGCGTCCACCCGCAGGGCCGCCTCGGCCCCGGCTCGCGGGGCCGGCCCCTGGCCCGCGGCTGCCAGGGCGAGCTCTCCCAGCCAGGCGGCGTGATCCAGGCGGGGGCTCAACAGGCCCTCGGTCAGCGGTGCCCGGCTGCGGACGAAATCTCCCGCCAGGGCAAAGGCCAAGGCCAGCAACTGCACCGGCACCCAGTCCAGCAGATAGCGTGCGCGACGCGTCGTGTCACTCTCGACCTCGCGACCAAACCACTGCAGCAGGCGGTAGGCGAGCCCACCCGCCGGCCCCAGCAGCAGAAACCAGAACACCACGGCGAACCAGCGCTGGTAACCCTCGTAGCAAAGACGTTTCTCCACCTCCCACTGCAGCGCCACAAAATCCTCCGCAGGCAGGTCGCCGCGGGCATTGAAAGCGGCCTGGGCATGCAGCCAGGCCCCCTCCGCATTGCCCTCGGCGCAGAGGTCGCGATAGCGACGCAGGTCGGCCTGGAAATCCCCGCGTCCAAAACTGAACAACAGCAGCCAGGTGGCCAGCGCCAGCCAGGGCAGACCGAACAGCAGTGTGTCGATGGCCGCCAGCAGCCAGGCAAGCAGCAGGGCCGGCAGCGCCACCGCCATCAACAGCTGCAGGACCTCCCCGGAGACTTGCCGGCGGCACCAGGCCAGCCATCGCCACCAGGGTGTGCTGCGATCCAGGGTCGCGGGGACGCCCCGGGACTGTCGAACCAGCAGGGCAATGATCAGGGCCAGAAAATTCATGCCAGCTCCCCTTCCGCGGATGGCGGGTTCAGACGCGACCAGTCAAAAGCCGGCCCCGGATCGGTCTTGCGCCCGGGCGCCACGTCCGCGTGCCCGGCGAGGTCCCCCGGGCCTATGCCCGGGTAGTGCTTGCGCAGCAGTCCGATCAGGCGCTTCAGCCCCGCGTACTGCGCTTCGGTATAAGCCTGCGTATCCGTACCCTCCAGCTCAATGCCGATACTGAAGTCATTGCAATTGTCTCGCCCCTGCCAACAGGAAACACCCGCGTGCCAGGCGCGCTCCTCGGTACTCACGAACTGCAGGAGCTCGCCGTCGCGCCGCAACAGGAAGTGGGCGGAGACGCGCAGCCCGCGGATACTCTGGTAGTAGGGGTGGGCGTCCCAGTCCAGGGTATTGGTGAACAGCTGCTCGATCCCGGGCCCGCCGAACTCCCCCGGTGGCAGGGAGATGTTGTGTATTACCACCAGCTCCGGCGCAACCCCCGGCGGGCGCGGCTCACAGTTTGGCGAGGGCACGTGCCGGGCCGTGCTGACCCAGCCGGCGACAAGTGTGGCGGACATGGTGGCCCCTGACCCTGATTCGGACCCCCATCATAGTGGCAGCGCCGCCGGGCCTCAATCGACGCGCTGGCAGCGCAAGCACCGCCTGGTGACCTGCGGCGAGCAAGCACTGACGCCGGCCCGGGCGCTTGCTACAATCCGCCCTCCCACAGCCAGCGAGACCCAGCCCAGCATGCCCGCCCTGACCGATACGGATATTGCCGACAACGTCCGCGCCGCCCTCGCCGAGGACATTGGCAGCGGCGACATCACCGCCGCCCTGATCGCCGCGGACACCCGTGCTCAGGCCCGGGTGATCACCCGCGAGGACGGTGTGCTTTGCGGGCGCGCCTGGGTGGACGAGGTGTTCCGCCAGGTGGACGCCGACAGCCAGCTGGACTGGCACGCCGAGGACGGCCAGCAGATCGAGGCCGGCGCCACGCTGTTCGAGGTACGTGGTCTGGCGCGCAGCCTGCTCACCGCCGAGCGCGCCGCCCTGAACTTTCTGCAATTGCTGTCGGGCACGGCCACCCGTTGCCACCACTACGCCAGCCTGGTGGCGGGCACCGGCGTCAGACTGCTGGACACCCGCAAGACCATCCCCGGCCTGCGCCGGGCGCAGAAATACGCGGTACGCTGTGGCGGTTGCCACAATCACCGCATCGGGCTCTACGATGCCTTTCTGATCAAGGAAAACCACATCAGCGCCTGCGGGGGTATTGCCGCCGCCGTGCGCGAGGCCCGGCAGATCGCCCCCGGCAAGCCCGTGGAGGTGGAAGTGGAGAACCTCGAGGAGCTGCGGCAGGCCACCGAGGCCGGCGCCGACCGGGTGATGCTGGACAACTTCAGCCTGGAGGACATGCGCCAGGCAGTCGCCCTGGTGGCCCGCCGCCTGGAACTGGAGGCCTCGGGCAACATCACCGAGCGCAATCTGCGCGATGTGGCGGAAACCGGTGTCGACTTTATCTCCATCGGCGCCCTGACCAAGGACTGCAAGGCGCTGGATCTTTCCATGCGCCTGTCGATCTGAGGCTGCGCGGCCGCTACAGCCAGGCCTCGGGAAATTCGGCAAGTTGCCCACCGCTGCCCTTGACCGCGCCCGCGTGGGCGGCACAGCGGGGCAGGATCAGCTCCCCATAGGCCACTGCGGTCGCCACCTTGCGGGGGTAGAAGGGATTGTCACTCTCCGCCGCCCGCGCGGCCGCCACCAGTGCGCCCCGGGCCAGCTGCCAGCCACCGAAGAGATAGCCACACTGCATCAGGAAATCGAAACTGCCCCCCAGCGCCCGGGCCGGGTCCTGGGCATGTCGCTGCAGCAACAGATCGGCGCTGGTCTCCAGGGCCGATCGCGCCTGCTCCAGGGCGGTGCCGAGAGCACCCAGGCCTGCATCGGCCTGCTCCGATAGCTGTGACGCTGTCCGCCCCACCGCCTCGAGGACAGTTGCGAGCGCGCCACCGCCATCGCGTGCCAGCTTGCGGGCGACCAGGTCCGCCGCCTGGATACCGTTGGTCCCCTCGTAAATGGAGGTGATGCGCACGTCCCGCAGGAACTGCGCCGCACCGGTTTCCTCAATGTAGCCCATGCCCCCGTGCACCTGAATGCCCATGGAGGCCACCTCCTCGCCGACTTCGGTCATCCAGGCCTTGATTACCGGAATCATCAGGTCGATGCGCGCCTGCCGGGCCGGGCGCTCCGCCTCCGGTCCGCGATGGGCCAGGTCGAGGGTGAGAGCCTCGCTGCAGGCCAGGGCGCGCATGGCTTCCGTGAGTGCGGTCATGGTCAACAGCATGCGCCGCACATCGGGATGGTGAATGATCGCGACACCGCCCTGCACCCGTTCCCGGGCGTAGGCCAGGGCCTGCTGGCGGGCACCCTCGGCGGCGGCCAGCCCCTGCACGCCAACCTTGAGACGCGCCTCGTTCATCATGGTGAACATGCAGGCCAGACCGCGGTTCTCTTCACCCACCAGGTATCCGATCGCGCCTTCCCTGTCGCCGAAGGCCATCACACAGGTGGGGCTGCCATGGATGCCCAGCTTGTGCTCGGTGGACACCGGCCACACATCGTTGCGCTCGCCCAGGCTGCCGTCGGGATTGACCAGGTACTTCGGCACCAGGAACAGCGAAATGCCGCGACTGCCCTCGGGGGCATCCGGCAGGCGCGCCAGCACCAGGTGAATGATGTTCTCCGCCGCCTCGTGGTCGCCCCAGGTGATATAGATCTTCTGGCCGCGGATACGGTAGTGGTCCCCCTCGGGCTCGGCCCGGGTCTTGAGCACCCCGAGATCCGAGCCGGCACCGCCCTCGGTGAGGTTCATGGTCCCGGTCCACTCGCCGCTGTGCAGACGGGGCAGATAGAGGCGTTTCAGCGCTTCACTGCCGTGGGCATGCAGGGCCAGGGCCGCGCCGGTACTCAGCATGGGCGCCAGCCCAAAAGCCAGGTCGGCCCCGTTCCACATTTCAAAGGCGGCCGTATTGTAGAGCTCCGGCAGGCCCTGACCGCCGTACTCGGGGTCAGCCGCCACCCCCAGCCAGCCCCCCGCCGCCAGCTGCTGCAGCGCCTCGGCGTAGCCCGGGGACAGGGTGATGCGCCCGTCATCACAGGTCACCGGGCGCTGGTCCCCGACCCGCCGCAGGGGCGCCACCACCTCGGCGGCAAGCCGCCCGGCCTCGGCGAGCAAGGCGCCGGTGAGATCCGGCCCAACCTCCAGCCCCGAGAACTCGGGCAACCCGCCGAGGACGTCTTCCGCCCGCAGTACGTCATCGATCAGAAACTGCAGGTCTTCCAGGGGGGCCTGGTACATGCCGGGATTCTCCTCTGCTGATTGGCGCTCTGCGGACACTGCGGTGGGCTCCGCGGTCGACCGACAACGCGCAACCCTCTCACCGCCCGCACGGGTGGCGATTGTCGGCCTAGTGTAACGCCACACTGCCATCCGCCCAACAAATGCATTACATTGCCAACATTCCGTTCGTGAATGGAGTAGCCCATGAACCTGCACCGCATTGATCTGAACCTGCTGGTCTACCTGGATGCCCTGCTGCGAGAGCGCAATGTGACCCAGGCCGCCAATCAGCTGAACCTGTCGCAGCCGGCCATGAGCAACGGGCTGCGCCGGCTGCGCGAGCTTTTCGACGACCCCTTGCTGGTGCGCACC
Organism: Haliea sp.; assembly: GCA_002692965.1. GTDB lineage: Bacteria > Pseudomonadota > Gammaproteobacteria > Pseudomonadales > Halieaceae > NZNC01. Next base: position 97,337 of record NZNC01000021.1, on the reverse strand, counting down.
TCCGATGGCATGACGCCCACTGACCGCGCTCTGGAACTGGAACCCCTGGTACGCGAAGTGCTCACCGGAGTCGAGCGGGCGGTACAGCCGCGCACCCCCTTCGAACCGGACAAGGCCCAGCGGGTGTTCCGCATCATGGCCAGCGACTACGCCGAATCGACGCTGCTGCCGGAGGTGCTGGCACTGCTCCGCCAGCAGGCGCCGGGTGTCACCCTGGACATCATGAACCCCTCGGATGTGAGTTTCCTGGACGTCGAGCGCGGCAAGGTGGACATGGCCATCAACCGCTTCGACAGCCTACCCCAGTCTTTCCACCAGGTCCTGCTGTGGCGGGACAGCTTCAGCTGCCTGATGAGCCGCGACAATCCGGTGCTGGAGAACTTCACCCTCGACAGCTACCTCGAGGCCGGCCATGTCTGGGTCAGCAAGACCGGCATGGGCGTGGGTGTCGGCGTCGACCCGGACGACGTCCAGCGCCTCGGCTGGGTGGACAGTGCCCTGGCCCGGCTGGGCAAGAAGCGGCAGATTCGCGTGTTCACCCGCCACTACCAGACCGCCATGCTGCTGGCGGAGCAGCACGACCTGATCGTCACCCTGCCCTCCCGGGCGGCCCAGCTGCGCGCGGAAGATCCAAAGGTGGTCATGCGCGAGCCGCCACTGCCCATCCCGCCCCTGGAGCTGACCATGGCCTGGAGCCCCCTGCTACAGCACAACCCCGGCAACCGCTGGCTGCGCCGGCTGATCACCGATACCGCGCACCGGCTGGATGGGCGGGAGCCACTGCCGTAGGGAGAAACTGGCAAATTTTCCATTTCGTGCTAGGGTATCAAAAGGTAATACCACAATTTTGAGCCCTGACTATGGCAGTTTCTATCAAACTGGACGACGAATTGAAAGAGCGCCTACAGCGCTTGGCCGAGCAGCACCAGCGCTCATCACACTGGATGATGCGCGAGGCAATCCGGAGTTACGTTGAGCGCGAAGAAGCGCGGGATCGTTTCACAAAGGAAGCTTTAGTGGCTTGGCAAGCCTACCGGGAGACCGGTCTCCATCTGTCGGCTGGCGAAGTCAATGATTGGTTGGACCGCTGGGGTAGTGACGACGAAAGTGAAATCCCGGAATGCCACAGCTGATAATCACGGCACACGCTGCCAGAGATTTGGAACGCTGCCGACATTTTCTCGCCGAAAAGACCCCCCTTGCCTCGAGAAGAGCCGGTCAGGTCATCAAGGAACACTTGGCACTGCTCTCTTCCGACCCGGATTCCGGTCGTCTCCTGGAGAGCACTCCGCCAATGCGAGAGCTCATTATACCTTTTGGGGATTCGGGTTATGTTGCGCTATATCGACACGAGTCAGGTGCAAATCGTGTCTATCTGCTGGCTCTGCGACACCAAAAGGAAGCAGGTTACGTATGACATTGGGCTGCTGTGGAGCTCCGTAACCCCCATCAGCACTACCCTGGACTGTTCCACCCTGCGACCGGGCAGCCTGAATCACCCCCCACCATGTCTCGCGCCTTGGACAGGACTGCACTTCCAGCTGTAGCCGAGAGGAGCTCGTCGTCGATTTCTTCCGCACGGCGAGCAGCCTCCTGCAGCCAGGCTTTCCGGACTTCCTCTTTGGAGGGAGAATCCAGGCTCAGAATCAGTTGCTTAACCAGTCTGGCTCGCTCGTCCTTCGAGAGATGCAATGCCTCCTGTTCAATTTGTTGCAGATCCATTGCCTGCCTCCCAAGTCAGCTATTTTTCAATTTTGGCACGATTGAATAGAGTCTGCATGCCACAACGGCAATCAAATTAGCTCGCAAAAAGCTACCGCAGCACCTGGCGAAAACACGTACAGTCGTTCATGCAACAAATACCCGAGATCAAAACGATAAATTAGACGAATACCCGCACCCTCCCCTAGACTCGCAGGCAACGCACGCATTCTAAAGACACAGGAACCAGCCATGACCGAGCGCATTCGCCGCGGTGGCCTGCAGATCGCCGCCCCCCTGTTCCAGTTGCTCGAGGAGGAGATTACCCCCGGCACCGGCGTGGAGGCGGCAAGCTTCTGGCAGGGCCTGGAGGAGATTGTGAACGATCTGGCACCGCGCAACCGCGAGCTGCTGGCAATCCGCGACCAGATGCAGGCGCGGATTGACGCCTGGCACCGGGAACACCCGGGGGCCGACTACGACCGCGCCGCCTACCGCGCCTTCCTGGAGGAGATCGGCTACCTGCTACCAGAACCCGGCGAGGTGCAGATCAGCACCGCCAATGTCGACCCGGAGATCGGTCAGCTCGCCGGGCCACAGCTGGTGGTGCCGGTGATGAATGCCCGCTACGCCCTGAATGCCGCCAACGCCCGCTGGGGCAGCCTCTACGACGCCCTCTATGGCACCGATGTGATCCCCGAGAGCGAGGGCGCCACACGTTCCGGCGACTACAACCCGGTGCGTGGCCAGAAGGTCATAGACTGGGCCCGCGACTTCCTCGACCGCTTCTGTCCGCTGGCTAACGGCAGCCACCGCGACGCACACAGCTACCAGGTCGCCGATCAGCAGCTCATGGTCAAACTGGCCAGTGGCGAATCCACCGGGCTCCGGGAGCCGACCCAGTTCCGCGGCTACTGCGGCCTGCCCACGGCGCCCGGCAACCTGCTCTTGCGTCACAACGGCCTGCACATCGACATCCAGGTCGATCCGCAGCATCCGGTGGGTGCTACCGACCCGGCCGGGGTCAAGGACCTGGTGCTGGAGGCCGCCCTGACCACCATCCAGGACTGCGAGGACTCAGTCGCCGCCGTGGACGCCGAGGACAAGACCCTGGTCTACCGCAACTGGCTGGGCCTGATGCGCGGTGACCTGGAAGAGCGTTTTGACAAGGGCGGCCGCCAGCTAACCCGCCATCTGCATCCCGACCGTTTGTTCACCACGCCGGAGGGCGGCGAGCTGATGCTGCCGGGGCGCAGCATGATGTTCGTACGCAACGTCGGCCACCTGATGACCAGCGATGCGATTCTCTGGGGCGACGGCCGGGAGATCCCCGAGGGCATCCTCGACGGTGCCTTCACCGCGCTGATCGCCCTTCACGACCTGCGCAAGAATGCGGACAACATGCTGCGCAACTCGCGCACGGGCAGCGTCTACATCGTCAAACCGAAAATGCACGGGCCCCAGGAAGTAGCCTTCACCTGTGATCTCTTTGCCCGGCTGGAAGATCTCCTGGGCATGCAGCGCCACACCCTGAAGCTGGGCATCATGGACGAGGAGCGACGCACCACCGTCAACCTTAAGGCCTGTATCGCGGTGGCGAAAGAGCGGGTCGTGTTCATCAACACCGGCTTCCTCGACCGCACCGGCGACGAGATCCACACCAGCATGGAGGCCGGCGCCATGACCCCCAAGGGGGCGATGAAGCAGGAAGCCTGGATCAATGCCTACGAGGATCGCAACGTCGACGTCGGCCTGGCCTGCGGCCTGCCCGGACGCGCCCAGATCGGCAAGGGCATGTGGGCCATGCCCGACCTGATGGCGGACATGCTGCAGAACAAGGGCGTCCACCCCCGGGCCGGCGCCAGCACCGCCTGGGTGCCCTCGCCCACCGCGGCCACACTGCACGCCGTGCACTACCACGAAACCGACGTCGCTGCACGCCAGGCCGAACTGTGCGCGCGTCCGATGGCGTCACTGGACGACATCCTCAGCATCCCCCTGAAGGGCGCCGAGGGCCTGTCAGCCGCCGACATCCAGCGGGAGCTGGATAACAATGCCCAGGGCATCCTCGGTTACGTCGTGCGCTGGGTCGACCAGGGTGTGGGCTGCTCCAAGGTACCGGACATCAACGACGTCGGCCTGATGGAAGACCGCGCCACCCTGCGCATCTCCAGCCAGCATATCGCCAACTGGCTGCGCCACGGCGTGTGCAGCGAAGAACAGGTGCGGGAAACCCTGGAGCGCATGGCGGCAGTGGTGGACCGGCAGAACGCCGGGGACCCGACCTACCGGCCGATGGCCCCCGACTTCGACAGCAACATCGCGTTTCAGGCAGCCCTGGACCTGGTGCTCAGGGGCCGCGAGCAGCCCAACGGCTATACCGAACCGGTACTGCACGCCCGGCGGCGGCAGGCCAAGGCGGCTCAGGGTATGCCTGGCTAAGCTATGCTGGAAGAGTGGCGTCAGGTGTACTCGAGCTGCCGAACCAGATCCATGCGCTTGTGAAGAATCCTGACCACCTCTATTTCCGAATCCGAGAGCTGGCGATAAAACACCACGTGACCACCGTTGGGAAATTTTCGGTACCCGGACTTGATGGAGTCGCAGACCGTGCCGGCTTCGGGCCTTTCGGCCAGCAGGTGAAAGGCATCATCAAACTGCCTGATATACAGCCGGCGCTGCTCTCTGCCCCAGCGGCGCTGGGTGAATACCGCAATCGCCTTGAGATCTGCTCTGGCTGCCTGGGTCAGGACAAACGCTGCCATTAGCCGAGCTCTTCGTCGAGCTCATTCATCAGCGCTTCGTAGCTGTAGTCAGCCCTACCGCTATTTTCGCCTTCCTCGAGCAGACGCCTGAGCGTGGCCGCCTTGTTTTCCGAATCCTCAAGCTGCCGCAGTGCCGCCCTGACCACTTCGCTGGCAGAGGCGTATCTTCCCTCGGCAATTTGCTCGGCGATAAAACCTTCGAAATGCTTGCCCAGAGTAATGCTGGTGTTCCTAGCCATGCGCCACCTCATCAGATACCAACAAGTACTTTATATTGGTACCTGATGTATAGCCCGTCAAGCCGCCGCCGCGCTTCAACTCCCCAGCACGCGCATCGGCTCCACGAAGTCATAGCCCAGCGCCTCCGCCACCGCCCGGTGTGTCACCTGGCCGGCATGCACGTTGAGGCCGTTGCGCAGGTGCTCGTCGTCCTTCAAGGCCCGGGCCACGCCCTTGCGCGCCAGGTCCACCGCGTAGGGCAGCGTGGCGTTGGTCAGGGCGATGGTGGAAGTACGCGCCACACCGCCCGGCATGTTGGCCACGCAGTAGTGCACCACGCCGTCAATCACAAAGGTGGGATCCTGATGGGTGGTGGGCTTGCTGGTCTCGAAGCAGCCGCCCTGGTCGATGGCCACGTCGACCATCACCGCGCCGCGTTTCATGCGCTCCACCAACTCGCGACTGATCAACTTGGGCGCCGCCGCCCCGGGAATCAGAACTGCGCCGATCACCAGGTCGGCCTCCAGGGCGTAGCGCTCGACCGCCTCCTTGGTGGAATACACGGTTTTCAGACGCCCGCCGAAGAACATGTCGAGCTCCTTAAGGCGACGCAGGTCCCGGTCCAGCAGGGTCACGTCGGCCCCCATGCCCATGGCCATGCGGGCGGCGTTGATGCCCACCACGCCGCCACCGATCACCAGCACCTTCGCCGGCTCGACGCCGGGCACGCCACCCAGCAGCACCCCGTTGCCGCCTTGGGCCTTTTCCAGGTTGTGGGCACCGGCCTGGATCGCCATGCGCCCCGCCACTTCACTCATCGGCGCCAGCAGGGGCAGCCCCTTGTTGGGACCGGTCACTGTCTCGTAGGCAATGCAGGTGGCGCCTGAGGCCAGCAGGCCCTTGGCCTGCTCCGGGTCCGGGGCCAGGTGCAGGTAGGTGAACAGCACCTGTCCTTCGCGCAGGCGCGCATACTCCTCCGGCTGGGGCTCCTTGACCTTGATCAGCAACTCGGCGCGCTCGAAGATCTCCTCCGCGCCGGCGACAATCTCCGCACCGGCATCGCGGTACTGGTCGTTGTCAAAACCGATCGCTGCGGCGCCATCCTCCTCCACCATCACCTGGTGGCCGTCGTGCACCAGCTCGCGCACCCCGGCGGGGGTGAGGCCGATGCGGTATTCGTGATTCTTGATTTCCTTGGGTACCCCGATCAGCATGTCGACAAGCTCCTCGCTGAAAACGGTTGATGGATGTCCGGGACTAGGATGACACAGCAGGAGGGGCGACTTCATACCCCCGGGTGGGTAGGAGCGTCAGGCTGGCGGCCTGTCCTCCTCCACATCGGAGTCGACATCCTTGTATTGCAGATTGGTCAGCTGCTCGGATAGCAGGCCGATGAAGAACACCACCATGCCCGCCAGCACCAGCAGTGAACTCATGTTGGAGAAGCGCAGCAAGCCGCTGCCGATGGCCCCGGCGACATAGTTCACCACCCCCATGCCCGCCAGCAGCACGGCCAGCGGGAAGTACACCTTGAGGGGCGAATACAGAGTGCCGATCTTGAAGATGATCAGGAAGAAGCGCACCCCGTCGCGCAGGGCATTGATGTGGCTGCGCCCTACACGCTGAGCCGCCTTGATCGGCACGAAGCCCACGGAGTAGCCGGCGCGGAAGAAAGCCATGGTGGAGGTGGTCGGATAACTGAAGCCGTTCGGCAGCAGGTAGAGGAAACTCATGAACTTGCGGCGATTGACCAAACGAAAGCCGGAAGTGAGATCGTCGATGCGCCGGTTGACCATCCAGCTGGCGAAGCGATTGTAAAAGGTATTCGCGCTCCAGCGCGCCAGGCTGGCCTGGGAGTCGCGTCCGGCTCTGGCACCCACCACTAGGTCGTAGCCCTCGCTCGCCTTTTCCAGTAGGCGCGGAATGTCCGCCGGGTCGTGCTGGCCGTCGCCGTCCATGAACAGGATCCAGTCGCCGCTCGCCGCGCGCGCGCCAGCCTTGATCGCGGCGCCGTTGCCCTTGGAGTAGGGATGCGACAGCACGCGCACACCCGCCTCGCGGCAAATCGCCACCGTGGCATCCCGCGAGCCATCGTCGACCACGATAATCTCGCTGTCGGGACACTGCTCGCGCAGTCGGGGCAAGAGTCCGACGAGGGCTTCCGCCTCGTCCTTGGCGGGTATGACGATGGAAAGGTCCACTCAGTCCTGCTCCGGTTCCAGATAAAGGGCCAGGGTCTGCCCGTCGCCGACACTCAGCTCACCGGCGGCCTGCTTTTCCAGCAGACGCGCCTTCAGCGCCTCGGCCTCCGCCACTTTACCCAAGGCGGTGGTGAAATGCAGCTGCATCAGCTGGCCGCGAGTATTGTCGGGCAGCATGGCCAGGTATTGATCAGTGTAGCGATAGGCCATGTCGAAGCGCTGCAGGGCATTTTCCAGAACCGCCAGGCTGAAGTAGATGTTCGGCGCGGCGCGGCGGCGGAAGTCCTCCACCAGGAACAGGCTGGCCATGTGGTTGGCGAAACGCACGCGGTCCAGACCCGGGCAGCGATCGTCCTGCAGCATGCGCACCAGGGTCAGCAGCGTGGTGACCGAGCTGACCGGCCGCTGGGGGTTGTGGCGGCCAATGCGCTCGATCTCCTCGGCCGGGATGGCACTTCCCGCCATGCAGCCCAGGGCGATGTTGCGCAGCGCCAGATCCGCCACCCGTTCACCGCGACTGTGGGCGAAGGCCTGCTCGGAGTAGTGACGCGCCTCGGAATAGGCGCCGGCATCCGCCAGCAGCACCGCCATGTCGGTGTTGGCCCGGGGGGACGCGGGATGGCCGTTTAGCTGGTGCAGCGTCAACAATGGTCGGCTGGACCAGAGCTGCGCCAGGGGCGAGGTCTGCAGGGCCAGCCAGCCCACCCACACCCCGAGGTAAACCAACAGTGGCAGAACCAGGGGGCGCCCCAGCCGCATGGCCTGCGCCAGGAGCAGGCCGAGGATCAACCACAGACCCACCGCGGGAAAATAGTTGCGGTGCTCGAAATAGAGCTCCAGGGGCAGTACGCTGCTTTCCACTGCGTGCCCCAACAGGTACCAGGCAAGCCCCGCGAGGAAGCAGCGCCCCGAGGTCGAGCGCCAGGCCGCGAGCCCGGCAAGCAGCAACAGCCCCCCCCACGCCAGGGCCGCCCAAAGCGTTGACAGCGGCTCGGTGAAGGACGTCGAGACAGCGATATCGTCATGGTAAATACCCAGCCGCTGTACATCGGGCCACCACAGTTGACCAAGGTAGTCCCAGAGAATTCGCAGTTGAGTCAGCAACCGCTCTTCCAGCGTAAAAGGCCGGTGACCAAAGCGCGCCGCCAGGGACTCCCAGCGCAGCAGAGCAACGGCCACCAGACCCAGGGCGCCCAGTCCGATACTGCCCCACACCGCGTTACGCAGACGCGGCATGACCCGCCCCGCCGCATCCCGGCATTCGAACCACAGGGCCTCCAGCACCAGCAGGACCGGAATCACCACCACGGCGTTTTCCTTGGCAAACGGGCCCGCGAGCGTCGCCAGCACCGCCAGTAACAGCCAGACATGGCGGGGACGGCCGCGCGCCAGTGACTGGCGCCAGAGGATCCATGCCAGAAGGGCCAACAGCATGCAGGTGGTCGCCAGCATGGCCATGCGCTGCACCACATAGAGCACACTGCTCACCTGCAGCGGCGCCAGCAGCCAGCCGCCGGCCAGCAATGCCGCCAGCACGGGCGCCGCCGGAGCCCGGACGTGCCCAAGGAGCAGACGCAGGACAAGGAACACCAGCAGACCGTTGCCGAGGTGCAGGGCCAGATTGACCCGCTTGCTGATCGTCAGGCTGTCCCCCAGCCAGAGCTTTTCCGCCACGAAGGTCGCCATGCTCAACACGCGACCCAGGGGCCCCGAGTCGTCGCCGAGGATCGCGTCCATGGCGCGCTCCGGGTTGTCCTGCAAGTTGTCGATCACCAGCACGCTGGAGACATCATCCAGCAGGGCAGGCCCGCTGGTCCCCGGCCAGTACAACCAGGCTGTAAGCACCAGCAGGGCCAGCAGCACGACACCCGCGGCCGCGTCCCGTCGGAGGAGGTTGTCAGACGGCCTAGCCTTCATGGCTGGCTCCCGGCTGCGCGAAAAGCGCGCGCAGCCGGCTCAATTGACGAAAATCATCGTCAGCCACCAGCACCGCGCGCATCTGCTCGTAGACGCTGCCGTAATCTCCCTGTTCCGCAGCTTCCTCCATGCGCCGGTAGCGCAGGCCAATCGCGTGAGGGTGCTGGACCAGCGTTTCCTCCAGCATACTGACCCGCTGGTCACTCGCTACACCCCGCGCACGCAGGTAGCGATAGTGCAAATCGGCAATGCGGCTCGAGCCCGGGTAGCTGACGCGCAGCAGAGCAATCAATTCCTCCGCCGCACCTGCGTCAGCACGGCAGCGCGCCTCCCCCAGGCAGGTCATCAGGGTGCGCAGGGCGATGTGATCGGACACCTGGAGCGGGCGCGCATCAATCGCCCTGCGAATCGGCTCCAGCCACTGGCGCGGCTCCGTCTGCGCGTGGAAGTAGGCACTGTCCAGCTGATAGAGCATCACCAGCGAACCGAGATCATGCGCGTCGCGGCTGGCATTCTCGGCATAGAGTCGTCGCGCCTCCACCAGGTAGGCCGCTCGCTCCTCGCCTTCCAGGCCATACTCCGCGGGATTCAGGTAGCGCTCCAGCAGGATATTGGCCACCGCATGGCGAGCCCGCACCGACTCAGGGTGGTTGAGCATGTTCACCTGGGCCAGGCGCAACTCTTCCGACCAGGTGCTGGTGCGAATAAACAGGAAGCCCGCCAACAGCAGACACCAGGCCAGGGGTACGGCCACCGCGGGCAGTGGCCCCAGGCGACCGAGGCCGGCCACCAGTGCCCAGGCCAGCAGCAGCATCCAGCCCACGGAGGGGAAATAATTGCGGTGCTCGAATACCATTTCCAGCGGCCACAACGTGGACTCCATGGCGTGGCCGATCAGGTAGAACAGCACGGCAAGCAGCAATAGCGGCACACGTCCGCGGAGCCAGAGTGCGACCGCTACCAACAGAGGCCAGCCCAGCAGTGCCGGCAGGGTAGTCCAGGGTGTGAATGCGCCAGTGGAAAGGCGAATGTCATCGTGGTGCAAGCCCATCTCGCCGACCGCCGGTACCAGCAGCCAGTAAAGGTACTGCCACAACAGGCGAGCCTGGGTCAGCAGCCGCTCGCCGAGGCTGAAGTCGCGCCCACCATAACCGCGCAAAAAGAACTCGGGATACAACCAGAGCAGCAATCCCGCCAACAGGATCGGCGCCAATAGCGCCGCCCAGCTAAGTCGCGCCAGCCACGGCGTGTCACGCCCCGCCCAGCGGCCCCGAAACAGGCTCACCTCGACCGCCACCAGCAGCCAGGGCAGCAGCAGGCCGTTTTCCTTGCCCAGCGCCGCCAGCCCGGTCAGGAGCCCGAGCCACAGGCCAGCCGCCGCCACCTCCGCCACCCCAGCACCCTGCTCGGCCCAGCGCTGCCGCAAATGCACAAACAACCAAAGGCCAGCCAGCATGAACAGCGCCGCGAGCTGGGCCATCCGCTGCACAGCGTAAAGGACCGTCGACACATGCAGCGGCTGCAGCAGCCATAGGGCGGCAGCCAGCAGGGCAATCCAATGGTTGCGCTCCTCGCGCTCCGCGCCCGGCGTCACCACCCGCAAAACCGCGAGAGCCAAGCCACCCAGCAGCAGGCCTGCCAGCAAATGTATACCGAGGTTGGTTGCTTTGACCGCCAGGGGTGAGAGCCCGTCCCCCAGGGCGCTGTTGACGGCAAAGCTGAACATCGCCAGGGGGCGGCGCAGGGGGCCGGAGTCGGAGCTCAGGGCGGCAGTGCGCCATTCGTCAGCAACGACAGGGGCAAATACAAGATGGCTATTACGTTGCAGATTGGAATGGTCGTCGAAGAGCCAGGGGCCTGTCAGCCCCGAGATATAAACCAAAACGATCAGCAGCGTCAGCGCAACTGCGGGCAAAGCATTCTGATACGGGGAGGGCTCGGGCATCCGTGCAAGCTTGTGTCACCAGTGTGCTAACAGCTTACCCAAGAGAACACAAAAAAGCCCGGCAGAGCCGGGCTTTTTGATGAACTGAAATTAGCTTCGGCAGTTTGTAGGCAACCACTTTGAAAGCATCGGTGCTGTTGAACCACCCACACCAGCGCCTCGGCGGCATTTCCAAGTAATGGAACCATCGTCGCGAGTTACCCCAGAGAGCTGAAATGCAAGCGGTGCGGTCTCTCCTGGAAGCACTGACTCATGCACGTATATGCTGACAATAGGTGCGTCATTGTTCACGGAGAGAGTCATACTTTCAATAATCTCTGTACCAATTTCAGTCTCCAAACCGAGAAGACCGGCTTCCCCCAAAGTATTAGGCGGCCTGTTCTGTGTTGCATAGAACTCCGCAATCGTAGCTTTCGCTTCAGACAGCTTCGCCATCGGCTCAGACATCCGCGCCCGCACCGTATAATCCTGATAAGCCGGCAGCGCAATGGCCGCCAGAATGCCGACGATCGCGATCACGATCATCAGTTCGATCAGGGTAAAACCCTTCTGTACCTGTTTCATGCTTCTGCTCCTCTCCCCCGGGGGATTATGATCTGTTGCGATGCTCACGCGGCAACACACGTGCCCTCGTGTACCTGCACAATGTGTGCCAGTGGATACAGATCCGTCAAGGACTGACGTGCGAAATCCCTACTTTTTACAGGTTTCTCGCTGTCAAAGCTCCGAATGCGCCGCCCAGCACTCGAGGTGGTCACGCAATACTCAACTCAGGCCGGGCCTGCGATCGGAGCAGCTGACAAAATACGTCACCCAATTCCAAGGGGTGACACAAATCGTCACCCAAGCCTGCCGTTTGACGTCAGAGTGGGGGCGAAACCGGTAGTAAATCATGCTTTTACAGCACAATACGGGGTATTAGCCTGAAGTCAGGGGGGGTATACTGGCGCCAATAACAGCTTGCCGGGTGCACGGGCTCAGTGATGACAGGGATGCACAATCATGAATGAGAGGGCAATTGGCCAGCTCAGCGGTCTCGCCGGGCGGCTGGTCATCGAAGGCCTGCTGACCGCCGACGAAGCCAAGGCGGCCCAGCGCGAAGCCGTCTATGAGCGCGTCCCGCTGGTCAAATACCTGGTCGACAAGCGCAATCTCGACAGCGAGCGCATTGCCGAAATCGCCTCCATGGAATTTGGCGTCCCGCTGTTCGATATCGGCGCCTTCAATATGGGTGCCCTCCCTGCCGGCCTGGTGGATGTCGCCCTGGTGCAGAAGCACCACGCCCTGCCCCTGTTCCGCCGCGGCAACCGCCTGTTTATCGCCGTGTCCGACCCCACCAACCTGGCGGCACTGGACGAAATCAAGTTTCACACCGGCATCAACACCGACGCTGTGCTGGTGGAGGAGCGCGCCCTCAGCAAGGTCATCGCCGAATGGATCGATGCCCAGGACACTCTGACCGACGGCCTCGGCGACCTGGAGTCCGAAGACCTCGAGGGCATCGACATCAGCGCGGTGGAGGACCGCGAGGGCGAGGAGGCCAGCGACACCAGCAGCATCGATGAAACCCCCATAGTGCGCTTCGTCAACAAGGTGCTCATCGACGCCATCAAGCAGGGCGCCTCGGACATTCACTTCGAGCCCTACGAGAAGACCTACCGGGTACGCTTCCGCACCGACGGCATCCTGCGCGAGGTGGTAAAGCCGCCAAAGACCCTGGCACCGCGCCTCGCCGCGCGCCTCAAGATCATGTCGCAGATGGACATCTCCGAGCGCCGCGTGCCCCAGGACGGGCGCATCCAGATGCGCCTCTCGCGCAACCGCAACATCGACTTCCGGGTCAACACACTGCCGACCCTGTTCGGCGAAAAGGTGGTGCTGCGTATCCTCGATCCCTCCAGCGCCCAGATGGGCATCGATGCCCTGGGTTACGAGGAAGAGCAGAAGGCCATGTACCTGAACGCCCTGTCCAAGCCCCAGGGCATGATTCTGGTGACGGGCCCCACGGGCTCGGGTAAAACGGTCTCGCTCTACACCGGCCTCAACCTGCTCAACCAGCCCGAGCGCAACATCTCCACCGCGGAGGATCCGGTGGAAATCAACCTGGAAGGCATCAACCAGGTGCACGTAAACCACAAGGTGGGCCTGGGCTTTGCCGAAGCCTTGCGCGCCTTTCTGCGCCAGGACCCGGACGTCATCATGGTGGGGGAAATCCGGGACCTGGAAACCGCCGAGATCGCCATCAAGGCAGCCCAGACCGGCCACCTGGTACTCTCGACCCTGCACACCAACAGTGCCGCGGAAACCGTGACCCGCCTGCTCAACATGGGGGTGCCCTCCTTCAACCTTGCCACCTCGGTCAACCTGATCATCGCCCAACGTCTGGCGCGACGCTTGTGCAAGGAGTGCAGCGAGCCCGCCAACCTGCCCCTCGACGTGCTGCTGGAAGAGGGTTTCACCGAAGAACAACTGCAAGACGCCGATATTCGCAAGGCAGTTGGCTGCGATCACTGCAAGGACGGCTATAAGGGCCGGGTAGGCATCTACGAGGTGGTACGCATCACTCCGACCATCTCGCAGTTGATCCTCGAGCAGGGGAATGCCCGCCAGATCCACGAGCAGGCGCGCAAGGAAGGCTTCAACGACATCCACACCTCCGCCCTGAGGAAGGTTGCCCAGGGGGTAACCAGCCTGGAGGAGGTCAACCGGGTCACGACCGACTAGACTAGAGCGCGGGGCCGAAAGGGTTAAGAGATGGCAACCTCTTCAAGCGAAGCAAGCAAGACCAGCGTATTTGTCTGGCGCGGCACCGATCGCCAAGGTCGCGACACTCAAGGCGAAATCACCTCCCAGAACCACACCACCGCACGGGCGCAGCTGCGCACCCAGGGCATTCGCCCCAGCAGCGTGCGCAGGAAGCCCAAGCCTCTGTTCGGGGGCGGCAAGCCGATCAAGCCCGCGGACATCGCCATCTTCACCCGCCAGCTGGCCACCATGATGAAGGCCGGCGTGCCCCTGGTGCAGAGCTTCGATATCGTCGCCGAGGGCCTGGAAAAGCCCAAGATGCGCGACATGGTGGTCAACATCAAGAACGACGTCGCCACCGGCACCGGCCTGGCGCCCTCCCTGGCCAAGTACCCGCGCCACTTCGACGACCTGTTCATCAGCCTGGTGGCCTCGGGCGAGGGCTCGGGCACCCTCGAAGTCATGCTCGACCGCGTGGCCACCTACAAGGAAAAGACCGAGGCCCTGAAGGCCAAGATCAAGAAGGCCATGACCTACCCCACCGCGGTGGTCATCGTCGCCATCGTGGTCACTGCCATCCTGCTGATCAAGGTGGTGCCGCAGTTTGCCGAAACCTTCCGCAGCTTCGGTTCCGACCTGCCTGCTTTCACCCTGATGGTGGTGAGCCTGTCCAACTTCATGCAGGAGTGGTGGTTCATCATCCTGCTGGCACTGATCGCAATCGGCTACGCCTTCCGGGAGGCCAAGCACCGCTCGGTCGCCTTCGCGGAGTTCCTCGACCGCCTCGCCCTGCGCCTGCCGGTGATCGGTACCATCGTTCACGATGCGGTGATCGCGCGCTTCTCGCGCACCCTGGCCACCACCTTCGCCGCCGGGGTGCCACTCGTGGACGCGCTGCAGTCGACCGCTGGTGCCGCGGGCAACTCGGTCTATGCCAAGGCAATCCTGCAGATCCGCGACGACGTCTCCACCGGTGCCACCCTATACCAGTCGGTGCGCTCCACGGGCCTGTTTCCGAACATGTTGCTGCAAATGGTGTCGATCGGCGAGGAATCCGGCGCCCTGGACGAGATGCTGGACAAGGTGGCCAACTTCTACGAGGAAGCCGTGGACAACGCGGTGGACAGCCTGAGCTCGCTGATGGAGCCCATCATCATGTCGGTGCTGGGGATCCTGGTGGGCGGCCTGATGATCGCCATGTACCTGCCGATCTTCATGCTCGGCTCGGTTATCTAAGCCCCGGTCTTGGCGGATTTCACGGCACTCGTGGCGGAGCACGGCTGGTGGCTGTACAGCAGCCTGTTGCTGCTGGGCCTGGTGGTCGGCAGTTTTCTCAATGTGGTGGCCTACCGGCTGCCGAAAATGCTCGAGGCCCAGTGGCGGCGGGACTGCTGCGAGCTGCTGGAGCAGCCCGACCCCGGGGCCGGCGATCCCCCGCTTAGCCTGGCCAGCCCCAACTCCCACTGCCCCCGCTGCAAGGCAGCGGTCAAGCCCTGGCACAATATTCCCGTCCTCAGCTGGCTGCTGCTGCGGGGGCGCTGCGCCAGCTGCGGCTGCGCCATCTCGCCGCGCTACCCGATCGTGGAACTGGCCTGTGGCCTGCTGACCCTGCTGCTGGGCCTGCACTTCGGCCTGTCACTGCAACTGCTCGGGGCCATGTTCCTCACCTGGGCCCTGCTGGCCCTGGCCCTGATTGACCTCGACACCCAACTGCTGCCGGACAACATCACCCTACCCCTGCTCTGGCTGGGCCTGCTGTTCAACCTCACGGGCACCTTCGCGCCCCTGCCGGAGGCGGTGCTCGGAGCGGTCTGCGGCTACCTGCTGCTGTGGAGTGTTTACTGGCTGTTCAAGCTGGCCACGGGCAAGGAGGGCATGGGCTACGGTGATTTCAAGCTGCTCGCGGCCCTCGGCGCCTGGCTCGGCTGGGAGGCGCTGCCGATCATCATCCTGCTGTCCTCCCTGGTGGGCGCCGTGGTGGGCCTGGCACTGATGGCCCTCAGTGGTCGCGGCAAGGATGTGCCACTGCCCTTCGGGCCCTGGCTGGCGGCCGCCGGCTGGCTGGCTCTGCTCTGGGGTGACACCTGGATGGCAAGCTACCTGGGGGCGGTCGGCATCAGCCCCTGACAGCGCCGGCCCTCTCGACAGCGGCGCCAGAACCGACAGCAACAACGGGCAACTCGGGAGATTTTCAACGCATGAGCAAATTGATTGTGGGCATCACCGGCGGCATCGGCAGCGGCAAGACCGCCGTCACCGACCGCTTCGCTGCCCGCGGCATTACCGTGGTGGACGCAGACCTGGCGGCGCGCAAGGTGGTCGAGGGCGGCAGCCCCGCCCTCGCGGCGATTGCCAAGCATTTCGGCAGCGGGGTATTGACCGCCGAGGGCGAACTGGACCGCGCGGCCCTGCGCAAGATCGTTTTCGCCGAACCCGCCGAACGGCAGTGGCTGGAAGGGCTGACCCATCCCCTGATCGGGGAGGAAATCGAGGATCAGCTGGAAGCGGCCCGCTCTCCCTATGCGATCCTCGCCTCGCCGCTGCTGCTGGAGGGCCAGCAGCGCCTGCTGGTGGACCTGATCGTGGTGGTGGACGTACCCGAGTCCGTGCAGCTGGAACGCACCATGGCCCGGGACAACAACGATGCGGAACAGGTCAAACGCATCATGGCCGCACAGCTCGCCCGGGAGGAGCGCCTGGCCCGGGCCGATATCGTGATCGACAACAGCCGCAGCCTGGAAGACCTGGATCTGGTGGTGGAAGAACTGCACCGGGAGTTTCTGGAGAGGGCCGAACGGAGCTGAGGCAGCCCGGAATTACACTTTTACGCGCGTTATAATGTGTTTATCTACATTTTTTTGCGCATAAAAGTGTAATATGGGCCTATCGCAACACCGATGCGAGGCCAATATGCAACGCGCTCTTCTGGACAGACTTCTGGCGTGGCGAGCAGCGGAAACACGTAAACCCATTCTTCTGGACGGGGCCAGGCAAACCGGCAAGACCTATCTGCTGACAGACTTGCTCGGCAAAACCTTCCAGAGGGTCCTGCGCCTGGATTTTCTCGAAAATCCCGCACTGTCCGATGCTTTCGCCGATGCCCTGACGCCCGAAACGGTGTTGATGAACATCGAGCTGATTACCGGCGAGTCTTTCAACCCCGATACCGATTTGCTGATTCTGGATGAAATCGGCGAGTGCCCACGTGCAGTGACCGCGCTGAAATACTTTGCCGAACAGCTACCCCGGGGGTTCATCGCGGCCAGCGGCTCCAATATCGGCTTGCTCACCTCCTTCCCGGTCGGCAAGGTGGAGCAGCACGCTCTGCGGCCACTGACTTTCCGGGAGTTCCTGTGGGCATCCGGAGAGCGGGCCCTGATCAAGGCCTACGAGGGACAGGTCAACAACGCCGCCGCCCACGGCCAGCTGTTTGACAGGCTCACTGACTACTACTTCACTGGCGGCATGCCTGAAGCGGTCGCAATCTGGTATGAAAACCGCGATGCCAGCATTCTGCAACGTATTGAGGCCGTCTCCCGCCTCCACGCAGACTTGGTTGAAGGCTACAAGCGGGATTTCGGCAAGTATTCCGGCAAGACCGATGCCCAACTGATCGAAGCTGTATTTTCCAGCGTGCCTTCGCAACTGTCTGCGGTGCGTGACGAATCGGTCAAACGCTTCCAGTTCAAGGGCGTTCACGAGCGCAAGTCGCGCTACTCGGAGCTGGAGAGCGCCATTGCCTGGCTGCACCGCTGCCGACTGGTGTTGAAAAACTTTCCGGTAGAGGGGCAGGCAAAATCTCCACTGGCCGCTTATCAGAAGGAGAATCGCGTCAAGCTATTTCTGTTTGATACCGGGCTGTTGAACCACATGCTGGGTACCAGCTACCGCGAACTCAAGCAGCAAGCCTATGAATACAAGGGCTATATCGCCGAAAACTTTGTACAACAGGAACTGGCCGCCATGGGTCAGGAGCCAAGTTTCTCGTGGCAGGATTCGCGCGCGGAGATAGAGTTTCTGTTGACCGATGACAGCGGTCGCGTGGTTCCCCTGGAAGTGAAAAGTGGCAACCGAACCCGCGCCAAGTCCCTCGCATCCTATATCAGCAAATGCAAACCGCACATGACCATCAAGCTGACCGGAACCCGGGGCTCGCCCGCCACGGAGACTGAAAATATCGTGCTGCCTCTGTATTACGCGGAGCACCTGGGGAAGCTATTGTCGAATGGCGCGCGTTCTATCAACTCGCCAGCAGACGCTGCAGGATAGGCCGATTCGCGGCCGGAAAAGCATAATTCGCGAGCGCCTCGGGCGCGACCCACGCCAGGGGCTGCCCCTCCAATCCCCGTGGTTCCCCGCTCCACTCGCTAATCCGGTGCACGTCAAGTAATACGGCCTTGTCGCCATAGTCAAAAGGCTGTAGCAACAGGGGGCGCGTGGCTTTCACCCGCACACCAAGTTCCTCGGCAAACTCGCGCACCAGGGCCTGCTCTACACTCTCCCCAGTTTCCACCTTGCCGCCGGGGAACTCCCACAACCCGCCCTGGTGGACAGCGTCGGCGCGGCGGCTGATCAGCACACGTCCGTCCGCGGCCGTGAGAACGCCCACCGCCACATGCAGCGCCGCCATCAGGTGCGGTACTCCGCATTGATGCGCACGTAATCATAGGAGAAATCCGTGGTCCAGACCTGTGCCTCGGCCGCGCCGCGGTCCAGCTCGACGCGGATGGTGATCTCCTCCGGCGCCATCGCGGCCACGCCCTGCTCCTCGGTGTAGCTAGCGGCGCGACAGCCGTTCTCGGCAATCAGAACGCCATTGAGGAACACCGATACCCGGTTGACGTCGAGCTCGGGCAGGCCGGCGCGACCGATGGCGGCCAGCAGGCGCCCCCAGTTGGGGTCGGAGGCAAACAGTGCGGTCTTCACCAGCGGCGAGTGGGCGATGGTGAAAGCCACATCCAGGCATTCCTGATCGTTGCGACCGCCGTTCACCGCAATGGTGACGAACTTGCTGGCGCCCTCGCCATCGCGCACCAGGCCCTGGGCCAGCTCGATACAGACGGCCTGCACCGCCTCCCGCAGGGCGTCGTAGAGCGGCCCCTCCAGGGTCTCCAGCAGCGGATTGCCGGCCGCGCCAGTCGCCGCCAGCACGCAGGCATCATTGGTGGAGGTGTCGCCGTCGACGCTAATGCGGTTGAAGGACAGTTCCGCCGCCTCGGTGATCAGCGCCTGCAGCACGGGCTGGCTGACCGCGGCATCGGTGGCCAGAAAGCCGAGCATGGTGGCCATGTTGGGCCGGATCATGCCGGCGCCCTTGGCGATGCCGGTGATGGTGTAGTCGCGCCCCTCGCAGCTGAAACGCAGGGAGTGACCCTTGGGCCGCGTATCAGTGGTCATAATGCCGTGGGCGGCCTCCAGCCAGCCGTCGCCGGTGAGCCCCTGTATCGCCAGGGGCAGGGCATCCGTGATCCGCCCCACCGGCAGCGGCTCGCCAATCACCCCGGTGGAAAAGGGTAACACCCCTTTCGCATCCACCCCGGCCATCTCGGCCAACGCCTCGCAGCAGCGGCGGGCGTCGGCGAGGCCGCGCTCCCCGGTGCCGGCATTGGCATTGCCGGTATTCACCAGCAGGTAGTTCGGCCGACCACGACTCTGGCCCAGGTGCTCCCGGGCCACCACCGCCGGCGCCGCGCAGAAAGCGTTGCGGGTAAACACACCGGCACAATGACTGCCGGGGGCCAGCTCCAGGACCACCAGGTCCCGGCGGCCCGGCTTCTTGATACCGGCACAGACCGTTGCCAGCCGGACGCCCGGCACCGGCAACAGCGTTACCAGCTTGTCTTCACCCACCGCCATGCGGCTATCTCCTGCTATCTATCGACTGGTGCTCAGCTCAAACGGCCGTGACACTGCTTGTACTTTTTCCCGCTGCCGCAGGGGCAGGGGTCGTTGCGGCCCACCTTGGGCTGGTCGCGCACCACGGTCTGGGGCGTCGCCGCCGCGTCTCCCCGGGGTTCGCCCTGGCCCTCGCCGGACTGCGACTCCTCCGCGAGCGCCGAGGCCGCCGCGTGCTGGAAGGCCAGGCGTTCCTTCTCCGCCGCCTCGCGACGGCGCGCCTCGATCTGGGCCGCCTCGTCCTGGCGCTGAATCTGCACGTGGCTGAGGAACTTGATCACCTCGTACTTGAGGTTCTGCAACAGTTGCTCGAACAGGGCGAAGGATTCGCGCTTGTATTCCTGCTTGGGGTTCTTCTGGGCGTAGGCGCGCAGGTGAATACCCTGGCGCAGCTGGTCCATGGTGGCGAGGTGGTCCTTCCACAGGGTGTCCAGTACCTGCAGCATGATCTGCTTCTCGATCTTGCGCATGGCCGGGCCAACCGATTCGCACTTGGCATCGTAGGCCGTCTGGATCTCGGCGACGATGCGCTCGCGCAGGTTTTCCTCGTGGAGGTTCTTGTCCTCGTCCAGCCACTGCTGCACCGGCAAGTGGATGGCGAACTCCGCCTCCAGCTGTTTTTCCAGCCCGGGAATATCCCACTGCTCTTCCACGCTCTGGGGCGGTATGTAGGAGGAGATCGCGTCGTTGACCACGTCCTCGCGGATCGCCGTGATCATCGGGCTGATGTCGCCCTCGTTGAGCAGCTCGTTGCGCTGCTTGTAGATGATCTGGCGCTGATCGTTGGCGACGTCATCGTACTCCAGCAACTGCTTGCGGATGTCGAAGTTGCGACCCTCCACCTTGCGCTGGGCCTTTTCGATGGCGTTGGTGACCATGCGGTGCTCGATGGCCTCGCCCTTCTCCATGCCCAGGGCCTGCATGAAGCCCTTGACCCGGTCCGAGGCGAAAATGCGCATCAGGTTGTCTTCCAGAGACAGGTAGAAACGGGACACGCCCGGGTCACCCTGGCGCCCGGCACGGCCGCGCAGCTGGTTGTCGATACGGCGCGACTCATGGCGCTCGGTGCCCAGGATATGCAGGCCGCCGGCCTCCAGCACCTGATCGTGGCGCGTCTGCCAGGCCTTGCGCAACTCCTCCCGCTGCTCGGCGGTGACCTCGCCGAAGGACTCGATCTCGGCATCCAGGTTGCCACCCAGGACAATGTCGGTACCCCGACCCGCCATGTTGGTGGCAATGGTGACCACCCCCGGCCGACCCGCCTGGGCAATGATCTCGGCTTCCTGCTCGTGGTATTTGGCGTTGAGTACCTTGTGCTCGATCTTGTCCTGGCGGAAGCGGCGGGACAGCTCTTCGGAGGTTTCCACCGAGGCGGTGCCGACCAGTACCGGCGCGCCCTTCTCCATGCAGGACTGCACGTCGGCGATGATGGCGTCGAACTTCTCCTCCCGGGTCAGGTAGACCAGGTCGTTCAGGTCCACCCGCTGGGGCGGCTTGTTGGGCGGAATCACCAGCACTTCCAGGCCGTAGATCTGACGGAATTCGAAGGCCTCGGTGTCCGCGGTCCCGGTCATCCCCGCCAGCTTGCCGTAGATGCGGAAATAGTTCTGGAAGGTGGTCGAGGCCAGGGTCTGGCTCTCGCTCTGGATCGGCACCCCTTCCTTGGCCTCGATGGCCTGGTGCAGGCCCTCGGACAGGCGCCGCCCGGGCATGGTGCGGCCGGTGTGCTCGTCGATCAGCACCACCTGGTTATTCTGGACGATGTACTCCACGTCGCGGTTGAACAGCACGTGGGCGCGCAGGCCGGAGTAGACGTGCTGCAGCAGGCCCAGGTTGGTGGCGGCGTAGAGGCTGTCGCCCTCCTCCAGCAAGCCTTCCTTGACCAGCAGGTCCTCGACAAACTCATGGCCGGCTTCGTTGAGCTCGATGTGGCGCTGCTTCTCGTCGACAGTGTAATGCCCTTCCTGGCCCTCGCTGTCTTCCTGCAACAGTGGCACCAGCTTGTTGATGCGCTTGTAGAGAGCGGAGCTGTCCTCCGAAGCACCGGAGATGATCAGCGGGGTGCGCGCCTCGTCGATCAGGATGGAGTCCACCTCGTCAACAATGGCGAAGGCCAACTCCCCCTGCATCTTGTCCTCCAGACTGAAGGCCATGTTGTCGCGCAGGTAGTCGAAGCCGAACTCGTTGTTGGTCCCGTAGATCACGTCGCAGCGGTAGGCCTGGCGCTTTTCCTCCTGGGACTGTCCCGCGCGCACCACGCCGACACTCAGCCCGAGAAAGCGGTACAGCGGGCCCATCCAGTGGGCGTCGCGGCCGGCCAGGTAATCGTTTACCGTCACCAGGTGAACGCTGTGGCCAGTCAGGGCGTTCAGGTAGGTAGGCAGGGTCGCCACCAGGGTCTTGCCCTCCCCGGTGCGCATCTCGGCGATCTTGCCCTCGTGCAGCGCCATGCCGCCGATCAGCTGCACGTCGAAGTGACGCATCCCCAGGGTCCGCTCACTGGCCTCGCGGCAGACCGCGAAGGCTTCCGGCAGGATCCGGTCGAGACTTTCGCCCTGCTCCAGGCGCTGGCGGAACTCGTCGCTTTTTGCCGCCAGGGCGCTGTCATCCAGGGCCTTGATCTCGTCGGCGAGGGCATTGATCTGGCGCACAACCTTGCGCAGGCGTTTCAGCTCCCGCTCATTGCGGGTGCCGAAGATTTTTTTCATTGCATTGGTGATCATGTCATTGGTCGTCGCGATATACGGAACTGCCCGCCCGGATAGGTCTCGGACGGGGCCTTGGTAGCTGCTGCGAGGAAGCTGTCAGCGTCGCGTGCGGCGCACGTAGCTGGAAGGGTCGACCGGGCGGCCGTGCTTGTACACCTCGAAGTGCACGTGGGAGCCGGTAGCGCGGCCGCTGGAGCCCATCAGGGCGATCGGCTCACCCTTGCGGACGACGTCCCCCGGCTGCACCAGGTTGTCCTGGTTATGGGCGTACAGCGTTACCAGCCCGTCGCCGTGGGACAGCTCGACCAGATTGCCGTAGCCAGGCTTGCGCCCGGACCAGGTCACCACACCGCTGGCCACGGCCACCACGTTGGACCCCGCGGGGCCGGCGAAATCAATGCCGTAGTGGCTGGAGCGCTTTCCGGTGAAGGGGTCGGTGCGGACGCCGTAGCCCGAGGAGATGTAACCTTTCTCGACAGGGCGCCCGGAGACCCAGGCCTGGTCATCCAGTTTGCGGTGGGTCAGCAGCGATTCAAGGATATCCAGCTCGTGCTCGCGCCGACTGAGACGCTCGGCGAAAGCCTCCATGTCCTCGGTGAGACCGGGCGCCAGGAGGTCGACGCCGTAATCGGGGGCGAGCGGCCCACCCACGGCCGGTGTCTGGCTGAAATCAAACTCCCCGGCCTCGAGGTTCGCTATGCCGGCGAGGTGTTCGCCGAGGGCATCGAGTCGGGTCATGCGAGCCTGCAGCTCCGCCAAGCCCATGGACAGGGCCTGCAGCTTGCGCTCGGCCCGGGCTCTCAGGCCCTGGAGTTCGGAGGACTGTGAGGCCAGCTCATCCTGCATGCTGTCCAGGGAGCTTTCGCGCACGGCGCGGGCCTCGGCCTGCTGACCGACAAAATACCCCAGCGCCACCAGCCCCAGGGGAAGCCCGAGACAGCACAGGGATAGCAGGGCACGGGACCAGCGGCCCAATTCGACAGACCGCGAACCGCCATGCTTTCGGTGTATGAGGACGACCTTCATTGACAACCGGCTGCAGGATACAGGCGCGTGACTATGCCACAGGCGTGTAAATATTACCACTTCAGATTTGGCCACAGGCACCGCAGCTGGGGCCGATCCAGGGGCCCGGTCGGCGGTGAGCCGGCGCGACGCCGGGCCGATTGCGGATAGCGTGTGCTCAGGCGGCCGCGGGGGCCAGAGCGTAGGAGATCGGGGCGCTGGCCTCGTCCTCGAAAGTCACCATCTCCCAGCTGTCCGGCTGGGCGATCAGGCTGCGCACCACGGCATTATTGAGGGCGTGCCCGGACTTGTAGGCGCGGAACTCGCCGATCAGGCTGTAACCCATCAGGTAGAGATCACCGATGGCATCGAGGATCTTGTGGCGCACGAACTCGTCGTCGTAGCGCAAACCATCCTGGTTGAGAATGCGATATTCATCCACCACGATGGCGTTGTCGACACTGCCGCCGCGGGCCAGGCCGCGGGAGCGGAGGTACTCGATCTCGTGCATGAAACCGAAGGTCCGCGCACGGCTCACCTGCTTGACGAAGGAGCTGGTGGAAAAATCGACCTCCGCGTGGGGAGACCGATCGCGGAACACCGGATGGTCGAAGTCGATGGTGAAGGAGACCTTGAAGCCATCAAAGGGGAGGAAGCTGGCTCGCTTGTCTCCGTCCTCCACAACCAGCGGACGCTTGATGCGGATGAATTTCTTGGCCACTGCCTGTTCCTCGATTCCAGCGGACTGGATCAGGAACACGAAGGGCCCCGCACTGCCGTCCATGATCGGCACTTCGGAGGCGCTGACATCGACATAGGCATTGTCGATACCCAGCCCCGCCATCGCCGCCATCAGGTGTTCCACGGTCGACACCTTCTCGCCATTGGCGCAGAGGGTGGTGGACAGCGTGGTCTCGACGACGTTCTCCGCCCGCGCGGGGATCTCGACCACCGGGTCGAGGTCGGTGCGACGGAACACAATACCGGTGTTGACGGGCGCCGGACACAGGTTCAGATAGACCTTGTCGCCAGTGTGCAGGCCAATTCCGGTCGCCTGGATGGCATTGCGCAGAGTCCGCTGTCGAATCATAGGTCCGTCCGTTCGTGTCCATTACCTTGCCAGGGCCCCGGCAGCCTGAACTGTCCGGGGCACCCCTGGGACCGCATCACGCGATGTGGCCCGAGCCAGGCAGCCGCGTCTGGACGGACTACCCGCTTAGTCGGCCTGTCGGCGCAGGAAGGCGGGAATATCGAAATACTCCTCGCCGCCGGCTTCGAGGGCCGCGGCAGCTGCCTGCCCTGCGCCGCCGCGTGCGCGACGCATCATGGTGGGGCGTTCGTAATCCCGGTAGTTGGGCTCGGAACCCGACTCCGCCTGGCGCTGTGCCGGCGCATCCACCACCTGCAGCGGCACCCGGGCCGCCTCCCCGCCGAGGCCCGTGGCCACGACAGTTACCTTGATCTCATCGCTCATGTCGGGGTCGATTACCGTGCCGACCACGACCGTCGCCTCGTCGGACGCGAACTCCTCGATGGTGTCACCCACCTCGGAGAACTCACCCAGGGAAAGGTCGAGACCCGCGGTGATGTTGACCAGGATGCCGCGTGCGCCCTGCAGGTCGATATCGTCCAGCAGCGGGCTGTTGATCGCGCGCTCCGCAGCTTCCCGGGCGCGGTTTTCACCGCGGGCACTGCCGGTTCCCATCATCGCCATGCCCATTTCGGACATCACCGTACGTACGTCGGCAAAGTCTACGTTGATCATGCCGGGGCGAATAATCAGGTCGGCAATACCCTGAACTGCGCCCAACAATACATCATTCGCTTCGCGGAAGGCATCCAATAAACTGGTACTTTTTCCGAGGACCTCGAGCAACTTTTCGTTGGGAATGGTGATCAGCGAGTCGACGTATTGCTGCAGTTCCTGCACGCCGCGCTGGGCGATTGCCAGGCGCTTCTTGCCCTCGAAGGGGAAGGGCCGGGTCACCACCGCGACCGTCAGGATACCCATTTCCCGCGCCACTTCGGCAACGATCGGGGCACCGCCGGTACCGGTGCCACCGCCCATACCGGCGGTGATGAACACCATATCGGCACCGCGCAGGGACTCGGCGATGCGATCGCGATCTTCCATCGCCGCGGCGCGACCCACCTCGGGGTTGGCGCCGGCACCCAGGCCCTTGGTGATGCTGTTGCCCAGCTGCAGCACCGTGCGCGACTCGATGTCCGAGAGCGCCTGGGCGTCGGTGTTGGCGCAGATGAAATCGACGCCTTCCACCCGGTTGTCGATCATGTGTTTCACGGCATTGCCACCGCCGCCACCGATACCGATGACCTTGATGACCGCGTTCTGAGGTACGTTGTCAATCAGTTCAAACATGGTCTTTCTCCCCTTTCTCGTGTTTGCCGCGCTCGCGCGCGGAGATTTACCGCTTGAAAATCAGAAATTGCTCTGCAGCCAGCCACGCAGGCGCGCGAACAGGCCAGTGCCATCGTCCAGGTCACCCCCCGCGGCGCTGCGTTCAGCCAGCTGGCGCTGCCCGTACTGCAGCAGGCCCACCCCGGTGGAGTAGATCGGGTTGCGCACGATGTCGTTCAGCCCCTTGACCGTCTGCGGGTAACCCACCCGCACCGGCATGTGAAAGATTTCCTCGGCCAGCTCGACCACGCCTTCCATCTTGGCGGTGCCGCCGGTCAGGACGATGCCCGCGGGCACCATGTCCTCGAAGCCACTGCGGCGCAGTTCGGCCTGCACCAGGGTGAAGAGCTCGTCATAGCGGGGCTCCACGACCTCCGCCAGCGCCTGGCGGGACAGGTCCCGCGGCGGGCGGTCACCCACGCTGGGCACCTTGATGGTCTCGTCCGGCCCGGCCAGCTGGGTCAGGGCGCAGGCGTACTTGATCTTGATCTCCTCGGCGTACTGGGTCGGCGTGCGCAGGGCCATGGCGATGTCGTTGGTGACCTGGTCGCCGGCGATCGGGATCACCCCGGTGTGGCGGATGGAGCCCTCGGTGAACACGGCGATATCCGTGGTGCCGCCGCCGATATCCACCAGGCAGACCCCGAGTTCGCGCTCATCGTCGGTCAATACGGCGTGGCTGGAGGCCAGCTGCTCGAGAATGATTTCCTCGACATCCAGTCCGCAGCGGCGGATGCACTTCTCGATGTTCTGGGCCGCATTCTCGGCGCAGGTGACCAGGTGCACCTTGACCTCCAGGCGTACACCCGACATGCCCAGGGGCTCCTTGATGCCCTCCTGGTTGTCGATGACATACTCCTGGGGAAGGATGTGCAGAATTTTCTGGTCCTGGGGGATGGCCACCGCCTTGGCGGCATCCAGCACACGCTCGATCTCCAGGTGAGACACCTCCCGCTCGCGGATCGCCACGATGCCGTGGGAATTCAGGCTGCGGATGTGGCTGCCGGCGATCCCCGCGTAGACGGAGTGGATCTGGCAGCCGGCCATCAATTCGGCCTCCTCCACCGCCCGCTGAATGGACTGCACGGTGGATTCGATGTTCACCACCACGCCCTTCTTCATGCCCTTGGAGGGGTGCGAGCCGATACCGACGATCTCGATGCCCCCGTCGCTGGTCAACTCGCCGACAATCGCCACCACCTTGGAGGTGCCGATGTCCAGTGCCACGATCATGCGTTTGTCCTGTGCGCTGCCCATGGCAGTCTCACTCCCCACCAGTCATATGTGTTGTTGTCTGTTGTGCGCTACCCAACTGGGCCAGCCCACCTGCCACCTCGGCCGGAGGCGCGCGGAACGCGACTGCCAGCCCCTGGCTGTAACGCAGGTCCACCTGCTCCACCCGCGCCGGATCCACCGACAGTTCGGCCCGCCAGACCCGTGCGAAGCGCGACAGGCGCGCACGCAACTCGCGATCGCCCAGCACCAGCCGCACGCCGTTGGCCAGCTCCGCCGTCAGGTGGCCGCGCTCATCCCGACGCAGGGCCGCCAGCTCGAGTTCCAGTGGCTGCAGCCACTCTCCCAGTTGCTGGAAGGAGACAATCAGCTCGCGGGCGCTGCCCGGTGGCCCCTCCAGCCGCGGCAGGTCGCTGCCGAGCTCCCGCGCCCGGCGGGATTCGAAAACCTCACCCTCATGGTTGAGGAAGCCCCCTTCGCCCCAGCGGGCAATCGGCAGCTGCTCCACCACCGCGACCTCCAGGGCATTCGGCCAGCGGCGACGCACCGTGGCGCGATAGATCCAGGGCAGGGCCTCCAGTTCGCCGCGCACGGCCCCGAGATCGGCATTCAGGAAGCCCCCCGCCAGGGCCGGCTGCACCACCTCCTCCACTGCCGCGATCTGCGTGCGCTGCAGGTTGCCGCTGATCCCCACCCGCTCCACCGGAATCGCCGCCAGGGCCAGCCAGGCCCGGGTGGCGGCCAGCCCGACGGCACACAGGCCCGCGACAATCAGCAGCCGGTTCAGCCAGCCGCCCAGGCGCGGCCAGAGACCATTGCTGCGCGCCGCGGCCGTACGACGCCCCCGGCGACGCGGAGTCGCGGCAGCGCGGCGGCGGTGGGCCTTGCGACGCAGCTCAGCCATGGCGGTGACGCTCCTCCCAGCTCAGTTCCACAATCCGGCGCACCAGGGCCGGCATCTCCATACCCGCGGCCCGCGCCGCCATCGGCACCAGGCTGTGGGAGGTCATGCCGGGGATGGTGTTCACTTCCAGCACGTAGAAACGGCCATCGGCATCGCGCATCAGGTCGGCGCGTCCCCAGACCGCGCAGCCCAGGCTGCGGAAGGCGGACAGTGCCAGCGCGGCGGCCTCCGCCTCCTCAGCGGCATTCAGGCCACTGGGGCAGTGATAGCGGGTATCGTCTGACAGGTACTTGGCTTCGTAGTCGTAGAACTCGCGATCGGTCTCCATGCGAATGGACGGCAGCGCTCGCTCACCGAGGATGCCCACGGTGTATTCCGGGCCACGGATGAATTGCTCCGCCAGCACCGTGCCGTAGCCCGCCGCCGCCCGCCAGGCCGCCTCGAGCTGTTCAGCACTGGAGGCGGGGGCCATACCCACGCTGGAACCTTCACAGGCCGGCTTTACGAACACCTTGCCAAAGCGGGCCATAACCGCCGACCAGTCGGTGTCCGCATCCAGGGTGACAAAGCCGGCCGTGGACACCCCGACGCCCTGCCACAACTGCTTGCTGCGCTGCTTGTCCATGGCCAGGGCCGAGCCCAGTACCCCGGAACCGGAGTAGGCCACCCCCAGGCTCTCCAGGGCGCCCTGGATCACGCCGTCCTCGCCTCCGGGGCCGTGCAGGGCATTGAAGGCGAAGGACACCCCTTCCAGTTCGCGAACCCAACCCGCCTGCGCCGGGTCCACCCGGCGCACCCGGCAGCCGAGTGACTGCAGGGCGTCGACAATGGTGGCGCCGGTCTGCAGGGAAATTTCCCGCTCGGCGGACTGCCCGCCCAGCAGCACGGCAACATCGGCGGCGGTAGCCAGCTCCCAGCTCATGCTTCGGCCTCCAGCGACCCCAGGGCCTGCAGGTCCTGGGCCAGTCGTCCAATATTCCCCGCGCCCTGGGTGATCACCACATCGCCGTCGCGGAGGATGTCGCGCAGCAGCGCCGGCACCATCTCCACCGACTCCACGAACACGGGCTCCACCTGGCCCCGCTGGCGGATACTGCGGGCCAGGCTGCGGCTGTCCGCACCGGGGATCGGATCTTCCCCCGCGGGGTAGACGTCCAGCAGCAGCAGAAGATCACAGCGGGACAGCACGGCCACAAAATCCTCGTAGAGATCGCGGGTGCGGGAGTAGCGGTGCGGCTGGTAGACCATCACCACCCGGCGATCCGGCCAGGCCTGGCGCGCCGACTCCAGGGTGGCGCGCACTTCGGTCGGGTGGTGGCCATAGTCGTCGACCAGCAGGGCGCTGCCCCCGGGCAGACCCAGCTCGCCGAGCTGGGTAAAGCGCCGACCGACGCCGGCAAAACCCGCCAGGCCGCCGAGAATCGCGGCATCCGGCACGCCCTCGTCGCAGGCCACCGCGATGGCCGCCGCGGCGTTCAGCACGTTGTGTCGACCCGGCATGTTCAGGTGCACAGCCAGTGGCGATTGCCCCGCCGGCCGGTGCAGGGTAAAGCGCGTAGTCAGGCCCTCGGGAGACATATCGGTGACGCGATAGTCCGCCTCGTCGCCAAAGCCGTAGGTGACGAACTGGCGCGACAGGTCGGGGGTCAGCCCGGTCACCACGGGATCATCGGCACAGAGGACGGCCAGCCCATAGAAGGGCAGGTTGTGCAGGAACTCCAGGAAGGTCCCCCGCAGGCGCGAGAAATCGCCGCCGTAGGTTTCCATATGGTCCGCCTCGATATTGGTAACCACGGCCACCATCGGCTGCAGGTGCAGGAAGGAAGCGTCGCTTTCATCGGCCTCGGCGATCAGGAAGCGGCTGGCACCCAGCTGGGCGTTGCTGCCGGCACTGTTGACCAGACCGCCAATGACAAAGGTCGGATCCAGCCCCGCCTCGGCAAAGATCGCCGCAATCAGGCTGGTGGTGGTGGTCTTGCCGTGGGTACCGGCCACGGCGATACCATGGCGGTAGCGCATCAGCTCCGCGAGCATCTCGGCGCGGGGCACCACCGGCACCCGCGCCTCCCGCGCGGCGCGGACCTCGGGGTTGTCATCCTTCACAGCACTGGAGCTGACCACGACATCCGCGGCGCCGATATTGTCGGCGGCGTGGCCGAAGTGAATCACGATGCCCTTGCTCTGCAAGCGCTCGGTTACCGAGGTGGGACGCAGGTCAGAGCCGGCGACCTGGTAGCCGAGGTTGACCAGGACTTCGGCGATGCCGCTCATGCCAGTGCCGCCGATGCCTATCATGTGGATCCGGCGGATACGGCGCATCTCGGGCACACTGTAGACGTTGCGCTCACTCATGCTTCAACAGCTCCTGGACGCAATCGGCCACGTCCGCGGTGGCCCGGGGGCTCGCCGCCGCGGCAGCCGCCGCGGCCATGGCGGCCAGGCGCCGGGGGGTATCGATATAGCCCTTGAGTGCCGCGGCCACACGCTCGGCGCTCAGTTCGGACTGACGCAGCAGTAACGCGCCGCCACGTTCAGAGAGGCTGCGCGCGTTGGCGGTCTGGTGGTCGTCGATGGCATGGGGCAGCGGCACCAGCAGTGCGGGGCGCCCCATCACGGCCAGCTCCGCCACGGTCAGCGCGCCGGCACGGCACAGCACCACATCGGCCCAGGCATAGGCCTCTGCCATATCCTCGATAAAGGGGCTGACACGAACGCCCTGGCCCAGCAGGGCGCCATAGTCCTTCTCCAGACCCGCCGCATGGGCCTCGCCGGCCTGGTGCCAGACCTCTACGGCGCCCGCGCCCGCGCGCTGGCTCAGCTGCCGGACCACTTCCGGCAGCAGCTGGTTGATCGGCTGTGCACCCAGGCTGCCGCCGAGAACCAGCAGGTGCAGTGGGCGCTGACCGTGATAGTCCCAATGGTGCTCCCGCGCCGCCTCTACCAGGGACTCGCGTACCGGGTTGCCCAGTACGCGCGGCTGCATCGCGTCCCGGAAAGCGCCAGGGAAGCCCGCCACCACGGTGCGCGCCAGGGGCGCCAGCAGCCGGTTGGTGGTTCCGGCAACCGCATTCTGTTCGTGGATCAGCAAAGGCCGGCGCAGCAGCCAGGCCGCCAGGCCCGCGGGGCCAGCCACGTAGCCCCCCATGCCCACCACACAGTCCGGCTTCAGACGCCAGACCAGCGACAGGGCCTGAAGCAATGACCACAGCAGGCGCAGCCCACCCACCAGGGTATGCCAGGAGGTCTTGCCGCGAAGCCCGCGCACCGCGAGGGTGTGCAGGGGGATACCCGCCGCTGGCACCACCCGCGCCTCCAGCCCGCGCTGGGTACCCACCCAGTCGACCTGCCAGTCGCGGGCCTGCAGCACCTGGGCCAGGGCCAGTGCCGGGAAGACATGCCCGCCGGTGCCCCCCGCCATGATCAATACCCGCGGCCGGCTCATGGGCTTGCCTCCCGCGTGGCGGCACCCGCCGGGGCGGGACACTCCATGGCAACACGCAGCACCAGGGCCAGCATGCAGCAGGACACGATCAGGCTGGAACCGCCGTAACTCACGAAAGGCAGCGTCAGCCCCTTGGTCGGCAGCAAACCGGCGCTCACGCCCATGTTGACGAAAGCCTGGCCGGCATACACCAGCGCCACGCCATAGCAGAGGTTGGCGCCGAACTCGTGCCCACCGAGCTGGGCCAGGCGTCCCACCTGGAGCACTCGCCAGATCAAGGCGACGAACAGCCCGATCAGCGCCAGGGCCCCGATGAAGCCGGTTTCCTCGGCCCAGATGGAGAACACGAAGTCGGTGTGAGCCTCCGGCAAATAAAACAGTTTCTGCACACTGTTGCCCAGGCCGACCCCAAACCACTCGCCGCGACCGAAAGCAATCAGTGACTGAATCAGCTGGAAGCCACTGCCGTAGGGATCCGCCCAGGGATCGGTGTAGGCGGTCAGTCGCTGCATCCGGTAGGGCGCCGCCAGGACCAGCAGTACCAGCCCGCCCAGCGCCAGGCCAAGCACAGTCAGGAAAGGCGCCAGTCGCGCCCCCGCCAGGAACAGCATGCCCATGACCATGCCACCGATGATGACAGTCGCGCCGAAGTCGGGCTCGGCAAGCAGCAGGAGAGCAACCAGGCCCAGCACACCCGCCGGCTTGATGAAGCCGCTCCACTCCTGGCGCACCTCCCGCGCCTGTCGCACCAGGTAGCCCGCCAGGTAAATCAGGATGGCCAGCTTGGCAAACTCGGAGGGCTGCAGGCTGAACGGCCCGATGGCCAGCCAGCGCTGCGCCCCGTAGACCTCTTTGCCGATACCCGGCAGCAACACGACGACCAGCGCGGCGAGCCCCACCAGCAACCACGCCCAGCCGGTTCTCAGCCAGAAACCCAGGGGCAGGAGCAGAACCAGGCTGGCGGCCGCCAGGGCCACCAGCAAGTACATCAGGTGTCGATGGGTGTGATGCCAGGCGTCCTGGAAGTGCCAGTCCGCGTACTCCACCGAGGCCGAACTGATGGCGACCAGACCGGTGAGCAGCAGCGCCAGCCCCAGTCCGAACAGGACGGGTTCAACCCGCAAGTCGCGCCAGGGGCCCATCATGCCCGACCCTCCCGCAGCGCCGCCACGGCGGCCACGAAAGCCTCACCGCGGGCCGCATAGCCGGTGAACATGTCGAAACTGGCGCAGGCGGGGGACAGCAGGACCACATCCCCGGGCGCAGACAGCTGGGCCGCTGTCGACACCGCCTCCGGCATGTCGGCAACCCGGTGTACCGGGCAGAGGTCGCCCAGGGCAACGGCGAGCTCCTCCGCCGCTTCCCCGAGCAGGAGCAGCGCCTTGCAGTGGCGCTGTACCACGCCGCGCAGAGTGCGAAAATCCGCACCCTTGCCAATACCACCGGCGACCAGCAGGACATTGCCTTGCCCACCGACACCGCTCAGGGCCGCCTCGGTGGCGCCAATATTGGTGCCCTTGGAGTCGTTGACATAGCGCACACCATCCACACTGCCGACGTTCTGGCAGCGATGGGGAAGCCCCTGGAACTGGCGCGCTGCGCGCAGCATGGCCTCCACCGGCAGGCCCGCGGCGTAGCCCAGGGCCAGCGCCGCCAGGGCGTTGCCGAGGTTGTGGCGACCGACCAGGCCGAGGTCGCTGGCGGGCATCAGGGGTGTCAGCCCGCGGCAGAGCCAGTCGACGCCGTCCTCACTGCGCACCCCGAAACCATTCAGGTCCGGCTCGCCCAGTCGCCAGCTGGTCACCGGCACTCCGGGCTCCAGCAAGGGCTGGGTCAGGGGATCGTCGCGATTGACCACCGCGTGGCCGCAGCCGCGGAAGATGCGGTGCTTGGCCTGATGGTACTGCTGCAGGGAACCGTGGCGGTCCAGGTGGTCCGCGGAAATATTGAGTACCGTGGCCACGGCGAGCGCCAGTCGTCCAGCCCGCTCCAGCTGGAAGCTGGAGAGCTCCAGCACGTACAGTTCACGCCCGGGAGCCAGCAGGTCCAGCGCCGGCACGCCCAGGTTGCCCCCGACACCGACATTGACCCCCGCGGCCTCGGCCATGCAACCGAGCAGGGAGGTCACCGTGGATTTGGCATTGGAACCGGTAATACCCACAACCGGTGCCTGTGCGGCCGCGACAAACAGGTCGATATCGCCGAGAACGCGGGCTCCCGCGGCCATCGCGCGCACCACCAGCGGATCGTCCAGGGAAATGCCCGGGCTCACCACCCAGTCGCCGCCGCTCTCTACCAGGGCGTCTGGCGCGCTGCCCGCAAAGACCGGCACCTCGGGAAACTCACTGCGCAGTGCAGCCAGTCCCGGGGGGGCTTCGCGAGTGTCGATTACCGCACAGCGATCACCGCGGCGGCGCAGGTAGCGCACGCAGGACAGCCCGGTCACACCCAGGCCGTAGACAACGGTTTGCGCACTGCTGGCAATCAGACTGTCGGTCACGGTGCCCCTGTACCCCCTATCGCAGCTTCAATGTCGCCAGCCCGAACAGGACCAGCATCACGGTAATAATCCAGAAGCGCACGATCACGCGCGGCTCCGGCCACCCCTTCAGCTCGAAGTGGTGGTGAATCGGCGCCATGCGGAAGATGCGCCTGCCTGTCAGCTTGAAGGAGGCGACCTGCAGGATGACCGAGACGGTCTCCAGCACGAAAATCCCCCCCATGATGAAGAACACGATCTCGTGGCGGGTAATCACCGCCACGGTTCCCAGAGCAGCGCCCAGTGCCAGTGCCCCCACGTCGCCCATAAACACCTGCGCCGGATAGGTGTTGAACCAGAGGAAGCCCAGCCCGGCCCCGGCAATCGCACCGCAGAACACCGCCAGTTCACCGCTGCCCGCGACGTAGGGAATATGCAGGTAACTGGCAAAATCCACGTGGCCGGTGAGATAGGCGATGACGC
This sequence comes from Haliea sp., assembly GCA_002692965.1. Lineage (GTDB taxonomy): Bacteria > Pseudomonadota > Gammaproteobacteria > Pseudomonadales > Halieaceae > NZNC01. Next base: position 63,276 of record NZNC01000021.1, on the reverse strand, counting down.
CAAGCGCGGTGCCCACCATCACCGTGGGCAAAATGGCGAGGCCGTCCAGGCCATCGGTCAAGTTGACCGCGTTGCTGGCGCCGACAATCACGAAGTAGGTGAGCAGGATGAACAGCGGGCCCATGCTCCAGGCAAAGTCCTTGAAAAAGGGCACGAAGAGCTGCGTGGTCACCGGTGTGTCAAAGGCCACATAGAGATAGATGGCCGCCGCGAGCCCCGCCACGGACTGCCAGAAATATTTCCAGCGTGCGGGCAAGCCACGGGAGTCTTTCTCCACCACTTTGCGGTAGTCGTCGACCCAACCCACGGCACCGAACACCGCGGTGACCCCCAACGCAATCCAGATGTAGGGGCTGCGCAGGTCGGCCCACAGCAGGCTCGCCACGGCGATAGCCACCAGGATCAGCGCACCACCCATGGTGGGTGTGCCGGATTTGCTCAGATGGCTCTGGGGCCCGTCACTGCGCACCGACTGGCCGACCTGGTACTGGTTCAGCCAGCGAATCATTGCCGGTCCCACCAGCAGCGAAATCGCCAGCGCCGTACCCGCCGAGAGGATGCTCCGCAGCGTCAGGTACTGAAAGACCTGAAAAGCCCCCTCAAATCGCGTCAGATATTCGGCCAGCAGCAATAGCATCTCAGTCTCCCGCCTCGCTTGAGTCTTCGGCCAGCGCCGTCAGCAGGCGCTCCATGGCGCTGCCGCGGGAGCCCTTGATGACGAGGGTGTCCCCCGCCTGTATTTGATCGCGCAGCGCCACCGCCGCGCTGTCGCAGTCGGCGAACCACTGCCCTCCGTCGCCGAAAACGTCGACCGCTCCGCGCAGCGCCTCACCCACCCCGACAAAGGCCTCCAGCCCCTGCTCCCGGGCATATTCGCCAATCTCGCGATGCATGCGCTCACTCTCGGCACCCAGCTCCAGCATGGCACCCAGGGCCAGCCAGCGACGGGGGGCGCAGTCCGTCAGCAGATCAATCGCGGCGCGCACCGAACCGGGGTTGGCGTTGTAGGTGTCATCCACCAGGGTGCAGCCCCGCGGGCCACGGGACAGGGCGCCGCGGCCCGTCACCGGCCTGACCTCGGCGAGGCCTGCGGTTATCTCGGCAAGACCCAGGCCGCAGGCCAGACCGATGGCCATCGCCGCCAGCGCATTGGAAACGTTGTGTCGACCGGGCAAGGCCAAACGCACGGGCGTGTCCCCCTCGGGCGTCGAGGCGATAAAACTGGAGCCCGCCATGCCCCGGGAGCGAATATCCCGGGCCCGAATCGCCGCTGTTCCCTCCAGGGCATAGTCGAGAACTCGCGCGCCCTGGGCCCGGGCACGCCAGCGAGCCGCCCAGGGCTGGTCGGCGTTGATGATGGCCGTCCCCTGACCGCGCAGGCCCTGGTAAATCTCGCCCTTGGCCTCGACCACGTCCTCGAGGGTCCCGAAGCCCTCCAGGTGCGCCGGCATGGCATTCAGCAGCAACGCGACATCCGGCCGCGCAACATCACACAGCCAGCCGATATCCCCGCGTCGGCCGGCCCCCATTTCCACCACGGCAAACCGGTGGGACGGCTTGAGCCGCAGCAGGGTGAGCGGGACACCGATCTCGTTGTTCAGGTTGCCCTCGGTGGCCAGGGTTTCGCCGCCGCGTGAGAGCACCGCTGCGACCAGGGTCTTGGCCGTGGTTTTGCCACTGCTGCCGGTAATACCCACCAGGGTTCCGCGGTAGGCCCGGCGATTGTGAGCGGCGAGGTCTGCCAGCGCCTGGCGCGTATCGCCCACCCGAATGACCGGCAGTGTTGTCTCCACGTCGCGGCTGACCACCGCGGCGACAGCGCCTGCCGCCGCAACCGCATCGAGGAAGTCATGGCCATTCACGCGCGCGCCCGGCAGTGCCACGAACAGGTCACCGGGCTCGACCCTGCGGCTGTCGATGGTGACACCCCGCACCGAGGCGTCACCGCCCTGCAACTCGCCCTTCACCGCCTGCGCCAGTTCACCCAAGGTAAATTCACGCATCATGCCGTCTGCCCTCCCGACAGGGCATCCCGGGCGCAGGCCCGGTCACTGAACGGCACCCGCCGATCACCCAGAATCTGATAATCCTCGTGCCCCTTGCCGGCAATCACGACACAGTCACCCGGTCGCGCCCCGGCGAGCGCCCGGTGAATGGCCCGGGCACGGTCGGGCTCCCGCACAACCGGCCGCTCACAGCCGGCTTCAATGGCATCCAGAATGGCCTCGGGGTCCTCGCCGCGGGGGTTGTCGGAGGTCAGCAGCACCTGGTCGGCGAGCCGACAGGCAACCTCACCCATCAACGGGCGCTTGCCCGGGTCGCGGTCGCCACCGCAACCGAATACGACGTGCAATTCCCCCTCGACGTGGGGACGCAGCGCGGCCAGCACCTGTGCCAGCGCATCGGGTGTGTGCGCGTAGTCGATGACCACCTGTAGCTGCCGTGTGTTGGCCACCAGCTCCATCCGCCCCGGTACCGGCTGCAGCGCGCTGACGGCCGCCAACACCGACGCGAGCGGGGCGCCGAGACATACCGCGGCGGCGATGGCCGCGGTGACATTGGCCAGGTTGAAATCTCCCGGCAGGGGACTGTCGAAGCTGCCCTCCCCCCAGGGAGTCAGCACGTCGGCGCGCACACCACCGCTGTGGAAGTCGGCGCGAAGCACACGGATGTCCGCCTCCGCACGCCCCGTTGCCGAGTAGGTCCAGGGGCGAACAGCCGCCGGCAGATTCGCCAGCAGCGTCGCCGAGAAAGCATCGTCCAGGTTGATCACCGCGTCGCCCAGCTGCGGGGAAAGGAACAGTTTCATCTTGCTCTGCCCGTAAGCCGCCATACTGCCGTGGTAGTCGAGGTGGTCACGGGACAGGTTGGTAAACAACGCCACGCGAAAGGCCAGACCATCCACGCGCCCCTGGTCGAGGGCATGGGAGGACACCTCCATGGCGACACTGTCCACCCCCGCCTCGCACCAGTCCGCCAGCTGTCGTTGCAGGGCGATGGCATCGGGGGTGGTATTGAGGGCCGCAGCAATATCGTCACCCAGGGTCGCACCGAGTGTGCCGATGACGCCGCAGCGCTGACCGCAGCGACGCAGCAGCTGGGCCACCAGGCGCGTACAAGTGGTCTTGCCGTTGGTACCGGTGACACCGAGCACGGCCAGGGCCTTGGCGGGGTCGCCGAAAAAGCGCGCGGCCAGGCCACCCAGGCGGCGTGCCAGGCCCTCGATGGAAACGACCGGAACGGACCCCGTATCCAGACCCGCCGGGAGCGGGGGCTCGGCAATGACTGCCGCCGCGCCGCCGGCGACCGCCTCGCGAATGAAGTCCCGCCCGTCGTGATGCTGCCCGGGCAGGGCAACAAACAGCTGACCGGGCGCAATCCGGCGACTGTCCAGCTGCAGATCAAAGACACGGACGTCCGGCACCGCCGGAATCAGACCGTCCAGCAGCTCGGGCAGTGACATGCCGCGCGCGCTACTCATCCCTCTACCCCCCGCCGAGCGGTGGTGTCCGCCTGGGCCAGTACGGCCTCGGGCTGATCCGGCGCCACATTCAGCAGACGCAGGGTACCCGCCGCGACCCGCGCGAAGACCGGCGCTGCCGCCGCGCCGCCGCCATAGGCCTCGCCCTGGGGCTCGTCAATCACCACTACCGTCACGAAGCGCGGATTGTCGATGGGGGCCATGCCGGCGAACAGGGCCAGGTATTTTTTGTCCTGGTAACCGCCCGGGCCGACCTTGTGCACCGTACCGGTCTTGCCCCCGACATCGTAACCGTCCACCCTCGCCCGGCGCGCAGTGCCGTGCTCACCGGTCACCCGGTGCAACACGTCACGCACTTCCCTCGCCAGGTCGGCGCTCACTACCGGCACAGCCGTATCCGCGGCGTCGGCATCGGCGACCCGAAGCAGGGATACCTGCGGCAACTGCCCATCGTTGGCAAATGCGCTGTAGGCCCGCGCCAGCTGCAAAGGCGTGGCGGTCAACCCATACCCGAATGCCAGGGTCACCTTTTCAATCGCACTCCAGCGGTTGCGGCTGGGCAGAAAGCCCGCGCTCTCACCGGGGAAGCCGGTGACCATCGGCTGGCCGAAACCAAAGCGCGAGAAGACCTCCAGAATCGGTTCGTGCCCAAGATCCTGTGCCAGCTGCGTAACGCCAACCTGGCTCGACTTCTCGATCACCCGGGAGACACTGATTTCCCCATAGTTGCGCGGATCAGGCAGGGTCTTGCGCCCCACCCGGATATAACCCGGCGAGGTATCGATCATGCTTTCCGTGCTCCAGCGGCCGCTCTCGAGGGCGGCCACCAGCGTGAAGGTCTTCATCGTCGACCCGGGCTCATACATGTCGGTCATGGCCCGGTTGCGGGTGTGCGAGGGCTTCGGCGCGCTGGTCTGGTTGGGGTTGAAGACCGGATGATTCACCATGGCCAGCACTTCGCCGGTGCGGGCATCCAGGGTCACGATGGTGCCGCCGCTGGCGCCGGTCACTGCCATCGCCCGCTGCAGCTCCTGGTGGTGCTGGTATTGCAGGCGCAGGTCGATGCTGAGGGCCAGGTCGGCTCCCGGCCGGGCGGGCTGATCCACGCCGATGTAGCGCACGGCGTTGCCGCGCAGATCCTTGATATAACGCTTCTTGCCCGGGACCCCGCGCAGCACGCTCTCGTATTGCAGCTCGAGACCCGCGATGCCCTCGCCATCGATATTGGTGAAGCCCAGAAGATGTGCGGTCACTTCCCCGGCCGGGTAGTAGCGCTGGTACTCCCGAAAGCCTCCCACCCCGGGCACCCGCAAGTCGAGCACCTTGCGCGCCACCTCGGGTACCAGGTGGCGGCGCAGATACATGAAACCCTTGCGCTCGAAGCGGTCCAGGCGCGCCTGCAGATCGGTCAGGGGCATCTCCAGCGCCTTCGCCAGGGGCTGGAGATCCTCGACCTCCACCAGCAGTCGCGGGTCGGCCCACAGCGAGATCACCGGGGTACTGACCGCCAGGGGCTCACCGCGCCGGTCTGTGATCAGGCCGCGGTAGGCGGGAATCTCGGCGACCCGCACCGTACGCTGATCACCCTGTTGCTGCAGGAACTCGCGACCGTGTTCGGTATCCAGCACCTGCAGGGAGAGAATTCGCCCGAGAAGAAGAGCCAGCAATGCCAGCAGCGCCACCACCATCAGGTGAAAACGCCAGGCGGGAACGGCTCGCGTACGCTGGCGGCTCATGGCTGTACCACCCTGACACTGCCGGGCGCCGGAGCCTGCATGTCCAGCTCACCGGTGGCAGTGCGCTCAACGCGATAGTGGGAAGCCCAGGTACTCTGCTCCAGCAGCAGACGCCCGTAGTCCTCCTGCAGGGCCCACTGCTCGACTTCCAGGCGCTGCAGCTCGGTATGCAGCTCCCGGCAGGCATGGGAGGCATGCACCACAGCCAGCGCCGAAGCAAGCAGCAACAGGGTCAGCAGTCCCACCCACAGCGGTGTCTGCCGCGAACCGTACGAGACCCGGTGCGCCGCCATCTCAAGCCACCTTCTCGGCAACGCGCATGATGGCGCTGCGAGCCCTGGGGTTGGCGGCAACTTCCGACTCCCCCGCACGCACGGCCTTGCCGATCAGCCGCAGGCGTCGATTGAGGGCAGCATCCCGCACCGGCACGCCCGGTGGCAGTGCATCGCCCCGGGCCAGGTCGCGCATGTAACGCTTCACCAGGCGGTCTTCAAGAGAGTGGAAACTGATGACGACCAGGCGCCCACCGACACAGAGCAGATCCAAGGCATCGGCCAGCAGGGCCGAGAGATCGGTGAGTTCGCCGTTGACCTGGATACGTATCGCCTGGAAGGCACGCGTGGCCGGGTGCTTGTGCTTTTCCCAGCGGGGATTGGCCTCGCTGACAATGCGGGAGAGCTGGCTGGTGCGCTCGATCGGGGCCTCGGCTCGGGCGCGAACGATGGCCCCGGCGATGCGACGCGCAAAACGTTCCTCGCCATACTCTTTGAGGACGCGGGCGATCTCCGCCTCGGCAGCGCTGGCGAGCCATTCTGCCGCTGTCGCGCCCCGGCTGGTGTCCATGCGCATGTCCAGCGGGCCGTCGTGCTGGAAACTGAAGCCGCGTTCAGCCTCGTCGAGCTGCGGGCTGGACACACCGAGATCCAGCAGGATGCCATTCACCGAGTCCACACCGCGTGCGGCGAGCGCCGCCGGCAGTTCGGCAAATGAGCCGTGCAGAAACTGAAAGCGGCCGTCGCCGGCCGCCAGATCCTCCGCCACCCGGGCAGCGGCAGGATCCTTGTCGACCGCGAGAAGTCGCCCCTCCTGGCCGAGGCACGAGAGCACCGCGCGGCTGTGTCCGCCGCGCCCAAAGGTGCCGTCCACGTAGAATCCACCGGGTGTTGTCACCAGGGCTTCCACCGCCTCTTGCAACAGGACTGTTTGATGCACGTCGCCCACCTACAGGGTCAGTGACATGAGTTCATCGGGCAGCTCGGCATCTGGCCCCGAGTCCAGCAGTGCCTGGTCGCGCTCGGCAAACCACAGCGCCTCGGACCACAGCTCCAGCTTGTTGCCCTGCCCCACCAGCACCAGCTTCTTGTCCAGCTGGGCGTAATCCCGCAGTGGCTGGGGCAGCAGCATGCGACCGTTGCCGTCCAGCTCCATGTCGGTTGCGTAACCGAGCACCAGGCGCTGAAAGCGCTTGACCGCCGGCTTCAGGGCCGGGAGTGCCTGGATCTCGCGCTCGATTCGTTCCCACTCGGGGAGGGGATAGACCACCAGACAGTTGGACTGGGTATCGATGGTTACCACGATCTGGCCGCCGCACTGCGCCAACAATGGCTCGCGCTGACGGGCCGGCATTGCCAGCCGGCCCTTGGCGTCCATGTTGATGTGCTGTACCCCTCGAAACACGGCCCTGATTCTCCACCGGTCTGGCCTTTGCTTCCACAAAAAACCAGTTTTACCCACTTAACGCCACTTTTCGACACTATAGGTCTGCGCGGAACAGGGTGTCAAGCAATTAACCCGCGAAAAACACTGTAATTTCAGGCAATTAGCGGAACTTTGGCAGGCTGGACAGCCGGTTTTTCGAGTACAAGGCAGGGGCAAAACATGACCCAAAACAGACCCGTGGCGGGACATGCTAAGGATTCACTTTAAGTTACAGTCCGTTTATTTCTTTTGGGAGGCTGTATTTATCAGAAAACAGTCTAAGGGCTGGATCCCGCGCCCCGTCTGGGCGGCGGCGCGGATCAGGGGAATAAGTGAGTCGGTCGGTAAGCCGGGTTCTGTCGTGGACGATCATTCATCTGCGACCGGCGTCACCGCCGGCCTGTAGCGACCTACCCGAATCCGCTGTGGGCCACAGCCAATGGATTCCTATTTGGTCTTGCTCCGGGTGGGGTTTACCATCGCCGTGCCTGTTACCAGCCACGCGGTGCGCTCTTACCGCACCTTTTCACCCTTACCCGGCCGAGGCCGGGCGGTATCCTTTCTGTTGCACTTTCCGTAGGCTCACGCCCCCCAGGTGTTACCTGGCACCCTGCCCTGTGGAGCCCGGACTTTCCTCCCCCGGCAGAACCGGGAGCGATCGCCTGACCGACTCGGCGGCAAGACTACCCGCTGCGCGCCCGCAGTGGCAAGCGAAACCCGCTGCCGCGCCCCCTTTTTCAATCTGGACGGTGCTGGACCAGGTAGTCGTAGAGCACCTTCTTGCGCAGACCGGTCATATCGGCGACCACCGCGGCGGCACGCTTGGCCGGCAAATCCTCGGCGAGACGCAGCAGCCAGCGCGCCAGCTCTTCGTCCAGCGCCCGCTCCACGGCGGCGGCACCAGCCACCACCAGGACGATCTCTCCGCGCTGCTGATTGGCGTCTACCGCCACCCACTCACGGAGAGCACCCAGGGTGTCGCGACGCACGGTCTCGAAGGTCTTGGTCAGCTCTCGCGCCAGCAGTGCTTCCCGCGCCTCGCCAAATTCGCGGCACAGGGCATCCAGGGTTTCGCTGATGCGGTGGGGCGCTTCGTAGAACACCAGCGTGGCACTCTCGCCCCGCAGCGACTGCAGCTGGCTCGCACGCGCCGCGGGACGCGCCGGCAGAAATCCGGCAAACAGGAAGCGATCGGTCGGCAAACCGGCCACGCTCAGGGCGGCGATGGCCGCACAGGCGCCCGGGATCGGCACCACGCGGTAGCCCGCATCCTGTACCGCCCGCACCAGACGATAGCCGGGGTCGGAGATCAGTGGCGTACCGGCGTCCGAGACGAGGGCGACCACGCCACCCTCCGCCAGCACCTCCAGAATGCGCTGCTGGGCCCTGGCGCCGCTGTGCTCGTGATAGGCCTGCAGCGGAGCTCGCAAATTGAAATGCTGCAACAACCGCAGACTGTGCCGGGTATCCTCCGCGGCAACCAGCGTAGCGGCTTCCAGCACCTCGAGGGCGCGGCGGCTGAGATCCGCCAGGTTGCCGATGGGGGTCGCCACCACATAGAGTCCGGATTCCACTCGCCGCTCCTGCCCGTATAATGAGGATTGATGCCGGCCGTGACCCGGTCCACTCCCCGACAAACCCGGAAGCATACCATGACCCGCGACCCCCGCGTTCGCCAGCCACTGCCTTCGCTCCTGTGCCTGGCCCTGTTAATCGGCCTCGGCGGCTGCGGCAGCGCCCCGGAACAGCCTGCCCCGGATACGCAAGCCGCGCCGGTCGAGATGCCCGGCGCCAAACCGGAAACGCCACCACCGCCTGCCACGCCACCCTCACCCCACGCAGCGCTGCATGCCCGCGTCGAGAGCCTGCTACTGGCCGGTGAATGGCCGCAGGCGCAGCTCACCCTGCGGCAGCTTCCCGATGCACTTCCAGCGCCCGAGCAGGCCTGGCGGGATTACTACCTGGGCTGGTCGAAGTGGTTGCAGGGCGAGGTGGTCGACGCCGCATCGATACTCGATCGCGCCGCCACTACGGCAACGGCGCCGCGGCTGCAACAGCGCATCAGCAACCTCTCCCGGCAGATTGCCACCCGGCGCGGGGAGCACCTGAAAGCGGCACAACTGGCGGCCGCACAACTGAAACTCACCCGCTCGCCCGAAGCGCGACTGGCACTCATGCGCGAGACCTGGCGCTCGCTGCTGCGCATCCCCGCGGAAGACCGACAACAGGCCGAGGCTGCCGCCACCGGGCACTGGCGCGGCTGGCTGTCACTTGCCGCCCTGGACCGGCCCGACCGCTCCGGCCAGGCCCTGCAGAAGGGCCTGACAGCCTGGCTCGCACAACACCCGCAACACCCCGCGGCCGCGACACTTCCCGGCGGGCTCGGTTTTCTGCTCCAGCCGCACGCCGAGCCCCGGCAGGTGGCACTGCTGCTGCCGCTCAGCGGCGAGCTCGCCGCCGCCGCGCGGGCAATCCGCAACAGCTACCTGGCACAGCACTATCTCGCCACCACCGAGGGCGGCACGGCCACACGCGTCCGAATTATCGATACCGGCGACGTCAAGGACGTCGAAAGCGCCTACCGGCAGGCTGTGGCAGGTGGCGCGGAGCTGGTTATCGGCCCGCTGGATCGCGGCGCGGTAGACCGGCTTGCCGGGCTGAGCCAACGCCCGGTGCCGGTCATCGCGTTGAATCGGGCCAGCGAGCCACCGAACCAGGTGGGCGCAGCCTTCCTGCAACTCTCCCTGGCACCGGAAGATGAAATGCAGCAGCTGGCAGCCCAGGCCTTTGGCAGCGGCGCGCGGCGCGCCCTGCTGGTACGCGCCGCCGGCGAGCGCGGCGCACGCCTCAGCGAAGCGCTGACCGCGGCCTGGCGGGCAGAGGGCGGCGTGCTCGCTGACACCTTGACCTACAGCAGTCCCGAGGCCTGGTCCGAGGGACTGAAAACAGTCCTGCATCTGCAGGCCAGCGAACAGCGGGCCCGCGAGGTCCGCGCCATGCTGGCCACCGGCATCGAGTTCAGCCCCCGCCGTCGGCAGGACCTGGACAGCGTCTTCCTGCTGACCAGCAGCCCCCAGGAGGCGCGCTCACTGCGCCCCCTGCTGAGCTTCCACTACGCGGGCAACCTGCCAATCTACGCGCCCTCCAGCGTCTACAGTGGCAGCCCCGATAATCGCGATCGGGATCTCGACGGCGTGCACATTGCCGAGCTTCCCTGGCTGTTGGGGGCCAATCCCGCGGCAAGAGTGGCGCTGACAGCGGGCAGCACCGGGGACGAGCACTATCCCCGGCTGCATGCACTGGGGGCCGATGCCTGGCTGCTGCAATCGCGCCTGGCGCAGCTACAGGCCGGCCCGGATGCCCTGATCCGGGGCAATACCGGGCTCCTCAGCATGGACCCCGACCTGCGCGTGCTGCGCGAAGCCAGGCCGGCGACATTTGATGGCGGCGACCTGAAGCCGCGCTAGGCTACACTGCGGCAACACGGCGCCAGTCAGTGGAGAACAGGGATGCCCGATGGACGAGAGTACGAGGAGCGCGCGGCTCGCTGGCTGCTGGCCCGGGGCTGGCAAATCCTGTGCAGGAACTTTCTCTGCCGGGCGGGCGAACTCGACCTGGTGGCGCTGGACGGAAGCTGCCTGGTCTTCGTCGAGGTCCGCGCCCGCAGCCATCCGGGTTACGGCGGCGCCGCGGCCTCCGTGGACCGGCGCAAGCAGCGCAAGCTGCAACGCGCGGCGGCGGTCTTCCTGCGCCGGCATCCGCACTACGCCAGGCTGGCCTGCCGATTTGACGTGATCGCCTGGGAACCGCGACAATTCGCGCCTGACGCGGCACCCCGGTGGATCCGCAATGCCTTTGGCAGCCAACCCTGAACGCAGCGCGCCCCAGCGAGCGTGCAGCCCTACTATCGGCGATGGAACTCGAGATGGATGACGACTACCCGTTCCTGGCGCAGCGCTGCCAGGAGGCCATAGAGGGCATCGCGTTCGCCGTGGACGAACTTGCACCGCCCCTGGTCGAAGCCGCCGCCTGCATTACCCAGGCCTTCCTGCAGGAGGGACGCCTGTTCACCTGCGGGAACGGCCCCGACGCCGCCCTCGCCCAGCTGATTGCCTCGCGGATGCTGGCAGGCTTTGAGCAGGAACGCCCCGCACTGCCCGCCATGGCGCTGGCCGCCGACAGCAGCAGTCTGGGCAGTCTGGCCAGCCGGCACGGCCTGGACGAGGTATTTGCCCAGTCTCTGCGTGCATTGGCGCACTCTGGTGATATCCTGCTGTGCATCTGCAGCGGCAGCGTGGGTGGCAATCTGCTGCGGGCGCTGGAAGTGGCCCGCGAGCGCGACATGACCATCGTCGTGCTCTCGTCGGCGCGCGATGGCTCCCTGGCGGACAAGGTCGAGCCCGGCGAAGTGTTGCTGCCCTGCGCCGGCAATACCCTGGCCCGGGTCACCGAGCTGCAGATTCTCGCGCTCCATCTGCTCTGCGAGCTGGTAGAGCGCAACCTGTTTGGACATTACCACGGAAACTGACCATGAAAGTGATAGCCCCTCTTGCTCTGCTGCTCTCCGCCCTCATGCTCACCGGCTGCGGCACCATGCTCGCCAGCGTCGAAGCCAACCCCATTGAAGACCAGCCGGACCGCCGCACCGTAGCCCAACAGGTCGAGGATGAAAGCATTGAAGTCAAAGCGGTGGTCAACATTCACGCCGCGGACAAACGCTTCGATCAATCCCATCTCACGGTGGTCAGCTACAACGGTTTTGTGCTGCTGGCCGGGCAGGTGGCGACACCCGAACTGAAAACCCTGGCGGCCAACGAGCTGCGTGACATCACCGGTGTACGGCGCATCTACAATGAGCTCGAAGTGGGTGCACCGACCTCGGCACTGACCCGCACCAGCGACGCCTGGATCACAACCAAGATCAAGTCCTGGCTTCTGGGCAATTTCGATACCCCCGGCCTGCGCACCAAGGTGGTCACGGAAAACGGCGTGGTCTATCTGATGGGTCTGGTTACCCAGCGCGACGCCGACCGCATTGCCGATGTCGCGGCTTCCGTGGCAGGCGTCAAGCGCGTGGTTCAACTGTTCGAAATCATTTCCTGACCCCGCGACTCCCGGGCAGCCCCGCCAATGCGGGGCCACCGGGCCAAAGGGGGGGCGACAGGCGGGCTTACTTGACGACTTTCAGAGAGGGACGGCCGCCGCGCGAGCCGGCTCCGGGCCGCTCCTCGGGGCCGGAATCGGGGCTGTCGGGCCCGTCAGGTGAGGGCGGTTCTTCCGGCTCGAACACCATGCCCTGCCCGTTTTCACGGGCATAGATACCCACCACGGCACCCACCGGCACCAGAACATCGGTGGGCGTGCCGCCGAAGCGGCCATTGAAACTGATCCAGTCGTTGCCGATCTGCAACTCGATCACGGCCGACGGGCTAATATTGAGTACGATTTGCCCGTCCTTGACGTACTGGACAGGCACCTCGACGCCCGGCCGCTGCGCATCCACCAGCAGGTAGGGCGTGCAGCCGTTGTCGACGATCCAGTCGTAGAGCGCCCGCATGATGTAGGGGCGGCTGGAATTCATGGTCGGTGGAACAGGAGTCATGCCTCGCCCCTCAGGAGCGCATCTCCCGCTCACGCTCGGTAAGACTTTCCTGGAAGGATTCGCGATTGAACAGCTCGCTCATGTAGTTCAGCAGCGGCTTGGTTTGCCGGGTCGACTTGATCTCCACGTCCAGGGAAGGCAGCCGCCAGAGGATCGGCGCCAGGCAGCAATCCACCAGGGTAAACTCCTCGTTCATGAAGAACGGTTTCTCGGCAAATATCGGAGCGATTGCGGTAAGCCCCTCGCGAAGCTCCTTGGTGGCCTTGGACACCACATTGTCGCTGCGGGAATTCTGGATGGAGTCCACCAGCGAACACCAATCCTTTTCGATGCGATGCATGTACAGGCGGCTCTCGGCCCGGGCCACCGGGTACACCGGCAGCAACGGCGGGTGCGGGAAGCGCTCGTCCAGGTATTCCATGATCACCTTGGACTCCCACAGCACCAGGTCGCGATCCACCAGGGTGGGCAGCGACGCTGTGGGGTTCAGGTCTGCCAGCTCCTGCGGCGGGTGCGCGGCGTCCACATCGATCATGTCGGCGGTGACACCTTTCTCCGCGAGAACGATCCGCACGCGATGACTGTACTGGCTGGTACTGTCGGAGAAGCAGGTCATGGATGCCCGGCGGGCAACCACGCTCATGACATTTTCGTCAGCTCTTTTCATGGCTCGGCTCGGATCTCTTCAGGTGATCGGGGCCGCGCCCGCGGGCGCGGCTCCAGGGGGTCTCAGTGTACGTCTTTCCAGTACTCGCGGTTGAGCAGCCAGGCAAAGACGAAGAAGATGGCAATGAACAGCAGCGCAAACAGGCCAATGCGCTTGCGATCGGAGGCCATCGGTTCGGCCGTGTAGGACAGGAAATTGACCAGGTCGTACATTGCGGCATCGAACTCTTCCGGCTCCATACTGCCCTTCTCGGCGATGGTGAACTGGCCGCAGGGCTCTTCCAGGATGTCCTCACCGGTCAGCGGATCGCGCTTGACGCCACCGTTGTCGGCGCGGGCCGGCCCCATGGCACATTCCTGCATGCCCTGCAGTTCCAGCAGTACGTGGGGCATGCCGACGTCCTTGAACACCCGGTTGTTGACGCCGTAGGGGCGGCTGTCATCGCGATAGAAATTCCGCAGGTAGGTGTACAGCCACTCCGGCTGACGGGCGCGTGCCACCAGCGTCAGGTCCGGGGGGTTAACCCCGTACCAGACCTTGGCCAGACGCTCGTCCATGGCGTTTTCCATCAGCTCACCGATCTGCACGTCGGGATCAAAGATCAGGTGCTCCTGCATTAGGTCCTCGGGGATCCCCAGGTCCTTGGCCACGCGGTTGTAGCGCGAGTACTGCAGCGAGTGACAGCCCATGCAGTAGTTCATGTACAGCTGCGCACCGCTCTGCAGTGAGGCCTTGTCGGAGGGATCCGCGGTGAACTCGTCACAGGGGATACTGCCACAGGCATGCGCCGACTCCGCGCCCACCGCCTTGAGCGGAATGATGGTCAGGGCGGCGATCAGGGCCAGCGCGCCCATGCTGCCCCAGAACCCGATACCGCCGTTGGTGGTAACCCGCTCCGGCACCGGCTTCACCTTGTCCAGGGACGACCAGATGGGCATCAGCAGGAAGAAGGCAAAGTAAAAGACGGAACAGATCTGCGCCAGCACCGTGCGCTCCGGGGTCGGCGACTTCACGCCGAGAACACCGAGGATCAGGAACGACGCGACAAACAGCACCAGCATGACCTTGTTCAGGTTGCCGCGGTAGCGCCAGGACTTCACCGGGCTGCGATCCAACCAGGGCAGCAGGAAGGGAATCGCCACCGAAGCGGCGAAAGCCACGAAACCCCAGAACTTGTCGGGCACCGCGCGCAGCACCGAGTAGAAGGGGGTGAAGTACCAGACCGGCGCGATGTGGTCGGGCGTCTTCAGGGCATTGGCTTCCTCGAAGTTGGCATACTCCAGGAAGAAGCCACCCATCTCGGGCATGAAGAACATCACCGCACAGAAGATGAACAGGAAGACACCGATCGCCTGCAGATCGTGCACCGTGTAGTAGGGGTGGAAAGCCACACCATCCAGGGGCACGCCGTCGGGGCCCTTGTTCTTCTTGATCTCCACGCCATCGGGGTTGTTGGAACCCACTTCGTGCAGGGCCAGCAGGTGCAGGACCACCAGGGCCAGCAGGACGATAGGCAGCGCGACCACGTGCAGAGCGAAGAAGCGGTTCAGCGTGATGCCGGAGATCAGGTAGTCACCGCGAATCCAAGTCACCAGGTCTTCGCCCACCACCGGGATGGCGCCGAAGAGCGAAATGATCACCTGGGCACCCCAGTAGGACATCTGGCCCCAGGGCAGCACGTAGCCGACAAAGGCCTCCGCCATCAGCACCACGAAGATCAGCATGCCGAAGATCCAGATCAACTCCCGGGGTTTCTTGTAGGAACCGTAGATCAGGGCACGGAACATGTGCAGGTAGACCACCACGAAGAAGGCCGAGGCCCCCGTGGAGTGCATGTAACGCAGGATCCAGCCGTACTGGACGTCGCGCATGATGTACTCGACCGAGGCAAAGGCCTGCTCCGCGCTCGGGGTGTAGTTCATGGTCAGCCAGATGCCGGTCAGCAGTTGGTTGACCAGCACCAGCAGGGACAGCACCCCGAAGAAGTACCAGAAATTGAAGTTCTTGGGCGCGTAGTACTTGCCCATGTGGGTGTTCCACGCCCGCATGATCGGCAGACGGTCATCGACCCAGTCGCGCAATCCGGTAAGCATGTTGATCATCAGGCTGCCTCCGCGTCCACGCCGATTACCACGACGGTGTCACTTTCATAGGAATAAGGGGGGACCACCAGGTTGGTCGAGGCAGGCACCCCGGAAAAAACCCGGCCCGCGAGGTCGAACTTGGAGCCATGACAGGGGCAGAAGAAACCACCCAGCCAGCTGTCGCCACCCAGGTCGGCCGCGCCCACTTCGGGGCGGAATTTCGGCGCACAACCCAGGTGGGTGCAGAGGCCCTCGGCCACGAAGATTTCCGGACGCAGGGCGCGTGCCGCACCTTCGATATACTCGGGCTGCTGGGAAATGCTGGAATCCGGATCCTTGAGCACGTCGGTGAGCTTGTCCAGATTGTCGAGCATCTCCGGGCTGCGGCGCAGCACATAAACCGGCTTGCCCCGCCACTCCACCACGATCATCTGACCGGGCTCCAGCTTGCTGATATCGGCCTTGACCGGTGCACCGGCCGCCTTGGCCTTTTCCGACGGGCTCCAGGACCCGACGAAGGGCACGGCAATACCTACGGCGCCGGCAACGCCAACCGCACTGGTCGCGGCCGTCAGGAAACGTCTCCTGCCGGTGTTCACGCCATCGCTACTCATGCTTCTTTCTCCTGGTTGACGGCCCGGCGACTCGCGCTACCCGACCGAAGGGACCACACTGCAAAAAATGCTGCAAATAGTAATGACTTTGCCCTTTCCTGACAAGGAGAAGGGGCATTTTTCACCGCGGACAGCGAATGCAAGCCACTGTTTCATATACAAAAAAACGCCCGGCCTGAATATACAGACCGGACGTTTTTCGAGTACGGCGCAGTCGGCACAGGGCCGGCCGCGACACAATCAGCGCTTGGAGTACTGCGGACGCTTACGCGCCTTGCGCAGACCCACTTTCTTCCGCTCGACTTCACGGGCGTCGCGGGTCACGTAGCCTGCGCTGCGCAGGGAGCCGCGCAGGGCCTCGTCGTAATCCATCAGCGCGCGCGCCAGACCGTGGCGAATCGCACCGGCCTGACCGAAGCTGCCACCGCCTTCAACCGTCACGTTGACGTCGAACTTGTCGACCATCTCCACCAGCTCGAGGGGCTGGCGAACGATCATGCGCGCCACTTCGCGACCGAAGTACTGGTCGAGGGGGCGCTTGTTGACGGTGATGTTGCCGCCACCGGACTTGAGGAACACCCGCGCCGTGGAGGTCTTGCGGCGGCCAGTGCCGTAGTATTGGGTCGCTGACATAGTAGGATTCCGTTAGATATTCAGTACTTGCGGCTGCTGGGCAGTATGGGGATGCTGCTCACCCGCATACACTTTGAGCTTCTTGAACATGGCCCGACCCAGGGGGTTGCGGGGCAGCATGCCCTTGACCGCACCCTGCAGGACACGCTCCGGCGCCTTGTCGATCAGCTTTTCGAACGACATGGACTTGAGGCCACCCGGGTACCCGGTGTGGCGGTGGTACATCTTGTCGGTGGCCTTGGCGCCGGTCACGCGGACCTTCTCGGCGTTGATCACCACGATGTAGTCACCGGTGTCCACGTGGGGAGTGTATTCCGGCTTGTGCTTGCCGCGCAGCCGGTGCGCAATTTCGCTGGCCAGGCGACCGAGAGTCTTGCCATCAGCGTCCACGACGTACCAGTCGCGGCTCACCGACTCGGCTTTGGCACTGAAAGTTTTCATGAATAACCGCCTCTTGGAGGGCTCCAATTTCGAGAGCGCGAATACTACTGAAACGCCCTTGGCATTTCAAGCGCACCGGAGAAAGAAAAAATCAGGGCCTGTGTTCCCGCGCCAGGTACTCGTGGGACTGCATTTCCTGCAGCCTGGACACCGTTCTCTGGAACTCGAAGGCCAGACGACTGCCATCATACAGGGACAGGAGCGGCCTGTCTGCTGCCATGACCAGTTTCACGTTGCGGTCGTAGAATTCATCCACCAGGTTGATGAAACGCCGCGCGGCATCGTCGTTGCGCGCCCCCAGGGCCGGCACGCCCGACAGCACCACGGCGTGGAACTCCCGGGACAGCTCGATATAGTCGTTCTGGGAACGCGGGCCCTCGCACAGCTCGCGGAAGTCAAACCAGACCACGTCGTCCGCCATGCGCCGGGGCCGCAGCAGGCGCCCGTTGATCTCCAGGGTCTCTCCCTCCTCGCCGGCGTGCAGGGCCAGGGCTTCAAAGCTGCGCCGCAGACTGCGGTCCGCCTCCGCGTCGAGGGGGCAGTGATAGAGCTCCGCCTGTTCCAGGGTGCGCAGCCGGTAATCCACCCCGGCGTCGACATTGACCACGTCGGTGTACTTTTCCAGCAGGGCAATGGCCGGGAGAAAACGCTGACGCTGCAGTCCGTTCTCGTAGAGCCGCGCGGGCACGATGTTCGAGGTCGCCACCAGGGTCACCCCCCGGGCGAAGAGGGCCTGCATCAGGTTGCCCAGGATCATGGCGTCGGCGATATCGGTGACAAAGAACTCGTCGAAGCAGATCACCCGCGCTTCCTCCGCCAGGCGGTCGGCGACCTTCTCCAGAGGGTTCTTCTCCCCGTCCAGGGCCCGCAGTTCGGCGTGCACGCGCTGCATGAAACGGTGAAAGTGCACCCGACTCTTGTCGGCGAAGGGCAGGCTGTCGTGGAAGGTGTCCACCAGATAGGTCTTGCCGCGACCCACGCCGCCCCAGAAATACAGCCCCTGCTCGGGCTCCAGCGCCAGGCCGCGCCAGCGCTGCCACCAGTTTCGACGGGGTCGCGGGCGCTCCACCAGACGCTCGTAGAGTGCCTGCAGCAGGCGTACGGCGTGCTCCTGGGCGGGGTCGTGGACAAAGCCCTCCCGCGCCAGGTCCGCCTGGTAACGCTGCCAGGGTGTCAGCGCCGACTCGGTCACCGGGGTCTCTCCCATTGAAGGCTGAAAAACGCGGCACACTCTATAGCCGCCGCCACGGGAAGGCAACGGCTGCGGGACAGGCCGCGCCGGTTTCCGGTATACTCCAGAGCCTTCCATCCGCACACCGACAATGAGGTACGTTCGTGTACAGTCTGCCAGTTCTGATTGCCGTCGCTGTGGTTACCCTGCTGGTCGGCGCCGGTGCGGGTCTGCTCCTCGGCCGCCGCACGGGTGGCGACGCCCGCCGCCTGCGGGAGGCGGAGCGCAAGCTGGACCAGGTGATGCAGGAGAAACGCGGCTACGAGGCGGAGGTGGTCGAACACTTCTCCCAGACCGCCCGCCTGCTGAACTCGCTCACCGACAGCTATCGCGAGGTACACAATCACCTGTCCGAGGGCGCCGGACGCCTGTGCCAGGATCATGCGCCGGTGTCACTGGGCCGCCTGCAGGACCGCGGCGACGATGCCGCGATACCCGCGCACCTGGCCAATATTCAGCCCCCGCTGGACTACGCCCCGAAAAGCTCGCCCGAGGACAAGGGCATCCTCGCCGAGGAGTACGGCATTGAACGCCCGGCTCCGGAATCCCCACTGCGGGAGCACCGCGACCACTGAGGCCTCGCACGCGAGCGAGCCCTAGGCGCGTCTAGACGGGGTTGTCGATGTCCACAAAGCGGTGCTCCAGGCCGAAGCGCCCGGCCAGGTACTCTCCCAGCGCCTGGACACCGTAGCGCTCGGTGGCGTGGTGCCCCGCCGCGACGAAATGAATCCCCTCCTCCCGGGCCATGTGCACAGTCGGCTCGGAGACTTCGCCGGTGATGAACAAATCGGCCCCGGCAGCCAGCGCCTGGGGCAGGTAGGATTGGGCCGCGCCGGTACACCAGGCGATACGCCGCACCGGCGCCGCGGCATCGCCGATATGCAGGGGCTCGCGGCCGGTCAGCTCGGCCAGTTGTGCCACCAGCTCCCCCGCCGGGCGCGCTGCAGCCAGCTCGCCGATGTCACCCACGGCATCGCTGGCAGCGGGGTCCAGGGGGCGGCTTTCCCGAATGCCCAGGCGCAGCCCGAGCTGGGCATTGTTACCCAGCTGCGGATGCGCATCCAGGGGCAGATGGTAGGCCAGCAAACTGATGTCGTGCCCCAGCAAGGTAGCCAGCCGGCGGCGCTTCATGCCCGTGACCACCGCCGGCTCGCCCTTCCAGAAATAGCCGTGATGGACCAGCACCGCATCGGCCTCCCAGGAGACTGCCGCATCGAGCAGCGCCTGGCAGGCCGTCACCCCGGTCAGGAGGCGCCCCACCTCCGGCCGTCCCTCCACCTGCAGCCCGTTCGGGCAGTAGTCCCGGAAGCGTCCGACTTCCAGGGTGCTGTCGATGTGCTGAACGAGCGTGGTCAGGGCGACCGGCATAGATGCTTCTCCTCTGGCTGTGATGGAGTGTCCACGGCGCCATCATATACAATACCCAGACAGACGACACGGCACCCGGCATGTTACTCAAGACCCTGCGCTTCATCACCTGGCCGGCCCTCACCGGGTTACTGGCCGCCCTGCTGATCCTGGACCGCTGGGTATTCCCGCAGCCGGGCCCGGTCGAGGCGCAGACCCGTGAGGGCCTGACCACCAGCTACGCCCGCGCGGTCAGCGCGGCATCGCCTGCGGTCGTCAATATCTACACCGCCAAGCTGATCCCGACCCGCCGCAACCCCCTGCTGGATGAGCTTTTCTACCGGCAGTACGGTGTGCCTCCGGCCAACCGCCAGCGCGTCGAACGCTCACTCGGCTCCGGGGTCATCATGAGCGCGGAGGGGCACATCCTCACCAACAATCACGTGATCCACGAGGCCGACGCCATTCAGGTCCTGCTACACGACGGCCGCACGGCGGCTGCACGGGTCATCGGCACCGACCCGGCCACCGACCTCGCGGTCCTACAGGTGGAGCTTCCCGATCTGCACCCGATTGCACTGGGCGACTCGGATACGGCACGGGTGGGCGATGTCGTGCTGGCGATCGGCAACCCCATGGGCTTCGGCCACTCGGTGACCCAGGGCATCGTCTCCGCCCTGGGTCGCTACGGCCTGCAACTGTCGGTCTACGAGGATTACATCCAGACCGACGCCACCATTCACCTGGGCAACTCCGGCGGCGCGCTGATCAACACCCGCGGGGAGCTGCTCGGCATCAACACCCTGATCTACACCGGCAACGAACAGTCGGCCCGCGGCGCGACCGGCATCGGCATCAGCATGGCCATCCCCGCCAACCTGGCCCTGTTCGTGATGGAGGACCTGATCCGCTACGGCGAGGTCATTCGCGGCTGGCTGGGGGTGAGCGTGGCGCCGGCACGGGGGCTCGAGTCCGGCGCCGGGCGCCAGGTCCTGGAGGTCACCGGGGTTGCCGAAGGCGGACCGGCGGATCGCGCCGGCGTGCAGTTGCGCGACCTGATCACCCACATCGACGAAGAGCCTGTGGTCGACGGTCGCCGCACCATGCACAGGATCGCCCAGCTGCGCCCGGGGGACCGGGTCAGCATCACCGTGGTACGGGACAATCAGTCCATCGAACTGGAGGCCATTGTCGGCACCCTGCGCCAGTCCCCCAGCGTCTGATGCCGCCCCGGGATCAGTCGGAGGTGGTCAGGCGCATCTCGGCGGAGCGGGCGTGGGCCGTGAGCTGCTCGCCCCGGGCCAGTACCGACGCCACCCGGCCCAGCGCCTGAACCCCCTCGGCACTGCAGTGGATCAGCGAACTGCGCTTCTGGAAATCGTAGACCCCAAGGGGCGAAAAGAAGCGCGCCGTCCTCGCCGTCGGCAGCACATGGTTGGGACCGGCGCAGTAGTCACCCAAGGTTTCCGTGGTCCAGGGGCCCATGAAGATGGCCCCGGCGTGGCGAATCGCCGGCAACAACGGCTCGGGCTCGGCCACCGACAGCTCCAGGTGTTCCGGCGCCAGCCGATTGGACAGCGCCACGGCTTCCACGAGATCGCGGGTGAGTATCAACGCCCCGCGTTCGGTCAGTGACTGGCGGATAATGGCCGCCCGCTCCATCTCCGGCAGCAGCCGCTCGACACTGGCCGCGACCGCATCCAGGTAGTCCGCGTCCGGGCACAACAGCAGAGACTGGGCCTGCTCGTCGTGCTCGGCCTGGGAAAACAGGTCCATGGCTACCCAGTCGGGGTCGGTACTGCCGTCGCAGATCACCAGGACCTCCGAAGGTCCGGCGATCATGTCGATGCCCACCCGGCCGAAGACCTGGCGCTTGGCCGTGGCGACAAAGATATTCCCCGGCCCGGTAATCTTGTCCACCGCCGGCACGGTGGGCGTACCAAAGGCCAGCGCCGCGACAGCCTGGGCGCCGCCCACGGTAAATACCCGGTGCACGCCGGCCAGTGCGGCAGCGGCGAGCACCAGGTCGTTCAACTCACCGTCGGGCGCCGGGACCACCATGACAATCTCGCCCACCCCGGCGACACTGGCCGGAATCGCATTCATCAGTACCGAGGAGGGATAGCTGGCCTTGCCGCCGGGCACGTAGATGCCGACACGATCGAGAGGGGTGATCTGCTGGCCCAGCAGGTTGCCCTGGGCGTCCCGGTAGTGCCAGCTCTCCTGGCGCTGATGCTGGTGATACTCGCGCACCCTCGCCGCCGCGGTTCCCAGGGCCTCGCGGGCCTCCGGCGCAAGACTCTCGAGGGCCTGCTGCAGGCGCTCCCGGGGCACCTCCAGTTCGGCGGCGTTGGCGGGGGAGAGACGATCAAAGCGCGCGGTGTATTCGAGCAGGGCCGCGTCCCCGCGGCGGCGCACGTCGGCGATGATATCGGCAACTGTCCGCTCCACGGTCTCATCCCGGGCGTCTTCCCAGGCCACCAGGGCGTCCAGCTGATCCTCGAAATCCGCATCCCGTGTCGACAGATAACGCAGCACCTCAGCCCCCCTCCACCAGGCTCGCCAGCTGGTCCACCAGCGGCTGAATGCGCCGGTGCGAAGAGCGCATGGCGGCCTTGTTGACCACCAGGCGGGAACTGATCGCGGCGATTTCCTCCAGCGGCTCCATGCCGTTGGCCCGCAGGGTGTTGCCGGTGTCGACGATATCCACGATCAGGTCGGCCAGGTCCATCATCGGCGCCAGCTCCATGGCCCCGTAGAGCTTTATCAGCTCGGCGTGCACACCTCGCGCGGCGAAGTGCCGGCGGGCAATATTGACGAACTTGGTTGCCACGCGGACACGGGCCTTGCCGCCGCGCCACCCCGTCGGCCCAGCTGTCATCAGGCGACAGCGGGCGATACCCAGGTCCAGGGGCTCATACAGGCCTTCGGCACCGTGCTCAAGCAGGATATCCTTGCCCACGACACCCAGCTGTGCCACCCCGTGACGCACATAGGTGGGCACATCCGAGCCGCGAATAATGATCAGCTGCAGGTCGTCACGGGTGGTGGGAAAAACCAGCTTGCGGCTGCTGTGCACGTCCTCGAGCGGCTCGATACCCGCCCGCGCCAGCAGGGGCAGGGTCTCCTTGAGTATCCGGCCCTTGGTCAGGGCGAGGGTCAGGCGGTCCGTCATGGGCGTCATTCTCTCGAGCGGCGAATGTCGGCACCGAGCTGCTGCAGCTTCTCCTCAATGCACTCGTAGCCGCGGTCAATATGGTAGATCCGGTCGATGACCGTTTCCCCCTGGGCCACCAGCGCGGCAATCACCAGGCTGGCGGAAGCGCGCAAATCGGAGGCCATCACCGGCGCGCCCTGCAGTTGTGGCTGCCCGGTGATGATGGCGGTGTTGCCTTCAATCACGATATGCGCGCCCATGCGATTCATTTCATGGGCCTGGATAAGGCGATTTTCGAATACCGTTTCAATCACGGTCGCCGTGCCCTCGGCGATGGCGTTGAGCGCCGTGAACTGGGCCTGCATGTCGGTGGGAAAACCGGGATAGGGTGCCGTCTTGATGCTCACGGCCCGCGGGCGTCGCCCGTGCATGTCCAGGCTGACCCAGTCATCGCCCTCCTCGATATCGGCCCCTGCCTCGCGCAGTTTCTGCACCACCACCTCGAGGGTTTCCGGGCAGGTATGCCGCAGGTGAATGCGCCCACCCGTCGCCGCCGCGGCTACCAGGTAAGTACCGGTTTCGATGCGGTCGGGCATCACCGCGTAGTCGCAACCGTGCAGGCGCTCGACCCCGTCGATCACGATGGTGTCGGTACCGTGACCGCTGATGCGCGCCCCCATGGCCAGCAGGCACTGGGCCAGATCCACGACTTCCGGCTCGCGGGCGGCGTTTTCGATGATCGTGCGACCTTCGGCCAGGGCCGCCGCCATCATGATGTTCTCCGTGCCGCCCACGGTGACGGTCTCGAACAGGATCCGCGCGCCGTGCAGACGGCCGTCGACCCGCGCGTTGATATAGCCACCATCGACGGTGACCTCCGCCCCCATGGCCTCCAGCCCACGCAGGTGCAGGTCCACCGGCCGACTGCCGATTGCGCAGCCCCCGGGGAAAGACACATGGGCGCGACCGAAGCGTGCCAACATGGGCCCCAGAACCAGGATGGAGGCGCGCATGGTCTTGACCAGCTCGTAGGGCGCGGAAAACTCGGTGATGCTGTCAGCGCGCACGTCGATGCGCATCTGTTCATCCATGCTCAGTTTCACACCCATGCAGCCGAGGAGCTCGATCATGGTGGTGATGTCGTGCAGGTGTGGCAAGTTGCGGATGCTGACGGTGTCTTCGGTGAGCAGGGTCGCCGCGAGGATGGGCAGGGCAGCATTCTTGGCGCCGGAAATGCGCAGCTCGCCGTCGAGGCGATGTCCGCCCTGGATGACCAATTTGTTCACGATGACTCCCTGGGGCCTGCTGGCATGATTGTGAGGGCGCGCCGGGGCCTCAGCCCCGGGCCTGCCACTGGGCAGGCGTAAAGGTGCGGATATTGACCGCGTGAATGCTGCCGTTGGCGATCGACTCGCTGAGGGCAGCGTAGACCAGCTGCTGGCGCTGCACCGGGCGTTTGCCCTCGAAGACCTCGCCGATGGCGGTGATGTCGTAGCGATCACCGCCACCTTCAACAAACACTTCACAGCCCTCGAGCTGGGTTTCTAGCAGGGCGGTCACTGTGGCCGCGTCCATGATCTCCTCCTGGCCTATGGGGATCGGATAAAGCCGCGCATTCTAGGGGAATCGGCGCGCCTTGGCGAGGCCGCGCGCCGAAAGCACCAGGGCAGCAATCGGGTCAGCTGGTCTCCCCGGCGTCATCCAGCTCCACGGCCGACCAGTTGGCGATAACCTGGTCGAGGTTGCCATCATACTTGCGGGCGGCGGATTCAAACTGGCTCTGGTAAATCTTGCCGAGGTTGACATCCTCGATCACCATGTTGCGCAGCTTCCACAGGCCGTCACCGTCGCGCCCCATGTAATAGACCACTTCGTAGGGCGCCTTGTCGCCGGCGTGGATGAACTGCTGCACGGCCACCCGGCTGGCGCCCTCCTCGACCTCCGGTACGGGCACGTCAATACGGGAGCCACCAAAGGCGAGCAGGCCCTTGCCGTAAGTGCGCACCAGGCCCTGGCGCATCACTTCGGTGAAACGCTCGAGCTGCTCCCGCAGCTTTTCGCGCCCGGCCTGATCGAGGGAGCGATAGCGTTCACTGCTGGCATAGGCGCCCATCACACCGCGGGCGAAGCCGCGAAAATCCACCACCGGGTCCAGAATCTCGTTGAGCGCGGAATAGAAGCGCTCCGGATGCTCATCGATGTAGTCATCCGCGGACTCGACCTCCGACATGACCCGTTCGGTCGCCGCGCGCACCACCTCGTGGGCGCTGCCCTCCCCTTCGGCCGCCTTGGCCGCCGCAAACAGCGGCAGAAGAACAAGTGCTAGTGCTGTGACATAACGCGTCAACGTGGTCATACCTGGCTTCCTTTTGACTGGATGCAATGCTCTGCGAAAGCAGACATTATACCTTCTCGCTGCCCCCTCCACACCGGCAGTTTGACCACTTGCACCGACAGCAGTTCCCCCGCCGCAGAGGCCTTCGCGACAGCTCTGGACAACGGCGTGGAGCGCGCGTGGCTGTTGTTCACGCCAATCCCGCCACGGTATCATTGCAAGCGACTTTGACTACGGCCCCGCCCATGACCAGACGCCAGCCCGTCGACCACTCCATCTCCGCCCGCCGCACCATCTGCATGGAGCGAGATGCCGTGGGCGCGCTGGAAGCGCGCATCGGCGAGGATTTCCAGCGCGCCTGCGATCTGCTGCTGGATATCCGCGGACGGGTCATCGTCACCGGCATGGGCAAATCGGGGCACATCGCCCGCAAGATCGCGGCCACCCTGGCCAGCACCGGCACGCCGGCCTACTTCGTGCACCCGGGCGAAGCCAGCCACGGCGACATGGGCATGATTACCGCCGAGGACGCGGTGATTGCCCTGTCCAATAGCGGCCGGTCACCCGAGCTGATCACCCTTCTGCCATTGCTCAAGCGCCTCGGCATACCGCTGATCAGCATGACGGGAGCGCCCGACTCGCCCCTGGCCCAGGTCGCGGACGCGCATCTGGATACCGGCGTAGAGACCGAGGCCTGCCCTCTCAACCTCGCACCCACCTCCAGCACGACCACCGCCCTGGTCATGGGCGATGCCCTGGCGATCGCCCTACTCGAGGCGCGCGGCTTCACAGCCGAGGACTTCGCCTTCTCCCATCCCGGGGGAGCACTGGGCAAGAAGCTGCTGCTAAAGGTGGAAGACGTCATGGTGACCGGCAGCGCCATCCCCCGGGTGCTTGCGGGGACACCCCTGGGCCAGGCACTGCTGGAGATCAGCGGCAAGGGGCTCGGCATGACCACCATCGTCGATGGCTCGGGCCAGCTGGTCGGTATTTTCACCGACGGTGACCTGCGCCGCTCCTTGGACGAGGGGGTCAATGTGCACACCACCCTCATCGACGAGCTGATGACGCGCTCCCCGAAGCAGGTCACCGGCGGCATGCTGGCGGCGGAAGCCCTGCGCATCATGGAGGAGAACCGGATCTCGACCCTGGTGGTGATGGATGAGCAACAGAACCTGACCGGGGTCCTTCACGTCATGCACCTGCTGCACGCGGGGATCGCCTGAATGCAGAACCCTGAACTGCAGCGCCGCGCGCGCGGCATCCGCCTGCTGGCGCTGGATGTGGATGGCGTCATGACCGACGGCAGCGTGACCTACAGCAGCGACGGCCAAGAACTGAAGACGTTCAATATCAAGGATGGGCTGGGGATCAAGCTGGTGCAGCAGGCCGGCATCCGCACCGCCATCATCACCGGCCGGCAGTCCAGCTGCGTGGAAAGACGCGCGCGGGAACTGGGGATTGCCGACCTGGTGCAGGGGCGCGAGGACAAGCTCACGGCCCTGGAGGCCCTGTGTCAGCAGCAGGGCCTCCGTCTGGACGAGTGCGCGTACATGGGGGACGACCTCCCCGACCTGCGCGCAATCCGCGCCGCCGGCCTCGGGCTCACCGTCGCCGATGCGGTTGTCCAGGTGCGCACGTCAGCGGACTGGTGCAGCGACTTTCCGGGTGGCCGCGGCGCGGTGCGGCAGGCCTGTGAATGGCTGCTGGAACTTCGCCAGCAACGCGCGGCAGTGGAAGCGGACTGGCTCTGATGGGGGGACTGCGACAGAACGTCCTGCTCGCCCTGCTCCTGCTGGCCTGGTTCTGGGCGCCCAACCTCGACACCCCCCTGGATCAGCGGGGGGCAGCGCGACAGCAGCCAAGCGTGACCACTTACCTGACGGACTCGCGCAGTCAGGCCTACAATGAAGCGGGCCAGCTGGTGGAAATTCTCGCCGCCGAGCGGATCGCCTACCGGGACGCAGACAATATTTCCGAACTCAGCCAGCCGCGCTACTATGCCCACGATGGCGACGACCGCAGCTGGTCCCTGGTCGCCCAGCGCGGCACGCTGCGCCATGCCACCGAAATCCTGTCGCTGCGCCAGGACATTCTGCTGACCAACGACCAGAGTGGTGGCACCTTGGCGACCCGCGCGCTGACCCTCAACCTGCGAAGCAAGACGGCGACCTCCATGGTCCCGGTGACCTTCACCCAGGCAAACAACCAGGTCACTGCCGACGGCATGCGCGCCGACCTGACCACCCAGGTCATTCATCTGGAACCCAACGTGGAGAGCCTGTATGTCCCCCCTGGCCAATAGGACTCGCCACGGCAAGCCCGGCAACCCGCGCGTCCCACCGCTGGTTCTGGCTCTGTTGGTACTGCTTGTCGCGCCCCTAGCGGGGGCGCTGCCGAGCGACCGCGAGCAGGCCATCCGCATCAGCGCCGACAGCGCCCTACGCGACGAAAAAGAAGGCTTCACCGTCTACACCGGCAATGTGAAGTTGCAGCAGGGCAGCCTGCGCATCAACGCCGACAAAGTGACCGTGCACCATCGCGTGGACGCCGCCGAGCGCATTGTCGCCGAGGGCAATCCCGCCCATCTGCAGGAGCAGCCGGAGCCGGACAAGGGGCTGTTGCATGCCCGGGCCAGGGTCATCGAGTACTTCAACAGCGAGGAGCGCGTCCAGTTGCGCCGGCAGGCCAGCATCGAACAGGACGGCTCGCTGGTTACCGGCGACAGTATCGATTACTTCATCGCCGAGCAGCGGGTGCGGGCCAACAGCGACGCCTCGGCCGAAGACGGCCGACGGGTCGAAGTCGTCATCCCTGCCCGCGTGGTCAACCAGGGCAGCGGGGATGGTGCCCCGGCACCGACCGCCGCAAGCGAAACGGACAGTGAGCAGGAGTCGCGCGATGGCGCTGCTGACCGCAAGTAACCTGGCCAAGGCCTACCGGGGCCGGCGGGTTGTCGAGGATGTCTCGCTGGAAGTGCACAGCGGCCAGGTGGTCGGACTGCTGGGCCCCAACGGGGCCGGCAAGACCACCTGTTTCTACATGATTGTCGGCATCGTAGCCGCGGATGGCGGCCACATTCACATCCACGGCGAGGATATCACCGGGCTGCCGATGCACGAACGGGCCCGCCGCGGCATTGGCTACCTGCCCCAGGAAGCCTCGATATTCCGCAAAATGACGGTAGAGGACAACCTCCTGGCGATTCTCGAGACGCGGCCGGACCTGCGCCGGCACGAACGTCAGACCCACGCCGACCGCCTGCTGGAAGAATTCCATCTCAGCCACCTCCGCGGCAACCTGGGACAATCGCTGTCCGGCGGTGAGCGGCGCCGGGTGGAAATCGCCCGCGCCCTGGCCACCGAGCCGGACTTCATCCTCCTCGACGAGCCTTTCGCTGGCGTGGACCCAATCTCCGTGAGCGACATCAAGGACATTATCAACCACCTCAAACGCCGCGGCATAGGCGTGTTGATTACCGACCACAACGTGCGGGAAACCCTCGATATCTGCGAAAAGGCCTATATCGTCGGCGAGGGGCACATCATCGCCGAGGGCAGTTCCGCCGAAGTCCTGGCCAACGCGCGCGTCCGCCAGGTCTACCTTGGCGACCACTTCCGCCTGTAGCCGCGCGGGCACCTGCGCCAAGCGCCTTCCCGTCAAGCCCTGTTTTCGGCAGGCGCTAGCAAAAATCGCGCCAGGGTGTTGCAGCCCTTCGACACGGGGCGCTACACTGGCAGTTCCAGCCAGCTGTCCAAGACGGTATCAGGACCCCTTCCGCTCGCGATGAAACAGTCCCTGCAACTCAAGCTAGGCCAACAGCTGACCATGACACCTCAGCTGCAGCAGGCCATTCGCCTGCTGCAGCTGAGCACCCTGGACCTGCAGCAGGAAATCCAGCAGGCCCTGGACAGCAACCCCCTGCTGGAGGTGGCCGAAGACGACTCCGGCGGGGATACCGAAGTCGACAACACGCAGCGACTGGAACGCGAAGCCCCCCAGCATACCGACGGCCCTCTGGAGAGCCTGGAAGGCACGGCGAGTGGTGGCAGCGGTGAAAATCGCGACGACTGGCAGACCAGCGGCGCCATGCCCGAGGAGCTGCCGGTGGATACCCAGTGGGAAGACCTGATTCCCACCGGCGCCCCTGCCGGCGCCGGCGGCGACGACAGCGACTTTGACCTCGATACCCGCAACAGCCAGTCGGAATCCCTGCAGGACCACCTGCGCTGGCAGCTTAACCTGACCCGCTTGTCCGACACTGACCGGGTCATCGCCCTGGCCCTGATCGACGCCACCGACAGCAACGGCCGCCTGCAGACCAGCGTGGAGGACATCCACGAGGCCTTTCGCGACGATCTCGAGATCGACCTCGAGGAGGTTGTGGCGGTTCTGCACTGCCTGCAGCAATTCGAGCCGGCTGGCGTGTGCACCCGCGACCTGCAGGAATGCCTGCTGGTCCAGCTGCAGCAGCTGCCCGCCAGTACCCCCTACCTCGAACAGGCCAGGCAGGTGATCAGCCGCTACCTCAACCAGCTCGGTAGCGGCGACTACAACCAGATCCTCCGCCGCATGCGGCTCAAGGAAGACCAGCTGCGGGCGGTCCTCGACCTGATCCGCACGCTGGACCCCAGTCCGGGCCAGCAGATCGGCGAGGACAGCACCGAATACATCATCCCCGATGTCTTTGTCAGCAAACGCAGTGGCCGCTGGGTCGTGGAGCTCAACCCCGACGTCGCCCCGCGCCTGCGCATCAATGACAGCTATGCCAGCCTGATCCGGCGCGCGGACAACAGTGCCGACAACAACTACCTGCGCGACAATCTGCAGGAGGCCCGCTGGTTCCTCAAGAGCCTGCAGAGCCGGAACGAAACCCTGATGAAGGTGGCCACACAGATTGTCGAGCGCCAGCGCGGCTTCCTCGAACACGGTGAAGAGGCAATGCAACCCCTGGTGCTGGCGGATATCGCCGAGGCCGTGGAGATGCACGAGTCAACCATCTCCCGGGTCACCAACCGCAAGTACATGCACACGCCGCGGGGCGTTTTTGAACTCAAGTATTTTTTCTCCAGTCACGTCGGCACGGCCAGCGGCGGCGAGGCCTCGTCAACCGCCATCCGTGCCTTTATCCGCAAGCTGGTTGCCGCGGAAAACCCGCGCAAGCCGCTGTCGGACAGCAAGTTGGCAAAGATGCTGGAGGAGCAGGGTATCCAGGTCGCCCGGCGCACCGTCGCCAAGTACCGGGAGATGCTGCAGATCCCCCCCTCCAATGAGCGCAAGCGATTGGTCTAGAATGCAAACTGTGCGGGTCTGTAAACCCGCCGATATTGGGCACCGCGCCCATTCAACGAGAAGGAGTCAGGTATGCAACTGAATATCAGCGGTCATCACGTCGAAGTGACCGATGCCCTGCGGGACTACGTGCAAAGTAAGTTCGAGCGCCTGCAACGGCATTTTGACCAGATCACCAATACCGAGGTCACACTGATCGTGGAAAAACTGGTCCAGAAAGCCGAAGCGACCATCCACGTCGCCGGTGCCGACATCTTTGCCGCCGCTGAATCCGAAGACATGTACGCCGCCATCGACGCCCTGGTCGACAAACTGGACCGCCAGCTGATCAAGCACAAGGAAAAGGCCCGCGGCCACTAGAAGACTCTCTCATGCAAATACTCGCCCAACTACTGACCCCGGAGCGCACCCTGTGTCGCGCCTCCGGGAGCAGCAAGAAGAAACTCTTCGAGACGCTGGCGGAGCTGATCGCCCGCGACCGCAGTGAGCTGTCCCAGTCGGAAGTCTTCACCCAGCTGGTCGCCCGCGAGCGCCTCGGCAGCACGGGCCTCGGTGGTGGTATCGCCATTCCCCACTGTCGCATCCCCGGCTGCCAGGAACCTCTCGCGGCTTTGGTCAGCCTGGAGGAGCCGATCGACTTCGACGCTCCGGACGACATGGCGGTGGACCTGCTCTGCGTGTTGCTGGTCCCGGATCAGGCGCACCAGGAGCACCTGGACATTCTCGCCCGGATCGCAAGGCTGTTCAGCCAGGGCGCCTTCTGCGAGTCCCTGCGCGATGCCGACAGCAACGACAAGCTGTTCCGCGCCGCGACGGAATGGGCTGACGAGGGCTGACGCCGCGTGCAACTGGTCATCATCTCCGGACGCTCCGGGTCGGGCAAGAGTACCGCGCTGCACCAGCTCGAGGACGAGGGCTACTACTGCATCGACAACCTGCCGGCGGCCCTGTTGCCAGCTCTGGTCGCGGAAACTCAGCGGGGCGAATTCGAGCACTTCCGCGGCGTTGCCGTCTGCATTGATGCCCGCAACGCCTGGCGCAACCTGCAGGATTTCAGCGGCATTCTGGATGCCCTGCCCGCCGATGTGCGCAGCGAGATCCTCTACCTGGACGCCCAGGACCCGGTTCTCATCAAGCGCTTCTCGGAGACCCGGCGCAAGCACCCCCTGAGCGGTGACCAGCTGCCCCTGGCCGAGGCAATCGATAGCGAGCGGCAGCTTCTGGAACCCATCGCCAGTGCGGCTGCCCTGGTGCTGGACACCAGCCAGATGACCATTTACGAACTGCGCGATGCCATCCGCCAGCGGGTCGTCGGCGACGGCACCGGCAGCATGTCGATCCTCTTCCAGTCCTTCGGTTTCAAGCGCGGGCTGCCCAACGATGCGGACCTGGTTTTCGACGTGCGCATGCTGCCCAACCCGCACTGGGTGAAGGAGCTGCGCCTGCTGACCGGCCTGGACGCCGACGTGGCCAGCTTTCTGGAGGCACAGTCGATGACCGGCGAGCTGTTCGACAGTATCCGCCGGTTTCTCGACCAGTGGCTGCCTCACTACCGCGAGAGCAACCGTAGCTACATGACTGTCGCCGTGGGTTGTACCGGTGGCCAACATCGGTCAGTATACTTGGCCGATCGTCTCTACCAGTACTATCGCCAGCAATACTCCCACGTCCACCTCCGCCACAGGGAACTGCAATAGCAGCGCACGCCGTGATTGAGACCCGGATCACCATCATCAACAAGCTGGGCCTGCACGCGCGGGCGGCGGCCAAATTCGTCGGCTGCGCCTCCGGCTTCCGTTCGTCGGTAAAAGCGGGTCGCGATGGCCAGCTGGTGGACGGCAAGAGCATCATGGCCGTCATGATGCTTGCCGCCGGCAAGGGCACGGAGCTCGACCTGCACGTCGACGGTGAGGACGAACAGGAAGCCCTGGAAGCCCTGTGCGCCCTGATCAACAACCGTTTTGACGAGCCGGAGTAAGGCATGGGCATGGGCAAGCGCAACCAGGCCCGGGTGGCGGAAGCGGATGAGCCGCGGCCGAGCAAGAGCGCCCGCAAACGTCACATGACAGCCCTGCAGGAGCTCGGCGAAGCCCTCACGCTGCTCAGCGACCGGCAGTTGGCGGCGGTGCCGCTGGATGACGAGCGCCTGTCCCTGGCCGTCCGCGAAGCCCGCAGGATCCGCCAGCACGGCGCCAAGCGGCGCCACCTGCAGTACATCGGCAAGCTGATGCGTGACATTGATGCCACGCCCATCGCGGAGGCCGTGGACAAGCTGGACAGCCCGCCCCCGGGCCTGCACAAGCTGATGCTCTATTGGCGCGAGGAATCCGCCGGAGACGCTGTCTCTTCCGGGGACGCCTGGGAAGACTGAGCGCGCTGCTCCAGGTCAAAAATCCGGTCCAGGCGCAATTGCGGGTCATCCCAGCTTCCCCCCAGCCGGTAGACGGCACTGCTCAGCTGCGAGACCTGCTTCTCAAAGACCTTGCTGACCACGTAGACCCCCGCTGCGGCCGGCAAGCCCCCGGCCAAGGCAGCGACCCAGGGCAGGTTGCTGGCAACGGGCAGGGTCGCCACCAGCTCTCCCGACAGGCTGCGCTCCGCAATCTGTGACTCGCCGCGGAATACCAGAGCAGAGCCGGCGCCAGCCAGCTCCAACTCCGGCACCCGCAATCGTCCCTCGCCCAACAGCAGGTCCCCCTGCAGGCGATCAAAGGAGATGCCGGACTCGAACACCTGGTTCAGGCTCAGGCGCTGTATCAAATCAGCGAGATTAAGAATGCTGACCACCCGCAGGGTACCCGAGGCCGAGGCCGGCGCGTTCAGAAAGCGGCCATCGCGCAGGTCGATCCGCAAGGCACCCTCGCTCCTCGCCAGGGCAAAGCCTCCCGGGGACCCGGGCCAGCGCAGGTCCAGCCCCAGGGCCCCGCCACCCGTCTCGAGAATCCGCTGATAGTCCAGGGCGGCCAGGGTTTCCCCCAGGTTGCCGACCCGCAAGCCCGCTTGCAGACGGGTGCCGTCACGGCCCCAGTGCAGACTGGCGGGCTGGCCCGGAGCCAGCGTCAGGCCGGGCACACTGCCCCGGAGCTGCCGCACATGGACGCCGTCGTCGGCAAAGCCGAGGGCGAATGCCAGCTGGCCAAAGGCGCGCCCCCGGCGATAAAGCTGCAGAATCTCGACCTCAATATCGGGCAGCGACTGCCACTGCCCGGGGTCCGGCTCGTCCCCCGGCGGACCACCTCCCGCAAGCACCGCTAGCTCCAGGCTGTCCAGCGTGAGCTGCGCCGCGCCCGGCCCCTCGGGCAGGCGCAGGCGGCCCTGGACGCCCGCGGCCTCCAGATCGAGCCGCCAGGCATCGGGCTGCCGGCGCAGGTCAAGCACGACATCCCGCCAGTCGCGTCCCAGTGCGAGCAGGGTATCTAGCTGCAGGCCCTCCACGCTGGGCTGGAGCCCGGAAGCCTGCCCGCTTGGGCTAGACGTTTGCCCAGCGGGGGCGGCGTTGCCCGACACGGTGGGTGGCGCACTCGCCCGGTCGGCCATACCCCCGGCGAGAAGCCCCTGCCAGGCCGCGAGGCGAAATTCCGGCAACTGCCCCGATACACGCAACAGGCCGGGCAGCAGCGGCAAGGGCCGGTCGCGAAACGCCAGGGAGGCGGCTTCGGCACGGCCACCACGCAGGGACAGTCGCGCGTCGAGCAGGCGCCCCAGCTGCAGGTCCAGGGGCACTGACTCACCGCCAAGCTCGGCCGACAGGGCCAGTGGCAGGGCACGCTCGCGGGGCTTGTCGAAAGGAAAGGGAAGATCCAGCTGCACGCCACGCAGCGCCGATGTCAGCTCCAGCTTCGGTCGCGCCCCTGACTGAAAGCTCAGGCTGCCCCGGACCTCTGCTCCCCCCTCTGCGGGGAAGTCGCCGGGGAAGCCCAGCCAGTCTGCGAGAGATGCCATGTCCACCCGGCTGGCCATCTCCAGCTGTACCGGCCCGGGAACGAAAGCGTTCGGACTGCCGCGGTCCTGCTTCACGGCAAGCGTCAGGGCTTCCCCCCAGAGTCTCGCGCGCAGGTTGTCACCGGCAAAGCCACTGCCGCTCTCGTAGTGCAGGGTCCCGGACAGTCCGCCGAGATCAAGCCCTCCCGGGCGTACCTGCAGCGCGACGTCGTCCAGGCTGACTGCCACCCCCACTTCCGCGGGCCGGGGGCCGGGGGCTAGGGGCAGGTTCAGTCGCAGGTCGGCTGCCAGCTCGCCGCTACCGCGCCAGGCATCCAGCGCGCCCCCCAGGGGCTCCGCCAGGGGCGACTCCCGGAGCAGGCGCAGTCCGTCACTGGCGGGACCGGCGAGGGTGGCGTTGACCAGCAGTCGGAGTTCATCGTCCGCACTGCGCCAGGTTTCCGCCGACAGCCGGGTGACCTGGCTGTTGAACAATTGCGCCTGCTCCGACCAGAGGCTCACACGGCTGTCATCGATCACCAGGGTACCCGACAGGGCCGAGAGCATCGGCCAGTGCGGGTCAAAACGCAGCCGGGCATCGGCGACGTCGAAAAACAGCTGCACTGTGCGCGCATCCCGCGCGCCCGGGCGCAGGCTGCCGCGCCAGACGAAACCGCCCTTGCGCACCTCCCCGGCCCGCAGGCTGTCGGACAGCCAGGTCAGCAGGCTGTCGGGCAGAATGTAGGGGAGGTACTTGTCGCGATAGCGCGGATCAATGCTTTCGACGCCCACCAGCAACTGCATGTCGACATCGCCCAGTCCGCGACGCAGGGGCACATCCAGCCCGAACAGGGCCCGCGCCGTGCCCTCCTCGCCGGTGGCGCTGAGCAAACCGCTGGAAAGCCGCAGCCAGTCGCTGTCCCAGTGCAGGTCAATGGCACCCGCCAGCTGACGCCATTGCAGGGGCTCTCGGTAGACCGTAGGAAAGTTCAGCGCGACATCCTGGCTATCCAGCACGACGCGGCCATGTCCGGCCCGAAGGTGGAGCTCTCCCGCAGCGCCCTCGACCCCCGGCGCCCCACGCCAGGAGTCCAGCGCAAGGCCCTCGAAACGGCCACTCACCGACCAGCTTTCGCCAGCCCGCGAAAGGTCGTCTAGTCGCAGGCGGAACACCGGCAGCAGGCCGGCGGGCTGTAGTGTCTCCAGCGCTTCACCTAGCCCCTCGGGCAGGGGGCTGTCTGGGCCGGCCAGCAGCCGCAGGGACTCCAGCCGCAGGCCGTGGGCGTTGAGCTGCGCGCTGTCCCCGTGGAGCGCCACCGACAGCGCCGGCAAATGCTGATCAAGGGCTCCCTGGCGCAGGTGAAGGTCGCCGACCTGCAACTGCCAGCCGCGGTCCAGGCGCCTGACGCGCGCCTGGCCGGCCAGCCGATCAAAGGGAAGACGCCAGGCGCGCGACCCGCGCCCCGACACGCGCAGGTCGGCGGCGTCGAAGCGCACATCCAGCCGCGGGTCGCCGCTCTTCAGGCCCAGCCAGACTTCAAGTTCGGCGCTGCCATCCAGATCAAGCGGCAGGTCTCTGTCGCCTGGCCACCAGCTGGCCAGCCCCCGCAAGTCACGCACCTGCAGCTGCGCATAGACGTCACCACTGTACTCGGCGGTATCAAAGGGATTGCCCAGTCCATCGGCAAGCAGGGTCACCGCGGTACCACGCACAGTCTGCAGTTCCGCGCGCAGCTGGCGGCGGCTGCCATCCCGCAGCAGGCTGAGGTCCAGGCTGAGAACCTGTACCGAACCATCCGGCAGGCGCAGGTGGAGTCGATTGTCACGCAGTACAACCCGCTCCAGGTCGAGCAGCAGCTCCTCCACCCAGGCCCCCGAGCCGTTGGGACTGCGCCCCAGCCCCAGCAAGCGAAAATCCCCCTCCCCGGTCAGCTCTCCCCTCAGGTCGAGACCGGCGAGCTGGGCGCGATTCACCCGCAGCGAACCGCTGCGCAGGCTGGCCCAGACATCGATGGTGGCGCGCCCGGCCTCCAGCGTGACGGCGCTGGCCGCACCGGGGCTCTCGCGCAAGCTCAGCCCGTGGAACACCAGCTGCGGACGGAAGCCGCGCCAACGCGCCTCAACTGCGCGGGCCTCCAGGTGCACCGGCAACTGCTCGCTCAGAGCCGCCAGCAGAGGCGCCTGGTAACTGCTGACCATGCCTGTCAGCAGGCGGCCCGCGCTGACATAGGTGGCGAACAGGACCAACAGACTGACCAGCACGATCCAGAGCCCGTCCGCCAGTCTCAACATCCCGCCTTTGTCTTCCACGGTCCCGCTCATGGCCCGCATCGCCCATCAAAGCAACACAATGTCGAACTGTTCCTGACTGTAGCCCGGCTCCACCCGCAGGCTGATGGATTTGCCGGTGAACTCCTCGAGATCGGCCAGACTGCCGGACTCCTCATCCAGCAGTCGGTCGATCACCGACTGCCCCGCCAGTACCGCCAGACACTGGTTCTCCCAGGCCCGCGCATCCCTGATAATCTCCCGGAAAATCTCGAAACAGACCGTCTCCGCCGTCTTCTGCTGCCCGCGCCCCTGACACACCGGGCAGGGTTCGCAGAGGATCTGCTGCAGTGACTCACGGGTGCGCTTGCGGGTCATGGCCACCAGTCCCAGCTCCGTGACGCCAGTCAGGGCGGTGCGGGCCGGATCGCGGGCGAGCGCCTTCTCCAGCGCGCGCAGCACCTGGCGGCGGTGCTCGGGATCGCGCATGTCGATAAAGTCGATAATGATGATGCCGCCCAGGTTGCGAAGCCGCAGCTGTCTGGCCAGAGCCACGGCCGCTTCCAGGTTGGTCTTGAAGATGGTCTCTTCCTGGTTGCGGCGCCCGACATAGGAGCCGGTATTGACGTCGATCGTGGTCATCGCCTCGGTCTGGTCAATGACAATATGACCGCCGGATTTCAGCTCTACACTGCGCTCCAGGGCACGCTGGATCTCCGCCTCGACACCGTGCAGCTCAAACAGCGGGCGCTCGCCCCGATAACACTCGAGCAGGGGACTGACCTCGGGCACATACTCCGCACAGAAAGCCTGCAAGGCATCGTAGCTTTCCTGGCTATCGATCCGGATGCGCTCCACGCCGGGCCGGGCCAGATCGCGCACAGTCCGCAGGTGCAGTGGCAATTCCTCGTAAATGACCGGCGGGCCGTCGCGCTCGACACTGCGCCGGGTAACCGCGGCCCACAGCCGCTGCAGGAAACGCAGATCGGCGCGGATCTCCGCGGCACCCACCCCCTCGGCGGCGGTGCGGAGGATATAACCGCCGGTGGCATCGCCGCCCTCTTCGGCCAGGGCGTCGGCGAGCAGCTGCTGCAAGCGCCGTCGTTCAGCATCGTCGTCGATACGCTGCGACACGCCCACATGCCGGCTTCGGGGCATGTACACCAGGTAGCGGGAGGACACGGAGAGGTCGGTGCTCAACCTGGCGCCCTTGGTGCCGATGGGCTCCCGCGTGACCTGCACCACCAGCTGCTGCCCCTCCTGCAGGCGGTACTGTATCGGCTGGTCGCGCCCCGACTCGCCTCCGCTCGCCGGCAGCAGGTCGGCGGCGTGCAGGAAGCCGGTACGGCCGGCGCCGATTTCCACGAAGGCGGCCTGCATGCCCGGCAGTACGCGAACCACTTTGCCGCGGTAGATATTGCCGGTCATGCCGCGGCTGGTGCTGCGCTCGACGTAAACATCCTGGGTGGCGCCGTTGTCGACCACGGCCACCCGCGTCTCCCGCGGGGTCACATTGACCAGGATCTCCTCACTCATCGGGCCGCCCCAGTGCCGTCTGCACCCGGTGACGGGACAACAGCTGCCAGGTTTCCGCCAGGGGCAGCCCGACCACATTGCTGTAGCTGCCGCTGATACTTGCCACCAGTGCGCCACCGAGCCCCTGGATGGCGTAGGCGCCCGCCTTGTCCCAGGCCTCCCCGCTCTCCAGGTAGCGCTCGCAGGTGCTGCGGTCCAGCCCCAGGAAGGTCACCGCTGTCTCCACCGCGATCACCTCTTCCGCGCCCTGTGTGCTCAGACAAACAGCGGTCATCACCTGGTGGGTGCGGCCGCTCAAGCGGGCCAGCATCCCCAGTGCATGGAAGTGGTCGCGGGGCTTGCCGAGGATATCATCATCCAGCACCACGCTGGTGTCGGCCGCCAGCACCGCGGACTCGGCATGCCCGCCCGCACGCACGGCGCGGGCCTTGTCCCGGGCCACGCGGCGCACGTAGTCCACGGGGCTTTCACCGGGATGCGGGCTCTCGTCAATGTCGGCTGGCACGACCACAAAGCGGACCCCCAGCTGCTCGAGGAGCGCCTGGCGGCGAGGAGAGGCGGAAGCGAGAACCAGGGAGTCTTGCATCAATCACACCATGTGGTAATAGCGCCGCAGCGCTCTCAGCACGTGCAGCACCACCGGCCAGACCAGCGCGCTGGTTAAAGCCGGCAGCAGGAACAGCAGACTGCCGGCAGCGGCGCCCTGCAGGCTCTGCACCCACTGGTCGATCAACTGGTGCATGCCAATGATCAGGAACACCATAGCCGACTGTTGCCAGAGGCTGAAGACCCGCAGGCGTTTGTAAAGCAGGGCCACCAGCAGGGCCACGGCAAGCAGTGCCAGACCGTGCTGCCCCAGGGGCGCCCCCTCCAGCACATCCTGGAAAACGCCGGTTACCGCGGCAGTCAGCAGACCGACGCGGTGAGGCAGGGCCATGCACCAGTAGAGTATCACCAGCGCCACCCACTCGGGCCGGGCCCATTGCAGCCACAGCGGGTTGGGAACAATGGCGAGCACGGCGGCCACCAGCAGGGTGAACGCGATGATGCCGTAACCGGCGCGGCTGCGCATGCTCAGCCGGAATCCTGACCGGCGGGCCCCCCCGCCGGGTCAGCTGAACGGTCTGCCGGGGTTTCCCGGGTCGACTCGGCCTCGGCACCGACAAACACCAGGAGAACATGGCGGCTGCGATCCAGCGCCGCCGAGGGGCGCGCCAGAATGCGCGCGAAAGGCTGCCCCGGGTCGCGATCGACCTGGGTGACAACGCCGACGGGGTAACCGACCGGGAAGCGCCCACCCATACCCGAGCTGACCAGCAGGTCGCCTGGCTCGATGTCGGTGGTCACCGGAATGTGGTGGACTTCCAGGGCATCCAGGGACCCGTTGCCCTCGGCAATTGCGCGCACCCCGTTGCGATTGATCTGCACCGGTGTCGAGTGGGTCGGATCGGTAATCAGCAGTACCCGGGCAGTATACTCGGCCACCTCCACCACCTGACCCACCAGGCCCTCGGCGTCGATCAGCGGCTGGCCGATATAGACGCCGTCCTGGCCGCCCTTGTTGATCACCAGCAGGTGGCGCATCGGATCCGGCGAGACACCAATCAGTTCGGCCACCTGGACATCGTTGCGCACCAGGGCAGTGGAACCGAGCAAGGCCCGCAGGCGGAGATTTTCCGCCTGCAACGAGGCCATCTGCTGGGCACGCCCCTGCAGCAGCAGGTTCTCCCGGCGCAAGCGCTCAGCATCACGAATCAGCGCCGAGCGGCTGCGCAGGTGCTGCCCTGCCCAGTCATCGACCTCGCGGGGGATATCGGCCACCCAGAACACCGGCGTGGCGAGGGTATTCAACAGCGCCCGGGTGCGCCCCAGGCTGTTGAAATGCAGGTCCGCAACCAGCAGACCCGCGAGGGCCATGACTGCAACCAGCAGGCGCAGGCCCAGGTGCGATTCCTTGACGAACAGCGGCTTGATGTCAGCACTCCGCGGTCATGGCAGGCCACCGGCGAAGGCAGGCTCACTCGGTGGAAAGCAGGTCGATGGTATGTCTGTCCATGCGCTCCATGGCGTAACCGCCTCCGCGCGCCACGCAGGTCAGCGGGTCGTCGGCCACGATTACCGGCAAGCCGGTTTCCTCGGCAATCAGCTTGTCGAGGTCGCGCAGCAGCGCACCGCCACCGGTGAGGACAATGCCGCTTTCCGCGATATCCGCCGCCAGTTCGGGGGGCGATTGCTCCAGGGCAGTCTTGACGGCCTGTACGATGGATGAAAGCGGGTCCTGCAGTGCCTCGAGAATCTCGTCGCTGTTGAGCGTGAAGCTCCTCGGCACCCCCTCGGCGAGGTTGCGGCCGCGCACATCGATCTCGCGCAGCTCGCTGCCGGCAAAGGCACAACCGATCTCCTGCTTGATGCGCTCGGCCGTGGCGTCGCCGATCAGGCTGCCGTAGCGCCGCCGCACATGGGAGACAATCGCCTCGTCAAAGCGGTCACCACCCACCCGCACGGAATCCCGGTACACCACGCCGTTGAGGGAGATGATGGCAATCTCGGTGGTGCCGCCACCGACGTCGACCACCATGCAGCCGGTGGCTTCCTCGACATCGAGGCCGGCACCGATGGCGGCGGCCATGGGCTCCTCGATCAGTCGCACCTCGCGGGCACCCGCACTGAGGGCCGATTCGCGAATGGCGCGCCGCTCCACCTGGGTGGACATGCAGGGCACGCAAACGAGGACCCGGGGGCTGGGGCGAATGAAGCGGCTCTCGTGCACCCGGGCGATAAAATGCTGAAGCATTTTCTCGGTGACCTGGAAGTCGGCGATAACCCCGTCCTTCAGCGGACGGATGGCGGTGATGTTGCCGGGGGTACGACCGAGCATGCGCTTGGCTTCGGTGCCCACGGCCTCGATGGTTTTCTGACCGTTGTGAAAGCGAATGGCCACTACCGAGGGCTCATCCAGAACAATGCCCTTGTCGCGCACGTAAATCAGAGTGTTGGCCGTGCCCAAATCGATCGACAGATCGTTCGAGAACACTCCGCGCAGCTTTTTCAACATGTACGATGACTACCTTGTGAGATGGAAAGAGGCCTTTCGCGCCTCATCTGTGCCCCAGAAGAGGCCGGAAGATGGTCCGGTACACGGACTTCTGCTTGTTATCGACAATGGCTCGCAACTCTAGCAACCGCGGGGATTTTGGGCAAGGCGCAAATGTGATAACTTTACGTTCTTGGCCACAGGCCCAGAGACCCACCGGAACACCGACACCGGAGCCCCATGACAGTACACGAGGACGAGATCGCCAGGCTCGCCGAACTGGCGCGTATCCGCATTGCCGACGACCAGGTGCCGGCGGTGACCCGTCGCATTGGCGACATACTCGGCATGGTCGAGCAGCTGCAGGCCGTGGACACCGACGGCATCGAGCCCATGACCAATCCCCTCGACGCGGTACAGTGCCTGCGCCCGGACCGGGTCACCGAAGGCAACCAGCGCGACGCCCTGCAGGCAGTGGCGCCAGCGGTCGAAAACGGCCTCTACCTGGTCCCCAAAGTTATCGAATAACCGGCGCCCCTGCCGCAGGATTTCCCCATGCATGATCTGACCGTTGCCCAGCTGATTGACGGGCTGCGCAGTAAGCAGTTTTCCAGTACCGAGTTGACGCGCCACTACCTGGAACGCATCAGCCGCCTGGACCCGCAGTTGAACAGCTACATCACCGTGGACGAGAGCGGCGCCCTGGGCGCCGCCGCGGCCGCCGACCGGGCTCTCGCCGGCGCCTCGGGCAATCTGCCGGCACTGACCGGCATACCCCTGGCGCACAAGGACATCTTCTGCACCCGCGACCTGCGCACCAGCTGCGGGTCGCGCATGCTGGACAACTTCGTGCCGCCCTACGATGCCACCGTGGTCAGCCGTCTGCGGGACGCGGGCGCAGTCACCCTGGGCAAGACCAACATGGACGAGTTCGCCATGGGCTCCTCCAACGAGAGCAGCTATTACGGCCCCTGCCGCAACCCCTGGCACCCCGGTCATGTACCCGGCGGCTCCTCCGGTGGCTCGGCGGCGGCGGTGGCCGCGGGGCTGGCCCCCCTGGCCACCGGTACCGACACCGGCGGCTCGATCCGCCAACCGGCGGCACTCTGCGGCATTACCGGCCTCAAGCCTACCTACGGGCGGGTGTCCCGCCTGGGCATGGTGGCTTTTGCCTCCAGCCTGGACCAGGGCGGACCCATGGCACGGACTGCCGAAGATTGCGCCCTGCTGCTCAACGCCATGGCCGGCCACGACCCCCTCGACTCCACATCGGCACAACAAGCCGTGCCGGATTTTAGCGGCGAACTGGATCAGCCCCTGGCCGGCCTGCGCATTGGGCTGCCCGCCGAGTACTTCGGTGACGGTCTGGATGCGACTACCGGCGCCCAGGTGCGCGAGGCCCTTTCTCTGCTGGAACAGGCCGGTGCCACCCTGGTGGACATCCAGCTGCCGCACACGGCACTGAGCATTCCCACCTATTACATCCTGGCCCCCGCCGAGGCCTCCACCAACCTGGCGCGCTACGATGGCGTGCGCTATGGCCACCGCTGCGAAGACCCCGCCGACCTGCGGGACCTGTACACCCGCACCCGGGAGGAAGGCTTCGGCGACGAAGTCAAGCGGCGCATCCTGGTTGGGACCTTCGCCCTCTCCGCTGCCTCCTATGACGCCTACTACCGCAAGGCACAGCAGGTTCGCCGGCTGATTGCCCGGGACTTCCAGGACGCCTTCGCCCAGGTCGACATCATCGCCGGCCCCACCACACCGGGGCCCGCTTTCGCCCTCGGTGCCAAGACCGACGACCCGCTGTCCATGTATCTCGAAGACGTCTATACCCTGGCCGTCAACCTCGCCGGCCTGCCCGGTCTGTCCGCGCCCGCAGGTCGGGTCAACGGCCTGCCGGTGGGCCTGCAGCTGATCGGCAACCATTTCCAGGAATCGCGCCTGCTGAACGTGGCCCACCAACTGCAGCAGCGCTCCGACTGGCATCTGCAGACACCCCCGGAAACCGAAGGAGGTGCGCCATGAGCTGGGAAGCCGTCATCGGCCTGGAAGTGCACTTGCAGCTGGCCACCGACTCGAAAATCTTCTCCGGTGCCGCCACCACCTTCGGCGCTGAACCCAACACCCAGGCCTGCGCCGTGGACCTGGCCATGCCCGGCATGTTGCCGGTGCTCAACGAACTGGCCGTGCGCTATGCGGTAATGTTCGGCCTGGGCATCGGCGCGGAGATCGGCACACGCTCGGTCTTCGACCGCAAGAACTACTTCTACCCCGACCTGCCCAAGGGCTACCAGATCAGCCAGTTCCACCACCCCATCGTGGGCCGCGGCCGCTTCGAGATCACGCTGGAGGATGGCAGTACACGGGAAATCGGGATCACCCGGGCCCACCTGGAGGAGGACGCCGGCAAGTCCCTCCACGAAGACTTCCATGGCCAGAGCGGCATCGACCTCAATCGCGCGGGTACGCCCCTGCTGGAGATCGTCACCGAGCCCGACCTGCGCAGCGCCGAGGAGGCGGTCGCCTACCTCAAGGCCCTGCACAGCCTGGTCACCTACCTGGGCATCTCCGACGGCAACATGGCCGAGGGCTCGATGCGCTGTGATATCAATATCTCCCTGCGCCCCACCGGCAGCGACCAGCTGGGCACCCGCGCGGAGATTAAGAACGTCAACTCCTTCCGCTTTGTCGAGCGCGCCATCCGCCACGAGATCGAGCGCCAGAGCGACATCCTGGAGGACGGCGGCAAGGTGGTACAGGAAACCCGCCTCTACGACGCCGAGCGCGACGAAACCCGCTCCATGCGCAGCAAGGAAGTGGCCAACGACTATCGCTATTTCCCCGAGCCCGACCTGCTGCCGGTGGTACTCGACGACGCCTGGGTCGAGGAGATCCGCGCGGGGCTGCCGGAGCTGCCGGTGGAGAAGCGCCAGCGCTTTGAACAGCAGTACAGCCTCGGCGCCTACGACGCCGGGGTCCTCTCCGCCAGCCGCCCGCTGGCGGACTACTTCGAAACCGTGGCCGGCGGCTGTGGCGACGCCAAGCTCGCCGCCAACTGGGTACAGGTCGAACTGCTCGGCCAGCTCAATCGCAATGACC
Organism: Haliea sp.; assembly: GCA_002692965.1. GTDB lineage: Bacteria > Pseudomonadota > Gammaproteobacteria > Pseudomonadales > Halieaceae > NZNC01. The sequence continues at coordinate 19,097 of NZNC01000021.1, read as the reverse complement.
TGGGTCTGGCGGACAGCCCGGTTTCCGCAGAGGCCCTGGCGGGACTGCTGCAGCGCATTCAGGACAACAGCATCTCGGGCAAGATCGCCAAACAAGTCTTCGAAGCCATGTGGCAGGGCGAGGGAAGCGCCGACGAGGTGATCGAGGCTCGCGGCCTGAAACAAGTCAGCGACAGCGGCGAACTGGAGGCCATGGTGGCCCGGGTAGTCGCCGACAGCCCCGACCAGGTGGCCCAGTACCGGGCCGCCGACGAGGGCAAACGCAAGAAACTGGTGGGTTACTTTGTTGGCCAGGTGATGAAACTGTCCCGCGGCCAGGCCAACCCCAAAATGGTCAACGACCTGCTCGCGCAGGCACTGGACGAGACGGATTAAACAGCGTGAAAAAAGACAAGGAAAAGGTTATCGACGAAGTCTGGACCGAAGAGCGGGTGCGCAGCTTCCTGCAAGTGCGCAGCCACGACGGTACCGACGCGGATTTCCACCGCCTGCTCAAGGCCTACCAGAGCATGCGGGCCGAGGATTTTGCCGACTTTGTCGGCTTCTTTGTGGAAGAGGGCTACCGGCTCGACGCCACCGACCGAGAAGGTCGCAGTGTGCTCGACATTGTCAGCGAACACCGCCACGGCAAGCCCTACGCAGACATTCTCCGGGCCGCCGGGGCCGGCAAGACCGGGACCGACGCACCGGCCTGAGCTGTCCGCCGCCGCGCTGAAGCGACTTACTGTGGCGGCACGCGCCCCTTCATGAAGCGCTCGCGATTCTTCTGCTTCTGGGCCTGACTCTTGCGCAACAGCACATATACAGCGCCCGTGCCCCCATGCTGGGGTCGGGCGCTGTGAAAAGCCTGTACCGCGGGCAACTCCCGCAGCCAGACATCCACACAGCCCTTGAGGACCGCACAGCGCTCGCGCTCGGGCTTGCGTTCGCCCTTGCCGTGCACCACCAGAACACTGCGCAGGCCGAACTCCTCGCACTGCTCGACGAAGCCGAACAGCTCCTCCCGGGCACGCCGCACCCCCATGCGGTGCATGTCCAGGCGCGCCTCGTGCTCGTACCGTCCCTGGCGGAGCTTTCGGTAAACGCCGTTCTGCACCCCGGGGCGCTTGAAGTCCAGTACATACCAGGGATCCAGGGGCGCAATTTCGCGGTCAGTCAGGATATTTCGGTCCGTGGCGGCGGAGGTCACCGCCGCATCCCGGCGCGCGGCCAGCGACATATCGTCGGCTGCCGCCGCACCACCCCTGCGGGCCACCCGGCGCTCCCCGCGAAGGGGCTTTACATCCGAAAACTCCTGCCAGAGCAGCTTCAGGTCGTCTTCGTCGTCCGCCATACACTCACCACCTGCGTTCAGTGCGCTATTATAACGCCCCATGATTCTGCAATTCGACCCGACAGCCACCACGCAACACCATTGCCCGGCCTGCGCTGGAGACAATCAATGCGCCGTCGCCAGGGGCTTGCCCGGCGACCAGTGCTGGTGCCAGGGGGTCAGGCCCGCGCCAGGCGCCCTGGCCGCACTGACACCCGACGCCGCGGGCCGATGCCTGTGTCGAGCCTGCCTGAGCGGAGAGGAGAAACCGGATGTCGAAGGGTAACCTGCTTCATGGCGCGGACTACCTGGCCCGGGGCGCCCGCATGCTCACCCACCCGGCGCTGCGCACTTTCGTGGTGGTACCGCTGGTAGTCAACGTCCTGATTTTTGCCTCTCTCTGGGGGCTGGCTTTCAACTGGCTGGGCGAGGTTGTGGACGGCTGGATGGCGGCCATGCCGGAGTGGCTGGGCTTTCTCGAGTGGCTGCTGTGGCCCCTGCTCATCGCCCTGTTTGCACTGATTACCGGCTATCTGTTCACCGCCGTGGCCCTGCTGATCGCCTCCCCCTTCAACAGCCTGCTGGCGGAAAAGGCCGAGGAGCTGACTACCGGCCAGCCGGTCGCCGGTCTCGAGGGCCTAGGCCAGGCGCTTTTGTCCGTGCCCCGCGGCATGTGGCGGGAGGTACAGAAGCTCCTCTACTATCTGCCCATGGCGCTGCTGGTCCTGATACTGACCTTCATTCCGCCAATCAGCGCCCTGTCACCGGTACTGTGGTTCCTGCTCGGCGCCTGGATGATGAGCCTGCAGTTCATCGACTACCCCATGGACAACCACCAGCTCAGCTTTGCTCGGGTTCGGGAGGCCGCGCGCTCGCGCCGCCTGAGCAGCCTGGGCTTCGGCGGTCTGGTGGCGATTTGTGCGGGGATTCCGGTGCTGAACTTCTTCGTGGTGCCGGCGGCGGTGGTGGGTGCCACCCTGCTCTGGTGCGAGGAGCTGCGCCCCTGAGGCCGGCGCAAGCAGAGCGAAAGTGGCGGGCCAGCGCGACGCGCCGGCCGGGGGGCATCAAGCCAGCAATTCCTTCGGCGGGTGGGTGCACTCCAGGCGCTCGCCCAGCAGGGCCTCGATATCCGGCAGCAGGAAGGCATCGTCCTCGCTGGCGAAGCTGATCGAGGTGCCAGTGGCCCCGGCGCGACCGGTGCGGCCGATCCGATGCACGTAGTCATCCGGGTCTTCCGGCAGGTTGTAATTGACCACGTGGCTGACGCCATCGACATGGATGCCTCGCCCGGCCACATCGGTTGCCACCAGCACCTTGATCCGCCCCTGCTTGAAGGCTTCCAGCGTGCTGGTGCGCTTGGACTGGTGAATCTCCCCGGAGAGGATACCGGCCGCCACGCCGGCCTTGCGCAGGCGCTCGTGCAGGCGACGCACCTGGTCCCGGCGGTTGGCGAACACGATCACGCTGTTCGCCTCGTCGCTGCGCAGGAGGTTGGTGAGGACCCGGAAACGCTCCTCGCTGCTGACCAGGTAGACCTTCTGGTCCACCGAGTCGGTGGCCACGTGGTCCGGCTCGATCTCCACTGTCACCGGCTGGTAGGTCCACTGCTGGGCCAGGTTGAGAATATCCTGGGTGAAAGTGGCCGAGAACAGCAGGGTTTGCCGACAATCCTTCTGCGGGGTGGCGCGGACAATCCGCTTGACCTGGGGAATGAAACCCATGTCCAGCATGCGGTCGGCCTCGTCCAGCACCAGGCTCTCCACCCGGTCCAGGTAGAGGTCGCGGCGCTGCAGGAAGTCGATCAGGCGCCCCGGCGTGGCAACCACCAAATCGACAATATCGGTGTGCAGACGATTGAGCTGCTTCTGGTAATCCATCCCGCCAATCAGTGTCACCACCTTGAGCCCGGTGTGCTTGCCCAGGTCATCCGCGTCCGCGGCGATTTGCATCACCAGCTCGCGGGTGGGGGCAATCACCAGGCCGCGCGGCTCGCCGAGGAAGCGCTCGCCTTCCGGGGGGTGGCTGAGCATGTCGTTGAAGAGGGTGATGAGAAAGGCAGCCGTCTTGCCGGTACCGGTCTGGGCCTTGCCGATGGCATCGTGTCCCTGCAGCGTCTGGGGCAGGATGGCCGCCTGAATCGGCGAGCAGTACTGGAAGCCGAGGTCCGCAATGCCGTGCATGATTTCGTCGCGCAGCCCCAGGTCATGGAAACGGGTCTTGCCTTCGACCGGCTCGACCTTGAAATCCTCGGGGCTCCAGGGCGCGGGTGGCTCAGCGGCCCTGGAGGCACGCTTGCGGCGCGGCTTGCCGGCGCCGCGGTCACTGTGTCCGTGGGAGCGACCGGGTTGCCGCTCCTGCTGCGGGGCGTCCGCTGCGGGGCTGGCGGATGCGGGCGTGGGAACCGTGGGGGTATCGGGAGTGGTGGCCTTGTTCCTGCTGCCACCACCGAGGAGGCGTTTGATCAATGCCGGACTCCTGGTCGCGAAAATCGGCCTAGTCTAACACTCTTTCTCGGCTCTGGCCGAGCCTCCGCCGAATGGAGCGTCGGCGCAGGCAGGACAGTTGCCGCGCCGCGGCAATGTCAGCCGGGTAAATTCCAGCTGACCCAGGTCGATCAGCAACACTCCGCGATCCAGGGGCGGCGCCAGCCCGCTCAGCCACTTCAATGCCTCCATGGCCTGCAGCGCACCCAGCACGCCGACCACCGGGCCCAGCACGCCGTTCTCGCTGCAGCGCAGGGCGCTGTCATCCACCGGCTCGGGATAGAGGCAGCGGTAGCAGGGGCCACCGCGGGCGGTGTCGAACACCGCCAGCTGCCCTTCCAGCCGGATCGCGGCGGCCGAGACCAGGGGCCGCCCGCTCTCGATACAGGCCTGATTGAGGGCGCAGCGTGCGGCGAAATTGTCGGTCGCATCCACCACGATATCCACCTGTCGGCACAGCTCTGGCAGCTCTTCCGGCTCCAGCCGATGCGGCAGCACCGACAAGGCGACCTCCGCGTTCATTGCCGCCAGGGTTTGCGCGGCGGACTCTGCCTTGTTCCGCCCCACCCGGGCCTCGCTGTGCAGTACCTGCCGCGGCAGGTTGGATAACTCGACCCTGTCGCCATCCGCCAGCACAAGCTGCCCCACCCCGGCACCCGCCAGGTACTGTGCGCAGGCACTGCCCAGGCCGCCCAGGCCGACCACCAGCACCCGCGCCGCAGCCAGGGCCTGCTGGCCGGCCACATCCAGGCCCGGCAGCATGATCTGCCGGCTGTAGCGCAGCAGCGCCTGATCAGTCAGCACGGCAACCCCCGGTAACCCGCGGCTGGCCGGCCAAATCGCAACGGGTCGCCACCGCGCTGTAACCTGCCGCATCCAGCAGGCCGCGCACGGCATCCGCCTGCTCAAAACCGTGCTCCAGCAGCAACCAGCCACCGGGATGCAGCCAGTCGGGGGCATCGGCAATCAGGCGCCGGATATCCGCCAGGCCATCATCGCCCGCCGCCAGAGCCTGGCGAGGCTCGAAGCGCAGATCCCCCCGTTGAAGATGCGGATCCGCCGCCGCCACATAGGGCGGATTGCTCACCACCAGGTGGAAGCGAGCGGCGGGGAGGCGGGCGAACCAGTCGGAGCAAAACCAGTGCACGCGACCCGGCAGCAAGCGCTCGCCATTGCGCCGCGCGACCGCCAGGGCGGCCTCGCTGCGGTCGGCGGCGGCGACCCGCCAGTGCGGTCGCTCACTCGCCAGCGCCAGGGCTATCGCCCCGCTACCGGTACCGAGATCCAGCACTGCCGCCGTCCCGGGCAAGGGCAGATCCAGCGCCCACTCCACCAGGGTTTCAGTATCGGGCCGGGGAATCAGGGTATCGGGGGTCACCCGCAGTGACAGGCCCCAGAATTCGCGCTCGCCGACCAGGTAGGCCACCGGTTCTCCCGCGGCCCGCCGCGCCAGCAGCTCGCGAAAATGTTGCGCAACCGCGGCTTCGACCGGGTGTTCCGGCCAGGTGTAGAGCCAGCTCCGCGAGCGCTGAAGGACATGTCCGAGGAGGATTTCCGCCTCGCGCCGGGACTCCTCGCCGGTCAGCTCGGCGGCGCGCAGCAACTCGCTGACCGAAGCCATCACTGCCCGGCCAGGGCCGCCAGCTGGTCCGCCTGGTATTCCTGACGCAGCGGCCCGATGACCGCATTCAGGTCGCCGGCCATGACCTCGTCCAGCTTGTACAGGGTCAGGTTGATGCGGTGGTCAGTGACCCGGCCCTGGGGAAAATTGTAGGTGCGAATGCGGTCGGAGCGGTCCCCGGTCCCCACCAGGTTTCGCCGCTGCTCTGCCTGCTCGGCGGCGGCCTTGTCTTCGGCACTGCTGAGCAGCTTGGCCTGCAGCAGGGAAAGTGCCCGGGCACGGTTTTTGTGCTGCGAGCGCTCGTCCTGGCATTCCACCACGATGCCCGAGGGCAGGTGGGTAATGCGCACGGCGGAATCGGTCTTGTTGACGTGCTGACCGCCAGCGCCGGATGCGCGAAAGGTGTCGACGCGCAGGTCGGCCTTGTTCAGCTCGACCTCATCCACCGCCTCGGGCTCGGGGAGGATCGCCACGGTGCAGGCCGAGGTATGAATGCGCCCCTGGGATTCGGTCTCCGGCACCCGCTGGACCCGGTGGGCGCCCGATTCGAACTTGAGCCGGGCATACACATCCCGACCCTCGACACGGGTGATGATCTCCTTGTAGCCGCCGTGTTCGCCGGGCCGCTCGGAAAGTACCTCGATGCGCCAGCCCTGCTGCTCGGCGTAGCGGCTGTACATGCGAAACAGATCGCCGGCAAAGATCGCCGCCTCGTCACCCCCGGTGCCAGCCCGGATTTCCAGAAACACGTTGGCCGCATCCTGCCGGTCGCGGGGCAGCAACAGGGTCTGGAGTTCGCGCTCCAGTTCGGCCAGCCGCTGCTCATCGGCGGCCACCTCCTCCTCGGCCATTTCCAGCAGCTCGGGGTCGCTCTCTTCCGCCTGCATCTGGCGGGCGCCACTGAGATTGGACTCGATACGCCGGAATTCCCGGTAACAGCCAACCACTTCCTCGAGCTCGGCAAACTCCCGGGACAACTCCCGGAAGCGCGGCTGGTCGGCAATGGTTTCGGCATCACCCAGGAGCGCCGAGACTTCCTCATGGCGTTCCGCGAGGGTGTCCAGCTTGTTCAACAGGGACGATTTCATTGCAGCGTGTGCTTCCCGGTCAGGGTGTGGGGTGGCAGTGACTTGGCCTTGTCGTCGTTCGCTCCGGGCTGGCGCTCTTCGGCCACGGCACGGGACTCGCTGGCAGCCTCCGCGTCGTGGTGTTCCAGCCCCAGCAGGCGCCTGGCACTGGCCAGCAGGTCCTGCCGCCCATCCACGCTGGCGCGCTTCAATCCGGCCGTCGGCGCATGGATCAGCTTGTTGGTCAGGGTGCGGGCCAGCTGGGCCAGCACCTGCTCGGGATCGTCGCCCCGGCTGAGGGCTCGCAGGGCCCGCTGCAGTTCCTGTTCGCGCAGGCGTTCCGCCATGTTGCGGTACTCCCGCACGGAGTCCACTGCCGCGATACTGCGTCGCTCCTCGAGGTAGAGGCGGACGCCGTCTTCAATCAGCAGGTCGGCCTTGCGCGCCTCCTGCTGCCGACTGCGCAGGCTGTCATCGACGATCTCGCGCAGGTCATCCACGGTGTACAGGTAGATATCGGCCAGCTCACCCACCTGGGGCTCGATGTCCCGGGGCACGGCGATATCCACCATCAGTATCGGTCGGTGCTTGCGGGCACGAATGGCGCGCTCCACCGCCCCCTTGCCGAGGATCGGCAACTGGCTGGCCGTGGAGCTGATGACGATGTCCGAGGTCGGCAACTGCTCGGGGATATCCGCCAGCATGACGGCCTCGGCGCCGAATTTCTGACCCAGTTCGCGGGCCCGGCCCAGGGTACGGTTGGCGATGACGATACGCTGCACCCCCGCCTCCAGCAGGTGCCGGGCCACCAGCTCGATGGTCTCGCCGGCACCGACCAGCAGAGCCGAACAGCGCCCCAGCTCGGCAAAGATATGCTTGGCCAGATCCACTGCCGCGTAGGCCACGGAAACCGGGTTCTCCCCGATCGCAGTGTCCGTGCGCACCCGCTTGGCGATGGAGAAAACCCGCTGCAGGGCGCGCTCAAGCTCGCCTCCGAGGGTACCCGTCTCCCCCGCCACGGCGTAAGCGGACTTCAGCTGCCCGAAGATCTGCGGCTCCCCCAGGATCATCGAATCAAGGCCACTGGCCACTTTGGCCAGGTGTTGCAGGGCCGCCTCGTCGCGGTAGAGGTAGGCGGCCTCGGCCAATTCCCCGGCGGACAGGTGATGGTAATCCGCCAGCCAGCCAGCCAGGCGCGTCAGCGCCTCGCCCGCAGCCGGATCCGGCAGGCAGGCATAGACTTCCGTGCGATTGCAGGTGGAGAGGATCATCACCTCATCGAGGTCGAGGCGCTGACGGGCGTCCTGCAGCGCTTCCGGAACCTGCTCGGGGGCGAAGGCAACGCGCTCGCGCACCTCGACGGCGGCCGATTTGTGATTGATGCCGAAGGCGATGAGCTGCATGGGGTCGGGTGGGCGCTCCGCTCAGGTTTCGGGGCACCACACAGGCCGGCACCCCACATTGCCGCGAATTCTATCAAGATCGGCGCAAAAAGGCAGGCAAATACGGACCCCGCTTGGGCCGAACCGGTCCATGCACTTGGGAGTCACCAGGGGAATGTGTCACTATTATCGACCCCGCTGGACCGGAAGCCTATGCCCACCCGAATCATGCTGCACCGATTGCTGCCCCTGCTGCCGGCACTCCTGCTCGGCTGCGCCGAGTTGCCGCAGGCCCCCGATGACGCCGACCCCAGACCCGAGTCGGTGGCTGCCCCGGCGGCGAGCGGCGCCGCCCAACCCGCGCCCGAACGCGCCTTCCCGGAGGAAAGTCTCGAGGCCCTGATGGTCGCCGAATTTGCCCTCCGGCGGCGCGCCTACGAGCCGGCGCTGGAAATTTACCTGGAGCAGGCCGAAAGCCTGCGCGACCCGGGGGTAAGCGCCCACGCCACGCACCTGGCCCAGTTCCTGCGCAATGACGACGCGGCGCTTGCGGCGGCCCGACTTTGGGCTGAGCTGGAGCCCGAACACCCCGAAGCCAACTCCACCCTCGCCGCCCAGCTGGTGCGCCACGGACAGCCCGCTGCGGCTGTCACACACCTGGCGCGCATTGCCCGGCAGGGCAAATCGGTGAATTACCCGCTGCTGCTGGGGGGCATACGCCAGGCCTCGGTAACCGAGCAGGCGGACCTGGCCTCGGCACTGGCGGAATTGTCCAGCGAGTTCCCCGACGACACCGACTTGCTGCTGACGCGCGCCCTGCTGCTGGACGAGCTGGACCGGGCGGGGCCCGCCCGCGAGGTTCTCGACCACCTGTTGACCCTGGCCCCCAACCAGCAGCAGGCACTGATGCTGGATGCCAAACTGCGTCTCGAGGCCGGCGAAGACGCCCCCTTCCGTCGCATCGAAGCCTCGCTGGAGGCCGACCCCAGCCAGTCCAGCCTGCGACTGCAATACGCGCGACTGCTGACCCGCAACGACCTCAAGGCCGCGCGGGAGCAGTTCGAGCGACTTTCCGCCGGCTCGCCACAGGACGCGGATCTGCTCCTCTCGCTGGCCCTGATCAACCAGGAAAACGGCGACCTGCTGGCCGCCAAGGCCTACCTGCGCCAGGTGCTGGCCCTCGGCGAGCGCAGCGATGAGGCGCACTACTACCTGGGCCGGATCGCCGAGGAGGAGGGCCGCCCGGAAGACGCCATCAAGGCCTACCGCAAGGTGGGCGACCAGGAAAGCCAGGAGTTCTTCAATGCCCGCGGTCGCATCGGCCGCATCCTGCTGGAAAACGGCGACAACGCCGCCAGCGCCCGCTTCTTCGCCAGCCAGCGCCTGGACTACCCCGAACACCGCGAACAACTCTACACCCTCGAGTCGGAACTGCTGACGCGCGCGGGGCTGATGGAGGAGAGCCTGTCACTGCTGAACCAGGCGCTGAATGAACTGCCCGACTCCACCTCCCTGCGCTACAGCCGCTCCATGCTCAGCGAGCAGATGGACGACCTGGGGCAAATGGAAGCGGACCTGCGGGCGATTCTGGCGCGGGAACCGGACAACGCCACGGCACTGAATGCCCTCGGCTACACCCTCACCGACCGCACCGATCGCCATCAGGAAGCCTTCGAGCTGATCCAGCGGGCACTTGAGCTACAGCCCGACGAGCCGGCGATACTCGACAGCATGGGCTGGGTGCTGCATCACCTGGGTCGATCAGAAGAAGCGGAGGACTACCTGCGCCGCGCCTACACGGCCATGCCCGACCCGGAAGTCGCGGCCCACCTGGGCGAGGTCCTGTGGACCCTCGGTCGCGAGGAGGAAGCCCGGGGCATCTGGCAGGCTGGCCTGCTCCAGAATGCCGGACATCCGGTGCTGCGCTCGACCCTGCGACGCTTTAGCATCGATCCCGCAGAGCTGGCACTCTGACATGCGCGCAAGCCTCCTGTGCTGCTGCCTGTTCTGGCTGGCCGGGTGCGCAGTGACCCCCGCCACGGTCGATATGGGCTGGGAAGCCCACCGCCAACAGGTGTCGACCCTGGATCACTGGACCGCGCGCGGCAAGCTGGCGGTGCGCAGTGGCGAGGAAGCCGGGACTGCCAGCCTCGACTGGCTGCAGATGGGACACCACTCTCACCTCGAGATCAGCGGCCCCCTGGGCCTGCAGGCCACGCGGATTCACAGCGACGGCGAGCAGCTTCACATCAGCCGGGGCGAGGAGGAGGCCCGCGTGGACCTGAGCAGCCCCGGCGCCGTGCGCGCTTACACCGGCTGGGACATACCCGTCAACGCACTGAGCTGGTGGCTGCGCGGCCTGCCCTCCCCGCACAGCCCCGCCCGGCAATCCATCGATCAGGGCCTGCTGCGGACCCTGCATCAGGACGGTTGGAGCATCCGCTTCGACAGCTATGTCGAGAGCGGCGAACTCAGGCTGCCCCAGCGCCTCGAGTTGGAGCGCGGCGATACCAGCGCGCGCCTGCTGATCCGGGACTGGCAGACGGACATGCCATGAAAACAGCCCCCCTGGAACTGCTGTCACCGGCCAAGCTCAACCTTTTCCTCCACGTCACCGGACGCGGAGCGGATGGCTACCACCACCTGCAGACGCTGTTCCAGCTGCTCGATTGGGGGGACCACATGACCTTCCGCGCCAACCACTCCGGCAAGGTGCAGCTGCAACTGGAGGGCCTGGCAGTGCCGCCGGGGGACAACCTGATCCTGCGAGCGGCCGCCCTGCTGGCCCGGCCCGGCTACGGGGTGGACATTCATTGCCGGAAGCGCATCCCCCTTGGCGGCGGCCTGGGTGGCGGCAGCTCCAATGCCGCCACAACGCTGCTGGCACTCAACCACCTCTGGCGGCTCGACATCTCGCAGGCCGAATTGCGGACGCTGGGCCGCAGCCTGGGGGCAGATGTCCCGGTTTTTGTCGCCGGCCACACCGCCTGGGCAGAGGGCATCGGCGAGGTGCTGACCCCGGTAACCCTGCCGGAGTGCTGGTACCTGATCATTCATCCCGGCTGCCATGTGCCCACGGCTGAAATTTTTTCCGCGCCGGAATTGACACGCGACAGTCTCCCCATCACAATAGCCGCCTTTTTCGGGGACACCTCCCGGAACGACTGCGAAAAAGTCGTTACCCGGCGCTTCCCCGAAGTGGAAAAGGCACTGAATTGGCTGTCTCCACACGCCGAAGCGCGGCTGACCGGAACCGGCGCCTGCGTCTTCGCCCGCTTTGCCAGCGAGGCCGAAGCACAGCGTGTTGCAGCGACAGTTCCGAGGGAATGGCAGCACTTTGTCGCCCGCGGCGTTGATCAGTCGCCCGTCCACACCAGACTGCAGGCCCTGCAAGAGGCGGACAGTCACTGACCTTTTTTTATTGGGGTGTCGCCAAGTGGCAAGGCACCGGGTTTTGATCCCGGCATTCGTAGGTTCGAATCCTACCACCCCAGCCATATTTTGAGGCTTTGCAGCCGAATCGCGGTTTGCAGCGGTTGCGAAGCACGAAAGCCGCCCGGTAGGGTTCGAACCTGGTTCGACCACTGCCAACAGCAGTGGGGCGGGGGAGCGTAGCGACGCCGGGCAAAGCCCGAGGACCGAAGGTCCGAGCCAATCCTACCACCCCAGCCATATTTTGAGGCTTTGCAGCCGAATCGCGGTTTGCAGCGGTTGCGAAGTCTTACGAAACGGCCAACCCGCTGGCACCCGGCACGCCGGCCTGGGTTGGCCTTTGTTTTTGTGAGCAACAATCTGACCCGGGAGTGAGAGCCGTGTCCTCCAAGTTGATGGTCTTTACGGGCAACGCCAACCCCGAGCTTGCCCAGAAAATCGCCAACCGGCTCTACCTGTCCCTGGGCAAGGCCAGCGTCGGCAAGTTCAGCGATGGCGAAGTCGCCGTCGAACTCAACGAGAACGTCCGCGGTCGCGACGTGTTTGTCGTGCAGTCCACCTGCGCCCCCACCAACGACAACCTCATGGAACTGCTGGTGATGATCGACGCCCTGCGTCGCGCCTCGGCAGCCCGCATCACCGCGGTGGTCCCCTACTTCGGCTACGCCCGCCAGGATCGTCGCGTACGCTCCGCCCGGGTACCGATTACCGCCAAGGTCGTCGCGGACATGATGGTCAATGTCGGTGTCGACCGCGTACTGACCGTCGACCTCCACGCCGAGCAGATCCAGGGCTTCTTTGGCTGCCCGGTGGACAACGTTTACGGCTCCCCGGTGCTGAATACCGACATCCTGGCCAGCAACTACGACAACCTGATGGTGGTCTCGCCGGATATCGGCGGCGTGGTACGCGCCCGGGCCATCGCCAAGCAACTGGATGATGCCGACCTGGCGATCATCGACAAGCGCCGCCCCCAGGCCAACGAGGCACAGGTGATGAACCTGATCGGGGAAGTGGAAGGCCGCACCTGCCTGCTGGTGGACGACATGGTCGATACCGCTGGCACGCTGTGCAAGGCCGCCGACGCCCTCAAGGAGCGCGGCGCCACCAAGGTCGTCGCCTACTGCACCCACGCGGTGCTGTCTGGCCGCGCCCTGGACAATCTTCGGGAATCCCGGCTCGACGAGCTGGTGGTAACCGACACGATTCCTCTCAGCGATGCGGCAGCCAGCATTGGCAAGATCCGCCAGCTGACCATCGCGGACCTGCTTGCGGAGTCCATCCGCCGAGTGTCCAACGAGGAATCCATCAGCGCGCTGTTCCAGTAGGAGCAGACAACCACAACCCACTGCTGCGTCGGTCGCAGGCAAGGCAGTGTTAGCCAGGAGTCAAGACAATGTCTGACCAGTTTGAGCTTTACGCAGAAGTGCGTGACGACATGGGGAAAGGTGCGAGCCGCCGCCTGCGTCGTCACGCGGAAAAAGTGCCCGCCATCGTCTACGGTGGTGAAAAGGCACCCAAGGCCGTGTCCCTGATCCGCAAGGACCTGGAAAAGGCGCTGGAAAACGAGGCTTTCTTCTCCCACGTGCTGACCCTGAAAGTTGGCAATGACGTGGAAAAAGCCATCCTCAAGGACCTGCAGCGTCACCCCGCCAAGGGTTTCCTGATGCACGCCGACTTCCAGCGCGTGAACGAAAACGTCGCCATCAAGGTGCATGTGCCGATTCACTTCCTCAACGAGGAAAGCTGCCACGGCGTGAAGATGCAGGGCGGCATGATCCAGCACCAGGAAACGGATATCGAAGTCTCCTGTCTGCCCAAGGACATCCCCGAATACATTGAAGTCGACATGGCGGCCGTGAAGTCCGGCGAGATCGTGCACCTGACCGATGTGAAGCTGCCCGCAGGCGTCACCGCCGTGGCCCTGACCCTGGGTGAGGACCACGACCTGGCTATTGCGTCCGTGGTACCGCCGAAAGGTGGCGCTGGCGACGACAGCAGTGAAGCGTCGGACGAGGACGAGTCCTCCTCCGATAGCAGCGAGGACTGATCGGCCCTGACGACAAGACACCGGCGTTGACGACAACATCCATCACACTGATTGTCGGGCTGGGTAACCCGGGCAGCGACTACCGGGATACCCGCCACAACGCCGGTGCCGACTTCGTCGAGGCACTGGCGAGGCGCCACGGCGCCACGCTGCAAAGCGAATCGCGTTTCCACGGGCTCACCGCCCGCCTCAGCTGCCACGGGCACGACCTGCGGCTGCTGATCCCCACGACCTTCATGAATCGCAGTGGCCAGGCCGTCGGCGCCATGGCACGCTTTTTCCGTATCCCCCCCGAACAGATCCTGGTGGCCCACGACGAGCTGGACCTTCCCCCGGGCACCGCGCGCTTCAAACGCGGCGGCGGGCATGGCGGACACAACGGTTTGCGGGATATCATTCCCGCCCTCGGCAACAGCCGCGAGTTTGCCCGACTGCGAGTGGGCATCGGCCATCCCGGCCACGCTTCCCGGGTAACCGGGCATGTGCTGGGCAAGCCCAGCACCAAAGAGCGCGAGCTGATCGAGGCCAGTATCGACGCCGCCCTGGATGCCCTGCCCCTGCTGCTGGACGGGGAGGACACCCGGGCCATGACGCAATTGCACAGCTTCCGCGCCGCCTGACGGGCGGCGCCCACAGACACAGGACATCTCCATGGGTTTCAAATGCGGCATCGTCGGACTGCCCAACGTCGGCAAGTCCACCCTCTTCAACGCCCTGACCCGGGCCGGGATCGACGCGGAAAACTTCCCCTTCTGCACGATTGAGCCAAACGCCGGCGTGGTGCCGGTACCCGACCCGCGCCAGCAGGCCATCGCCGACATCGTCAAGCCACAGAAAGTGGTGCCGACGACCATGGAATTCGTCGATATCGCCGGCCTGGTGGCGGGCGCCTCCAAGGGCGAGGGCCTGGGCAACCAGTTCCTGGCCAACATCCGCGAAACCGACGCCATCGCTCACGTGGTGCGCTGCTTTAATGACGACAACGTGATCCATGTGGCCAACCAGGTGGACCCGAGGAGCGACATCGGCGTCATCAACACCGAGCTGGCCCTGGCCGACCTGGAAAGCTGCGAGAAACAGCTGCAAAAGGTCATCCGCACCGCCAAGGGCGGTGACAAGGAAGCGATTGCACTGAAGGCCCTGCTGGAAGACAAGCTGCTGCCCCAGCTGAACGAGGCCCTGCCGGTGCGCGCCCTAAGCCTGGACGACAACGAACGCGCCCTGGTCAGGACACTGCACCTGTTGACCGTCAAGCCGACCATGTACATCGCCAACGTCGACGAGGACGGCTTCGAAGACAATCCTCACCTGGAGGTGGTCAAGTCTGTCGCCGCCGAGGAAGGTGCGGTGGTCGTCGCCATCTGCAACAAGCTGGAATCCGAGATCGTCGAACTGGCGGACGACGAGCGTCTGGAGTTCCTGCAGGACCTGGGCATGGAAGAACCCGGCCTGGACCGAGTGATCCGCGCCGGCTACAAGCTGCTCAACCTGCACACTTACTTCACGGCGGGCGAGAAGGAAGTGCGCGCCTGGACCGTTCGCGTTGGCGCCACCGCGCCGGAGGCGGCCGGCGTGATCCACACCGATTTCCAGCGCGGTTTCATACGCGCCGAGGTGATCAGCTACGAAGACTTTATCGCCCACAAGGGCGAACAGGGCGCCAAGGATGCCGGGCGCTGGCGCCTGGAAGGCAAGGACTATGTGGTGCAGGACGGCGACGTGATTCACTTCCGCTTCAACGTGTGATCAATGTCTGATCATTCTCAACTATACCTCAGTAGACATCCATGGCTCTCAGAAGACTTAAAAATATTTATATTTCAAATACTTAAATAAAGATATCGCGAGCATCTGGTTCTACTGACATCCGCTGCTGAGTTTTGCGTTCCAGGATTTTTGGGGGTACATTAGGGGGTACCACTCAAAAAATTTGGGGGTACCGCCCCAAGTCCTGGAGGTAGACATGCCAAAGGATTTGCTCACAGAGCTCAAAATCAGGGCTGCCAAGCCAGAGTCACGCTCGTACAAGCTTGGTGATGGGGGCGGCCTATTCCTTTTAGTCAAGCCGAATGGCAGCAAACTGTGGCGCTGGAAGTACCGCCTCGACGGCAAGGAAAATCTCTACGCTATCGGCCCCTACCCTGACGTAGGACTGTCGGATGCCCGGGCGGAACGAGACGCAGCCAGGCAGCTCGTCAAGCAAGGCGTTCACCCATCTCATGATCGTCAAGCAATCAAACGCCGCAACATCGAGGCACTTGAAGAACGCAAGAGAGCCATGGAAAGCTCATTTGCCAAGATTTCGGCCGCCTATTTGGTGGAAGTGAAATCGAGCTACAAGCCTGGTTCATATCGCGCCAAGGAAAGCCGAATCCGAAAATATCTCGCACCAGCTCTGGATGAGATACCAATCAGTGAGATTGGTGTCAAAGAGATACGCCCCATCCTGGATTCCTGCAAGTCTCACGGTGCATGGGCAGCCATCCATGTGAAAGGTGACCTGAACGCAATTTTCGAATTTGCGATCGTACGAGGGTTGGCGGATGCCAATCCAATACCAACCTTGCGCGGGCTACTCAAAATACCCCCCAGCCAAAGCAAGGCCGTCTTGACGGCCGAACAAATCCGCGCGTTTTACCGCGAACTGCGGGCATATCGTGGCTATCCGGAAACAGCCCTGTGCCTACGACTCATCGCACTGACCGCTTGTCGCCCCGGCGAAGCTGCTGACGCAGAATGGGACGAATTTGATTTCGAGGAACGTGTCTGGCGTCGTCCCGGAGAAAAAATGAAAGCGGGACGTGACCACGTCTCCCCCCTATCCGATCAAGCGATCCAGGTGCTCGAAGATCTCCGCCCCATCACTGAAGGTGGAAAATATTTGTTTCCTCACCGTACCGGCAAGGGGTTCACAACCCCCGCCAGGTTGGCATACGCCATGCGCGATATGAACCTTGGACCGAGAACAACACCACATTGCTGGAGAACTACTTTTTCCACATGGGCCAACGAACAAGGTTTTCGCCCTGACGCCATAGAGCGCCAGTTGGCCCATGTGGAAAGTAATAAAGTGCGCGCGACTTACAACAAGGCCATTCTGCTCTCCCAACGCCGCGAATTGATGCAAGCATGGGCCGACTATCTTTCGGCAGCGGAAGAAGTGTCCGTATATGCGACCGGACCGGAGCCCGCCACTACTTCCCTGAATGTCGGTGCTCGCACCCGTAGAGGTTAAACATCATCAGTCCGTAATGATTGGCTTCAAGACAGACTGTCGCACTTGAGAGACTGAATCCACTCCAACAACCCATCAATGCCTTGCCTGTCCAGCTCATAGATGCGCCATTGCGCTTCCACGCGAACCCGCACCAGCCTGGCAACGCGAAGCGCCTTCAAGTGCTGAGAGATTGCCGGAGCACTGATCTCGAACCTCCCGGCAATCTCACCCGACGACAAGGGACCCTGCGCCAAGGCCTCGATGATCTGGCGGCGGGTAGGATCTGCAAGCGCAGCAAAACTGTTCATTTTGTGATAATGTTGCCCTGACTTAATTAAGCCAATCATACATCGATTGGCTTGCAGATTACATTCGAAGCGACGCCCTTGCGGGAGGCGGACAGTTGTAAGGGCCATAATCGCACTGCGGTGGCGTCAATCGCGAGGACAAAGCGCATGGAATTACGCCACCTTCGATACTTCATAGCCGTCGCCGAAGAACTGCATTTCAGTCGTGCCGCTGAGCGTCTGAACATCGAACAGTCCCCGCTATCACGCACCATCAAGCAGCTTGAAACCGAACTCGAAGCGACATTGCTGGAACGTACGTCTCGCGGCACACGCCTGACCTGGGCAGGTGAAGTCTTTCTGGAAGATGCCCGCCGCACCCTGCTATGCATCGATCAAGCCAAGGCCAATGTCAAAGCGGCCGCCACCGGCTTTCGAGGCACCTTGCGTATCGCACTTTCTGATGGCATTGCACGCAGTCGCCTGACGCCGCTGCTCGCCCTGTGCAGGGAAGAAGAACCTGATGTCGAAATCAGGTTGTTCGAGATACCCCTGGCCCAACACCAAAGAGGACTGAGACACGATCTCTATGACGCCGGTTTTGCGTTCTCCAACGACGTTGATGATGGCCTGATTGCCGAGGTGGCCTGGAAAGAACCGCTGGTCATCGCTGTCCCCAAACGACACCCATTACTGGCTCACAAGTATGTTCCCCTCGACGAGGTCGTGAAGCACCCCTTGGTGCTTTGTCATCCCGAGTTTTGTGAAGGATGCAGTCGACAGTTGGAAAGCCTGCTCGCCTCTATCGATTCCCCCATCACCGTGGCCGAAAGGGTCTCCACGCATGATCTCATGTTGACATTGGTTGCTGCTGGTTACGGTATCGGCTTTTCCAGCGCGGCGCGTATCGAATCGTCGCACCACACAGACATCATCATCAGGCCACTTGCCGGCCACTCTCATGTGATGACCACTTATTTACTCCGCCCCGATACCGAGCCATCGGATCAACTGAACAATTTCATGCAGCGTGTTGCCCGTATTGGGTTATAGGGCTCTCACCTGTAGTGATTCTTTTTTTGCAGTCATCCAGACCCGAAAGGTATCAGTACCCCCAGACCTTTTCCTGAGATGGCACCTGCATATACAGTCCATTTCAGCACCGAGGCAATGCAGCTTTGAGCGTGCAGCCTTACAAATACACCAAGCAGCCCACACGAGACTAGGCTTTGTCATTGTCCAGACCTGAAATGTCTTGATAGCGATTTCTGGCCCCAAAAATTCAGACGCTGACGCCGGATGTCTTTACTGGCATGCCATGTCACTCGACACTCGACCAGCATGGGCATGTCTACACGTGTGGAGGGCAGCTTCTTCTATGGGGGTATATAGCGCTCCATATTGAGCAATGCTGCCATCTCGTCATCAGCGCTAACCTGCCCATCGTTGCGTCAACCTCCAAGTAGCCGACTCGTGAAGCACCTACTTGGCTGGGAAATTGTTGACACTTTACCAGGAGGGCCAGATGTCTGGAACGAATCATGGAAAAGAACAACGACTCTCAGCATGCAAAAGTCTTCTATCGACCTATCGAGGCGGCGATTCGATGGAGTGACTTGATGCAATATGAAACCCGAATTCTTCATGAGTTCACCGGAGTATATGCATTGGGCGAAGGGCCGTTTTCGAGATGGCCGATGCTGACTTTGAACATCGAGCGCATCTTCGATGGCCTCAGAAATGGAGACTTGCCCTATGGGAAATCCGGCATTACCTGCGGCGACCCTACGCTTCTCGACGACCCTGAGCTGACCATTCGCCATGTCGATCTCAAAGCCTGGATGACCCGCTTCTATCCCGATCAAAAACCCGAGTTTCTTTTCGACGACATAGAACGGCAAGTGCACCTGGCCATCAGTTCCGAGACCGTTCAGATTCTGTTAGTCGACCGTGAAGCGCTGAAGCTGAGAAATGCCGAGATGGAACAAAGCCTACAACGCCTTAAGGATCAATGCCGAGTGCTACGAAAAAGCGCCGAAAGCCAAAAATCGCACGAACGCGAGATTTCATCCCGAAGCGAAGCCACCTACCTCAACATCGTCGGCGGTTTGTTGACGTTGCTGCTGGGCCAATCCCCCAGCGGCAAGCTGTTGATGGCCATCTAAACTGACCCCCTTCTGGCCATTAATTTTGACCCACCCCCGAGGTGGCATAGGCCACCAATACCTGTAGCGTTCCCCGCCTGAT
>NZNC01000020.1 GCA_002692965.1 Haliea sp. | reverse complement strand
GGATTTGCGTTCAAGTCGGGGACACCCATATTTCGCCGTAACTCATTGTGTTAAAAAGAAAATATCCGTTTCATCTAACTTTTAACCGGACAGCAGTGAAGCTGACACGCATTTTACTGGCAGTGGTATGTCTCAACATGTCTATTGCTACGGAGGCCCGGGCCGCCGATAAACCCAATATCCTCATCATCTGGGGTGATGATATCGGGCCCTACAACATCAGTGCCTACAACATGGGGCGTATGGGGTATAAGACGCCCAATATTGACAAGATCGCGGCCGATGGGATCATTTTCACCGACTCCTATGGTGACCAGAGCTGCACCGCCGGCCGCGCGGGATTCATCACCGGGCAGCACCCGCTGCGCACCGGCCTGACCAAGGTGGGCCTGCCCGGAGCGAAGGAAGGCATGTCCGACAAGGACCCGACCATTGCCACCCTGCTCAAGTCCCTGGGTTACGCCACCGGCCAGTTCGGCAAAAATCATCTGGGTGATCGCGACGAACACCTGCCCACCAATCACGGCTTCGACGAATTCTTCGGCAACCTTTACCACCTCAACGCAGAAGAAGAGCCTGAGCACCCGAACTACCCCAAGGACCCTGCATTCAAGCAGATGTTTGGACCGCGGGGCGTGATCCACAGTTACTCGGATGGAAAAATCGAAGACACCGGTCCCTTGACCAAAAAGCGAATGGAGACCGTGGACGAGGAATTCCTGGGTGCGGCCCTGAAATTCATGGACAAGACCCACAGGGCAGGCAAGCCCTTTTTTGTCTGGTTTAACGCCACTCGCATGCACGTGTGGACCCGGCTCAAGCCTGAATCACAAGGCGTGACGGGACAGGGCCTTTACGCCGACGGACTGGTGGAGCATGACGGTCATGTCGGCCAGTTGCTCGACAAGCTGGACGAGCTGGGTATCGCCGACAACACCATCGTTATGTATTCCACCGATAACGGCGCCGAACTGGCCTTGTGGCCGGACGGCGGCTACACCCCATACCGAGGCGAAAAGAACAGCAGTTGGGAAGGCGGCTACCGGGTGCCGATGATGATGCGCTGGCCAGCCAGGATCGCGGCGGGCCAGGTTTCTAACGAAATCATCGCCATGATGGACTGGATGCCGACCCTTATGGCGGCGGCGGGCAATGACAACATCATCGCGGAACTGAAGAAGGGCAAACGAGTTGGCGGCAAGTCCTACAAAGTGCATCTGGACGGCTACAATTTCCTGCCCTACTTCCTCGGCAAGGATGAAAAGGGGCCGCGCACTGAATTCATCTATACCTCCGATACTGGCGATATCGTAGCGATCCGTGACGGCGATTATAAAATGCTGTTCCGGGAACAGACCGCCCACGGCTTTGACGTGTGGCGCAACCCCTATAAAGACTTGCGCCTGCCAAAGATATTCAACCTGCGCATGGACCCCTTCGAGCGTATGGATATCGAAGGCGCCGGCTATAACCGTTGGGCAGTAGATCACTTGTTCCTGGTAGCTCCGGCCATGTACAAGGTTGCCAAATTCAAGGCCACCTTCGAGGAATTCCCGCAACGGCAGAAGCCGGGATCTTTCGTGCCCTGAGGCTGCGGCCCCAGTACTTGCTGAGGCGGGGGTAGCACTGTCCACTCTAGGCACCCCGCCTCCACGAAACATGCGTACGTCCAAGTTCATTCTGCTGAGCATACCCTTTTGTCTATCCGTTATTTTTTCCTGATTACAACCGCCTTGCTGATTATCACAACGGCACAGGTGAACGCCGCAGTCTTTACCGTCACCTCTACAAACGCCTGCGGTGAAAACAGCCTGTACGCCGCTGTGACCGCTGCAAACCTGGTACCGGGCGCAGATACTATAGAAATTACGCCGGGGCTGGTCATTAGTGACAACTGTACCTACGACAATGAATTAAACTACTGGGACCCGATCCTGCAGGCGACCGAGTCACTGACAATCAACGGCAATGGCGCTCAGTTTGTAGGTTTGAATTACTTCTTCAACAATGCCGGGGACCTGAACCCCTGGACCCAGACAGCCTGCCCTCTGCATGACAGCAATGTGACCCTTGCAGGCTGGTCCGCACCCTTGCTGCACGTCGGCGAGAGAAATGCGGACAACACCGGTATCGAAGTCGTCATCAACAACCTGATCATCCGCAACCTGGCCCAGGTGGCGGAAGTGATGGACGGCGCCAAACTGACCCTGCAGGAGGTCGAAGCGCGGGACATACGCGACATCACCCTGTGCAATCGAGCTGCCATCACCGCGGGGGATGCTGACCTGACCCTTGAACAGGTCGAGATAGACGGCGCCCAGGGCTTTACTAATATTGCCGGCAGCGCAGCCATCGCCGGTGGCAATGGCAAGCTGGAGATATACAACTCCAGGCTGAGTGACAACGTAGATCGCCAGGCGGTGTCCTGGAACGGGCATGCCGATATCGTCTCCAGCATCTTTAGCAACGCCGGCGGACTTGCCAACCCGGGGCTGGGTTTCGGGACGATGAACGTCATCAACTCGCTGCTGTTCCAGGAAAACTTTCCCATGAACAACTGGCGGGAGCATATACGCGCTGCCAGCGGCGCCACCATCAACTTCCAGGCATCCACTTTATTTTTTGACGTGGTCAACTGTGCGGATGACCTGAGCTGCCTGTGGCAACCGGGCGTCGAGCCCACCTCGGCGATCTGGGCCACCTCGGGAGCTACCATTAATTTCGTGGAAACCGCCGTGCACGCCTTTATCACCGGGCCGGATGCAATGCTGGAGCAGAGCCTGTTACTGGAGAGCCTGGGTGGCACGATCACTGCCGACGCCATGACCTACTTCCAGCCGCTGCCGCACCAGGGTGCCAGTGCTCTGGAATCCATCACCAGCCAGGCGTCACTGATCACCGGTGATGACGCCCTGCCGGAAAGCCCGGGATTACCGAGTAATCTTGCTGTGCCCTTCCCGGCTTCGGTGACACCCCTCATCTCTGGTGGCGCCATTCTGGTGGACCAGATTCCCGATGCCGGCACCGGTGAAGCAAACGAGTTGATGGACCCCCGCGGCAATGTTATCGATCTCGACGTACTCGGCAACCCGCGCGTCGATGGCAGCTTCCGTTCGATTGGCGCGGTACAGAACAATGTCATTCCCCACCTGGTGGCAGTGATCGACCCACAGGATCCCTTTACCGCGGATCTCTTCTGGAACCAGCCCACCAGCCCGGGCATTTCCGGTTACGACCTTTGCCACGGCACCGGCTCGGCGCCAGATCCTGGCGCCATCGGGGACAATTGCCCCGGTACCCTGGTCGAAGGCTTTTCCACCAGTGCTACAGACACTGCAGGAACAGTGCCCGGATTACCCGCTGCCAGCACCCACTGGTTTCTGGTTCGCGCCTACGCGGGTGTCACCAAGGAGCCCTGGAGTAATGTGGCCAGTGTGCAGACACCGGTCACTATCACTTACCCGGCCACCACGCTGACCACGGGCACGCCAATCGCTATCAGCCCCAGCATCACCGGCACCCCGGTCAACCCCGTGTTCCAGGTCACCTTCGGCACCCTGCCCGCAGGGCTGACACTGAACCCCACTACCGGCGCGATCACCGGAACCATGAGCGGCGGATGCAACAGCACGGTGGGATTGCTCGCTGTGGACAGTAGCGGCGCACTGGCGGTAACCGCTATCGCCTTCAGCTGCTACCAGGCGATTCCCACCCAGCCGGGATTCGCTCTGGGGACTATGATCGCGCTTCTCGCCGGCCTGGGTGTGCTGCGGATCAGGGTTACTACTTGAACGCATTGATGCCTGTCAGCGCGTAGCCGATCAGAATATGCCTACTCAATAAGGCCTGCCAGCAGTTCAGCCGTTTCCCTATCCCCGGTCACGCTGATCTGACCGTCAGCCAGCGCCTCACTGAAACCAGTAACGCCAGTGGTAACTCTGTTCAGGGTGTCTCGATCCAATGACACGGCGGTCCCGGGTTCCACAGCCTGCTGCCGCGTGATTCTCAATACGTTATTGTGCACGATGAGATACCTGGGGGCGGGTCACCCAGCGATGTTCGCCCGAACGACGAAACTCAATCCGTCGGCAGCCTCTGCGCGAAAGCGCGCTTTCAGTGTTGCCAGTACCTGGTCACCGCTGGCGTTCTCGGTGAATTTGTACGCCATCGAGGTCAGTATCTTTTTCCAATCGATCTCGCCGCGCGCAGTTTTTATCTCCGTCAGCAGGTAGTTGCGCTCGTTTGCGCTGTCAGTCACTGCGGCAATACGTTGATAGGCCTGTAGGCGCAATGCCAGGGCCTCTTCGTTATTTTTGTTTACCTCCAGCACATTGCTGGCCAGCCTCGCGGCCCAACGCGGGTCGTCCTCCGCCAGGGCGGCCCTGGCTGCGGCAACCGCCGCTGCCTCGCCGCCAATCAGCTTGACCATGCGCGCCGCCTCCTGGCTGCGGGTCAGGGTCACGATGTCCATCATCTCCCCCATGAAACCACCACGCTTGACGAACATGGTGCGGATAATCCACTCCACCCGGTGGTAGTGCGGTTGCAGGTCGGGGTGATTCGCCAGTGCCAGCGGCAGGCGCAACTCGTCGATAATCCGGTCGGGGGTGTAGCCCCGGGCATAGAGCCGGTCTACCTGGTCTACCATGAACTCGGTCACATCGCCGTTGGCGGACAGGACATCGCGCACGTCCTCCGCGCCCAGCAGTACCCGGCCGTGACCGGCAACAAGGTAATCCGGCTGCAGCGCCAGCGCATGATTGAAAGAGGCAATAAATTCGCGGGGGTCGCGCTCCAGTTCCATCCTCACCGTTTCAATGTAGGGGAATGTTCCGCCGAGAATATCGCCGGCGAACAGCAGCCGCTCCTCGGGCAGCCAGATCCAGAGTGTGGCCTCGACATCCCCGCCGGCGGGAAGCAGTTGCATGCGCACACCGGCAACCGTTATCTCTGTCGGTTCACTGATATCGATGGTGGGAGGAACCAACTCAGGGATGCCCGCCATTCTCGGCGACCTGCCGATACCGGTACCGACAGTGCCATCAGCCCCCGAGGGCAGGAATAGCCCTACCTGTGAAAAAGCGCGTTTGACGACCATAGGCCCAACGGCTGACACGCTCTCCGCCAGCCCCTGGCGCCACCCGCTCGGGGCGTAAACCGGGATGCCCCCAGGGGAGTCAGCCAGCAGCGCCGCCGCGCCGCCGGTGTGATCAGTGTGAATATGGGTGTAGATCACCGCGACAATGGGCTTGTCTGTGATCTTGCGATAGTCGGCCAGCGCTTTTTCCCCAGCGCCAGGAAAAAAGCCGGCGTCGATGAGAATGACACCGTCATCGCCCTCGATAAATGCGAAGTTGGAATAATCGTAGTTGAAGGCGACATGAACCCGATCCCCCGCCTCAACCAACTGGGGCACGTCGTAGCGCTTATTGAAATCCCAAAGCGCCTGGTTAACCTTGCCTCCCGCTACTGCGGCTTCTCCCGCAACAGCGGAATTCTGTCCCAGGATAAGTACAAGTGCGATTGTGCCTGCGACGAGTTCACCCGCCCCCGCACCGACACTGAACTTGCCGGGCGAGCCATCCTTGACCAGGCTGATTACTCTGCCAAGCACATAACCCAGCCCCATCAGGGCGGCCAGGTACAACGCCGGCAACTGCCAGGCAAATTGCACAGCCGAGGCGACCATAAACAAACCAAACAGCAGGTGAACGCCGCCGTAGAGGCCTTTGATCTCACTGTAGGCCGCAACGGACTCAGGTTTGACCTTCATTGCAGAAAAAATGGTGCTCGGCGAGACCAGCGCAACCAGGCCCAGAGCGATCATGGACACACCGAGCACCAAAAGAAAAATCTCCTGCACAGGAATGCCCCCTTCAGAAATTGTAGCGGGCCTGGACGCCAAGAATGCGCGGCTCGTTCACCCAGCCTGCGTAGAGGCCGGCGCTGGCCGGGGCGTCCACCATATGGCTGTAGGTAGCCTCGTCGGTCAGGTTGCGGCCATACAGGGCCACTTCCCAATCTCCATCCAGAGATGCCAGTGCGAGACGTGCATTAATCTTGGTATACGAATCCTGCAAGGTGTTCTCATCCAGGTCGCCGGTGAGATACAGTTCATCGCTATAGTTCACCCGAATATTGGCAAGCAGCTCGAAACTATCACCCAGCGGCATGCTGTAGTCAACGTAAGCCGACCCGCTCCACTCGGGGGCATGGGGTGTACTCTGGCCGCTGAGGTTCTGGGTACAATCGCTGCCCGAAGCTGCGATCTGGGCGACGGTACACGGGGCGTCGTCGAAGGAGTCGAATTCGCTGTCCAGATAGGCGAGAGACAGACCCAGGGTCAGGTTGCTGGTGGCGGCGAACTCGGTATCCACCTCCACGCCACGGGATGTCATCTCTGCAGCGTTGCCGACGAGGAACTCGGTACCGCGAAAGAAAGTGACCTGCAAATCCTCCAACTCGGTCTGGAACAGGGTTGCCCGCACTCGTCCGCGCCCATCCATAAAGGAGCTTCGGATACCCAACTCGTAAGCGGTCGCTTCTTCATCCTCGAACTCGGTGCCATCTCCCGGCGAACCATCGGGGTTGGCAGTGTCAGGCGTGTAGTTGAATCCACCCGATTTGTAACCCTCTGCATAGGAGAGGTAGATCATGGTGTCGTCATTGAGGTTCCAGATCAGCTTGGCAGAGGGGTCAAAATGGTCTTCACTCCGCTTCAGGCGCTGGTCGTGGGGGTAAGAGCTGAGCAGCGGCCCCATTACTGCCGAGACCATCGCCGCCCTGGCAGGATCAGCCAGCCCGGCTTGTGTGAGAGAACCGTCCGCGTCCACCAGCACCACCATCTCACCGGGCATGCCGTCACCCAGCGCGGCACTCTTGTGGACCTTCTTTTCATCCTCCGAGTAGCGACCACCCAGTTCCAGGGTCAGGTCATCGGTGATATCCCAGCTCACCTCGAAAAAAGCCGCCAGTGTCTCTGAGTCGGTATCGTTATTGGTATAACGAGTGGCCGAGGCTATCTCTGTACCGATCAGGGGCGCAAAGGCCGGGTCCAGCATGGTCAGCACGGTGCCGTTCCACAGGCTGTTGATGCCGAGGGCTGATAACGGGATCGGCGGCAGGGCCGGGTTGAAAGCGTTGGCCGGCAGCGCACCGAGTTCACCTCCCAGGCTGCCGTCAATCAGGGCCTCATCATATGCACTCAGTTCCTGCTCTTCGTAGTACAGGCCGGCGACGAAATTGACGGGGCTGTCAAAATTGCTACTTAGGCGAAACTCCTGGCTCCACAGCTCGATGTCCTCTCCTTGGACCGCGTGGACACTGTTCCCGGGAGTGAAGTCCACATCATGGGCCCAGTCCTCTTCAAACTCCGAGTAGGCCGTCAATGAATTCAACGTGTAGTCACCCAGTTCCCAGTCGACGAGCAGGCTCAGTTGGGTGCTTTCGTTTTCCTTTTCATCAGTGCCATTGGGTGCATAGAAGGGATTGCTGGACCAGCCATCGTACTCGTCAGTGGATTCGGCAAAGCCCTCGGCGAGCGAGGCGGCGATCGTACCCATGTAAGCAGTGATCAACAACTGACCAGGATCCTGCAGGTAGCGGAAGTCCTTGACCGGCACGGTAACTTCCGCGCCCTTGCTCTCCAGTTCCACCCTGGAGGCCTTGGCGGTGATATTGAGGGTATCGGAGGGCGCCCAGACCAGGGTCAGGCGCCCCAGTGTGTCTTCCCGCTCCGCTTCGTCCGCATCGCGCGGGATATTCTCTACGTAGCCGTCCGACTCTTGGTAACGCACGGCAAGACGAGCGGCGAGGGTATCGGTTACTGAGCCGGACAAGACCGCAGTTCCCCGGCCGGTGGAGTACTCGGGTTCTACATCCAGCGCCAGGTAGCCGTTGAACTCGTCGCCGACAACGGGACTGGCACTTTCCACTTTGATTGCACCGGCCACCGTGTTCTTGCCGAACAGGATAGACTGCGGCCCGCGCAGAACCTCCACCTGCTGCAGATCGACGAAGGACTGGGTGAAGGTTCCGCTGCGCGGCTGGTATACACCATCGAGATACATGCCGACGGATTGCTCGAAGCCGCGATTGGTTCCCGAGCCGATGCCGCGGATAAACACGTTGCTGGTTTGTGCCGCACGGCCCAGTTGCAGGCCGGGGACCTGTTCGCTGAGCTGCTCCATATTGGTTATGCCCATGGTGTCCAAATTGTCACCGCTGACGGCAATGACAGACACCGGGGTATCCATCAGCCCTTCTTCGCGCTTACGGGCGGTGACGATCACCTCCTCCAGTGCGAGTGTTTCGGCCTGGGCGAAGGCGGTGGGGGCGAAAGACGGGCACAAACTGGCGATTGCCAGGCTGAGCAGGGTACGGCGTGGGAGGGTAGGAATAGTTATTATGGGCATTAGAGCCTCCTGTCTGTGTTTAAAATTATTATGTTGCTGGAGCTTTTATTCTATTTTTGTGCCATGGCAATCGCGTCGGTCCGGTTGAGTTTTCGCGCCGCTTTTTCTTCCCATGCGGGGTCGAATATCTCGTTGGAGTACTTATCCAGTACCTCCTTGTTACTGCCGTAATCCCAGGGATGGAATGAGGGCTTGAGAATGGCCAGGAATGCTCCCGCACGCCCCGACATCAGGCCGCCTTTACCGTACAGGTAGCGCATCAGCTGACGCCACTCACGACTTTCACCCTCGGTCGTTTGCAGAAACTCCCTGGTGCTCATAAACATCGCGTAGGTCACCAGCGCGCTGGATGTAAAGAATGCTGCCACCCTGGTGAGATAGGACCACAGGCCCTTGCCATAGACTTCTGTGTAGGCATCGAAAGCGACAGCCTTGTGCTCGCACTCTTCCATACCGTGCCAGACCCAGATATCACGCATAACCTCATGCGTGGTCCCAAATACCTCCGGGCGGCTGATCATGACGTTGCCAAGTTCGCCCACGAAGTGCTCACCGGACACCACCATGGCGGAGCGAAAACGGGAGGTAGTCCAGCGCTCGATAAAATTCAGCGCCTTCTTGGTGCGGTTCTCAACTCTTTCTTCCGGGCCGCCCCAGTCTGCCAGCAGACGGTTCCACCTGCGGTGAGTGGCCGCATGGCACGCTTCCTGGTGCACGAAAGCCTTTAGCTCTTTCTGCAGTTCGGGGAAGTCGGTAATCAGCGGCTCCAGCCGGCGCATATCGCGGATAAAAAACGCTTCCAGGGCGGGTGTAGTACAGCTGAGGCCATTCCAGAAGGCGGAGATGATCGCGCCCTCCGAGTGCCAATTAGCGGGGACTTCCTCTGCAGAAAAAGAAAAATCGGGCATGCGAGGAGTGATGGTAATTCCCCTTTCCTGGGTGGTTGTCAGTTTATTCTCTGTCATTTCCTCTTTCCTCCGATTGTTCCGGGCATTTGAACTTCAACCATTGGCACGTATTGTATGAACGGCCCTGCGGAGGTATAAATGGCGAAGCTGACGAGAAAATCGTCCAAACAGGCCAGAACCTAATGCTACGACCCCGCTACTACATCCCCCGAAGCTATGCCCAGCACATCCTGCGCATAGTTAACGAGCGCGGCATAGATGTAGGTGACCTGGAAACGTCCCCCATTCTGGAGAAAGAGGCGCCCGCGATCGGTGGCGACGCGGGTGACTTCGGCGACTACAAGCAGTTTATCGCCGACATTGAGGCCCGGGTCGGCGATCCCTGCCTGGGCCTGGATCTCGGGACTGAGGTGCCCTTTACCGCTCACCGCTTTCTCGGCTACGCGATTTTCTGCAGCGCGACGCTGGAAGAAGCATTCAATGTGGCCATCAAATACCTCCCGGTTCTCTACAACGTGCTGGAATTCGAGCTGCTGTCAGGTGATACCGAAGCCACCGTGCGCATATACCCTGTAGCGGAACTGGGGAAGACTGCGAACTTCATGGTGGACATGTCCCTGTCCGCGATAGCCACTCTCATCCGTTCCTTCGGCAACGGGCTGGGGCCAAAGCGGGTACACCTGACACGACCGGAGTCAGGGAGCGCCGGGGCCTATCGGGAATGCCTCCAGTGTGAAGTGGTGTTTGCAGCACCGTACAATGAAATTCAATTCGACGAGCACATCCTGCACCTGCCCTCGGGGGCGAGTGACAGCGCTTCATTCCAACTGGCTATCGAACAGTGTGATCGGGAACTGGCCTCACTCCAGGCCCAACAGTCAGTTGCCCTGGCCGTCTCCGCCCTGCTCAAGAAGCATCCTGAGAAAAAGCCCGGCCTGGACGAGATTGCGCAAAGCCTGAAAGTCTCACCACGAACCCTGCGCCGCCGGCTCCACGACGAGAAAACCAACTTCCAGTCCCTGCAGAAACAGGTTGGGATTGAACTTGCCTGTGAATATCTCTCAGGTACAAACTGGAGTGTTGGCAATATCGCCGAGCGGCTGGGATATGAGAATGCCTCAAGTTTCGGCAAGGCCTTCAGGAACTGGACCGGGCAGACACCCCGGGAGTACCGGGACGCAAACCCGCATCCCGGCAACTGATCACCCTTGCTGCAGCCGCTGCTGCTTCAGGTAGGGCTGCACCAGTTCCAGTGCGCTCTTGTCACAGGGCGGCAGGTCGATATCGGTCCTGCCCAGGGGCTCAGTGCGCCCGCCCCACCTGATCAGGTGTGAGCTCCAGGTCAGGCCCGCGCCAAAGGCGGGAATCAGGATATTGGCGCCGGGTTTGACGCGCCCCTCCTCCACCGCTTCTACCAACGCGACCAGGGCGGTCGCTGCCGACATATTGCCGTAGCGTGCGATATTGACGAATACCCTGTCTTCAGGGGCGCGCAGTTTTTTCCCCACGGCCTCGATAATGCGCAGGTTGGCCTGGTGCGGCACGACCAGGTCCACGTCGTCTACGGTGAGGCTTGCCTCTGCCAGGACCTTCTCACTCGCCTGCGCCATGCCGCCAACGGCGCGCCGGAAAATATCCTGGCCGTCGAAATCCCAGGAGGTGGCCAGGGCATCAGGGTGATTGGTGAACGCGGTGCCGTAGTTCTGGATAAACAGGGAATCCCGCGCCTCGGCGTAACAACCCAGGGCCTCCCCCAGCAGGCCCTCTTCCTGTTCGCTCGGCTCCACCACCAGGGCGGCGGCACCGTCACCGAACAGCACCGCCACATTGCGATTGACCCAGTCGAGCACGGCGGATGTCTTCTCAGCGCCAATCACCAGCACCCGGCGCACAGAGCCAGTCTTGATCATGGCCGTGGCCACACTGAGGGCATAGGTGCCGCTGGTGCAGGCAGTG
Organism: Haliea sp.; assembly: GCA_002692965.1. Taxonomy (GTDB): domain Bacteria; phylum Pseudomonadota; class Gammaproteobacteria; order Pseudomonadales; family Halieaceae; genus NZNC01. The sequence continues at coordinate 8,564 of NZNC01000020.1, read as the reverse complement.
TTGAGGTCCATGGAGGCGATGCCCTGGGCGCCCAGCAGGTGCTGCACCCGGGACGCGGTGTTGGGCACGATATTGTCGCCAGTACAACTGCCGAAGATAATCAGGTCGATGTCCTGGGCCGCAAGGCCGGCCGCCGCCAGGGCGCGCTCACAGGCCACATGGGCAAGGTCGCTGGCCTCCACATGGGCAATGCGCCGCTCTTTCATCCCGGTGCGGCTGGTGATCCAGGCGTCGTCCGTATCAACGAAGGTGGCCAGGTTGTCATTACATAGAACGGCCGGGGGAAGGCACTTCCCCCATCCGGTGATAGCGGCATGCAGCATGGTATTACTCTCCCCGTTTCTTCCCGGCCGTTTTTTTCCTCGCGGGCGACTTACGTCTACCAAGTACTTTCTTGTCCAACAGTTTGAAATGATGCTCCATCCGCTCGGCCACCAACCCCAGGTCCGGCAGTGAATGCCGGTCACCCAGCAGGCCAAAATCCAGGCTGTTGCCGTGGGAGACCAGGGTCGTGTGAGATTCAGGCCCGGCAGTAAGGCCGAGAGCGGATAGCTGGCTTCCAGTTTTGAGCCGCGCAGGTAGAGATTATCGCCCTTTGGCCCCGGCACATTGGATACCAGCACGTTACAGGAAGGTGCGATCAAGCGATCCAGTTTCGTTTTGTTCAGCAACTCCATACTGCCGAGGAACAGGGTGACAAAATCCACCATACCCTCGGAGGACATCCCACTGACCTGCTCCTTGGCGTGATGGGATGATTCCATCACCTGTTGCAGGCGTTCTTCTACCGACATGTCGGGGCCGCCCATTTTCACGTGCACCGCGCCAAGCTGGGAGGACGCCTTTGAGGTGGACTTGTTACTACGCACAGACATGGGACAGAGGGCTATCAGCGGATCGCCCGTGCTCTCACCGAGCCGCTGCAGGTAATCGTGCAAGGCCGCATCGATTATCGCCAGCACCACCTCGTTGACCGTACAGCCGCGCTCCTTGCCAATGGCCTTCACCCGGTCCAAGGGCAGCGTACACACCGCGGTGGAACGGGTCTCCCACTCCAGGGGCTTGTTCAGCAGTGTCGGCGTGGCCGAATAGGGAATCTGCGCCTTACCTTCGCGCACATTGAGCCACTGTAGCCCCATGTCGCTGAGCAGGCCGGTCACCTCCCCCAGGCCGCGGAGCCGCTTGAGAATTGGTTTGAGCGGGTCGCTGTCCCTGCGTTTCCCGGCTGAGGACGGCCGCTCCAGTTCATAGGACCAGGGCGGAACGATTTTTCTGGTCCGGGAGGACGTCGACAGGGCGCCGTACATCCGCTTCACGCCAGTCATACCGTCGATGTAGGCGTGATGGATCTTGCTGTAGACCGCGAAGCGATCATTTTCGAGACCCTCAATAACCTGGCATATCCAGCCGGGCCGGCGCCGGTCCAACATGCCCGCGTGCAGGCGCTGGATCACTTCCATCAACTGCTCGTCAGAGCCGGGCCCCGGTACCGCGGAGTGCCTCACGTGGTAGTCCATATCCATGTCTTCCTGCACTCGCCACTCGGGCATTCCCATGCGGGGAAAATGCGGATAGTAATTGAATGGCGCTACCACAGGGGCGGCCTTAAAGGCGGCCACCAGGTCACGTAGATAGGTATCGGGGGCATTCTTCGGCTTTTTGAAGACCTGCACAGCAGCCACATGCTTGGGACTCTGGGGGGACTCCAGCAGGAAGAACATCAGGTCCATTGGCGGTATGGGTTTGCGCATTATCTGGCCTATTCCTTTGCAAGTGCCTGCATGATCGCTTCACCGTGTTCACCAGGCTTTGGAATCTGCCCCACTTCCTGTTGGGTGACACTGAACCGGGGCGCCGGTGCCGGCTGCAGGCCAGCGCTGCCTTCGACGAAGCACTCCCGCGCCTTGATATGCGCGTTCTCCGCCGCTTCAGGCAGGGTCAGCACCGGGGCGAAACAGGCGTCGGTGCCCGAGAGCAGCTCACTCCAGTGAGACTGCGGCTGACTGGCGAACAGCGCTGCCATTTTCGCGCGGGCAGCAGGCCAGGCATTCTTGTCGTGCTGGCGGGCGAAATCCGGATCGTCGGCAAAGCCGCACAGGGTGATCAGCTCGCGGTAAAAGTTCGGCTCCAGGGCCTGTACCGTGACGTAGCGGCCATCGGCACAGGGATAGGTGTTGCACCAGGGGCTGGCGGCGCCGAAGAAGGTCTCGCCGGGGTTCTCGCTGATTGCACCCTCCTCGCGCACACTGGCCAGCAGGGCCTGGTTGTAGATGGCGCCGTCGCAGATCGCGGCATCGATAACCTGCCCCTCCCCGCCGCGTTGCACATGCAGCAACGCCGAGAGAATGCCCAGCACCAGCATATTGGAACCGGAACCGATATCACCCAGCACCGTGGGTGTGGGGTACGGTGCATCGCCGGGAATCCCGCCATAATGCAGAATCCCGGTGATGGAGAGATAGTTGATATCGTGTCCCGCGGAATGGGACAGAGGGCCGCTCTGCCCCCAGCCGGTCATTCGGCCGTAAACTAGGGAAGGCTTGCGCGCCAGGCAGGCCTCGGGACCCAGGCCCAGGCGCTCCATGACCCCGGGGCGGAAGCCCTCAATCAGGACCTCCGCCTGCTCCACCAGTTGCAGGACCACCTCGATTGCTTCCGGATCTTTCAGGTCCAGGGCGATGGACTGCTTGCCCCGACGGAAATAGGCGAAGTCAGTAGCACCGCCTACCGCGGCGGCGTTCTCACTGGCAACCTTGCGTTCCACCAGGATCACCTCGGCGCCAAGATCGGCCAGCATCATGCCCGCGATCGGGCAGGGACCGATTCCGGCGATTTCAACGACTTTCGTGCCCGCTAAAGGCCCCATATTCACTCCTAGATATTCAGGTAAGTAATGCCCATTGCCAGTAGCCCGCGCCCATCCCCAGGGCCGCACCAACGGCAATCAGTTTCCATTCATCCTCGGCGACGACGGGATGCAGTAATTCGTAAAATTCCTCTGGTGGCAGGCTGCCCAGGCGCTCGGCAATGGTGTTTTCCACATCCAGCGCCTCGTCAATATAAGCAAATGAGCGCGCATCAGGCCGGATAACCTCCTCGAAAGCCCGGTCGCTGACGATACAGCTGATCCTGGCGTATTCGGAAGGACCGATACTGACCACCGCCAGCGGCTTGAGCACCCCCTGCGCATCCTCAATGGCATGATTGACCTCCCGGTGGATCATCGCCCGCAGGCGATCGACCGACTCCTCAATCTTGAGCATCTCGCCAACCACGATCTCGGCGGTGACCAGTTCGGAAGCCATGACCCGGCCGTAGTAGCGCGACACCTCTTTCTGTCGCTTGATAAACAAGCCCTGGACTTTGAATGGCCCCACCTGCACCGGTTGCAGCGGCTTCTGGATGAGGTAGATGGCCAGCGCATTGGTGATATAGCCCACCAACAGCCCGAAAGCCGGCAGCAGCCACCACTGCTGGTAGAAGTACCAGATAAACATCACCGGGATGCCCAGCGGAATACCGAAGTACAGGCCGCTGCGCTGGATAAATTTGAACTCCTGCGCGGCCGCTTCCCGGAACACCCGGGTCAGCATAAGCTTGTCACTGCTGAGCCGCTCTACGATCACCTCGTTGAGGTCCACCAGTTCACCGAGATTCGGCTTGAGATCTTCGATCAGATTTTCCAGCGCAGCGGGGAGTTTCTTCCGCACTTCGGTGTACACCCGCTTCTTGATGGCACCGGGCGCGGCGCTCCAGATGAAATTGCTCACCGAAAGCTGGGGAGAAGTGGCCTGGCCCATCACCTCGTCTACCACCTCTTCCACAAAGGGGTCGAGCCGGTGACTGATCGCCTCGATCAACTGATCGGGATCGATGCGGTCGATAAGTTCTTCCTGGGTGAGAACACGTTTGACGCTGTGCTCCACCGTGATGCGCGCCATCTTCGGCGCATTGGCTGGTATCACTCCCTGCCACCCCAGCGGACCAATGCCGACGAATTCCACAGGACCCATCATCATCTTGACCGCCAGCCAATTGGTGCCATAGCCGACCAGCCCGCTCACTGCGGGTATGGTCAGATAAACCAGGTACTCTTGAAGATACGCTAGATCACTCATGATCGACGACTTTTTCAGCCGGTTTATGGCCAGTAACGAATGGTAGCTTTGATAGTAACGGCAAGCCGCGCGATGACTTTTCCGGAGGGACTGAATACTTAACAATACGGATATTTCCGACTTGCCGGGCTCATTCTGAACAATGACTACAGCATGAGGAGTGTTGTGCTCACTTCTTTTTCGTATCAGCCTTTTCACGCAGCTGGTTCTGCAGCACTATCACGGCGTCTTGGAGAGCTCCAAGCTCTCCTCCCAGTTTGTGCTCTTCTTTATAGGCGCTGAATTCTCGCTCAACAGACACTGTTAGGGATTTCTGATCATCCAGGCTTTCCTGGAGCTCAGCATTTGCCTCAAGATGCGTCGCAATATCACTTTCGAGCTTATCCTTTTGGCGCGTTAGCTCATTGACCTTCGTCTCGAGGGCCACAACGGCCTCCCGGGCAGTCTGGGATTTATGGGACATTTTCTCGAGATCAGCCGTGAGCTTCTTCGCATTGGCCTTTGCTTCGAGTCGCTCCTGGTCAAGGAGCACCATCAATCGGTTTTCAGTTTGCTCAGCCTCCTGCGCTAGTTCCTTACGCTGAGCTGCAATTGCAGTACCGTGCTCCTCCGCTACCCGCGATCGCTCCTCGGCATGCTGCTTGAGTAGCACCCGTTGCTCAGTTTGCATCGACTGAATCGTGGTCTTGTGCTCTTTTTCGGGAGAGCAGGACAAACCGGGGGCAAATCGCTAAGCTGCCTCCTTCATTTCGGGGTACCAGCCCTCAAATGTGTCTCTCAATTGGTCATTCAGGACCTTCGTCCGGACTTGAAGCAACAGGTGGGCGCCTCGCTCTGTCCAGCGCATTTGCTGCTTCTTCACGAATCGCTTGCTTACGACCTGGTTGATGGTTGACTCCACGAACCCCGTGGAAATTCTCTCACCATTCCGGTACCGATAGCCATAGTTTGTGATATTTGTCTGGTTCGAATGGATATATCGCTCGAAGTCTTCCACTGTCTTGAATAACTTGGCCTGTGCCTCGCCGGGCTCCAGGCAATCCAAATGCCAGGTCAGGTCCTCGACAGCCTGCAACGCTCGATACACATTACCGTGCCATAGATACCACTTGATGCGCTTGAGGTGGTCCAGGGCTTTCTCAGTCGCTTTCGGATCCTCCTCACCCGGTAGCCCTTTCGCCATCTGGCGCATTACAGTGAGTCTCATCGTTATGTGAAACCAATCCAAGATATACTCCGCGTGTGGATTCAGGTCGTATTGCAGGGTGCGGACATTCTCTGCTCCGTCGGAGAGAAATGTGACCTGCTGATTCATCTGCATGCCTTGAGATTTCAGCACCTCGTACAGTCGTCGTTTGGGCTTCTCGTCGTAACGAGTGACATAGGCAAAGCATTTAGAATCATTCTCAGCGATGCTCTTGCCGGCGATAACCTCAAAGTGTCCCTCCCCTCGCGATTTTCCGTCCCGACCACGGACGAAGCCACCATCTATGCCAACGGTAATGGGTTCCTCCGGGCGAGGTAATTTGCCCCAGTCCCGCTCCATGCCTTCCAGGTAGATACCCTTCTCCGGTCCCATCGCCTGCTCAACCCGATCAGCGACCCGTTCTACCTGTCTGCGGATTGACGTGGTATTAATCTGGCCCTCCAATGGAAGGACCTCTGACAGGATATCTACCGTGAGCCCATAGGACATCAACGAAGCCCACTTTGCCTCCAGATAGGCAAGTTCCGGTGTCGTTCGCTCTGATAACCGCTTCGAGAGCGGGCTGAAACTGCGATGGTCGGCCTTTTCACAGGGGCAATGTCGTAGCCGTGGGCTATCGAGCTGCACTTTCCCGAATACGGTTTGGCAGACCAGGGAGTGGTGTCCCTTCAAGGATCGCGGGGATCCGCAGATTGGGCAATCCCTGGTATCCCGTAGCCACTCTGACACCTGTTGATTGACGATGCTGGCCTGAAGGTGTTGCAGCAGGTTCTTGCCTTCGGACAGAGATAAACCCAGTGTGCCGGTAGAAAATGTTGTTCTTGTTATGGTCGCGACATCGTGAACGATGAGCTGCCCGTGTTCGGACTCAATGACGACCTGGACCTTGGCTTTCATAGCAGACTCCTTCTACTCGAATACCGCCCCGTACCATTCTTCGTCCCGTTTACTGTATATGTCTAAACGCCGGTTGATCTCCCTGCGGTCGAATTCCTCTTTCCCGAGCCACCACTTGGCGTGATCGATCTCATGGAGGTAGAGCTCCATTTCATCGACCTGGTCTTCGCATAGATCCTGGAGACGGGAAACAACAAGAGATGGATGAAACTCGTCTTCCCAGGCCATAAAAGCAATGGGACCGCCACATTCTTCCGGGGGCCCTGCCCTGCTACCGGAAATGCAGACTGGGTAGATTTGGCTGGGGTCCAGTGCCCTCCTCTCTTCCAGCCGAATATCGATCATCCAGTCGACGTTGAAATCATATTCGTAGAGGAACCGCTCTTTGTGGCGAAATTCAAAGTCAGAAAGGAGAATTTCGTCGGGGTCGTCCGGAAAGCACAGGCCGCCCCTGTGGTAGACGCCATAGCTCTTCGCGTGAATTGTAAACTTGTTGAGATGGTAGTCAGACCACCCCATCAGAATCTGGATGGTATAGTGAAGATCCGTGATGGTACTGTCAGAGCGGACCAATACCCGGCGCCAGATTGCGGGACTGATCTCGCGCAATAAGATGTGAAGCTGATAGACCTCAGGCATACCAGACCTCCTTTGCATGGGATAAGCCTAGCAGTTTCAGGAAGTTATGCCTGATTATTCACCTAGGTGCGGAGATTTGCCCCCGTTTTGTACTGCTCTCATCAAGCAGGGGTCCTAGGGATTTTGCCCCCAAATACTGCAAAAACCGCTGAAGTCCCCGTATTTACTGGCCTCCAAGCCACTATTAATTTTAATTTAGCTCAAGTTTCAGTATCTTCTTCGGCCTTTGGGTCAAAGAATGAGCAGAAACAAGCGACTATCGATTCTCACTGCCGCTGAAATCGAGGATTTATACGGCGTCCCGTCCTTCAACGAATCGTATCAGCGGTTTTACTTCACATTGAATGATAAAGAGCGTGCTGAGCTGGCCAGAATAAGGCAACGCAAGTATCGCTGTATCGCCATCGCATTGTTGGGCTACTTCAAATGCAAGCCCATCTTGCTCAATCCGACATTTAAATCCATGCGGGATGACCTGGAATTTATTGCGCAAAATCACTTCGATGGCCTGAAATTTCGGCGCTTCAGTCTGAAATCTGATCAAAAGTCCCGCATTTATGAGCGGATTTTTTCCATGATCGATTATGAAAATTGGAAAGATCCTGAGCATCAACCCCGGCTTGTTGAACACTTACTGGTCTGCGCTGAAAGCTGGGTCGCGGCGCGTGCTCTCTTTGATGCTGCCATTGAGTTCCTGGCTCACCAGAAAATCGCCATTCCTGCCTATAGCACCCTGCAGAAGATCGTCAGCCAGGTGGTTAACCAGCATCAGCAGCGACTGCATGAGAAGATCGGTGCCGCGTGTAGCCCAAAATTGACGGCTATACTAAATACACTGGTATCCGGTAATGACCAGCTTACGTTAACACAATTGCGCGGCAGCGCGCGCAATTTCACCGGTACCGAGTTGCAGAAAGAACTTGCAGTGTATCACCACATTCAACCGCTGATGGCAGAGGTGACCGCTGTCCTCGACTCGCTTTCTCTGTCTCAAAAAAATCAGCAGCACTATGCCGAACGGATTCACTATTACGGCGCCAAAATAAAACGTCAGTCGCCTGAGAATCAGTGCCTATATCTGCTTTGCTACCTACAGTTTCGATACCAAGAGGGGCTGGAACGGATGGCCGAAGGGTTCATTCATCACGTTCGACAGGTCAAGCAACGAGCGCATCAGCTGGCGCAGGACCGAGTTTATCGGGATTGGCAAAAGGCGGCTACCAATGTGAGTAAAGCTGCGGAAATCTTGCGTCTGTTCGTTGATGATCGTATCGATCCCAATACGTCATTCCACTCTGTACAGAAACAAGCATTCCAGGTTCTCAATGCTAGTGAGCTGAGCTCCGTCTGCCGGTATCTCGGCAATCAGAAGCAGTCGGCGGATGAGGCGTTCTGGCAACACCTGGATACAGAATCTACGTTGAGAACCGGCCTGTTACGATCACTCTTTTGTTGTCTTCGCATTGATGGCACCGATAAAACACAACGGTTGGCAGCGGTCTTGAGTCAAGCTCGACAGGAGCTGGCAGCCGGCAATATGCTCGGGGATGTCAGTATTGACAGGCGTCTTCCACCCAAAGCCACGCGACCACTCTTGTTGAAATCTGACGGCGGCATAGACAAGGCTAGATATGAATGGTTCTTGTATTTGCAGATTCCCAGCCGCCTAAACGGCCAGTTAGTGCTGCCAGAAGTCATACGGT
>NZNC01000019.1 GCA_002692965.1 Haliea sp. | reverse complement strand
TGAAACCCGGGAGGCCAAGATCTCAGGGACTCAGGATAATCAACTTCGATGCTGAGCTGTCGATTCATTGATTTCTACAGTTTTTCAACGGCCTGCTAGAGATCCGCCACGACAGCCACCTGGTCTCGGCCACTGGCCTTGGCATGGTAGAGCGCCCGGTCAGCCAGCCGCTGCAGGGTTTCAGCGTCATCACCATCCTGGGGGTAGGCGGCAACGCCGAAGGACGCGGTGATGCTCGGCAGCCTGGCGCCCTGGTAATCGACCGCCAGGGACACCAGGCTCTGGCGGAGTGTCTCGGCGCGTTTGACCGCATTTTCCAGGCTGGCCTCCGGCATCACCAGCATGAACTCCTCACCACCGTAACGGCAGGCGATATCCTGCCCCCGCACATGGGCCCGGAGGTTATTGCCGAACTCCTTGAGCAGCAGGTCGCCCGCCTGGTGCCCGTGATGATCGTTGAACTGCTTGAAGTGATCGATATCCAGCATGATCAGGCTGAGCCGCGTATTGCCGCGGCGCGCGCGATGGAGTTCGCGGTCCAGGGTTTCCTCAAGGTATCTGCGGTTGAACAGACCCGTCAGAGGGTCCCGGATATTCTGCTGTCTCAGGGATTCCCGCAGCGAGATACCGGCGAGCGCTGCGCCGATGTGGGTGCCGGTGAATTCGGCGAGAGGTTTGATCTTCTCCAGTGTCTCCAGGGTAGAGCTCTCAATGTGAATCATGCCGACAATATCCCCCTGTGCCATCAGTGGCACACAGAGGGTGGAATGATCGTCGAGGGTCAGGTGGTGGCAACGCAGATCACTGTCGCCGCTTCGCTGATAGGTCCTGCCCAGGCGCAGCGCCCAGCAATCCGATGGCGCCATGGACACCGCCATGGCGTCACCGGGCTCCCCCCAAGTGGCCACCAGCTCCAGATGATTGCGCGATGAGCGCATCAGGTACAGGCCACCCGCAGCCGCGGGAAACAACCTCGTCAGGTAGTGACTGAGGATAGCTGCTGCGTCTTCACGACTCTCCGAGGATTGCAGGCTGCTGCTGAGCTCATTAATGACCCTGATGTCCCGACCGGTGCTGTCGAGCTCGTCGAGCAGACGCTGATTGCGTCGCATCGCGGCGAGGGTAAAGACAATCGCGATGATGAACAGCACAATGCTTACACCGGATGCCAGCGGGACCATCATCAGCAGTTGCTGCAAATGTCGCTCGGTAATCATGCTGCGCGCTGTTATCTGGTCGTGTTCAAAACCGAGGAGCGCGGATGCCGAATTGCGGATTTGATCCATCAGGCGCTTGCCAGTGCCGAGCGCAATTTGGTCGATTGCGGCATCACTCCCCTGTGCCTCGACGGTGAGTATCAACTCGTCCATCATCGCCAGGCGCTGACGAACCAGCCCGACGAAATCCCGCGCCAGCGATGTCTCGTTGTGGGCCTTCGCAACACTTTCCAGCTCTGCAATGCCCCGGGCGAGGCGGTCTCGCTGCACCTGGTGCTCTACCAGAAAAATTCCGCTGCCCGTCGCGGCATAGGCCCGCTGGCTCGATTCCGCCTCGAACAGGGTTGTCACCACGCTATCCAGCAAAAGCAGATGCTCGACGCTCTGTTCCGACAGTCGATTGTTGGCCTGCTCCTGACGCGTGATCACCAGGGTCACGGCTGTCAGGCTGCCGAGAATCAGCAGGGCGACAATGAAAAAAACGATCAGTTTGTGCTTGAGTGTCTTCATCAACGATTGGGGAACTGCAAGGCCGGGCGAATGGAGGATGCACGAAAATGGCATTGGGTGTGGCTGAAGCCGCCGTCTAGTGACGGATACGTCCATCAATCAGCCACTTAACAGGCACCTTTGCCACTTCTTTCAAGGGTAGCCACACGGGTTCAAGGAAGCAAATACGGGAACGCCGGGTCGTGCGGCTCGCTCAGCCGAGAGTCACCTGACAGCCCAGCGCCTCGGCAAATTCGCGCTGGTGCTCCGTCGCCACATGCACGCGACTGCCCGCCAGTTCCCGGCGCTCGCGGTAGTGGCGACGCAGGGCGTCAAAACCGGCGGGCACCTGCGCTGGCTCCGAGACGCTCACCAGGGCACGCAGGGCGCTGTCGTCCTCCCGCGGGTCGTAGCGACTGCCGAGCAGCACCCGCCACAGGCCGGCACCCGCCAGGTGGCCGGGCAACGCGATGGCCTCGGGTGAAGGAAGCGCACCCGCCATGGCACCGGCGCGACCGAGAAACTCGGCCAGTGCATCGGCGAGCAGGCGTGTGGCTGCCCACTTCGCATCCAGGCTGTAACCGGCAATGTGTGGCGTGCCCAGCGCCAGGCGCTCGAGCAGTGCCGCATCCACCCGGGGTTCCGCCTCCCACACGTCGAGCACGGCACGGGGGGCATCAGCGGCGTGCAGACGCGTGGCCAGTGCGCGGTTGTCGACCACCGCACCGCGCGAGGCATTGATCAGCAACTGTTGCGGAGTCAGGGCCGCAAGACAGGCCGCATCCAGCAGGTGGTAGCTGGGCCAGGGGGCCTGGCGGGTGAGCTCACAATGCAGACTGATCACATCGCAGGCCAGCACCTCCGCGAGACTGCCGGGCGTCGGCAGCCTGTCCTCCGCCAGCCAGGGGTCGTACTGGCAGTTGGCGATGCCCAGCGCATCCAGGCGCGCCGCGAGCGTGCGCCCCACGTGGCCACACCCGACAATACCCACGCTGCCGCCATTCAACAGGCGCTCGGCAAAGTCATCCACCGCGCCGACAACCGCCAACACGTATTCAACCACGGCGTTGGCATTGGCACCCGGGGCCGCGGCGAAACCGATGCCCATGGCCCGCAAGCCGTCGCGGTCGACGTGATCCAGGCCCGCCGTGCCGCTACCCACAAAGCGCACCGGCGTACCCTCGAGCAGGTCGCGATCGACGCGTGTCACCGACCGGACCAGGAGCACATCGGCCTCGAGCAGGTGTTCCCGCTGCAGCGCCCGACCCTCTACCCGCCGCACCTCGCCCCAGGGTGAAAACACCGTCTCCACACCGGGGAGGTTACTGTCGGCCACAATGCGCAGTGCCGTCATCCGGGCTGCCCCGTGCGCAACTCGAGCAGACTGAATGACTCCGCCAGGGGATCCCTGCACTGCCAGTGTCGCGCCAGGGCGGTCGCGAAAGCCGCCGCGCGTGGCGGCAGACCGCGCTTTCGATAGTCATTGGCCTGCACCACCACGGCCCGCTCGAAGCGCGAGTGATCCGCTGCCTCGGGCCCCTCCCCCATCAGGTTGTCGATACTGACCCGGAAGCGGAAACCGCAGGCCCGCGACAGACACCACTCCAGCGCCTGGGGCCTGACCTCCACCCGCTCGAAGGCAGCCTGTTGTGCCGGGCTACGCCCGTCGGGGTGATACCAGTAGCCAAAGTCGGGCAGGCGCCGACGCTCGGGGCCGGCAATACACCAGTGGGAAACCTCGTGCAGCGCACTCGCGGAATAATCCTCGCGGTACCAGATCACGGCATGGCCCTGTTCTGGGGAAGCGGGAACATACAGCGGTTCGTCGACACCGCCGCGCAGTCGCGTCGCCTCGCTCTCGGCGAAGCAGCGATCAAAGATCGCCTCCAGTGCAGCGGCACAATGGGGTTCTGGTTGAGCTGCCGTCACCCCGCCCCCTTGCGCAGCAGGTAAACAAACACCCCGTCGGCGACCTCCTCGACCAGCAGTTCGTGCCCGAGGAAGCGACAGAAACGCGGAATGTCGCGTTGCGTGGTGGGATCGGTGGCAATAACCCGCAGGGTCTCCCCCGTCTGCAGCTCGGCGACCTTGTTGTGCAACAGCATCACCGGCTCCGGGCAAAACAGCCCCGAGGTGTCCAGGGTGTGTTCCGCTTCAACCGTCACCGGGCGCCTCCTGTGCCTGCAGCAGTCGGCGGGCCTCCTCCCGCGGGCACAAGTCCCAGGTTTCGCTGTCCTGGTCGAAGAGCAGGCAGAGCTCACCACGGGTCAGCTGACTGCGCAGATCGGCCACTTTTTCCGCCAGGCTGCGCTCCCGCTCGCCGTAGTCTGTGCCATCGCGACTGGCGAACTCCTCAAGCAAACCCTCCAGGGCTTCTTCGCTGAGTGCCAGCGGGGGAATATCCAGAAATGCCGCCAAGCGCTTACTCCGGCTTGCGGAAGCGCAGGGTCATGCGATCGCTCTCGCCGATAGCCATGAAGCCTTCGCGACCCTCGTCGCCACCGACCAGTGAGGGCGGCAGTGACCACACCCCCTGGGGATGATCGCGGGTATCGCGCGGATTGGCATTGATCTCGCTGCGGCCGTCCAGGGTGAAGCCGGCGGCCTCGGCGGCGGCGATCACATGGGCCTCGGTCACATAGCCGGTGCTGGCCATCTGCTCCTCGCTGCGACCTGCCTCGGCGCGATGCTGGACGATACCCAGCACACCGCCGGGCTTGAGCGCGGCATGGGCGGCCTGGAACACGGCGTCGAGGCTGTCACTGCGCATCCAGCTGTGGACATTGCGGAAGGCCACCACCAGGTCCGCCGAACCGGCCGGTGCGACGGTGGTCTCCGCGGGGGGCTGCAACTGCGTCACCACGACCGGGCCGTAGAGCTCGTGGTTCGCCGCCAGCTTCTGCAGATAACCGCCCAGGGATTTGCGGAAATAAGCGCCTGGTGCGTTGAGGCCGAAGTGCGCGGCGTAGAGGGTGCCATTATCCACCAGCAGCGGTGCCAGAACTTCGGTATACCAGCCGCCACCCGGGGACAGCTCCACCACCGTCATGCCCTCGCGCAAGCCGAAGAATTCCAGTGTTTCCCGCGGGTGCCGGGCGTCATCGCGGGCACGATTGGCTTCGCTGCGGTGCTCACCGGCCAGTGCCGCATCCCAGTCCAGCTGCGCGTGCGCGGGCAGCACCGCGAGGGCGAGCAACAATCCGAGCAGTGTTTTCATGGCAAACTCCTTATCCCTGAAGGCGTGGCGGTTTACTATACGGGCTCAAACTCACAAAGTGGAGCCTGCAGCGTGGAATCAGCTTTCATCGTGACCTTTATCGGGGACGACCGCCCGGGGCTGGTCGAGGCCCTCTCCAGCGCCATTGAGCGCAGTGGAGGCAACTGGCTGGAGAGCCGGCTGTCCCAGCTCGGCGGCAAGTTCGCCGGCCTGGTCCTGGTCAACCTGCCGGAAAGCGCGGGCTCCGGACTGGAGGAGACCCTGCGCGGCCTTGCCGACAGCGGTCTGAGTGTGCGCGTTACGCCCGCGGCCAGCGAGGTCGCCCCCCGCGGCGAGCGGCGAGTCAACCTGACCGTCGTGGGCCCCGACCGTCCGGGTATTGTCCGGGAAATCAGCCGCGCCCTCGCGGCCGAGCAACTGAACGTGGTGGAAATGGAAAGCGAAGTCAGCAGCGCGCCGATGAGCGGCGAGCAGCTGTTCCACGCCTGCATCGAAGCGGAACTGCCGGCCGGCGCCACCCTGGAGGCCCTGCAGGGCGCGCTGGACAGCATCGCCGACGACATGACCCTGGACATCGACCTCAGCCCCGCGGGCTAGGCTGTCAGCGCGAGCTGCGCCAGCGCCGCCAGGCCACCCAGAGTGCCGCTGGCAGCGCGGCGGCCAGCACCAGCAGGCCGACCAGCAACAGCGCCACCTGGAACATCTCCCAGACCCGCTCCGCGGGCACCTCGAAGCGATCCACCGCCGCCCAGACCAGCACCCCCATGGCGACCGTACCCAGCACCGCCGTGCGCAAGTAACCGCGGCGAAACAGGCGCATACCTAGCCCCGCTCCGGCGCTGCCGCGGGAATGACCGGGGTCTCGCACCGGACATCGGCGTTCTGCCCCCGGTGGCGCAGCAGGTGATCCATCAACACCAGTGCCAACATGGCCTCGGCAATGGGCGTTGCGCGAATACCGACACAGGGGTCGTGACGCCCGTGGGTCACCACCTCCAGGGGCTGCCCCGCGGTATCGATACTGGCACCCGGCTGGCGAATGCTGGAGGTGGGCTTCAGGGCCAGGCTGACCGTGATGTCCTGGCCGCTGGAAATGCCGCCGAGCACACCCCCGGCCTGGTTGCCGACGAAGCCACCGGGCGTGAGCAGGTCTCGGTGCTCACTACCCTGCTGCTCGACCACCGCGAAACCGGCACCGATCTCCACGCCCTTGACGGCGTTGATGCCCATCATGGCGTGGGCGATGTCAGCATCCAGGCGATCGAATACCGGCTCGCCCAGCCCCGGCATGACGCCACTGGCCACCACGTTGATACGTGCGCCGATGGAGTCCCCGCGCTTGTTCAGGGCCGCCATGTAGTCGGCCATCTCCGCCACACGATCGGGGTCCGGGCAGAAAAAGGGGTTTTGTTCCACCTGGTCCCAGTCCAGCTGACTGATCCTGATCGGCCCCAGTTGAGCCAGGTAGCCGCGCACCTGAATGCCGCAGCGCTCCCGCAGGTATTTCTTGGCGATGGCCCCCGCCGCCACCCGCATGGCCGTCTCACGGGCCGAGGAGCGCCCGCCACCCCGGTAGTCGCGGAAACCGTATTTCTGCTGGTAGGTGTAGTCGGCGTGAGCGGGCCGGAAGGTCGTCGCAATGTTGGAGTAATCCTTGGACCGCTGGTCGGTATTCTCGATCAGCAGGCCGATCGGCGTACCCGTGGTACGGCCCTCGAAAACCCCCGAGAGAATGCGCACTTCATCGGCCTCGCGGCGCTGGGTTGTGAAGCGCGAGGTTCCCGGCTTGCGGCGATCGAGGTCGGTCTGCAGGTCGGCGCTGCTCAGCGCCAGACCCGGGGGGCAGCCGTCAACGATACAACCCAGCGCCGGCCCGTGGCTCTCGCCAAAGGTGGTCACGGTAAACAGTTTCCCCAGGGTATTGCCGGCCATGCTGCCTCGTTCTCCGCACGCAAAAGTGGCAAGTATAACGCTTATTGGCGCAGGCTTGCCCGGTGTTCGGCCAGTTCCGCGGCCGTCATGACAAATACGCCGTGTCCGCCGCTCTCAAACTCCAGCCAGGTAAAGGGGACACGGGGATAGGCCTCTTCGAGAGCCTCCCAGCTGTTGCCGACCTCGACCACCAGCAGACCGCTGGGCTCCAGGTAATTCTCCGCCTCAGCCAGGATGCGCCGGGTCAGATCCAGGCCATCCGCGCCAGAGCCCAGCGCCAGCGCGGGTTCGTGATGGTATTCCGCGGGCATGCTGGCCAGGTCCGCGGCATCCACATAGGGCGGATTGCTGACAATAATGTCGTAACGCTGCCCCGCCACCGCGGCAAACAGGTCCGACTGCATCAGCCTCACGCGCTCACCCACACCCAGTAGCGCGGCATTCTCCCGCCCCAGGGCCAGGGCATCGGCATCCAGGTCTACCAGGTCCACCGCCAGCGCCGGCTGGTAGTGCGCGGCGGCGAGACCGAGACAACCGCCACCACAGCAAAGATCCAGCAGGCGCGCCGGCGGCGGACCGGTGTACCAGGGCTGGAAACCCGCAAGGACCAATTCGGCAATCGGCGAGCGGGGGATAATGGCGCGTGGGTCACAGCGCAGATGCAGGCCGGCGAAATGCACCCAGCCCAGCAGATACGGCAGGGGCACGCGCTCGCGGATACGCCGGTCCAGCAGCGCCTGCAGGCGGGCCTGACGGGCGTCGTCGAGGACATGCCCAAGGACGCTGTCATCGCTGTCCGCGGGCAGATCAGCCACTGCCAACACCAGCTGCACCGCTTCGTCCCAGGCGTTGTCAGTGCCGTGTCCACAATAGACCCCGGCCCTCTCCAGAGCCGCCGACACCGACTCCAGCGCGCTGGCCACGCTCGCCTGTCCGCCACTATTCATGCTATCGCTCCCGGCGCGCAGCCTGTTCTGCGTCACCACCATCCGTTAATGAACATCCTGTAAGCCACATTTGCCCGCCCCGGGCGCTGTGCTACTATCGCGGGCCTTTACTGGTCGCGGCCCCTATGGCGTCGCGGCACCGCCATGCCGCAGGGAGAATACGCGTGGAGCAGCACTGGTCAAGCATCATCACCGCCATCGGGGAAGATCTTTCCCGCCCCGGCCTGGCGGACACCCCGAAACGGGCGGCAAAAGCCTTTGAATTCCTCACCCGCGGCTACCGGCAATCCGTCGATGAGGTGGTCAACAACGCCCTGTTCCCCTCGGATTCCAGCGAAATGGTGCTGGTGCAGGATGTCGAGCTCTACTCCCTCTGCGAGCATCACCTGCTGCCCTTTATCGGCAAGTGTCACGTCGCCTACATTCCCACTGGCAAGGTCCTCGGTCTGTCCAAGGTTGCCCGGCTGGTGGATGTTTTTGCCCGGCGCCTGCAGATCCAGGAATCCCTGACCACGCAGATTGCGGAAACCATCATGGAGGTCACCCAGGCCGAGGGCGTCGGGGTGATCATCGAGGCCCAGCACATGTGCATGATGATGCGCGGCGTGGAAAAGCAGAACTCGGTGATGAAAACCTCGGCGATGCTCGGCACCTTCCGCAGCGAGCAGAAGACCCGAGAGGAATTTCTCTCACTCCTCCAGTTGCGTCGCTGAGTCTTCCCCGGCGCGCTCCAGCGCCAGCACATCCACATGGACATACTGCCGGTCGCTGGTGCGGGCGCCGGCATAGAGGACCACACGCCACTCGCGACCGTCCCGCTGCAGGGCGTGTACCCGATAGCGCTGTTCGTCCGCGCGGCCGTAGAGCACACGCTGCCCGAAGACCCGGTTGGCCCACTGGGCAGCGTGACCGCAGGCCCGGCCCTCGCAGCGGAACAACAGCCGCGAACCCCGCTCGACCAACTGCTCCTCCAGCGACGCCAGCACCTGCGCGGCGGCAAAGCCGTCGACAATACGGAACGTTTCCCGGGTCAGGAGACCGCTGAGGCGCTCGCTGTCCCGGAACTCCCAGTCGCCGTGGATTTTCTGCAGGGCGCCGAGCCCCACCTGGTGATCGATCACCCGCAGCTCACGACGCTCCATGGACTCCGCGTGGGGGAAGGCCTCCAGGGTCTCGAGGACACCCGGGCCCGCCGCGCCGCCGCGGGCGTGTGCCGCCAGCAGCATCAGCAGGCCGAGGCCACGCACCAGTGTCTTCCCTACCGAGCCTGTCCGTGTCCGCAAGGTCCGCCTCCTGCCTGCGCATTACGCCCTGGCGGCCCAGTCTAACAGGCCGGCCGGGGCGCGGCATCCCCGGCTCAGTCGCGCCGGCTCAGCTCCAGCAGCAGGCTGTTGAGACGCTCGACGTAGGCCGCGGGATCCTCCAGCTGCCCGCCCTCGGCCAGGCTGGCCTGGTCGAAAATGATGTGGGCGAGGTCGGCAAAGCGCGCTTCATCCTGTTCGGCGTCCAGCATTTGTAGCAGTGGATGTGCCGGGTTGATCTCCAGAATGAGTTTGCTGTCGGGGACCTGTTGCCCGGCGGCCTCGAGCAGGCGCCGCATCTGGGCTCCCATGTCATACTCGCCGACCACCAGGCAGGCGGGGGAGTCGGTCAGGCGCACAGTCGGCCGCACTTCCGCCACCTGCGCCTCGAGCACCTTGCCCAGGCGCTCGACCAGGGCCTCGCTGTCCTTCTTCAGCTGCTCCTGGGCTTCCTTGGCTTCATCATCCAGCTCCAGCGTGCCCCGGGCCACGTCCTGGAAGGACTTGCCATCAAACTCCTGCAGCTGGTTCATCAGCCAGTCGTCGACGCGATCGCTAAGCAGCAGGACCTCGATACCCTTCTTGCGGAAGACTTCCAGGTGCGGACTCTTGCGCGCGGTGTTGAAATTCTCCGCGACCACGTAGTAGATCTTGTCCTGGCCTTCCTGCATGCGACCGACGTAGTCCGCCAGGGACTGGTCCTGCTCGGGCTTGTCCGTGTGGGTGGTGGAGAAGCGCAGCAGGCCGGCTATTTTCTCGCGATTGCCAAAGTCCTCCGCGGGCCCCTCTTTCAGGACCTGGCCGAACTCCTTCCAGAAGGTCGCGTAATCCTCGGGCTGCTTGCTTGCCAACTTGCCGAGCATGTCCAGCACGCGTTTGGTCAGGGCGCTGCGCATGGCTTCGACCTGGCTGTCCTGCTGCAGGATCTCCCGGGACACGTTGAGGGGCAGGTCACTGCTGTCCACAACACCCTTGACGAAACGCAGGTAGAGCGGCAAAAACTGCTCCGCGTCATCCATGATGAAGGTGCGCTGCACATACAGCTTGAGCCCCCGGGTCATGTCCCGCTGCCACAGGTCGAAGGGGGCACGGCGGGGAATATACAGCAGGCTGGTGTACTCCTGTTTGCCCTCCACCTTGTTGTGGCTCCAGGTCAGAGGGTCCTCGAAGTCGTGGGAGACGTGGCGGTAGAAGGCCTTGTACTCGTCGTCGCTGATCTCGTTGCGCGGGCGTGTCCACAGTGCGGTGGCCTCGTTGACCGCCTTGTACTCCTGCTGCGCCGGCTCCTCGCCCTCCTCCGCGTCACTCTTCGCCGGCTCGAGCATCTTCACCGGCACGGAAATATGGTCGGAGTATTTCTTGATCACGCTGCGCACGCGCCAGTCGTCGGCGAAGTCCAGGCAGTCGGACTTCAGGTAAAGGGTGATGCTGGTGCCGCGCTGCTCGCGCTCGAGGGGCGCAATCGAGAACTCGGACTCGCCATGACTTTCCCAGAGCACGCCATTCGCGGCAGGCTCACCGGCCTTGCGCGTGCGCACTTCGACGCGGTCGGCGACGATGAAGGCCGAGTAGAAGCCCACGCCGAACTGACCGATCAGCTGGGAATCCTTCTTCTGGTCACCGGTCAGGTTCTCCAGAAATGCCGCCGTTCCCGAACGCGCAATGGTACCCAGGTTCTCGACGACCTCGTCGCGATTCATCCCCACACCGTTGTCGGTGATGGTGAGTGTTTTGCCCTCCTTGTCGAGGTCCACGCGGATCTCGAAGTCCGCCTGCCCCTCCAGCAGGGACTCGTCCGACAGCGCCAGGAAACGCAGCTTGTCGATCGCGTCGGAAGCGTTGGAGATCAGCTCGCGGAGAAAAATCTCCTTGTTGGAGTACAGGGAGTGGATCATCAGGTGCAGCAGTTGCCGCGCCTCGGTCTGAAAACCCAGGGTCTGCTTGTTCACGTCTGCGGTCATGGGACTCCTCGCTTGGACAATGCCGATAGGCAGCAGTAAATGGGGTCGGATAGGCGAGATTTCAAGTTCGTCCAGGTAATCGGATATCGCAGTGATTCCCTTGACCCGTGCCTTCCCGGCATAATCACGCGATGAAACTCGACGACAACTTCAGACAGATCATGGAGGTGATACCGGACGCCGCCCTGGTGGTAGATCGCCGGGGCCACATCGTGTTCGCCAACCGGCTACTGCACGAGATGTTTGGCTACCCACCTGAGGCCCTGTGTGGCTGTTCCCTGGAACGACTGGTCCCGCCGGAATCGCACAGCCGCCACGATGCCGCTGTCGCCGGTTTCTTCGCCCAGATGCGGCACCGCCCCATGGGGCGCGGCCTCCAGTTCCGCGGACTGCGGGCAGACGGCGAGACCTTTCCCGTGGCCATCATGCTGAGCCAGGCCCATCTCGACGGCGAAGACCACGCCATGGCCTTCGTGCGCGACCATACCCACCAGCAAGCGGCGGAGGACCGCATCCGCCACGAGCTGGAACAGCAGCGAGCCATGGCTCTGACCGACCCGCTCACCGGCCTGGGTAACCGGCGCGCCTTTGACCTTGAGCTCAACGAGGAACTGAGGGAATTGCGCAACCAGGGCCGTCAGTTCGCCATCGGCTTCATCGACCTCGACGACTTCAAACAGGTGAATGATCGCTTCGGTCACGAACTGGGGGATCGCGTGCTGCGGGAACTGGCGCAATTGATTCGCGAGGCCTGCCGCAGCACCGACCTGGTGGCACGCATCGGCGGCGACGAATTTGCCACTCTGCACCCCAACGCCAGCCAGGAAGACGCCCTGCAGGTGCTGGAGCGGGTGCGTCTGCAATTCCTCGAGCACCTGCGCGACAAGGATTGGCCGGTCACTGTGTCCATGGGTGTCTGTGCGTGTGACGACCCCGGGACCGAATATCACCAGGAGGCGATCCTGGCGGCGGCCGACCAGGCAATGTACGAGGCCAAGCAACGCGGCAAAAACCAGATCCGCCTGGCCAGACTGGAAACCAGACGAGCCGCCAACGCCTGAGCACCAGGTCACGCCTCGGCACTTCCCCGCCGCGCCGGAATGCGTCATAGTCGGGGTTCCTGAAACAGGAGCCCGAATGATGAGAATAAGCACAAATAACCGGGTTGGTCTGCTGGCAGCACTGCTGGCTCTTGCCCTGTCTGCCTGCAGCGACAGTAGCGATGGCCCCAAGGGGCCAGTGGAAATCCCTCTGCCCCCGCCACCCCCGGTTTTCGAGCCCATTGCACAAGCCAGCGTCAGCGAACCGCCGGAGGCCGGGTCGCCGGCTCTGCTGGCGACCACCTTCGACCTCGGCCTGCTGGGTTATCGTCAGGAGGAGTACTTTCTCACCGGCGAGGCCAGGGCCTTCCGCAATCTCTCACCACTGACAGAGAACGGCGAGTGGGACGTCGAAGCCGGCGCAACCGCCGACTACCGCACCCGTATCATCATCTACCGCCCCCAGGACCCCGCCGACTTCAGTGGCACGGTCCTGGTGGAATGGCTGAATGTGACCGCGGGTTTCGATACAGCCCCCTCCTACGCCACCGGCCACGTGGAAATCCTGCGCCAGGGCCACGTCTGGGTCGGTGTCTCCGCGCAGCAGGTGGGTATCGAGGGCTCAGCCAATGCAGTGGCACCGCTGCACCTGAAAGCGGCCAATCCCGAGCGCTACGAGAGCCTGCAACACCCCGGGGACAGCTTTTCCTACGATATCTTTTCCCAGGCGCTGCAGGCACTGCGT
Source organism: Haliea sp. (assembly GCA_002692965.1). Lineage (GTDB taxonomy): Bacteria > Pseudomonadota > Gammaproteobacteria > Pseudomonadales > Halieaceae > NZNC01. Next base: position 204,216 of record NZNC01000019.1, on the reverse strand, counting down.
GAACCCGGCAACCGGAACCTGCTGCCCGACCTCGAGCCACAGCAGATCCTGGCTCTCGGAGAATCACAGTCCGCCGGCCGGCTGGTCACTTACATCAACGCCATCCACCCGGTCTACCGCCCCTTCGACGGTTACCTGGTGCACAGTCGAGGCGACGGCAGCCCACCCCTGTCGCAGCCCCCACAGATCGAGATCCCGACACCGGAGCGCGTGTTGATCCGCGACGATCTCGACGTACCCGTGCTCAATTTCCAGACCGAGACCGACCTGTTTCTGCTCGGCGCGGTCAGCGACCGCCAGGCTGACAGCGAGCGCTTCCGGCTGTGGGAGGTCGCGGGCACGGCCCACGGCGACTACTACTCGTTCATTATCGGTCGCGCCGATACCGGGGAAGATCCACGCTTCCTGCTGGTCGAGGAAGCCACCGGCATTCCCGGTTTCCTGCAGTGTGATCGCCCGGTCAACGCCGGCCCCATGGCCTGGGTCTTCGGCGCCGCGGTCAGGGCACTGGATACCTGGGTGCGGGACGGCACGCTACCGCCTGCCGCGGAGCGCCTGCAGGTCGACGACAGCCAGAGTGCTTTCGAGCGCGACAGCCTGGGTATCGCGCGCGGGGGTATCCGCACACCCTGGGTCGACGCACCCGCCGCCACCCTCTCCGGCGAAGGGCAGAGCGGCGATCGCCTGTGCTTCCTGTTTGGTACCACCGAGCTTTTCGATGCCGACCACATGGCCTCACTGTATGTGGACCAGGCTGGCTATGTGGCCGCCGTGGAGCAGGCACTGGAAGCGGCGATTGCCAAGGGTTTCCTGCTGCCGGAAGACGCGGCGCGGATCCGCGCGGTGGCGCCCCTGCAGTGGCAGTCCCAGGTGCCCTGAGGCACGCGCCCCAACTCGTCGGGGCACCCCGCCCTTACAACGCAAAAGGGGCGACACCTTCCGGTGCCGCCCCTTCTGTTGTAAACGTGCCCGGGGAAGCTTACTTCCAGCCGGTCACTTCAGCCAGCGCGCTGCCGATCTCGGCGAGGCTACGCACGGTTTTCACACCGGCGTCTTCGAGGGCCACGAACTTCTCGTCCGCCGTGCCCTTGCCACCGGAAATGATGGCACCGGCGTGGCCCATGCGCTTGCCCTTGGGCGCGGTTACACCGGCAATGTAGGATACCACCGGCTTGGAGACATTGGCCTTGATGTAAGCTGCTGCCTCTTCTTCCGCGGTACCGCCGATTTCACCGATCATCACGATCGCCTCGGTGGCCGGGTCCTTCTCGAACATCTCCAGGATGTCGATGAAGTTGGAACCGGGGATCGGGTCACCGCCAATGCCCACACAGGTGGACTGGCCGAAACCGGCGTCGGTGGTCTGCTTGACTGCCTCGTAGGTCAGGGTGCCGGAGCGGGACACGATGCCCACCTTGCCGGGCAGGTGAATGTGACCGGGCATGATGCCGATCTTGCACTCGCCGGGGGTGATGACACCGGGGCAGTTCGGGCCAATCAAGCGTACACCCAGCTCGTCACACTTCACCTTGCAATCCAGCATGTCGAGGGTGGGAATGCCTTCGGTGATGCAGACGATCAGTTTGATACCGGCATTGGCCGCTTCCAGGATGGAATCCTTGCAGAAGGGTGCGGGTACGTAGATCACCGAGGCTTCGGCACCGGTTTCAGCAACCGCATCGGACACCGTATTGAAGACCGGCAGGCCCAGGTGGGTCTGGCCGCCCTTGCCCGGCGTCACACCGCCGACCATCTGGGTACCGTAGGCGATGGCCTGCTCGGAGTGGAAGGTCCCCTGGGAGCCGGTAAAGCCCTGGCAGATGACCTTGGTGTTCTTGTCAATCAGGATACTCATGTCAGGCGGCTCCTTCGGCTGCTTTGACTGCCTGCTGGGCAGCGTCGGTGAGACTGGTGGCGGCAATGATGTTCAGGCCGCTATCGGCGAGTACCTGGCGACCCAGCTCGGCGTTGTTGCCTTCCAGGCGCACGACAACCGGCACCTTGACGCCGATTTCCTCTACCGCACCAATCACGCCTTCCGCGATCAGGTCGCAGCGCACGATGCCACCGAAGATGTTGATCAGAACTGCCTTGACGTTGTCGTCGGACAGGATGATCTTGAAGGCCTCGGAAACGCGCTCCTTGGTCGCACCACCGCCCACATCGAGGAAGTTCGCGGGTGCGCCGCCGTGCAGCTTGACGATGTCCATGGTACCCATGGCCAGGCCGGCACCGTTGACCATGCAGCCGATGTTGCCATCCAGCGCCACGTAGTTGAGTTCCCATTTCGCGGCGTGGGCTTCCCGGGCATCTTCCTGGGAGGGGTCGTGCATTTCACGCACGGCCGGCTGGCGGTACAGGGCGTTGCCGTCGACACCCAGCTTGGCATCCAGGCAGTGCAGGTTGCCTTCCTCGGTGATCACCAGCGGGTTGACCTCGATCAGCGCCAGGTCCTTGTCCTTGAACAGCTGGGCCAGGCCCATGAAGATCTTGACGAACTGCTTGATCTGTTCGCCCTGCAGGCCCAGTTTGAAAGCCAGCTCGCGGCCCTGGTAGGGCTGCGGGCCCACCAGGGGGTCGATGGTCGCGCGCAGGATTTTCTCGGGGGTTTCCTCGGCGACTTTCTCGATTTCCACGCCGCCCTCGGTGGAGGCCATGAAAACGATGCGGCGGGAGGAGCGATCAACCACGGCGCCGAGATAGAGTTCCTCGGCGATGTCGGTGCAGGACTCCACGAGGATCTTGCTCACCGGCTGGCCGTTTTCATCGGTCTGGTAGGTCACCAGGTTCTTGCCCAGCCAGTTGGCGGCAAACTCGCGCACTTCGTCGGTAGTCTTGACGAGCTTGACACCACCCGCCTTGCCGCGGCCACCCGCGTGCACCTGGGCCTTGACTACCCACATGTCACCGCCGATGGTCTCTGCCGCCTTGACTGCATCCTCGGGCGTGTCAACAGCATAGCCCTTGGACACAGGCAAGCCGTATTCGGCAAACAGCTGTTTGCCCTGATACTCATGAAGATTCATGCTCTGTCCTGTGTGTATTTGAGGTTGTTACCCGGCATGGACGGTAGCCGTCCAAACCCCCAGTGCCCCAGCTGCGCAAGAGTCGTTGTTATGCGCGCGCGCCCTGGCAAAGTCTATTTCCGCGATTTGCGGTTGGCGATGTGAATGGCCTGGCCATGCACTGCCAGCGCCGCCTCGTGGACGGCTTCCGACAGAGTCGGATGACCGAATACGGTGAGCGCCAGATCCTCGGCGCTGGAACCAAACTCCATGGCGATCACCACCTGCTGCACCAGGTCGGCCGCGGAGGGGCCGACGATGTGGCAGCCGAGTACCCGGTCGGTTTCGGCATCGGCAAGTATTTTCACCATGCCGTCGGTATCGTTCGCGGCCAGGGCTCGGCCGCTGGCAGCAAACGGGAATACCCCCGCCTTGTAGGCGACGCCGTCGGACTTGAGCTCCTGCTCGGTCTTGCCCACCGCGGCCACTTCCGGGTGGGTGTAGATGACCGAGGGGATGCAGTCGTAGTTGACCTGCACCGGTTTGCCGACGATGCGCTCGACCGCCATGATACCTTCTTCGGAGCCCTTGTGTGCCAACATCGGCCCGCGGACCACGTCACCCACGGCGTAGACATGGGGCGCATCGGTGGCGCAGTAGTCATTGACGTAGATGAAACCGCGCTCGTCCAGGTTTACACCGCAGTCCGAGGAGAGCAGGTCCTCCGTGCGCGGCCGGCGCCCCACGGAAACGATCAGCTTGTCGAATATTTCTTCCTGCTCGCCATCGGCGGTATCAAAGGTCACCTTGACCTTGCCCTTCTCCACTGACGTGGCCGTCACGCGACAGCCGAGGCGGATATCCAGGCCCTGCTTCTTGAAGATCTTGCCGGATTCCTTGGCAATCTGCGCATCCATCATCGGCAGCAGGGAATCGAGCGCTTCCAGCATGACCACGTCGGAGCCCAGCCGGGCCCAGACGCTGCCGAGTTCCAGGCCAATCACGCCGGCGCCAATCACGCCCAGGCGCTTGGGCACCTTGTCGAATTCCAGAGCGCCGGTGGAGTCGACGATATGCTTGCCGTCGATCGGAGCCGGCGGAATGGAGACTGGCACGGAGCCCGCGGCGATGATGATATTGCCCGCCTCGATCACCGAGGTCTTGCCGTCCTTGTCGGTGACTTCCACCTTGCAGCCCGCCAGCACCTTGCCGCGTCCCTGGATGCTGGTGACGCCATTGTGCTTGAACAGGCCGGTGATGCCGCCGGTCAGCTGGTCGACGATCTTTTCCTTGCGGGCCAGCATGGCGCCGACGTCAATCTTGGGTTTGCCGACGCTGATCCCGTGCAGTTCGAAGTGATCCCGTGCCTCGACAAACTTCTGGCTGCTGTCGAGCAGTGCCTTGGAGGGGATGCAACCGACGTTCAGGCAGGTACCGCCCAGGCGGACCTTGCCGTCATCGTCCAGCCACTGCTCCACACAGGCCGTGGACAGCCCGAGCTGGGCGGCCTTGATGGCGGCGACATAGCCCCCGGGGCCCGCACCAATTACAACTACATCAAACTTGTCAGCCATGCTCGTTTCCAATCCGGTTTACTGGGCCGGGCGGACCGCGCCGCCGCGGCATTGCATTAGAGTTGCAGCAGTATGCGCGCGGGATCCTCGATCAGGTCCTTGACCGCCACCAGGAACTGCACCGCGGTCTTGCCGTCGATCAGCCGGTGGTCGTAGGACAGCGCCAGGTACATCATCGGCAGGACAACCACCTCGCCGTTGACCGCCATCGGCCGCTCCTGGATCTTGTGCATGCCGAGGATACCGGTCTGCGGCGGGTTGAGGATGGGTGTCGACAGCAGGGAGCCAAACACGCCGCCGTTGGTCACGGTAAAGGTGCCGCCGGTCATGTCGTCGATGCTGAGCTTGTTGTCCCGGGCCCGCTGGCCAAGGTCGCGAATCGCTGCCTCGATGTCCGCCAGGCTCATGAAGTCGGCATCCCGCAGCACCGGCACGACCAGACCGTTGTTGGTGGAGACGGCCACGCCCACGTCCTGGTAGCCGTGGTAAACCACGTCGCTGCCGTCGATCGAGGCGTTGACTTCGGGGAAGCGCTTGAGCGCCTCGCAGCAGGCCTTGACGAAGAAGCCCATGAAACCCAGCCGGGTGCCGTTGTGGGTCTTTTCGAACTGCGCCTTGTAGCGCTCACGCAGCGCCATGACCGGCGCCATGTTGACCTCGTTGAAGGTCGTCAGCATGGCGGTTTCCTGGCTCGCCTGCAACAGGCGCTCGGCAATCCGCGCCCGCATGCGGGTCATCGGCACCCGCTTCTCGATGCGTTCGCCGACAGGCGCGTCCGCACTCGGGGTCGCGCGCTCCCCTGTCTGCGAAGACGGAGCCGCGGCTTTTTCCGCCGCCCCTTCCGATTTGCCCCGGGGCTCCTTCAGATGCGCAAGCACATCCTCCTTGGTGATTCGCCCGCCCTTGCCGGTACCGCGAATATCACCCGCCTCGAGACCGTGCTCTTCGACCAGCTGGCGGGCCGCCGGGCCCATGACCGGCTCCTGGGCGTCGCTCCCGGACTCTGAAGCCGCGCTTTCCGACTTGTCTGCCTTTCCAGCGCTGCCGCTGTCGCCATCGGCGGGGGCCTTTCCTCCGCCCTCACCCGGCTTCAGCTCGCCCAGCACCTGGCCGCTCTGAACGGTTTCGCCCTCGGGCGCCAGAATCTTGCCCAGCACACCATCCGCAGGCGCGACGACTTCCATCACCACCTTGTCGGTTTCGATTTCAACGATCAGTTCATCGCGGGCAACTGACTCGCCTTCCTGCTTGTGCCAGGTGGCCACCTCCCCGTCCGCGACGGATTCGGGAAATGTCGGGGCCTTGATCTCGATCGCCATGTCAGTTCCTTTGCTGTGTATCGCCCGCCTGGGCCGCCCCGCTCTCGCGAGGCTCCAAGGCGTCGTTAATGAAGGCTTCCTGCTGCCGCAGGTGCAGTGCCATGTAGCCAGCCGCCGGTGCTGCGGAGGGCTCGCGGCCAGCGTAGCGCAGGTAAACGTTGTCCTTGTGCGCCGCCAGTACCCGCCGCATGTGATGCTGGCTGGAGTACCAGGCACCCTGGTTCTGCGGTTCTTCCTGGCACCAGACCGCGTCGGTCACGCGCGGGTAATTCCCCAGCACCTCGAGCAGCTCGGCCTCCGGGAAGGGGTAGAGCTGCTCCAGCCGGATCAGGGCGATGTTGCCGAGCTCCCGATCCCTGCGCGCCTGCGCCAGGTCATAGTATACCTTCCCGCTGCACAGAATGACCCGATCCACCGAGGCCTTCTCGCTATTGTCGAGCTCGGGATCGTCCAGCACGTTGTGGTAGTGGCCGTGGGCGAGGTCCTCGAGTGAGGATACCGCCTCCTTGTGTCGCAACAGGCTCTTCGGAGACATCACCACCAGCGGCTTGCGCAGGGGCCGGATGGCCTGGCGGCGCAGCATGTGGAAGACCTGTGCCGGCGTGGTGGGAATGCAGACCTGGATATTGTGCTCGGCGCAGAGCTGCAGGAAACGCTCCAGGCGCGCGGAGGAGTGCTCCGGCCCCTGCCCCTCGTAGCCATGGGGCAGCAGCATGGTCAGGCCACACAGGCGCGACCACTTGTGCTCGCCACTGGTGATGAACTGGTCGATCACCACCTGGGCACCGTTGGCAAAATCGCCGAACTGGGCCTCCCAGATAACCAGCCCCGTGGGCGAAGTGGTGGCGTAGCCGTACTCGAAGGCGAGCACGGCTTCCTCGGACAGCAGGGAGTCGTAGATGGTAAACGCCGCCTGCTCCTCGCCGATGTGCTGCAAGGGAATGTGCCGACTGCCATCCTTCTGGTTGTGCAAGACCGCATGGCGGTGAGAGAAGGTCCCGCGACCCACGTCCTGACCGGTAATGCGCACCGGATAGCCGGCCTGCAGCAGCGAGGCATAGGCCAGGGTTTCCGCTGCCCCCCAGTTCAGGGGCATGGCCCCCGCGGCCATCTTGCGCCGGTCCTCGAGGATTTTGCTTACCTGCTTCTGCAGGGGAAAGTTCTCGGGGGCCACGTTGATGTCGTGGGCCAGGGCCTGCAGCGCGTGCAGATCCATGCGCGTGTCGCACTCCAGGGTCCATTCGTGACCCAGGTACGGCGTCCAGTCGACGAACAGGCTCTTGTTGGGCTCCGAGACCAAGCCGCTGACCAGGGGCTCGCCGCGATCGAGGGACTCGCGATAGGCGTTGACCAGGTAGTCGTCCTCCTCCGAACTCACCACGCCCTGCTCGATCAGGTGCGCCGCGTAGAGGTCGCGGGTGGACTTCTGCTTGCGGATCTTGGCGTACATCAGCGGCTGGGTGACCGCCGGCTCGTCGGCCTCGTTGTGGCCGCGGCGGCGGTAGCAGATCAGGTCGATCACCACGTCCTTCTTGAAGGTGTTGCGGAAATCCACCGCCAGCTGGGTGACAAACATCACCGCTTCCGGGTCGTCGGCATTGACGTGGAAGATCGGCGCCTGGACCATCTTCGCCACGTCGGTGCAGTATTCCGTGGAGCGCGCATCCTCACGGGCACTGGTGGTGAAGCCGACCTGGTTGTTCAGCACCACGTGCAGGGTGCCACCGGTCTTGTAGGCGCGGGTCTGGGACATCTGGAAGGTTTCCATGACCACGCCCTGCCCGGCAAAGGCGGCGTCGCCGTGGATTACGATGGGCACCACCGTGTCGCCACTGGGGTCGTCGCGACGGTCCTGACGGGCGCGCACCGAGCCCTCGACGACCGGCGAGACAATCTCCAGGTGAGAGGGATTGAAGGCCAGCGCCAGGTGGACCTCCCCACCGGGGGTCATCATGTTGGACGAAAAGCCCTGGTGATACTTCACGTCACCCGACTTGTCGTAGACCGCCCGCCCCTCGAACTCGGCGAACAGCTCCGAAGGGTTCTTGCCGAAAATGTTCACCAGCACGTTGAGGCGCCCGCGGTGGGCCATGCCGATAACAATTTCCTTGGCACCGTAGGAACCGATGCGCTGAACCATCTCCGAAAGCATGGGGATCAGCGACTCGCTGCCCTCCAGGCCAAAGCGCTTGGTACCCGGATACTTGGAGCCGAGGGATTTCTCCAGGCCATCGGCCTTGATCAGGCGGCGCAGGATCTGCTTGCGCACCTCGGGCGAGTAACTGGGTGCCGAGCGCACGGATTCCATGCGCTGCATGATCCAGTGGCGCTGCTCGGTGTCCACGATGTGCATGAACTCGGCGCCAATGGTGTGGCAGTAGGTCCGCTCCAGCGCCTCGACGATCTCGCCAAGACTGGCGTCGGCCTTGCCGATATACATGCTGCCGGTCTGGAAGACGGTCTCCAGGTCGGCGACCGAAAGCTGGTGAAAGGAAAGATCGAGGTCGGGCACCGACTCGCGCACATGCAGATCCAGCGGATCCAGCCGCGCCTTCTGGTGACCCCGCTGACGGTAGGCCGAAACCAGCTGGACCACCTTGACCTGCTTGCGCTCGTACTCGGTGGCCTGGGAATCGTGCGCCACGGTGGATGCCGTGCGCACCCGCATCTTGCTGATGCGGGCGAAGTGCTCGCGAATCGTTGAATGCGGGACATCCTTGAACTGGGCCTGCCCGGATTCCACCCGTGGCAACTTGTCAAAGTAGTCCCGCCATTGCTCGGGGACCCCGTTGGGGTCCACGAGATACTTCTCGTACAAATCCTCAACGTAGGCGGCATTGCCACCTGCGATGTGTGAGCTCCTGCGCAGGAGCTCCATGGGACTGTCTTGCATCGTCACTGTTCCGCGGATGGCTGGAGCCGGCGGTGACCCGGCGAATGGCACCCTGAAAACTCGATCCTCAGGTGGCCCGAGTCAGCAACATGTTGCGAATGTGGCCAATAGCTCGGGTCGGGTTGAGACCCTTGGGGCACACATTGACACAGTTCTGGATGCCGTGACAACGGAAGACGCTGAAGGGGTCATCCAGCCGCGAGAGCCGGTCGTCGGTCGCCGTATCGCGGCTGTCCGCCAGGAAGCGGTAGGCCTGCAGCAGACCGGCGGGACCGATGAAGCGATCGGGGTTCCACCAGAAGGACGGGCAGCTGGTCGAGCAGCAGGCGCACAGAATGCACTCGTAGAGACCGTCCAGCTTGGCCCGGTCTTCGGGCGACTGCAGCCGCTCGATCGCCGGCGCCGGCGTGTTGTTGATCAAATAGGGCTGGATCTTCTCGTACTGGGCGTAGAACTGGCTCATGTCCACGATCAGGTCGCGGATCACCGGCAGACCCGGCAGCGGGCGAATCACCAGCTTGTTGTTTTTCACCACCTCGGAAAGGGGGGTGATACAGGCCAGACCGTTCTTGCCATTGATGTTCAGGCCATCGGAGCCGCAGACACCCTCGCGGCAGGAACGGCGGAAGGTGACCGTGGTGTCCTGGGCCTTGATCTGCTCCAGCACGTCCAGCACCATCAGGTCCTTGCCCTGGGTATCGAACTGGAAGTCCTGCATCCGCGGCTTCGCGTCCGTTTCCGGGTTGTAACGATAGATACTTACTTGCAGCATTGTTCCTGACCTCTCAGTAAGTCCGAACCTTGGGCTGGAAGGCGTCCATGGTGCGCGGCGTGAAATTCACTTCCCGCTTGCCAACACGCTTCTCCTGCGGGTAGTACATGGAATGGCACAGCCAGTTTTCGTCGTCGCGATCCTGGAAGTCCTCCCGGGCGTGAGCGCCGCGGCTTTCCTTGCGGGCTTCCGCAGCCACGGCAGTCGCCTCGGCCACCTCGAACAGGTTTTGCAGCTCGAGGGCCTCGATACGCGCGGTGTTGAAAGTCTGGCTCTTGTCCGCCAGGGCCACATTGGCGATGCGCTCGCGCAGATCCGCCAGCTTGCGGATGCCTTCCTGCATGAATTCGCCGTTGCGGAACACCCCGAAATGGTTCTGCATGGTGTTCTGCAGCTCCTTGCGCAGGTCGGCGGCAGACTCGCCACCCTCGGAGGCGTTGAGGCGATCGAGGCGCGCGGTCGCGGCGTCGAGATCGTCCGCACTGGCTTCCCGGGCCTCGATACCCTCGCGCAGGGCCTTCTCGATGAACAGGCCGGAGGCGCGACCGAAGACAACCAGGTCGAGCAGGGAGTTGCCGCCGAGGCGGTTGGCACCGTGCACCGACACACAGGCCACCTCGCCGCAGGCGTAGAGCCCGGGAATGATCTTGTCGTTGCCGTTCTCGTCAACGGTCAGGGCCTGGCCGTGAACGTTGGTGGGAATACCGCCCATCATGTAGTGACAGGTGGGCACCACCGGAATCGGCTCCTTGACCGGATCCGCGTGGGCGAAGGTGCGCGACAGCTCGCAGATACCGGGCAGACGGGACTCCAGCACTTCCTCGCCCAGGTGGTCCAGCTTGAGGAACACATGGTCGCCCTCGGGCCCGCAACCGCGGCCTTCGAGGATCTCCAGAACCATCGAGCGGGCCACCACGTCGCGGCCGGCAAGATCCTTGGCGTTCGGCGCGTAGCGCTCCATGAAACGCTCGCCATCCTTGTTGATCAGATAGCCGCCCTCGCCCCGACAGCCCTCGGTCACCAGCACGCCGGCACCGTGGATGCCGGTGGGGTGGAACTGCCACATCTCGATGTCCTGCACCGGGAAGCCGGCGCGCAGGGCCATGCCGATGCCGTCACCCGTGTTGATGTGGGCGTTGGTGGTGGAGGCGTAGATGCGCCCGGCACCGCCGGTGGCGAAGACCGTCGCCTTGGATTTCACATGGACCGTCTCGCCGGTCTCCATGTTGATCGCGATCACGCCGACAACGACGCCATCCTGGTTCTTCACCAGGTCAACCGCGAACCACTCGTTGAGGAACACCGTGTTGTTCTTCAGGTTGCCCTGGTAAAGGGTGTGCAGCAGGGCGTGACCGGTACGGTCCGCAGCGGCACAGGTCCGCGCAGCCTGGCCGCCTTCGCCAAAGTTCTTGGACTGGCCACCAAAGGGACGCTGGTAGATACGGCCCTCCTCGGTGCGGGAGAAAGGCAAGCCCATGTGCTCCAGCTCGAAGACGGCTTCCGGGCCGACGCTGCACATGTACTCGATCGCTTCCTGGTCGCCGATGTAATCGGAGCCCTTGACCGTGTCATACATGTGCCAGCGCCAGTCGTCGTTGGGGTCGGAGCTGGCGATGGCACAGGTGATACCACCCTGGGCGGACACCGTGTGGGAACGGGTCGGAAATACCTTGGAAATCACCGCGGTCTTGTAACCGGACTGAGCCAGCTGCAGCGCCGCGCGCATGCCCGCGCCGCCGCCACCCACGATTACTCCATCAAACGTAAGGGTTCGCAAAGCTGCCATGATTTCAATATCCCCAGAGGATCTGGACACCCCAGACCACATAAATGAAGAGAGCCAGGCTGATCAGCAACTGCAGGGAAATACGCAGAACGTTCCCCGTGGTCCCCATCAGGCGCTCGGTGAGATAGTCGGTCAGCACCGACCAGAGGCCGATCCAGGCGTGCGCGGCCAGGGAGAGCAAGGCCATGAGACTGAAGACCTTGACCCAGACCTGGTCAAACAGGGCGCGCCAGCTGGCGTAATCGACGCCGCCGGCCACCGCGGCGAGAATAAACAGAAAGTAGGCCAGGAGAATGACACCGCTGACGCGTTGCAGCAGCCAGTCCGACAGACCCGAGCGACCAAAGCTGGTTACCGACGTTACCATATCCACACCCCCATCAATACTGTAAGTACGATCGTTGCCACGATCACCAGGCGTGCAGCCAGGGTGCCGCCCTCCATGGACTCACCAATGCCAAAATCCATGACCAGGTGCTTTACGCCGGCCAGGGAGTGGTAGATGAGTGCGGCAGCAATGCCCAGGAACACCAGTTTGGCCAGGGGCGAGGTCAGCACCTCCGCCAGAAAGGCGAAGCTGTCGGCACTGCGCAGGCTCATGTCCAGCCCCCAGATAAGGAAGCCCATGGCGACAAATAGAATGACACCGGTAATACGATGCGTGATTGATGCCCATGCAGTGATGGGCAGGCGCATGCTGCCGATGTCCAGGTTGACGGGACGATTGTCTTTCACAGGTCAGGTACCACCGTTGTGACGCCCTCTCTGGGGCGGTTAATGGGGCCCGCCGCGGAGGCGGCGTTCTCGCTATCCGCACAATGCAGGCACGGATAAAACGCGCGGAATTATAGGCAGTTACCGGTTCAAATACAAACCCGCCCCAATCGGGCAGCGGAATCCGGCAGACGGACAGCAGGTGGACAAAGTGCGGCGAACGTCGCTTAACTCCCGATTTTGAGAAGTCGCTGATTACCGGGTAGTTCGCCGCCACAGCGGGAGTTTTGGGCCCGATCAATTGACAAAAAGCCGCGAGTCTCTATAGTTGGGCACCCCACGAAACCACAACGCAGGACCCCTTATGAGTGACAAGCATGCAACCCTGAAAGTGGACGGGATCGAGGACGCGATTGAACTGCCCGTCTACTCCGGCACCCTAGGCCCTGACGTTGTCGATGTCGGCGCCCTGACCGGCAAGGGTCTTTTCACCTATGACCCCGGCTTTGTCTCCACCGCCGCCTGCACCTCCGAAATTACCTACATCGACGGCGCCGAGGGCGTGCTGCTGCACCGCGGCTACCCGATCGACCAGCTGGCCGAGCAAAGCGACTACCTGGAAACCTGCTACCTGCTGCTGTACGGAGAGCTGCCCAGCGCCGAACAGAAGCGCAAGTTCGAGAACACCGTCAAGCGCCACACCATGGTGCACGAACAGATCCGCACCTTCTTCAACGGCTTCCGCCGCGACGCGCACCCCATGGCTGTCCTTTGCGGCGTGGTTGGCGCACTCTCCGCCTTCTATCACGACTCCCTGGATATCGCCGACGAGCACCACCGCGAAGTTGCCGCCTTCCGCCTGATCGCCAAGATGCCCACCCTGGCGGCGATGAGCTACAAATTCTCCATCGGCCAGCCCTTCATGTACCCCGACAACAGCCTGGGCTACGCCGAAAACTTCCTGCACATGATGTTCGGCAACCCCTGCGAGCCGAGCAAGGTCAACCCGGTGCTGGCCCGCGCCATGGACCGCATCTTCCTGCTCCACGCGGATCACGAGCAGAACGCCTCCACCTCGACGGTGCGCCTGGCGGGTTCCTCCGGGGCAAACCCCTTCGCCTGTATCGCCGCCGGCATCGCGGCCCTCTGGGGCCCCTCCCACGGTGGCGCCAACGAGGCGGTACTGGAGATGCTCGAGGAAATCGGCGATGTCTCCCGCATCGACGAGTTCGTCGCCCGGGCCAAGGACAAGAACGACCCCTTCCGCCTGATGGGCTTCGGCCACCGGGTCTACAAGAACTTCGACCCCCGCGCCAAGGTCATGAAGGAGGCCGCGGACGAGGTGCTGGCAGAACTGGGCATCGAAAACGAGCCGCTGCTGGCAATCGCCAAGCGCCTGGAGGAAATCGCCCTCAACGACGAGTACTTCGTGGAGAAGAAACTGTACCCCAATGTGGACTTCTACTCGGGCATCATCCTCAAGGCGATCGGCATCCCCACCAGCATGTTCACCGTGATTTTCGCCGTGGGCCGCACCGTGGGCTGGATTGCCCACTGGCACGAGATGATCAGCGGCAACTACCGCATCGGCCGTCCCCGCCAGCTGTATACCGGCCACCCCAAGCGCGACTTCGTGCCGGTGGACCAGCGCGGCTGAGCTCTCACCGCCTCCGAAAAGGCCGCCCCGCGCGGCCTTTTTTATGCGTTACACTGTCGTCACATAACCAAGACTGACAGGATCTCCAGCCATGCGCGGTGTTGTGATCAGCGGTACTGGGCTTTATACACCCCCTGAAACCATCAGCAATGCGGAGCTGGTCGACGCTTTCAACGCCTGGGCCCAGGCACACAACGAGACCCATGCGGAAGCGATCGCCGCTGGCGACATGGCCCCGATGGAGCCCTCCTCGGCGGCCTTCATCGAGAAAGCCTCGGGCATCCGCTCGCGACACGTGATCGACAAGCGGGGCATACTGGACCCCGAGAGGATGGTTCCGGACATTCCCGAGCGCCCCGACGCGAGCCCCTCACTGCAGTGCGAAATCGGTGTCGCCGCCGCCCGGGAGGCGATGCAGCAGGCCGGCAGGGAGGCCGCGGACATCGACGCGGTGATTGTCGCCTGCTCCAACCTTCAGCGCCCCTACCCCGCCATCGCTATCGAAATCCAGAGCGCGCTCGGCATCCAGGGCTATGCCTTTGACATGAACGTGGCCTGCTCCTCCGCCACCTTCGGCATTCAGCAGGCCCGGGACGCCATCCTCGCCGGCAGCGCCCGCCGTGTGCTGATCATCAACCCCGAGATCTGCAGCGGCCACCTGAACTTCCGCGACCGCGATTCGCATTTCATTTTCGGTGATGTGTGCACGGCGGTACTCGTCGAAAGCGCACAGGACGCGATCGCCGACGAGCGTTTCCTGGTCGTCGACAGCCAGCTGCAGACCCGCTTCTCCAACAATATTCGCAACAACTTCGGGTTTCTCAACCGCGCCGCGCCGGCGGGGATGGGTCAGCCGGACAAGCTGTTCGTGCAGGAGGGGCGCAAGGTTTTCAAGGAGGTGTGCCCCGCTGTCGCCGAGCAGATCGGCGAGCAACTGCGGCGACTCGAGCTGGCCCCCGGGGAGCTTCGCCGGCTGTGGCTGCACCAGGCCAACCTGGGCATGAACCAGTTGATTGCGCGCCGGGTGCTGGGCCGCGAGGCCAGCGCGGAGGAAGCGCCGACGATCCTCGACGAGTACGCCAACACCAGCTCGGCGGGCTCGATCATCGCCTTTCACCGCTACCGAAGCGACCTGTGCTCCGGGGATATCGGCGTACTCTGCTCCTTCGGTGCCGGCTACAGCATCGGCAGCGTGGTCCTGCGCCGGCTTTGAGTGCGCGGCGCGGGAGGCGGACTCAGAGCAAGGGCGGCAGGGCCTCCAGCAGCGCATCGCACTCGGCATCGGTGCCGACGGTAATGCGCAGGTAGTCCCGCACCCTCGGCTGGTCGAACCAGCGCACGATAATGCCCTGTTCGCGCAGTGCCAGGAAAATGGCCCGCGCATCGCGCCCTTCACCGGGACTGGCGAGCACAAAGTTTGCCCGCGAGGGCAGCACCGAGAAGCCCAGGCCCTCGAGGGCGGCAGTGAGCCGCTCCCGGCTGGCGATCACCCGCCGGCAACTGTCCCGGAACCAGGACTCATCAGCCAGGGAAGCCACGGCCGCCCGCTGCGCAGGGGCGTCCAGAGGGTAGGAATTGAAGGAGTTCTTGACCCGCTTGAGGGCTTCGATCAGATCCGGGTGACCGAAGGCCATGCCCACCCGCAGGCCAGCCAGGGCCCGGGATTTGGACAGGGTCTGCACCACCAGCAGATTATCGAACTCGGGCACCAGCGCCAGCGCCGACTCCCCGCCAAAGTCAATGTAGGCTTCGTCCATCACCACGACCCGGTCCGGGTGGCTGCGCAACAGGGCGCGCACACCATCCAGGCCCAACAGAAGCCCGGTGGGCGCATTCGGATTGGGCAGAATAATGCCGCCACAGGGGCCGTCGAAGGCCGCGGGGTCGACGCTGAAGTCGGCCCGCAGCGGGACCTTGCTGTAGCGCACGCCGTAGAGGTCGGACCATACCGGGTAAAAACTGTAGGTCACATCCGGAAACAGCAGCGGCTCGGACTGCCTGAGCAGCCCCTGGAAGACATGCGCCAGGACCTCGTCGGAGCCGTTGCCGACAAACACGTTGTCCGGCTGCAAGCCGTGGTAGGTGGCCAGCGCCTGACACAGTTCGACGGATTCGGGGTCAGGGTAGCGGCGCAGGGCTTCGCCGTCGACCGCCGCCAGGGCCTCGAGCACCGCCGGCGATGGCGGATAGGGCATCTCGTTGGTGTTCAGCTTGACCAGCCGGGCATGACGGGGCTGTTCCCCGGGCACGTAGGGGTTCAGGTGACGAACCACATCACTCCAGAAACGACTCATCGGGCTATCCGCGGGTGTGGGTGGTATGCCACGCGGACCACCACTGAGGGTGGCCCGCGGGAGAAGAGTGGCGTCCCCTAGGGGGTTCGAACCCCTGTCCTCGCCGTGAAAGGGCGATGTCCTAGGCCACTAGACGAAGGGGACGCAGGTTTCCGGCTGACCGGAAGCGCGCCATTGTACCGAAGGCCGGCTCCGATGCAAGCCTTAATACTTGAATTGCGTCTCCAGCGTAATGCGGTCGTAGTCCGTGGCGCTGCCCGTGAGGTCTTTGCCGAACTCGTTGTTGAAGTACCAGGTCAGGCCCACCTGCCAGCGCGCATCCAGGGCATAGGCACCGTAGAAGCGATGGCCGGTGATATCGGCGCCGCCGCCAGCGGCATCGGAGTCGCGCAGCAGGCCGAGCACGGCATCGGCACCCACGTCGTCATACTGATAGCCGAGGTGCCAGGTACCCGCCGCACTGGCCTTGCCCAGGCGCACGCCTGCCAGCCAGGCACTGTCGTGGTCGTCGGCATCCAGGTTCTGGGCCAGATCGCCGTAGAGTGCCAGTGGCAGGCCGGCCACACGCGCACTCAGGCTGGCATACCACTCGAGCACTTCAAAATCGCTGGCATAGGCGCAGCTGGAGGCCGCACTGGTGGCACAGCGGCTGCTGTTGCCGTAGAAATCATCGACGTCGCCGTAATAGCTCCCCTTGCCCGAGGTGGGCATGTGCAGATAGCTGACGGCACTTTCCAGCTCGACCGCGTCGGTCAGGGACAGCCGGGTACCCGCCTGCAGCCCCCAGTAGGTGGTGCGGTTGGCGCGGCGGCTGTCGCTCTCCAGGTGGTGGAAGGCGCCGTTGACGAAGAGTGCATCGCTGGACCAGCCGAAGGCAATGCCCTCGGGGGTATAGTCGCCGTCCCAGAGCAGCTGGGTGCCCTGGGGGGTGGCAAAGGTGTTGGCCATCTTGCCCAGGGTAAGATAGGCACCGTCGAAGGGTCGCCAGCGGGCCCAGGCACGGTCCAGGTAGAGCTCCTTGGAGCTGCCGCCATTGCCGAAGGTGACGTTGCCGCTGGTGGGACTTTCGCTGCCGGCGGCGATGCGCACGCCGAGGTCCAGCTGTGGACTCAGAGCAACGTCGAGGGCGGTTCGGCTGCGCAGGCGGTGACGGGTCCTGGCATCGGCATCCCCCACCTCGATATCGTCGTAGCGGTAGCGCAAATCGCCGCTCACCCGCACGCTGCGCACCCAGTCGGGTACCGCGGCGGCCGCCGGCGCCGCTGACTCCGAGTCCGCTGTCAGCGTCTCTTCCCGCACCGTGCTCCCGGCAATCTCCCGCAGGCGGGCATTCTCTGCTTCCAGCGCGCTTACCCGGCCGGCAAGCTCGCCCATGGCGGCCTTGAGTGCCTCGAATTCCGCGTCGCTGACGGCGGCCAGCGACGCCTGTGACAGACCGGCCAGCAACAAGGCTGGCGCAACTTGCTTGAGTGACTTGGACACGCCTTTCTCCCCTTCGTGTTATACCGTGGCCCGCAGACCATGTTACAGAAAGGCGACGATTATATGGCGTTTGGATGACAGAATTGTGACAGCGAGACGGAGCCCCTTACTCGGTCTCGCTGTCCTCGACCTGGGCGATCAGCTCGTCGGGCTCGACGTGCCGCACATTCAGGCCACGCACCAGGTAGATCACATGCTCGGCGATATTGGCGGCGTGGTCACCCACGCGCTCGAGGCTGCGCAGGGCCCACATCTGCCCCAGGACGGGCCCGATAGTGCGCGGGTCCTCCATCATGAAGGTCACCAGGCTGCGCATGGCCGTGGCGTACTCCGCGTCGACGTCGCGGTCGGCCACCACCACCTCCACCGCCTGGTCGACGTCGAGGCGGGCAAAGGCGTCCAGGGCCTTGCGCAGCATGTCGCCCACATGGACGCCGATATGGCGGATCTCGACAAAGGTACGGGTCTGCCCCCCCTCCTCCGCGGCCTTGATCGCCTGGCGTGCGATCTTGCTGGCCTCGTCGCCGATGCGCTCGAGATCGGTAATTACCTTGGCAATCGCCAGTACCAGCCGCAGGTCACTGGCGGCGGGCTGGCGCCGGGCCAGAATCCGCGACACTTCCTCGTCAATGCTGATTTCCAGGTCGTTGACCGCCTCGTCGGTGGCCACCACGTCCTCGGCAACCCCGCTGTCCCGGGACAGCAGGCACTCCACGGAGCGCGCGACCTGCTGCTCCACCAGCCCGCCCATTTCCAGCAGGTGATTCTTGACCGCGTCCAGTTCGGCGTTGAACTGCCCGGAGATATGCTGTTTGTAGCTATCCTGATTGAGCATGCTCAACCTCCTCAGCCGTAGCGGCCGGTAATGTAGTCTTCGGTCTGCTTTTTCTCGGGATTGGTGAAAAGCGTATCCGTGTCGTCGAACTCGATCAACTTGCCCATGTACATGAAGGCGGTCATGTCGGAAACCCGCGCCGCCTGTTGCATGTTGTGGGTAACGATCACGATGGTGTAGCGGGACTTGAGCTCGTAGATCAGTTCCTCGATCTTCAGCGTGGAGATGGGATCGAGCGCCGAGGCAGGCTCATCCAGCAACAGCACTTCCGGCTCCACGGCGATGGTGCGGGCAATGACCAGTCGCTGCTGCTGACCACCGGACATGCCCAGGGCGCTCTGGTGCAGACGGTCCTTGACCTCCTCCCAGAGCGCCGCGGCGCGCAGGGCCTTTTCCACCACCTCGTCCAGCACCCGCTTGCGGTTGATGCCCTGGATGCGCAGGCCGTAGGCCACGTTCTCGTAGATCGACTTGGGAAAGGGGTTGGGCTTCTGGAATACCATGCCCACCCGGCGGCGCAGGGCCGCCACGTCCACACTGCGGTCGTAGACATCCTCGCCGTCGAGCAGCAGCTTGCCGCTCACCCGGCAGCCGTCCACCAGGTCGTTCATGCGGTTGATGCAACGCAAGAGGCTGGACTTGCCGCAGCCACTGGGCCCGATGAAGGCTGTCACCTGCTGACGCGGGATTTCCAGCTGGATGTCATGCAGGGCCTGGGCCGTGCCGTAGTACAGGTTGAGGTTCTCCATGCGCAGGCAGGTTTCCCGGCGGACCGGTGCCGCATTCCCGGGGAGGTCGCGCTTGAGCGCCTTGAGGTCGATAGCGTGGGAAGACATTGGAAAACTCCTAATGTTCCAGTGATTTGTAGCGCTCGCGCAGGCGATTGCGCAGGCTGACAGCGGCCAGGTTGAGCAGGGCAATGATCACCACCAGCAGGAAGGCCGTGGCGTAGACCAGGGGCCTGGCGGCCTCCACATTGGGGCTCTGGAAGCCGACATCATAGATGTGAAAGCCCAGGTGCATGAACTTCTGATCGAGGTGCAGGAAGGGGTAGTTGCCATCCAGGGGCAGCGTGGGCGCCAGCTTGACCACACCCACCAGCATCAGCGGCGCCACCTCGCCGGCGGCGCGGGCCACGGCCAGGATCAGCCCGGTCATCATGGCCGGGCTGGCCATCGGCAGTACCACGCGCCACAGGGTTTCCGCCCGGGTCGCCCCGAGGGCGAGGCTGCCCTCGCGCACCGCCTTGGGGATCCGGGTCAGCCCCTCCTCCGTCGCGACGATAACCACCGGCAGGGTCAGCAGGGCCAGGGTCAGCGAGGCCCACATCAGGCCCGGAGTCCCGAACGTCGGCCGCGGCAGGGACTCGGGAAAGAACAGCTGATCCAGCTCGCCGCCAACAAAGTAGACGAAGAAGCCGAGACCAAAGACCCCGTAAACAATCGACGGTACCCCCGCGAGGTTGTTCACCGCGACGCGAATCGTGCGCGTCACCAGGCCCTGGCTCGCGTATTCCCGCAGGTAGACAGCGGCCACCACACCAAAGGGGGTGACGATGATCGACATCAGGATCACCATCAGCACGGTACCGAACATCGCCGGGAAAACCCCGCCTTCGGTGTTTGCCTCCCGGGGCTCGTCGGAAAGGAACTCCCACAGACGCTCCGCGTACAGGCCCAGTTTTTCCACCGGTCCCAGCGCGTTGGGCTGGTAGGCGCGAACAATCTGTGCGATGGGCAGCTGCCTGCGTTGGCCGTTCGCCAGCTCCGCCTCGATGTGGTGGCCACGTATGGATTCGTAGAGGGCGTTCAGTTCGTCCTGCAGGCTGCTGAAGCGGGCATCCAGTGTCGCCCGCTCCTCTGCCAGCTCGGCCTGGGCGACGGCATCGAGTTCACCGCGCATCTCCAGGCCGCGTTCGCGCAGGCGCAGTCGCTCGAGTTCGTGGTTGATGGCTCCGATAGCGCCCTGCTCGATCTCGCGAATATTCTCCCGCACCGACACCGTCTCGGCGATCAGCGCCTGCAAGGTCTCCCAGGCCCGCTGCGCTTCCTCGGTGGCATCTACCGTCGGCCCGCCCCGCGGGGTGACACTGCGCAGATAACCGTAGAAATTGCCCCACTCCAGGCGCTCGAGAACCATCACGTCCTCGGGCCAGGCGAGATTGGCAAACTGCTCGTCAATCAGCCAGACGAAGTCTGTCCCCAAGGCGTCCCGGTTGCCCTGCTTGAGCAAGGTACGCTGATAAAAGGGCCCCGGCCCGCTGAGTTCAAAACCGGCCTCGCGCAGCTGCTCCCCGGACACTTCAACCTGCTCGACCACCTCGCCGAGCAGCGCGCGCGTCTGGCCCTGGTACTCCACGTCCACCGACAGCACGTCGGCTGGCCAGAAGTGGCCGAGACCGCGCACCGCCAGCAGCAGGAGCAGTCCCACCACGGCGATGATACTCACGCTCACGGCCGCAGCGTTCAGCCAGATCATCGGTTCGCCGCTGCGCAACCAGCCCTGCTGGCGGCCCCGGTTGGTGGCGTGGATATCCTGGTACTGTTGCTTGTCCATTAGAGGGACCCGTACTTGATGCGCAGCCGCTGGCGGACAATCTCCGCCGCGGTATTGACGACAAACGTGAACAGGAAGAGCACGAAGGCAGCGAGGAAGAGCACCCGGTAATGCGTGCTGTCGACCTCGGCCTCGGGAATCTCCACGGCGATGTTGGCGGACAGGGTGCGCATGCCTTCAAAGATGTTGGCGTCCATGATCGGGGTGTTGCCGGTGGCCATCAGCACGATCATGGTCTCGCCCACCGCACGCCCCAGGCCAATCATCAGTCCGGAGAAAATACCCGGGCTGGCGGTCGGCAGAACCACACCCACCAGGGTTTGCCAGGGAGTCGCGCCGAGGGCGAGACTGCCGTAACTCAAGTGCCGGGGCACGGAGAAGATGGCGTCCTCGGCGATCGAGAAAATGGTCGGGATCACGGCCATGCCCATGGCAATCCCCACCACCAGGGAGTTGCGCTGGTCAAAGGGAATCCCCAGCTCATTGGTCACCCAGCGGCGCATGTCACCGCCAAACAGCCACAGCTCCAGGGCGTCGTTACCGGCAAAGCTCACGTAGCCGATAAAAATGACCACCGGCACCAGCACCGCGGCGTGCCATCCCTCGGGCACCCGGGCCCGCACCGACAGGGGAAGGCGCGACCACAGGAAGGCGAACAGCAGAACACCCACCGGCATGGCCAGCAACAGTGTCACCACCGCCGTCAGCTTGTCCTCCACCAGGGGCGCCAGCCACAGGCCCGCCAGGAAGCCCAGAATCACCGTGGGCAGCGCTTCCATCAGCTCCACCAGGGGCTTGATCTTGCGACGCAGGGCCGGGGCCATGAAGTAGGCGGTGTAGATTGCCCCGCAAATGGCCAGGGGGGCGGCGATCAGCATGGTGTAAAAAGCCGCCTTGAGCGTGCCAAAAGCGAGAGGCGCAAAACTCAGCTTGGGTTCGAAATCGTTGTCCGAAGCCGAGGATTGCCAGATGTGTGCCGGCTCGTCGTAACTCTCGTACCACACCTCGTCCCAGAGAGCCGTCCAGGAGATATCCGGATGCTTGTTGTGCAGCTCCCAGCTGTGCAACTGGCCATCGGCCTGCAGTTGCACCAACAGGTCGCCCCGGGGCGCGATGGCCGCCGGCGCGGCCCCGGTAGCGATCGTCTCATTCAGCACCCGCCGGTGGGCCGTCGTGTGGAAGATCTGCAGGGTGTCGTCGCTGCCCAGGCTGAGGAAACCCTTGCGACGGTGCTCGGGCACCAGCTGCTGCGCCGGCACGCCGTCGGTATCGAAACTGCGAATGCGCTGCAAGCGGTGGCCTTCCCCGGGGTCGCGAACCATGAAGGCCTGGACCAGCTCTCCGCGGTCGGAGCTGGCCAGCAGGGAGATGCCGCCGAGGAGCATGGTCGAGGTCTGCAGGCGCCCCGGTTCCTGAAACAGCCCGCCGCGGCTCACCACCGCCGCCAGCCCGCTGGCATCCCGGGCCTGCAGGTCGAGCACGCTAAAGGCGCCGGTGGCATCGACGTGATAGAGCCAGCGCTGGTCGCCCGAGAGATGAATGGCGGCGCCCTGCACCGGCATCGCCGGCAGCGGCAGGCTCTCCACCCGGGTGGTGACTTCACCGCTGAGAAAATTCTCCTCGCGGACCACCCGCACACCGACCCAGGCGCCGCTGCGAGTGCCGCCGACCAGCACCAGGGCGTCGTCGGTATTGGCGAAAGTCAGGGACACCAGCGGCTCCTCCGCCAGCTGCAGCCGCTCGACCGACTCCAGTCGCGGCGTCACGACCTGCTCGCCGCCGGGGTAGGGCAGCCGGTATTGGTGTCGGAACAGGGCGATCTCGCCGTTGCGCCAGGCAGCGGCAAACAGGCGGCTCTCGGCACTCTCGGCCACCACCAGGTCGGGACTGCCCAGCGCAGGATCCAGCGCTTCCCGCAACACCGTGCTGCCGTCCGAGAGGCGCAGGAAATGGGCCACGCCCTGCCCGCTGACCGCCAGCGCCAGCTCCCCCTGCTCCTCCACCGCGAGGTACATCGGCGCACTCCGCAGACTCGTGGCGACCGGTTCCCGCGCTTCGACTGACGCGCCACTGAACAGTGGTACAACCTCGTAGAGCAGGTAGAAGAAGATCAGCAGGATGGCAAACAGCACCCCGGCACCACCGGCCGTCACCGAGACCGTCGCAATGCGGTCCTTGATACGGCGCCACTGGTTGGTACGTGGGGACAGGTGCTCAGTCAGGCTGGACAAGGGTGGCTCCCTCTCGCGCGTGGTAATGAATCCGGGAGCGGCCCGTGCCGGGCCCGCTCCCGCGGGGCTAGATGACGTCGGCCAGCCTTACAGGCCGAGCTGCGCGCTATAGCGCTCGACTACCGCGGCCGGCAGCGGGATATAGCCGTCCTTGGCGACCACTTCCTGGCCCTGGCGCGAGAACACCAGCTTGAAGAACTCGCGCTCCATCGGCGAAAGGGCCTTGTTGGGGTCCTTGTTCACGTAGACGTAGAGGAAGCGCGACAGCGGATAACGGCCGCTGGTTGCATTTTCCGCGGTGGCGGCGAAGGCTTCTCCGCCGGCCTGCCGGCTCAGAGGCACTGCCCGCACGCTCGACGTCCGGTAGCCGAAGCCGGAGTACCCGATGCCATTGATCGAGGTGGACACCGACTGTACCACCGAGGCCGAGCCCGGCTGTTCATTGACCGTGTTGCGGAAGTCACCCTTGCACAGGGCCTCGGTCTTGAAGTAACCGTAAGTGCCGGATACCGAGTTGCGGCCGAAGAGCTGGATGTCGCGATTCTCCCAGGCACCGGTCAGGCCCAGCTGGCCCCAGCGATCGACACCCTCGAGGGCGCCGCAACGGCGGGTGGACGAGAAAATGGCATCCACCTCGGCGATGCTCAGCGACTCGATCGGATTGTCCTTGTGCACGTAGACACCCAGGGCATCTATGGCGACCGGAACCGCGGTCGGCTTGTAGCCATAGCGGTTTTCGAAGGCCTCGATTTCCTTGTCTTTCATGTCGCGGCTCATGGGGCCGAGATTGGCGGTACCCTCGGTCAGCGCCGGCGGTGCCGTGGACGATCCCGCCGCCTGAATTTGAATATTGACGTTGGGGTAGGCACGCTTGAATTCTTCCGCCCACAGGGTCATCAGATTGGCCAGGGTGTCCGAGCCGATACTGGACAGGTTGCCGGAAACGCCGCTGGCCACCTGGTAGTCCTCCAGGGCCGGGTCGACCTCAACGCTGGCGGCAGTGTGGGCGAGGAAAGCGGCGCCCAGGGCGACCAGCGATTGCTTGACGAAACGTTGTATCAGCATGGGTAGGCTCCATAAGCTGTGACTGTGTTCGGCGCTCACGTTACCCCCAATATATGACAGAATGATGACACTGGCATGTCAGCCGCGCGGAAACCACAGGCTGAAGGTGCTGCCCTTGCCCGGCCGGCTCTCGATCTGCAGCTGGGCCTGGTGATTGGCGGCGACATGCTTGACGATGGCCAGGCCGAGCCCCGTGCCCCCGGTACGCGAGGAGCGACTGTCATCGACCCGGTAGAAACGCTCGGTGAGCCGGGGAATGTGGCTCGCCTCGATACCCACCCCCTGGTCCTGGACCGACAGCCGCAGGCCATCCGGCTCCTCGGCCCAGGTGACTGTCACACAACTGTCATCCGGGCTGTACTTGATCGCATTGAGCACCAGGTTGGAGATGGCACTGTGCAGCTCGCGCAAATCCCCGGGCACGCTGGCCTCCGTCTCGACCCGGAACTCCACCCGCCGCTGGGGATGCGATGTGGCCAGCTCCGACTGCAATTCACGCAGCAGCTGGCCCACGTTGACCGACTCCCGCCGTTCCCGCGGCTGCACGCTTTCGATGCGGGTCAGCCAGAGCAGATCCCGCAACAGCGCCTCCATCCGCTCGGCCTGCTGGGCCATCTGACCCAGCGGTCGCTGCAGACGTTCGGGCACCTGCTCCGGCTGGCCCAGGAGTGTCTCCAGGTAACCCTTGATCACGGTCAGCGGCGTGCGCAGCTCGTGGGAGACATTGCCGACAAAATCGCGCCGCATGTTTTCGAGGCGCGCCTCGCGGGTCACGTCCCGGGCAAATACCAGTCGATCATTGTTGCCAAAGCGGCTGATACTGAACTGCAGGTACTGCTCGCGCTCGCTGCCCAGGCGCACCTGCAGGGGCAGGCTGTAATCCTCGGCCAGAAAATAGCGGTGAAACTCCGGCAGGCGCACCAGGTTGAGCAGCGCCTGGCCACGATCCTTGGGAAAACGCAGGCCGAGCAGCTTCTGGGCCGCGCTGTTGCACCACTCGATGGCGCCACTGGCCGACACCATCACCGCCGCATCCTGCATCGACGACAGGGAGTCCTGCAGGTAGTCCAGGCGCGACTGCAGCAATGTCTGCTGTTCGCGGCTTTCCCGGCGCAAACTGTAGAGGCGGTCGTAAAAATCGCCCCAGATACCCCGCGCCTCGGGCGGCTCCACATCCGGAGAATCGAGCCAGGCGCGCAGGCGCTTCAGCTGCACCAGCCAGCGCAGCAAGAGCAGCAGCAAGAGCCCGGAGAGGACCTGAAAGGGATAACCCAGGGGCCAGCCCAGGGCCAGGGCCAGGAGGACCAGCAGGACCAGGCGGCGCAGTTCCACCAGCCAGGTCACCCGTGCCCTCACCGGTTGCCGGCTCCCCGGGAGGAGAAGCGGTAGCCCGTGCCGCGCACCGTTTGGATCAGGTCACTGTAATCGTGTGCGGGGCTCTGCAGCGCCTTGCGCAGGCGTCGGATATGCACGTCGACCGTGCGCTCTTCCACATAGACATTGGCCCCCCAGACGTGATCCAGCAACTGGCTGCGGGTGTAGGCCCGCTCGGGGTGGGACATGAAGAACTGCAGGAGGTTGAATTCCGTGGGGCCCATGTCCAGGGGGTCTTCCCCCAGGAACACCCGCCGGCTCTCACCCTCCAGCACCAGCTCGGAAACCTGCAGGCGCTCCTGCTCGTCGCCGCCACTGGTGCGCCGCAGCAGGGCCTTGATGCGGGCAATCAGCTCGCGCGGGGCAAAGGGCTTGGTAATGTAGTCATCGGCACCGACATCGAGACCCTGGATCACATTATCCTCGGCACTCTTGGCAGTCAGCATGATCACCGGCAACTCCCGGGTCGTATCGTTGCGCTTGAGACGGCGCAGCAACTCCAGGCCGCTGCCCCCGGGCAACATCCAGTCCAGCAGGACGATATCCGGGCGTTCATCCACGATCAGGGTGTAGGCGTCGTGGATGTTTTCCGCCTCGAGGCAGCGAAAGTCGGCGATTTCCAGGGCCATCCGCAACATGTCCCGGATGGCGAACTCGTCGTCGACGATCAGTACCTTGCGTTCATTCATTGGTCACAATCTCCCCTCCGGACACCATAAACTGCGTATTAGAGAGGGTTTTTGTGACAACAGTGTGACAAAGCGGCGATTTCCCGCCGCTTTGTCGGTGCAGCGGCCGCCTAGCGGAGGCTGCTGTTGATGTTGGCCAGCACCTTGTTGCCCGGACACAGATCTTCCTCGGTCAGGGTATTGAGGGGCCTGCGGGAGGTTTCCAGCACATCGTGCAGATCCCGGGAGTCCTTGTCGATATAGATCAGCCCGGTCAGGATCTCCCCCGCCGCGCGGTGTTTCTCGATCGCCACCATCGCGGAGAGCCGGTCGAAGGGATCGAGTTCCTCGTCAAGCTTCTCCAGGTGCAGCACGGAGCCATCGTGCAGGGTCACCTCGGTGCCGGTGCCGGGCGCGTAGTGGGCGGTGATTTCCTCACGCATCGGTACGAAGTCCACGGTACCGGTGGCCTCGGCGTGTTCGCGCACGAACTCGTAGCTCTTGGTGGAGCCCGCATTGTTGTTGAAGGTCACGCAGGGCGAGACCACGTCAATCAGGGCGAAGCCGCGGTGGGACATGGCCGCCTTGATCAGCGGTACCAGCTGCCCCTTGTCGCCGGAGAAGCTGCGCGCCACGAAGGTCGCGCCGAGCTGCAGGGCCAGGCCCGGCAGGTCGATGGCGGAGAAGGGGTTGGGGTCGCCCTTCTTGCTGGCGGAGCCCTCGTCGGCGGTCGCCGAGTCCTGCCCCTTGGTCAGGCCGTAGCAACCGTTGTTCATGACGATATACACCATGTTCAGGTTGCGGCGGATGGCGTGGGCAAACTGGCCCATGCCGATGGAGGCGGTATCACCGTCCCCGGACACACCCAGGTAGAGCAGATCGCGATTGCCCATGGCCGCCCCGGTGACCACCGAGGGCATGCGCCCGTGGACCGAGTTAAAGCCGTGAGACTTGCCCAGGAAGTAGGTCGGCGCCTTGGAGGAACAGCCGATCCCGGACAGTTTGGCGATGCGGTGGGGCTCCAGGTTCAGCTCGTGGCAGGCGCGCACGATGGAACCGCTGATGGAGTCGTGGCCGCAGCCGGCACACAGGGTCGAAATGGCACCCTCGTAGTCGGCACGGGTGTAACCGAGCTCATTGACCGGCAGGTCGGGGTGACGGAACTTGGGAATCTGGTAACTCATGCGCTTACTCTCCTGCGGCGCTGACCAGGCGGTCGCGGCGCAATGGTGTCACGTTGTGGCCGGGCATCTGCTGCAGGATCTGCTGGCGGATGTTGCGGGCGCTGATCGGGGTGCCGTCGTAGCAGAGCACCGATTTCAGCTTGTCCGGCCCGAGTTCGAATTCGGCCATCAGCAGGGTGCGCAGCTGGGCGTCGCGATTCTGCTCGATGACGAAGACACGCTCGTGACGCTCCAGGAAGGCCTCCACATCGCGGTTGAAGGGGAAGGCACGCACGCGCATGGCGTTGATGCGCAGGCCGTCCTCGGCCAGGTAATCCAGAGCTTCCCGGGCCGACTCCTCGCTGGTACCAAAGTAGAGCACCGCGGTGTCGGTGTCCTGTCCACAGTCCTGCTCGATCGGCTTGGGCACCCACTCCTTGATGGTTTCCCACTTGGCCAGCAGCCGCTGCATGTTCTTGGCGTATTCCTCGCCCCGCTCGGTGTAGACCGCGTACTCGTCCCGGGATGTCCCCCGGGTGAAGAAGGCGCCCTTCTCCGGGTGGGTACCGGGGATGGTGCGGTAGCAGATACCGTCGCCATCGACGTCCAGGTAGCGGCCGAAGCGCTCCATGCGGTCAAGGTCCTCGGCATTGAGTACCTTGCCGCGGTCGTAGCGACGCTCGTCGTCCCATTCCAGCGGCTCGGACATGTTGTCGTTCATGCCCAGGTCGAGGTCGGTCATCAGGATGATCGGGGTTTGCAGACGCTCCGCCAGGTCGAAGGACAGGGCGCCAAAGTCAAAGCACTCCTTCGGCGTCGAGGGGAAGAGCAGTACCTGCTTGGTATCCCCGTGGGAGGCGTAGGCCGCCGCCAGAATGTCCGATTGCTGGGTGCGCGTGGGCATGCCGGTAGAGGGACCCGCCCGCTGCACGTCGAAGAGTACCGTGGGGATCTCGGCGAAATAAGCCAGACCGAGGAACTCCGCCATCAGCGAGAGACCGGGACCGCTGGTGGCGGTGAAAGCCCGCGCACCGTTCCAGCTGGCGCCAACCACCATGCCGATCGCCGCGAGTTCGTCCTCCGCCTGCACGATGGCGTAGTTCTTGCGGCCGGTGCCCGGATCGATACGCAGGCGCTTGGCGTACTTCTCGTAGGCATCCACCACCGAGGTGGATGGCGTGATCGGGTACCAGGCGGCAACCGTGGCGCCGCCGTAGATGGCGCCCAGACCGAGGGCCGTATTGCCGTCGAGCAGGACCTTGTCGCCCACCTTGTCCGCGGTGCGCACGCGCACGCCGATCGGGCAGGCAAAGTTTTCCTTGGCGTACTGGTAGCCCAGCTCCAGGGCGTGGATATTGGGCAGGATCAGCTTGTCCTTGCCCTTGAACTGATCGCTGACCAGCCCGGTGAGCACGGCGAAATCCATGTCCAGCAGGGCCGCCAAGGCACCGACGTAGATCACGTTCTTGAACAGCTGGCGCTGGCGCGGATCCTTGTACTCGTCGTTGCAGATCCGGGTCAGCGGCAGCCCGATGATGTTGACGTCATTGCGCACCAGGCGCAGGTCGAGGGGCTTGGTGTTGTCGTAGATGAAATAGCCGCCCGGCTCCACCTCGCGGATGTCCTGGGGCATGCTCTGGGGGTTGACCGAGAGCATGATATCCACGCCGCCCCGGCGGCCCAGGTAACCGCGCTCGCTGACCCGCACCTCGTACCAGGTCGGCAGCCCCTGGATGTTCGAGGGGAAGATGTTCTTCGGGCACACCGGCACGCCCATGCGGAAGATCGCCTTGGCAAACAGGTTGTTGGCACTGGCGGAGCCGGTGCCATTCACGTTGGCGAACTTGATGACGAATTCGTTGACGGATTGCAGGGATTGCATGGTTCAGAGTCCTGCCTTGGTAACGCTGTAGAGGAATTTCTGCATGTCCCACGCCGTGGTCGGGCAACGCTCGGCACACAGACCACAGTGCAGGCACACGTTCTCGTCCTTGACCATCACCC
Source organism: Haliea sp. (assembly GCA_002692965.1). Classification (GTDB taxonomy): domain Bacteria; phylum Pseudomonadota; class Gammaproteobacteria; order Pseudomonadales; family Halieaceae; genus NZNC01. The sequence goes on along the minus strand of NZNC01000019.1, from coordinate 174,824 downwards.
GGCGGGTGGGCAGCTCGGTGGAAACGTAGAGGTCCTGGGCCAGGTTGCCCGCGGGCGCATTGAGACGCTGGCGCAGCGCCTCCTCTTCCTCGGCGTTTTCCGTGAAGGTAATACAGTCGGTGGGGCAGACGTCCACGCAGGCGTCGCACTCGATGCAGCGCGGGGCATCGAACACGGTCTGCACGTCGCAGTTCAGGCAGCGCTCGGCTTCCTTGAAACCGGTATCCTGGTCGAAGCCCAGTTCGACTTCCAGCTTGCGGTTGCGCAGGGTCTCTTCCAGCGGTGCCAGCGGGACCACGTAGCGCGGGTCATTCTCCACCGAGTTGTCGTAGCTCCACTCGTGGATGCCCATCTTCTGGCTGACCAGGTTGGTGTAGGGGTCCGGACGCTGGGAGACATCCTCGCCGCGGCAAAAGAGGTCGATGCTGACCGCCGCCTGGTGGCCCTGGGCCACGGCGGTGATCACGTTTTCCGGACCGAAGGCGGCGTCGCCACCGAAAAAGACCCGCGGGTTGCTGGACTGGAAGGTGGTCGCATCCAGTACCGGCATGTCCCACTTGTCGAAATCGATGCCGATGTCCCGCTCGATCCAGGGGAAGGAGTTCTCCTGGCCGATGGCCATGAGCACCTCATCGGCGGGCATGAACACCAGGTCCTCGCCGGTGGGCACCAGGCTGCGCTTGCCGTTCTCGTCGTAGACCGCCTCGACCTTCTCGAACAGCATGCCGGTCATTTTGCCATCCTCGATGACAAATTCCTTGGGCGTGTGGTTGTCGTAAATCGGGATGCCCTCGTGCATGGCATCCTCTTTTTCCCAGGGCGAGGCCTTCATGTCGGCGAAGGGGCTGCGCACCACCACCCGCACATCCTCGCCACCCAGGCGACGGGAGGTACGACAGCAGTCCATTGCCGTGTTGCCGCCACCCAGGACCAGGACGCGCTTGCCAATGCTCTCGGTGTGCTCGAAGGCCACGCTGGCCAGCCACTCGATGCCGATGTGCACCTGCTTGCCGGCCTCTTCCAGGCCCGGCAGCTGCAGCAGCTTGCCCCGGGGGGCCCCGGTGCCGACGAAGACGGCGTCGTAGTCCTTGTCGAGCACTTCCTTGAGGCTGTCCACTTCCGTATTGAAGAAGCTCACCACACCCATGTCGAGGATGTAATTCACTTCCTCGTCCAGCACCTCGCCCGGCAGGCGGAAGGAGGGAATCTGGCTGCGCATCATGCCGCCACCCGCGTGCTGGTTGTCGTAGATGTCGATGCTGTAGCCCAGTGGCATGAGGTCACGCGCCACCGTCAGGGACGCCGGACCGGCACCGATCAGGGCGATGCGCTTGCCGTTCTTTTTCTCGGGAATCTTCGGCAGGCGCGCACGGATATCCATCTTGTTGTCCGCCGCGACCCGCTTGAGCCGGCAAATCGCCACCGGCTCCTCGCCCTTGGCGATGCGACCGCGTCGACAGGCGGGTTCGCAGGGGCGATCACAGGTGCGCCCCAGGATGCCGGGGAACACGTTGGATTCCCAGTTGATCATGTAGGCGTCGTCGTAGCGGCCTGCGGCAATCAGCCGGATGTACTCGGGCACAGGGGTATGTGCCGGACAGGCGTACTGACAATCAACGACCTTGTGGAAGTATTCGGGGTTGGAAATATCGGTAGGTTTCACTGCTCTGGCCTGTGGGCTCCAAAATGGAATTGAGTGCCCGCACGCGGGCACAGGCAGCCGCAAATACTGTCACATTTTACTCAAGTTTGCATCCGGCAATACGGATAAATGCCGCTCTTTCCCACCCTTTGACAGGTGATTTCAACGCATTGCGGCGACTTTTTGAACTGTCTCAGAAGATGCCGAACCAGCGGCTCTGTCGCTGCAGCTCCTCCTCGCAACTGGCCAGCTGCCCGCGATAGCGCCGGGCGCGATCATCAACCCGCCGGGCCACGCTCTGCAGCCAGCGCTTGTCGCGGTAGGTGCCGCGATTGTAGCCGCCGTGACCCTCGTGATAGGCGAGGTAGAGGCGATAGGCATCGTCTGAGGCAATTCCGCTGCGGTGCCGGGAACGGTCGTTGTACCAGCCGATAAAGTCGATGGCGTCGCCGAAGTCGCTGCGGCTGGCACTCCAGCGGCCGGCGCTTTCCTCGTACTCGGCCCAGGTGGACTTGAGCGCCTGGCTGTAGCCGTAGGCATCCGAGGGGCGCGGCCCCGGAATGAGCCAGAGAATGCGCCCGCGCGGCGGCCTGGCCTTGGCCTGGAAGCGGGACTCCTGGTACATGATCGCCATCATCACCGGAATCGGGCTGCCCCAGTTCTCGCGGGCATCGGCGGCCTCCGCGTACCAGTCATCCTTGTCGCGAAAAATGCTGCACAAATTGTCGACATTCACCGGCGGCGCTGTGGCACAGCCGGTCACCAGCAGGATCGCGGCGAGCAGCAGGCCACGCCCGAGCGCCCTCACGGTTGCGCTCCGTGTTGCGCCAGCAGGTCCAGGAAAGCCGCCTCGTCGATCACCGGCACCCCGAGCTCCTCGGCCTTGCCCAGCTTGGAGCCGGCCCCCGGCCCGGCGACCACCGTGTGGGTTTTGGCCGACACGCTGCCGGCTACCCGTGCCCCCAGGGCCTCCAGGCGCGCCTTGGCGGCATTGCGATCGAGGTTCTCCAGCTTGCCCGTGACCACCCAGGTCTGACCGTCCAGGGGCAGCTGCTCCCGGGGCGGACGCGCCACGTCCGGCCAGTGCACACCCGCCTCCCGCAGCGCCGCGACGACCGCGAGGTTGTCCCGGGTATCGAGGAACTGCCGCAGGTGGTCGGCCACCACAGGCCCGACGTCGGGCACCTCGAGCAGCGCTTCCTCGTCGGCGGCGGCCAGGGCCTCCCAGCTACCGAAATGGCTGGCCAGGTTATTCGCCGTCGCCTCCCCGACCTCCCGGATACCCAGGGCAAAGATGAAGCGCGGCAGCGTGGTGTCCTTGCTTGCCTCCAGCGCCGCCAGCAGATTGTCGACCGACTTCTCCCCCATCCGCTCCAGGGACAGCCAGGATTCCCGCGGCAGCCGGTAGAGGTCGGCCACCGTGGCGACCAGCTCGCGATCCACCAGTTGCTCGACCAGCTTCTCGCCAAGGCCATCGATATCCATGGCCCGGCGCGAGACAAAATGACGAATGGCGGCCTTTTGCTGCGCCTGGCAAATCAGCCCCCCCAGGCAGCGCAGAACGGCGCCCTCCTCTTCCCGCTCCACCGGCGAACCGCACACCGGGCAGACCTCCGGAGCCTGCACCGCGCGGGCGTCAGCCGGCCGGTCGGCGGCAATCACCGAGACCACCTGGGGAATCACGTCGCCGGCGCGGCGCACGATCACCCGGTCCCCGACCTGCAGGCCCAGGCGGGCTATTTCGTCAAAGTTATGCAGGGTGGCATTGCTGACGGTGACACCCCCGACAAACACCGGCTCCAGGCGTGCCACCGGCGTGATCGCCCCGGTGCGACCGACCTGGAACTCAACCGCCACCACCCGGGTCGCCTCTTCCTGGGCGGGAAACTTGCGGGCAATCGCCCAGCGCGGCGCCCGGGAAACGAAGCCCAGGCGCTGCTGCGCGCCGAGGTCGTTGACCTTGTAGACAATGCCGTCAATGTCGTAGGGGAGACCATCGCGACGCTCGGCGAGACTCTGGTAGTAGTCCTCGCAGGCCTCGACCCCACGGACCACCTTCGACTCGGGATTGAGGCGCAAACCCCAGCGATGCAGGCGGTCGAGAATCTCGGAGTGGCGGTCGGGCATCTCGCCACCGCGGAATAGGCCGACGCTGTAGCAGCACATCTGCAGGGGCCGGCGCGCGGTGATCGAGGCATCCAGCTGGCGCAGACTGCCGGCGGCGGCATTGCGCGGATTGACAAAAATTTTCTCGCCGCGCTCCCGCGCCTCGGTATTGATGCGCTCAAAACCCTCCCGGGGCAGGTAGATTTCGCCCCGGACCTCCAACAGCTCCGGGTAACCCTTGCCGCGCAGGCGCAGGGGCACCGAAGCCACGGTACGCACGTTGTGGGTGATGTCCTCGCCGGTCGTGCCGTCACCCCGGGTCGCCCCGCGCACCAGTCGACCCGACTCGTAGAGCAGGCTCACCGCGACACCGTCCAGCTTGGGCTCGCAGGCGTATTCCACCGCTTCGTCACCGGCCCCCAGGCGCTCGCGGACCCGGCGATCGAAATCGCGCAGCTCCTCGGCGCTGAAGGCATTGTCGAGTGAGAGCATGGGGACTTCGTGGCGCACCTCGCCAAACTGGCTCAGCGGCTCGGCACCGACCCGCTGGGTCGGCGAGTCCGGTGTCACCAGCTCCGGGTGTTCCCGCTCCAGCACCTGCAGGCGCCGGAAGGTGCGGTCGTACTCCGCGTCGGGCACCTCGGGCGCATCGAGCACGTAGTAGGCGTAGTTCCAGTCCTCGAGCTGACGCCGCAGCCGGGCAATTTCCTCCTGGGGTGTCACCGGGGGCTCCTAGCGGGGAGGCTGGGCCAGGAGCAGTCGGCGCTCCAGCTCGCGAATGCGCTGGCGGTGGTGCTCCAGGGTCTGCCGGGTCAGGGCGGAACGGGTCTCGTCGAGCACATCGCCGTCCAGATTGCGGGCGACGGTTTGCGCCGTCTCCAGCATGTAGTCAAAGGCGCGCATCATGTTCTGCGGCCCCGGCAGGGTCAGGAAAAAAGTCAGGCCCTGGGTGCGGAAATCGGCCATGTTGTCGATGTCGAAGACACCCGGCTTGAGCATGTTGGCCACGGAAAACTGGATCGGCCCGCGGCCGGCCTCCTGCTCGTGCCGGTGAAAAAAGCTCATCTCGCCGAATCGCAGGTCGCAGGCAAGCAGGATGTGCAGGATATCCTCGCCGGCAAAACCCTCTGGGCGACGGGACACCACATTGAGCATGAACACCTCCGGCTCGACATCCCGGGGCGGCTCTGCAGCCGCTGCCGCAGGCTCGGGGCTGTCGGGCGCGGCGTCCAGGGCGTCCAGCCAGTCCAGGTTTTCCGGTTCCGGGGATGCCGGATCCGCATCGCTGACCGTCTCCGGGTCCACCGATGCCGCGGATAGGACCGGCTCGCGGCGCGGTGGCGCTGCGTCGCGCCGCCGCCCGCGGCGGAAACCCCGTGCGGGCGCGGGCTCGGGCGAGGCGACCGCCTCTCCCGCGGCCTCCGCCGCATCGCCGTCCGAACTCGGCGGCTCGGTGCTGGCCGCCTCTTCGCGCCGGGCAGCCGAAGCGGCCATGGCCTGCGCCGCCGCCTCGCTGGCGGGTTGGTCCCGCGGGTGCATCTCGCCGGCAGCCTGCGCCGCGGGGGGCGCGGCCTGTGCCGCACCGCGCCCCACCCGCAGCCCCTCGGGCGGCGGCGACTGTCGCGGCACGACCCGGGGCGAACTGATGCCCAGGTCTTCCGGGTCCAGTTCCCGCTGATCGCTGCGGGAGAGCTTCAGGCGCACCTCGGCCCGCCGCTCGCGCAGGATACGCCGACCGGCGTCCAGCAAGACCGCCAGGATCAGCAAGACACCGACGATTACCATCCAGTCCCGTAGAGTCAGTTCCATCTCGATCGCGTACGCTACCCTCGCCTAACTCGCCGCCAGTTCGGCCGCCTCCTCGACGTCCACTGTCACCAGCCGCGACACCCCCGGCTCGTGCATGGTCACCCCCATCAACTGGTCTGCCATCTCCATGGAGATCTTGTTGTGGGTGATATAGATGAACTGTACCTTTTCCGACATCTCCTTGACCATCCGCGCATAGCGCCCGACATTGGCATCGTCCAGGGGCGCATCCACCTCGTCCAGCATACAGAACGGCGCCGGATTGAGCTGGAAGATCGAAAACACCAGGGCAATGGCGGTCAGGGCCTTCCCCCCCCCCGACAGCAGGTGGATGGTACTGTTTTTCTTGCCCGGCGGGCGCGCCATGATCGAAATACCGGTGTCCAGCAGGTCCTCGCCGGTCATCTCCAGATAGGCGCTACCCCCACCGAAGACCCGCGGGAACAGTTCCTGCAAGCCGCTGTTGACCCGGTCGAAGGTGTCCCGGAAGCGGCTGCGGGTCTCCTTGTCGATCTTGCGGATCGCCGCCGACAGGGTTTCCAGTGCAGCCTCGAGGTCTTCGTTCTGGGCATCCAGGTAGTGCTTGCGCTCCGACTGCTGGCTGTATTCCTCGATGGCGGCCAGGTTGATCGGCCCCAAGCGGCTGATTCGCGCCGCCAGTTTTTCCAGCTCCGACTGCCATGCCTGCTGGCTGGCCTCCTCGGGAAGACCGGCGAGCACCGCCTCGAGGTCATGCTCGCCCTCGCGCAGCTGCTGCAGCACGGTATCCCGCTGCACCTGCAGGGTCTGCTGGCGCAGACGCAACTGCTCCAACTCCCCGCGCACTTCGCCGACGCGCTGTTCGATACCGGCGCGCTCGCGCTCGGCCGTGCGCAGGGCCTGCTCCACCTCGGCCACGGCGTCCCGCGCGCGACTCAGTTCCGCCTCCGCCTCCAGGCGCTGCTCCAGCTGCTCCTCGAGGGCCATGCGCACGTCCTCGAGGGGGTTGTCGTTTTCTTCCAGCGAGCTGGCGAGGCTCGCGCGGCGCTCCTCGAGCTGCTGCATCTGACCCCGCGCGCGCTGGATCGCCTCGCGCACCGCCTGGACCTGGGTCTGCAGGGACTGCTGACGCATGGCGGCCTGGTGCGCCTGATCCTTGTCGTGACGGGCCTTCTGACGCACCCCGTCGAGCTGCCCGCGCACCTGATCGCGCTCGGTGAGCAGGGCCTCGCGCTGGCGGGAGTCGTTCTCCATGCGCTCGATGGCCTCGGACAGCAGCAGACGGGCCTCGGCCATCGCCTCCTGCTCGTGCTGAAACTGCTCGCGGGTCTCGCTGATGTCCTCGCCCAGGCGTTCGCGGCGGGCCTGAATCTGCTCCTGGCGAGCGCGCTGGGCGGAAAGGCGCGCCCCCAGCTCGGAATGCTGGCGGGTGGCGGTCTGCAGCTCCCGCTGCGCCTCGCGGCGCGACTCCTCCAGGCTTTCCAGCTGCTCCCGCGCGGTCGCCTGCTCTTCCTCCAGGGTTTCCACCCGCGCCTCGGTCGCGGCGATATCCTCTGCCAGGGCCTCCAGCACCTGCTGGCGCTCGATAACACCACCCTGCTCCCCGGCCTGGCGACTGCAGCGCACCCAGTGGCGCCCCAGCCAGATACCCTCGGGGGTAATCACCGACTCGCCCTCGGCCAGGCTGACCCGGCGCGCCAGCGCTGCCGGGAGGTCCGCCGCCGTGTAGATACCGGCCAACAGACCCGAGGCAGCGGCGCTGCCACTGACCTGCGACGCCAGGGTTTCCGCCGCCGCATCCCGGTGCGCGGCCGACTCCACCAGTACCAGCTGCCCGCTTTCCAGGTCGGCCAGGGCCTCGACAAACTCGCCGAGATCGTCGACCTCGACCGCCTGCAGGCTGTCACCGAGCACCGTTTCCACCGCCAGCTGCCAGCCGGCATTCACCTGGATCTGATCCAGCAGCCGGGGTCGCTGGTCGAGCTGGCGACTTGCCAGCCACTCGCGCACCCCGCGATCGCTGTCTTCCCGCGCGGCCTGCTGCAGTGCCTCCAGGGAGGACTGCCGGCCCTGCAGACGCTGCAGGCTGGAGCGGGCCTCGTTCAGCTGGCTGGAAAGCCCGGCATCCCGCTCGCGCACATCCGCCAGCTGCTGACCCAGGGTCTCCGACTCCGCCTCGTGGCGCGCCATCAGCTCTTCGCTGCGGGCAATCTCCTCCTCGAGGGCGTCCAGCCCCTCACGGGGCCCCTCGGCCAGGCCGCCCTGCTCTTCCTCGAGCTGCAGGATGCGGCGCTGCAGACTCTGCTGAGCCTGCTCCAGATGCTGGATGCGGCTCTGTTGCACCTCCGCCTGCTGGCGGGGCTCCGCCGCCACCTGATTGAACTCGTCCCAGCGTTGCTGCCAGCGGGACATCGCCTCTTCCGCCTGCAGCAGGGCCTCGGCGGACTCCTCCTCCACCGCGGCCAGCATGTCCAGGTCCGGAGCCAGCTGCTCCAGTTCCTCTTCCGCAACCAGCAGCTTTTCTTCATCCTGATCCAGGTGGCTGCGCGACTCCGCCAGCGCCTCGGTCGTCTGGCGCAGGTCCTCGTGCAACTGCTGACCGCGCTCCTGCTGGTGCTTGAGGGTCTGCTCCAGGCGGGCCACTTCCGCCCCCAGGCTGTAGTACGTGCCCTGCACCTGATTGAAGGCGTCGCTGCGCTCGCTGAAGGCCTCGCGGTGACGCTCGATGGCCGCGTCCACCTGGCGGTGTTCGGCGTTGACCGCCTCCAGGCGGACTTCCAGCTCACCGATGGCGCGGCGACAGTCGCCCAGCTGCCCGTCCAGCTCGCGGTATTGCAGGGCCAGCAGCTGCGCCTTCTTCTGGCGCTCTTCGGCCTTCATCTCGGTGTACTTTTCCGCCGCCTGGGCCTGCCGCTGCAGGTGCTGCAACTGGCGATCCAGCTCGTCGCGCAGGTCGGTGAGGCGCTCCAGGTTTTCCAGGGTGCGCCGCATGCGCGACTCGGTCTCCTTGCGGCGCTCCTTGTACTTGGAAATGCCCGCGGCCTCTTCGATGAAGATGCGCAGCTCCTCCGGCCGCGATTCAATCAACCGGGAAATCATGCCCTGCTCGATAATCGCGTAGCTGCGCGGCCCCAGACCGGTGCCGAGGAAGATATCGGTGATGTCCCGGCGCCGACAGCGGGTGCCGTTGAGGTAGTACTCGGACTGTGCGTCGCGGGTAACCAGGCGCTTGATGGAGATCTCCGCGTAGCGGGCGTACTCCCCGCCGACACCGCCGTCACTGTTGTCGAAGACCAGTTCGATGGAGGCCTGACCCACGGGCTGGCGGTTGACCGAGCCGTTGAAGATGACATCGGTCATCGACTCGCCGCGCAGATTCTTGGCGGAACTCTCCCCCATCACCCAGCGCACGGCATCGATGACGTTGGACTTGCCACAGCCGTTGGGGCCCACCACCGCGCACATATTGCTGGGGAAGCTCACCGTGGTTGGGTCGACAAAAGATTTGAAGCCGGCCAGTTTGATGGATTTTAATCGCATGCTGACTTTAAGTTATGAGCTTATCCAGCTGAAAATCAAGGAAATTCCGCACCAGGGGACATTTCCCGGCCGACTGGCTCACAGTGTATCCAACTTCCCGGCGATACTCTATAGCCGGGACGGTGCTGGCAGCATTCAGCCCGGACGGGGCTCCAGCACCACGGGAAGCGCCTCCTCCGACAGCGAGGGGCTCAGGGGACCGGCGCGGCCCAGCCAGGTGGCGCTGGCCTCGCCGGGGGTACCGTCGGGCGACACCTGCACCACGACCACGACCGACTCCGCCTCGGAAAGCTTTTGCCCGGCCATGGAGCTGCTGTCGTCCAGGCGCAGGGTCATCGGCAACTGGCCCGCCTGCAGACGCTGCACGGCGATCGGCATGCGGCTGTCGCTCTCGGCCTTGCGCGCCAGCACGAAGACCGTGTCGCGGGGGTCCAGTTCGGCACCGGGAGGCAGGCTGACAGCGACCGTCACACCCGCGCCGCCATCGGCCGCGAGCGGCGCACCGGCCTCAGCCGGGGGCTCACCCAGCGCGCGTCGCGCCTGGTCAATCACCCCGGCGATCATGTCGGCACCCTCGCTGCCCGGTGCCTCCATGGCCAGCAGGCGCTCCCAGTACTGGATCGCGGCGCGGTATTGCTCGCGCTCGAAGGAGACCATCCCCAGCAGCCCCAGGGCGGTGCGCTGGTGCGGATTGATGGACAGGGCCTGCTCCGCCATGGCCTGCGCCCGGCTGTCGAGTTCGCGCCCGGCGGCGAGATAGCGGGCCTGGGCCGCATAGGCCAGGGCCTGGGGATCTTCCGGGGCTGCCTCCAGCAACTGATCGTAGTGGGCCGCGGCAGCGCGGTAGTTGCCGCGCCCCATGTGGAAGCGCCCGAGCAGAGAGCGGTAGTGAATATTCTCCGGGCGCTGCTCCGCGCGCGCTTCGATATGCGCCATCAGGGCCTGCAGGTCGGCCTCTTCGGTGTGCTCGTCCAGGGCCTGCAGGCGCTCGGCGATCTGCACATCCGCAGCGCCCCCCAGCTGGTAATAAAGCGCTGCCGAAAGCAGTGCCACCAGGGGCAGCAGGAGCCAGGCCGGAAAACGGCGCTGCCCGCGGAGCGGCGCGCGCTCATTGGCCTCCGGCGCATCCTCCAGCAGGCGCAACTGGGCATCGGCCTCCAGATCCTGCTCGCCCGACTCGCTGAGCTCACGCTGGCGCAGGCGGTACCACTCGAGGTTGGCCTCGCGGGTATCGTCAAGCGGGCGCTGCCGAACCTTGCCGGGCCGGAGGTAAAAGACACCACTGAAGAGCACCAGCGCCGCGCAGGCCAGCCAGAAGGTCGTCACGATTTTTTCTCCGCGCTGTCAATGAGTGCCGCCAGGCGCTGGCGTTCGCTGTCATCCAGGGGCGCCGAGACCGCCCGGCGCCGGCGGTGCAACATCACCCCGAGCACGGCGGCACCGATGGCCAACATCAGCGCGGGCGCCAGCCAGAGCAGCGCGGTGGCGCGACTGAACTCTGGACGGTAGCGCACGAACTCGCCGTAGCGGGCCACCATGTACTCGAGAATCTCCGCATCGCTAGCACCCGCCTCGAGCTGCTGATAGAGCTGCCGGCGCAGGTCCTGGGATATCGGCGCGTTGGAATCGGCAATGTTCTGGTTCTGGCACTTGGGACAGCGCAGCTCCTGGCTCAGTGCTCGGTAGCGCTCTTCCAGGGCGGGGTCACTGAATTCATAGGTCTCGATCACGGCCAGGGCAGGTCCCGCGAGCCACAGATCAGCAAACAGCGCCAGCAGTATCCATCGCAGCCGCATCAACTCTCTCCTCCCGCCGTGATTTCACGCCACAGCGGCTCCAGGGTGCTGCGCCAGACGCGCTCGTCGATCACCCCGACATGGCGATAGCGAATCACCCCCGCGGCGTCGACCAGGTAGGTTTCCGGCGCCCCGTAGACGCCCAGGTCGAGACCCAGGGTACCCTCGCGATCGACGATGTTCAGCACATAGGGGTCGCCCAGGTCCGCCAGCCAGCGGCGCGCCGCCTCGTCGTTGTCCTTGTAGTTGACCCCGTAGATGGGGATGCCTTCGTCGGCGAGCTGCTCCAGGTAAGGGTGCTCCACACGACAGGATATGCACCAGGTGGCCCAGACATTGAACAGGGCCGCGCGGCCGGTGACCGACTCCCGCGTCAGCTCGCGACCGTCTTCGAGGGACGCCAGGTGGAAGGCGGGAAAGGGCTTGTCGATCAGCGCCGAGGGCAGCTCCCGCGGGTCCAGGGACAGGCCGCGGAAGAGAAACCCAGCCAGCACCACGAACAGCAGCAGCGGCAGGAAGAGCTTAAGCCTGGGCCCCATGGGCAGCCTCCTCCCGCAGGCGCTCGCGCGCGGCCCGGCGCTGGCGACGGTAGCGGCGGTCGGCAACCGTGAGGAAACCACCGATAGCCATCAGCACGGCCCCGGCCCACATCCAGCGGACAAAGGGCTTGTAGTGCAGGCGGATGGCCCAGGCCCCCTCCTCGCCCACCGGCTCGCCCATGGCGACAAACAGATCGCGGAAGAAGCCGGCGTCGATCGCCGCCTCGGTCATGATGTCGCCACTGGCCAGATAGCGGCGCTTCTGGGGCGCCAGACGCACCAGCTCGCGACCATCGCGGTAGACCGCAAAACGCGCCTCGTCGGCGACGTAGTTGGGTCCGCGCACCCCACCCACTTCGAGAAAGCGGAATTCGTAGCCGGCCAGGGTCTCGCGGTCGCCGGGGCTCATCTTGATGTCCCGCTCGATGGCGAACTGACTGGTCAGAACGACCCCCAGCACGGCGGCAGCAAAGCCCAGGTGGGCGACCAGCATGCCCCAGTAGCTCGGCGCCAGGCGCCGCAGCCCCGCGACCGGGGAGCTGGCGTTTTTCACCCGGTTCCAGAGATCCCGCAGCAGGGCCAACAGCAGCCAGGCGGCGAGCAGGATGGCCAGAGCCGCCCAGATGTTGTAGTCGCCGTGCAACAGCGGCAGGGTCACGCCACAGGCCAGCGTGGCAATCGCCGGCACCAGCAGTTCACGGCGCCAGCGACGGACGCTGTCCTGCTTCCAGCGCGACAGCGGGCCGACCCCCATGAAGGGCATCAGCAGGGCCATCAGGGGCACGAAGACCGCGTTGAAGTACGGCGGGCCCACGGAGTACTTGCCCTGCCCCAGCGCATCCATGAGCAGCGGGAACAATGTGCCGAACAGCACCGTCAGGGTGGCCACGGTAAACACCACGTTGTTCACCAGCAGCAGCGACTCCCGGGACAGCCAGCCAAAGCCGACGCGGCTGCTCACCGCCGGCGCGCGCAGGGCGTAGAGCGTCAGCGAGCCGCCCACCACAATCCCCAGGAAGACCAGGATGAACAGGCCACGGGCGGGATCGGTGGCGAAGGCGTGCACCGAGGTCAGCACGCCGGAGCGCACCAGGAAGGTTCCGAGCAGGCTGAGGGAGAAGGTGAAAATCGCCAGCAGCACGGTCCAGCTCTTGAACAGCCCGCGCTTCTCGGTCACCGCCAGCGAGTGCAGCAGCGCCGTACCCGCCAGCCAGGGCATGAAGGAGGCGTTCTCCACCGGATCCCAGAACCACCAGCCGCCCCAGCCCAGCTCGTAGTAGGCCCACCAGCTGCCGAGCATGATACCGAGGGTCAGGAAGGCCCAGGCAACGTTGGTCCAGGGCCGGGACCAGCGGGCCCAGGCGGCGTCCAGGCGCCCGCCCAGGAGGGCGGCAATGGCAAAGGCAAAGGCCACCGAAAAACCCACGTAACCCATGTACAACAGGGGCGGATGAATGATCAGCCCGGGGTCCTGCAACAGGGGATTGAGATCCTGCCCGTCAGCCGGCGTGCCGGGAAGCAGGCGGGCAAAGGGGTTGGAGGTGAACAGGGAAAAGGACAGGAAGCCAACCGCGACGAAGCCCATCATGGACAGCACCCGCGACAGCATCAGCAGTGGCAGCTGGGGGCTGAAAACCGCCACCGCGGCGGTCCAGCCGGCGAGAATCAGCACCCAGAGCAGCAGGGAGCCCTCGTGGTTGCCCCACACCGCGGAAAACTTGTACATGGCCGGCAGCAGGCTGTTGCTGTTGTTGGCCACCACCTCGACGGAGAAATCGTCCTGGAGGAAAGCCGCCGCCAGGCAGACAAAACTGATTCCGGTGAACACCAGCAGGCCCATGGCCAGCCCCGGTGCCAGGGCCATGGCATTGATGTCGCGGCGCCAGGCACCCCAGAGGGGCACCAGGGTCAGCAGCACCGCCAGGCACAGGGCGATGATCAGGGCGAAGTGTCCGAACTCGGGAATCATTGTCCTGCCTCCATCCGCCGCTGCTTGGACGCCTCCAGGGCCTCCGCCACTTCCGGGGGCATGTAGTTCTCGTCGTGCTTGGCGAGGACTTCACTGGCCTGCAGGACGCCCTGCTCGTCCAGTTTGCCCGCGGCTACCGCCCCCTGACCCTCGTCGAAGAGGTCCGGCAGGATCCCGGTATAGACCACCGGTACCGTGGCCTCGTAATCGGTGACCTCGAAGCGCACCTCCAGGCTGTCGGCGCTGCGCTGGACACTGCCCTCCACCACCATGCCGCCGACGCGGATTTTCTGACCCACCGGGGCCTTGCCCTGGGCCACTTCCACCGGCGGGTAGAACAGGTTGATGTTGCCGCGCAGGGCGTAGGCCACCAGGCTGATCGCCACGGTGGAGACCAGCACAATAAAGAGCACCAGAAACAGGCGCTGTCGACGAACCGGATGCATCAGACCTCCCGAGACCTGTCGCGGGGGGGCGGCTGCCCTGCCTCGCGTTTCAATAGACCCGTCAACTGCCGCAGGGTTCTGCGCTGCCGTCGCCAGGGGGCGACCAGCATGCCCACCAGCACCACCGCGGTGATGGCGTAGGCGGACCAGACAAAGGCCCCGTGGCCATCCATGGTCAGTGCCGCCGACAGGGACTCGAAATACATGGACAGTGTCACTCCCCGGCGGCCAGGCGGCGCACCCAGGCGGTGCGCGACTCGCGCTCGAGAATCTCGGCGCGCATGTTGAGCAGCAGGCAGCAGGTAAACAGGGCGTAAAAGGCCACGATCATCCACAGCAGCGGGTAGAGCATGCTCGGATCAATGGTGGTGCCGCCGGTAAATTTGATCGAGGCCGGCTGGTGCAGGCTGTACCACCAGTCCACCGACTTGTAGATAATGGGGATATTCACCGTGCCAACCAGGCTGAGCACGGCACAGGCCTTGGCCGCCAGGGCCTTGTTCTCGTAGGCCTCGTAGAGGGCAATCACACCCAGATAGAGGAACAGCAGGATCAGCATGGAGGTAATCCGCGCATCCCACACCCACCAGGTACCCCAGGTGGGCTTGCCCCAAATACTCCCGGTCACCAGGGCGACAAAGGTCAGCGCGGCCCCCACCGGCGCGGTGGCGCGCATGGCGACATCGGCCATCTTCATTCGCCAGATCAGGGAGATCGCACCGGCAATGGCCATCACGTAATAGCCCGCCAGTGCCACGACAGCCGCGGGCACATGGATGTAGATGATGCGGTAGCTGTTGCCCTGGCGAAAATCCGGTGGCGTGAACAGCAGGCCCCAGACGGCACCGGCCACCAGGGCCAGCAGTGTCAGCGGGAGCAGCCAACGCAATATGCTGCCGGACAGACGATACAGCCAGGGTGGGGAGCCGAACTTGTGAAAGAGAGTCCACATGGTGCGCCGAATTATACAGACCCCGGGGGCCCGGACAATCCAAAGCGGAACGATTTTCTCGACAGGCTTCAGGCGTCCGTGCTGATGCGCAGGCCGGCGGCGATCGCCAGCGGCGCCAGCGCCACCGCGAGACACAGCATGGCACCCAGCAGCGCCAGGTAGGGCCCCGCCGGGACACCGTCGACCGCGGCCTGCACAGCGCCACTGCCGAAAATCAGCACCGGCATCTGAAAAGGCAGGATCAGCAGGCCGATCAACATGCCCCCCCGGCGCAAGCCCACGGTCAGAGCCGCGCCGATCCCCCCCACCAGGCTGAGCACCCCGGTGCCCAGCAGCAGACTCAGCACCAGCGTCGGAATCGCGGCCACCGGCAGACCCAGCATCAGCGCGAACACCGGCGACAGCAGCGCCAACAGCACACCGGTGAGCAACCAGTGGGCGGCCACATAGGTCAGGCTGGCAAAATACAGGGACTGCGGCGCCAGCAGCAGCTGCTCCAGGCTGCCGTCGTCGTAATCGCTTCGAAAAGCGGTATCGGCCGTCAGCAGACCCGCCAGCAGCGCCACGATCCACAGGATGCCCGGCGCAAACTCCGCCAGGGCCGCGGGCTCCGGACCCAAGCCGAGGGGAAACAGCGCCACCACGATGGCGAAGAACAGCAGGGGGTTGCCGATCTCTACCGGGCGCCGCAGGCCGAGCACCAGCTGCCGGCGCAGCAGCCGCAGGCAGAATGCGGCGCTGCCGGGTACGCGGCTCATGACAGCCCCCCGGTATCCAGGTTCAGGGTCTGCAGGGGGTGATCCACCCGCACCGGCTGGTGGGACGTCAGCAGCACGGCACCGCCCTCCCCCAGGTGGGCCGCCAGGCGCGTCTCGAGAGCGGCGACCCCGGCCCGGTCGATGGCGGTGAAGGGCTCGTCCAGCAGCCACAGCGGCGCCCGCGAGAGGTAAAGACGGGCCAGGTTCACCCGCCGGTGCTGACCCGCGGAGAGGGCGTGGCTGGGCACATCCTCGTAACCGTAGAGCCCGACCGCGGCGAGCGCCTCCTCGATCTCGCTGTCGCACCACTCGGCCTCGCCGCTAATATGCCAGGCCAGATTTTCCCGCGGGGTGAGCAGGGCCTTCACGGCGCCGTGATGCCCCAGGTAGAGCAGCGGCGCGCGGCGCTCGACCCGCCCCTCGAAGCCGTAGCGGGAGAGCCCCGCCAGGATCCGCAGCAGGCTGGTCTTGCCGGCGCCATTGGCGCCCTCGACCTGCACCAGTTGCCCGCGCCCGAGTGACAGGGACAGCCCCTGGAACAACTGGCGACCTCCGCGCTCCAGGGCCAGGCCCTCGGCCTCCAGCAGAGGCCCCTCCGGCGCCATCTAGAGATTGACGACGCGGATGGCGGGCAGGTGCAGATCGGTATCCACCTCGGCCCGCAGCGAGCGGAAATCGAACAGCTCCGTGTCCCCCAGCTGGGAGGGCGCCACGTTGCAGATACTGCGGAAGATGGTCTCGGTGCGCCCCGGGTACTGGCGCTCCCAGTCGTGGAGCATCTGCTTGATCTGCACTCGCTGCAGGTTCTCCTGGGAGCCGCAGAGGTTGCAGGGGATGATCGGAAAGGCCTTGTAGTCGGCGTAGGCCACCAGGTCGGATTCCCGGCAGTACGCCAGGGGACGGATCACCACGTTGCGGCCATCGTCGGAGAGCAGCTTGGGCGGCATCGCCTTGAGCGTACCGCCAAAGAACATGTTGAGGAACAGGGTCTCGACGATGTCGTCCCGGTGGTGACCGAGAGCGATCTTGGTGGCGCCGATCTCGCTGGCGAAGCCGTAGAGACTGCCCCGGCGCAGGCGTGAACAGATACCGCAGGTGGTCTTGCCCTCGGGCACTACCTGGCGAACGATGCTGTAGGTATCCTTTTCCAGAATGTACCAGGGGATGTCCAGCTCGCCGAGGTACTCGGGCAGCACGTGCTCCGGAAAGCCCGGCTGCTTCTGGTCCAGGTTCACCGCCACCAGCTCGAAATTCACCGGCGCACTCTGGCGCAGGTTCATCAACACGTCGAGCATGGCGTAGCTGTCCTTGCCCCCGGACAGGCACACCATCACCCGGTCGCCCTCTTCGATCATGTTGTAATCGGCGATGGCCTTGCCCGTGTTGCGGCGCAGGCGTTTCTGGAGCTTATTGAACTCGGTTCGTTCCTTGCGGGAAAGTTCGCGCACGATGTTGCGGTCCACGGTCGCTGTAAAGCCCTCTAGTTTACCGCCAATCGCTTGTTTTTTCACCCGTTTCCCCACACAATGTGCGCCCCTGAAACACCCACACACCCCACGTTGCGAGGATTCCCTGTCCATGAAATCTCCCGTTCGAGTGACCGTTACCGGCGCCGCCGGCCAGATCGGCTACGCCCTGCTGTTCCGCATCGCCTCCGGCGCCATGCTGGGCGACGACCAGCCGATCATCCTGCAGCTGCTGGACATCACCCCGGCCATGGAAGCTCTCGAGGGCGTGCGCATGGAGCTGGATGACTGCGCCTTCCCCCTGCTCGCCGGCATCACCTGCAGCGACGACCCCAATGTCGCTTTCAAGGACGCCGACTACGCCCTGCTGGTGGGCGCCCGTCCGCGCGGCCCGGGCATGGAGCGCAAGGACCTGCTGGAAGCCAACGCCGCGATCTTCTCGGTCCAGGGCAAGGCGATCAACGACAACGCCAGCCGCAACATCAAGGTGCTGGTGGTCGGCAACCCGGCCAACACCAACGCCCTGATCACCCAGCGCAACGCGCCGGACATCGACCCGCGCAACTTCACCGCCATGACCCGCCTGGACCACAACCGGGCCATGACCCAGATTGCCCAGAAGACCGGCAAGACGGTCAACGACGTGAAGAAAATGACCATCTGGGGCAACCACTCCGCGACCCAGTACCCCGACCTGTTCAATGCCGAAGTGAGCGGCCAGAAGGCCATCTCCCTGATCGACCAGGACTGGTACGAGGGCGATTTCATCCCCACGGTGCAGCAGCGCGGCGCGGCCATCATCAAGGCCCGCGGTGCCTCCTCCGCGGCGTCCGCCGCCAACGCGGCGATCGACCACATGCGCTCCTGGGCGCTGGGCACCGAGGGTGACGACTGGGTCTCGATGGGCGTCTACTCCGACGGCTCCTACGACATCGCCGAAGGCCTGATCTACTCCTTCCCCTGCCGCTGCAAGAACGGCGACTGGGAAATTGTCCAGGGCGTGGACGTGGGTGACTTCAGCCGCCAGAAGATGACTGCCACCGAGCAGGAACTGGCGGAAGAACGCGACGCCGTTCAGCACCTGCTGCCCTGAGCATGACCTCGCCCCCGGCCACACGCAGTTACCACCACGGCAACCTGCGCTCCGCGCTGCTGGATACCGCGGTGGAACAGCTGGAAGTGCTGGGGGCGGACGCTCTCAGTCTGCGCGCCCTGGCGCGCCACATTGGCGTTTCCCAGACGGCTCCCTACCGGCATTTCGAGGACAAGGGCGAGCTGCTGGCGGCGGTCGCCACCCGCGGCTACCGGCGTTTGATGGCGCGCCTTCAGGAAGCCGCGGACACCACCCCCGATTGCCCGCGGGAACAGCTCTGTGCCCTGGCCCACAGCTATGTGGCCTGCGCCGCGGACTACCCGGAGATGTTCAAGCTGATGTTCGGGCCCGCGGTACAGCCGGTCGAGGAACACCCCGAGTTGCGGGAAATCAGCCGCGCGACCTTTCACCAGGTGCAGGCCATTCTGCGCCAGGGCATCACCGCGGGCGAGTTCCGCGACCAGGACCTGGCCTACCTGACCAACGCCGCCTGGGCCGGCATCCACGGCCTGGCAACACTGCGCGTCGACGCACCGCATCTGTTCCAGCGCCACATTGATTTGGCACGCCAGGTGGAACTGGGCGTGCAGACCTTCCTCAAGGGCATCAGCGCCTGAGGCCAGCCCGAGGCAGAGCGCCTCGAGCTGACGCCGCGGACCACCGCACAGCCCACTAGAGTTCCCGCAGCACCGCCAAGGGCGGGCTGGACACAGCGCGCCGGCAACTCCAGGTACCCAGACCCCCGATCAATAGCACACCCGCGGACAGCCCCAGTGGCCACAGCCAGGGTGACGGCGCGTAGCGCAGATCCATCGCCTGCTCCTGCAGAATGAACACCGAGAGCTCGGCACCGACAACCGCCAGCAGTCCGGCGAACAGGCCCAAGGCTGCAAACTCGATCAGCAAGCCCCCCAGCAACAGGCGCCGCGGAGCACCCAGGGCCCGCAGAATCGCGCTCTCGTGCATGCGCGCGTCCACCGAGGCCTGGACGCCAGCGACCAGGACCAGGGCGCCGGCCGCCAGAATCACCAGCAGCACCAGCTCCACGGCGGCGGAAACCTGGTCGACAATCCCGCGCACCTGGTCGATCACCACATCCATCTCGATCACCGTGACGGTGGGAAAATCGCGGATGAAGCCATTGAGGAAGGACTTGTCTTCTGCCGCCAGGTGAAAGCTGGTCATGAAGGTGGCCGGAAAGTCATTCAACAGACGCGGCGGAAAAACCAGCCAGAAGTTGGGGTTGAAACTCTGCCAGTCGACTGCGCGAATGCTGCTCACGGTGGCTTCCAGGCTGCGTGCGCCAACCAGGAAGGTGACCCGATCCCCCAGGGTCAGCCCCATGCGCTGGGCAAACTCCTCCTCCACCGACACCTCCGCGCTGTCGCTCCCCGGGGGCCACCACTCTCCCGCCAGCAGCTGGTTGCCCTCGGGCAGGTCTTCCGACCAGGTCAGGTTCGCCTCCCGCTGACGCGGCCCCTCTTCTGTCTCGTCCCGCCGCGGCAACTCGCTGCCGTTGACCGCCATCGCCCGCCCGCGGATCATCGGGTACAGCGGTGCGCTGTCGATCTCCGCCCGCCGCAGGGCCTGCTCGACACCCTGCACGTCTTCCGGGGCAATGTTGATCAGAAAGTGGTTCGGCGCGTCCGCGGGCAGCTGCGTCTGCCAGGTGTCGATCAGCGAGGTGCGCACCAGCACCAGGACCAGCAACAGCATGATGGCCATGGCAAAGATCACCACCTGCACGGCGTTGGCGGCGCCCCGCCGCTGCAGGCCCGCCAGCGCCAGGCGCCAGATGCTGCCCGCACTCATGCCCACCAGGCGGCCGCCGCGCAGCAGCGTCAGGGCGAGCACCAGCCCCAGGCCGACAGTCACTCCCAGGCCCGCGAGCACGGCCCCCGTAAGCAGCAGGTCGCGGCTGTACCACCACATCAGACCGGTAACCGCGAGCAGACCAACGGCATAGTCACGCAGGCTGCGCCGCTGCTCCAGGGGCATGTCCCGGCGCAGCACCCGCAGGGGACTCGCCTGGCTCAAGCGACGCAGGGGCGGCCAGGCGAAGCTGAGCAGACAGACCAGGGCGGTCAGGGTGCCAATACCGTAGGGTCGCCAGCCGGAGGGTCCGGGCTGCACCGGGAGCTGATCGGCAAACAGCGCGAAGAAGCCGGCCTGCAGCGCCCAACCCAGGGCGCAACCGAGAGCCGTTGCAACGCCACCGAGTAGCAGCAGACTGCGCCCGTAGAGCCAGCCGATAACACCGGCGGTGGCCCCCAGGCTTTTCATGATGGCCACGTAATCGGTATGTCGCTCGCTGAAGCGGCGCGCCGCCAGGGCAATGGCGACGCCTGCCAGCACGACCCCGAGGCTGCCGGCGAGGAGCAGAAAGCGCTCCGCCCGCTCCAGCGCGCGGCCGAGGCGGGGCTGGGCGCTGTCGACACTGAGCAGGCGCTGACGATCCCCCAGCTGCGGCTCCAGCCAGTCGACGAAGGCATCCAGGACGGTCGCCGGCCCGGCGAAGAGCTGCCGGTACTCCACCCGCGAGCCGGGCTGGACCACCCGGGTTGCCGCGAGATCCGCGTAGTGCATCAGCACCCGGGGCCCGAATGACAGGAACGAGGCGCTTTGATCGGGCTCGGTGCGCGCGGCGGCAGTCACCCGGAACTCGGCGTCGCCCACCGCGACGCTGTCACCAATCGCCACGCCGAGCAGTGGAAACAGGCGCGAGTCCAGCCAGACCTCGCCGCGGCCCGGGCCGGCACCGGCTTCGCGAACCTCCCCAAAGGGTTCTGCGCTGTAGCGCAGCACCCCGCGCAGGGGGTAGGCCGCACTCACGGCCTTGACCGAAGCCAGCACCATGCCCTCCTCACCGACATAGACCATGGAAGGGAAACTCAGGGTCTGGGCCACGGCGAGCCCGCGCCCGGCGGCTTCCTCCAGCCAGGATTCCGGCAATGCCTCGGCGCTGCGCACCACCCTGTCCGCAGCGAGGAAACGATGGCTCTCCTGCTCCAGCGCACCCTGCAGCCGTGCAGTGAAGGCGCTGATGCCCGAGACCAGGGCCACCGCCAGTACCAGCGCCGCCATCAGGATCCCCAGCTCACCGCCGCGCCAGTCCCGGACCAGCATCCGGCTCGCCGTCATCGACACCCCTCAGCCCTCCTCGACCAGGCGGCCACTGTCCAGGCGCAGGCAGGTCTCGCAGCGCTCCGCCAGGCCCAGGTCGTGGGTCACCAGCACCAGGGTGGTGGCCTCCTCCCGGTTGAGTTCGAACAGCAGCTCGATCACGCGTGCACCGGTCGCGGTGTCCAGGTTGCCGGTGGGCTCATCGGCGAAGAGAATATCGGGGCGTGCAGCAAAGGCCCGCGCTATGGCCACCCGCTGCTGCTCACCGCCGGAAAGCTGGCGCGGGTAGTGGTGCATGCGCTCCCCCAGGCCGACCCGCTCGAGGAAGGTCCTGGCATCCCGTTGCGCCTGTCGCTGCCCCTGCAGTTCGAGTGGCAGCATGACGTTTTCCAGGGCCGTCAGTGCCGGCAGCAGCTGGAAGGACTGGAACACGAAGCCGACCCGCTGGCCGCGGAACAGCGCCCGGGCATCCTCGTCCAGCGCGCTCAGTTCGGTTCCGTCGATGACCACCCGCCCGCTGCTGACGTCGTCGAGGCCGGCGAGCAGGCCCAGCAGTGTCGACTTGCCGGAGCCGGAGGCGCCGACGATGGCGACGCTTTCCCCCGACTTGATTTCCAGTGTGATCCCTTTCAGTATCTCCAGCTCACCGCCAGCCATGGGCACGCGTTTGTGGAGATTGTCTACCTTGATCATGCAGCATTACCTCTTCCGCTCTGTACGCGCGCTCCTGGCTATCGGATGCTGCTGGCTCCTGAGCATGCAGGTGCTGGCCGCACAGCCGCGCACGCTGCTGGTCCTGGGGGATAGTATCAGCGCGGCCTATGGCATGTCGCTGCAAGAGGGCTGGGTGGCGCTGCTGGAAGAGAAGCTGGAGCAGTCACACCCCGGGGTCCGGGTAGTCAACGCCAGCATCAGCGGCGAAACCACCGGCGGCGGTCTGCGCCGCCTGCCCGGGCTGCTGGATGAACACCGCCCCGGCGTGGTGCTGATCGAATTGGGCGGCAATGACGGTCTGCGAGGCTTCCCCCCGGCGCGTATCGCCGACAACCTGACCAGCATGGCCAGCCTGGCCCGGAACGCCGGCGCCAAGGTCCTGCTGTTGAGCATGGAGATTCCCCCCAACTACGGCAGCCGCTATACCGCGGCCTTCCGCGACAGCTTTCGCAGCGCCGCCGAGGCCAGTGGCGCACGCCTGGTGCCCTTCCTGCTCGAGGGCGTCGCCACCGACCCCACCCTGATGCAGGCGGACGGCATTCACCCCACCGCGGCGGCACAGCCACGTCTGCTGGCCAACCTGCTGCCCCACCTGAAGGAGACCCTCTGACGTGAAGGACTGGACCGCGAGCCAGCTGCAGACACTGGATGCGAACACCCTCTGGCACCCCTACGGTTCCGCCACCCAGGCGCCGGAGACCTACCCGGTCAGCAGCGCTCGCGGCGTGCGTCTGCAGCTGACGGACGGCCGCGAACTGATCGACGGCATGGCCTCCTGGTGGTGCGCCATTCACGGCTACAACCATCCGGTCCTCAACCGGGCGGTCACCGAGCAGCTGGAAGCCATGGCCCACGTCATGTTTGGCGGCCTGACCCACGCACCGGCGGTACGCCTGGCGCGCATGCTCACCGACCTCACTCCACCCGGCCTCGACCGGGTTTTCCTCAGCGACTCCGGTTCGGTGTCGGTGGAAGTGGCCCTGAAGATGGCCATCCAGTACTGGTTCTCGGTGGGCCAGCCACGCAAGCAGAAGCTGGTGGCCCTGCGCAACGGCTACCACGGCGACACCTTCGGCGCGATGTCGGTCTGCGACCCGGTTACCGGCATGCACCACCTCTTCGGCGATGTATTGCCAAAACACTTCTTTGCCCCCGCACCGACCACACCCTTCGGCGAAGCCTGCAGCGACGACGACTTGCGTGAGATGGCGGAGCTGCTGGAGCAGCACCACCAGGATATCGCCGCGGTGATCGTGGAGCCGGTGGTCCAGGGCGCCGGCGGCATGCGCTTCTACTCCGCCGACTACCTGGTGCGCCTGCGCGCCCTCTGCGACGCTTTCGACGTGTTGCTGATCTACGATGAAATCGCCACCGGCTTCGGTCGCACGGGCAAGCTGTTCGCCCTCGAGCACGCCGGGGTGGAGCCGGATATTCTCTGTGTCGGCAAGGCTCTCACCGGCGGCTACATGACCCTGGCCGCCACCCTCTGCAACCAGCGCGTCAGCCTCGGTATCAGCGAAGGCGAAGCCGGTGCCTTCATGCACGGCCCCACCTTCATGGGCAACCCACTGGCCTGCGCCACCGCCTGTGCCAGCATCGAGTTGCTGCTGTCGCAACCCTGGCAGCGCCGGGTGCAGGAGATCAACCGGGGGCTGGAAATCGGCCTGTCCCCGGCGCGGGAACTGGCGAACGTGGCGGAGGTACGCACCCTGGGCGCGATCGGCGTGATCGAGCTCAAGGAGGCGGTCGACATGGATCGCATCCAGCCGATGTTCGTCGAGCGCGGCGTCTGGGTGCGCCCCTTTGGCAAGCTGGTCTACTGCATGCCGCCCTATGTCATGAACCCCGATGACCTGGCCATCCTGACCGCGGCCATGGTCGATACGGTGGCGCAGCTCGCATGAACGCGGAACACCGGCAGAGCCCGCTGCAGAAGCGCTTTTATGAAGTGATCTTTGGCACCGAGACCCGCGCCGGCCAGCTCTTTGACATCCTGCTGATCCTGGTGATTCTCAGCAGCGTCGCCGTCATCCTGCTCGACTCGATGCCCGGGCTGGATGCCTATTCTCAGCTGTTCTGGCGTATCGAGATCGGCTTTACCGTACTGTTTACCGTGGAGTACCTGGTGCGTATCTGGTGCGCGCCCAATCGCCGGGCCTACGTCGGCAGCGTATACGGGGTAATCGACCTGCTGGCCATCGTTCCCACCTACCTGGCCCTGCTGATCCCCGGGACCATGCCGCTGCTGGTGGTACGCCTGCTGCGGCTGCTGCGCATTTTCCGGGTGCTGCGCCTGCTGGAATTTCTCGACGAGGCCAACGAACTCGCCGGCGCCCTGCGCCGCTCGGGCCGCAAGATCTTCGTGTTCTTTTCCATGATCCTACTGATGATGGTGGTTTTCGGCAGCCTGATGTACGTGATCGAGGGCCCGGCCCACGGCTTCACCAGCATTCCCCTGAGCATCTACTGGGCCGTGGTCACCATCACCACCGTTGGCTACGGCGACATCACGCCCATGACCTGGGCCGGGCGCGCCATCGCCTCGATCGGCATGCTCACCGGCTACGCCATCATCGCCGTGCCCACCGGCATCGTGTCCGCGGAGCTGGCGGTGAGCGCCCAGCAGCGCCGACTGCGCCAGGTGCGCAACTGCACCCAGTGCGCCCGCGCCGATCACGACCCGGACGCCGACTACTGCAAGCACTGCGGTGCGGAACTGCCACCACTACCGAGCGAAAACGGCACAAATCGGGTATAATCCGATCACATTTTCGTCTTCCCGACACCCCCGCATCATGCCGACCCCCCTGTTCGCCTACCGCAAGTACTGGGCCGAGTGCTTTGGCCCAGCTCCCGAGCTGCCCATGTCCCGCGCCGAAATGGACGCCCTGGGCTGGGACAGCTGCGACATCATCCTGGTCACCGGCGACGCCTATGTGGACCATCCCAGCTTTGGCATGGCGGTGGTCGGCCGGGTGCTGGAAGCCCAGGGTTTCCGGGTCGGCATCATCGCCCAGCCGGACTGGACCAGTGCCGAGCCCTTCACCGTGCTGGGCAAACCCAACCTGTTCTTCGGTGTCGCCGCGGGGAACATGGACTCGATGATCAACCGCTACACCGCGGACCGCAAGCGTCGCAATGACGATGCTTACACGCCGGATAACGTCGGCGGCAAACGCCCCGACCGGGCGGTGATCGTCTACAGCCAGCGGGTACGCGAGGCCTACAAGGATGTGCCCCTGATCATCGGCAGCATCGAGGCCAGCCTGCGCCGCATCGCCCACTACGACTACTGGAGCGACAAGGTGCGCCGCTCTATCCTGGTGGACTCCCGTGCCGACCTGCTGCTCTACGGCAACGCCGAGCGCGCCATCGTCGACGTCGCCCACCGCCTGGCCGCCGGCGAGCCAATCGGCCAGATCCGCGACCTCCGCGGCACCGCCTTCGTGTGCAAGAAACTGCCGGCGGACTACCGGGTGATCGACTCCACCCACCTCGACGTGGTGGGGCCGGTGGAACCGCTGCTGAGCCCCTATGTGGATACCAGCGGCCCGAGCTGCGCCGAGGGCGGGCCCGAAGCGGCGGCCACCGGCGAGTGCGGCGTCGAGGTCATGGACCCCGCCGGGACGGGCGCCCCCAACACGGCCACCGCAGTGGCGGCCGTGGAGGCGGAACCCGTGACCCTGCTGGACCGCCCCCGGGAGGCCGGCCCGTCGGTGATCCGCATCCCCGCCTACGAGCAGGTCAGGGACGATCCACCGCTCTACGCCCACGCCTCACGGATCCTGCACAAGGAAACCAATCCCCACAACGCGCGGCCGCTGGTACAGGCCCACGGCGATCGCGAGGTATGGCTGAACCCCCCGCCGATCCCCCTGAGCACCGAGGAACTGGACTGGGTCTTCGAGCAGCCCTACACCCGCCTGCCCCACACCAGCTACGGCGAGGCTGGCATTCCCGCCTACGAGATGATCCGTCACTCCGTGAACATCATGCGCGGCTGTTTTGGCGGCTGTACCTTCTGCTCCATCACCGAGCACGAGGGGCGCATCATCCAGAACCGCTCCGAGGACTCCATCATCCGCGAAGTGGAGCGTATCCGCGACACCTCGAAGGCCTTCACCGGGGTCATCTCCGACCTCGGCGGCCCCACCGCCAACATGTGGCGCCTGGCCTGCAAGAGCGAGGAGATCGAGGCGAAGTGCCGCAAGCTGAGCTGCGTGTTCCCGGGAATCTGCAAGAACCTGAATACCGACCAGACCCCCCTGGTACACCTGTACCGGCGGGCCCGCGCCGTGCCGGGTGTGAAGAAGGTGTTGATTGCCTCCGGCCTGCGCTACGACCTGGCGGTGGAAACCCCGGAGTACGTCGAGGAACTGGTGCGCCACCACGTCGGCGGCTACCTGAAAATCGCCCCCGAACACACCGAAGACGGTCCACTGTCAAAGATGATGAAGCCGGGAATCGGCACCTACGACCGCTTCGAGGCGATGTTCAACAAGTTCTCGCAGGCTGCCGGCAAGAAGCAGTTCCTGATCCCCTATTTCATCGCCGCACACCCCGGAACCAGCGACCAGGACATGATGAACCTGGCCCTCTGGCTCAAGCGCCACAAGCTGCGTGCGGACCAGGTGCAGACCTTCTACCCCTCCCCCATGGCCACCGCCACGGCGATGTACTACAGCGAGACCAATCCGCTGCAGAAAGTACGCCGGGAGGGGGAAAAAGTCTCCGCCGTGCGCGGCCTGTCCCAGCGGCGGCTGCACAAGGCCTTCCTGCGTTATCACGACCCGGACAACTGGCCCCTGCTGCGCACTGCCCTGAAGAAAATGGGCCGCGCCGACCTGATCGGCAACGGCAAGGTCCACCTGGTTCCCCCCCGCCAGCCGGCCAAGCGCCACGCCCGCGTGCCCGCCGACGCGAGGCCCTTCGCCACCCAGCACAACGGGCTGCCGCGCAATCCCGCGCGCCGGCGGCGCTGACCGCCCGAGCCGGCGGCGGCTGACCCCGGCTGGCTATCGCGGTTCGCGCCCCAGCTCGACATAGGCGCGCCAGGTGGCGTGCCCGAGCAGCGGGAAGATCACCGCCAGCCCCACCAGCCAGAATGCAGTGCCGAGGGCCACGAGGGCGGCGACCAGCACCGCCCACACCAGCATCACCAGCGGGTGCCGGCGGCACAGCGCGAGGCTGGCGCCCATGGCCTCGGTGGCGCTGAGGCCGCGATCAATGATCGCCGGCACGCTGATAACCGTGAGGGTAAAGCTGACCACCGCCAGGCCCAGCGCGGCGCCGGCGTAGACCAGCAACTGCACGGGGCTCAGCTGCGCCAGCACGTTACCCCACACCGTGCTTTCGATGCTCGGGGCGACACTGCCGTGAGCCCAGTACAACACACCCAGGGCGACGGCAAACCAGAGCAGCGCCACCAGCAAGAGGCCGCTGGCCAGCCTCAACAGTGGGCCGCGACAGCGCACCAGCACCTCCAGGGAGTGCCCGAAATCGGCCTCCTCCCCGCGCTCGCGACGCAGGGACAGCTCGCAGCAGCCGGCGGCAAACACCGGCCCCACCAGCAGAAAGCCGAGGACCGCGGCGGCCACATAGAGGGGGTGCTGCTGATAGGCCAGCACCAGGATGCCCAGGGCGACCACGAGAACACCGTAAGCCAGGCTGGCCAGTGGGTGGGCCAGCAGATCCCTGGCGGCGGCCAATACCCAGGTGAAGGGACGCAAAACCAGTAAGGCACCCGTTTCGCGGGGCTGAACGTCGCGCTGAGCCTGTTGTGAAATGACTGTCATTGGCGTACTCCCTGCGGATCGTGTCCGCCAGTTCAAGCATGTCACCCTGCGAGTATAGTTCATGCCGCGGCAGCCCGCGTCGGCGCCATTTTCCACTGGACGGCATCCCCCGCCGTGGTCTACGTTTCTGGTTTGGCAGGCGCGACTTTATCCGGCACGCTGATGCCGCTCGCAGACAAGGAGACGCAGCATGGAACTGAAAGGCAGCCAGACCGAACAGAACCTCAAGGACGCCTTCGCCGGCGAATCCCAGGCCAACCGCCGCTACCTGTATTTTGCAGCCAAGGCCGACGTCGAGGGCTACAACGATGTCGCCGCGGTCTTCCGCTCCACGGCGGAGGGCGAAACCGGCCACGCCCACGGCCACCTGGAGTACCTGGAGGAAACCGGTGACCCGGCCACTGGCCTGCCCATCGGCGCTACTGCGGACAACCTCAAGGCAGCGATTGCCGGCGAAACCCACGAGTACACCGACATGTACCCGGGCATGGCCAAGACCGCCCGGGACGAGGGCTTCGAGGAGATCGCCGACTGGATGGAAACCCTGGCCAAGGCCGAACGCAGCCACGCCAACCGTTTCCAGAAGGCGCTCGACACCCTCGACGACTGAGCGCCGGGGCTGCGAGCCATCCGGGACGCCCTTCCCGGGCGGCCCGCCCGATTGACGCGTCTGCGCAAGCAAAGAGAGGGAACGCCGTGAGAGAAGGCAGCCTGGAGGCACCCACCCGCCACCCGATCGACTGGCGCAGCGAGGATTTCTGGGAGCGGGAAAAACTCGACGCCGAGCTGGAGCGCGTCTTCGATATCTGTCACGGCTGCCGCCGCTGTGTCAGCCTCTGCGCCAGCTTCCCGACCCTGTTTGACCTGGTCGACGAGTCGGAGACCCTGGAGGTCGATGGCGTTGACCGGGGCGACTACCCGAAGGTGGTCGAGCAGTGCTACCTCTGCGATCTCTGCTACATGACCAAGTGCCCCTATGTCCCGCCCCACGAGTGGGCGGTGGACTTTCCGCACCTGATGCTGCGTGCCAAGGCAGTGCAATTCCGCGCCGAGGGCGCGCGGCTGCGGGACCGCGTACTGACCAGCACCGATCGCACCTTCGGGCTGGCCACCATTCCCCTGGTGGATGTCACCGTCAACGCGCTGAATCGCAACGCCACCTTCCGCAAGGGTCTGGAATCTAGCCTGGGCATCCATCGCGAGGCCCCGCTGCCGACCCTGCACAGCCGCACCCTGCGCAAGCGTGCCGCGCCGCTGGTGCGCGAGCTGGTACCCCTGGCGGTGGGCGAAACCACCGGCAATGTGGCGCTCTATGCGACCTGCTACGGCAATTACAGCAGCCCCGACCTCGGGGAGGACTTTATCCGGGTCTTCCAGCACAATGGCATACACATCGACCTGGTGCCCCGGGAGCAGTGCTGCGGCATGCCGAAACTGGAGCTGGGGGACCTGGACAGTGTCGATCGCCTCAAGCAGGCCAACATTCCGGCCCTGGCCGCCCTGGTGGACCAGGGCTACGACCTGACCGCACCGATTCCCTCCTGCGTGCTGATGTACAAGCAGGAGCTGCCCCTGATGTACCCCGACGACCCCGCGGTGAAGAAGGTCCAGGAGGCCTTCTACGACCCCTTCGAATACCTCTGGCTGCGCCACAAGGGCGGCGCGCTGAAGACCGACTTTCCCAACCCGGCGGGCAATGTCGCCTACCAGGTCGCCTGCCACCAGCGAGTACAGAACATCGGCCTGAAGACCCGCGACGTCCTGGCGCTGATTCCGGATACCGCGATCACGCCTCAGGAGCGCTGCTCCGGCCACGACGGCACCTATGCCGTAAAGCGGGAAACCCGCGAGCGCTCGCTGAAAATCGCGCGGCCGGTGGTGCGCAAGGTCGACCAGCAGTCCCCCGACCACTTCATCAGCGACTGCCCGATGGCCGCCACCCAGATTGCCCACCTCTCCGAGACCGTCGACCGGGCGCTGCATCCGATGACCCTGCTGCGACTGGCCTACGGACTGTAAAGCGACAGGAGCCAGACACCATGCCACAGCTCTCACGCGCCGATCTCTGGTCACTGGAAGAATACGCCGAGATCCGACCGGCTTTCCGCCAGCAGGTCATGCAGCACAAGAAGAGCCGCCAGCTGGCGCTGGGGGACCATGCCCGTCTCTGTTTCGAGGACGCCCTGACCATCAAGTACCAGATCCAGGAAATGCTGCGGATCGAAAAAGTCTTCGAGGCGGAGGGCATCCGCGAGGAGCTGGCGGCCTACAACCCGCTGATTCCCGATGGCCACAACTGGAAGGCCACCTTCATGCTCGAGTACGCCGACCCCGCGGAACGCGCCCGTCGCCTGCAGGCGCTGCGGGGCATCGAGGACCAGGTCTGGCTGCAGGTCGGCAGCGGTGAGCGCATCTACCCCATCGCCAACGAGGACCTGGAGCGCAGCAATGCCACCAAGACCTCCTCAGTGCATTTCCTGCGCTTCGAGCCCGGGGCCGAGGCGATTGCAGCGGCCCGGGCGGGAGAAGCAATCCGCGCGGGGATCGATCACCCGGCATACCCGGTCGACGCGGTCCTGCTGGAAGAACCGGTGCGGGCTTCGCTGGTAAGCGACCTGGAGCACGGCGCTCTGCACTGAGGGGGGGGGAAACCCGCCTTGCGGGTAAAGGCTCAGGCGGCGCCCTCGCGACCGCGGGTGCGCGTGGTGGCGGTGGCAGTGAGCGGGTCCTCCGGCCAGGGGTGCTTGGGGTAGCGGCCTTTCATCTCCTTGCGTACCTGCGGGTAGACATCGCGCCAGAAGGTTTCCAGGTTCGCGGTCACTGCCAGCGGGCGCCCCGCGGGCGACAGCAGGTGCAGCAACAGCGGCTGGCGACCCCAGGCTATGCGCGGTGTCTGCAGGCAGCCGAACATCTCCTGCAGCTTCACCGCCAGAACGGGCGAGTCCTGACGATAATCGATCCGCCTGGCCGCCCCGGAGGGCACCGTCACCGCCAGCGGCGCCTCGGCCTCCAGCTCCCGCGGCAGCGGCCAGGGCAGCAGCTGCTGCAGCAGAGCCAGCAAGTCCAGGCCGCCGAGACCGCGCGCGGCCTCCGGCGCGCACAGCGCCGACCACAACCAGTCCCCCGCCCGTTCCAGTAGCGCGGCTTCGTCGGTCGCGGGCCAGGGTGCGTCTTGCCGCGGGTCCAGTCGCCGCAGCAGGTCCACCCGGGCACACCACTGCTGCGCGGCTTCAGTCCAGGGCAGCTCCCCCAGTCCCCGCTCCCGCAAACGCTGTAGCCAGGCATCGGCTCGCATTGTCGGGGTGACCGCGTCCAGCGCCTCGCGGGAAAGGCGCAGCGCACCGACCCGCTGTTCCCGCCAGGCGCGCAGGCGCTGTCCCTCCCAGACGGTCTGCTCCCCCACCTCGACCCGGTCCGCCAGTGCAGATTCAAAGCAGCGCGGGTCCAGGGCGGCGGCCCGCCAGATACGATCCACTGCCTCTCCGGCGCGCCCCCCCAGTTCCGCCACGGCCAGCCATTCACTTCCCGCCAGGGGGTCATCCCCCGGCAACTCGGCACTGCGGCCATTGGCCAACTGATACTGTCCCGGCGCGGAACCTGCGCGCGCCCGGGCGATATGGTCGGGCCAGGCCGATGCCACCAGCACAGCCAGGGTCTGCTCTGCCGTCAGATGCCCGTCGGGCACCTGGCCCGCTGGCGGCGCCCGCTGCGCCAGTTGCCGATAGCGCCGCGCCTGCTGCGACACGTCGCGCGCCCAGCCCCCTCTGCGCTCGTCCGCACCCTCCAGGTCCCGGAGCAGTTCCTGCAGGTCCACGCTGCGGGACAGGCCCGGGTCGCGCGCCTCCAGCAGGGCGGCCAGCTGCGCTGCCAGGGGCGCCGCGCCCAGGCCGGCACCGGTCAGCAACAGCGTGCCCAGGCGCGGGTGCAGGGGCAGTTCCGCCAGGCGCAGGCCACGGGAGGTAAGCTGTGGCGGGCTGCCCTGCCGCAGCGCACCGAGGGCAACGAGCAGATCCAGTGCCTGCTGGAAGAGTGCCGGCGGCGGCGTGTCCAGCCAGGCCAGCTCGCCCGGCTCGGACACCCCCCAGGCCAGCATCTGCAAGGCCAACGGCGCCAGGTCCGTGCGCAGTACCTCGGGTTCACGCTGGGCTACCAAACGCGCCTGCTGCTCCCGGGACCACAGCCGCAGAGCCACCCCCGGGCCCAGGCGCCCCGCCCGCCCGGCGCGCTGCTCCGCCGACGCACGGGAAATGCGCCGGGTCGTCAGGCGCGTGGTGCTGGTGGCGGGGTCAAAGCGCGCCAGCCGCTCCAGACCGCAGTCCACCACCACCTGCACGCCCTCGATAGTCAGGCTGGTCTCGGCGATGTTGGTGGCCAGCACCACCTTGCGCACACCCTCGGGGGGCAAATCGATCGCCCACTGCTGCTGCTTCAGGCTGAGCCCGCCGTGCAGCGACGCCAGGCGCAAACACTCCCCGGCAAGGTCCGCCAGTTCCCGGCTGGCGCGCCGAATCTCCGCCTGGCCGGGCAGAAAGACCAGCACATGCCCCGGATAATCCCGCAGCGCCTCGCGCACCGCGGCAACCACCGCCGGAACCGGCGACTCCCCCGGCCCCGGGCCGGCGCGATAATGCAGCTCCACCGGATAGCGCCGGCCCTCGGACGTCAGCACACGGGCACCGGGAAGTACGCGCGGCAGGTCAATGCCCGACAGGGTCGCCGACATCACCAGCAGGCGCAGGGGCTCGCCCTCGCGAAACAACTCGCGCCCCTGCAAGCCGAGAGCCAGGCCCAGCTCGGCATCCAGGTTGCGCTCGTGGAACTCGTCGAAGATCAGCAGGCCGACCCCGGCGAGTCCCGGGTCCTGCTGGAGGCGCCGGGTCAGCACCCCTTCGGTCACCACCTCAATACGGGTGTCGGCACTGACCCGGCTCTCCAGACGGATCCGGTAGCCCACCGTATCCCCCGGCTTCTCGCCGAGCAGCGCCGCCATGCGCGCCGCCGCGCTTCGGGCCGCCACGCGCCGGGGCTGCACCAGCACAATCGACTGCCCCCGCAACCACTCGGCGTCCAGCAGGGCCAGGGGCACGAGGGTGGTCTTGCCCGCGCCGGGGGGCGCTTCCAGCACCACGTCGGCACGTGCCGCAAGGGCATCGCGCAATTCGGGGAGTATTCGGTTGACCGGCAAGTCAGGCAGTAGGGACGCTGTCATGGCGCAAGGATACGCGAGGCACCGCCGGGACCAAAGCGCTTCGCGTCGGCACCGAGCTGGTGCAGCCGCCACCTTTCTGGTGCAAGGACGGAGCGCTCTGCGCCGTCATCGGCCTGTCATCCGCGGCTGTCAGGCTACTGGCATCACAATTGCAGCGTGAATTGCAAGAGATGGCCAGCGGCGGCCACAAGGTGCCGCCGGCGATTCCCCAGTCGGGAGGTGGGCATGGCAGCAGCCGCATTGGAGCAGCACCTGGAATCCGTGGGACGGGAGAGCGAGCCGCGGGGCGTCGCCTTCTTCGACCTCGATGGCACCCTGATCGCGGGATACTCGATCATCGCCCTGGCCCTGGAGACCCTCCGCGAGGGCCTCCGCCAGCGACGTTTCCGCGAGTCCCTGCGCCTGCTCGCGGATATCGTCGGACAAAAAACCGCGCGCACCGACAAGGGCAGCCACTACCACCGGCTGGTGCGTCGACTGGGTCGCAGCCTGGCGGGCATTCGCGAGGAGGAACTGCTGGAGCTGGGGGAACGCGCCTGTGAGCGCCACCTGCTGGGGCAGCTGTTTCCGGAAGCCATAGGACTGGTCGAGGCCCACCGTGCCGCCGGACACCACCTGGTGATTGTCACCGCCGCCAGTCACTACCAAGTGGCCCCCCTGGCCCGCCTGCTGGGTATCGACGAGATCTGCTGCACCCGCCTGGAGGTTATCGACGGCCATTTTACCGGGCGCGTGCTCAACCCGCTCTGCTACGGCGAAGGCAAGGCGCTGGCCGCCCGGCGGGTCCTGCGCCGCCGCCGTGGAGCCCTGCGCCGCAGCTGGTTCTACACCGATTCCCTGGCCGACCTGCCCCTACTGCGACGCGTGGGTCACCCGGTGGCGATCAACCCGCGCGAAGATCTCGCCCGGGAAGCAGCGCGCAACGACTGGCCTATTCTGCGCTTCTCCAGTCGCGGCACGCCGGATCTGGAGTCGCTCCTGCGCACTGCGCTTACCGGCCAGGCCCTGGCGGCCACCGCCCTGGTTGGCAGCCTCGCCTCGCGCCTGGGCGGCAACCGCCTCGCCAACGCCAGCCGGGTGGCCCAGTTGCTGGGGGATGTGGGCAGTGGCCTGGCGGGACTCGAGTTCGAAGTGGAGGGCGCGGAGCACCTCCACGCCGTGCGCCCCGCCGTCTATATCTTCAACCACCAGAGCCTACTCGACGGCATGGTGATCGCGCACTTGCTGCGTCGCGATACCGTTGCCCTGTGCAAGGCGGAAATGGCGCGGGTGCCGGTACTGGGAAATCTCCTGCGCCAGACCGACACCATTTTCGTCCAGCGCGAGGAGCAGGACCAGCGCGAGGTGCTGCAGCGCGCAATGGCGGTGCTGCGCGAGGGGCGCTCTCTGGTGGTAGCCCCCGAGGGCACCCGCAGTAGCCTGGGGGATATTCGGCCCTTCCGCCCCGGTGCCCTGTTGCTGGCGCGCAAGGCCGGTGTGCCACTGGTCCCCATCGTCCTGCACAACGTCAAGGATGCCCTGCCCAAGGGCTCGCTGCTGATTCGCCCCACGACCATTCGCATTACCGTCCTGCCGCCCCTGGATGCCGCGGCCGGGGGCAATGTGCGGCAACTCGCCCGCGAGCTGGAACTGCGCTACCGGGACCTGCTCGCCACCTCACCCCGCGCCGGGCTGCCGAACGGGCTCAGGCAGCCGGCCCTCAGTGACCAAAGGCATAGCGCAGCCTGACCCAGGCCTGCCGACCCGGTTCATTGACGCGCAGCGCGGTCGGCTCGAAGGGGTCCTGATTGCCGGCATTGACATGGTAGGCATAGCTGCGGTCGAACAGGTTTTCCACGCCCAGCTCCAGGGTCAGGTCTGTCGCCAGGCTGTAGTGACCGTAGAGGTGCAGCACGGAAAAGCCGGGGGTCGGCCCCTCGGCGTCGACCGCCGGATTGAAATGCGTCTGCCGGTCAGCGACCAGCCACTCCAGGCCGACAGCCCAGTCGTCGCGGCGGTAGTCCAGGTTCAGGCGCAGCTCCAGGGGCGCGATCTGGGCCAGGTCCTCGCGGTCGCTCTCGCCCCGGGTCCAGGAAAGTCCGGCGCGCGCTGACAAGGCGTCGTTCAAGCTCCAGTGTCCATCCAGCTCCAGGCCGTGGCGCAGGGCATCCGTATTGCGGTACAGGTCGGCACTGCCCTCGCGGTAGCGCTCGATGTAATCGTCCACCTGATCGGCAAAAACACTGACCGCCCAACCCAAGGCAGCGTCGCCGCCCTCCAGGCGCAGGTCGATCTGCTGATGCCGCTCCGGTTCCAGGGCGGGGTTGCCGACCCAGGCCCCCATGGGGGTCTGCCGCGCCATCCAGCGCTCCGAACTGTCCGGCATGCGCAGCGTGCCGCTCAGGTTGGCGCTGAACAGCAGGGCGCTGTCCAGCTGGCGGTCCCAGCCCAACACCATGCTCAGGCCCGCGTCATCCTGCTGTCCGGCAGCGCTGCCATAGAAGGTCTCGTAGAGCCGCTCGGGCGTGGCCATTCCCTGCATCCCCGCCGGCAGGGCACTACCGCGGGCCTCGCTGGCATGATCGTCCCAGCGCAGTCCCAGGCGCAGACTGTCCACCGCGCTCGCCGCGTAGTCCAGCTCCGCAAACACACCGCGATGACGGTGGCGCACATCGGGCCACATACGGGAGACCAGGGCGTCGTAGATACCGTCCTTGCCCTGGTCACTGTAGAGAATGGCCCCCTGTTCGTTGACCCGGTAGTCCGCCCCCAATTGCCACTCCACCGCACCCCTCTGCCAGCTTGCCAGGAGGCGCCCGCCCCAGGTGTCGGAGGAGGATGGGGCCGCCATGCCCATCGGCATCGGACTGCGATCGCGCACCGAATAGGTATCCATCAGGTGCTCGACATCGCTGCGGTAGACAGACAGCTCCAGACCGTCCAGTGGCCCGAGATCCTGCTGGCGCCAGCGCAGGCTGGTGGAGCGGGAGTCGGCGAAGACGCCGTCCATGCCGTTGCCCGCGTAGGCAATGTCTTCCTCCGCCGAGCGTTCGTGGGACAGCTGCAGGTCGCCCCGGGAGCCCAGCTCGATGCCGGCCACCAGCCCCAGGGAGTCCGAGTCAAAACGTGAAGCCACCTGGCGTCCATCGCCGTCCTCGTAGTCATCGGCACGCTTACTGGCGGCGAATACCCGCAGGTAGCCCCGGTCATTGCCCGCAGCGACATCCCCCGACAGGCTGAGCAGGTCACTGTTGCCGGTGTAGCCAGTCGTCAGCGAGCCGCTCACACCCCGCTCGCCCAGTTCCGGGCGCTCGTGTTCAAAGAGCAGTGTTCCGCCACTGCCGCCCGGGCCGTGAATAACCGAACGATGGCCCTTGATCACCGCCACCCGATCAAAGCTCTCGACGCCAATATAGGTGCTCGGCGGGTCCATGCGGCCGGGACAGGCGCCGAAATTGTAGGCGCCGTTGGCCACCACGTTGAGGTTGCTCTGGCTCTGTCCGCGGATAATCGGGTCGAAGCCGCGACCGCCCCGTCGCAGCGCCTGCATGCCGGTGACCGAGCGCAGCAGCTCGCCGGCATCGTGCGTCGGCCGGGTCACGGCGCTCTCGCTGAACAGCAGCGCGTCCGCGCGGGTCCGCTGGGCGGAGACCTCGACCAGCTCGATTGCCTGGTCGTGATCACGTTGGGCCCACCCTGCTGGAGTGTGGGCGAGAATCAGGCCGCAAAACAGCGGGGAAAGGAGCAATGGACGACGCATTGGGAAAGCACCTGCGGGAAAAACGCGTCGCGGATTATAGGGAATGCAGGGGACGCGCGGGATGCGACAAAGTGTCACGCTCCCGCGGCGACGGGCCTCACTGGCGCTGTGCCACCCACTCGCGCATGCGGCTTTCCAGGGCATTCAGCGGGATGGCGCCGGCCCCCAGCAGGTGGTCGTGGAAAGCGCGAATATCAAACGCCTCACCCAGTTCCCGCTCCGCCAGGGCGCGCAGTTCGAGCATCTTCAGCTGGCCGATCTTGTAGGCCAGGGCCTGCCCCGGCCAGCCGATATAGCGGTCGATCTCGTTGACGATATCCGCCTCGGTCTTGCCGGCGTGGGCCTTGAAGTAGTCGATCGCCTGCTCGCGACTCCAACCGAAATGATGCATCCCGGTGTCCACCACCAGCCGCACCGCCCGCCACATGTCGTAGGTCAGCTGTCCGTAACGCGAGTAGGGGTCGGTATACAGGCCCATGTCGTAGCCCAGGCGCTCGGAATACAGCCCCCAGCCCTCGATAAAGGCGGTTTCCCCACCGAGCTTGCGGAACATCGGCAGGTCGTCGAGCTCCTGGGCCAGGGCGATCTGCAGATGGTGGCCGGGCACCGCCTCGTGCACGCTGAGCACCTCCATCTCGTACTTGGGGCGCACCTCGGGCCGGTACAGATTGACGTAGTAGTAGCCGGCCCGGGTGCCGTTGGCCGCGGGGCGACTGTAATAGGCGGTGGTGGTATCCGGCGCGATCGAGGCGGGAATCGGTCTGACCCCGTAGGGCATGCGCGGCAACTTGCCAAACAGCGTCACCAGCTCGGGGTCGAGGCGCTTGGAGATAGCCAGGTAGCCTTCGTAGAGGGCTTCCGGGGTCTCGTAGTAGAACTGCGGGTCCGTGCGCAGGAAGTCGTTGAAGGCCTGCAGGTCCCCCTCGAAACCGACCTCGTCCTTGACCGCTTCCATCTCCTTCAGCAGGCGCGCCACCTCGCGCTCGCCCACGGCGTGAATCGCCTCGGGTGTCATGTCCGTGGTGGTAAAGCGCCGCGTCAGGTGGCGATAGATGGCATCCCCCTCCGGCAGGCTGCCGACACCGGCTTCGTCGCGACAGGCCTGCAGGTAGCGGTTGGCGAGGAAATCGCCGAAGCTCCCCAGCGCCGGGTTGATGCCGGCTTCAATGGCCCCGCGGGCGCTGCGCCGCAATTCGTCCCGCGTCGCCGGGGTCAGGGTTTCCGGCAGCTCGACGAAGGCCTTGAAGAAGGGACTCTCCTCCACCGGGACACTGGTGAGACGGCGAATCTGCTCCGGCACCCGCTGCATGATCACCCGCGCCTGAGTGCGCTCCTGCATCAGCCCCTCTTCCAGCAGCTCGCGATACTGCTCCAGGAGCTCGGGGTAGGTCTGCAGGCGCACCAGCCAGTCGCGGTAATCGGCTTCGCCGCGAAAGGCAATCTGCTCCTGCAGGCTGTGCAGATGCTGGGGGCCGCTGCGCATGTTCACCGCCATCAGGTGCAGACCCAGTGCGTAGGCCTCGCGCTCCAGGCTCAGCTGCTGGTGCAGCATCTGGTGGCTGAGCCGGTCCTGGGCATCCAGCGCCGCCGGGTCGATGCCGTCCAGCCGCGCCAGGAAGCGTTCGCGCGCGGCATCCCGCTCCGCGTGGGCTTCCAGACTCATGTCGTCCCAGCGATGATTGGCCCCCGGATCGCCGAGGTGCGTGCGCAGCTGCGGCGAGACCTTCAGCTGCCAGTTCCAGTGTGCCTGCAACAGCTGCTCGAAATCAGCCGCCGCGCTGTCGGCGCGAACCATTCCCGCGACGACCAGCAGGCACGCGAGCAACACGCCGTTCAGGGTCTTCTGCATCGTTTTCTCCTTATTCCATCGAATGCCAGCGAGGGGCTTTCCCGGCGCGCAGAGCGGGCGCGAAAACAACTAGCGCCCGCGCACTTTCTTCAGGGCAGCACCAGGTATTTGTCGCCGGTGGTGCGGCGGTTGTAGGCCTGCATCACCGCGGGGTCGAGCATTTCCGCCAGGCTGATGCGATGACTGTACTGACTGGCAAAGGTGGTGTTGATCTCCCGGGCGACTCGCGCGCGCATCGACTCGGTGCGTTCGGGCCCGGCGCGCTGCAGGAACTGTGGCAGCAACCAGCCACCGACGCCCCAGGCAAAACCGAAGTTGCGGGTCAGTGTGGTCGGCGCCAGGTCGAGGGCTCCATAGATATAGACCTGCTTGTAGGTATTCGAGCCGTAGCGGTTGTATTCGCTCATCTGTTGTGCAGCCACCGACTCCATCGCGGTGAGAATCTGGCTGGCCAGCTTGCCGCCGCCTACGGCGTCGAAGGCCAGGGTTGCCCCGGTCGCCTCTATCGCCGACACCAGGTCGGACATGAAGCTGTCACTGCTGCTGTCCAGTACATGCGCGGCGCTTTGCGAGCGCAACAGGGCAACCTGCTCCTGGCGCCGCACGATATTGACCAGGGGAATATCGTCCGCCTGGCAGAGGCGATTGAGCATCTGCCCGAGGTTACTGGCAGCCGCGGTGTGCACCAGGGCACTGTGCCCCTCCATCATCAGGGTTTCCCGCATTCCCAGGGCGGTCATCGGGTTGACGAAGCAG
Organism: Haliea sp.; assembly: GCA_002692965.1. GTDB lineage: Bacteria > Pseudomonadota > Gammaproteobacteria > Pseudomonadales > Halieaceae > NZNC01. Next base: position 135,544 of record NZNC01000019.1, on the reverse strand, counting down.
GACGCGCCCTGCTCCGCGGTGGTGCCCGCCTCCAGCGGCAGGCACTGCAGGGCATTCACGCAGCGATACTGACTGAACATTTCCCCGCCGAAGACCCCGACGGTGCGCCCCAGCAGTGCCTGGGCCTGGGCGGAATCCCCCGCGGCAATCACCGTTCCCGCGCCCTCGTTGCCGGCCGCCAGGGCTTGCCCGACACGCGCCTGCACCAGCGGCAAGGTCCCCTCCGGCAGGGTCAGGGTGACCTCGGGACGCTCCGGCGTGCCCTCGACCCGGGCGCTCGCCGGGTCCGCCGGACCGAAGAGCAGAAAGAGATCCGAGGGATTGATCGGTGCCGCGCCAACCCGCAGCACGACTTCCTCCGGCCCCGGGCGCGGAACCGGCTGATCCTCCAGCCACAGGGTCAGGGTTCCCTCGGCATTGACCCGCGTACGCAACTGCAATCCCGTGTCGCTCATGGTATTTTCCCTCTTATTGGTGACTGGCATGGCCCGGTCACTATAGCGGATACTGTTTACTGATGCCTGCCACCCGGAAGCTCCACCCGATGAATGCCCTGCTACAACTCACCCGTATCGTCCAGGCCGCCGCCCAGGCGGAGGAAACCGACGACCAGGTGCGACTGATTGTGGAGGCCATTCACCGCAGCATGGGGGTGGAAGTGTGCAGCCTGTATATCGCCGCGGCCGATGGCAGTATGCTGCTGGCCGCGACCGAGGGCCTCGACCCCCGCGCCGTCGGCCACAGCAGCCTGCCACCGGGCCGGGGCCTGGTCGGGCGGGTGGCGCAGACGCGTCACCCGGTGGTGGTGGCCGATGCCCCCGCCCACCCCGATTTCTGTTACCTCGCCGAAACCCACGAGGACGAATTCCGCAGTTTTTGCGGGGTGCCCGTGGTGCGCGCCGGCGCCGTCATTGGCGTACTCGTGGTGCAGTCGCGGGAGCCACGGCTGATGTCCGAGGAAGAACAGGCTTTCCTGGTCACCCTGGCCACACAGCTGGCGCTGGTGCTGCCCACGGAACCCCTGGCCAGTGCGGGCGGTAGCAACACCCTGCGCCGCGTTCGCGGGGTCAAGGGCGCCCCGGGCACGGGCATCGGACAGGCCTGGCTGTGCGATACGGTGGACCTCTACGCCGTACCCGATCGTCCCTGCGAAGATGTCGAGGCTGCGATCGACGAATGGCGGCAGTTGCTGGCCCAGGTCAGCGCGGACGTCGAGACCGAACGGCGCAGCATGGAGCAGGAACTGTCGGAGGGCGTGGCGGCGGTCTTCTCCGCCTACCAGATGCTACTCAATGACCCGGGCCTGCGACTGGGGGTAGAGCAGGCCATTGCCCAGGGCAACTGGCTCCCCGGTGCGCTGCGCCAGGTGGTACACCACTACGCCGAGCTGTTTCGCGCCATGGAGGACCCCTACCTCAAGGCCCGCCACGAGGACCTCCACCATCTCGGCAACAAGCTCTACCAGGCCTGGAGCGGTGCCCCGGAGCACCGGCCCCAGGGCATTGATGGCCCCATCATCCTGGTTGGGGACAAGGTGAGTGTCTCCGACATCGCCGCCTGTGACCCGCAGCGCCTCGCGGGGATCGTCTGCTTCAGCGGTTCCAGCCTGTCGCATACCGCCGTGCTGGCCAACGCCCTGGGCGTGGCCGCCGTCATGGGCACCGGCAAGCTCAAGGGCGTGGACAACGGCGTGCCACTGATTGTCGACGGCAATGTCGGCCAGGTCATCGTCCACCCGAGCGCCTCGGTGCGGCGGGAGTTCGAACGCCTGCAGTACGCCGAGCAGGCGCTGAAAGGCGAGTTGGCCGGACTGCGCGACCTGCCGGCCACCACCACCGACGGCGTGCGCATCCGCCTGCTCGCCAACACCGGGCTGCTGGCGGACATCTCCCCGGGGCTGGCCAATGGCGCCGAAGGTATCGGGCTCTACCGCACCGAAATGCCCTTCATGATCAGCGACACCTTTCCCTCGGAGGAAGACCAGGTCAACACCTACAGCCAGGTGCTGGCTGCCTATCGCGGCCGCCCGGTCTACATGCGTATCCTGGATATCGGCGGCGACAAGCCCCTGCCCTACTTTCCGATCCATGAGGACAATCCGGCGCTGGGCTGGCGGGGAATCCGTTTCTGCCTCGACAACAGCGCCCTGCTGATGACCCAGGTGCGGGCCATGCTGCGCGCCGCGGCGGGCGGGGAAGAGCTGCATATCCTGTTGCCCATGATCAGCAACACCGGGGAAATCGTCGCCTTTCACGCCCTCCTCGACGATGCCCTGGCACAGCTGACGGAAGAGGGCCTGCCCGTGCGCCGCCCGCCGGTGGGCATCATGGTGGAAGTGCCGGCGGCGATCTCGCTGTTGCCGGCCTGGGCCAAGCGCCTTGACTTCGTCTCCATTGGCTCCAACGACCTCAGCCAGTATCTGCTCGCGCTCGATCGCAACAATCCGCGGGTGGCCGGAGCCTACGATCACATTCACCCCGCCGTGCTACAGGAAATTGCCCGGATCGCGCGGATCACGCGGGAAACCGGCCTGCCCCTCAGCCTGTGCGGGGAAATGGCCTCCGACCCGGCGGCGGTGCTGTTCCTGCTCGGCACCGGTGTGCGCCAGCTCAGCATGAGTGCCTCGAAACTGCCGCGCATCAAGTGGCTGCTGCGCTCCATCACCGAGACCGAAGCCGCCGATCTGACCGGCAGGGCGCTGCAACTGGACAACAGCCAGGCCATCCGGACACTGCTGGAAAATGCCCTGCACGAGCGCGGTCTGGGCCGCCTGCTGGGGAGCGAGTAGCAAGTGGCGGCCGACAGACGAGCGGCAGCGCCGAAGGCACCCGACCCGGGCCTGCAACGGCACATCGAACAGGCCCTGCAGGTCAGCCCGCCCCGGGACCTGGAAACGTTCGCCCGTCAGCAGCTGGTGCAGCGGGTATTCCGGCCGCAGCTCAGCGGACTCGAGCGGCTGTCCGAGGGGCCCTGCCTGTTCGTCGGCAACCACAGCCTGTTTGCCCTCGACGCGGTCATCGTGGCCACCGTGATGCAGCTGGAGCAGCAGCGCTTCCTGCGCGCCCTCGGGGACCGTTTCCTGTTCCACTATCCCTTGACCGAACGGGCCCTGCTCAGCCGCGGTGCGATCATCGGACACCCCGAGGTCTGCCGGGCGCTGATGGAGGCCGGCGAAGACCTGCTGGTTTTTCCCGGCGGCGCCCACGAGGCGGTCAAGCCCGCCAGCCAGCGCTACCGGCTGCAGTGGCGCGAGCGCTTCGGCTTCCTGCGCCTGGCCGCCCGCCAGGGCTACACCATCCAGCCCTTCGGCATGGTCGGCCCCGACGAGTTCTACGACCAGCTGATCAGCAGCGCCGATCTGCCCGACTCACCCCCGGGCCGCCTGCTCCGGCAACTCGGCATCCTCACGCCCGATACCCGGCGGGATATCCTGCCCCCGGTTCCCCTGGGCGCCCTGGGCAGCCCCCTGCCGAAGCCCAAGCGCTGCTTTATCGGCTTCGCCGAGCCCCTCGATCTGTCCCGTTTCGCCGGCCGCACCCCGACGCCGCGGCAATTGGAGAAGCTGCGGGACGATATCGCCGGGCGCATTGACGGCCAACTGCGGGAGTTGCTGCTCTACCGGGAGCAGCACCGCAGCGAGGACAGCCTGCTGCGGCGCATCCTGACGCTGTAGCGGCTGCGCGCGCCTCCAACTCCAGAGAGTCCGCCAGTTCCGGCATGCACCACGCCCACACCCACAAGTCGAATTCTGGCCCTGACGAATATGCGTCCCACCAGAGGGTCCGCAGCGTGTCGCGGTCAGGGCCTGTTTGGGACACGCGGGAAATACGTCCCTGTAGCTCTTCGGCCGCATCCATGCGGCCGAAGGTCCCAAACAGGCCCTGACCGCGCCCCGATGCTCCGGGGTTGACTGAACGCCTGTTGGCTTCGCTCTGGGGAAGGCTGTGAGCTGCGATTCTCCTATGCGGCCAAGTACTCTCGGACAGCGCGTGCTCTCTCAGACTACCTCGGAGCCGTGCCTTCGCAAGCGGGGCTATGGGGGCCGTCGGCGACAGGGATGTCGCCGTCGAGCTACAGGGACGTATTCACTGCGTGTCCCCATAGCCCCGCTTGCGAAGGCACGGCGGTCCCGCAGAATGCACCCAAGCGACCCAGACAAGTGACATGCCCCAGATGCAGAACTCGACTCACGGGAGACACGCTGGCATGTGTGGACGAGGCGGAGCTACTCCGCCATGACCCGCGCCAGGCGGTCGGGGTGGCGCCAGCGGTGGCCGAGCAGGCGCAGGAGGTAGATCACCGCCAGGGCCAGCAGCATCGCCACGAAGCCCCACCAGCTCACCAGCGGCGGGTAGTCCAGTACCTTGATCATCACCCACTGGGTCGCCAGCATCAGCACGTGCAGGCTCATGCTGGTGTTCATCAGCCAGCGGGTGTCGCCGGCGCCGCGCAGGACGCCGCTGCTGACCAGGATGACGGCGTCCGCCAGCACGTAGGTGGCCATGCCGATCATCATGCGGGCACCGATCTCCACGATCACGCTGAAGTCCTCTTCCGGGGTGCTGAAGACCTCCATGAAGGGCACGCGAAAGATCACGAAGACCACGGCCAGCACCGCGGAGTAACCCAGGGCGATGGCAAAGCCGGCGGCGATCACCTGGTTGGTACGGGTCATGTCCCGGGCCCCCACGGCGTTGCCAATCATGCTGGTGACCGCGATATTCAGGCCGATCAGGGGCACGTAATTGAGCATGTCCCAGTTGAAGACGATGGCCATCGCGGCACCTTCGGCGACGCCGTAGGACTGGAACAGCAGCAGGAAGAAGTTGAAGGTCGCCGCGCCGACGAAGGTTTCAAAGCCGGAGGGCAGGCCCAGGCGCACGTAGCGCCGCAGGATGGCGAGGTCGAGATGGAAGGAGCGCAACACCTGGAAACGCTCGCGATGCACGCGGTTGAAATAGAAGACGGCGTACACGCAGAGGGTAAAAGCGGTCGCAATCACTGTCCCCAGGGCCGCCCCGCGGATACCCAGTTCCGGCAAGCCAAAGTGCCCGAATACCAGGGCCCAGGTCAGAGGAACGTTGACCATCACCCCGAGCACATCGGCAATCATCACCACCCGCGTGCGGGAGATGCCACAGAAGTAGCCCGCCACGCAGGCCTTGCTCAGCCCGAAGAAGGCACCGGCGAGCATCACGTAATAGTAGTCGCGCTCCAGCTGCACCTGTTCCGGCGGGTGTCCCATCAGCGCAAACAGGTCGCCCGTGAACCAGCCCAGCAACCACAACAGGGGCTGGCAGGCAGCCGCCATGATGATGCCCTGGGTGAGAACCCGCGGGCACTTGGCCAGCTGGCCGGCACCCTGGTACTGCGCAACCAGGGCCGTGGCGTAGGACATGACGCCGATAAAAAGAGCGACTGTCACGAAGAAGGTCACCCCACCACCCAGGGCCGCGGCAATGTGCAGGGCGTCGATCTGCGCCATGAACAGGCGGTCGGTGAATACCATCAGGGCGAAGGCACTCTGGGACACTACCATGGGCAGGGCCAGGCGGAACAGCTCGCGGGTTTCCTTGACACTCAGCATGACGGGCCGGCCCAACGTCCAAAGCACCCCGCCACCCGTGCCTGCGCGCGGGTGATAGGGTGATAGCAAAAGCGGAGATTATAGTCCCCGCGAGGCCGGGGGACACGGGCCGCAATGCAGCAAAGCGACGAATTGCCGGAAATTCACGCCCAAGGGAGCCGGAACCGCCCTTGGGGCGCCGCTACCCCGACGCGGGAACCCTCAAGAATCCGATCGCCGGGCCACACCGAGCTCGCCCAGGGTGGCCGCCATGTCCTGCGCGGCAGTTTCCGGATTGATGTCAGTGTCGACCTTCAGCACCGTGCCGTCGGCACCGATGTAGACGGTGTGTCGCTTGGCAAAGCCGAGGGGAGAGAGCACCCCGTAGGCGCGTGCAGCGTCTTTTTCCTCGTCACTCAGCAGGGGAAAATCCGCCCCGGTGTCCTCGGCGAACTCGCGGTTCTTCTCCAGTGGGTCCACGCTGGCCATGAAATACTGCACGTCGTACTCGCGGATCAGGTGGCCGTTCTCCGCCAGGGACTTGCACTCAATGGTGCAGCCCGAGGTAAAGGCCCGGGGGAACCAGGCCAGCACCACCGCCTGCTTGCCCACGTAGTCCGCGAGACGGTAGGTCTCGCCGTCACTGGCGGGCAGGGTGAAATCCGGAGCGGGTTCCCCCACGACGGGTTGTGCACTGGCGGGCAGTGCCAGCAGAGCGATAGACAGCACTGCCAGTGACTGACGGGCAAACTGGCGAAGGGGTGATGGCAATGACATGGTCGGGGCTCCCTGGAATGAGGTTCATACGCGTCGCGCATCGTTGTATGGTACGCCTTTGCCCCGGGGTGGATCACCCCCGGGGTGTCGTCATTCAGGAGAAACACATGCGGTTGTTCCGATCGATCCGTCACCTACTGCCACTCTGGCTGGCGTTTGTGGCCAGCACGCACGCAGCCAGCGACGCGCCCGCCGACTGGTCGGTGGCCGAACCGCAACTCGGCGCCGATCCCGTCAGCGCGAAGATCGATGTGCGGGAAGGCACCTGGATGAGCCTCGACGTGTCTCCGGACGGACGCCATATCGTCTTTGACCTGCTCGGCGACATCTATGAAATCCCCATCACCGGCGGCAAAGCCACTCCACTGCTCTCCGGGCACGCCTGGGACATGCAGCCCCGCTACAGCCCCGATGGCCGGCATATCGCCTTCACCTCGGATCGCCAGGGCGGCGACAACCTCTGGCTGCTGGACCGCCAGAGTGGCGAGCAGCGGCAGGTCACCTTCGAGGACTTCCGTCTGCTAAACAACCCGGTCTGGAGCCCGGATGGCAACTACCTCGCCGCCCGCAAGCACTTCACCACCTCGCGCTCCCTCGGCACCGGGGAGATCTGGCTCTACCATACCGACGGCGGCAAGGGGCGAAGCGGGCAGCAGGTGGTGGAACGGCCCAGCGAGACCTTCCAGAAGGAACAGGGCGAACCCGCCTTCAGCCCCGACGGTCGCTTCCTCTACTTCACCCTCAACGTCACCCCGGGGGACACCTTCATCTACCACCAGGACAGCAACACCGAGCTGTTCCAGATTCGCCGGGTGGAACTGGCCACCGGCGAGGTGAGCACCGTCGCCGGCGGCCCCGGTGGCGCCGTGCGCCCCACCCCCTCCCCCGACGGCAAGCGCCTCGCCTACGTCAAGCGCGTGCGCGCCGAGTCGCGCCTGTTCGTGATGGACCTGGACAGCGGCGTCGAGCGCATGGTCTACCCGGACCTCGACCTCGACATGCAGGAGACCTGGGCGGTGCAGGGTCTCTACCCCAACATGGCCTGGACCCCGGACAGCCGGGAACTGGTGTTCTGGGCCGGGGGCAAACTGTGGCGACTGGCCGTGGATAACGGCCTGCTGCAGGATATCCCCTTCCACGTGCAGGATACCCGCAGCCTCTACCCGCCGATCCGCGCCAGCGTCGAGGTTGCCCCCGACAGCTTCCCCCTGCGCATGCTGCGCTTCGCCAGCCCCTCCCCCGACGGCGGGTCGGTGGTCTTTGAAGCCCTGGGCCAGCTCTACCTGCAGCGGGGTGAAGACGCACCCGAGCCCCTGACCCGGGATCGCGGCGATGGATTCGACTACGCGCCGGTGTGGTCACCGGATGGCAAGAGTGTGTATTTCCTGCGCTGGCAGGACGACAAGCTGACCAGCGTGCGTCGGGTCAGTGCCCGCGGTGGCAAGTCAACGGCACTGGAACACCCCCGGGGTCAGTATGTGGAGCTGGCCATCGACCGCGACGGGCAGACCCTGGCCCTGCGCAAGCTGGCGGGGAACGCGCTGCTGCACCCGGACTGGGGCGTGAAGCCCGGGCTCTACCTGCTCGACATCGAAGGCGGCGAGCTGCGTTTTGTCAGCCAGCGCGGCAGACACCCCCACTTCGGCCCCGACAGCACGCGTCTCTACGCCCAGGAGCGGGCCGAAACCGCCACCGGCCGCGGCAGCTCCACCGCCAAGACGCGGCTGATTTCGATGCAGCGGGACGGGCAGGATGTGCGCGCACTGGCGGAGGCGGATTTCGCCACCCGCATCATGCTCTCCCCCACCGGCCGCCATATCGCCTTTGAAAACGCCCACCACCTGCACCTGGCCGAATTCACCCCCAGCGGCAAGCCGCTGGTACTGGATGCCGCCGAGCCGGCCTTCCCGGTGGTCCGGGTCAGCGAGACCGGGGGGGCCTTCCCCGGCTGGAACCAGGACGGCAGCGCCGTGCACTGGAGTACCGGGCCGAACTTCAAGCAATTGGTGGTGGACACTGCCATGCAGCCGGGGTTCTCCCCCGCGGACCCCTCGCGCGCCCTGGAAGTCAGCGTCGAGCACGCTGCCCCGGAGAGCCGCCTGGCCCTGACCGGTGCGCGCATCGCAACCATGGATGAAAACCGCCGGGTGATCGAGAACGGCACTCTGCTGGTGCAAGGCAATCGCATCCAGGCAGTCGGAGACGCCGACCTGGCGATTCCCGCGGGCTACACCCGGGTGGATCTGGCGGGCAGCACGGTGGTCCCCGGCTTCGTCGATGCCCACGCCCACGGCCCCTACGGTCACGAGGACATCATCCCGCAGAAGAACTGGAACCTGCTGGCGCACCTGGCCCTGGGGGTCACCCCCCTGCACGACCCCTCGAGCCGCGCCGCGGAGGTATTTGCCGCCGCCGAATACGCCCGCGCCGGGCGTATTCTCTCGCCCCGGATCTTCTCCACCGCCGAAATCATCTACGGCGCCAAGAGCACCTACTGGTCCCCGGTAGACACCCTTGACGACGCCCTCGCCCACGCGCGGCGCCTCAAGGCCCAAGGCGCCATCTCGGTGAAGAACTACAACCAGCCCCGGCGTGAACAGCGCCAGCAGGTGAACGCCGCGGCCCGCCGCGAAGGCCTGCTGTCGGTCGCCGAGGGCGGCTCCCTCTACCACATGGACATGAGCCTGATCGCCGACGGCGTTACCGGCATTGAGCACAACATCCCGGTGCTGAACCTGTACGAGGACGTGATGCAGTTCTGGCGCCAGAGCGGCGCTGGCTACACGCCGACCCAGGTGGTCAGCTACGGCGGGCTGACCGCCGAGGACTACTACTACCAGCACACCGAGGTGTGGAAACACCCCATCCTCTCCCACTGGGTGCCGCCGCGAGTGCTGCAGCCGCGCTCGGTGCGCCGCCCGATGGCCCCGGCGGCGGACTATCGCGACGATGAGGCGGCGCAGTCGGCCCGCGCCCTCCTGCAGGCGGGCATCCGCGTCAACACCGGCGGTCACGGCCAGCGCGAGGGCCTGGCCACCCACTGGGAAATGTGGAGCTTCGTGCGCGGTGGTTTCACCCCCATGGAAGCGCTGGCGGCCGCCACCATCAACCCGGCCCACTACCTGGGCATGCAAGCGGACCTGGGCTCCCTGGAGGCGGGCAAACTGGCGGACCTGGTGGTCATCGACGGCAACCCCCTGGCGGATATCCGCCAGAGCGACAAGGTAACCCGGGTGATGCTGAATGGCCGACTGTATGACGCCCGGACACTCGAGGAGGAGGTTACGGGCGAGGCCGAGCTGGCCCCACTGTACTGGCAGGAGCACCCGGCGGCACAGATTCGCTAGACGAAAGCCCGGTGCAAGCCGGGCTGTCAGTAGACCGCGTCCGGTGCTTGCCCGCCGGGAAGCACCGCCCTACTATCTGCGCCATGCCAGAAGACAGCTCCGAGACACCCCGCAAGATCATCCATATCGACATGGATGCCTTCTTTGCCAGTGTCGAGCAGCGCGACAATCCGGCCCTGCGGGGCAAGCCGATTGCCGTGGGGGGCTCGGCGGAACGCGGGGTGGTCGCCGCCGCCAGCTACGAGGCCCGCGTCTTCGGCGTGCGCTCCGCCATGCCCTCGGTCACTGCCCGCCGCCGCTGCCCGCAGCTGATTTTTGTGCCGCCGCGCTTCGAGGCCTATCGCGCCGTCTCCCGGCAGATCCACGATATTTTCCGGCGCTTTACCAGCGTCATTGAGCCACTCTCCCTGGACGAAGCCTATCTGGATGTCAGCGAGGATCTGCAGAGCGTCGGCAGCGCCACCCGCATCGCACAGCTGATCCGCCAGCAGATCCTCGAAGAAACCGGCCTGACCGCCAGCGCGGGGGTCAGCTACAACAAGTTCATCGCCAAGATCGCCTCGGACCAGAACAAGCCCGACGGGCTCTGTGTTGTCAGACCGGAGCAGGGCCCGGCCTTTGTCGCCGGCCTGCCGATTCGTCGCTTCCACGGCGTCGGCCCGCGCACCGCGGAGCGCATGGCGCGCCTGGGTATTCACACCGGCGCGGATCTGCGGGCGCAGGAGCTGGAGCTGCTGCGGGAACACTTCGGTAAATCCGCGGACTATCTCTACCGCGCCAGCCGGGGCATCGATTTCCGCCCAGTGCGCTCCGAGCGCATCCGCAAGTCGATTGGCGGCGAGCGCACCTACCGCGAGGACTTGCTGACGGACGAGGCCCTGCGCTCGGCGCTGACAGCGATCATCGACCTGGTGTGGGAGCGTATCGAGCGGCAGGCTGCGCGCGGGCGAACAGTCACTCTGAAACTCAAATACAGCGATTTCCATCAGATTACCCGGGCGCGCTCCCTGCCGGGCGCCATATCGGGACGCGGGGAATTCGCGCGCCTGGCGGACGAATTACTGGAGGGCGTGCTGCCCGTCCCCCGCGGGGTTCGCCTGCTGGGCCTGACCCTGTCGGGGCTGGAGGCCCGCACCCCGAGCGACGCAGCGCAGAACGTGGCGGAAGCGCCGCCGCGCCAGGCGCACTTCGAATTCTAGCGGGCGGAGCAAGCACCTCGGCAGCTAGCGCCCCTCACTGCGGGCCAGTATCCAGTCCGCCAGTGCGTGCCGCGCCTCGCCGGCCTTGCGCGGCAGCCGCAGGGCCGCGAACCAGCGCGCCAACTGTCGGCGATCGCGGTCTTCCACCTCGCCCATCAGCGGCGCGTCCAGCTGCAGGGCGCTGCGGTCGGCGTGGGTCCGTGTGCACAGGCGCTGCTGGTGCAGCAGTGCGCGCCCCAGCAACACGAAAGGAAAGTTGGGGTTGCGCGAGGGCCCGACGCTGAGCAGCTTGCCGCCGCTGGGAATGCCCTTGACCCGCAGCTGGGCAATCTCGTCGGCGTAGCGCAAGGCCGCGACACCGCCGGAGGCGGCCCCGAAGGCCCCACTGACCAGGGTACCCAGACCGCCGGTGAGGCCCGCGGTGACCGTGTCCAGCACCACCCCGGTGCCGCCCCCCACCACGGCCCCGGCGGAAGCCGCCACCATCGCCAGTGCACGTCGGTCCAGACCCCACAGATACCACTGTTCAATGTTGAACAGTTCCTCCGCCTCCAGGTCCAGGTCGACCTCCTGGCGCTGCAGGCGATGATAGTGGTAGACCTCCTCCACCTGGCGCCGGCAGCGGCGCTCCCGCGCCTGCAGTTCCTGGCGAAAACGGGCGTACAAGGTTTTTTGTACCGGCCCCAGCGGCAGACCCTCGGGCACCCGCTGGCTGACCTGGAACTCCAGCGCCGCGGCAATCCACTCGGCGATCAGCAGGGCAGCCTCGCGGTGCTGGCGGCTCCGTTCGGCGCGGAGGATTTCCACCGCCCGCTGCAGGGAGGCCCGCCACTGCTCGTCCAGGTGCCCGAACAATTCCAGCAACTCCAGCTGCTTGGTGACCTCCGCGCGCTGGGCATTGAACAGGCGCACGGTACGGAAATACTGCCCCAGGCCCGCGCGCCACTCCTCGGCGAAGTCCTCGTTGTCGATGGGATTGATCAGTGCCAGGCTGGGCCTGCCGGTCCAGCGCAGGATCTCCATCTCTGCCTCGTAGTCGGCCCCGAAGGGCACCGAGCCGTCGACCACGTAGATAATGCCCGCGCCCTCGATAATCGGGCGCAGCAGCTCGCACTCGTCGCGGAATTTCGCCTCGCCCTGGTGAGCCTCGACGAAGGCGCGCACGGTCGCTGGTCGGCTGGCGGCATCGGTGCCGTGGGCCTGCAGCCACTCGAGGACCGCGCGCGCCCGCTGGATCCCCGGCGTATCCACCAGGGTGTAGAGGGTTTCCCCGTCCACCCGCATGGGGAAGGCGCGCGTTTCGCGGGTCGAGCCGGCGCGCGACTCGATCGCCACGGAATCGTCCCGCGCCAGGGTGGCGACAATGCTGGACTTGCCCTTGTTGGGGCGCCCCACGACGGCAAAGACCGGCAGATTCATGCACTCACCACTGGACTGAGCAGCTGCAGGTCCACCGCATGGAAAGGCAGGCCGCGGGCAAACAGACGCCAGTCCTCCACCTTGCGATGCGGGATCGCCTGCCCGGGCAGGGGCGCCAGATAGACGCTGCAACGTGGCACCGGACCCAGCACCTCAAGCAGATCGGCCAGCTCGGCGACCGGGGGCTCCCAGCCCTTGACCACCAGGTGTAGATGCCGGATCTCCTCCACCGGCAGCGAGGCAAGCTGCTGCCGGTCCTGCTCCAGGTCACCCGTGCCGAGGGCCAGGCGGTGCAGGGGTCGCCAGTCGCTCAGTTCCTCGAAGCCCGCGGTACCCGCCGGGCCCAGGGCACCGGCCAGTTCCACCAGCAGGGAGTCCGGCTCGGTGACTGCCGGGGGATCGTCCGGCGCCTCTTCCCCGCTTGCCCGGCTCGGCTCCGACGCTGCACCGGCAGCCTCACCCAGGGTCGTTACCAGGGGGGCCTGCAAGCGCGACAGCAGGCGCTCCACCCCCGGGTAAGCGAGGACCGCCCGGTCCAGCTGCCGACGATACCAGCGCCGGGAAAGCTCCCATAGCAGCAGCCGCGGCAACAGCGCATAGCTCAGCAGACAGAGCATCAGGAAACCCCACCAGCCGCGCATGCTGGCGATCTGCTCGGCGTCGAGGCGGCTGGCGGCGGCGTGATAACGGCTGCTGGCGAGCAGCTCGGGGGAAATGGTGGCGGCGGGCAGAACTGACTGCCAGGGGGTGGCGAGAGCGTCCACCACCGCCTGCAGGGTGGACTCACCCAATGCATAGGTGGAACCCCAGACAAAGCTGTAGTCGGCCAGCAACGGCAGCAGCAAAAATGCCAGTGCCGCACCCAGCAGGAACAGGGCTCCGAGGGCCTGCCCGTGGCGCAGGAACAGCAAGCGCAGCAGGGGCTGCGCCTCGCGCAGATCGCGCGTATCCGGGGGGCTGCGAGCGACCAGCCAACGACCCGGGTGGACCGGTAGCACCTGTGGCACGCCGCCGCGCCAGAGCCGCCAGAGCACCACGGCATTGCCCAGCATCAGCAGCCACTGCAGAACCACGAACAGGGCCAGAAAGACCAGCACATTGACCAGCGCCCGCTCGCTGCCCAGCAGCAGGCCGGCCAGCGCGGAGAAGCCCAGGGCAAAGGCCAGCAAACCCGCCAGCTGCGCTGCCAGTGCGGGCCGCCAGAGCCCCCTCGCCTCCGTCGGCGGGGCCACCGCCTCCAGCCAACCCAGCACCAGGTCGAGACGCCCGCCCGCTGCAGCAGCGGGCGCAAGCCCCGCGCCCACCTGCCGGTCGCGGCTCTGCAGCTCCGCCAGTGGCAAATCGCGGTCGCGGTCGACCTGCGCGGCGAGGCGATACAGGTCGCTGAGATCCGGGCGTCGACGCAAGTCGTCCTCCGTGTGTTCGCTGGCATCCGGTCCGTGTACGATACAGGCATTCATCGTGGAACGGGAGGCTGCATGGACGCGCAGGATACGGGGCGCTGGCCGATACGCTGGGACCTGCTGGTTCGCTACCGCTATATCGAGACCATCAGCCTGTGGGAGGGTCGCCTCACCTCCCGGCACCTCTGCGACACCTTCGGCATCGGCCGCCAGCAGGCCAGCAAGGATCTCAACCGCTACCTGAAGGAGATCGGTCCCGGCAACCTGTTCTACGACAGCTCACTCAAGGGCTACCGCCCCACCGCCGAGTTCCGGCCACGGGTGACCGCCGGCCTGGCGGACGAGTATCTGCACCTGATGGCGCGCAACAACGAACTGTCCAATGTCTTCGAGTCACTGGCGCTGAACGTGGCCAACATCAAGGTATTGCAGCTACCCGTGCGCGACGTGCGACCCGAGGTCCTGCGCCCCATTGTCCAGGCCGCCCGCGACCGCCAGCGACTGGAGGTCGACTACGTTTCCCTGCACAACCCCGATCGCGAGGGGCGCATTATCGTCCCCCATACCCTGGTGTTCAGCGGCCTGCGCTGGCATGTACGCGCCTGGTGCGAGAAAAACCAGGACTACCGCGACTTCGTGCTCAGCCGCTTCCGCGATATTCCAGAGCCCCTGGGCGATTCGCCCCACAGCATTGAACAGGATCACGAGTGGAATGCACGGGTGGAGCTGCGCATTGTCCCGGACCCGCGACTGAGTCCGGAACAGCGCGCCGTGGTGGCAGCCGATTACGGCATGCAGGACGGCGTCTTGATCATTCCCCTGCGCGCCCGCCTGGTACCCTACGCCCTGAAACTGCTGCACATAGAGCCCGGTGAACCGCAGTCCGACCCCATGGCCCAGCAGATCGTGGTGGAAAACCGCGACGACCTGGCACCGTGGCTGTTTTCCTGACCCATCGATAAAAAGAGGAGCGCGCCATGTTTTCCCGTCCCCTGCTCATACTCCTGTGCCTGATCCTGCTCGGCGGCAACGTCGCCACCCTGACCTGGAGTGCCGCCACGGCAGGCCTCTCCGGAGTGCTCGGCGCCGCGGGCATCAACACCGTGTACCAGCGCATGCAGTCCCGCCAGCAGGCCCAGGCCCGGCAACTGGCCGCGGTAGAGGCGCGGGAAGCCACCCTGCGCAAGACGGTGCAGGACACCGGCAAGCGCATCCAGAAGCGCACGGTGCGCAGCGCCGCCGCGAATATCGGCTCCCTGCCCGCCGAGGCGATCCCCTACCTCGGCTGGGCGGTGGTGGTGGGCGTCACGGGTTACGAGCTGATGCTGGCCTGCGACAACCTGCGCGACCTGCAGGACCTCTATCGGGAGATGGACGCGGGCGAGGTGGCAGCCCCCGAGGCCATGCAGGCGATTTGCGAGCCGGGGCTGAAGAGTTTCAGTGAGGCCTGGGACCAGGTCCCCGAGAGCCTCGCCGAGGAGTACGCGGAGTTCCAGTCCTGGGCCCTGAACGCGGCCGCCAGCGGGACTATGCCGCCGCTGGCACCTGAAGAATGATCTTGCCGATGTGGCGGCTGCTCTCCATCAGACGGTGGGCCTCGGCCGCTTCCGCCAGCGGGTAGCGCGCCGCCACCACGGGGCGGAAGTGCCCGGCCTCCAGCAGCGGCCAGACCTGCTCCCGCAGGGCCGCGGCCATGGCCCCCTTGGCGGCCGTGGACTGGGGCCGCAGGGTGGAAGCCATCAGGCTGAGCCGCTTCATCAGTACCGGCACGAAGTTCACCGTCACCTCAAAACCCTGTTGAAAGGCGATATTGACGATGCGCCCCTCGACCGCCGCCAGGGCGATATTGCGGTTGACGTAGTCGCCACCCACCATGTCGAGAATCACATCCATGCCCGCGCCCTCGGTAGCCTCCTTGAGCACCTCGACAAAATCTTCCTCGCGGTAATTCACCGCGCGCCGGGCACCCAGGCGCTCACAGGCTGCACACTTCTCCGCGCTGCCCGCCGTGGCATAGACCTCCGCGCCCAGGGCTACCGCCATCTGGATCGCGGTCACACCAATCCCCGAGCTGCCGCCATGCACCAGCAGGCGTTCCCCGGCGCGCAGGCCAGCCCGATCAAACACATTGGTCCAGACGGTAAAACAGGTTTCCGGAAGGCCGGCGGCGTCCTCGAATGACCAGCCCGCCGGAACCGGCAGGCACTGCGCCGCCGGCGCGCTGACAAACTGGGCATAGCCGCCACCATTGGTCAGGGCACACACCGCGTCACCCACGCGCCAGGAGCTCACGCCTTCACCGAGTGCCTCGATGCGGCCCGCGACTTCCAGGCCGGGCAGGTCAGAGGCACCGGGGGGCGGCGGATAGAGCCCCCGCCGCTGCATGATATCGGGGCGGTTCACCCCGGCGGCGGCTACCGCGATCAATACCTCGCCGGGCCCGGGTGCCGGACGCTCGCGCTCCGCCAGCCGAAGCACCTCGGGCTCACCGGGCTCGCTGATCTCGACACATTGCATGGACATCTCCTCACACGCTGCCATCACGCCAACAAGGCTACACTTCTCAGCACTTTCCTTACCAGATCAACCTGGCGCGATATCCCGAGCTTGACATAGATATTCTTGCTGTAGCTGCGCGCGGTGCTAACTTTGATGCCCAGGGTATCGGCGGCCGACTCCATGGTGAATCCCTGGGACAGGAGCAGTGCCAAGTGCGCTTCAACATAGCTCAAGCCGAAGGCCTCGGCAATCAAGCTCTTGGGAATCGTTCGACGAATCGACAGAGTCTGCATATAAATGACCACAGCGGGGCCGGTATCACCGCCCCAACCGCAATCGCCACCAACCGGCAACACCAGGACATCCAGCTTTTCGCCATCTGTGCTTTCCAGTGAGACCAGGCCCAGACTACCTTCCTCTGCTTGACGCGTGTCTTGTTTGAGTGCCGACGTTACGCTGGCCTCGAAATCTCTCCTGCGGCAGGGGTCGCGAAAATAGATGCTGCCATCGCGGATACCCACGCTATCCACGCGCTCCAGCGCGCTCAAGGCCTCGTGATTGATGTCGACGATGCGTCTGTGCTTGTTCAGGAAAATCGTGCCAATACCGAGCTTGTCCATGGCTCGCTGCAGTACTAGTCCCTGGGTGCGCGAGCGATCAAGTTCCGAGAACAAGGTGAGCGCCTGTACAAGGTCCTGTTCGAGGGCCTGAAGAAGGCTCCTATCACCAATCCCAAACCCGGGGCGCTCCGGACGACGGAAAATGCACAACACGCAAGACCAGTGTTCGCCGCCAAGGAGTTCAAGATCGACTCGGGTCTTCTCGACATGCAGGCCCGCTTCATGTGAGACCAACTCAGACGTACCGTCCATGGGATTCAAATGGTCCGCAGTTCCCCACCGGGTATTCTCTTGCACCGAGACAAGAGAGGCCTGTTCAAACAACGCGAGCGTGTCACCGGTTTCGCAGGAGAACAGCGTACCGGTGCCGTCGAAGACAAAGTACGGCTTCCGATCCTCCTCACTGCGATAAACAACGAGCCCGCAGAAATCCGCGCCGCTTGATTCCCGAAGCATTGTCACGAAGCTGTACCAGGGAAGCTTGCTCATCACTCCTGAGTAAAGCGCAGAAACCAGATTGCAGAGAACCGACCGGCCAGGGACTACAGTCATCACCGAGGACCAAGGAGCACTGTGCGGGCTGGTCGATTCAAACCGAGAGTCAGCAGCACACCAACCAGAAGTAGAAATAGAAAAGCTGCAAAAGCCGGACGATAATCACCCGAAACATCAAACACCTTGCCTGCAAAAGGTGGGAAAAGCATCATGCAACCGTTAACCAATGGTGCCGATGCCCCCATCACCTTGGCCAGGGCCTGCTTGCCGAAATGCAGCGCGATGAAGCCTGGCCAGGATACCAGAAGCCCACCGGAGGACAGCCCCACACACACAACCGCGATAAAGAGCGTATAGAAGTATGGCAGCCCGAGGAGCATGAGCATTGCCAGGATGTTAAGCAACAAAGCACATAGAAACGTGTTGCGTATACCAATGCGGTCGGTAACCAGAGCAAAAACAACCTTACCGAGTAGGGCGCAAGCGGTGATACCGGCGAGGAACATGGCGCCCTGCGCCTCGGTAAAACCCAAGGTCGTTGCGTAGGGTACAATATTTGCTGTCACGGCCATGAATACCGCAAAGCCGATGCCAAGCGAAATACCCAAACGCCAGAACAGCAGATTCTTCAACAGCATGGAAAGGCTGGGGACGGTATCGTCCCCGGTAGAGAGGGAGTCGTCTTCACTACCCGGCAACTGCCTCATCCCATAGGGCCTGAGACCGGCGTCGCCGGGGCGATCAACCACCATTGCCAGGACCAGCGGCAGTGAAACCAGGAAGAACAGGCCGGCCAGTAACATAAACGCCACTCGCCAATCGTATTGAACGATAGTGAACGCAACAAAAGGAGGAATTATCAGGCCGCCGAAAGATGTCCCCATCGCAGCGATACTCAGGGCCCTTCCTCGCAGTTCGTCGAACCAGTTGGTAATGAGCGCCGAAGCCGCGATGGGAGCAACCAATGCGTATCCGAGGCCGATAAAACTGGCATACATGGCGCATACCCACCACATAGACTCGCTGACACCTACCAATAAGAAGCCTGCACCAAGCATGGATATGCCAAAGATCATATAGCGCTTGGGTGAGCCCCTCGAGATCAAGTGCCCGGCGAGGGGAGAAAGTACTGCAACCGCGATATTCAAGGCGGTCAAGCCCAGCATGGCCTCAAAGGTGCCCACGCCAAACGCGCGGGAAAAAGGCATCACAAAGACACTATATGAATATAGCGCCGCCCCCATGACCACCATCTCAAGAAAAAAACCATTGGCCACAATCACCCAGCCATAGTGGAAGGAGCGCGCCTGCATCAAGCGACACAAGAGGTTCGGCATGAAAGGCATTCAAAGATCTCCAGAAGAAACGAATGCCGACACGCCCTGATTGGGCCTGCCGGATAGTTCGCTTTTTTTTATCTTAATGAGGAAAGTCGAAATGAACCGGCTCGGATCCGCTTATTCAGTGGCATCGCCGTCTGGGAAAAGCTTCCTACGCAGTTCATGCTTGGCCACCTTCCCCCCTGACCCCATTGGAATCTCATTGAGTACAAAGAGTTTTTCAGGGAAATAGGATTTCGAAATCTCCTGCTCCAGCAGAAAACTGACAACGTCACCGAGATCCAGTGAGGCGCCTTCTTCGAGCACTACAGCCAGGCCAACGCGCTCGCCGTAAACCGGGTCTGGCACAGGCAATGCAGCGGCCAGCTTGACGGCGGGATGTTTGAGCGCATAGTTTTCCACCGCTACAGCGCTGATATTTTTGCCGCCTCGGATAATAAAGTCACCAATGCGACCAATAACCCTGAGATATCCAAACTGATCAATCTCGACCTTGTCTTCCAAGAGCATGAACCCCTCCTCGGAAAACAGCCTGGAATTCCCCTGCTCGTCATTGTAATAACCAAACGACATCAAAGGTCCTCGACAAAGCGGTTGCCCAAGTCCGGTACGAGCAGATGAATTGCCAGCGCTATCGAGAATCACGGACACATCCATGGCTTGGATAACATGTCCGGCGGTATTAAGTCTCCGCTCACGAGTGTCACTGCACTTGGTGTAACTGATGGCACCACACTCATTGGAGCCATAGAATTGCAGTACCTTTGCGCCGACCCGATCCTCGAACTCGGCAGCCTTGGCAAAGGGTACAGCCTCCCCGCCAGTAAAAAGCACGGCCAGGGAGCTCAAATCATACTTCTCGATCGCATCGGAGTTCAGCGCCATCAGGAACTGTGTACTGACGGCAGCAAGAACACTGACCTTGTGATTCTCGATACCAGCAAGCATGCGCTCCACCGTGAAGCCCGGCAGAATGACGGTGGTCGCGCCCAGCAGGGTGGGTGTGAAATGTCCACTCCATAAACCAAACCCAACCGAACTCGGTATGGCTCGCATGAATACGTCTTTATCCGTAGCACCGCATGCATCATGCACGTATTCAGCGTAGGCAAACCATCGTGCCTGGTGCTGCTTGACACACTTGGGCATTCCAGTCGTGCCCGATGTGGTATTCAGCAGAAATATCTCATCAGGCGCCGTGCCCGGAAGCCCCGCGGCATCATTCGTGGAGGGCAGATTTTCAAGGATCTCTCCATCCACCACATAGCGCTCGGCGGGTCCATCAATGATGATGTGCTGCTTAAGCTTGGCGTCCGGGTTCCTAGTAATCTCTTTGAACAATTCGCCAGCCGCAAACGCCCTGTACTCCGTCTTGGTAATCAGACAACGAGCATCGGAAATACTTGAAATGTGCCTGATTTCCTCGACACCCGCACGGGGTGTTATGGCCACCGCCACCAAACCTGCTCGCTCACAAGCCAGAAACGCGATATGCGTTTCAAGGGAATCAGGCATCAACACTGCCACCATGTCCCCCCTGCGGTAACCAAGATGAACCAGCAAGACAGCCAGCCGATTTGCGGCCTCGTGATAGGAGAGCCAGCTCATTTGCCTTTCTTCTTCTATGAAGGCAATCCGGTCGGGACGGTGCAGTGCGTGAGCCGCCACGACATCCGAAAGTCGATCAAAACCAGTGGGGTTAGCAGCAGTCTTGCGTAACATAAATACTTTACCGAAAAAATGTATGTTGGCTCGCCATGCCGGCGACATGGCGAGTTCGCTGCGTCAGACTCTCGACTGATCAGTGCTCATAGGTCCAGCGAACACCCCAGGTGCGCGGCGGGAACAGGAACCGATTCGTTCCCAGGCTTCCCAGCGAGGCCCCCTCGAAGGCATAATCCTCGTTGCCCAGGTTCTTTCCAAACAGAGACAGCGACCAAGCCGCGCCGAAGGGTTGGTAGGTCAGGTTGGCATCGAAGATGTTGTGACCGGGTTCCCGGACCAGATTCTGGTCATCGTGGTAGAGCTCGTCAATTCGGCGCATCGCCACCCGAAAATCCAGATACCCGTAGTCCGCATATTCGGTCGAGTAGTTGGCCGACAGGTTATAGGTGTTTTCCGGTACCTGCGAAAACTCCAGCTTCCTGGCCCGATCCGGATCCGACACACCATCTCCATCAAGGTCGAAGCCCTTAAATTCATCGAAGCTGGCGTCAGTCAGCCCCCAGGAAGCTGTCAGGAGCAGCTTGTCAGTGACCTGTACACTCAGCTCAACCTCAGCACCTTCTATGGTTGCCTCACCGGCATTCTGCGTGGACTGGGTGAACGCAATATCCGTGCCCGGCGTCAGAATGGTTCGCTGAAGGTCGGAATAATCGTTCTGATACAGCGCCACGTTCAGACGAAGACGTTCATCCCACAACGTGCCTTTGTAACCCAGCTCAACCGCGGTCACTTCCTCTGCATCGAAAGGCGGCAGCAGGTTGTTGCCACGAGCGGCAAAGCCGCCACTGCGGAAACCTTTCGTCCAGCTCATGTAGGTCATCTGGTTTTCCGTAGGCTCCCATCTGACCACAACCTTCGGGGACACATCGCTCCAGGTTTCGGTATCGGACGGTCCAAGGTCACAGGGCAAGGCTCTAAGATTCTGAATTCTCAAAGGATTTGGAATGCTCTCATCGAGCGGGCAGCCGCCAAACGGCACCGTTTGAACTTCTTTCTCCTCCTGCGTGAATCGACCGCCGAGGGTAATCATCCAGTCGTCAAACGGCCGCAGGTCGACTTCGCCAAATGCCGCATACGACGACTCATCCATGGTATTGCCGGAAGCGAAGACCAGAGCGTTATTGCTGATGGCCCGACCTTCCCTGAAATCCCAGTCTTGCTGAAAATAATACAGCCCGACTGTGTAGTTGTAGAAATCGGAGTAGGAGGAAGCGTATCGGAGCTCCTGGGAGAACTGATCCTGCTCCACATCGACGGCCAGATTGAGTCCCTGTGAGGGTGAAGCGTCAAAATCACCGAACTGATTGACTTCGAGGTCGCGATAGCCTGTTATCGACGTGACCACGCCATGACCCAGGTCCCAGTTCATTTCCAGCGTGCTCGACTGCACCTGGATATCCGCCCAACCGGGATCGTTGTGCATCACGTCAAACGGGTCAGACGGTTCCCGGTAACCCTCCTCGAATGGCAGGCTTCCGGGTGTCTCGACCTGACGAACCAGCACCTGGCCAGAGTTCTGATCGTACTGATCGACAATCAGCGTCGCATCAAAGGTGGCAGTAGGCTCATAAACCAGGGTCCCCCGGACCACCGACACATCGTCCTCGCCGGCATCTTTACCACCCTGCAGCACATTATCGTAGTAGCCATCATGCTTGCGGCTCAGCACCGACAACCTGCCTCGCAGCGCCTCGCCAAGCGGACCTTCAACGGCACCGGACATATCCAGTCGCCCATGGCTGCCATAAACCGCCTCGGCCTCGTAACCAAACTCCTGACCAGGGCGCTTGGTGTTGACCAGGATGGCGCCACCGGTGACATTGCGCCCAAACAGGGTTCCCTGTGGACCGCGAAGAATCTCCACACTCTCGACGTCGAAGGCATCGATCAGCGCACCGTAGTTCATGCCCCAGTACACCCCATTCTGGAACACGCCAACTGCGGGGGCATCCGAGGGCACAGTACCTGCTACGCCAAGGCCACGAATACTGAATGCCTGGCTTCCAACCTGACTGCCGGGAGTGGGGTGAACGTTGGGGGACAACATGCCCAGGTCGACAACATCCTCGGCGAAGACGGCCTTGAACTGGTCGGCGCTAAAAGCAGTGATGGCGACGGGAACGTCCTGTATCGCCTCGCCCGCTGCTCGCTTGCGCGCCTTGACCATCACCTCTTCCAGAAGGGAGGCACGCGCTGACGAACTCGACGATTCTGCGGCAAATGCAGGCACGGCGTTCACCGCCAATGATACTGCCAAAGCGGTAAAAGTCTTATGAAAATAGGCTTTTTCGGATTGAGAAAACATCGAACAAGGCTCCTGTTATTGTCAAGAAAGCAAATCTGACTTGATCACAGGAGCCGAGTCTAAGGTGGCAGTTTTTCATGCACTACTGCCATTTGGTGGTGAATTTTTCTAACCCACGCTCACTTGGGTTCATTTCTATTTTATTGTTTTAATTTCTGCAGGATATCCACCGGCAGCGGAAATACAATCGTGGAGTTGTTGTCACCGGCAATTTCCACCAGGGTCTGCAGGTAGCGCAGCTGGATCGCCGAGTCCTCAGTGGCGAGGGTGCGTGCGGCCTCGGCCAGCTTCTCCGCCGCTTCCTGTTCGCCCAGCGCGTGGATGACCTTGGCCCGGCGCTCGCGCTCCGCCTCGGCCTGCTTGGCGATGGCCCGGATCATGGATTCGTTGAGATCGACGTGCTTGATCTCGACATTGGCCACCTTGATCCCCCAGGCTTCTGTCTGCTGATCCAGCAGCGTCTGGATGTCCGCGTTCAGCTTGTCCCGCTCCGCCAGCATGTCGTCCAGCTCGTGCTGGCCGAGGACCGAGCGCAGGGTAGTCTGGGACAGCTGACTGGTCGCCTCGAGGTAGTTCTCCACCTGGATGATGGCTTTCTCCGGGTCCATCACCCGGAAATAGATCACCGCGTTGACCTGCACCGAGACGTTGTCCCGGGAAATCACGTCCTGGGTCGGCACGTCCATGACTACCGTGCGCAGATCCACCCGCACCATCTGCTGCAGGACCGGAATGATGATGATCAGGCCCGGGCCCTTGACCCGGTAGAAGCGGCCGAGCATGAAGATCACACCGCGCTCGTACTCCCGCAGCACCCGGAACATGGACAGCACCAGGGCCAGGAATAGCAGGAGCAGCACGCCCCCGAAAGTCTCCAGTTCCAACATCAGTTCTCTCCCTGTTTGTCCGCCGGGCTGACCACCGCGACCAGCCCGTCAATGGCTTCCACTTTTACCCTGTCACCCCGGGCCAGGGGGCGCTCGCTGCGCGCCTGCCACAATTCACCGTCCAGCCAGACCCAGCTGCGACCGTTGTCCACCCGCCCGACCGTGGTCAGCTGCCCGAGCAAGTGGTCGATACCGCTGACCACCGCGGCCTTGCGCGCACGCAGCACCATGCCCAGGGCAAACGCCAGCAGGCCGGCGCTGAACAGGGCCACCGCGAGAATCATCGGCCAGGCGATGCGGTAACCGGGCAGCTCGCTGTCCATCAGCATCACCGAGCCGAAGACAAAGGCGACAATACCCCCCAGCCCCAGCACCCCGAAACTCGGGGCGAAGGCCTCGGCCACCATCAGGGCCACCCCGAGGGCCAGCAGGCCCAGGCCGGCATAACTCACCGGCAGCATCTGGAAGGCGTACAGGGCCAGCAGCAGACAGACCGCCCCGGTAATGCCCGGCAGGCCCATGCCGGGGTTGTAGAACTCGAGAATCAGGCCGTAGATGCCCACCATCAGCAGGATATAGGCCACGTTGGGGTTGGTGATGATGGCGAGGAACTCGCTGCGCCAGTCCATCGCCCGGGTCTCCAGGGGCGCCCCCTCGACATCCAGGGTGAGCTGTCGCTCACCCACGGTGACCGCGCGCCCCTGCAACTGCGCCAGCAGGGCCCGGGGGTTGTCCGCCATGAGGTCGATCACGCCTTTTTCCAGGGCCTCCGAGGCCGGCAGACTGGCGCCCTCGCGCACTGCCAGCTCGGCCCAGTCGGCGTTCCTGCCGCGCATCTCCGCCAGGCCACGCAGGTAGGCGACCGCGTCGTTGACCACCTTGCGTTCCATGGCCCCGCCACCCGAGGATTCTTCCTCCTTGCCACCGGGCATCGAGGGCATACCGCCGATCTGCACCGGGGTGGCGGCGCCGAGATTGGTGCCCGGGGCCATGGCGGCGATATGGCTGGCGTAGAGCAGATAGGTCCCCGCGCTGGCGGCACGGGCTCCGCTGGGCCCGACCCAGGTGGCCACGGGCACATCCGCCGCGAGTATCCGCCGGATCATGTCGCGCATCGCGGTATCCAGACCGCCGGGTGTATCCAGCCGCAGGATCACCAGCTGGACGCCCGCTGCTTCGGCCCGATCCAGGCTGCTTTGCAGGTGTTGCGCCGTCGCGGGACCAATCGCACCTTCCAGATCGACCAACCACACTGCCCCGGCCGCGCGCGCGGGCGTTGCCAGCACACTTGCCAACAGTAGCAAACCGAGTAACCATGTTTTTGTCATGCACCGAGTATAGTCCCATGACCCGGGCACCGCGAACTGCGGCAGGCAAGCGGGCATGGACAGGCAAGGGGCAAACCAGGGGAGTGGAAGGATGCATCATTTTGGCACGCTGCTGCTGGCCACGGCACTACTCAGCCACGGCGCACTGGCTGGCGGCAACACCGCAGACAGCACCGCATCAACCCGGACCGAAGAGGCCCGCGCACTGGTGGGCCGCTTCGTCGGCCAGCTGAAACCACAACTCCAGCAAGCCATGGCGGCGGGCGGCCCCGCCCACGCGGTCGCGGTCTGTGCCGAGGTGGCGCCGGCGCTGATGGACAGCCTGAGTGCCGAAACGGGCTGGCAGGTGCGCCGAGTGAGCCTGCAAGCGCGCAATGCCGAGCGCGCCGAACCCGATGCCTGGGAGCGCGCGGTGCTGCAGCAGTTCGCCGCACGGCAGGCGGCCGGCACGCCGGCCAGCCAGCTGCAGCAGGCCGCCGTCACCGACGGCCGCTTCCGCTACATGCAGGCCCAGGGTACCGAGGGTCTCTGCCTCGCCTGCCACGGGGAAAACCTCTCCCCCGCGGTGCAGGAAGCCCTCGACACCCACTACCCCGATGACCGCGCCACCGGCTATCAGCTGGGTGAAGTGCGCGGAGCCATCAGCCTGATCGCACCCGCCTCATGATTCGCGCCAAACTGCTTTCCGGTCGCGATCACTCCCAGCTCGGCGGGCAGGAGCTGGTGGCCGAGTGGCGCGCCCACAGCAACGGCTACCTGTGGCTGGACATCCAGTCGGAAATCACGCCCGAAATCCGCGAGCTCCTGCTGTCCCTCGGCTGTGGCGAGCTGGCCATCGCCGACTGCTCGCGCAACAGCCACCCGCCCAAGGTGGAGGAGTTCGAACACACCACCTTCATCCTGTTCCGCGGCATGGCCGGCTTCGACGACGACCTGACCCTGCAACCGCAACAGCTGGGCATCTGGGTCGGCCACCGCCTGCTGATCACCGTGCGCCGGGGCCACTCGGTCAGCATCGCCCAGTTCTGGGACAGCCGCGAACATCAACACCTCCTGCAGACACCCCCTATCCTGGTCCTGCGCATGCTGCACTACGCAGCTGGACGCTACCTGGACAGGATCCTCGACTTCGACGACACCCTGGCAGAGCTGGAGGACCGTCTTCCCGACGAGCGCAGCGACCACGCTCTGCGGGAGCTGGTAACTTACCGCTCTCGCCTGCGCAAGTTGCGGCGCATCTTCAATTACCACCAGCGCCTGGCGGAGCAGATTCTCAACGGCGGCACCGCGCACATGGGCACGGGCCGTGACGCCGGCCATCACGCACGGCGGGATTTTTTCGACCGCTGCGAGCGAGTGCACAGCCTGACCAACATGTACTACGAGATCTGCGGCGATCTGGTGGAGAGCCACATTTCCATCAGCTCGCATCGCCTCAACAACACCATGAAAGTGCTCACCATCATCACGGCGATTTTCGTGCCGCTGAGTTTCCTCGCCGGCGTCTACGGCATGAACTTCGAGGTCATGCCCGAGTTGCGCACCCGCTACGGCTATTTCGTGGTGCTCGGGGTTATGCTCACTCTCGCGGCGGGCATGCTGGGCCTGTTCCGGCGCTACCGTTGGCTGTAATACAGGCTTCCCCGGGCATCGCTTAGCGTCTATTGTAGGCGGACCAGTGACAGCCGGGGGAAGCCATGCGCCCCATCAGCCTGCCCGACGCCAGCTTCCTGCTGGTGGAAAAACGCCAGACGCCCATGCACGTCGGCGGACTGCACCTGTACACCTTCCCCCGCGGCGTCAAGCGCCACGAATTCCTGGCTGAGTTGCTCGACCTGCTGCGGACACAGGAGCCCTACCGCCCGCCTTTCGGCGAGTTTGTCGCCACGGGCCGGGCCGGCCCCCTCGGGCCGCTGTACTGGCAGGAAGACGAGCACTTCGACATCGATTATCACGTGCGCCACCTGGGCCTGCCCTGGCCGGGGCGCTACCGGGAGCTGTTCATGCTGGTGTCGCGGCTGCACGGCCAGCTGCTCGACCGCAGCCGTCCGCTGTGGGAGATGCACCTGATCGAAGGCCTGAAGGGACGGCAGTTCGCCCTCTACAGCAAACTGCATCACGCGGCCATCGACGGCGTGTCGGCCATGCACATGACCAACGCCATGTACTCCACCGATCCGGCGGCCCGGGCCAGCCACTCGCCCCTGTCCCTGGAGAACTACGAACGCTACAAAGAGCGCCTGCTGCAACGGCGCGGCGAGTCCGCCCCGAGCCGCCAGGAAGTGCGCAACGTGCTCGGCGCCCTGGCCGAGCATTTCCAGACCGGGGTACACCTGGGCAGTGCCCTGCGCCGCTTTGGCGGCGTCTTCCTCGGCCGCGGCGGCGACCTCTCGGCGCCCTGGTTTCGGATTCCGCACACCTCGATCAACACGCGGGTATCCGGGGCGCGTCGCTTCGTCGCCCAGTCCTATCGCTTGTCCCGTCTGCAGGCGGTGTGCAAGGCCAGCGGTGGCACACTCAATGACGTCATCCTGGCGATGTGCGCGGGAGCCCTGCGCCGCTACCTGATCAGCCGCGACGAATGCCCGACCTGGTCCCTGAAGGCCATGGCGCCGATTTCCCTGCGGGAAACCCACGACCTGGACAGTTCTAACGCGGTCGGTTTCATTACCGCCGACCTGGCTACCGACGAGGCCGATCCCGAGCGGCGCCTGCGCCGTATCCAGGCATCGATGGCCGCCGGCAAGGCGCTGTACCAGTCGCTCACGCCGCGGGAAGCCACCCTGTTCACGGTGCTGACCCAGGCGCCCACGCTGCTCAGCTCGATCCTCGGCCTCGGCGAGCGCTTCCCCGCCTTCAGCACAGTGATTTCCAACGTGCCCGGGCCCCGCGAGCCGCTCTACTGGAACGGGGCCCGTCTCGACGGGATTTACCCGGCCTCGGTCGTTTTCGACGGCTTTGCCCTCAACATCACCCTGGTGAGCTACCGCAATCAGCTGGATTTCGGCATCGTCGCCTGTCGCCGTGCGGTACCCCAGATGCAGCGGCTGATCGACTACCTGGAAGAGGCGCTACAGGAACTCGAGGCCATGGTCGGCAAGGGCCGGCCGCGGCGCAGCACCGGCAAACGCACCAGCAAGGAAGGCTGAAATGTCAGAGAGCCTGTTACTCGGCGGCAATGGCCAGGCCAGCGTCGGCCTGCTGCCGCGCTACGCCAATCGACACGGCCTGATCGCCGGCGCCACCGGCACCGGCAAGACCGTGACCCTGCAGTGCCTGGCGGAGGCTTTCTCCGCGGGCGGCGTGCCGGTCTTTCTCGCCGACATCAAGGGCGACCTCTCCGGGCTCGCACAGGCGGGCACGCCGCACGCGAAGATTGATCAGCGCGTGCAGACCATCGGCATCCCCGACTACCGGCAAAGCGGCTTCCCGGTCGCCTTCTGGGACCTGTTCGGGGAACAGGGCACCCCGGTGCGCAGCACCGTCTCGGAGCTTGGCCCGCAGCTGCTGACCCGGCTGCTCGATCTCAACGAGACCCAGGAAAGCGTCATCACCCTGGTCTTCGAGTTCGCCGACAGCGAGGGCCTGCTACTGGTTGACCTGGCCGACCTGCGCAGCGTCCTCGATTACCTGGCCCTGCACGGCCGTGAGCTGGGCCCCGGTTATGGCGTGTCAAAAGCATCGGTCAATGCCATTCTGCGGCGCCTGCTGATGCTGGAGCGCGAAGGCGGCGACGCCTTCTTCGGTGAACCGGCCCTGGCCCTCGGCGACTTCATGCAACGCGACCGCGAGGGACGCGGCGTGATCAACATCCTCGCCGCCGACCAGCTGATTCGCAGGCCCCGGGTGTATTCGACCTTCCTGCTCTGGCTGCTCGCCGAGCTGTTCGAGGAACTGCCCGAACGGGGGGACCCGGAGCAGCCGGAGCTGGTGTTTTTCTTCGACGAGGCGCACCTGCTGTTTCGCGATGCCCCCAAGGCCCTGCTGGAACAGATCGAACAGGTCGTGCGCCTGATCCGCTCCAAGGGCGTCGGGGTGTACTTTGTCACCCAGAGCCCGGCGGATATTCCGGACAGCGTCCTGGCGCAGCTGGGCAACCGCATCCAGCACGCCCTGCGCGCCTACACCCCGAAAGAGCGCAAGGCGGTGCGGGTAGCGGCGCAGTCCTTCCGCGACAACCCGGCCCTGGACACCGAAACGGTGATCGGCGAGCTCGGCGTTGGCGAAGCCCTGGTCTCGACCCTGCAGGACAAGGGGATACCCGCGCCGGTGGAGCGGGTGCTGATCCGGCCGCCGGCGTCCCGCATGGGCCCCATCACCCCGGCGGAGCGGCAGGCGCTACTCGCCACTGACCACAACCTGCGACGCTACCGCGATGCCGTCGACCCGCGCTCCGCCCACGAGATTCTGGCAGAGCGCACCGCGGCGCGGCAGGCCGCGGAGAAACAGGCGAGCCTCGAGCAGCGCGCGGAGCGCGGCAGTCGCCGCGGCAATCGCCAGAGCGGCGGCGAGGCCTTCGTGAAAAGTCTGCTGCGCAGCCTTGGGTCTGCCGTGGGCGGGCGCCTCGGGCGACAGCTGTTCCGCGGCCTGCTCGGGTCGCTGCTCAAGTAGCCGGCGGCGCGGCCACGGGGGCTCAGAACTCGTATTCCAGCAGGCCGCGCAGGGTATAGTCGGGGGTCGGCGCATCCAGGCCCAGAATCACCCCCATCTCCCAGTGCAGGGACTCGCGAGTACCCAGGCGCGCGCTGCCGAGCAGTACCGGGCCCGCCGCCCGGGTATCCTCACCCAGGTGCAGTTCGATCGCCGGTTCCAGCCAGCGCGCGTGACGGTAACGGCCCTGCAGGGCGAGGGAAGTTTCCCACTCGCTGTCGACACCGTTGCCCCATTCGCGGATCAGGCCCAGGTTGGCGGTGGCGCTAAAACGCCCGAATTCCCGCTCCAGCAACAGCTTTGCCGCCGCCTCCCAGTCGTCGAACTCCCGTTCGTGTTCGAGCTCGAACAGCAATCCATAGTCCAGGGCATACTCCCCCTGCTCGCTGAGTTGCCAGAGGAGCTCCAGCTCGCTGGCCGCCAGCCGCAGCGACTCGCCCGCACTGCGCTCGCCAATCAGATAGCCCTCGAGGAACAGGCGATCACTCAGGGCGCGTCCCAGGCCGAGCGCGTGCTCCTGAAGGCGCTCGCGTCCATCCTCGGGGTTCTCCTGGACATGCAGCGCACGCCATTCGAGGTCCCACTCCAGGGGCGTCACGTAGGGGTGATAAACCTTGCCGATGGATACCCCGTCGGCCAGCGCCAGCCCCGAACAGAGTACCCAGAACAGCCCCACCCAGTGTCTACAGTGTGTCATTCGCCCTCCCCCCGATACGGTAGCCCAGCCAGATAGACAGGGCAGCGAGGCCCAGGCTGCCGACATACAGCGCCACCTGAACCGGACCCGGTGTGGCCTCGTAACCCAGTACCGCGAACAGCAACTGTCCGAGAAGGGACTGTTCACTGAGCAGCCAGCTGCTGTCCCAGAGCGGCGGCTGTGCGGGCAGCCAGTCCACCTGCTCCAGTAGCAGCGCCGCCTGCATGACCATGCCGGCGCCAATCACCGCCAACAGGCCCAGGCAAACCGGGAAGGCACGCGCCGGACGCAGGGCGCGCAGGGCCGACCAGGCCAGCACACCGGCACTGGCGCCGATACCCAGGCCCAGCGCGCTGCCCGCATAAACACCGAGGCGGTATTCATCCACGGCGGAAAACGCACGCACGTAGATCAGGATCTCCGCACTCTCGCGGACCAGCGCCAGGCCCACCGCCGCCGCCATCAACCCGGGCAATACCCGCCCGCACTGCCGCATCCGTCGCGCGGCAATCACGCCGAGCGCCAGCACGGGCATCAGCAGCAAAAACACCGTCATTTGCAGCGCCGCATTCAGGACCTCCTGACCCGCGCCCTCCAGCGCATCCGTGATGCCCTGCATGCCACCGGCATACAGGGCCACCCCGACCGCGGCCAGTAACAGACCCAAGCCCACCCAGCGAGATCGCAGAGCCAGCACCTGCCCGAATACCAGCATGACGCACAGCAGGAACGCCGCCTCGAGAACTTCGCGCAGCACCAGTATCACCGCATCCAGCAACATGCTCAGTCCCCCTCCACGACCAGAATGCGCCCCTGGGCCGTGCGCGGATTGAATTCGCCAAAAAAGGGATAGACCCCCGGGGCGAGCGGACCGACAAAAATGCTCGCGCTGCGCCCCCCCATGATCACCTTCTCGCGATTGAGCTCGTAGCTCTCGAATTCCTCGGGTGTGGCATCGCGATTGTGCACCCGCAGCTTGACCTTGGTATCGGCGGGAATACGCAATTCCTCGGGGAAAAACAGGTGCCCGCGAATCTCGATCTCGTAGACCGGCGTGGCCGCCAAAGCCTGGGTCGGCAGCAGCGACAGCAGGGCGCCAAGGGCAAACCAGCCTGACCGTCTCATACCTCGTCCCCGCCTGGCGCCGGAAACTCGACAGTGACACCCAGGCCGCTTCCACCCAGTCCCTCCGAGAGTGTGAGGCGGGCGTGATGCAGACGGGTGATGTGCTGCACGATGGTCAGGCCCAGTCCGGCGCCCGTGCTCGCGGCCCCTTCCTGGCCGGCGCTGCGATAAAAGCGCTCCAGCACCCGCTCGCGCTCCGCCGCCGGCACCCCGCGCCCGGAATCCGCCACCACCAGGCGCGCGCCGCCTCCGTCGACCGCCTCCACCGCGACCTGGACCTCGCCGCCGCGGGGCGTGTATTTGCCGGCATTGTCCAGCAGGTTGCGCAACAGAATGTCCAGCATCGCCGGGTCGCCCAGTACCTGCGTCGGCTTGCCGGCGAGCGAAAGACTCTGCTGACGCGCGGCAAAAGCCGGCCACAGGTCGGCCGTCACCTGGCGGGCCAGCGCGTGCAGGTCCAGACCCTGGAAATTCGCCTGGATCAGGTCCGGCTGGGTGCGGCTGAGATCGAGAATCTGCTCGACCAGATGCTGCATGCGCTCCACGCCGGCATTGGCGTGCCTCAGCGCCTCGCTGTCTGCTGGCAGCTCCTGTGCCAGATTGTGCAAGTGCACCTTGAGCACACTGATGGGGGTGCGCAGCTCGTGGGCCGCGTGGGCAGCGAACTGCTGCTCCCGCTGCAAGGCACCGGCCAGGCGCAGCAACAGCGCGTTGGTCGCCGCCACCAGCGGCGCCAACTCCACCGGTGGCGCGGATATCGACAGGGGAGACAGGTCGTCGCTGGCCTTGCGGTTGATGGCCGCCGAGAGCTGACGCAGGGGCGCCAGCCCCCAGCCCACCACGACCCAGATCAGCCCCGCCGCCACCGGCAACCACAGCAGCAGGGGAACCACTGCCTCCAGTACCACCTGCTCGGCGATCAGGTGGCGCAGATCGGCGCGCTCGCCGACCATCAACCAGCGGCCGCGGCTGTCCTCCTCGGTGAGGGTGCGCCAGCGGTAGCCGGCGAAATTGTGGTAATCCAGCCCGGGGGCAAAGGCCGCCACGGGCTCCGCCGGCGCCCCCGGCGACTGCAGCTGCAGGTGTCCCTCCGCCCAGACCTGGAAGACAATCTCGCCCGAGCCCTCGGCGGCGACTCCTCCCGCCCCGGGTACCGCGGCGGTGCTCCGCAGTATTTCCATGGCATAACGCAATTGGGTATCCAGCAGCTGCTCGGCCCGGGCCATGCTCGCGCGGTAGCCGTTGAGTGCCGCGAGAAAGGACACCAGGGTAAACGCGGCCACCAGCATCAGTACCAGGGTACGGCGGATGGACGTCATGGTGCTGCCAGGGTATAGCCGATACCGCGCACGGTGCGTATCAGATTCTCGGGAAGCTTCCTGCGCAAGTGATGGACATGTACCTCGAGGGCATTGCTGCTCACCTCCTCTCCCCAGCTGTAAAGCTTGCCCTCCAGGGCCTCCCGGGTCAGCACCCGCCCGGCACTTTCCATCAGCGCCTTGAGCAGCATGTACTCGCGGCGGGGCAATTCCAGCGGAGCGCCATCCACCGTCACCTGGTGGGAGGCGACATCGAGCTGTACCGGACCTACGGTGATCTGTGCGCTCGGTGCACCGGACAAGCGGCGGCCCAGGGCGCGCAGACGCGCCGCCAGCTCCTGCATGTCGAAGGGCTTGGCCAGGTAGTCGTCGGCGCCCAGGTCCAGGCCGGCGACCTTGTCGTCAGCGCGACCGCGAGCGGTGAGTATCAGCACCGGCAGTTGTGCGGCCTGGCGCCGAATGCCCGCCAGCACCTGCAGGCCGTCCATGTCCGGCAGCCCGAGGTCGAGCACCACCATGTCCGGACACTCTGCCCGCACGGCGGCCAGGGCCTGGCTACCGGTGGCGACCGGGTTGACCACATAACCCTCGCGGGCCAGGGCGGCTTGCAGGCCGGCAGCCAGGGAGGGGTCGTCTTCTATCAACAGCAGGCGCATGCCGCGAGTTTACCCCCGGCCCTGGACCGCAGCCAGCGCATGCCGGCGAATCACCGGCAACTGCCGGTACAGGGCCCGGTCCACCAGGCCGGGCAAAAAGGCATTCACGCGGGCGAAGAAACGCTCGGGACGCCCCATCAACAGTTCGGGACGCGGGCGATGGACCAGCTGCATGAGCGCCTCGGCGACCGCTTCCGGGGTGTCCGTGGCGGTACCCAGCTCGCGGTTCATTGCCGTGACTTCCGCGCAGTTCATTTCGGTATGGGTTGCCCGCGGTGCCAGGTAGGACACGATCACCCCACTACCCGACAGTTCGCGGCCCAGGGCCTGGGAAAAACCCCGCAGGCCGAACTTGCCCGCACTGTAGGCGCAAAAACCCGGATAACCAATCTGGCCAAAGGCCGATCCGACGTTGATGATCTGGCCACGGCGGCGCTGGATCAAAGGCAGCAGTTGCCGGGTCAGCAGAATCGGTGCCACCAGGTTGATCTCCAGCTGTTGCGCCAGGCGCTCGGGCGCCTGGTCGGCAAACAGGGCGAAGTCATTGACGCCGGCGTTGTTGACCAGCAGGTCCAGCATCCCTTCACAGGCCGCCAGGATCGCCGCACGGCCCTCCGCAGTGGCAATATCTGCAGTGACCACGCGGTGCGTGCCCCCGGCGAGCTCGGCGAGCACCGCCTCGAGACGCTCGCGATGGCGGCCCACCAGCAGCAGCTCTGCCCCGGCCGCGGCCAGCGCCAGACTGATGGCCCGACCGATACCGCCAGAGGCACCCGTCACCAGAACACGTTTACCCGACATGAACATGTTGTAGCTCCTCTTCACAGGGCAGGAAGGCCGCGGCCTGGCTGGCCTCGACACTCTCGAATACGCCGGCATAGAGACGGTAGAAGGCCCCGGCGCAGTGGGTCACCGCAGTCCGGTCCGCCTCGCGGTCCAGCCGGTTCATCAGGCCGGCGAAGAAGTCCACGTGGCCGACGTCCAGGGCACCGTGGGATCGCAGGTAGCTGAAGGCACGATTGGGCAGGCCGGTATTTGCCTGTATGGCATCGGCGGCCCGCGAGGCCACACTCACGGAGGTCCCTTCCAGCACGTGCACCATGCCGAAGAATCCGACCGGGTTGCCGCGATCAATGACGTGGTAGGCATAGGCCACCATCATCTCGGTGGCGAAATTCGGCCGGCAGTTGCGCACACGCTCGGCGTCGTAGCCACAGGCGGCGATGTCGTTGAGCACCCACTCCTGGTGTCCCAGCTCTTCTTCGACATATTCCGCCAGCGCCTCGCGCAACCACTCCTGTTCCGGCCCCAGGCGCGAGCCGGCGGCCATCAACAGCGGCACGGTGTGGCGCACGTGGTGGTAGGCCTGGACCAGAAAGGCCACGTAGCGCTCGCTGGTGAGCTGCCCGCCGAGCGCCTCCTGGACCAGTGAGGTCTGCATCAGGGCCTCGCGACCGGCGGCCGTCCGTTGTGCAAGTTTCTGGTAAAAACCGCTCATGCAGTCATCTCCTCGGTGGGTAAATACAGACGTTCAATCAAGCTGCGATAGGTCTCCGCAAAGCGGTCCCGACGCAGGCGGCCATTGCCGGTGAGCAGCCCGCTCTGGGCCGATAGCGGCTGCGGCAGGCGGGCCCAGCGGCGCACCCGCGCGTAATCGGGCAGGCGGGCATTCACGCGCGCAACCCGGGCCTCGAGCTCCGCGTCACTGACTCGCGGATCCGCGGGCCAGATCAGGGCCACGCAATGGGGACGCGCATCCCCCAGGACCACTGCCTGCATCAGGCCGCCGCCGGCGAGCAGTTCACTCTCCACCCACTCGGGGCTGATATTGCGGCCAAAGCTACTGATCAGCAGGTGTTTGCGGCGCCCGGCGATGCGCACAAAGCCCTCCGCATCCAGTTCGGCGATATCCCCCGTGCGCACGGGACAGTGTGGCGGGTGGGGCGATTCACCGAGGTAAGCGAGAAAGGTGTTGCCCGCCACCACCAGCTCACCGTCTTCCACCGACACGTGCACATGCGGCAAAGGACGACCACTGCTGCCTGGGCGATCCGCGGCGGGGGTATTCAGACTGACCACCGAGGCGCATTCGGAGAGGCCGTAGCCCTCGTAGACCGGCAGGCCGCGATCGCGGATGCGTTGCAGCAGTGCCGGTGCCACCCGCGCCCCACCGACAGCCACAAAGCGCAGGGAAAGCGGTGGCCGCCAACCCGCTGCCAGGGCACGGTCCAGGCCCTGAAGCCACTCGGGAACCAGAATCAGTGTCTCGGGCTGCCAGCGCTCCAGGGCCCACAGGAAGCCCGGCAGGTGGACGCCGGAACTGCCGCTCAGCCCGAGGTCCGCCGGATCGGGCAGGATCACCACGCCGCCGGCGAGCAGGGTACGGTAGAGACCGGCAATGTTTTCCAGCAGCACCGCCAGGGGCAGCAAAGACAGATGACGGGCGCCGGGACAGTCCACCGCGTCCACCAGAGAAGCCGCCACCGCCAGGCACTGCGCATTGGACAGGCAGACGCCCTTGGGCTGGCCGGTCGAGCCCGAGGTAAAGGTAATCTTGCCGGTGGCCGAAGGCAGCGGCGAGCGCTCGCATTCCCGCAACTCGAGAGCCACCAACTGGCGCAGACCCGACGCTTGCTGGATGGTCTGTGAGGGCCCCGCCAGCATCTCGGCGGCCTCGGGCCCCAGCAGGAGACAGTCGACGCCACTGGCGGTCAGCGCGTATTCGCGCTGCTCGGCACTGAAAAAGGTCGGCAGCCCTACCAGGCAGATGTCCGCCCGCAGGCAGGCCAGGTCGGCGAGCACCCAGTCGATGCCATTGTCCGCCCACAGCCCCAGGCGCTCGACACCGTGGTCGCGCAACCACTCGGCCAGCTCGCCGCTGCGCGACCAGAGCGCCCCAGCGCTCAGGGTCTCCGCACCACTGACCACACTGTCCATCTGCGGCTGACTGACAGCGCGCGCAGCCAGGCACGACAACAGTTGCTCCACACCCGCGGTCACTGGCGCACCTCACTCAGGACGCTCGCCAGGCCGGCAATGGCGCTGTCGTAGTGGGCAAGCAGCGCCGGCACGCCCTGCCGCTGCCGGGCCTGGCGGTCGGTCAGCGCCATATCGCCCAGCATGACCACCGGATTGCCATCGTAGTAGCGCCCCCACTCCCCCGCCCGGGATCCCAGGCGCCCGGCATCGGCGGGCCCAACAACCAGCGGGGTAAAGCCGCTGCGCAGGATCGACAAGCGCACTGCGCGGTTGGCGGCAAACAGCAGGTAGCGCACACCGGCGCGATGGGCCGCCTGGGTTGCCAGCAGATACAGCAAGGCACCGCGCCCCGCCGAGCTGGCAGCCAGATTGCCCAGCTCCATGATATCGGCCCGCTCGCAGACCTGCCCGTGCAAGCGCGCCGGCACCGCCAGCAGGGGCTCGTCGAGGTACTGTTCACAGAAAAGCCGCTCCCGGGCGGCGGCGCGAAGCCCCAGCACCGCCTCCGGCACAGCGTCAGCCTGAGGCAGCAGGCTGCACAGCCAGGGCAGGAAGCGGGTGACATGCGCCCCCCAGGCACGCTCGAAAACACTCGCCACAAAACCTTCCTCGATACAGCGGTCAGCTGCAGCGGGCCCCTTAATCATCAAGGAGGGAAGCGCCGGCTGAACATGCTGCGGCGGCGCGGGAGAGACCTGTGGAGACACGGCTGACATCGACATCGCTGACCCTCACGGGAAGTTGGTGAGGGTAGTGTGCGTCAGCTGTCTTAGGGCAACCTTAAGCCCGACCCGGTTCCGGCACTTCCGCCACCGACACGTTGCCGTGGGCAGAGATTTCGCGCGCCCGCTGGCGCTCCCCCGGGGAGGGTTCCTGCGGTCCCTCGTGATCGTCGCGGCCGGGCTCCAGGGCCAGCTCCACCCACAGCGGGAAGTGGTCCGAACCGATATCCGGAAGTCGGCGCAGGGACAGCAGGCTGAAGTGGCGGCTGTGGAACAGGTGGTCCAGGGGCCAGCGCAGGAAGGGAAACTTCACGTGAAAGGTATTGAACATGCCGCGCCCGATGCGCGGGTCGAGCAGCCCGCTGATACGCCGGAACAGCCGGGTGGTCGAGGACCAGGCGACGTCGTTGAGGTCCCCGGCCACCACCACCGGCTGGCGGCTCTCCAGCAGACTGCGGGCGACCACCAACAGCTCGGCATCGCGCTCGGTGGATTCCTCGTTCTCCGAGGGGCTGGGGGGTGCCGG
Organism: Haliea sp.; assembly: GCA_002692965.1. GTDB lineage: Bacteria > Pseudomonadota > Gammaproteobacteria > Pseudomonadales > Halieaceae > NZNC01. The sequence continues at coordinate 97,960 of NZNC01000019.1, read as the reverse complement.
ATGCAGCACATGCAGGCGCACCGATTCCCCGTCGGCAAGCACCACCCGGGTGTGTATCGACGGCACATCCTCCTCCACCAGGAAACACAGTTCGGTCTCCTCCAGGGGCAGCCGGGAATACAGGTGCATGCCGTAGAGGTTGTCCAGGGGGCATTTCACCGACCAGGGGTAGTCGGTCTCCAGGGGCGCCAGCTGCTGCTCCCACCAGTGATCGGATTCCAGCGTGATGACCAGGTCCGGCCGCTGTTGACGCACCAGCGCCAGCAGCGCATCGGCACGACGGTTGGTCATCAGCACATTGGCGGAAAGCAGGCTCAGGCTCGGCCCTCCCGGCGAACCACTGCGCGGTACCTGGCGACGCCAGAAGGGGGTGTAGGGCAGCACCCAGCTGAGCTGGTAGGCCAGGCAGACCAGCAGCAGGCCCTGCAGGGCCCAGCCGGCCGGACCCAGGGGCTGCCAGCGATGCAGGGCGAGACCGGCGAGCAGGACCAGCAGCGCCAGTACCGCCAGCTGCAGGCGCGGGAAGTCGAGGCCGCGAATCCACCACTGCGGGCGGCGCGAGAGGGGCAGCAGCGACGCCAACACCAGTAGCACCGACAGCCCCACCCACGCACCGACCAACCCGGCCATCAGGATTTCCCTCCACCCTTGCTACGGCGTGTCGCCCCGCTGCTCTTGCCGCGTTTCGTGGCCCGGGCATAGCGCGGCAGCTTGCCGCTGGCCAGGTAGCGGTGAATGGACTCCTGGGCGCGGATACGCGCGGCCTTCTTGCGCCGGGGAACAAACTGGTTCGACTGGGCAGCATCCAGTACCCGCGCTTTCACGTTGTCGTGCCACTGCTGGTCGAGAATATCCTGCAAGGTACGTTGCGCCGCCGGGTCGCGCACCGGGCACAACACCTCGACCCGGTGGTCCAGATTGCGGGTCATCAGGTCCGCAGAGCCCATCAGGTAGCGCGGGTGGCCGCGGTTGTAAAAGACATAGACCCGCGGGTGCTCGAGGAAGCGATCGACAATACTGATACCGCGGATGTTCTCCGACAGGCCCTTGACCCCGGGCAACAGCGAGCACATCCCGCGCACGATCAGCTTGACCCGGACACCGGCCTCCGAGGCCTCGTAGAGTTTCATTACCAATTTCCGGTCAACCAGGTTGTTGCACTTGAGCAGCATCTCCGCGCGATAGCCGGCGCGGGCGTTGGCAATTTCCTGTTCGATCAGGTGCAGCAGGCCCGGGCGAGTGCTGTGGGGCGACACCAGCAGGGTCCGGTAGCGGTGGCGCTTGTAAGTGAACTGCAGGAAGTCGAAGACATCGTGAATATCGCGCCCGATATTCTGGTCGTAGGTGAGCAGGCTGAAATCGGTGTAGGTGCGCGAGGTCTTCTCGTTGAAATTGCCGGTCCCCACGTGGCTGTAGAAACGCGCCTCACCGTCCTCCCGGCGCTCGATCAGCAACAGTTTACTGTGCACCTTGAGGCCCGGGATGCCGAAGATCACCTGGATGCCGTTTTCCGTGAGGCGCTGCGCCCAGCCAATATTGGCCGCCTCGTCGAAGCGGGCCGCCAGTTCCACCACCGCCAGCACACGCTTGCCGTTCTGCACCGCATTCACCAGGGCATCAATCACCCGGGACTGGCGGGCCACCCGGTAGAGGCAGATCTTGATGGTGGTCACCTGGGGGTCCAGGGCCGCGGTTTTCAGCAGGTCGATGATGTAGTCGAAGGGGTGGTAGGGAAAATACAGGAAGACATCCTGCTCGCGGATGTTGTCGAACAGGCTGCCCGGGTCATCCAGCCGCGGCAGGCGGATCGGCGGCAGCGGCTTGAACTCGAGGTATTTGGGGCCCACGTTGGGGAAGGACATGAAGTCCTTGGAGTTGTGGTAGCGCCCCCCCGGAATCAGGCTGTCGTACTTGCCGAAACCAAAACGCGTACAGAGGTGATCGAGCAGGCGCGTGGGCATCGCCGCATCGTAGACAAAGCGCACGGCTTCGGCCCGGCGCCGCTGGCGCAGGCTGCTCTCCATCTTCTCGATCAGGCTCTCGGTGATGTCCTGGTCCATCTCCAGCTCGGCGTCCCGGGAGAATTTGAAACAGTAGGCCGCGGCCTCGTCGATCCGGAATACCCCGCGGAACATCTGCACCAGGCAGGCACGGATGACATTGTCCAGGGCGATGAAGACCTTGCCCTGCTTGCCCTTGCGGCGGGGAATCTGCACAAAGCGGTCCAGCCGGTCGGTGGGCACTTCCACCACCGCGTAGTGATAGTCGTCGCCGGTGCGCACATCCAGTGCCAGGTAGATCGACTCGTCGTTCAGGGGCGGGATGGGATGACCATCCCGCAACAGGATGGGCTCCAGTTCCGGCAGCACCGCACGGCTGAAGTAGTCCTGCACGAAGGCCGCCTGGCCGGCGTCCAGCTGACGCTCGTTGATCATGTAGATGTGCCGGCTGGCCAGCTCCCGCAGCACCCCCGTGTAGACCTTCTCGAACTGCTTCTGCAGCTGGACCACCTGCTGCTGGATGGCCGCCAGCAGGTCCTTCGCCTGCTGGCGGTCACTGCCCTGGGACACGGTAATCAGGCGCCGCACCTCGGCCACCCGCACGCGGAAGAACTCGTCCATGTTGTTGGAGAAGATGCCCAGGTAGCGCAGCCGCTCGATCACCGGCACCTCGGGCTCGGCGGCCTCCTGCAGGACCCGCGCGTTGAAGGACAGCCAGCTCAGCTCACGGGGCATGAAGCGCTTCTGGTCGAGGTCGGCGAGGCGGCGATTGAGCGACTTTTGCATGGTTTGCGTCGGGTCCTCGGTCAGGTCGGGTGAGTGCCGCAGGCCCGGGGGCACGGCAGAGACGACAGCATGCCGCATTCTCCCATCCCCCGCGTGACAGTTTTGTGACAGTCACTCATCCGAAGAACCAGTAGGCTACCGCAATCGCCGCGGCAATACCCGCAGCATCCGCGGCCAGGCCGCAGCCCAACGCGTGCCGGCCGTGGCGGATACCCACCGCGCCGAAATACACCGCGAGGGTATAGAAGGTGGTTTCGGTGGAACCCTGCAGGGTGGCGGCGAGGCGCCCCTGGAAGGAATCCACGCCAAAGGTGTTCATGGTGTCCACCATCATCGCCCGGGCGCCGGAGCCGGACAGCGGCTTCATCAGTGCCGTGGGCATGCCGTCCACCCAGCGCGCGTCCCAGCCACCACTGGCCACCGCGCTGCGCAGCAGCTCCAGCAAGAGCTCGAGGGCGCCGCTGGCGCGGAACACCCCGATCGCCACCAGCATCGCCAGCAGGTAGGGAATGATGCCGATGGCAGTTTCAAAACCCTGCCGGGCCCCTTCGATAAAGGTCTCGTAGACATTCACCGCCCGGCGATGGGCCACCACCAGGAACAGCAGGATCAGGCTCAGTATCAGCAAATTGCTGAACAGACTGGATTGCCGCTGCAACTGCTCGGCGCCGAGGGTCGAGAGCCAGGCCACCAGGGCCAGCAGGAAAGCAAACACCCCGGCCAGGCTGCCCAGCAGGACCGTGTCCCAGAGGCGGATGCGCTGTACCCAGGCCGTCACCAGCAGCCCCGCCAGGGTCGAGGCACTGGTCGCCAGCAGAATGGGGATGAACACTGCCGCCGGGTCCCCGGCGCCCATTTGCGCCCGGTACAACAACACCGTCATCGGGAACAGGGTCACCGAGGAGGTATTCAGCACCAGGAACAGGATCTGGGCATTGCTGGCCACCCCCGGTGTGGGATTGAGGGTCTGCAGGTCGCGCATCGCCTTGATGCCCAGGGGCGTCGCCGCGTTGTCCAGGCCGAGCACGTTGGCGGAGAGGTTCAGGGTCATCGAGGAGATCGCCGGATGCCCCCGGGGCACCTCCGGCATCAGGCGGGTAAACAGCGGCGAGAGCAGGCGCGCCAGCCGGTCGACCAGCCCCGAGGCCTCGCCCACGGCCACCACCCCCAGCCACAGGGCCATCAGGCCGATCAGCCCGATGGCCAGCTGCACCGCCAGCCCGGCCATCTCGAACAGGCTGCCCACCATGCGCTGAAACACCTCGCTGTCGCCCTGGCCCAGCCACTGCCAGAGTCCGCTGAGGAAGGCCGCGACAAAGAAGCCCAGCCAGATCCGGTGCAGCATCAGGCCGCCTCGCGCAGGAAACGCAGCACCCGTTCCGCGGTGACCGCGGGTTGCTCCAGCGGGAACAGGTGCCCCCCGGGCAGGGTGTCCAGCTCCGCCCGCGGCTGCAGCTGCCGCCAGCGCTGCAGGGCGCGCGGGGTGAGGATATCCGAGTGCTCGCCGCGCAGGCCCAGGGTGGGCAGGCGCAGGCGGCGCAGGCGCGGCCAGACCAGGGGCACCGAGGCATACACCGCCGCCTCCCAGGCACCGGACCAGGCCAGACTCACGCCCTCCCCGCTGGCCTGTGTCCCGGCCTCGATGTAATCCCAGAGCACGGCGTCACTCAGCCCCAGGAAGGCGCGCTTGCCGCGATGGAAATCGAAGGCGGCCTGGCGGTCGGCGAACTGCTCGGGCCGGCGCAGGGCACTGCGTATCATCGGCAGGCGCGTCAGCTGCCCGCGGGGCGTCAGGTTCAGGGCAATCGCCTGGCGCCACCCCAGAAACACCGGATCGAGCAGAATCAGGCCGCGGTAACGCCGGGGCTCCTGTATCGCCGCCAGCAGGGCCACCACCCCGCCCAGGGAGTGCCCCATGACCCAGGCCGGCTGGTCCAGGCTGTGGGCGAGGGCGTGGTTGAAATCGCGGGCGAACAGGTGCCAGTCGGCCCGCGGCGGCGCCGGCTCGCCAGACCACAGGGGCCGGTGGCGGAAGCCGCTCACCGCGAAACGCGACGTGAGCGGCTCCAGCAAACGCCGGTAACTGCCCGGCGGGAAGCCGTTGGCGTGGGCGAATACCAGGGGCTCTCCGGCCCCGCCAAATTGTTCAATCCTGTCCTGCACCCCGGGCCTCCCGTGTTTTTGCCCAGACTAATGCAAACACGGCAGCTTGTCCCCTGCGGGGCCAGCTCGTACCATGCGAGCACTACGCACGCAGGAGAGATCAGCATGAAAACACGCGCCGCTGTCGCCTTTGCCGCCGGCAAGCCCCTGGAAATCTGCGAGGTGGACCTCGAGGGCCCCCGCGATGGCGAAGTCCTGGTGGAAATCATGGCCACCGGCATCTGTCACACCGACGCCTTCACCCTCTCGGGGGACGACCCGGAGGGCGCCTTTCCGGCCATCCTCGGCCACGAGGGCGCGGGGATCGTGCGCGAGGTCGGCGCCGGGGTGAAATCGGTCAAACCCGGTGACCACGTCATTCCCCTCTACACCCCGGAATGCCGCGAGTGCAGTTTCTGCCTGCACCCGAAAACCAACCTGTGTCAGTCGATTCGCGAGACCCAGGGCCAGGGCGTGATGCCCGATGGCAGCAGCCGCTTCTCCCTCGACGGCGAGCCCCTGCGTCATTACATGGGCTGCTCCCCCTTTTCCAACTTCACCGTATTGCCGGAGATCGCCGTGGCCAAGGTGCGCGAGGACGCGCCCTTCGACAAGATCTGCTACATCGGCTGCGGCGTCACCACCGGGGTCGGCGCGGTGGTCTACAGCGCCAAGGTCACCCCGGGCAGCAACGTGGTGGTCTTCGGCCTCGGCGGTATCGGCCTGAACGTGATCCAGGGCGCGCGCATGGTGGGCGCCGGCAAGATCATCGGTGTCGACCTGAACCCGGCCCGGGAAGCCATCGGTCGCAAGTTCGGCATGACCCACTTCATCGACGCCAGCCAGGTCGACAATGTGGTGGAAGCGGTGCAGGACCTCACCGGTGGCGGCGCCGACTACAGCTTTGAATGCATCGGCAACGTCCAGGTCATGCGCCAGGCCCTGGAGTGCTGCCACAAGGGCTGGGGCGAATCCTACATCATCGGCGTGGCCGGCGCCGGCCAGGAAATCGCCACCCGGCCCTTCCAGCTGGTCACCGGGCGCTCCTGGCACGGGGTCGCCTTCGGCGGCGCCCGGGGCCGCAGCGACGTGCCCACCATCGTCGACTGGTACATGGAGGGCAGGATCAATATCGACGACCTGATCACCCACACCATGCCCCTGGAGGACATCAACCAGGGCTTCGACCTGATGCACGGTGGCGACAGCATCCGTTCAGTGGTGCTCTATTGACGGGGAGACGGGGATGAACGTGGATATCGTGGCCGAGAACCGCTGCTTCGGCGGGCGCCAGCTGCGCCTGCAACATCGCAGCGACACCCTCGGTGACTGTGAGATGCACTGCGGCCTCTACCTGCCGCCCCAGGCAGAGGACGGCCCGGTGCCGGTACTCTACTGGCTCTCGGGGCTGACCTGCAGCGACGAGAATTTCGTGCAGAAAGCCGGGGCCCAACGCTACGCCGCCGAGCACGGCGTGGCCCTGGTGGCCCCCGACACCAGCCCCCGCGGGGACGCTGTGCCGGACGACCCCGAAGGGGCCTGGGATTTCGGCCTCGGTGCCGGGTTCTACGTCAACGCCACCCGGGCGCCCTGGGACCGGCACTACCGCATGTACGATTACATCGTGGAAGAGCTGCCGGCCCTGCTGGAGCCGGCCTTCGGCCTGGACGGCACCCGGCGCGCCATCTTCGGCCACTCCATGGGCGGCCACGGCGCCCTGGTGATCGCCCTGCGCAACCCGGACCGCTACCGTTCGGTCTCCGCCTTCGCCCCCATCGTGGCGCCCAGCCAGGTGCCCTGGGGTCACAAGGCCCTGGGCCATTACCTCGGCGGTAATCGCCAGGCCTGGGCGGACTGGGACAGCTGCGAGCTGATCCGTGCCGGCGCGCGGCAGCTGCCCTTGCTGGTGGACCAGGGGGAGTCGGACAACTTCCTCGTCGAGCAGTTGCGCCCGGAGCTGCTGGAGCAGGCCTGCGCCGAAGCGGACTACCCGCTCACCCTGCGTCGCCAGCCCGGTTACGATCACAGCTATTTCTTTATCGCCAGCTTCATCGGCGAGCATATCGCCTTCCACGCCGGCTGAGCTGCCGCCCCCGCACGGGAAGAGCGGCGACAGCTCAGCTGCGGTCGCGGCTCAGAGCCGCGAGATCTCCCGGTCCAGTTCGAAGCGCCGGGAGGTCACGTAGGACTCCATGGCCTCGACCCGGCGCAGGGCAGCATCCAGGCGCTCCCGGGCCCGGCGCAGGCGCACCGTGCTGGAGTCGCTGTAGCGGAAGGCCCGGCGCGGCCGGTAGACGTGCTGGAACTCGTCGTACTCCATGTCCACGGGCGGCTCATCGCCGCCACCCTCCGCTTCCCAGCGGCTGCGGGATGTCCGCTGCGGCCGCGGCACCAGCAGAATCCAGGCGGCGAGATAGGCCCACAGGGCCAGGGTGCCGGTAAACAGGATCCCGGCAATCCACAGCAGGCGGACCAGCCAGGGCTCCACGTTCCAGTATTCGGCAATCCCCGAGCACACGCCCCCGAGCCGGCTGCGGCGGGTATCGCGGTACAGGCCGATGCCCCAGCCGGAGGCACGGTCCAGGCGGAACTGCCGCTCGTCACCCCTTCCGCGGGGCCCGCGCTGATCCCTGTATCGACGTCCTCGTGTCATGATCCTTTCTCCTCTTCACGCGCTTCCCGCTCGCTGCGGTTGCGCCAGTCCGGGTGGTCGCTGTCGAGAATGGTCTCCAGCACCTGAATACGCTTGGAGAGCTGGTCGACAGTCGCCAGCATCTCCTCCAGCGCCTGGCGGTCCTCGGCGTTGAGGCTGCGGGAGGAGCGCTGCAGGCTGCGGTAGTGCATCACGATCCAGATGGGCGCCACGATCACCAGAAACAGGATCGTGGGCACAAACATGAATTGCCAGAATTGCATGGGGGTCGCTTCCTAGGCCGGTGGGGTCAGCCCGCAGGCTGACACATTCCGCCGGGCGGGCCAATCAGGCCTGCGCCTTGCGGTTATCCAGTTCGCGTTTCAGGCGCTCGAGTTCCTCGTCGATGCGCTCATCCTCGACCAGGGCGTCGATCTCCGCCGCCAGGTCCGCCGGCGCCTCGCGCCCCAGGTCCATGGACTCCAGTTGCCCCTCCAGGGTGTCCATCCGGCGCTCGAAACGCTCGAAGCGCTGGAAGGCGTCATCCAGGGCTTCGCGCTGGATCTGGCGCTTGACGCGGATGCGCGACTCCACCGTCTGGCTGCGCATCAGCATGGCTTTCTGCCGCGCCCGGGCATCGCCGAGCTTCTGCTGCAGCTGGCCGATTTCCTCGTTCAACTGACCGATGTGCTCGTCGGTGGCCGCCAGCTCGGCTTCCACCGCCGCCAGCTCCTCGCCCAGCAGCTGCTTCTCCTGCAGGGCGGCGCGGGCCAGGTCCTCCCGCCCCTTGCCCAGGGCCAGCTTTGCCTTGGCCTCCCAGGACGCGATGTCTTCGCGCACCAGCTCCAGCCGGCGGGCAGCGGCCTTGCGCTCCGCCAGGACCCGCGCCGAAGAACTGCGCACTTCCACCAGGGTGTCCTCCATCTCCTGAATGATCAGGCGGATCATCTTTTCCGGGTCCTCGGCCTTGTCCAGCAGGGCGCTGAGGTTGGAATTGATGATGTCGGTCATGCGCGAAAAGATTCCCATGCTGCTGCCCTCCAGGCGTCGACAATCTGGCCCCGGCGCCCAGTGGGCGGCTCGGGGGTCCGTTCCGGCCGGCGAAAAATGGCCGGCAGTCTCTGCCGCTACTGTTACAAGAGGCGTGCCAACAAGCATCAAGCCATTGATAAAACGGGGTTTTTTAAAATTCGCACTGCCTGCGGAGGCGGGTCTTTCCGACAAATTGGGATATTTGACCTATATTTTTGGTAAATTATACCAACTACGGCATTCCTGACCGGAGAACCCCATGCAGGCCTCGGAAAATCTTGTCGGCCAGTCCCTCGCCCTGGCGGAGGCGCTGGAGCAGGTCTCGCGCCTGGCGAGCATCAATCGTCCGGTGTTGATCCTCGGGGCCCGCGGTACCGGCAAGGAACTGATCGCCCAGCGCCTGCATTACCTCTCCCCCCGCTGGGACGCGCCGCTGGTCAAGGTGAACTGCGCCGCCCTCGCCGAATCCCTGCTGGAATCCGAACTGTTCGGCCACGAGGCGGGGGCCTTCACCGGTGCGACCCGGTCGCGGGCCGGGCGCTTCGAGCGCGCCGACGGCGGCACCCTGTTCCTCGACGAGCTGGGCAGCATGTCCCTGTGCCTGCAGGAAAAGCTGCTGCGCCTGGTCGAATACGGGGAATTCGAGCGCCTGGGTGGGCAGCAAACCCTGCGGGTGGATGTGCGGGTGCTGGGGGCCACCCACGCCGACCTGCGGGCACAGGTGGCCGCCGGCGAGTTCCGCGCCGACCTGCTGGACCGCCTGAGCTTTGACGTGATTCACCTGCCGCCCCTCCAGCACCGCCGCGAGGACATCCTGGAGCTGGCCGAGCACTTCGCCGTGCAGGTCTGCCCCGAGCTGGGCTGGCCGCTGTTTCCGGGCTTTACCGAGACCGCGCGGGACCAGCTGCTCGGGCACGACTGGCCGGGCAACGTACGCGAATTGAAGAATACCGTCGAGCGCTCCCTGCACCGCTGGGGCGACCCGGAAGAGGCCGTGGACGAGATCGTGCTGGACCCCTTTCGCGCGCCCTGGCAGAACAGCCGCGAGGATAGCCCGGACGCGGCGCCGGCGACGGCCGGCGGCACGAGCCCGGGGGAGCGCGAGCCGGCAGAGCCCGGGGGCGATTTTCCGCTGGATTTCCGCCGCGCAATGCAGCGCGCGGAGCGCGACCTGCTGGTGCGGGCCCTGGAGGCCCACGGACACCACCAGGGGCGCACGGCAGAAGCCCTGCAACTCCGCTATGATCAACTGCGAGGCCTGCTGCGCAAGCACCGGCTGGCCGGCCGCCGGCGCCCCCGGCGCTAGCCTGGGCAGCGGCAGACTGCCCCGCGCAGCGCGGCCACGGGGACCGGGCGCGCCCACGGCGAAGGCGACAGCGCCCCACAGCGCATGAGAGACTGGCCTGTGACAACCGGGCCCGCACATTTTCCGCTTTGGACAGAAGGATGAGCCACATGCAACTGAAACTTTCCGATCCCAGCCTGCTGCAGACCCGCGCCTGGATCGATGGCGCCTGGGTGGACGCCGATGACGGAGCCACCTTCGCGGTCAAGAACCCGGCTACCGGCGAGACCATCTGCGACGTCGCCAAGACCGGTGCGGCGGAGACCCGCCGGGCGATCGAAGCCGCCGAGCGGGCGATGCAGGACTGGAAGCAACGCACGGCCAAGGAGCGCGCACAGATCCTGCGCAAGTGGTTCGACCTGATGATGGCCAACCAGGAAGACCTGGCGATCATCATGACCGCGGAGCAGGGCAAGGTGCTGGCGGAATCCCGCGGCGAGGTCGCCTACGGCGCGGCTTTTGTCGAGTGGTTTGGCGAGCAGGCCAAGCGCATCGACGGGGACGTGATTCCCGGCCCCGGTCCCGACAAGCGCATTGTCTGCATCAAGCAGCCGGTGGGCGTGGTCGCCGCCATTACCCCCTGGAACTTCCCCAATGCCATGATCGCCCGCAAGGCGGCCCCGGCCCTCGCCGCCGGCTGCAGCATCGTGATCAAGCCGGCCACGGAAACGCCGCTCTCGGCCTTTGCCATGGCCGTGCTGGCGGAGCGGGCCGGTGTGCCCGCCGGGGTACTCAACGTACTGGCGGGCTCCTCCTCCGCGATTGGCGGCGAGCTGACCAGCAACCCCATCGTGCGCAAGCTGACCTTCACCGGCTCTACCCCCGTGGGCAAGATGCTCGAGGCCCAGTGCGCGGAAACCATGAAGAAGACCTCCATGGAGCTGGGCGGCAACGCCCCCTTCATCGTCTTCGACGACGCCGACCTGGACGCCGCGGTGCAGGGTGCCCTGGCCTCCAAGTACCGCAACTCCGGGCAGACCTGCGTCTGCTCCAACCGCCTGCTGGTACAGGACAGCGTCTACGACGCCTTCGTGGAAAAACTGGTGAAGGCCACCCGCGAGCTGGTCGTCGGCAACGGCCTGGAGGACGGCAGCCAGGTCGGCCCGCTGGTCAACGCCGGCGCCGTGGAAGACGTCGACGAGCTGGTCCAGGCGTCGATTTCCGCGGGGGCCCGGGTTGCCCTGGGCGGCAGCCGCCACGAACTCGGTGGCTGCTTTTATGCCCCGACCATCCTCACCGATGTCACGGCGTCGATGCCGGTATTCCGCAACGAGATTTTCGGTCCGGTCGCCCCGGTCGTGCGCTTCCGCGACGAGGACGAAGCCATTGCCATGGCCAACGATACCGAGTTCGGCCTCGCCTCTTACTTCTACACCCGCGACATCGGCCGGGTGTGGCGCGTGGCGGAAGCCCTGGAGTACGGCATTGTCGGCATTAACGAGGGTCTGATCTCCAACGAGATGGCCCCCTTTGGCGGGGTGAAGGAATCCGGCTCCGGCCGCGAGGGTTCCAAATACGGTATCGACGACTACGTCGAGATCAAGTACATCCTCATGGGCGGCCTGGGCCGCTAGTTACCGGTCAGCAGTACGCGCCCCCTCGCCGGGGCGCCACCTCTCCCGCAACCGCTCACCGAAAGACGCCCCGCCACTCCGGCGGGCGCCGCTCAGCGCGTTGTTGATCGCGCCGACTCCCCCACTCACCGGCAGCGGCGCGGCAGGTGCTGCACGAAATTACCCTGAGCGATAGCGCTACGCAGGCATCAACAAAACATCACCGATCGTTCACACGAGTGTCACGCACCCTCCCTAGAGTGCCCTCCCGGACACAGGACGTTCCGCAGGCTATTGGCCTGTACCGATGTTTTATCCCTCAGAGGTATATTGATGAAACCCGCCAAGTATTTTGCGCTCTCACCCCTTGCGCTCGCTATCGCCAGCGCTGCCCCCCTGGCCAACGAACCCGCCTCCGAAAGCGCAGCCCAAAACGCGAATCAACTGGAGGAGATGGTGGTCCTCGGCCAGAAGCAGACCTTCGCCTCCAACCGCGTGGCCATGGAGATGGTCGCCCGACGCCCGGCGAACGCCTCGGTCAATACCGTGGTCCAGGAACTGCCCGGCGTGATTGTTGAAGAGGCCGACACCTTCGGTTCCTCCGACTGGATGACCAACATCAGGATGCGCGGCTTCAACACCAACAATGGCCAGATCGGAACCACCATCGATGGCCTGCCCAATGGCGGCTCCGGCTACGGCGGCGGCAGCAAGGCAAACAAGTTCATCGATGTCTTTGATCTGGAAACCGTCGAAGTCAGCCAGGGCACCGCGGACATCAGCTCGCGCTCCAACGAGGCACTGGGCGGCACCCTGAACTTCATCACCTCGGACCCGATGCCCGAGCAGAACCTGAGCCTGGTCTACATGGCCGGGGACCAGGACGCCAGCAAGTACCGCTTCCGTTACGACTCCGGTGAAATCGCCCCGGACACCTATTTCTATATCAGTGGCTCCAGTGCCGAGAACAAGGACGTCTGGGACAATGAAGCGATCACCGAGAAGGACTACCTGACCGGCAAGCTGAAAACGCAGGTCAATGGCTACAACCTCACGGCATTCGCCACCTACAACGACTCCAACGAAAACGAGTACGAGTACGTGTCCCTGGAAAGCTATCGGGAAAACCCCAATCACGATGGCCTGCACATGAACTGGAGCGGTATCCCGGGCCTGGATGAAAACTACCGCGCCGGCTGGCGCGCACTGCGCGAGAACACCTTCTTCAGTTTCACCGCGGACAAGGACTTTGGTGCCATTCGTTTCAACTCCTCCGCCTACTATCACCGGGTGAAGGGGCGCGGTGACTGGATTCCGCCCTATGTGACGGATGTCGACGGCGACGGCGACCTGTCCACGGAACTGTCCGGAGAAGCCATCTACGGCGACTACCTGGGCGAGGACATCTTTTTTGTCGACGCCGGCACCACGCGCCCGGCCACCCCGATCGAAGGCTGCAGCGGTCGCTTTGGCCTGTCCGCGGCCAAGGACCCCAACTGCTACCAGGGCAATGTCGAAGGCGTGAGCTCCTACCGCACCTCCAACTACTCCAACCACCGCTACGGCCTGACTGGCGATCTCTCCTGGGCGTTCAACACCGGCGATCTGGCGCACACCCTGCGCGGCGGTTTCTGGTACGAGAACTACGATGCCGACGTGGTCCGCTCCTGGCACCTGATCCGGGCCCCGGAAACCAGCCTTGAATTCAACCGCAGCCCCTACTGGGTACAATACAAGACCGAGGCGAACACCAAGGAACTGATGTTCTACCTCCAGGAGAATGTCGACTTCGGCCCGCTGAGCGCGAGTATCGGGGTCAAGCGCTTTGACGTGGATACCCAGGTCGACCACTTCTACAACGACTTCCGCACCGGCGAGCTCGACTCGACCTCGGACCCGCTGCTCTACGCCGGCCTGACCTACGAGACACCGATCGCGGGGCTGGAAACCTTTGTCGGCTACTCGGAAAACTACAAGTCCATCGTGCCCGGGATTATCGATTCCGGCCTGTCCAATAACGAACTGGGCACCATCGACCCGGAAACCTCGGAAAACATCGAGCTGGGCCTGCGCTACAACAACCATGGCTTCCGCGCTGCACTGACCTTCTACGACATCGAGTTCGACAACCGCATCGTCAAGATCGACGCCAGCTCCCTGGAGGGCATCGACTACAAGGGAGAAGTGGACGGCACCTATGTCAACGTCGGCGGCCAGCAGAGCCGGGGCGCCGAACTGCTGGCTGCGTACCAGCTGACTGACCGCGTGCGTTTGTCCGGGTCCTATACCTACAACGATTCCGAGTACCTGACCACCGGCGACACCGGTCTGGACGAAAGTTCGGGCATTCGCGCCGGCAACGAGGTCTACGGCGACCCGAAAACCTTTTACACCATCGCCGCCGACTATGCGGGCGATGTCATCAGCTCCGGGATCGCCATGCGCCATGTCGGCGATCGCTATATCAACTTCCAGAACTCGGCAACGGCACCCAGTTACGAAGTGCTCGACGCTTATATCGGCGCCGACCTGGACAACCTGCCCGCGGGCATCGACGCCATGCGCATTCGCCTGAACGTCAACAACCTGCTGGACGACAACTACATCGCGGCAATCGGCAACAACAGCGTCTACCCCGGTGCACCGCGCACCGTGACGGTCTCGGTCGGCCTCGACTTCTAGGTCTGACGCGGCCAAGCAACACCACGAGTCACCGGTTTATCCGCGGGGAAGTCCGTGGATAAACCGGCTCTTCCTTCTGACCTGCCCTTTACGAGAACCAGCCCAATGACCGACATAACCCGACGCCAGCTACTCGGCGCCGCCGGGGCGGCGGGACTCCTGGCGAGCTTCCCCGCCATTGCTCGCGCTCTGTCCATTCCCGCCAGCGTTAAAACCGGCACCCTGCAGGACGTGGAGCATGTGGTGATCCTGATGCAGGAAAACCGCTCCTTTGATCACTACTTTGGCACGCTGCCCGGCGTGCGCGGTTTTTCCGACCCCTACCCGGCCCCGGGGGCGCTGACGGGCGATGACCGCGGCGTGTTCACCCAGCTGAACGAGCAGCACCCAGGCCCCGCTCAGGTGGCCCCCTTCCCCCTCAATGTGCGCCAGAACTTCGCCCACATGCGGGTGGAGGGCACCCCCCACTCCTGGCCGGATGCCCAGGCGGCCTGGGATCACGGGCGCATGGCGCGCTGGCCCGAAGCGAAGCAGCTGCACGCCATGGGTTACTTCCAGCGCGCCGACATCCCCTTCCAGTTTGCACTGGCCGAAGCCTTCACGCTGTGCGACGCCTACCACTGCTCCTTCCACGGCGGCACCAACCCCAACCGGCTGTTCCTCTGGAGCGGCACCAATGACGGCGCCGCCCGGGCCGGTGGCCCCGCCATCGGCAACTCCCACGACCGACTGCCCACCGATCGTGGCGCACCTGTGCCCTATACCTGGACCACCTACGTCGAGCGCCTGCAGCAGGCGGGTATCGACTGGGCCATCTACCAGGACATGGCGGACAACTTCACCGACAACCCCCTGGTCGGCTTCGCCGCCTTTCAGGCCTCTGTCGCCGGAGCCCCGGGCTCCGACCCGGAACTGGCGCGACGCGGCCTGAAGACCCGCGCCCTGGATCAGCTTCGCGCGGATGCGCAGTCGGACAGCCTGCCGGCAGTCTCCTGGATCGTGGCCACCGCCGCCGGCTCGGAACACCCCGGCCCCTCGAGCCCCGCCCAGGGCGCCGCCTACACCGCGGAGGTGCTGGACGCCCTCACCGCGCGCCCGGAGGTCTGGTCGAAAACCGCGCTGTTTATCATGTTCGACGAGAACGACGGTTTCTTCGATCACATGCCGCCCCCCGCACCCCCCTCCCGACTCGACAGCGCGTCAGGCGGTTTCGCCGGTCACTCTCAGGTATCCACGGAGGGGGAATACCACCTGTATCACTCTGCCGCGGACGCGGAGCTGGAACGCGAGGCCTACATGGGCCGCCCCTACGGGCTGGGGCCCCGGGTCCCTGCCTATGTCATTTCCCCCTGGAGCCGCGGGGGGTACATCAACTCGGAAGTGCTCGACCACACCTCGGTGATCCGCTTTCTCGAGGCCCGCTTCGGGGTCTACGAGCCAAACATATCTCCCTGGCGCCGCGCCGTCTGCGGCGACTTCATGAATGCTTTTGACTTTGCCCAGCCCAACCGCAGGGATTTGCCAGGCTTCCCCGACCCGCACAGAGATGCCGAACGGGCAGCCGGGCTCCCGGGGCGGACCACGCCGCCAGTTCCCCTGCGGGCACCCCAGGCCGCCCAGGAACCAGGCCTGCGGCCGCAGCGGCCAAATCGCTACGACCTGGAGGCCCTGGTCAAATTGCAGCCGGCAGACGGGCGGGTCGCCCTGACCCTGGTCAATCGCGGTGAGCGTGCGGCGGTGTTTCAGGTCTACGACCGTCGCGATCCCGCAGCACTGCCCCGCCGCTACACCATCGACCGCAAAAACCGCTTCCGGGACAGCTGGCAGTGCGAGGAGGGCCACTATGACCTGCAGGTCATGGGGCCGGAAGGTTTCCACAGACGCCTGCGGGGAGCCTTGTCCACGGCGAGTGATGACGAACCGGTGGCACTGGTATTCGAGGGGAAGGGCTGTCATCTGCTGGCGAGAGCCGGCGGTTACCGCGTCCGCTTCAACAACCGGGATGGCGGGGAGCAGGCACTGTTTGCAGGCGCCAAAATCACGGTTCCCCTGGATGCCAATGCCCGCTACGACTTTCGCGTGCACGGTGGCAGTGCAACCGGATACCTGCGGGAGTACGCCGGCCGACTCGCGGCGCAGGACAACACGGATGAAACCTGAGTCTGGCCGCCACTGAGGCCTCCGGCAAGACCCGCGAGGATTACTTTCTCGGCGGCCGGCAACTGGGGCCCGTGGTCGCCGCCATCAGTTACTCCGCCAGTGCCACCTCCGCCTGGACCCTGCTCGGGGTCAGCGGCATCGCCTATGTGGCGGGCTTTTCGACCCTGTGGCTGGTGGCTGGCGTGGTGCTCGGCTGTGTCGTGGCCTGGTGGTGGGTGGCTCCGCGCATGATGGCCTACAGCCGCCAGCACAATATCGTCACCCTCACCGAGTTTCTCGCCCACCGCAGCAGCGGCGCCGCCCGCCAGCGCATCGTGCTGTTTGCCACGCTGATCGTGCTGGTCTCCTTCGTGTTCTACATCTCCTCCCAGTTCCAGGGTGCCGGAAACAGCTTCAGCAGCACCTTCGGCCTGGACAGCGACAGCAGCATCCTGATCGGCGGCGGCATCATCATGCTCTACACACTGCTCGGTGGCTTCTGGGTGGTCAGCCTCACCGACACCCTGCAGGGCCTGATGATGGCCCTGGCGGCCCTGCTGCTGCCCCTGGCGGCCTGGCTCGCGGTGGGCGGCTGGAGCGGCTTCCTCGATGGCCTGACGCAGGTCTACGCGCCGGAACAGCTCAGCCTGACGGGTGGCAACCTGGCTCTCGCCACCCTCGGCTTCATCGTCGGCAATCTCGCCATCGGGATCGGCACCTTCGGCCAGCCGCATCTCCTGGTCCGCTTCATGGCGCTGCGGGATGAGCGCGCCCTGCGGCAGGCGCGCTGGATCGCCACGGGCTGGTATGCGCTGGTGTTTTCCGGCATGTGCTTCGTCGGGCTCGCCGGACGGATTCTGCTGCCGGAGACAGCGGTGGCCGAGAATATCTTCTTCGAGTTGATCGCCCTGCTGTTCTCGCCCCTGGTCAGCGGCATCCTGCTGGCCGCCGTGCTCTCCGCCATCATGTCCACGGCAGACAGCATGTTGCTGGTGGCCGCGTCCAGCCTGTCGATTGACCTGGGCCTGAGCCGGCGCTTTCCCAGCAAGCAGCTGCTGGTCTCCCGCGGAGCCATCGTGGCCATCTGCCTGCTGTCGGTGTGGGTCGCCCTGGTATTGCCGGCGAGCATCTTCGAGCGGGTACTGTTCGCCTGGATCGCGATTGGTTCGGCGTTTGGGCCGCTGGTTTTCGTGCGCCTGGCGGGCATCGAGGTCAGCGCCAGCGGCGTGCTGGCCTCCATGGCGACCGGCTTCACCCTCGCGGTGGGGCTCTACCTGGCCCCGGACGCACCGGGGCAGATCTTCGAGCGCCTGCTGCCCTTTAGCGCTGCTTTGGCGGTGCTGTGGCTGAGCCGGGTACGCGGCGCGCAGCCCGGGCCTTCTCAGGCAACCAGCAGGCCTTCTGCACTGACGTAGGCCAGGGTGTCGTCCAGGGCGCGCCCGAGGCTGTCCACCAGTTCGTCCACCTGCTCCCGGGTAATCACCAGCGGCGGGCACAGGGCGATGTTGTTGCCACCCATGGCACGCACGATCAGCCCGTGCTCCTGGGCGCGCCGGGCACAATAGCCGCCCACCGCGTTGTCGCCAAAGGGCTGCCCCGAGGCCTTGTCCGCCACCAGCTCCAGCGCGGCGATCATGCCCATGCCGCGCACCTGGCCGACCAGCGGGTGATCGGCAAACTCCCGCAGACGGGCCTGGAAGTACTCCCCCAGCTCGGCGGCGCGCTCGAACAAGCGGTCGCGGCGATAGATCTCCAGCACCTTGCTGGCCACGGCACAGGCCACCGGATGGCCGCCGTAGGTATAGCCGTGCCCGAAGATACCCACCTCGGCACTGGGCTGGATCATCGCCTCGTGCATGTAGCCCGGCACCACCGCGGCACTCACCGGCAGGTAGGCCGAGGAGAGGGCCTTGGCCAGGCTCATCATCTGCGGGCGCATGTTCAGGCTGGTGGCGCCGAAGTCCGCGCCGGTGCGTCCGAAGCCACAGATCACCTCATCGTCCCAGAAGAGGATGTCGTACTTGTCCAGCACCGCCTGGATGGCCGCGTAATAGCCCGCCGGTGGCACGATGACGCCGCCGGCACCGCTGATCGGTTCGGCGAGGAAGGCGGCGATAGTGTCCGGCCCCTCGGCCAGGATCAGCGCCTCCAGCTCCTGTGCCCGGCGACTGACGAACTCCGCCTCGCTCTCCCCCGGCTGGGCGTCGCGGTAATAGTGGGCCGAGCCGGTGCGCAACACCCCCAGCGCCTCGAAGGGCAGACTGAAGTGGGCGTGGTTGGGTGGCAGGCCGGTCAATGACGCCGCGGCGACGGTGACGCCGTGGTAGGCCCGTTCCCGGGCGATGATCTTGTGTTTCTCCGGTTTGCCGATGACATTGAAGTAGTAGCGCAGCAGCTTGACCTGGGTATCGTTGGCGTCCGAGCCGGAGTTGCCGAGGAACACGCTGGCGTTGTCGATCGGCACCATCTCCGCCAGCTCGTCGGCCAGCTGCATCGCGGCGGGGTGGGTCTTGCCGCCAAACAGGTGGGAGTAGGCCAGGGTGCGCATCTGCCGCTCGGCAGTCTCGATCACCTCCTCGTTGCCGTAACCCAGCGCCGTGCACCAGAGGCCGCTCATGCCCTCGAGGTAGCGCTTGCCGCGGTTGTCATAGACGTACACGCCCTCCCCCCGTTCAATGACCAGCTGCTCGACGGCGGCGAGGTTGGTGGTGGGGTAGATCATGTGGGTCATGGGAATACCTCCTGCTTGATCGGATACGGCCCCGCCGCGGGCGGCGACCGCAGGCCCTGCGGCATCAGTGGGCGCTAACGCGCTCCTTGCCGCAACGCTGGCAACGGTAGCAGGTTACCAGCCGGCCCTGCTTGACGTCGAACTGGCGGGCCTTGTCCACCACCCACTTGTGGTGGTTGTGCCGGCACAGCACCTTGCCCTGGTGTTTTTCCTTCAGGGAGGGTTTGCGAAACTTGAGGATCTCAGCCATGTCCGTCACTCACGCGAGAGTGCGCTCCAGTGCCGCCTGCCAGGACGCCAGTCGCTGGCGCCGCTGGGCGGGGCGCATCTTCACCCGGAACTCGGCGTCCACCTGCCAGATGTTGCGAATCGCCGCCGTGTCCGGCCACAGCCCGACGCCCAGGCCGGCCAGGTAACTGGCACCGGCCACGGTGGTCTCGACCACCCGGGGCCGGATCAGCTTGCGCCCCAGCACGTCCGCCTGGGTCTGCATCAGCAGGTCGTTGGCGGCGGCGCCGCCGTCCACCCGCAGGGGCCGCATGCGCTTGCCCAGGTCGCGCTCCATCGCCCGCAGAATGTCGGCATTCTGCAGCGCCATCGCGTCCAGGGTGGCGCGGGCAATATGCCCGCGCTGGCTGCCGCGGGTCAGGCCGCACAGCAGGCCGCGGGCCTCCGGGGCCCAGTGGGGCGCCCCCAGCCCGGTCAGGGCCGGCACGAACTCCACTCCGCCGTGGTCGGGCACCGAGCGCGCCAGGGCCTCCACCTCCGACGAGGTGCGGATGATGCCCAGGCCGTCTCGCAGCCACTGCACCGCGGCCCCGCACACGAAGGCTCCGCCCTCCAGAGCATAGACCGGCTTACCGCCCTGCCCCAGTTGCCAGGCCACTGTGGTCAGCAGGCCGGAGCGCGACTGCAGCACCTCGCCGCCGGTGTTCATCAGGATGAAGGAGCCCGTGCCGAAGGTGCACTTGGCGTCGCCCGGGGCAAAACAGGCCTGGCCGAACAGGGCGGCCTGCTGGTCCCCGGCCACGCCGCAGACGGGAATGCCATCCGGCAGGCCGGGCACCCCCCGGGTACGCGCCAGCTCCCCACTGGAGGGCACAATGGCGGGCAGTATGGCTTCCGGCAACTCGAACAGGTCGAGCAGCTCGCGGTCCCAGGAACAGCGCTTGAGGTTCATCAGGGAGGTGCGCGAGGCATTGGAGACATCGGTGACGTGCGCGTCACCGCCGCTCAGGCGCCAGAGCAGAAAGCTGTCCACGGTCCCCGCGGCCACCCGCCCCGCGCCCAGCAGGCGCCGGATTCCCCGGCTGTTCTGCAGCAGCCAGCGAAACTTGCTGGCGGAAAAATAGGGGTCCAGGAGCAGGCCGGTCTTGCGCCAGACCCGTTTCTCGTGGCCCGCCGCCTTGAGGGTTTCGCAGTACTCGGTGGTGCGCCGGCACTGCCAGACAATCGCCCGGTTCAGGGCCTCGCCGGTCTTGCGGTCCCACAGCAGGCTGGTCTCGCGCTGGTTGGTGAGGCCGATGGCGACAATGTCACGGGCGCGGCACTCGCCCTTGCGCAGGACCGCGCGGATGCCGGCCAGCACCGACCCCCAGATATCCTCGGCATCGTGCTCGACCCAGCCCGGCCGCGGGTAGTGCTGGGGAAACTCCCGATTGACGCTGGCCAGGACCTGGCCATCGGACCCGACCAGGGCCACGGTACTGCCCGTGGTGCCCTGGTCGATGGCGAGTATCACCTCGCGCATGCTCAGGTGCCGTAGCCTTCCACGGCCTTGATCTCGAGGAAGTCGGCAAAGCCGTGGGCGCCCCACTCGCGGCCGTTGCCCGACTGCTTGTAGCCGCCAAAGGGCACGTCGTAGCCGCCACTGGCGCCGTTGATGTGCACATTGCCCGCGCGGATACGCGCGGCCACGCGGCGGGCGTGGTCAATGTTTTCGCTCTGCACATAGCCCGCCAGCCCGTAGGGGGTGTCGTTGGCAATGCGGATCGCCTCGTCCTCGCTGTCGTAGGGAATCATCACCAGCACCGGACCGAAGATCTCCTCCCGGGCGATGGTCATGTCGTTGTTGACCTCCGAAAACACGGTGGGACGCACGTAGTAACCCTGGTCGATTCCCTCCGGGCGCCCCGGGCCGCCCACCACCAGCTTGGCACCTTCGGCCACGCCCTGCTCGATCAGGCCCTGGATCTTGCTGAACTGGACCTCGGAGACCACCGGCCCCATGGTGGTGGCTTCGTCCTCGGGATTGCCCAGCTTGACCATGCTCTCGGTCACCTGCTTGGCAATCGCCTCGGCCTCCGCCAGCCGCGCCCGGGGCACCAGCATGCGCGAGGGCGCATTGCAGGACTGCCCGGTGTTGTTGTACATGTGCAGCACGCCGCGGGTCACCGCGGTCTCGAGGTCGGCATCGTCGAGGATGATGTTGGGCGACTTGCCCCCCAGTTCCTGGGCCACCCGCTTGACCGTCGGCGCCGCATTCTGGGCCACCTGGGCGCCGGCGCGGGTGGAGCCGGTGAAGGACATCATGTCCACCCCCGGGTGCTTCGACAGTGCCGCGCCCACCGTCGGGCCGTCGCCGTTGACCAGGTTGAAGACCCCGGCGGGCACCCCGGCCTCGTGCATGACCTGGGCAAAGATGTAGGCGGACAGGGGCGCCACTTCGCTGGGCTTGAGAATCATGGTGCAACCCACCGCCAGCGCCGGCGCGACCTTGCAGCCGACCTGGTTCATCGGCCAGTTCCAGGGGGTGATCAGGCCGCACACGCCGATCGGTTCCTTGAACACGCGGTGCTCGCCGAGCACTTCCTCGAAGGGATATTCACGCAGCACACGGGCCGCCTCCTGCAGGTGGCCCAGGCCGGCGTGGGCCTGCGCCTTCACCGCCAGGGAACGCGGCGCGCCCATTTCCTCGCGGATGGCATCGGCAATGTCGTTGTAGTACTTCTCGTAGGTGGCGACACAGGACTCCAGCAACTCGACACGCTCCTGGCGCGAGGTCTGGCTGTAGCTCTCGAAAGCCCGGCGGGCGGCTGCCACCGCGCGATCCACATCCGCCTCGCCACCCAGGGAAATGTGGGCGCAGACCGCTTCGGTCGCCGGGTTGATCACGTCGCAGGTTTTCGCCTCGACCGGGTCCACCCATTGCCCGTCGATGTAGAACTGCAGGTACTCGCGCATGCCGGATTCTCCTGATTGTGATGCTGGCAAATGTCGTCGGGCACCTAGTGTAGCACCCGGTGTGTGGCGGGCTACCACCCCTTGGGGTTATCATTCGGCGTTCCTGAAGGGAGAATTAACTTATGGATAATGAAGAGATGACCCTGTTCCGGGACATGGCCCGCCGCGCCTTCGACAAGGAGATCGCGCCCCACTACGCCGAGTGGGAAGCGCAGCAGATGGTGCCGCGCAGCCTGTGGAACACCCTCGGCACCGCGGGGCTGCTCTGCCCCGACGTCGATGAAACCTACGGCGGTGCCGGCACCTCGCCGCGGATCACCCTGGCGCTGATCGAGGAGCTCTCGCACATGGGCTTCGGCGGCCTCGCCTCCGGCTACGGCATCCACTCGAATATTGTCGCCCCCTACCTGATCCACCACGGCACAGATGCCCAGAAGGAGCGCTGGCTGCCGAAGATGGTCAGCGGCGAGGCCGTCGGCGCCCTGGCCATGACCGAGCCCGGTGCCGGCTCCGACGTGCAGGGGATCCGAACCCACGCGGTGCGCGACGGCGACGAGTGGGTGCTCAACGGCTCCAAGATCTTCATCACCAACGGCATGCACGCCGACCTGGTGATCGTGGCCGCGATCACCGACCCCGGCAAGGGCGCCAAGGGCACCTCCCTGTTCCTGGTGGACGCCTCCCTGCCCGGCTTCGAGCGCGGCAAGAAGATCGAGAAAATCGGCCAGCACGCCTCGGATTCCGCCCTGCTGTTCTTCCAGGACATGCGTCTGCCGGCCGATGCCCTCCTCGGGGAGGTCAACCAGGGTTTCGTGATCATGATGCAGGAGCTGCCCCGGGAGCGCCTGGGCATCGCCGCCCAGGCGGTCGCCTCCGCGGAGGGCGCGCTGCAACTGACGGTGGACTATGTGCTGGAGCGCCAGGCCTTTGGCCAGAGCGTGGCCAAGTTCCAGAACACGCGTTTCAAGCTGGCGGATGTGAAGACCCAGATCGCCCTCAACCGCGCACTCTACGAGGAGTGTGCCGCGGAGTATGCCCGCGGTGAGCTGACGGCCGACAAGGCCGCCCTGCTCAAGCTGGCCTCCTGCGAAATGCAGTGCGACACCATCGACGACTGCCTGCAGTTGTTCGGCGGCTATGGCTACACCGTCGAATACCCCATCTCGCGCTTCTACACCGACGCCCGGGTACAGCGCATCTACGGGGGCTCCTCGGAAATCATGCGCGAGCTGGTGGCGCGGACCCTGCTCGGTCGCTGACACCCGGGGCGGCACGAGCTGGCCCTGCTCGCGGCGAGCGGGGCCCGAGGCCGCCCGGCCTCTGTCCCAGGTCGGCGCCCCTCAGGCCGGGACCAGGCCCAGCAGGGCCAGCAGGGCAAAGCCCGCGGTAATGCTCAGGGCCGACAGCAGCGTGGTCAACACGATGATGTTGGCCGCCAGCGTGCCATTGCCGCGCAGGGCCACCACCATGACGAAGCTGGCCGCGGCCACCGGCGAGGCGAGCAGCAGAAACAGCACCCCGAGCGCCTCCCCGCGCACCCCCAGCAAGAGCGCAATAACCACCCCGAGTGCGGGCCCGATCAGGAGCCGCCAGAGGGTGGCTTCCCAGGTGAGCCGCCCGGCGTGACGCAGGGCCGACAGACGCAGGGAGCCGCCGATGGCCACCAGCATCAGGGGCAGGAAGCCGCGGGATAACAGGCCTTCGACCGTCGCCGCCAGCGGCGGCAGTGACACTCCCGAGAGGGAAACCGCCAGGCCGACAAGGATACCCAGCAGCAAAGGGTTGCGCAGCAGGCCGCGCAGCACACCGCGCAGGGAGGGATCGCCCCCCAGGGTGTGCTGCAACAGCCAGACCGCGAGCACATTGTAGAGCGCGGTGAGCAGTGCCACGGGTAGCGCCGCCAGACGCAAACCGCTCTCGCCGAAGGCGGCGTGGCACAGGGCGATGCCCACAATCGCCAGATTGGAGCGGAAAGCCGCCTGGGCAAACACCCCCAGATCGGGCAGTGACAGCCCACGCCAGCGGCCCCAGCACCAGGCACCGCCGAGGGTCACCAGGGTCGCCAGTACGCCCGCCAGCAGATAGGTTGCGCCCCCCAGTGCCCCCAGGTTGACCCCCGCCGCGCCGAGCGCCAGCAGCAGGGGCAGCGCGGTGCGAAAGGCCAGCCGGGAAAAGCCATCGATCAAGCCCGGGGACAGCCAGCCCAGGCGCGCAAGCAGGGCCCCGAGCACCACCCAGCCAAAGGTGGGCAGGGTAACCGAGAGCGCAGAGAGGATCAGGGCGGAGAGCGAGGCGAGGGACAAGGTACCGGCTTCAGGACAATGTACAGCCGTCGATTATGCCAGTTCCACCAGGGACTCGCCGAGGGCATTGAGCAGGCTGTCGATCTGTGCCTTTTCGATCACGAAGGGCAGTCCCAGCTGCAGGGTGTCACCGCCATAGCGAAGGTAGAAACCCTTCTCCCACAGTCGCATGGCGAGCTCGAAGGGGCGCCGGGCGGGCTCCCCCGGCCAGTGCTCCAGCTGCAGGGCGCCGGCAAAGCCGAAATTGCGGATATCGGACACGTGCGGGGCGCCGCGCAGGCTGTGCAGGCCAGCCTCGAAATACGGCGCCAGCTCCGCCACGCGTTCGGGCAGGGCCTCCTGCTCGAGGATGTCCAAAGCCGCCAGCCCCGCGGCGCAAGCCACCGGGTGGGCGGAATAGGTGTAGCCGTGGGGAAACTCCAGCATGTAGTCGGGGCCACCGGCTGCCATGAAGGTCTGGTAGATCTCGCTGCGCGCCACCACCGCCCCCATGGGCACGGCGCCGTTGGTCAACTGCTTGGCCAGGGTCATGATGTCGGGCACCACGCCGAAGGCATCCGCCCCGGTGAGGGCGCCGCAACGGCCGAGGCCGGTGATTACCTCGTCGAAGATCAGGAGGATGTCGTTGGCCGTGCAGATATCCCGCAGGCGCTGCAGGTAGCCTGCTGGGGGCGGTATCACCCCCGTCGACCCGGCCATGGGTTCGACAATCACCGCGGCGATATTGCTGGCATCGTGCAGCGCGATCAGCTCCAGCAGCTCCTCCGCCAGGTGCCAGCCCTGGGCGGGCTGACCGCGGGAGAAGGCATTCTCGGGCAGCAGGGTGTGGGACAGGTGGTCGGCCTCCACCGCCTGACCGAAAAGCTTGCGGTTGGCGCCGATGCCGCCCACGGAGATACCGCCGAAGTTGACCCCGTGATAGCCGCGGGCGCGCCCGATCAGACGGGTCTTGGCCGGCTGCCCTTTCTGCCGCCAGTAGGCGCGGGCCATCTTCAGGGCGGTATCGGCACTTTCGGAGCCGGAGTTGGTAAAGAACACATAGTCCAGCCCCGCCGGCGTCAGGGACACGATGCGGTTGGCCAGATCGAAGGCGCCGGGGTGACCGAACTGGAAGGCGGGGGCGTAATCGAGGGTGCGCAGCTGGCGGCTGACAGCCTCGGCAATTTCCGGCCGGTTGTGGCCGGCGCCGCAGCACCAGAGCCCCGAGAGGCCGTCGAGAATTTCGCGGCCATTGTCGTCGATCAGGTGCACGCCCTCGGCGGCGACGATCATGCGCGGATCGCGCTTGAACTGGCGGTTGCCGGTGTAGGGCATCCAGTAGGCTTCAAGTTGCTCGCGGGTCAACTTGCGGCTGGCGGGCATCCGCGACATGGGAAAACTCCGGTTGCTGGCGGCACCTGATCACAGGGCCCGGGTAAAATTGCGAGAATGTCTGTCTATCTACACCCATCCGCAGTGGAATACAACAGAGGCTCGGGTATGCTGCCGGCTGCTCACTGCAAACCTTTGGAGACACCCGACATGCACCGACTGCTCGCCCCCCTGGCCCTGCTGCAACTGGCGGTATTCGCCACGCCTGTGCTGGCCCATTCCTCTGTGGATATCGGCGGCGGCTTTGCCGCCGGCCTGATGCACCCGGTACTGGGCTGGGATCACGTCGCCGCCATGGTCGCGGTGGGCCTGTGGGGCGCCTTCCTGGGCAACCCGGCGCTGTGGTTGCTGCCGGTGATCTTCCCCCTGGTCATGGCCGTGGGTGGTGTCCTCGGCCTCGCCGGGGTAGCGCTGCCCGCGGTGGAAATCGGCATCGCCGTCTCTGCCCTGGTGCTCGGCATACTGATCCTCCTGGCCGTGCGACTGCCGCTGTGGCTGGCGGGCATGATCGTCGGTGCGTTCGCGATCTTCCACGGCCACGCCCACGGCACCGAACTGCCCCACGCCGCCAGCCACCTCGCCTACAGCCTCGGCTTTGTCATCAGCACCGGCCTGCTGCACCTGGCAGGTATCGCCTTTGGCTTGCTCACCGCCAGCCACCTCGGCCGCCAGCTGGTGCGCGGCCTGGGCGGGGTGATCGCCGCCGCCGGCACGCTGTTCCTGATTCAGGCACTGTGAATCCGGGTCGCCTGTGGCTGCCGTGCCTGGCAGCTGCGCCCCTGCCCGCCATGGCCCACGGCCCGGTGGCGGGTATCGGCGCCTTTTACAGCGGCCTCCTGCACCCGCTGATGGTGCCCGCCCATCTGCTGGCCCTGGTCATGCTGGGCTTGTTGGTGGGTCAGGCCGGCATGACAGCCATGCGGCGCGGCTACGCGGGCTTTCTGCCCGGGCTCGTACTGGGCCTGGGACTGGCGGTATTCGACTGGTACTGGCCGCTGGAACTGCCCCTGCTCCTGCTCAGCGCTAGCGCCGGGCTGGTGGTGGCATTGCAGTGGCGCCTGCCAGCCGCAGCCCTGTACACCCTGGCGGGCGCGGCGGCGGGTCTGATGATCGGCATCGACTCGGGCCCCGATGGCGGTACCCGCGGGCAGCGACTGGGTGCGCTGCTGGGCACCGGCCTCGGGGCCTTCGCCTGTCTGTTGCTGGTGGGGGATTTGGCTGAGCGCACCCGTCGCCACTGGCAGCGCGTGCTGTTGCGGGTTCTGGGTTCCTGGGGCGCCGCGGCGGCGCTGCTGGTGCTGGCCCTGGCCGAACTGCGCCCCTGAGTGGCGTCTTCGACCAGGGCAGAAGCCCGGGGCTTGCTCAGTCGCGGTAGCCGGTAATGGCTTTCGCGGCCTGGTAGGCGAAGGTCATGGCCGGACCCAGGGTTGAGCCGGGCCCCGGGTAACAGGGCAGGGTCGGCGCGCTGCAGTTACCGATGGCATACAGGCCGGGGATCACCTCGCCGTCCTCGCGCAGCACCTGGGCATTTTCGTTGCAGACCATGCCGCCCTGGGTCCCGAAATCACCCGGATCCACCTTCATCGCGTAATAGGGCGGCTTGTCGATCGGCGCCAGGCAGGGGTTGGGCGTGATGCGCGGATCGCCGTAGTAGCGGTCGTAGGCGGAGTCCCCGCGGTGACAGTCCGGGTCGACACCGGTGCGGGCGTACTCGTTCATCTTCGATACGGTGTCCGCGAGGCCCTCGGGGTCGACGCCGATCTTGCGCGCCAGCTCGGGGATGGTGTCCGCCTTGGCGAAGAAGCCCTCCTCCTCGAAACGCTTGGGCAGGGCCCAGTCCGGGCGGAACTTGCTGTTGTACAAGGGCCCCACGAAGTAACGTGCGCGGAAATTGGCATCGAAGACCTGCCAGGTCGGGTGGCAGGGGTACTCCTCGCTGTGCTTGCGGAAGGTTTCCTGCTGGAAGGCCATGTAGTTCTGGGACTCGTTGCTGAAGCGCTCACCGGCCGGGTTGACCACGATCGAACCGGGATAGGATTTCTCCATGATGGACAGGCGCGGAATCGTCTCGCCGGGCACGGAGATGGTATTGCACCACCAGGCCTCGTCGAGGCGGTGCATCTTCGCCCCCAGGCGCTGCCCTTCCAGGATCGCATCGCCGGTATTGTCCTGCGTACCGGCACTCCAGCGGTGATCCGTGGGCTTGGGCAGGTACTGCTCGCGCATCTGCTGGTTGTGCTCGAAGCCGCCGGCGGCCAGCACCACGCCCTTGCGCGCCTGGATGCGCAGGGTCTCGCCGCGCCGGCGCACTTCGATACCCAACACCTTGCCGTTGTCGTCGATGATGCGGGTCATCGGGGTTTCCAGCCACAGCGGGATGTCCCGGTCGAGCATCGAGGCACGCAGCCGCGCCACGCCGGCGCAGCCGGTCGCCAGGCGGCGGTGGTACTTGTCCTTGAGGCGCCAGGGAATGTCCAGCATGTAGGCCGCCACGAGCTTGGCCGCGGTCTTCCACCAGCCTGGCTGCTGCCCCACCAGCAGGGCCGCTTCCACCTGGGTAAAACCGATCAGGCCACCCAGGTGCATCATCGGGTGGGTACGCCGCAGTCGCCGCCACTCCTCGCCCAGCTCACTGGCCTGGAAGGTCTCCGGCTCCATGGAGCGGTGACCGACCATGGCGCCGTCCAGATTGGTGTAGTAGTCGGGATAGTGTTCCAGTGTGACGTAGCGCACCCGGGTGCGCTCGTGGAGAAAGTCGACCATCTTGGGGCCGTTTTCCAGGAAGGCGTTGAGCTGGTACTCGGGGACTTCTTCCTCGGTGATAAGCTGGCGCAGATAGGTGCGGGCCTTCTCCACCGAGTCCTCGGCGCCCGCTGCCCGCGCATAGCGGTTGCCGGGGATCCAGACACCGCCGCCGGAAATGGAGCTGGTACCGCCGTAGAGATCGGACTTCTCCACCACCAGCACATCCCGCGTTCCCATTTCATAGCTGCACAGCGCAGCGGTCAGGCCACCGTTACCGGAGCCGACCACGACGACGTCAAAACTGTAGTCCCACTCTTGCGTGCTCATAGCGTACCTCGTAGTGCAAACCGCGCAATGTTAGCGCAGGCCGGGCACCACCGACGGCGCGAACGCCGCCTTGCCCCGGCAAAGTTCAACATGTTGGTCGTCGGGCACCGCAGAGAAGCGCTTGCGCGCCGTCGGAGCCTGTGGCTACCATGGTGCTCCACCCCATCAAGGAGAGATTGCATGCCCGCGTTAAGCAAGGCCACCCGCACCCTGGCGTGTGTCACCGCACTGACCCTGGCCCCCCTGGCCACTGCCCATATGGACGAGAAGGAGCCCCTGCAATCCTACCGCCAGTCCTACTTTGCCTTGCTGGCCGCCAATTTCGGCCCCCTCGGCGCCATGGCACAGGGCGACATGCCCTGGAACGACGAGATGGTGCAGCTGTTCGCGGCCGACCTGCAGTCCGTGTCTTCCCTCAATCTGATGCGCGGCTTCGCCGAGGGTTCCGAGCGGGGCACCACCCGTGCGAAACCGGAGATCTGGGAAAACCTGAACGATTTCGAGGCAAAGCTGCAGGACATGCGCGATGCCGTGGACGGCCTCTCGGCCGTGGCCGCCAGCGGTGATCGCGAGCAGATTGCCCAGCAGATCGGCGCCGTGGGCCAGGCCTGCAAGGCCTGCCACGACGACTACAAGTCCAAGGACTACCTCTACTGAGGCCGCCCTCTCTGGTCTGACGGCGCTCTCTGCACCGCCGGGGGCGCAGGCTGCAAGGCCGAGGGCACTTCCCACCGGCCCGCAACAATGGGCCGGTGCTCACCACAATCGCGGCGGCTGCGGTGCCAGGGCCACGGCCGTCGCCAGGGCGCCGCCCACCAGAGCCAGCAGCACCAGGGCACGCCAGGCGGGAACCGGCGCCTGCAGGCCACTGCGGCCCTCACTGCGGCCTCGCAGCATGGCCTGGATCAAGGGCTCCCCACGCCCCCACTGGTGCCAGGCAACCGCCGCCAGATGCAGGGCTATCATGACCAGCAGGGCATCGAAGGCCCACTCGTGAAGCTCCCCCATGAAGCCCTGAAGCTCGGTGCTGGCGGCGTAGTGGAAGGGCCCGCGAAAGAGCAGGTCGTCGGTATTGAACAGGCCGCTGACGGATTGCGCCAGCAGGAGTGCCAGCAACACCAGCACCGACCAGCCCCCGAGGGGATTGTGGCCCGGAACGTCCGGGGCTGCCCCCCGCAGCCAGGCCCACACCGTCCGCGGACCGCGCAGAAAATCGGCAAAGCGCGAATGCCGGCTGCCCAGGAAGCCCCAGAAAATCCTGAACACCACCAGCACCAGCACGGTATAGCCCAGCCACTTGTGGCGATTCATCTGGCCCTCTTCCGCCGTCCACCAGGCCAGCGGCAGACAGATCACCACGCCCCAGTGGAACAGGCGCGTGGGCCAGTCCCAGAGAACCGCTTTCCGTTCCTGTGCAGTCACGGTTCGCGGTCCGCTTCACCGGCCTGCAGCAGGTGCAGCAGGGCCACTACCGTGGCTTCCACGCCCAGGGTCACCGCTGGCTCGGGTGCCACGCGGAACTGCGGGGAGTGATGGGAAGGCACTGGCGCCCCGCCCTCCGCGGCGGCTCTGACCTCGGCCATCGGTGTACCGCCCACCGCGAAATAGGTGCTGGGAATATAGGGATCGGTGGTAAACCAGGAGAAGTCCTCCGCCCCCATGCCCTTGCGCTTGCCATCCATGAACACCCCGGAGCCGAAGTGCTCGCTCCAGACCCCGCGCAGCTCGCGGGACAAGGGTGCGTCGTTGACCGTGGGGGGCACCGTCTCCGTCTGCGAGACAATCACCTCCGGCAGGCGGTCCTCGGGCATCCCCGCAACCCGCCCCATGTTCTCCGCCACCCGGCGGATACCGTCGATCAGCAGCTCGCGTACCTCGGCATCGTCATTGCGCACCGTCAACTGCAGATGCGCGCGCTCGGGGATGATGTTGTGCTTGCTGCCGGCGTGGAAACTGCCCACGGTAATCACCCCGGCATCGCGCGGGGCCTTCTCCCGGGAAATCACCGTTTGCAGGGCCAGCACGATCTGGCTGGCCAGCACCACCGGGTCGACCCCCTGGTGGGGGCTGGCACCGTGGGCACCCACGCCGTGGACGATAATATCCACGGTGTCCGACCCGGAGTACGGCGATTCCTCGGTCACTGAAAGTTGACCGGCGGGCAGCTGCGCCGCCACATGGAAGGCCAGGGCATAGTCCGGTTTGCCGAAGCGCTGCCAGAGATTGTCTTCCATCATGGCGCGCGCCCCGCTGATGGTTTCCTCGGCGGGCTGGGCAATCAGCATCAGGGTGCCCGACCACTGCTCCCGGCGGTCGGCCATCTGCCGCGCGGTACCCACCAGACTGGTGATGTGCACGTCGTGACCGCAGGCATGCATGACCGGGACTTCCTCGCCGTCGCGGTTGACCTGGGTGGCGCGCGAGGCGTAGTCGAGGCCACTGTCCTCGCGCACCGGCAGGCCGTCCATATCGGCGCGCATCATCACCACCGGACCCGCGCCATTGCGCAACAGCGCCACCAGCCCGGTGCCGCCGACTCCCTCGGTCACCTCGAAACCCGCCTCCCGCAGCTCACTGGCCAGGCGGGCAGCGGTCTGTACCTCCATACCCGACAGCTCCGGGTTGCGGTGGAAGTGTTCGAACAGCGCGGCCAGGTGGGACTGGTAGTCGCGGTCGATCGCCGCCTCCAGATCCGCGGGGGCAGCCTGGGACAGCGGGGTGCCCAGGGTCGCCAGCAGACCGAGCAGGGCGAGACTCTTGGATGGGGATAGACGCATGCGGAACTCCTTGGCCAGGGGGCCGTTGATCAAGGCGATTGTCGACAGGCTGCCGCCAGCACTCAGCCGCGGCGCTGCAGGGCCAGCGCCAGCATGGAGAGGTCATAGCCCAGCCGGCGCACCTGCTCCGCTTCATCGGCCAGCACGGCGGGGTCGCGACTGCTCAGCCACAAATTCACCGAGCGCGTCCCCGAGCGACAGAAGGCCAGGGTCGCCCCTTCCCCGGGGTCGAAAACCTCGGCCAGGCTCTCCGGGTCGGGACCGGGAAAAGTCTGCGCGGTGACCGGGTAGTGGCGGTAGGTGAGGCCCTGCGCCGCGGCTGCCTCGGCCAGGGCCTGATGGCTCGGCTGGCCGGGTACTTCGTTGTCGGGACGGTTGTTGACCAGTACCGTGAAGCCCGCCTCGGCGATGGCGGGAATGTCCTCGAGGGCGACCTGGTCGGCCACGGCGAACTGCGGATTGATCCTGACCACTTTCATGCTGTCTCTCCGGATACATAAAGGTGCTGCGCAACTGGGCCGCAGCCGAAAACCTCTATCCTGCCGCGAAGCGCCTCAGGATGCCAGCAATCCCGCACCGCCGACCCAGAGCAGGCGCAGCCCCAGCACCACCAGGAACACGCTGATCACCCCGTAGTAGAGGCTGGGGGAAGAGTGCCGCACCAGGAAGTGCCCCAGGCGCACTCCCACTGGCGCCAGTATCACCAGGGCCAGGGCATAGCGCAGGTTTTCCGTACTGAACTGCCCCAGCAGGTAATAGGGCACCAGTTTCACCGCGTTGACCACCGCGAAGAAAATGCCGGCGGTGCCCGCGAACAGCAACGGCGGCAGCCCCTTGGGCAGCAGGTACATGGTCAGCGGCGGGCCGCCGGCGTGAATACTGAAGCTGGTGAAGCCGGCGAGGGTGCCGAAGAAGCCGGCCGGGCCGCGCCGGTGCTCGCTGCCGGCGGCGGACTTCCAGCCCAGCAATTGCTGCAGCCCGAAGACCAGGGACATCAGGCCGATCAGCACGCGCAGCAGATTGTCGTCCATCACCCGCACGCTGAGCCAGCCCAGCGCTATGCCCAGCAGCGCCCAGGGCAGCAACAGGCGCAGGGCGCGACGGTCGAAATGCCCCCAGTAGGTTTTCACCACGAACACGTCCATCACCACCAGGATCGGCAGCAGGATCGCGGCGGCCTGGGCCGGCGACATGACCAGGGACATCAGCGGCACCGAGAGGATGGCGATGCTGCCCCCAAAACCGCCCTTGGCGATGCCGTAGAGCAGCACCGCCGGCACGCTGACCAGCCAGAACAGCGGATCGCTCAGCATGGACAGGCTCAATCCACCAGGCCGAATTCACTCCCGAGGATCCCGACAATCTCGTCGCGGGGGTCCTCCGGCAGGTGCAGGGGGCCACCGGTGATGCGCTCGGCAATACCGATGTAGGTGTCGGAGACGGCCTGCATGATCTCCAGCGGCAGCGCATTGTCCCGGGCCAGGGCGCTGCGCTCGTCCATGCGGTTCTTGTTCAGCAGGATGTCCGGGTCCGGAAAATGGCTGAGCAGGCGCTGGCGAAAATCCTCCTTGGAGTTCTCGACAATGCGGCCCTCGCGCCAGGCCGGGCCATCCCAGATGCGCGAGGAATCCGGCGTACCCACCTCGTCCATGTAGATCAGCTGCTCGCACCCCGACGCGTCGGTGACGTAGCCAAACTCGAACTTGGTGTCGACAAAGATCTGGTCCAGCTTCGCCAGTTCCTCGCTGATCACCGCAAAGCCTTCCTTCAGCAGGGTCTCGTAACGATCGACGTCAGCCGCATCGCGGAAGCGGAAAGCCGCCGGATGCGCGCGCAAGTCCTCGCGGCTGACATTCACATCGTCCTGCTCCGGCACTCCGGGGATGCCCTTGAGCACGCCCTTGGTCGACGGCGTGATCAGCAGCTCGGGCAATTTCTGGTCCCGCTGCAGGCCATCGGGCAGTTGGATACCACAGAATTCCCGCTCGCCCTTGCTGTAGGCGCGCCACATGGAGCCGGTGATGTACTGCCGCGCAATCGCCTCGATCATCACCGGGCGCGCCTTCTGCACCACCCAGACCAGGGGATGGGGAATTTCCAGGATGTGACTGTCCGCCAGGCCGCGCTCGCGAAACAGGCGAAAC
The DNA here is from genome assembly GCA_002692965.1 of Haliea sp. GTDB lineage: Bacteria > Pseudomonadota > Gammaproteobacteria > Pseudomonadales > Halieaceae > NZNC01. The sequence continues at coordinate 64,068 of NZNC01000019.1, read as the reverse complement.
CAGTGGTTGGAGATGGCATTCAGGGCGGCCCCCTTGCCGGGTATGCCCTGCAGGCCGCCCTCGCCGTGCCAGATGCACTCGAAGGCGGAGATGCGGTCGGAGATCACCATGATCGCCAGCGGCGCATCGGGGGCTGCGGCATAGCCGCGCTCGGCAATCAGCCGGCGGCTGTCCTCGGCGGTCAGCCAGTAGACCGAGCGCACCTTGCCGCTGTGCACCGGCTGGTCGGTGCGAATCGGCAGGTCGGTATTCACCGCGAGAACCTTGTTTGCGAGAGTCATTGCCAGCTCCTGTGCGGCCCGGGACGCAGGGCCTTGGTGGCCACCGGGCGGAAAAGCCGGCATGATAGCAAAGCCGGGGCCCTCCAGGCACCGGGATTCCCAGTCACCTGTACCGGCTCGCGAGGCATTCGAAATCATGCGCCCATTTGTCCCCCCCCTCGCCCTGCTCCTGCTGCCCTGCCTCGCACCTCTCCCGGCCTGGAGTGCCGAGGGCCTGGGGGAGTGCGCGGCGATCGAACAGGACCGGCTGCGCCTCGCCTGCTACGACCAGCTGGCCCGGCGCGCGGCGGGCGCCGGGGAAGCAGCCGGCGCGGAGAATGACGAGACAGTGGCACGCGACAGCCTGACCGAGGAGGTGCTGCCGCTGAACCTGGCCACCGAGGAGCTGATGCTCGGCCAGCGGCTGGCGGCGGAGTCGGAAATCACCCAGCTGGCCTGGGTGATCACGCCCCACGAGCGCAATTACCTGCTGCCGGTCACCTGGAACAGCAACCCGAACCGCGAGGCCTGGGCGCTGCAGGAAAGCGACAGCGCAATGGACGATATCGAGGCCAAGTTCCAGGTCAGCCTGAAGACCCTGCTCTGGCACGAGGTCTTCAGCCCCGGCTCGCACCTCTGGGTGGCCTATACCCAGGAAAACTGGTGGCAGGTCTACAACACCTCCTCCCCCTTCCGGGAAACCAACTACCAGCCGGAGGTCTTCATGACCTTCGACAACGACTGGCGCATCGGCGGCTACACCAACACCCTGCTGGGTATCGGCTTCAACCACCAGTCCAACGGCCAGGGTGGCGAGCTGTCGCGCAGCTGGAACCGGGTCATTGGCAGCGCCGTGTTCGAGCGTCGGCGCATGTCCCTGCAGCTCCGCGCCTGGTACCGGGTACCCGAACGGGAAGCCGACGACGACAACCCGGACATCGACGACTACCTGGGTTATGGCGACGTCACCGGTATCTGGAAATGGCGCGAACACGAGTTCGCCCTGCGCCTGCGCAACAACCTGCGCAGCGAGAGCCGCGGCGCCGTCGAGGTGGAGTGGACCTTTCCCCTGAACGAGCGTTTCAAGGGCTATATTCAGCTCTACAACGGCTACGGCGAAAGCCTGATCGACTACGATCGCAGCGTCACCCGCATCGGCTTCGGCATCTCCATGACCGACCTGATGTAAGCCGCCGCACGGGAGCTCCAGGGGTCTGACATGGCAACCACCGGGCGGGCAATTCCGCGCCCGGACAGGTACACTATGCGCCCCTGCAACAACCCGGAGCGACAGTCATGTCCCGCCCGCAAACTCCCTACGAGATCCTCGGCGAAGACGGTATTCGCCGGCTCTGCGAGACCTTCTACGGCATCATGGACCGGGCACCGGAAGCGCGCGAGCTGCGCGCTATGCACGGCCGCGACCTGAGCGACATTACCGACCGGCTTACCGACTACCTGGTGGGCTGGATGGGCGGCCCGCCCCGCTATGCGGAGAAGCACGGCGGGGTCTGCCTGACCGAACCCCACGCCCCCTACCACATCGGCCCCAAGGTGACCGCCCAGTGGCTGTGGTGCATGGAGCGCGCCCTAGAGGAAATCGACGCCAGTGAAGACGTCAGGGAAATGCTGCGCGTCCCCTTCCAGCGCATCGCACAGGCGGTGCAGAACCGCGACACCGACGACTCCCCCCGCGACAATCCGAATATCATCGCCGCAGGATAATGACCATGTTCAGCAAGAAAATTCTGGCCGGCAGCCTGCTGCTGGCCGCTGCCCCACTCACCCTGGCTGAGGTCGAACTCGAACAGGTTCTGGTCAGCGCCAAGCGCATCAGCGAGGACGCCACGCGGCTGCCGCTGTCCTTCTCCGCCGTGGATGAAAGCGCCATCGACCTGATCGGGCACACCCACGTCAACGAGATCATGCAACAGGTACCCGGCGCCTGGATCAGCCGCGGCAACGGCCAGGAAAGCCTGATTGCCCTGCGCTCCCCGGTGCTGACCGGAGCCGGCGGCTGCGGCTCCTTTTTCACCGCCTGGGACGGCATCAGCCTGCGCGCCCCGGGCTTTTGCAACGTCAACCAGCTGTTCGACGCCAACATCGAGCAGGCCGGGCGCATCGAAGTCATCAAGGGGCCAGCCAGCGCCGCCTGGGGCTCGAGCGCCATGCACGGCGTCATCAACGTGCTCACCACTGCGCCCAGCGCCGGTGCCGGCCAGCAGCTGGCACTGGAAGCCGGCCCCTGGGACTACTACCGCGGCCGCTACCAGTACAACGACGTGCACGGGGACCACGGCATCAGTCTGCGCCTCAACGCCACCACAGACGGCGGCTACCAGGATGCGGCGGGCTACGATCAGCAAAAACTGACCCTGCGCCACGACTACAGCGGTGCCCTCTGGTCCTTCACCAACGCCCTGGAACTCACCCAGCTGCAACAGGAGACCGGCGGCTATGTACAGGGCTTCGAGGTCTACAAGGACAGTCGCGCCCGGCGCAAGAATCCCAACCCCGAGGCCTACCGGGACACCTGGTCCCTGCGCGCCTACAGCGAAGCCAGCCGCGAGCTGGACCAGGGCCGGCGCCTGACGGTCACCCCCTATGTGCGCCGCAACCAGATGGAGTTCCTGCAGCACTTCCTGCCCTGGAAATCCACCGAGCGCAACGGCCACGACTCCCTCGGCCTGCGCCTGGCCCTGCACCAGGACGAGGGCCAGGTGACCTGGTCCGGCGGACTGGATTTCGACTACACCGACGGCTGGCTCACCGAGGTACAGGACCAACCCTTCAGCGCCAACCAGCCCCAGGGCGTGCACTACGACTACCAGATCGACGCCCTGCAGAGCGCCGCCTGGGGCCAGTTGCGCTACGCCATCGACGAGCGCTGGACCCTCGACAGCGGCCTGCGCCTGGAGCACACCCGCTACGACTACGACAATCGCGGCGAAGCCGGCGCCGTGTGTGGCCCCGAGGCCACCGCCTGCCGCTTCTTCCGGGTCGCCGACCGCGACGACACCTTCACCGACTGGTCGGTCAACGTCGGTATCAGCCGTCTGCTGGGTGAGAGTCACACTGCCTTCGCCCGCGCCGCCCGCGGCTTCCGCGCCCCGGACACCAGCGAGCTCTACCGCCTGCAGCAGGGTCAGTCAGTGGCCGACCTCGACTCCGAAGTCATCGACAACCTGGAGCTGGGCCTGCGCGGCAGCCTCGAGGGCGTCCTGCGCTACAGCGCCTCCGTGTATTACATGGAAAAAGACGACGTGATCTTCCAGGACACCGAGCGCCGCAACGTCTCCGGCGCCAGCACCGACCACCTGGGTCTGGAGCTGAGCCTCGACTACCGCGGCGAGGGCCCCTGGTACGCCGGTATTGACCTCACCAGCGCCCGCCACCGCTACGCCAACAACGCCCGACCCCTGGGGGTCGGCGGCAACATCGACGGCAACGACATCGATACTGCCCCGCGCCTCTACGGCAGCGCCCGCCTCGGCCGCGACCTGCGCCCCTTCTACGGCCGCCCGGGTGTGGTGGAGCTGGAGTGGGTCTACATGGACGAGTACTACCTGGACCCGGAAAACCAGTTCGAGTACGAGGGCCACAGCCTGCTCAACCTGCGAGTACAGACCGCCCTGGCCCCCGACCTGGACGCCACGCTGCGCCTGACCAACCTGCTGGATGAGGATTACGCCGAGCGCGCCGACGTGGGCTTTGGCCAGTACCGCTACTTCGTCGGTCATCCGCGCAGCCTGTTTGTCGAACTGCGCTACCGCTGGGGACAGGGCTGAGTTTGTCGTCAGCCCATGCGTGAGATACCCACGGCCTCGCGGACCTGCGCCAGCAGCGGCACGCTGGTTTCCCGGGCGCGCGCGGCGCCGGCCTTGAGCACCTGCTCGATGTAGCCGGGGTCGGCCAGCAAGCGTTCGTACTCCTCGCGGGCGGGCGCCAGCTGGGCATTGATCAATTCGAACAGCTGTTTCTTGGCCTCGCCCCAGGCGATGCCCGCCTCGAACTCCCGGCGCATGCGCGCGGTTTCCGCAGCGTCGGCGAAGGCGGCCCAGATCTGGAACACGGTGGAGTCCTCCGGGTCCTTGGGCTCCCCCGGCTCCAGCAGGTTGGTCTTGATCTTGTTGATCGCCTTGCGCAGCTGCTTTTCCGGCAGGAACAGCGGGATGGTGTTGCCGTAGCTCTTGCTCATCTTGCGGCCGTCGAGGCCCTGCAATACCGCCACGTTGTCGTCGACCACGGCCTCCGGCAGGGTAAACAGCGGCGCGAAGTGGTGGTTGACGCGCTGGGCAATGTCCCGGGCCATTTCCACGTGCTGTATCTGGTCGCGGCCGACCGGCACGCTGTCGGCCCGAAACATGAGGATGTCCGCCGCCATCAGCACCGGGTAGCTGAACAGGCCCATGGTGACACCGTAGTCGGGGTCTTCCCCCGCCTCCTCGTTGGCCTGCACCGCGGCCTTGTAGGCATGGGCGCGGTTCATCAGGCCCTTGGCGGCGTTGCAGGTGAGAATCCAGGTCAGTTCGGTGATCTCGGGGATATCCGACTGGCGATAGAACACCGCGCGGCTGGTGTCCAGGCCCAGGGCCAGCCAGGTGGCGGCGATTTCCTTGCTCGACTGACGCACCTGCGCCGGGTCGTGGCACTTGATCAGGGCGTGGTAGTCGGCGAGGAAGAAGAAGGACTCCACGCTGTCGTCCCGGGAGGCGGCGATGGCCGGGCGGATGGCACCGACAAAGTTGCCGAGGTGCGGGGTTCCCGTGGTGGTGATACCCGTGAGGATGCGTTGCTTGCTCATGCGGCCCTGGACTCCAAAACGACAAAGCCGGAGATTCTAGCGGCTATCACCGCCAGTGGCTATGTGCGGGCACCGCGAGTGACTACCTGCGGGCACCGCCCGTGTCTACGCCCGGGCGACCAAGGCGCAGTCGCGGATCGCCTCACGGTAGCGCGGCGCCAGGGCGCCGGGGAAGACACCGGACATGTCCAGGGCGGCGACCGGCAGCTGCCCGGCAAGTTGGCGAATCCGCCCCGCGGCGGCTTCGGCCTCGCGACGGGGGTCGTCCGGGTAGACCGGATAACAGCAGTCCTTGGGGTAGAGCTGGGGATAGACCAGGCGCGCCGGCACCACCGGCTGGCAGCCCCTCGCCACCGCCTCCTGCAGGGCCAGGCCCTGGAACTCGTGCAGGGCGGTGGAGAGCACCACGTCGGCCCCGCGCAGGAGGCCCAGGTAATCCTCCCGACGGGGCAGGTTGCCGCAGTGGACCAGCACCTGGCTATGGCGTGCCTTCAGGGCATCCAGTGCCGCGGGCACTTCACGGAACTCCTGCCCCACCACCGCCAGCTCCAGCGCCGGTCCGTCCGCGGCCAAGGCGTCCATCCCCGCCAGCAGCCCCTCGAGCCCCTTGTCGTATTCCAGCCGCCCCAGCCAGAGCAGGCGCAGGGGGCTCTCGCCGGAACGCCTTCGCCGGACGCCGGGCCACCAGGACCGCTCGCCCTCCACAGGCGCCGCGATCGGCACCGGCAGCACCCGGCTGCGGCGGGCCAGTGTGTCCACCACACCATCCGGCACGAAGTCGGGCAGCTTGCGCAGCAGGGCAGCACAGCCCTGCAGGAAGGAGTCCCGGTTCCAGGCGCTGTTGAAGGCCAGCTGGTCGGCCGCCAGGGCACTGTAGAGACTGACCACCTGCGCTTCCAGCAGACTGTGCTGGCGCGGGCTGGCCGGGTAGGCAAACTGGTTCTCGTGGAAATACAGGAGGGTCGGCAGTGCCGCGAGTCCGGGCACCAGCCCGCGCAGGGTGGCCAGGTCCACCATGGAGGTGGCCACCAGCAGGTCGTGGCCGGCGACGAGCTGCTCGCGCTGCTCAAGGGCCCAATAGAGCGGATTGCCGCGCACCCGCCAGCTGAAGTGCCGGGGCGGCAGTTCCAGCACGCGCCACTGCCACTCCGGCAGCATCTGCTGCAGCGAACGGGCCCAGTAGTGGTGGCTGCGGGCCGCGTAGGCGGAGAGCAGCAGTGCGCGACCGCTCACGCCGGGAACAGCGCGCCCGGGTGGTTGAAGAAACGCGCCAGCACCCGGCTCAGGTCGTGGGCGTCGCGCCGCCCCGCCAGCTCGCGGATGGAGTGCATGGCGAAGGTCGGGACGCCGATATCCAGGGTGCGCACGCCGGTCCCCCCGGCGGTAATCGGGCCGATGGTGCTGCCACAACCCAGGTCGGTGCGGACCACGAAGCTCTGTACCGGCACCGATTCCTGCTCCGCCAGCAGGCGGTACAGCCCCGCTGTCTCGGCATTGGTGGCGTAGCGCTGGTTGGCATTGATCTTGATCACCGGCCCCGCGTTCAGGCGCGGGCCGTGGTTGTCGTCGTGGCGGTCGGCGTAATTCGGGTGGATACCGTGGGCGTTGTCGGCGGAAATCATCATCGAACCTTCCACCAGGGCAGCAAGCGCCGTGTCATCCCCTGCCAGTCGCCGTAGGGTGGCACTCAGGAAAGGCCCCTGGGCACCCGAGGTGGACAGGCTGCCCACCTCTTCGTGATCGTTGCAGACCAGCAGGCAGCTCTCCTCGCCACCGGCCTGCAGCAGGGCCTGGAGACCGGTGTAGCAACTCAGCAGGTTGTCCAGGCGCGCCGAGGCAATGAAGTCCTCCTGCAGGCCCACCAGCGCCGGTGGCTGGGTGTCGTAGAAACCCAGCTCGTAGTCCAGCACCGCGCTCACGTCACAGCCGGGCTGCTCCCGCAACAGCTGCTCCCGCAGCAGGGCGCGGAAGTCCGGCGGATCGCTGGCGTCGTGCAGCGCCAGCACCGGCGGAATGTCGGTCTGCGGGTTGACGCTGCGGGACTGGTTGGCCTCGCGGTCGAGGTGGATGGCCAGGCTGGGAATCACCGCGAGGGGGCGACGGAAGTCCACCAGTGCCGTGCGCAGGCGCCCCGCGCTGTCGGCGTAACTGATCCGCCCCGCCAGAGACAGGTCGCGGTCGAACCAGGGGTTGAGCAGCGCCCCGCCGTAGACCTCCACACCCAACTGGTAATAGCCCTGGCGCAGCTTGACCGGGTTCGGCTTGACCATCAGGCAGGGGCTGTCGGTATGGGCACCGACCATGCGCAGCCCCGCCGCCGGCGACGCGCTGCGACCGTGGACGAAGGCGATCACGGAGCTGTCATTGCGGGTCAGGTAGTAGCGGCCACCGGACGCCAGGTCCCAGGGGGCATTCTCCTGCAGGCGCTCGAAGCCCGCCTGCTCCAGCCGGCGACACATCGCCGCCACCGCGTGGAAAGGCGTCGTCGCCTCGGCCAGGAAGGCCAGCAGGCCCCGGTTGAATTCGGATTCGCTCATGTGCGCAGACTCCTCCGGCTCACAGGCTGAGCCAAACACCATACAACAGCGCGGCCAGGACCACGCGATACCAGACGAAGGGCATCAGGCCAACGCGATCCAGCAGGCGCAGGAACGCGGCAATACAGGCATAGGCCACCAGGCCCGCAGTGAGGCTGGCCAGGGCCAGCTGAGCCCAGTTCACTGCGTCGCCCGCCTCGATCAGGTCGAGGACTTTGAGCAGACCGGCTCCGGCAATGACCGGAATCGACAGCAGGAAGCTGAGCCGCGCCGCGGCCTGGCGGGACAGCCCCAGCAACAGCCCCGCGGTCAGGGTCACGCCGGAGCGGGATACCCCCGGCACCGGCGCCAGCGCCTGGGCCAGACCCACCAGCAGCGCCACACCGAGACTCAGCGGGCGCCAGCGGCTCGCGCCACCACCGGCCCCGGAAGCGTCCGCTGCGGCAGAGGCGCGTCGGGCGCGCCATTCCGCCAGCCCCAGCAAGAGCCCAAAGACCAGGGTGGTCGTCGCAATCACCGGCAGGCTGCGCAGGTGGTTCTCGATAAGATCCTTGCCCAGGAAGCCCACCACCACCGCAGGCAGTGTCGCAAGCGCCAGCCAGAGGACCAGGCGCGCCTCGTCGTTGGCGTGTCGCTGGGCCGCAGCGCGCAGGCAGCCGCCGGCCATCGCCAGCAGGTCGCGGCGGTAATAGAGCACGACCGCCAGCAGCGTACCCACGTGCACGGCGACGTCGAAGGCAAGTCCCTGGTCGGGCCAGCCCAGCAGCAGGGAGGGAAACACCAGGTGCGCCGAGCTGGAAATGGGCAGGAACTCGGTGAGCCCCTGCAACAGTGCGAGACACAGTGCCTGCCAGGTCTCGATCACGCCGCGGGCCCCTGCTCGGAAAGCTTTTTCCAGCCGATCTCGTCGCGCACATAGACCGGGCAGACCGCCTCTGCCGCCTGCAGGCGGCCGGCCTCCCAGTCGGCCAGGGCCAGGGGCAGCAGGTCGCGGGCATCCGGCAGCAACTCGGCATGCCGGGAGGCAAAACGCGCCTGCACTGCCGCGGGCAGGCGCTCCAGGTAAACCAGACCGCTGCCGATGGCCACCGGCGGCACGTCACCCGGCACCTGCAGTGCCTCTGGCCGGCATACCGCGGCCTCGGTCAGGGGGACCGCCATGCCCTGCTGGACACGGTAGCTGGCCCAGTACAGCTCATTGATCTGCGCATCCAGGCAACTGAATACCGATTCACCCTCGACCAGCAGGCCCTGGCGCAGGGCGGTCTGCACCTGCCCGGCCAGCGTCGACACCGGCAGCGCCGGACAGTCGAGTGCGAAACAGATACCCTGCACCGCACTGGCGGCAATGCGCAGACCGGTAAAAGACCCGGGACCACAGGCCCAGGCAACCGCGTCCACGCCCCGCGGGCCATCGGGGAGCAGATCTGCGAGCATCGCCAGCAGCCGCTGATTGTGTCGGCGCGGCGCGTGCTCCCAGCGGGCCTCGACCTCGCCGTCGCGGTACAGCGCGGCCGAGCAGGCCTCGGTGGATGCATCAATGGCCAACAGGGTGGGCATGGCAGAAACTCGGTGACTGGACAGAAAGGGGCCGTCGGTGGACGGCCCCGCGAGACTCGCGCATTATCCCACAAGCACTGGAGAGACTGAAATGCGCGCGGCGGACATCGACTGGGGACTGATACTGGCAGGGGGCGCCGGGCGCCGGGTGGGCGGTGCCGACAAGGGCCTGCTGCCCGGCCCCGACGGCACGCCCCTGGTGGCCAGTGTCGCGCGCCGCCTGCGGCCGCAGGTGGGGCAGCTGTTCATCAGCTGCAACCGCAACCGGGCGCGCTATGCCGCCCATGCCGATGCCCTGCTGCAGGATAGCCTGCCGGACTTCGCCGGCCCCCTCGCCGGGCTGGCCAGCTTTCCCTGGCAGAGCCATCCGGGGCTGTTGCTGCTAAGCCCCTGCGATACGCCCCGCCTGCCCGCCGACTTCGGGCAGGCTCTGGCCCGCCCGCTGCAGCGAGACCCGAGCCTGCAGGTCAGCTATGCCGTGGTCGGCGCACAGCCGCATTATCTGCACGCGTTGCTGCGCACGCAGGCACTGGCCACACTGGCGGACTTTCTGGCGGAGGGGGGACGCGCGGTGCGCCATTGGTATGCCACCCTGGCCTGTGCCCCGGTGGCCTTTGCGGACGCGGAAGACACCTTCGCGAACTGGAACACGCTGTCGGCCCGATCATCCCGGGCCCGAGACTGACCCGCCCGGTCATCCGGACCGGCGGGCACAAGGCGCGACACCCCCGGCGCAATGGCCGGGGCCCAGTGAATCAGGGGCGCAGGGCTGCCATCACCCGCTGGCGGATGTCGTCGACGCTGCCGACACCGGCGACGCGGTGGTAGGTCGGGGCATTGTCGCCCTGCATGTTGCGGTAGAAATCCACCAGGGGACGGGTCTGTGACTGGTAGATGTCCAGGCGCTTGCGCACGGTTTCCTCGCGATCGTCGTCGCGTTGTACCAGCGGCTCACCGGTGACGTCGTCCTGACCCGGCGTCTTCGGCGGATTGTGCTCGACGTGGTAGACACGGCCGGAGCCCGGGTGCACGCGGCGGCCGCTCATGCGCTTGACGATTTCCTCGTCGTCGACGTCAATCTCCACCACGTGGTCGATGTTCACACCGGCGTCGACCATGGCCTGGGCCTGGGGAATGGTGCGCGGAAAGCCGTCGAAGAGAAAGCCGTCCTGGCAGTCCGGCTGGGCGATGCGTTCCTTGACCAGGCCGATGATAATCTCGTCGGAAACCAGGCCACCGGCGTCCATCACTTCCTTGGCCTGCTTGCCCAGCTCGGTCTGCGCCTTGACGGCGGCCCGGAGCATGTCCCCGGTGGAGATTTGCGGGATGCCAAAGGCTTCGGTAATGAACTGGGCCTGGGTGCCCTTGCCGGCGCCGGGAGCGCCCAAGAGTATCAATCGCATGCAGGTTTATCCTCGAATCTGGGCCGCGCCCGGCACCGCGAAAACGGCACAACGCCCCCAGGATTGCCAAAAAAGGGCGCTAACCTTACACAGGCAGCCCGCTCAGCGCAACTCGCCGCGCTTGGCCGCCTGCCAGAGCGTCTCCAACTCCCCGGCGGTCAGTGCCGCCAGGTCGCCCTGCCCCGCGGCATCGGCCGCCTGTTCCATGGCGCGGAAACGGCGCTCGAACTTCTGTGATGCGTGGCGGAGGCTGGTCTCGGCGTCCAGGCCCAGGTGGCGGGCCAGGTTGACACAGGTAAACAGGACGTCGCCCATCTCCTCCGCCACCGCGTCCCGGGAGTCCGCCGCCAGCGCGGCACGCAGCTCGTCCAGCTCCTCCTGCAGTTTGTCCACCACGGCTGAGGGCTGCGGCCAGTCAAAACCCACCTGGGCGGCGCGCTTCTGCAGTTTCTGCGCTCGCGGCAGCGCCGGCAGTGCCACCGGCACGTCATCCAGCACACCGTGATGGGCGCGGGCCGCGCGCTCCTCGCGCTTGATCGCCTCCCAGCTGGCCTTGACCGCCGCCTCGTCGGTGCTCGCGTTGACGATGCCCTCGATCTCGCCAGCGGCGAAAACGTGGGGATGGCGGCGCAGCAGCTTTTCCACCAGGGTCTCCACCACGGTATCGAAGGAAAACAGGCCCTCCTCTTCTCCCAGCCGGGCGTAGAACACGACCTGGAACAGCACATCACCCAGCTCTTCGGCGACGTGCGGGAAGTCCCCCTGCTCGATCGCCTCGGCCAGTTCGTAGCACTCCTCCAGGGTGGAGGGCACGATGGAGCGAAAATCCTGGCGCAGGTCCCAGGGGCAGCCGCTGTCGGGGTCGCGCAGGCGCTGCATCACGCGCAGCAGATCGCCGACGTCGTAGCGGGGTGCGGTCATTGCGGGCTCCTATTTCGAGACACGGGCCACGGAAATCACGTTGCTCAGACGGTCGATACGCTCCAGCAGCCGCGACAGGGCACCCAGGTCGGGCACTTCCACGGTCAGGCGCATGGTGGCCGTATGCTGTTTCTTGTTGGTGGCGGTATTGATCGCCAGCACGTTCAGGCGGGCATTGGCGAACAGCGCAGTGATGTCGCGCAGCAGGCCCTGGCGGTCGTAGGCCTCGATGGCCACATCCACCTCGTAGTTGTCCCGGGGGGACTCGCCCCAGTCCACCGCGATGATGCGCTCGCGAGCCTTCTCCTGCAGCTGGATCAGGCGCGCGCAGTCGCTGCGGTGAATGCTGACACCGCGGCCCTGGGTAATGAAGCCGGTAATGGCGTCCCCGGGCACCGGTTTGCAGCAGCCGGCCATGTGGGTGAGCAGATTGCCCACCCCCTGCACCCGGATCTGCCCGGGGGATTTCTGCGCCGAGGAGGGGCGCGCCACCTGCAGCGGGCGCTCGGTGCGTTTCTCCACCAGGGACTGCGCCGCGGTCATCACCGAGGCGGAGGACAGGTCCCCGGCCCCCACCGCCGCATACATGTCATCGACGCTGGGCATGTGCACCTTTTCCGCCACCCGGCGGTAGTCGACACTGGTCAGGGCCAGGCGGCGGAACTCGCGCTCCAGCAGGTGGCGGCCGGCGTCGACGTTGTCCTCCCGCGCCTGGGCGCGGAACCAGTGCTGTACCTTGGCCCGGGCCCGGGAGGTCTTCAGGTAACCGAGGCTGGCCTGCAGCCAGTCACGGCGCGGTGCGGCCTGCTTGCTGGTGAGAATCTCCACCCGCTCGCCGGTCTTCAGGGTGTAGGTCAGGGGCACAATCACGCCGTTGACCTTGGCGCCGCGGCAGCGGTGGCCGACCTCGGTGTGCACGTGATAGGCGAAATCCAGGGGTGTCGCACCCTGGGCCAGGTTGACCACGTCCCCCTGGGGGGTGAACACGTAGACCCGGTCCTGGGCCTGGTCCGCACTGAACTGCTCGGCCACGTCGCCGGCGTCGCCGGTCTCCTCGTGCCAGTCCAGCACCTGCCGCAGCCAGGCGATCTTTTCCTCGTAGCTGCTGGCGGAGCGCCCCTCGGCGTCGGAGCCCTTGTAGCGCCAGTGGGCGCAGACCCCGAGCTCGGCCTCCTCGTGCATGGCCATGGTGCGGATCTGCACTTCCAGGATCTTGCCCTCGGGGCCGATGACCGCAGTGTGCAGGGAACGGTAGCCGTTGTCCTTGGGGTTGGCGATGTAGTCGTCAAACTCATTGGGAATGTTGCGCCACAGGCCGTGCACCAGGCCCAGGGTGGCGTAGCAGTCCTTCACTTCCGGCACCAGGATGCGCACGGCGCGAATGTCGTAGACTTGGGAAAAACCGATGCCCTTGCGCTGCATCTTCCGCCAGATGCTGTAGATGTGCTTGGCGCGGCCGTTGATCTGGAAACTGAGGCCGGCGTCGGTGAGCACCCGGGTCAACTCACCGGTCACCCGGGCGATGAAGCGGTCGCGCTCCAGACGCTTGCCGTCGAGCAGGCGGGCGATGCGCTTGTAGGCATCGGGATAGATATAGCGGAAGGACAGGTCCTCCAGCTCCCACTTCAGGTGGCCGATGCCCAGACGGTGGGCCAGGGGCGCATAGACATCGAAGACTTCCCGCGCCACCGGCCAGCGGCGCTCGTCGTCATGCTTGACCGCGCGAATGGCGCAGGTGCGCTCCGCCAGTTTGATCAGGGCCACGCGGACATCGTCCACCAGGGCCACCAGCATCTTGCGGATATTGTCCTTCTGACCGTGGGCCTGGCCGAGTACCGCGGCGTCGGTCTGGGTGCGCAGGTCACTGATGGCGGCCATGCGCAGCACGCCCTTGAGCAGGCGCCGCACCTCGAGGCCAAAACCCGCCTCGATCTCGTCCAGGCTCAGGCGCCCCTCGCGCACCGTGCGATAGAGCAGGCCGGCAATCAGGCAATCGACCCCCACATGCAGCTCGGCCAGGATCTGGGCGATGTCCAGGCCCGACAGGTAGCAGTTGGATTCCCGCGCCCAGTCCGGCTGGTCCTGCCCCGGACGGGCGCAGGCGGCACGGGCCTCGGTACAGGCCTGCATCAGGCGCTGTCGGTCAGCCTCGTCCAGGACCAGCGGCAGCTGCCCCAGCCAGCGCTGCAGGTCGATTTCCCCACTGGCGGACAGATGTGCCTGGTCGCGTACTCGTACCAAAACCCGAACCTCAGGAGCCGGCGAACACGCCCGTGGACAGATAGCGATCGCCGCGGTCACAGACAATCGCCACGATCACCGCGTCACTGACTTCGGCGGACAGACGCAGGGCCGCGGCGATCGCGCCCCCGGAAGACACCCCGCAGAAGATCCCCTCCTCCCGCGCCAGCCGACGCATGGTCTGCTCCGACTCCGCCTGGGAAATGTCCATCACACGGTCCACCCGGGCAGCGTCGAAGATCTTCGGCAGGTAGGCGGCCGGCCAGCGGCGAATGCCGGGGATGGAGGAGCCCTCCAGTGGCTGCAGGCCGATGATCTGGATATCCGGATTCTGCTCCTTGAGATAGGCGGAGACCCCCATGATGGTGCCGGTGGTGCCCATGGAGCTGATGAAGTGGGTCACGCTGCCGGCGGTCTGCCGCCAGATTTCCGGCCCGGTGCCGCGGTAGTGGGCCAGGGGATTGTCCGGGTTACCGAACTGGTCGAGCACCCGGCCGACACCGTCGGCCTGCATCTGCAGGGCCAGGTCCCGGGCGCCCTCCATGCCGGCGTCCTGGCTGACCTCGATCAGCTCGGCGCCGTAGGCGGACATCGCCTGCTTGCGCTCCTCGCTCATGTGCGAGGGCATGATCAGCTTGAGGTGGTAGCCGCGAATGGCCGCCGCCATCGCCAGGGCAATGCCGGTGTTGCCGCTGGTGGCTTCGATCAGGGTATCCCCGGGGCGGATATCCCCGCGGGCCTCGGCCTCGCTGATCATGCTCAGGGCCGGCCGGTCCTTGACCGAACCGGCGGGATTGTTGCCCTCGAGCTTGGCCAGCAGGGTGTTGCTGGTCTCGCCGGGCATGCGCTGCAGACGCACCAGCGGGGTGTTGCCGATGCAGGCTTCTATGGTGGGATACTCGGGCATGATAAATCACCGCTGAAAACCGGGGCAGTATATCGACTTTCCCGCCCCGGGGCATGCCCCCGCTGCGGCGGCCACACAGCGCGCGCCGCGCAGCCAGCCGGGTGATGCTCTAGACCAGAGCCGCGAAGGCCACGCTGTAGCGCCGCTCGTCGGAGATGCTGATCAGCACCGCCCGCCCACCCCGCGCCTGCAGCACCGCTCGCGCACCGCCATCCAGCTCTACCCGGGGGGCCCCCGCGGCGTCGTGGGCGATGTGGATATCCTGCCAGCTGACTCCGCGGCCGATACCGGTCCCCAGCGCCTTGGCCACCGCCTCCTTGGCGGCGAAGCGCCGCGCCAGCAGACGCGCCGGCTGGCCACTGGCCAGGTAGTCGGCAAACTCGCCCTCGGTGAGAATGCGGCGGGCGAAGCGCTCCCCCTGGCGGTCAAGCACCGCCTCGATCCGCGCCAGCTCGAGAATATCCGTGCCCACGGCAATCATCCCCGCCCCTCCCCGGTCAATCGCGCGCGAAACAGCTCACGGCTGCGCAGGGGGCGATCCCCCAGGTGCACTGCGAGGGCCTGGCGCAGCAGGCCCTTGGCGCTGCGGGCCACCTCCCCGCGGTAATCCCCGCGGGCCATCGCCAAGAGGTGATGCCCCGGGTAGACCGGCGCGCCCCCCGGTTGCGCCACACCCGCGGGCCACAGACCGCTCTCGGGGTCGAAGTGGTAGCAGCGATCCGCCTGCACCGTCTCACCGCTGCTGGCATCGATATCCGGCTGCAGGTGATAGCCCAGGGTATCCAGTAGCTGGCTCTCGAAGGCGCGCAGGTGGGGAGCGACCTCGCCCTCCTCCGCCAGCGCCTCGAGGGTCAGCCCGTAGCCGGCAAACAGCTCCGGGTGGGGATCCTGGCGCTGCAGCAGGCGCACCAGCAATTCGTTGAGGTAGAGACCGCTGAACAGACGCTCGCCGGCCAGACCGAGGGCGGCCCCCGGCGCTTCCACGGCGGTGAGCTGCTGCAGTTCACCGCGGCCGCTGAAGCTGAGCAGGAGGGGGCGGAAGGGCTGCAGATGGGCGCCCAGACTGCCGCCGCGGCTGCGCCGGTGCACCCCGCGGGCGACCAGGCCCAGGCGGCCGCAGTCGGCGGTGAAAACATCCAGCAGCAGACTGCTGTCGCGGTAGGGGCGGCTGTGCAGTAGCCAGGACGGTTGCAGCTGGACGCGCACCCCGCAGGCCCGTTCAGCGGTCGTCGTAGCCGAGGCTGCGCAGGGCGCGGTCATCATCCGACCAGCCGCTTTTGACCTTCACCCAGAGGTTGAGCATGACACGGCTGTCGAACAGGCGCTCCATGTCGCGGCGAGCCTCGCTGCCAATCGCCTTCAGGCGGCTGCCCTTGTCGCCGATAATGATGCGCTTCTGCCCACTGCGCTCGACCAGGATCAGGGCGTGGATATGCAGCATGTCCCCGTCCACGGCGAAGTCCTCGATCTCGACGGTGGTCGCGTAGGGCAGTTCGTCGCCGAGCTGACGCATGATCTTCTCGCGCACGATTTCCGCCGCCAGGAAGCGCTGGCTGCGATCGGTAATCTGCTCCTCGGGGAAGAAGAACGGCGCCTCGGGCAAGCGCCCGGCGATCTCATCCTCCAGCGCCTGCAGGTTCTGCCCACGCAGGGCGGACAGGGGAATGATGGCCTGGAAGTCGCCCTTCTCCTGCAGGGCCTGCAGATGCGGCAGCAGTTGCCCCTTCTCGGCCAGAAGGTCGACCTTGTTCAGCACCAGGATCGCCGGCAACTCGCTGCGCTGCACCTGCTGCAGCACCCACTCATCTTCCTCGGTCCAGGCGGTGCGGTCGGCCACCATGACCACCAGGTCGACATCGCGGATGGCGCTGGCGGCGGCGCGGTTCATGTAGCGGTTAATGGCCCGGGGCTCGTCCCGGTGCAGGCCAGGGGTATCCACGAAGACCACCTGGCAGTCGCCCTCGGACTTGATGCCCAGGACCTGGTGACGGGTGGTCTGCGGCTTGCGCGAGGTAATGCTGATCTTCTGCCCCAACAGGTGGTTGAGCAGGGTCGACTTGCCCACATTGGGGCGCCCCACCAGCGCCACATAGCCGCAGCGCGTGGTGTGTTCCATCTCAGCCATCTCAGCCATCCAGTGCCTCCAGTGCCGCCGCCGCCGCGCGTTGCTCCGCCCGTCGCCGACTGCTGTCCTGCCCCTCGAAAGTCATGTCCAGATCCGCGAGGCGGCAGACGACCCGGAACTGCTGGCGGTGATCCGCCCCCTGCACGCCCAGCAGGGTATAGTCGGGCAGGCCCTTGCCCCGCCCCTGCAGCCATTCCTGCAGGCGCGTCTTGGCATCCTTCTCCGCCGCCTCGGGGGGCAGATTCTCGAGGCGATCGCCAAACCAGCGCAACAGGCACTCGCGGCAGCGTTCAATGTCGCTGTCGAGCAGGATCGCGCCGGCAATGGCCTCCACCGCGTCCGCGAGAATGGAACCGCGGCGATGCCCCCCGCTCTTGCGCTCGCCGGGCCCGAGCACCATGTACTCCCCCAGCCCCAGCTCGCGACCCAGCTCGGCCAGGGTTTCGCCCTTCACCAGGCTGGCGCGCAGCCGGCTGAGCTGGCCCTCCCGGGCGCGGGGAAAGCGCTGGTACAGGAACTCGGCAATGACGTGGTTGAGCACGGAGTCGCCGAGGAATTCCAGGCGCTCGTTGTTGCCCCCCGCCACACTGCGGTGGCGCAGGGCCAGAGACAGCAGCTCCCGATCCCGGAACGGGTAGCCCAGGCGGCGCTCAAGTGCTTGCAGGTCGTCCATTGGCTAGCGGGCCCGCCGCTCCCCCGCCTCTACCAGCAGGTCATCGAAACTGATCACCGCATCGATATTGGCCACCAGGGGGATGCGCGCCTCGTAGCGGGCGTCGATCCAGGTCTGCCCGTCCTCGCGGTAGATCTCGATATCCCCCGGTTTGAGGCCATAGATCTGGTTGGTGTTGAAGAGATTGGATATCCGGCGACGGATATCGGCAATGGTCTCAGTGGCGGGATCGTGCTCCTGGGCCACGCGCTCGACCACATCGCGCACCGCCATGTATTCAAAGTAACTCGGCGCCATGCGAATACCGGCCATGACGAAAAAACCGACCATCACCGCGATGGTCAGCATACCGGGGAGGGACATACCCCCCTGACGCTGTCGCATTTGCATTGGCAGGGCTCTCCGCTGGGTTATTTAATCAGGCCCACGCGGCTGAAACTGGGCAGGCTGAACAGGGACTCCCAGTGCATCCAGATGGCGAAGGCCTTGCCTACTATATCCTTTTCCGGCACCAGTCCCCAGACCCGGCTGTCACTGCTGTTGTCGCGGTTGTCGCCCATCATGAAGTAGTGGCCCGGCTCCACCACCACGGTGAAGTCGCGCCCGGAGCGGCTCAGGTCGACCTGGGCCAGGTGCGGCTCGTCGCCCAGGGTCTCCAGGGCCACCTGGTAGCGCGAGCGGCCCTCGGGCACCACGGCCAGGGGCTCGATCGGCAGGGCCTCGCCGTTGACGAAGAGCCGCTTGTTGCGATAGCTGACGGTGTCCCCGGGAATGCCGATGACCCGCTTGATGTAGTAGGTGTCGTTCATGTGCGGCGGGAAAAACACCATCACGTCGCCCCGCTCCGGTTCGCCGAGGTCCAGTACCTTGGTGCGCACCACCGGCAGGCGGATGCCATAGGTGAACTTGTTGACCAGGATGTAGTCGCCCACCTCCAGGGTCGGCACCATGGACGAGGACGGGATCTGAAAGGGCTCCACCAGGAAGGAACGCAGCACGAAGACCACGAACAGCACCGGGAAGAAAGATCGCGAATACTCCACCAGCGTGGGCTCGGCCGCGCGGCTCTCGACAGCCTCGCGGTAGCGCTGCTGGTCGACACTCCCCTCGCGTTCCCAGGCGGGCCACTGGGCCTGCAGGTCCCGCTCTACCAGCCGGCGCTTGGGCGCCAGGACCAGCGCGTCGAACAGCCAGATCAGGCCACTGCCGAATACCAGGATGACCAGAACCAGGGGAAAGTCGATTGCCATGGGCTTTAATCCACCTTGAGGACAGCAAGAAAGGCGGACTGGGGAATTTCCACCGAGCCGACCTGTTTCATGCGCTTCTTGCCGGCTTTTTGTTTCTCCAGCAGTTTTTTCTTGCGCGTGGCGTCACCGCCGTAGCACTTGGCGGTCACGTTCTTGCGCAGTGCCTTGACCGTGGTACGGGCGACCACCTTGCCGCCAACCGCCGCCTGGATCGCGACGTCGAACATCTGCCGCGGGATCAGCTCCTTCATCTTGTCGGTCAGCACCCGGCCGCGGTGCTGGATCTGATCGCGGTGCACGATCACCGCCAGGGCGTCGACGCGCTCGCCGTTGATCAGGACATCCAGGCGCGCCAGCTGGGCGGGCTCGAAGCGGTCGAAGCTGTAGTCGAGGGAGGCGTAGCCCCGGCTGACCGACTTGATGCGGTCGAAGAAGTCCAGCACCACCTCGGCCAGGGGAATGTCGTAGACCACCGACACCTGGGTGCCGAGGAACTGCATGTCGATCTGGTTGCCGCGCTTTTCCGAACAGAGGGTAATCACATTGCCCAGGTAGTCCTGGGGGACCAGGATGCTGCAGCGGGCGATCGGCTCGCGCATTTCCTCGATTTCGCCGGTTTCCGGCAGCCGCGAGGGGTTGTCGACGTAGACCACCTCGCCGTCTTTCTTTTCGATCTCGTAGACCACGGTGGGCGCCGTGGTGATCAGGTCCAGGTCGTACTCGCGCTCCAGGCGCTCCTGGATGATCTCCATGTGCAGCATGCCGAGGAAGCCGCAGCGGAACCCGAAGCCCAGGGCATCGGAGGTTTCCGGCTCGTAGAACAGCGAGGCGTCGTTGAGGGTCAGCTTGGCCAGGGCCTCGCGGAAATCCTCGTAGTCATCGGTGGAGATGGTGAAGATGCCAGCATAGACCTGGGGCTTGACCTTCTTGAAGCCAGGCAGGGCCGGCACATCCGGCTGCTGGGCATTGACCAGGGTATCCCCCACCGGGGCCCCCTGGATGTCCTTGATGCCGGCGACCACGAAGCCCACTTCGCCGGCGCGCAGGACACCGGTCTCCAGCCGCTTGGGGGTGAAGATGCCCACGGCGTCGACCTGGTGGGCCTTGCCGGTGGACTTGGGAATGATCTTGTCGCGCTTGCGCAGCTGCCCCTGCTTGACCCGCACCAGGGAAACCACGCCCAGGTAGTTGTCGAACCAGGAGTCGATGATCAGGGCCTGCAGGGGGGCGTCGCGGTCGCCCTCGGGGGGTGGAATGTTTTCCACCAGGTATTCCAGGGCATCCTCGATGCCGAGGCCGGTCTTGGCACTGACCAGGCAGGCCGTGGTGGCATCGATACCGATGATGTCCTCGATCTCGGCGCGCACCTTGTCCGGGTCCGCCTGGGGCAGGTCCATCTTGTTGAGGATGGGCAGAACCTCCAGGCCCTGCTCGATGGCGGTATAGCAGTTGGCCACCGACTGCGCCTCGACCCCCTGGCCGGCGTCCACCACCAGCAGGGCGCCCTCGCAGGCAGACAGGGAGCGTGACACTTCATAGGAGAAGTCCACGTGCCCCGGGGTGTCAATGAAATTGAGCTGGTACACCTTGCCGTCGCGGGCGGTGTAGTCGAGGGTCACGCTCTGGGCCTTGATGGTGATGCCGCGCTCGCGCTCGATATCCATCGAGTCGAGCACCTGCTCGGCCATCTCGCGGTCGCTCAGCCCCCCGCAGTACTGGATGAAGCGGTCGGCCAGGGTGGACTTGCCGTGGTCGATGTGGGCAATAATGGAAAAATTGCGGATATGGCTGAGGTCGCTCACGCAAACAGGCTCGGCTCGAAGTCAGGGGTTGGCGCCGGGGGTGAGCCCGGCGAAAGGACGCGGGATTGTACCCTGATTCCCCCGCCGCTGCCATGCACCCCCGTGCGGGGGCGCCCGGCAGAGGAACGCCGCCTATTGCGGCAGCTTGAGGCCGATAAACATCGGGTTGCCGCGGCGGATCAGCCGCACCGGTACTGACTCGCCGGCCTTCAGTTCACCCACGGCACGCTGGAAGCTGTCGACGTCCTTGGTCGGAGTCGAGCCCAGCAGGGTAATCACGTCACCGGCGACAATACCGGACTCCGCGGCCACCGAATCGGGGGCCACCTGACGCACCACCACGCCACCGCTGATGCCGAAGCGCTGCAGGGCCTCCGGCGGCGCGGTCTCCACGGACAGACCCAGCCGGTTGCCGTCACTGGCCTGGCCGCGGTCATTGAGCAGAGCGAAGCTGTCGTCGGCATCCAGCCCGCCGACCTCGACCTTGAGGGTGCGCCGCTTGCGCTCGCGGATCAGCTCCACCGGCACGGTCTCGCCCGGGGCAATCAGACCCACCACATGGGGCAGGTCCGCGGAGGAGTCGATCTCCTTGCCGTCGAAGGTGAGAATGACGTCACCCGGCTCCAGGCCCGCCTTGCCGGCGGGGCTGTCCGGCGCCACCTGGGACACCAGGGCGCCCTGGGGACGATCCAGCCCGAAGGACTCGGCCAGGGTCCGGTCGACATCCTGGATGGTCACGCCGAGCCAGCCCCGCACCACCTTGCCGTCCTCGCGCAGCTGCTCCACCACATTGCGCACCACCGACGCGGGAATGGCGAAGGACAGGCCGATGGAGCCGCCACTGCGGGTGAAGATCTGGGAATTCACCCCCACAACCTCGCCGTCGAGATTGAACAGCGGGCCGCCGGAGTTGCCGGGGTTGATGGCGACGTCGGTCTGGATGAAGGGGACGTAGTTCTCGCCCTGCTCGGTGGGCAGACTGCGGCCCATGGCACTGACGATGCCCGCGGTCACCGAGTAATCGAGCCCGAAGGGCGAGCCGATGGCCAGCACCCATTCCCCCACGCGGAGCGTGTCGTCGGGCTCCAGCTCAAGGAAGGGCAGGTCCTCGGCGTCGATGCGCAGCAGGGCCAGGTCGGAGCGGGGGTCGGTGCCGATCACTTCGGCGTCGAACTCCCGGCGATCGATCATGCGCACGACCACGGCGTCGGCACCTTCCACCACGTGGTTGTTGGTCACGATATAGCCGTCGTCACTGATGATGAAGCCGGAGCCCATGGACATCCGCGCCCGCGGCTGCGGCGGCGCACCGCGGTACTCGAAGAAGCGCCGCAGGTACTCGGGAATCTCCTCGGAATCGAAGGGCGGCGCATTGCTCGCCCGGCCGCCGCTGGACTGCACCATGATCTTGACCACGGCCGGTGAACCCTGCTCCACCACATCGCGGAACTCGGGGAGGTTGCGTGCCTCGAGTGCCGGCGCCATCAGCAGCAGCGCGCACAGGAACAACAGGGGCATGGGCATCTTGATTGTCATATCACCATCCACTTGCGAAAAAATGTGTCGTCAGGAAGCGCTGCGCGCCAGCACAGCGGCGGGGTCCGGGGCCGCGGGCTCGCCGCGGGGCAGCACGGCCAGCAGGACCGGTTGCATCTCGGGATTGTCGCGGTGGCGCCAGGCGTGCCAGCGCACCACCGCCAGGCCCAGGCACAGTCCGAGGGCAGCGCCGGCCATGGCCGCCGGGTCGCTGCTGGCTGCGGGGGCCAGTGCGGCCCCCAGCGCGGCGCCGGCAAGCAGGGTCGCCAGGGGCAACAGGTAGAGCAGCAGAGACGCGCGCAGCAACAGACTTTCCGGGATGCTGATGCGCACCTGGTCGTCGATACGGCAGTCGCCGGGCCCGGCCTCGCCGGGCAGCACCCGGATCAGGCCCCGCTGCCCCTCGCGCACCCGCTCCAGCAGGCCGTGGCCGCAGCCCTGGCGCACACCGCAGGCATTGCAGGTGCTGCGTCGCACGGTTTCAACCCACAGGCCGTCATCGTCCACGGCCACTACACGTCCGGTTTCGGTCAGCATTCAGGGCTCCAGCCGTACGCCGTCGGCGACCATGCGCGCGGTATTCACCGGCACTTCGCCAATCACTGTGACCAGCACCGGCCGCTCCGCCAGTACCAGGCCGCGGGTGTAGGAGGCAGTACTGCCCTCCCGCACCAGCCCCTCACCGGGGCGGATCCCCTCGCGCAACGGCTCCAGGAACACGGAAAACACCACCAGGCCATCGGTGAAGGTACGCCGGGGGTGAGTCGCCGCGGCGCTGTCAGTGCGGGTAAACCCTTCCGGCAACCAGCCTGGCTGCCAGGGCAGCCCGACGGTCTCGGCCGATGGCCCCTGGTCGGGATGGGGGTGATCGGCCCGGTGCTCCACGGCAGCCGCGCCACCCGTGTCCGGGGCATCACCGATGCTCAGCTCGGCAAACTGCACCCGCTCCAGCACGCGCTCATCGCGGGCGAGGATGAGCGAACGCAACAACAGGCCGGTGTCCCGGTCCAGCTCGAAAATGTGGGCATAGCGATACATGTCGCGCGGCAGGGCGCTGACCCGCACCGTACTGCGACCGGCGACACGCTCGCCGTCCTCGACCTGGAAGCGATAGTGGCGCGCCAGATGGCAGATATTGACCTCGGTGCCGTCGGCGGTGCGCAGCAGGGTGTGGCCGGGGTGCAGGCAATCCTGGGGATGGGCGCGGGTCACCCGGGCGTCCTGGCCGGTGAGGCGGGTGAGATGCTCCTCGGTGCGTCCCTCGCGCACATTGTGCACCACCCGCAACACCTGCAAATCATCGCCCCGCTGCAGGGTCACGACGCCGCGATAGGAGAGTTCCTGGTGGCTGCGGGACATGCGCTCCAGCCAGCCCAGGGCCTCCGTGTCCGCTGCAGGGCAGTCGGCCGGGGCCGAGTGTGCCGGGGCCGCCAGCGAGAACCAGAGTACTGCGAGTGCGCCGATCGCCGCTTTCACGCGTGACCTCATTCCTCGATGCGGGGAACCCGGGCGTAGGGGATCAGGCCCTGGGGGGTATTCAGGGCGGCCTGCTCGGCGTGCTGCTGGCTGTACATCAGCATGCGCTGCCGGGCCAGCTCGTGGTAGGCGGTGCGAACTGCCGGTGTCAGTTCAAGCTCGGCGCCGCTGCCACTGCCCAGGCTCGCCTGGACCGGTGCACCGCCGAGGGTGTTCACAAAACCGAGCGCCGGCGCCGCCGCGGACTGGCTGGCCACTTCCACCGGCGCCTGTGTCTGCGACCACTGCTGGCCACCGACCACGACCACCGCCGCCACCGAGGCCGCGACGGCGAAGCCGCCCAGGGGGCGCAGCATGCGCTGCCAGCGCGCGGCGGTGGCAGGACTTTCCTGCTCGCCGATACTGGCCATCACCCGGCCGGAAATATCCCACTCCATCGACGCTGCGCCCTGGCCGCTGGTCGCGGCGCGCACGGCCTGGTAGCGCACCCAGGTTCCGCGCAATTCACTGTCCTGCCCGATTCGCGACAATACGCGTTCCAGTTCCAGTTCGTTGGCCTCATCGTCCATGAGAGCCGACAGGGATTCACGCAGTTGTTCCGTCATTGTTGCTGTCCTCCGCGCCGCCGCGCGAGTGGGTTGTGACTCGACAGGCTTCAGGACTCGCCGTCCAGTTGCAGCCTGACCTGCTTGTCGATGGCCTCTCGGGCCCGAAAGATCCGCGAACGCACGGTGCCGACGGGGCAATCCATGACCTCCGCGATGTCCTCGTAGCTGAGACCATCAAATTCACGCAAAGTTACCGCTGTTCGCAAATCATCGGGCAAATCGTGTAATGCCCGCTCCACCACGGTCTTGAGTTCATCACCGAAGAGAGCGTTTTCCGGAGTCTCGATTTCCCGCAGTGCGCCGGCACCTTCGTAGTGCTCGGCGTCGGCGATCTCCACGTCCGAGCCCGGCGGGCGGCGGGAGCGGGAGACCAGGTGATTCTTGGCCGTATTGATGGCAATCCGGTAGAGCCAGGTGTAGAAGGCGCTGTCACCGCGAAACTTGGGTAGCGCCCGATACGCCTTGATAAACGCTTCCTGTGCGACATCCTGCACTTCGTCCGGGTCGTGAATATAGCGACCGATGAGTCCAAAAATACGGTGCTGGTATTTCAGTACCAGCATGTCAAAGGCCCGCGAGTCGCCCTTCTGTACCTTGGCGACCAGCTGCTGGTCCGTCGGCGCGGCCGTCATGCTCCCCTCCCCTCCCTGGCCGGGCGCAGCACTGCGCCGGCATGCGCTGCCTTAGCATCGCGCCGCCTGTATGAAATTTTTCTGCCGCAAAAGTTCCGCAATCCCCGATTTCCTTCCTGACCGCCACCTCGTTTATACTCGCGACCCCGATGGCTCGATTCGTAAGTTATTGAGCTGCATAATATATTTGACAACATACAGGCAGCAAGCACCGAAATCATGTCGAGCCGGCTTTTCCAACACGATGTTCTGGTCATCGGCAGCGGCGCTGCCGGTCTTAGCGTGGCCCTGCGTCTCCCCCGCCACCTGCGCATCGCCCTGGTCTGCAAGGGCGACCTCAACGAGGGCTCCACCTACTGGGCCCAGGGCGGCATGGCGGCGGTACTCGACGCCACCGACTCCGTCGACGCCCACGTGGAGGATACGCTGATTGCCGGCGCCGGTCTCTGTCAGCGTGAAGCGGTCGAGTTCACCGTGCGCAACAGCCGGCGCTGCGTCGAGTGGCTGGTGGAACAGGGGGTCAATTTCGACGCCTCGGCGGAGGAGCCCGGCCATTTCCACCTGGCGATGGAGGGCGGGCACAGTCACCGCCGCATCATCCACGCCGCCGACCACACCGGCCAGACGATTTCCGAGGTCCTCACCCGGCGGGTGCTGGAGGCGGACAATATCGAGGTCTTCAGCCAGCGGGTGGCGGTGGACCTGGTGGTGCGCGAGGGGCGCTGCGAGGGCGCCTACCTGCTCGACCGCGAGCGCGATTGCGTCGACCTCTACCAGGCGCGCAAGGTGGTGCTGGCCACCGGCGGCGCCAGCAAGGCCTACCTGTACACCAGCAACCCCGACGGCGCCAGCGGCGACGGCATCGCCATGGCCTGGCGCGCCGGCTGCCGCGTGGCCAACCTCGAATTCAACCAGTTCCACCCTACCTGTCTCTACCACCCCAAGGCGAAGTCCTTCCTGATCACCGAGGCAATCCGCGGCGAGGGTGGCCTGCTGCGCCTGCCGGACGGCACCCGCTTCATGCCGCGTTTCGACCAGCGCGCCGAACTGGCGCCCCGGGACGTGGTGGCCCGGGCCATCGACCACGAGATGAAGCGCCTGGGCCTGGACTGCGTGTACCTGGATATCTCCCACAAGCCGCGGGAGTTCCTCGAGGAACACTTCCCCACCATCAGCGCCCGCTGCCGGGAGCTGGGCATCGACATCGCCGCGGAGCCGATTCCGGTGGTGCCCGCCGCCCACTACACCTGCGGCGGCGTGGTGGTGGATACCGCCGGGCGCAGCGACGTGGCGGGGCTGTATGTGATTGGCGAGACCTCCTGCACCGGCCTCCACGGTGCCAACCGCATGGCCAGCAATTCCCTGCTCGAGTGCATCGTCTACGCCGAGTCGGCGGCGAAGGATATCGCGGCAACAATCGAGGCGACCCAGGCGCCACGGTCGGCGCCGGACTGGGACGAGAGCCAGGTCACCGACTCCGACGAGGACGTGGTGATCTCCCACAACTGGGACGAGCTGCGCCGCTTCATGTGGGACTACGTGGGCATCGTGCGCACCAACAAGCGCCTGGCCCGGGCCGAACACCGGATCCAGCTGCTGCAGCGGGAAATCGCCGAGTACTACAGCAACTACAAGGTCAGCAACGACCTGCTGGAATTGCGCAACCTGGCGATGGTGGCGGAGCTGATGATCCGCTGTGCCCAGCAGCGGCGGGAGAGCCGCGGCCTGCACTACACCCTCGACTACCCCGAGACGCTGGCCGAGGCCGCCGACACCGTGCTGGAACCCGACCGTCAGGGCTGAGCCCGCCCCGGCGGAAGGCCGCCGGGCGAGCTGGCACTGCGCTAGAAGAAACCCAGGCCGACCTGGAACAGCTTCTCCACCTGCTTCACCGCGCGCTTGTCGGCGACAAACAGAATCACGTGGTCTTCGGCGGCAATTTCCACATCGTCGTGGGCCACCATCACCTCTTCCCCGCGAATGATCGCCCCCAGCAGAGTGCCGGCCGGGAGGGCGAGCTCGCCAATACGCCGCCCCACCACCCGCGAGCTGTCGCGGTCGCCGTGGGCCACCGCCTCGATCGCCTCCGCCGCGCCCCGGCGCAGGGCGTGCACTGCCACCACATCGCCCCGGCGCACGTAGGTCAGCAGCGCGCCGATGGTGGACTGCTGGGGCGAGATGGCGATATCGATCGGGCCGCCCTGGATCAGATCCACGTAGACGCGGTTGTTGATCAAGGTGATCACCGTGCGCGCCCCGAGGCGGGCCGCCAGCATGGAGGCCATGATGTTGGCCTCGTCATCGTTGGTCACCGCGAGAAAGGCGTCGATACCGGCGATGCCCTCCTCGGTCAGCAAGTCCGGATCGGTGGCCTCGCCGTGGAGCACGGTGGTCTGCCGCAACTGCTGGGACAGCACCTCGCAGCGGGGCAGTGAGCACTCCACCACCTTGACCCGGAACTGCGCCTGGATGTCCCCCGCCAGGCGCGCGCCGATATTGCCGCCACCGGCGATCATCACCCGCCGGTAGGGTCGATCCTGGGGCCGCATCAAGTGCATGATCTCCCGGGAATCCTGGCGGCTGCTGATAAAGAAAACCTCGTCGCCCTCCTCCACCACGGTGTCGCCCCGGGGCATCAGCGCGCGGTCGCGGCGGAAAATCGCCACCACCCGGGCATCGCGCCCGGGCGCCAGGCGCCGCTGCTCGGCGATTTCGCGGCCCACCAGGGCGCCGCCATAGCCTGCGCGCACTGCCACCAGTTGCACCCGGCCCTGGGCGAAATCCAGTACCTGCAGGGCGCCGGCATAGGTCAACAGGTGCTCCAGCCGCCGGGTGACCAGGGCCTCCGGGCTGATCAGCACATCCACCGGAAAGCCCTCGGGGCCGAACAGGGCGTCCTCCTGGGCCAGGTAATCGGACTCGCGCACCCGGGCGATGGTCTTGGGCACGCGGAACAGGCGGCGGGCGACCTGGCAGGCGACCATATTGATCTCGTCACTGCTGGTCACCGCCACCAGCATGTCGACGTCGTCGACACCGGCCTGCCGCAGCACCCGCGGATGCGAGGCCTGGCCACAGACCACGCGCAGATCAAACTTGTCCTGCAAGGCCTGCAGGCGCGGGTTGTCGCAGTCCACCACGGTGACGTCGTTGCCCTCCCCCACCAGGTACTCCGCCAGGGAGCCGCCGACCTGTCCGGCACCCAGAATCACAATGCGCATGATCAGTCCCCCTGTCCCAGGAATCGGTAACCCACACCCGTCTCGGTCTGGATATATTGCGGCGCGGTCGGCGGGTCACCCAGCTTGGCCCGCAGGCGGCCGATAAACACCCGCAGGTAGTGGGTATCCTCGCGGTGCCCGGGACCCCACACGGCATCCAGCAGCTGCTGCTGGGTGACGATGCGCCCCGGATGCTCCATCAGCTGCCGCAACAGCTCGAACTCCTTGCGCGAGAGATGCACCTCGGTGCCGTTCACCGCCACCCGCCGGCCGGGAAAGTCCACCGCCAGATAGCCATCGTGGTAATTACCCAGCGCCGGTTCACGCCCGGCCAGGTGCCGCAACAGGCTTCTGACCCGTGCCAGCAATTCAGCCACCCCGAAAGGTTTCTCCACATAATCGTTGGCGCCGTTGTCCAGGGCGGAGACCTTCTCCCGCTCGTTGCTGCGCACGGACAGAATCAGGACCGGGCCGGCAAAGATCGCCCGCAGCTCGAGCAACAATGCCTGGCCGTCCATATCCGGCAGCCCCAAATCCATGATCACCAGATCCGGCTGCTCGAGCACCAGCGCCTGCAGGCCCGCCCGGGCGTCCTCGGCCAGCACCACCGTGTAGCCCTGGGATTCCAGTCCAATGGATAAAAAGCGGCGAATCTGCGGTTCGTCATCGATCACCAGAATCCGGCTCACGCGTCCTCCTTTTCCCCGCGCGGCGGGCGAACCAGGGGCAGGGTCATGCGCAGAACCGCCCCCTGCCCCGGCGGGCGGTCCAACACCTCGACCGCGCCGCCGTGGGCCGCCAGGATGCTGCGGCAGATCGCCAGGCCCAGGCCACTGCCCGCCGCGTACTGATCGCCGTGGCTGAAGGTATGGAACATGTCGAAGACCTGCTCGCGCTGGGCGGGGGGTATGCCCGGGCCGCTGTCCCGCACGTCGATGACAACGCTGTCCCCGGCGCGCTCGGCGCTGAGCCAGATGCGACCCTCGGCGGGCGAGAAGCGCAGGGCATTCTCCAGCACGTTGAACAAGGCCTGTTCGATCAGGGCCGGGTGGACGTAGAGCAGCGGCAGGTCCGCGGGCAGTTCCAGCTTGATCTCGACCTGGCCCATCAGGGGCTGCAAACGACGGAGTACCACGCTGACGATGTCGTCCAGGCCCACCCAGTCGCGGTCCAGGGTCAGCTCCCCGTGACCGAGGCGAGTCATGTCCAGCAGTTTCTGAATGTAGCGGTCCAGGCGCCGCGCCTCGCTCAGGGTATTGCCGAGCAGCTCCCGGCGCTGCTCGGGCCCCAGGGCATCCGCCAGGTCGATCAGGCTGGAAACCGAGCCGATCATGCTGGACAGCGGCGTGCGCAGATCGTGGGACACCGAGGAGAGCAGCGCCGCGCGCAGCTGCTCCCGTTCCTTGCCCAGGGTTTCCTCGCGCAGGGACTCCGCCAGCTGCACACGCCCCCAGGCAAGCCGGGCCACCCGGGTCAATACCTCCAGCCGGTCGCGGTGCCAGTCGCTCACCGGCTGCGCCGCCGAAACGCGCAGGCCGGCAACCGGGCGGCCGCGGTCATCGCCGAGCAATACCGACGCCCCGGCGCGATCCTCGCGCCAGACAACGCCGCGCTGAAGCTCGGCCACCGGAACCCCGGAGGCATCCAGCTCCGATAGCTCCAGCGCCCGCACGTGCCAGCCCAAGGCGCTGCGCAAATGCCGGCAGAGTATGTCGACCACGCAGGGCGGGTCGACACAGGCGGAGAGATTCCTGGCGCAGTCCATCTGCAGGTTGTTCCAGGCCTCCGCCGCCTGCAGTGCCGTCACCTGCTCCTTCAGACGCCCCGCCAGATGACTGGTTATCACCGCCACCACCACCAACATCACCGCCGTGAGCACATCCTCGTCGTGGCGCATGGCAAAAGACCAGCGCGGCTCGGTGAGAAAGAAGTTGTAGGCGAGAAAGCTGAGCACGGCACTCAGCAGCGCGGGGCGCCAGCGCGTCGCAACGGCGGTGACCAGCACCCCGGCCAAGTAGACCAGCGCCAGGTTCGCCACCGGCACTACCGGCAGCAGCAACATGCCAAGCCCGGTCGCCAGCAGGGGACCCAGCCACGGCAGGCTCAGGGCCAGCCAGTCTTCCCGGGAGAATGCGCGCGGGTGCTTCATCCTAGCCTCTCCAGAAGGTGCGCGAGAACAGCACCATGATGGTCAACAGTTCGAGCCGGCCGAGCAACATGGCGAAGCATAACAGCCACTTGGCGGGGGCCGGCAGGGAGGCGAAATTCCCCGCCGGGCCGACAATCTCGCCCAGGCCCGGGCCGACGTTGGTCAGCGCTGTGGCCGCGGCGGTGAGACTGGTAACCAGGTCCAGCCCCATCAACGCCAGCAGGAGTGTCGCCGCGGCCAGGCAGACAAAAAACAGGAAAGAGAAAGCGACCGCGGAAAGCATGATGTCGTCCGGCAGCGGACGGCCATTGTAAAGCGCCACATAGATGCCCCGCGGGTGAATCAGCTTGCGCACCTGCTGACGCAGAAACAGCGCACTGAGCTGGAAGCGGAAGACTTTCATGCCGCCGCTGGTCGACCCGGAGCAACCGCCGATAAAGGTAACAAAGAAAAACAATGCCACGCTGAAGGGCCCCCACAGGCTGTAGTCGGTAGAGGCGAAGCCGGTGGTGGTAATCACCGAAACCAGGTTGAACAGCGCCTGGGTCACCGCCGCCCCCGGCTCCATGCCGAGGCGCCACACCAGGTACAGGGCCAGGACCAGGGTCAGGCTGAGCACGATGAGCAGCAGCCCGCGAATCTGCTGGTTGTCGAGAATCGCCAGGGAGGGACGCCGGGCAAAGCCGATAATCACAGTGAAGGGCAGCGCGCCGACCAGCATGAACAGGCTGGCAACCCACAGCACCGGGCTGTCGAAGCGACCGAGGGAGCGGTCGTCGGTGGCGTAACCGCCGGTGGACACGGTGGTCATGGCGTGATTCACCGCGTCAAACCAGCCCATGCCCACCGTCGCGTAGGCCAGCGTGCAGGCCAGGGTGATCGCGAGATAGGTCACCAGCAGCAGGCGCGCCAGGGTCTGGATCCGCGGCATGGATTTTTCCGACCAGTCGGAGGATTCGGTATGAAACAGGCGCATGCCGCCGATGCGCAGGTAGGGCAGGATCGACACCGCCATGCCGATCACCCCCAGCCCCCCCAGCCACTGCAGGAGCGAGCGCCACAACAGCAAACTGGGCGCCAGGGTCTCGATACCGGAGAGTACCGTGGAGCCGGTCGTGGTGATCCCGGACACCGCCTCGAAAACTGCGTCGGTAAAACTCAACTGGAAATGGCTGAAAAACAGCGGCAGGGCACCCGCCAGTGACATCAGCAGCCAGGCGGCGGTGGTCAACAGGTACAGCTGCCTGGCCACCAGGTGAAAGTGTCGTGTGCGCCCCCAGGCCAGCATGGCCAGCCCGATACCCAGGGTGATCAGGGCAGAGCGGAAAAAGACGCCGGTTTCCGGGTCCCCCCGCAGCACGGAGAAGGCAGCCACCAGCCCCATCAGCAGCGCCATGACCAGCAGCAGCTGCCCGCAAATGAAAATGATTGGCCGCCAGAGCGTCATGCCGCCCTCCCCCGCAACGTCACCTATAGTGTGGGGGCAGGCCGCGTAAACAGTCGATAACTTTCCAGGGGCCAGCGCATAAAAATTCCATAAACACGAGGCGACCCCATGGCCTATCCCGGCATTCAGCCGAGACTGTCGTAAAGGGCGATGTCCCGCGCATACAGGCGCTGGATGCGCGCTTCGAACTCGGTGCCGGCCAGCAGCTCCCGGGTGACCCGGGGCAGGCGAAACTGCGGCGAGGGATTGAGCGTTAGCGCCCGCTCCAGCAGGCGCAGGGCCGCCCGGTCCGCCACCGGGCTCTTGGGACGGTGGTGGCCACTGCCCAGGGCTTGCCCGCGGGAGGGCTTCAGCCCGAAGCGCTGTTCGATCTCGACGACCACCCGGTCGAAGTCTTCCAGACGGTAGTGCTCGATGGTCGGGCAGGCGTAGATTGCCGAGTGCTGCGGCATGTGATGGGGGTCATCCAGCGTATCGACCTCCGCCTCCAGCCAGCCCAGATAGTCGAGAAAGGAAACCGGGTACTCGACGCTGACGTCGTCTTCATAGACATAGCGAAGCAGCCGCTGCCGCGTGCGCAAGCCCATCGACGTGATGCCTTTGCGCTCCAGGTTGATAAAGAAGCGATTGCTCAGGTGAACATAGGCACTGAAGGTTCGCTGGAAGGGACAGCGCAGGAAATTCAGCACCGGCATGCCAACATACAGGGCCTGCTGAACACCCTGGCGATAGCCCTTCTCCGCCTTGAATACCCGCATCTCATAGCTGTGGATATCCATGCCGGGGTCCGAGTCGGAATAGGCCACTGCCTCCTCGAGCAGCCCGGCGTGAAACAGGAACCATTTCAGCACTGAGGTACAACCGGCCTTCTGTGACCAGGAGACCAGGAAAGGCATGTCGGGATGGTAGTGGGGGAGGCGCATCCGAAGAGCCTGCTCGGGTGAAAAGGCTTCGCGGGGGGCACCGCCTGCCGCGCCGGCCCTCACTCGCTTCGCTCCGAGAAACGCTAGCACAACCCCCTCCCTGCACGCCGACTGGTCCCAGTCGAAGCAGACTATGGCGCTGAGGTCGCGACTACAAACACAGCGTGTTTGCATTTACACTGAAATTCGCTTTCCCCTCAATGGAGGCAAGACCATGGCACAGAAAATACCGGACTCCATGCCCGACTGGATTCGCGAGCATATCGAGCTCTACCGCCGCGACCCTGAAAAAGGTCACTTCTGGGATGCCTCGCTGGGTGGTGGCAGCGGCATGCTCACCACGCTGTTGTTGACCACCACCGGCCGCAAGTCGGGGGAGCCACTCACCCTGCCGTTGATCTACCGCCCCACCAACGACGGCAACTATTGCGTGATCGCCTCCAAGGGCGGTGCCCCCGCGCACCCCGCCTGGTACCTGAACCTGCAGGCCAACCCCCGGGTCGAGGTACAGGTGGCTTCCGACCGCTTCCCTGCCATGGCGCGGGATGCGGTCGGCGAGGAGCGCGAGAAGCTGTGGGAGATCATGGTCAATTACTACGCGCCCTACACCAAGTACCAGGCGGCAACCGAGCGGCGCATTCCGGTGGTGGTGCTCGAGCCCATTCGCTAGCGTCTGCTCAGGGCTGGCCAGCGCTGCTCAGTACCTGCTCGGCAAAACGCTCCAGGGCCGCGCGCTTGGTCTCGAAGCGCGCGGGGTCTGCCTCCGGATCGTACCAGTCGGCGGTGAAAAAGGGATTGGGCAGCCAGGGCGCCATGATCATCAGCCCGGTCACCCCCTGCTCCTCCAGCTCGCGAATCGTCGCCGGCTCGTGGGCCTCGGTCAGGGCGATGTTGATGGCAAAATCGTCCAGGGGCAGCCCGGCACGCTTCCGCTCATCGCGCAAGGTCTGGATCATCGGCGGTGCACTGGCGCGGTCCAGGGGCAGACCGAGCCAGCCGTCCTGTCGCGCAGCGCGACGCAGGGCCGCCGGGGCCGCCCCGCCACACCACACCGGTACCGGCCGTTTCGGCGCGGGGCTCATCAACACTTCGGGGTAGCGGAAAAACTCGCCCTCATGAGCAAAGGCCTTGCCGCTGCAGAACAGATGGAACAGCGCCAGCAGTTCGTCCAGTCGGCGGCCGCGCTGCTCGAAGGGCACGCCGAGCAGGTCGTACTCCTCGCGCAGCCAGCCCACCGCGGCCCCCAGCACAACCCGCTCGTTGGTCAGCACCGCGGCGGTGGTGACGGCCTTGGCCAGCACCGCGGGGTCGCGCAATGCCGCCAGGCAGATATTCGAGGCCAGTTTCAGGCGCGAGGTCACCGCCCCCATGCTGGCCAGGGTGACCCAGGGGTCGGGCCAGGGGGTTTCCGGTGTCCACCAGACCTCGCCGTCCTCGGTGTAGGGATAGCGGCTCTCGATGCGCGTCGGCATCAGCACATGGTCGGCCAGGGTAATGCCGTCAAAGCCGAGGGATTCCGCGAGACGCGCCAGGTCCAGCAGCTGGTCCTGCTCCGGGATGGTGGTGATGGAAAGCCAGTACTGCATGCTGCCGCCTCGCTATTGGGCAATCAGGATTGTGTGGTCTGCAGCCAGTCATTCACCGGCGGGCGCAGGCGACTGCCGACACCCTCCGGGTAGGGCTGCGACAGCATCTGGCGCACCACATCCTGCAGCTGGCGCAGCTTCCAGTCGGGAAAGGGCGCGGAGCGCCGGGCGCCCAGGTCCACATGCATGTCCACCTGCTCGGCAATCGCCGCGCGGCAGTCACGACTCAGATTATACAGTTCGTGAAAGAAATGCAGGCGCTTGGCATCCACTGCCAGCAGCCAGGAACGCACCTCGAGCTCGTCGCCCAGACCCACCTCCCGCTCGTAGACCAGGTGGCTCTCCAGCACCACCTTGCCGCATCCCGTCTGCGCCACATAGTCGTCACCCAGGCCGAGGATATCGGTCAAGGCGACGTGGGCGTCGTAGACCACCAGCGTGTAATGCGTGGCGTTCATGTGCTGGTTGACGTCGATCCAGGCCGGCGGGCACTGGGTCCGCAGGGTGGTATAGGGTGCACGTTGCAAATCCGTCGCCATGGTTGAGTCTTCCCTGGGCACAAAAGCCCTATGCTGCCGCAGACCGCTGTCGCGGCGCAACGCTCATGCTTCCCCCCGCTGTGCACGGGCCGCCTGCAAGGCTGCGTGAAGTTCCGGGCAGCTACGGCGGAAACGCTCCAGATCGCGGCGCTTGAGCTCGTAAATCGCACAGGGGGTCAGGGCGCGGCAGGTGGCGCTGCGCGCGGCGCCCGTGAGGAAGCCGCTCTCCCCCACGAAGTCGCCGGCAGCCAGCACCGCAACCTCCTCCTCGTCGCCCTGCGCATTGCGCCGCAGTACCCGCACCTGGCCGCGGGCGATCAGGTAGAGCGAATCGTCGTAGTCACCCTCGCGAATCAGGTCCTGGCGCGCCGGTACCGTGCGCTGCTTCAGGCAGGCCAGGATACGCGGCACCTCGGCTTCAGGCACGTGCTCGAACAGGGGCACTTTGCGCAGCAGCTCCACGGGATCGATGCGGAAACGCGTGGTGTCGTATCCCCGCCGCTGCCGGATTTCCTCGTCCAGCTCCTGCAGCAGGCCCGTGGCCACACTGTTGGGAATAGACCCGCTGCGCCGCTGGGCGAGGATAAAATCGCGCTGGCTGTGCAGCATCATGCGCTCGGCCAGGCGCTGCTCGCTGGCCTGGTGGAACTCCGGGAAGTCCTGCATCACATGTTCCATGCGCTTGCGGGCACCCCGCGCCCAGCGCCGGAACAGGGCACTCACCTCCGCCACCACCTCGCCCCGTGCGTCGCTGAGGCGCGAGAGCTGGTCGATGGTGGCCAGTACCCGCATGCAGCCGTGATAGCCGGCCCAGGCCAGCTCGTAATCGCGCGCCGTCGAGTGGCTGCGAATCGACTCGGCGTGGTCGTCCAGCAGGCCCATGCCCAGGCGCTGCACCAGGCGCATCCAGGTATTGCGCGACCAGCGCTCGAAGCGCGAGCGCGGTGGAATCCTGGGCAAGGTGCCGTGGTAGCGCAGGCTGTCCGCCTCCACGTTGAGCGCGTAGACCATGTTGCGATAGGTCTTCTCCGACAGGTGCCCGCGGCTGAACATCTCATGGTAGAGGGCCTTCTGCACCGAGAAGCACTTCAAAAGCAGCAGATTGTATTCACTCTCGCGGGTCAGCTCCCGGCGGCGCTGGTCCTCGAATTGTTGCTCGGCTTCCTCGATTGCCAGTTCCAGGGCCGTGCCCACGCGTGCCGTGCGCCGCGCCGAGAAACCGCCCTCCTGCTGCAAGCGCGGCAGGCTGGCCAGCGCCGTGCGCCGGGCACTCAGGCGCGCCTCGCTCTCGGCGATGCGGTCGGCCAGGGGCGGCCGGTTCAGGCCCAACCAGCGAATCAGGGTTTCGATGCTGAGCCCCTGTACGACCAGGGTAAACAGGACCGCACCCGTGACCAGCACGACGAAGGTATCGGCATAGGCAAAATCACCGAGACTGAGGGCAATCGCCAGGGCAATGGCCCCGCGCAGGCCGCCCCAGTACATGACCACCTGGAAACGCCGGTCAATATGCTCGGCACCCGGCAGGCGCCCGACGAGCGGCACCAGGCTGAACACCACCACCGCCCGCGCCAGCAGCATGGCAGCGATCACCCACAACAGTGTGGACCAGGCATCCGCGATGGCCGCCACATTGATCTGCAGCCCCACCAGCAGGAAGATCAGCGCGTTGGCAACAAAGGCCAGGTACTCCCAGAAATGCTCCAGGTATTCGGTAACCGAGTGGGAGATCTTGGAGCGCCCCCAGCTGCCGATGGTCAGGGCGGCCGCCACGGTAGCCATGACGCCACTGACGTGCAGCAGGTGCTCGGCAATCAGGAAGGAAAAATAGGCGAGGATGGTGGTCAGGGATATCTCGATCATGGCGTCCTCCTCCACCCGCCCCAGCACGAAACCGGTCACCACCGCGAGCACCCAGCCGACCACCGCGCCGCCGAAGAATACGAATACAAAGTCGCCCAGGCCTGCGACAACCGTGTTGGTTGACACATAGCCCGCCACGGCGATGGCCAGCAGGATCTGCGAGGCGACAATCGCCGTGGCATCGTTGAACAGGCTTTCCCCCTCCACCAGGATGGTGAGGCGGCGCGGCGCGCCCAGTTGCTTGAACAGGGAAATCACCGCCACCGGATCCGTGGCACTGAGAATCGCCCCCAGCAACAGCGCCGCGGCAAGGTCAATGCCGGTGACCCCGGCCACCAGGAAGCCGATAATCGCCGTGGAGATCAGCAGGCCCGGGACCGCCAGCGTCAGCACCGGCAGCAGGTTGCGCCGCAGCTCGCGCACCTCGAGATGGAGTGCCGACTCGAAAATCAGCGTGGGCAGAAAGACAAACAGAATCACCTCGGGGGAGATGGCAAAGCCCACCAGGGGCTCGAGGAAAGCCGGCGCCCATGGCTCCAGTCCGGACAGCCCGATGCCGACCACGACCAGGAGTACGGTGAAGGGCAGGCGAAAGCGCTTGCAAAAGGCCAGCACCGCCGCTGCCACCAGCAATAGAAAGACCACCCCGCTGACCAGGTCGATGACCGATGCGCTGTGTTCCATGGCCGGGCGCCCCCGCACTTTTCTCGCAGTATGGACACGGAGTCGGCTTTGCGCGAATTCGGTGTATGCTGGAACTTCGCTCAGATCGCAGCCCCCGCGGCTGCGACACGCTGGAGATATCGCCATGCCGCGCTGGTACTGGATACTGAGACAGCTGACCCGCACGCTGTGGGTGCGGGCCACCCTGATTGGGCTGCTGGGTGTGGGTGCCGCGATCTTTGCCGCCCTGATCGAGGATCATGTGCCCGCGGTTCTGCCCACCTATATCGGCGCCGAAGCCGTGGACGGTGTTCTCAACATTATCGCGACCAGCATGCTGGCGGTGACCACCTTTTCGCTCAGCGTGATGACCGCCGCCTACAGCGCCTCCACCAGCAATGTCTCGCCCCGCGCCACCCGCCTGCTGATGGAGGATCGGGTGAGCCAGAATGTGCTCTCGACCTTTATCGGCTCCTTCCTCTTCAGCATCGTCGGCATCGTGGTGCTGAAGACCGGGGCCTACGGCGAGCGCGGCCGCTTCGTGCTGTTCCTGTTTACCATCGCGGTCATCATGCTCATCGTGGTCTCCCTCCTGCGCTGGATCGACCAGCTCACCCGGCTGGGGCGCGTCGGCGAGACCACGAACCTGGTGGAGCAGACCACACGCGAGGCCATGCAGGTGCGGCGCAAGGCACCCTGCCTGGGCGGCACACCGCTTTGCGACGAGAGCGGACTTCCCCCCGGCGCCCGGGCCATCTGCGGGGGCACCACCGGCTACCTGCAGCACGTCGACATGCAGGCCCTGGGAGAGTGCTGCGAGCAACTCGATCGCGACCTGTTCGTCACCGCGATTCCCGGCAACATGATCTACCCGGATACGCCCCTGGCCTGGCTGCCGGCCGATGTCCCGGAGGGCCGTCTGGAGCCGGCATCCGCGGAAATTCGCCGGGCATTTACCATCGGCAATGAACGCAGCTTCGACCAGGACCCGCGCTTTGGTCTCGCCGTCATGAGCGAAATCGCCTGCCGCGCACTGTCCCCGGCAATGAACGACCCGGGAACCGCGATCGACGTCCTCGGCCGCCTGACACGTCTGCTGATACTGTGGGCGGAGACCCCGTCCGAATCCGAGCCCGAACTGCCACGGGTGCATGTGGCGACCTTGCAGATTGATGACCTGTTCGAGGATGCCTTCATGCTGATTGCCCGCGACGGCGCCGCTCAGGTCGAAGTACAGCTGCGTTTGCAGAAATGCCTGCGCGCACTGAATCGCCTGGGCGACGAGGCCTTTCGTGCCGCGGCGAGACGCCAGTCGACACTGGCGCAACACCGCGCGGAGCTCGCGCTGTCACTGGAGGCGGACAGGCAGCGCCTGCGCGCCGTGGCGGAAGAAACTGGCTGAATCTCGTGAAAGCCCGGGGGCATGGCCACACCCCGCGACCCGGCTTCGATATACTGCCCACGGATTCTCAACTCCCGGGAGCAGCCGTATGACCCGATGGCCCCTGTCCCGGCTGTCGACACCAGGCCGGGCCTGTGCCCGGATTATGCTGACCTGCCTGCTGCTGGCCGCGGCGGCCGTGGCGAAAGCCGACATCCCCGAGCTGGCGCTGACCGCGGCGGAGAGCCAGTTGCTGGGCAATTCCCTGGTGCATGTCGTCGACAGCAGTGCTTCGCTGAACGCCAGCGACATCGCCGGCGGCCGCGTTCAACCCGACTGGCAGCCGGCCAGTGGCGAAACCCCCAACCTGGGCCTGGTCCGTGAGCCGGTGTGGTTTGCCGCGTGGCTGGAGAGCCCGCGCGATCTAGAACGCCTGCTGGTGATCGCCTACCCACCCCTCGATCACCTGGACCTGTCCCTGTGGCACCAGGGCCAGCTGGTGCAGCGCTTTGCCACCGGCGATCGCCTGCCCTTCGACAGCCGCCCGATTGAACACCGGCACTTCGTATTTCCCCTGCAGTTCAAGGCGGGGGAGCGCTACCTGCTTCTGCTGCGGGTTGAGACAACCGGGTCGGTACAGTTGCCCGCGTCCCTCTGGGAGCCCAGCCGCTACGTCGAGGAAACCCAGCACGGCCTGCTGCTCCAGGCCCTGTTTATTGGCATCATGCTGGCCCTGGCCGCCTACCACCTGCTGCTGTACTTCGCGGTACGGGACGTTGCCTACCTGTGGTATGTGGTGTTCCTGGGCACCTTCCTGATGGCGCAGGTATCCCTGCGCGGCCTCGGCCTGCAGTATCTCTGGCCCGATAACCCGGCTTTCAACCACCAAGCGATCCCGCTGTTCTTCTCGGTGGGCTTCGCCGTCGTCTGTATCTTCACTGACCGCTTCCTGGACGCAAAACGCTACAGCCCGGGCTGGTCCCGGGCCCTGCGCGGCCTGGCCGGTATCGGTGCGGCGATCGCACTCTGCGGCCTGGTGCTGCCCTACTCGGCGATCCTGATTGCCATCCTGGCTGGCTCAACGCTTGGCTCGGTGCTGATCTTCATCGGCAGTTGCCACCTCTGGGCCCGGGGCAGCACCCTGGCGCCCATCTTTGTGCTCGCCTGGTCGCTGTTTCTCGCCGGCAATATTCTGTTCAACCTGAGCAAGCTGGGTGTGCTGCCCAGCAGCACCTTTACCGAGTACCTGCCGCAGGTCGGTACCGTCCTGCAAATGCTCCTGCTCTCCTTCGCCCTGGCCTATCGCATCAACCTGGAGCGCGCCCGGCGTGAAGAGGCGCAGCAGCGCAACCTCGCCATGCAGCGCGAAGCCAACGAAGTCCTCGAGTCGCGTGTGGCCGAGCGCACGGAGGCCCTGGAGCTGGCCTACGATCAGTTGAAGGTCCTCAGCCAGCTTGACAGCCTCACCCAGCTGAAGAACCGCGCCTACTTCGACGAGGTCCTGGCGAAGGAGTGGTCGCGACACGCGCGGGAGTCGCGCAGCCTTGCACTGCTCCTGATCGATGCCGACCACTTCAAGCGCATCAACGACACCCGCGGCCATCTGTGCGGTGACGAATGTCTCCGGGTTATTGCCGCACTTTGCCAGGAGCAGGTTCAGCGCAGTAGTGACCTGGTATGCCGCTACGGCGGCGAAGAACTGGTTGTCCTGCTGCCGGGTACCGACACCGAGGGCGCCCTCGCGGTGGCCGAGGCCATCAGGCAGGCCATTGCCGGCGCAAATTTCCAGTGGCAAGGTGAAGCCGTGCCGCTGACCGCGTCGATTGGCGTGGCGGCCTGTGTCCCGAATCCGGACCTCGCAGCCGACGCCTTGCTGCGCCAGGCAGACGAGGCGCTGTATGCCGCGAAAGGTGGGGGGCGCAATTGCACCATGGTCTACAACGCGAACCCATGAGCGACGACGCAGCCCGAAACCTGGAACAACTGCTGGAGCAGATCGAGACAGCCGCGCGCCGGGAGCACAGCCGCGTGACCACCGGGGAAATCCTGCGCGCGGTGGGCAGCCGCTCCTTCGCCCCGGTACTCATGTTGACGGGCGCACTGGTCACCTCGCCCCTGAGTGGCATTCCCCTGTTCCCCACCACCATGGCGATCATCGTGCTGCTGGTGTCCTTGCAGATGCTGGTCGGGCACCGGCATTTCTGGCTGCCGCGGTGGCTGCTGGCGCGCAACCTCGGGCGGGATACCCTGCTGCGCGTGCTGCAGCGCCTGTATACCCCGGCCAGCCTGGTCGACCGCGTGCTCAAGCCGCGCATGACCTACCTGGTAAAAGGTCCCTCCCATCTGCTGATCGCGTTGATCTGCCTCGGTATCGCGCTCACCA
The DNA here is from genome assembly GCA_002692965.1 of Haliea sp. Classification (GTDB taxonomy): domain Bacteria; phylum Pseudomonadota; class Gammaproteobacteria; order Pseudomonadales; family Halieaceae; genus NZNC01. Next base: position 23,178 of record NZNC01000019.1, on the reverse strand, counting down.
TGCCCGCGATGGAGCTGATCCCCTTCTCCTCGTCCATCGCCGGGGCGGCACTGTGTGCCTACGGCCTGGCACTGGTCTCCCGGGACGGCCTGCTGGCCCTGATCGCCCACTGCCTGGTGGCGATGATGGTACTCGGCCTGGTCGCGCTGTCAGCCTGACCCGCGCCCCTGCTGGGTTGTGCGGCTAGGCCTGCAGCCCGGCAGCGACAAAGCGCAGGATGGCCTCGACCCGCTCCCAGGGATCGAAACCGGTGTAGCCACTGCCCAGCTGCCAGTCGGCACCCTCCTCCCGCAGTGCCGAGAGCCCCCGCAGCATGCAGTGCGTGGCCAGATCCAGGCGCAACATCAACTCCGCCTCCGGCACGCCGGGGCGGCAGTGTTTGAGGGCCGTGAACTGGCGCTCGTAAATCTCGCGCATCCACGGCTCACCGGTGTAGTTGAACAGGATCGCGTTGCGATCGCCGTAGAGCCGCGCCAGCAGGCAGACGTGGGCCATGCCATCCTCGCCGCCCTCGATCGCGGTGCGCGCCAGGGGCATCACCATGACCTCGGCAATCTCGCGCACGCCCAGCGGGCCCCGGGCCTCGCACAGCGCCAGCAGTTGCTGTCGCTCGCGCATCAGGGGCTCGATGTACTCGCTGATCAGTGCGACCAGCAGCGATTCCCGGGATCCGAAGTGATAGTGCAGGCTGCCGGGGCTGGCGCCCGCGGCGGCATTAATGCCGCGAATCGAGACCCCTTCCACCCCGTGCACGGTAATCAGCGAGCGCGCCGCGCGCAGCAGCCGCTCGCGGGTATCGCCCACCCCCGCCGCCGGACGGCTGTGTTTCGTGCTCATGCTATTGGACCCCCTTGTACATAGCACCCCGGTTGACCGCTCATCATACCCTAGCATAGGATTCACCAACTGTTTGAATCAAGTGATCTAAACCCTGAGTACACGGCCCGGGATCCTGCCCGGGCGCCTAGGAGACCTGCCCATGTCCATCGATACTGTCGATTCCATCCACCGGGGTGACGCCCGCTCCGGTGGCTGGCTGTCCCGCGTGAGCCGCCGCGCCGCCGCCCTGTTTGGCGCCCTGGGCCTGGTCACGGCAGCCGCCGCATCAGTCGCCGCCCCGGCAAACGCCGCGCAGAGCACCGCCACACCCGACACCACTGCCAGCATCCCGGTATCGCGGGCACCCGAGGGCGCGCCCAACGTCGTGGTCGTGCTGCTCGACGACGTCGGCTTCGGCGCCACCGAGGCCTTCGGTGGCCCGGTACAGACACCCGCCCTCAGCGCATTGGCGAACGAGGGCCTGCGCTACAACCGTTTCCACACCACCGCCATCTGCTCGCCGACCCGCGCCGCCCTGCTCACCGGACGCGACGCCCACGCCGCCAACGTCGGCGCGGTACTCAACTCCTCCAGCGCCCTGCCCGGCTACCAGGGCCTGCTGCGGGAAGAGACCGCCACCATCGCCGCCATCCTGCGCGAGCAGGGCTACAGCACCGGCGCCTTCGGCAAGTGGCACCTGACCCAAACCTGGGAGGCCTCCCAGGCGGGCCCCTTTGACCGCTGGCCCACCGGGGTCGGCTTCGACAAGTTCTACGGCTTCATGGGCGGGGAAACCGACCAGTACGAGCCCACCCTCTACGAGGGCACTACGCCGATCCACCGCCCGGCCGGTGACGACTACCACGTGACCGAGGACATCGTCGACCAGGCCATCGACTGGATGGACGCGGTGCAGTCCCTGGATGCCGACAAGCCCTTCTTCCTCTACCTGGCGCCGGGTGCGGTGCACGCTCCCCTGCAGGTGGCACAGTCCTGGATCGACCAGTACGAAGGCCACTTCGAGGCCGGCTGGGATGCGATGCGCGAAGCCATTCTCGCGCGCCAGAAACAGCTCGGGGTGGTGCCCGCCGATACCCGGCTGAACCCGCGCCCGGACACCCTGCCCGCCTGGGACAGCCTGAGCGACGAACAACGCAAGGTGGCCGCGCGGCTGATGCAGACCTTCGCCGGTTTCCTGGAGCACACCGACGTGCAGATCGGGCGCCTGGTCGAGGCCCTCAAGGCCCGTGGCGAGTTCGACAACACCCTGTTCGTGTATATCGCCGGCGACAACGGCAGCAGCGCCGAGGGCGGCCTGGCGGGCAGCATCAACTACCTGGGTTCCCTGCAGGGCCTGCCGGAAACCCTGGACCAGCAGCTGGACGCGCTGGAGCGCATCGGCGGCAAGGACACCTTCCCCCAGTACCCCGCCGGCTGGGCCTGGGCCCTGACCTCGCCCTTCCAGTGGGTCAAGCAGGTGGCCTCCCACCTGGGCGGCTCGCGCGTCGGCACGGTGATCAGCTGGCCGGCGGTGATCGGGGAACAGGCCGGCGGCCTGCGCAGCCAGTTCAGCCACGTCAACGACATCGCCCCCACCATCCTCGACGCCCTGGACATCCCGCTGCCGGAGACCGTCAACGGCGTGGCACAACGCCCGATGGACGGCAGCAGCCTGCTGGCCAGCCTGCGTGACCCCGAGGCCCCCGAGCACCACCCCACGCAGTTCTTCGAGGTGCACGGCAACCGCGGCATCTACCACGAGGGCTGGATGGCCTCGGCCTTCCACCAGCGCCTGCCCTGGACCGTCGGCGGGGTGATCCGCCCCACCCCGATGGAAGCCGACACCTGGGAGCTCTACCACCTGGAGACGGACTACAGCCAGTCCCGCGATCTCGCGGACAGCCACCCGGAAAAACTCGCCGAGCTGAAACAGCGCTTCCACGACCGGGCCGAAGCGCTCGGCATCCTGCCCCTGCGCAGCTCCCTCGACACCATGCAGTCCCACCCGGTGCCCCACCTCGGCGAGGGTCGGGACACCTTTGTCTACCGCGCCGGCACGGTGAGCATCCCCGAGGCCCAGGCCCCCAACCTGAAGAACCGCTCCTGGTCTGTGCTTGCCGAGCTGCGCGGGGAGCAGCCCCGCGGCGTGCTGGCCACCCTCGGCGGCACCGTCGGCGGCTGGTCGCTGTTCCTCGACGCCCAATCGCGCCCAGTCTTCCACTACCGCGTCTTCGAGCGCGGCGAACTGACCCTGCGCGGCGAACAGCCCCTAAACGGTGACCCGCAGGTCGCGGTGCACTTCGACTACGACGGCGGCGGCTACGCCCGCGGCGGCGAATTCCGCCTCGAGGTCGACGGCGAGGTGGTCGACCGGGGGCGCATCGAGGTCACCCCACCGGCCTATTTCTCGATTGACGAAACCTTCGATATCGGTGTGGACACCGTCTCCCCCGCCGGCCATTATCCGGCGGAGAGCGACCTGGGATACGCCTTCCAGGGCGGCGAGATCGAGACAGTGACCGTGCAGCTGCGCTGACGCCCGGCGCAGCCCCGAGCGAGGAGATAACAACAATGAAACTCAGCGGACAGATTGCCCTGGTCACCGGTGCCGGCCAGGGTGTGGGGCGCGGCATCGCCCTGGCCCTGGCAGCGGAAGGTGCAAAGGTCGCCGTGACCGGGCGCACCCTGGCGAAACTCGAGGACACCTGCGAGGCGATTGCCGCCGCCGGTGGCGAGGCACTGCCGGTGCAGTGCGACGTCAAGTCGCCCGAGTCCCTGCAGGCCTGTGTCGATGCCGTCGTCGGCCATTTCGGCGGCCTGAGCATCCTGGTCAACAACGCCCAGGAAGTGCCCCTGGGCACCCTGCTGGCGGTGGAGGAAAGCGCCGTCGCCACGGGCTGGGAATCCGGCCCTCTGGCCACCCTGCGCCTGATGAAGCTCTGCCACCCCCACCTCAAGGGCCAGGGGGTAATCATCAACCTGGCCTCCACCTCCGCCAAGCGCTGGGACATGGCCGGCTACGGCATCTACGCCGCCTGCAAGGAGGCCATTCGCTCGATCAGCCGCGCCGCCGCCTGCGAGTGGGGCCCCGAGGGCATCCGCACCAACGTCATCCTGCCCCTGGCCGCCTCACCGGCCCTCGCCGGCTGGATCGAGGAGCGCCCCGAGGAGGCCAACGAGTTCTTCCGCACCATTCCCCAGCGCCGGGTCGGTGACTGCGAGGCGGACATCGGCCGCTTCGTCGCCCTCCTCTGCGGCCCGGACGCGGGCTATGTCAACGGCCAGAGTATCGCCCTGGATGGCGGGCAGGCCTTCCTCGGCTAACGCCTAGGCCGGCAACAACAGCAACTCCAGCCGGCCGTCGCCCAGCAGCACACTGCGCTCGAAGCGAAAGTCGCTCAGGCAGGCCTGCAGGCGCGCCTGGGACAGGGGCGCGTAGCCGGCGATGGCGGCCGGACGCGGGCTCAGGGCCAGGGTATCCCCGGCGAGAATCCCGAAGTGATGGGTGTTTTCCGGCGCGCTGCGCTTGTGTACGCCGAAGGCGTGGGCGCGGCTCCCCGGGTTGAGATGCGGCCGCAGCACGGCCTGCAGGGCCTGGATGGCTTCCACCGGCAGATAGTTGAAAAGGTCCCAGAACAGCACCACGTCGAGACGCGACGCCGGCGCCAGTGGCAGCAGGGCCGCAAGCTCGGCGGCATAGTCAGGGGCTTCCTGTTCCCAGGCCAGGGGCAGCTCGGCGAACAGGTCGGCGATGTGCAGGCGACAGCGGCTGCCCGCGAAATACGCCACGGTCTCCGGGCGGGCGGGCCCGAGGTCGAGAACCTCCAGGCAAGCGGCATCCTCGCGCCGGGACAGCAGCGCCGGCAGCAGCTGGGAAGTCTGGCGGAGCAAGCCGTGGTCAGCCGTGTTTCAGCTCCAGCTCCGGATTGCCGCCCTCGGCGCCGGCCGCGAGATTGCCTGCGACCTTGGGCGCGGGCTTGGCCGCCGGGGTATCGCCCGGGTCCATGTCGATGCTGCCCTTGAAGTGGGCCCCGTCCTCGAGGGTAACCCGCGGCGCCACGATATTGCCGCGGACCCGGCCGGTCTTGGCGATGATCACCTTTTCCCCGCCGCTGACATCGCCGGCCACTTCGCCTTCTATCTTCACCGTCTTGGCGCGGATATCGGCGGTCACCTTGCCCGATTCCCCCACCGACACCGTGTGCTGGCCCAGCTCGATGCTGCCCTCGACCCGCCCCTGGATCAGCAGGTCCTCGTCACCGCTGACGGTGCCCTTGATGTGAATGCTGGGTCCGATCATGGCAGTGCTCCTCACGGCAACCGGGTTGGACGACGGCCGGGGTGCCGGCACCGGGGCGCTCTCGGGCACCGCATCCGCGACCGGCGGCGCGCTCGAGGGCTTGTTTTTGTTTCGATCAAACATCGGATCGCCACCTCAATGTTTAGGGCACTTGATCCTAGCAGGGCCGCCGGCGCGGCGAAAGCGACCCGTTCGGGGCATCTGGACTTTTCGGCAATTCGCACCGGCCGCTGCCCGCGTGCCGCGCGGCGTTCAGAGCCGGCTGGCCTCCCCCTGCAGCTCGCGGATCAGCTCGCTCACCGCCGGCAGGTGATTGGACTCCGCGCGCAGGATGGCGAGGAAGAGCTGGCGCTTGAAGTCGCGCAGGTCGACGCCCGCTTCCACCGCCTCGGGCACCGAGCTGCCGACAATATCCACCAGGCGCTCGGCGGCGGTGAGGCGCCCCCAGAGGTAGTCGTTCTCGCGAAAGCGCCGGGAGAAGAACGCGCCGAAATTGCCCAGGCGCACCCCGCGCAGGATATCCCGGGCACCACCCTCGCGCAGGGTGTTGGCGTCGTCCACGGCGATGCGGTCCACCTTGATTTCCTCCAGCGCATCCATGTCCCGCTGCTGGTTCATGGGCAGGGTGAGCACGTCGTAGTAGGCAAAGCCGAAATAGGCCGTCAGCACCTCGCGGATCAGGGTCAGGTCCCCCACCGCCGCGCACCACTCCGCCAGCACGTCGTCCAGGGTGCTGTCGTAGTCGACCAGATCCAGCTTTTCCCGCACCCGCACCAGGAAGGCGTTCAGGTGGTCCCCCTGCAGGCTGCCACCGCGCTGGCCCAGGGTGCGACTGCGCCAGTCGAGCAGGTCCCGCAGGCGCCCGGAGCAGTGGTAGAGCCGCGCCTTGAGCTGGTCCAGGTGGCGGTGCCGCCCGGGAATACCGGCGGTGATCGGGTCGGTGTAGAGCTCGTTGCAGCGGCGAATCAGCAACAGCACCCGGCGCAGGCGGTAGCGCACATCGTAGTTGCGCAGGAAGCGCACCCAGGGCGCCTGCTCGCCGTGGCGGGCACTGAGGGCGGTTTCCCCCATGGGCCGGATGCGCTCCATGCGCGCCCAGGCCTGCACCCGGGCCATCGCCTCGGCGCGGCTGAGGCCGCGGGTGGTGTGCTGGAACAGCTCGCCCAGCTCCTCCAACAGGCCCAGCACCTTGAGCCGGGTGTAGCCCTCGTAGGCGTAGCCCGCCTGCCCCGCGGAGCGGGTGCTGGCGTCGTTGCGCCAGCGGGCGATGGTGCGCGCATCCGGCGGCGCGTCGAGCTGGCGCTGCAGCAGGTCGCCCATGCTCGCCAATACCTGGCTGCGCACGCCGTCGGCCACCTCGCGGTGCAGGTGCACCTGTTCGTTGAAGCGGGCGATTTCCTCCAGGTCGTCGCGGATCGGCTGGTGCCGGGGAATCCCCGACAGGGCACCGATAATGGTCTTGAAAAACTGCGGCACCTCGTGCTCCACCTCGCGGTGGATCTCCGGGTTGGGCTCCAGGTAGACCAGGCGGCGGTCGGTCTGGCGGTGGGCGGCGTGGCGGCGCACCGCCTCCAGGGCCACCGAGACCGGCTTGTTCATCAGGACGCTGCCGTCGATGTAGGCGGCGTCCTCGGCCCACTCCCCGGAGCGCCGGGAGGTCTTGAACTGGGTGCGTATGAAGTCATCGCGCCCCGCCCAGCTGGCCTCTCGCTGCGCCAGCAGCTCGTCCATCTCCGGTAGCCGCGCCGGGGGAAAGGCGCCGGGAAAACTGCTGGTGGCGCGGGCGGCGAAGGCCAGGGAGGGCAGGTGATCGCGGTCGAGGTTGGAGCGCACCTTGCCCGCCGGCGTCAGCTGGTGGTGAAAACGGAACAGGTGGCGGTGCTCGCGCTCGTGAATCTCCGGCGGGTCGTGCAGGGCAATGCTCTGGGGGTGGCCCCAGAAATCCGTGGTGGTGACAAACAGCTCCAGCGGCAGGCCCGGCGGCAGCAGGGAGCGCTTGCCGCCCTCCCCCTCACTCTCCTCGTCGCCCATGGCCTCCAGGGCGTCCAGCATCATTGCGCTCATGCGGCTGCCGCTGAAGGGCGGCTCGAACCAGCGCGAGCGCATGAACAGGGACAGGTTCTGCAGCAGCTCCGGGGCATCCGGCGGCGGCCCCCCGCGCCGCACCCGGCGCCGCTGGCGCCAGCGCAACAGCCAGAACAACGGCCGCATGTAAACCTTCGACAGCCGCCCCGCGCGAGCCTCCGGGTCGAGCAGCTCCTCGACATCCGCCAGGTCGAGCCAGAGCTTGCGGTGCTTGTCCAGGGACAGGTCCCAGGCCAGGGCCCGCGCCAGCATGATGCCGTTGATGCCGCCGGCGGAGGCGCCGGCGATCACGTCCACCAGCACCCGCAGGCGCACCGTGCCGCCGATCTGCTGCAGCAGGCGGAAGTAGACCGCCTCGGTATCCAGCTCGCCGCGGTGGCCGCCGGCATCGGCGTAACTGGCGGTCGCCGCGCGATCCTCGGGCAGCGCGTGGTAGGCGCGGGAGGCGCGCACCAGCTTGAGAATCTCCCGGCTGATGCCGTGCATGTACACCGCCAGGGAGACACCGCCGTAACAGACCAGGGCCAGGCGCAGCTCGCGCTCGGGAATCGCGTGGGGATCGCTGTCGCTCATGAGTCTGTCGCGGACTCCCGGGCACCGCTGGCGCGATAGGCGGCCAGCACCGGCTCGAACTCGCTCGGCGCCGAACCGTGGATCACCACGCTGTCGGCACCGTTGGCCAGCTCCCGGCGCCACTGGGCGGCACAGGCCTCCGGCGTGCCCACCGCGGCGTGCAGCCAGTCCTCGGGAATCAGCTCACTGATCTGCTCCAGTTGCTCCAGGGTGGCCACGCTGTCGATCCCGCCGGGTACCGACTGCACCACCTCGCTGGCGCGAAAGCGCTCCAGCACCGCCGGGTCCCAGTCGTTGAGCTTGACCAGCAGCTCGGCGTAGCCGGGGGCCTGCATGTAGGTGGCCATGCGCGCCACGATCTTGCGCAGGTAATCCTCGCGACTGGGGTTGCAGGCGGTCGCCAGCACCGCGTGCAGTTTGACCGCATCGGGGTCGCGCCCGGCCCGCTCCGCGCCCTCGCGCACCAGCGCCCGGGCCCGGCTCAGCCCCTCGGGGGTGATGAAAGTATGCAGGTGCACGCCATCGAAATGCGCGCCGGCAAAGCGCAGGCTGGCGGGGCCGAAGCCGACAAAGTGCAGGGGAATCTCCGCCTGCAGCCACTTGCCCATGCTCAGGTAGGGAAAATGCCCCATCTCGCCGCGGTGGTCGAGCACGCTGCCGCCGGACCACAGGGTCTTCAGCAGCTCCAGGCCCTCGACAATCTGCGCATTGCTGACACTCTCCAGGCCCATCAGCTGGTTGCGAATCGCCACCCCCCGGGCCAGGCCCAGCTCGAAGCGCCCCCCGGAAATGTAGTGCAGGCTGGCACACATCGTCGCCAGCACCATCAGGTGGCGGGTGTGCAGGTTGGTGGCGGCGGTGGCCACGCGAATGCGCTCGGTGGACACCAGCGCGGCACTGCAGATCACCCCGGCATCCTTGACGTCGAAGCGCTCCGACAGCCAGACCCGGCCGAGCCCGAGGGCCTCGGCGGCGCGGGCCTCGTCGATGGCATCCGCCGGCGTCTGGGTGTGGCCGGGCAGCAGGTAACAGCTGAGCTCGGGAAATTCGGTGTGGCTGGTCATGGCTGGCACTCCCTGTGCGTTATTCGTGTCAGGCATCCCCGGGGCGCTGGCCACCGCACAGCACCTCCGTGATTGCCTCGGTATCCATGTACTCCTTCAGCGACAGCAGCTTGCCCTCGCGCCAGGTAAACAGGAAATGGTAGTGGTTGACGTAGTCCTGGCCGGAGACATGGCGCCCGCGCCCAGTGGCCTCCACCGCCACCCGGCTGCCCTCGGCAGTCACCGCGTGCACGGTGTAGTGCAGGCCCTGGGGGAAGGCCTCCAGCACGCTGCCGGCAAACTGGCGAATCTGCGATTTGTCATAGACCCCGGAAATCAGCGTGCCGCCCATGGTGTAGAGCTTGCCGTCCTCGGCGTAGGCCTCGGCGATATGTTCGGCGTCACCTCGGGCGATCGCCTGGATCAGCGCCAGGGTGCGCTCGCGATTGGACTCCACCACGGCCTTGGGCACCTTGGGCTCGTCGGCGGGGGCGCCCAGCTCGCACTTGCGGCAGTCCAGCCGGCTGCCCAGCATGGACTCCCGGCCGGCCTCGGTCTGCACCCAGGGGCGCTCGGTGAAGGGCGGCTGGTGGCGCACGTGCTGATAGTGGCCACAGGCCAGCTCCGCCACCCAGTCCCGGTTCTCGTCCTGATGATAGCCGCTGATCGGCTGTTGCATGCGCGCTCCCCCGCGTATCTCTGACAGGCCCCGTTTATACCGCACCTGCCCGGCGACCGACAGCCACAAGCCCCGTGCAGACTAGCATGCTGCACTGGCAGGACTGGTTGACGGCGCCGCGAAGACCTAGAGTTTCACACCTTCAGGGAACATCACAAGCCAGGAGGACCTGCACCCATGTCTCAAGCACTCGAAAACAAGGCCGCCATCGTCACCGGCGGCGCCGGCGGGGTCGCCAAGGGCGTCGCCGCGGCCTTCGTCAAGGCCGGCGCCAGCGTATTGATTGTCGACCGCGACGAGGAGATGGGTCGCGCCACCGAAGCCGAGCTGCGCGAATTCGGCACGGTGCAGTTCATGGCCATGGACCTGGCCGACCACGCCGAGCTGCCGCGCATCGTCGACACCGCCGTGGCCGCCTTCGGCAAGCTGGACATCCTGGTCAACGCCGCCCAGGCCTCGCGTCAGAAAATGTTCATGGAGCAGACGCGCGAAGACGCCAACATTGCCTTCGACACCGGCTTCTGGCCCACCTTCATCCTGATGCAGGCGGCCCAGCCGCACCTGGTCAAGAGCCGGGGCTCGATCATCAACTTCGGCAGTGGCGCCGGCTACGCCGCCCAACCGACCCAGGCCTCCTACGCCGCGGCCAAGGAAGCCATCCGCGCCATCTCCCGGGTCGCCTGCCACGAGTGGGGCCCCGAGGGCGTGCGGGTCAACGTGCTCTGCCCCTTCGCCAACTCCCCGGGGGTGAAAGCCTGGGCGGAACACTTCCCCGAGGCCTACGAGAGCCAGCTGTCCAAGGTTCCCCTGCGGCGCATCGGGGACTGCGAACAGGATATCGGCGCCGCCGCGGTCTTCCTCGCCAGCGATGCCGCCGCCTATGTCACCGGCCAAACCCTGATGGTCGACGGCGGCGGCACCCGTATCGGCTGAGCAAAAAAAAGCCGCCACCCGGAGGTGGCGGCACAACGTCCCATGGACGGAGGGAAAACTCAGAAGCGGCGCTGGTAGGCCAGGCTGAAGGAGCGGCCGACACCCTTGAAATTGCGCACGTCGTTGGCGTTCACCTGGGAGTAGTAGGTGAAGTAGTCGCGGTCGGTCAGGTTCTGCACCGCCAGGGTAAAGGTACCGCCCAGGGCCTGCAGGTCGGCACTCAGGTCCAGCGTGGTGTAGCCGTCGAAGCCGGCTACTTCCGTGCCCTCGCGGTTGTCGAAATCGCGGTCCATCAGGTGATTCAGCTGCAGGCGGGTACTGACGGCCTCGCCCCAGCGACGATCCCAGCTCAGGTTGACCCGGTCCGGGGCGATGTTGCTGCCGTCGAGGTCGGAATCCACCCGGCCGTCCTGGTCGGAGTCATAGCGACCGTCGGTCTGGGCAAAGCGCAGCCCCAGCAGGTCGGCCCCGGTCACCGCCCAGGTGGCGCGAAACTCGATGCCGTCCACCTCGGTCTGCTCGCGTTTCACCGTGTAAATCCCGTCGTCGCCGCGCTGCAGGCGCTGGCCAAAGTCCGAGTCGGACTCGTAGTAGCTGAGCTGGGCACTGAGCCGCTCGCCGCTGTATTCCAGGCCGAGCTCGGTGTTCTCGGTGAGAATCGGCTTCAGGTCGAGAAAGCTCTCCACGCTCTGCCCGGGCACGTTGATGCCGCGCAGCACCCGCCCGACGTCGGGCATGGAAAAGGCCTCGGCGTAGTTGGCAAACACCCGCCACTGCTCGGTGGCCTGGAAGGTGCCGCCGAAGTTGAAGAGGGTCTCGGAGAACTCCGGCTCGCCACCGCGGACGAACTGGCTGCCGTAGGACGCCAGGGTGGTGAAGTCGTCCACCTCCAGGCGCGACTTCTCGTAACGCACCCCGGTGGTCAGGGTCAGCCGCTCGACGCCGCTGTACTCCGCCTGCAGGTAGGGGGCGACGTTCTGGTACAGGGTCTCCGGTACCCAGGTGCGGCCGGTCTGGATCAGCGCCTGCCAGGTTTCGTCTTCCAACACATCGACCCCATAGACCAGGCTCAGGGGCAGGCCGGAGACGCTGTCGCGCGCCAGGGTCACCTTCACCCCGCGCTTCTCGGAGTTGTTCTGGGACTGGTCCAGTAGATCCGGGCCGTAGGCCGGGTCCTGGAAGGTGCGAATCGGGTTGGCCTCGGCACCGTAGGTGGCGGCGAAATCCTGGCTGAAGGCCTGCACCCGCAGCTGGTGCCCGAGCACCGCCTCGTGGGTGTAGTTGAGGCTGAGGGTGGTGACCTTGTTGCGCGCGCCCTCGCCGGAAATATCGCCCTTCACCGCGCCGCTGGGAATGCCCGCCTCGACATCCCCCGGCACCGAGATCCAGTCGTTGTTGCCCTCGATATCGTAGCGGTTGGCCATCAGCTCCAGGCGCTGGTTTTCCCAGTTGTAGCCGGCCTTGAGAAAGGCGTCGAAGGACTGCGAGTCCATGCTGTCGCCCTGGGTGTTGTCGGCGCCGATCACCTCGCCGTTGGCGTCGTAGGCAATGCCGCTCTCCCGCCAGCTCACGCTGGCCAGCACATCCGCCGCGCCGAAGCTGTTGGACAGACTGTAGCTCACCCCATAGTCCGCGCTCTCGCCCGGGTCCTCTTCCTGGAACGCGGTATCCACCCGCAGGCTCTGGGTCAGCTCCTCCGAGGGCTTGCGGGTAATCAGGTTGATGATGCCGCCGGAGGCCCCGAGGCCGTGGATGGCGTTGGCGCCGTGCAGCACCTCCACCCGCTCCAGCAGGATCGGGTAGATGGTGTGGCCATCGCGACCGCCGCTGCGCAGCGGGTTGGACTGGGGCACCCCGTCGATCATGTACAGGGGCTTGCGGCCGCGCAGGCTCTCCCCCGCGTTGGTCATCTTCTGGCGGCTGGGGGAAAAGCTGGGGATCAGGTTGCCCAGCACCGTGGACAAGTCATTCTGCACCGCCAGCTGCTGGCGCAGCTCGGTCTCGTCGATCACCGTCACCGTATTGGGGATGGTACTGAGGGGCTTGTCGACCCGGGTGGAGGTGACCACCACCTCCTCGACCAGGCCCTGGGCCTGCAAAGACGACGCGGCAAACACGCCGCAGGCGAGCAGCGAGAGTGACACAGACGGACGGCTGCGGTGCATGGAGAACCCCCTTATAGAACATTATCGAAGCGCGACGGCCATCCGGCCGCTCAATGGCCGCGAATCTTATTGTATTCGATAATGATTCTCAATAGCGAAAGAGGATTTCCGCTTATTCACGCCTGTGTCGCCGCCTCGGCCGCGCCTGCATCCGGGTGGAGGTGTATCGCCAGCCACAGGGTTCCGGCCTCGCAGCGCAGCACCCGGTGAACGGTGCCGGCAGGCAGGAAACGGTAGTCGCCCTCTCCCAGGGTCACCGTTTCGACGGCCACCTGCATCACGGCCCCACCGCGGAGCAGAAGCACCCACTCGTCCTGTTCCTGCACGTAGTCCACCGGCTCGATATCGGCGGAACTGACAATGCGCTCGATCACCAGGTTGCGGTGGGCGAGGAGCGTGTCGAAGCGCTCACCCCGGGTGGGCGTGTTGAGGCTGGCGAAAAGGTTGTTCAAGGTGATCTCCGTGGGTGATGTCGGCTCGGGTGATACACGGCCACAAGAATGTTTTCCGCGGGTTCATCGGATCTCATTGACAATACTGGGCGGCGGTTTCGGCTCATCTTCGCGGGTAACCTGAGACGCTGTACAGTCCAGGGTCTCGACCGAGCATCTGACGCGGTTGTGGGGATGATCCTTCGGGCGATAACTGCGCTCCCTGAATTCAGCAGGGGAAAACCAGAACTGTTCAAGCATGCCCCTGACGGGAAGCGGCTGGCTGTCTGGCTCATGCTGCCGGTGAATAAATGGCTGATAGACAAACTGCGTGATGGCCATTTCTACCGCCTGTTCAAAGTAACCCTCCGGCTTGCATGTCAGCTCGCTGAGCTGATTCACGCGCCCCCCGCCATCAATGGCAAACCTCACCATGCACTTTCCATCGATACCCGCCTTCAAGGCGGAATCGGGGTACTCGGCATGGACTCGCAGTACGGGAAAATGGTCATCCGAAACCGGGTAGTCGCCATGTACTCGCCAGGAGAAACATGACAACAGGCATACGGCCAATACTGCTCGCTTCATCAGGTCGAACGCTCCTTGCCGGAAATGTTCCGACGCCAGCCACCACTGCTGGACCTTTTGAACATCAGCTGGTGTCGTGCCTACAAAAAGAACCCGTATTTATATCGCTAGCTCCCTTGGCGCCACCAGGACACCATCGTTATCCGCATACAGGTAGTGCCCCGGCACAAAGGTCACACCACCGAAGGTGACCGGCACATTGAGGTCACCGATGCCGCGCTTGTCGGTTTTCAGCGGAATGCTGGCCAGGGCCTGTACGCCCAGATCCAGCTCGGCCAGGGCATCCACGTCGCGCACACAACCGTAGATGACAAAGCCTGCCCAGCCGTTGTCGACGGCATTGGCGGCGATCATGTCGCCCAGCAGTGCCCGGCGCAGGGAGCCGCCGCCGTCCACCACCATCACCCGGCCCTGCCCCGGCAGCGCGGCCTGTTCCTTGACCAGCGAGTTGTCCTCGTGGCACTTGATGGTGACGATCTCGCCGCCGAAACTGGCGCGCCCGCCGAAGTTGATCATCATCGGCTCGAGCACGCTGACCGCATCCGGGTAGGCATCACAGAGGTCTGGCGTGGAAATGCTGTTCACGAAGGTTCTCCTCCCTGCCGAATCAGGACGGCCAGTATCGCGGCCGCCCCGTCAAATGCCAAAGCTACTTGCCGGTAATCTGCGCCAGTGTGATCGAAAAGCCACACTCAGGGGCCGTGTTGAGCACGTGCTCTTCATACTTGCAGAACAGAGCGTCCAAGTGCGCGTCGATTTCCTCCTGGGTAAAGTCCAGGGAGTGTGAACACTCGACCCCGGTCGCCTTGGCCCGGTCCAGGGCATCCGCAGCACTGTTGTAATTGAACACCACATTCATGACGCCCTCCCCCTTGTGCTTGAGGTAGGGGGACACCACACTGTCCTTCTCGCGCCCCTTCATGGGTGCGCACAGCTCGATGCCGGCATCCCAGCTGATGGCCACATTGATGCCGTAACTCTCGCCCGTCCAGTCGGCGCTGTGGAAGGTCGCCCCGAGAAGCTTGGAGTAATAGCGCTTCGATTTTTCCAGATCGTGAACGGCGACGATAATGCGATTGATACCCCTCAAATTCATCCTGAGCCTCGTTAGCGATTGTTGATGTTATTGCGCGGCGCTACGCTGCGACCTCGACTATAGCCCCACTGGCTGGCAACCGGTAGTATCCGCCCCTGGCTTGTACCTCAGCATCCGCATGGCTTACCCGATTCCTTCCGAAAGCGTCGAAACCGAGCTGGAAGTCAAAAAGAGTCGCTTTATCACCCGCGCCGCGATGGCACCCGATCGCAGTGCCGCGATGGCGGTGCTGGAACAGGCCCGCCGCGACTATCCCGACGCCCGCCACCATTGCTGGGCCTACCTGCTGGGCAACCCGCAGCAGCCCGGCAGCCTGGCAATGTCGGATGACGGCGAACCCTCCGGCACCGCCGGCAAGCCCATCCTGAATGTGCTGCAGCACAGCGGCATTGGCGATCTCGTGGTCGTGGTGATCCGCTATTTCGGCGGCATCAAACTGGGTGCGGGGGGTCTGGTGCGCGCCTACTCGGCGGCGGCGCAACAGGCCATTGACGCACTGCCGGTGGAACAACGTGTGCCCCGCATCCACTGTCGCGTGGCCTGCGACTTCGCCCAGGAGCACTACCTGCGCCACTGGCTGACCGGGCAGGATGCACTCCTCGGCGAGGCGCTTTACTCGACGGGCGTGGAATTGCCCGTGGACCTGCCTGTCGCGGCACTGGCGGACTTGCAGGGCGAGGCACTGGCACACGGATGGGAGTTGCGCGAGCTGCCGGAGGTCGACGGACAATAGTCGCGCGCAAGTGCCCTAGCGGCGCTCGCTCATGGCAAACGCCAACATGCGGTTCACCGAACAGATATTGCCCCCGTGCTGCGAGTGCGCCTCCTCATGAGATGCCGCCAGGTGCATGGCGGCAGAGCTGGCGGCACTCCACTGCGGGCCCAGAGCCGCCTGCCCCCCGCTATAACCCGGTACCGGCAACTTGCGCCCTTCCTGCAGTGTCCCCCAGACCTCGATATCCTTTATGCGGGAGGCATCAACCGTGACCGGGTTATCGGACAGGATGGTGAAATTGGCCAGCTTGCCGCGCACGATGCTGCCCACTTCGTTCTCAAGGCCCAGGGAAAAGGCGGCCTCCAGAGTCACCGCCCGAAGGGCACCCTCACGACTGCTGCGTTGCGATTCCCCCGCCACACGCCCCGAGTCCGTAGTGCGGTTGACCGCGGCATGCATCAGGGTCAGCGGTTGACCGGGCGCCATGGGCATGTCGGCATGGTAGGAGAAAGAGATGCCCGCTCTCTCGACATCACCCAGGCGGACCATGTTATTGGCGCGCTCAGGGCCCAGACCCGTACTGCTGTACTTGTCAGCCAGCGCACTCACATAGTAGGGGTTGGCACTGACGATGGCCCCCAGGTCGCTGATACGCTGCACCTGGTCCGGCTGCGACACCGCGAAGTGCACCAGGACTGTCCGGTGATCATGGCGCGGATAGCGACGCATGTTGCGCTCGATATTATCGAGCACCATGTCCAGGCCGGCGTCGCCGATGACGTGCACATGAATCTGGTAATCGGCCTCCCAGTAGGCGCGGAAGGCCCTGGCAAAAGATTCCGGCTGCATGATCCACTCGCCGTGCCCCTGTTCAATATAGGGCTCGCGCATCTGGCCTGCGAGGGAGTAAATGGCACCATCGGCGAAGAGCTTCACCCTCCCCGGCACCACCTGGGTCATCCCCCGCCCCCATGCCTCTGTTGCGCGCGTCTCGGCAAGGAAGCGCTGGGGAAACTGCTCAAACAGCAACCTGCCATCGGGAATGAAGTAGTAGCGAAAAGGCACCTCGGCGGGCGAGAGAACAGCATTCATCGCTTCCTGCAGCGCTCGGGAGGCACTGCCACCGGGCTCCGAGCCGAGGGTAATACCGTTGGCGTGATAGTAGTCAACCACGAATTCCAGCCCTTTCTGAATGCGCTCCGGCGACGCGATGACCGGCATCAGCTTGGGCTGGATCGCGAACATGCCCGCCTCCCAGAACTGCCCCTGGGCCAGGTCGGTCTGGGAGTGCTGCGTCTCTGACAGGGTATCCAGATACGCCTGATCGATCTCCAGTGCTTCCAGTGCCCTGCTGTTCAGGGTGAACGAATGCGCCGAGCGGTGCCACACCAGGATCGGGCGGGTCGTGCTGATCGCATCCAGGTCCTGGCGATTCAACTCGCCATGGAAAGAAGGGTGGTAACCCCAGGTCAGCAGGAGCGTCTCGGCACCCTCCAATCTGGCGTTCGCCGCTGCGAGCCGCTCGCGGTACTCGGCCTGGTTGTGCGCCGCAGGCACCGTGCCCGAGGGCAAGTGCCAGGCTTCGATGGAGATGACCTCCGAGGTCATGGTCAAGCCGCTGAGCAGCGGATGATCGTGCTGTGCAATGAAGCCGGGCACGATCACCTTGTCGGAAAAACTCGCGTCCACTGTATAGGGCTGGCTTCCCAGTGAACGCTTTACCGCCTCCAGCGAGCCCGCCGCCAGGATCCTGTCGCCCACCACCGCCACCGCACTGGCAGTGGGGCTATCCGGGTCCAGCGTGACCACCTCCCGGGCGACATACACGGTCGCGCTGGGCAAGCTGTCATCCGCCGGGCTGGCCTCGGGGCTTACAAGTTCAGCAGCGAAGGTGGTCTTCGCCAGCAGCAACAGGCTGGAGGCGGCTGCGGCCCGCAAAAAACTGCGTTTCATTTTTTTCCCTCTGTCATACGGTGTGAGAGCCCATGAATACACCTAACTACCAGCCCTGGGGCGAACAACCAGCATCTCGGTCGCGCCCCTCTGAAACCGATAGCGAACTGGCCGCAGGTCGGTCTCCAATCCCCGGCTCTCCAGCACCTGGCGCACCCCGGACAGGTGTGGTGACCGCCGCCCATCCAGGGACAACAGCGGGTACACACGGACTTCCCGCGCCACCCGGCAGAGCTCGCGCAAACCGTCGATGTGCTGCTGCAGGTTCAGGTGGTCACTGTAGAGAAAGAGGAAATGCGACACCAGCGCCAGCTCGAACTGCCGATCGGCAAAGGGCAGGGACGGCAGCGAGGCGCAGAGGTAGCGGCCGGCTGACCGTCCGGCGTCATAGTCGCGCAAAAAGTCTTCCATCGCGGCCATGCGTGTGGCGCCCAGGGCCTCGAGGTTGGGGATGCTCTCCCAGACATAGTCCGACACATGCTGCGCCATCTGCCCCATGACTTCGGAATAGACCGCATGGATGCGGTCGCGCAGCTGCTCGGCACTGAACTGATAGACCGGGTCAACCGACATCACCGCCCCACCCTGCCGCGTGAGGGCAGCATTGAAGCTGGCGGGGCCGTCACCGCAGCCGAGAATGGATTTGTGCAGGTCCGCTGCGCTCAAGTCGAACATGGCGCAGTACTCCTCAAAGGAGCGGCCCCAGGGGACAATGGTTTGGAGGTTCAAGTCACCAACCCCAACTTCCGCTCTCTTCGATCAGTATCTCGGCATCCTCGGCGACCACCTGAAACAGGCCGGAGGCAAACACGCGATAGATCACCGAGCCATCGCGAAATACATAGCCCTGAAAGCGACAGGGCGTCACACCATCGGCGCACAGGCCGTGGAGGGTGGAGCCCGTAAGGACGGTCTTCCGGCCGGTGTCGACGGAGGGGCCCTCGTACTTCACCCTGTCGCAAGTCACGTTGCCCTCGGCACAGAGGTCGGTCAATTCAATTTGATAGTTCGCCGTTGTCAGGGTGCTGGCCTGCCCCGACAGCGCAAGGCCGCTCAGGCAAAGCCCGGCAAGTGGCAGGGCCCGTATCCGCTTCATGCCCCTCAGACTCATGCTGCACCTCAGTGTGATGGCAAAATGCGCAGGCGCGGAAGGCATGCCCGCAACGCGGCGCCCATCCCCGTGGGCACCGGGCGCCGCACTGGCGCTTGCCTCGCTTATATCACGCCGCCTCGCGCCCTCAAAGCAGAGGCTGCGAAAGAGCGCACCCGCTCACAACTGCTCGGAAAACTCCAGCAGAGAAAGCCACTTACGGTCGGCCAGTGCGTACTCCGGGTTGTCAAAATCATGCGCCGGTGGCACCACGACAGTTCGCAAACCCGCCGCCCGGGCCGCACGCATACCGGATACCGAATCCTCGAAGGCGAGGCACTCGGCCGGGGCAACGCCCAGCTTTTGCAGGGTAGAGAGATAGACCGCCGGGTCCGGCTTGCCGCGCTCGACATGCTCCGATGACGAGGTTTCGTGAAAGAACGGCGCGATATCGAGGGTGTCCAGCACCGTGGCGATCAGGCGGTGCGGTGCATTCGTCGACAGCCCCACCCGGCAATTGCGGCCGTGGAAGTGATCGACGACCTCCGGCACACCCGGCAGGGGCGCACCGTGCTGCCGGATCAGTGCGTCGACGCAATCAATCACATCGTTTTCCACTGCCTCAAGGGAGCGACCTGTCCACGGGAATCGCCGGTACCAGAACGCGGTCACCTCCCGGGTGGTCATGGATGCGGTCTGTCGGCACAGGGCCTCGGACAGCTCCACCCCCAGGGCGGAAAAGACCGTTTTCTCCGCTTCCGCCCAGAAAGGTTCGGAATCGATCAAGAGACCGTCCATGTCAAAGATCACGGCGCTTGCGATCACCGGCTTACCTCCTTGTAACAAGCCATCAAACGGCAACCCCGAACAGTGCGCCAGCGCCAGCGGTCAGGGCCATGGCCAGGGCACCCCAAAAGGTCACCCGACCGGCCGCAATCAGCACAGGCGCGCCGCCCGCTTGGGCGGCCAGTGCGCCCAGCAAGGCAAGGAAAAACAGGCAACTGCCGGGGATGGCCCACATCAGTGCAGAAGCTGGGAACAACAGGACCACGAGCAGCGGAAGCGCCGCGCCCACAGAGAAGGTCGCGGCCGACGCCAACGCAGCCTGAATCGGGCGCGCCGTCGACACCTCGGAAATACCCAGCTCATCGCGCGCATGCGCCGCAAGCGCGTCGTGGTCCATGAGTTGCGCGGCGACTTGATTGGCCAGCGCGGGTTCCAGGCCCCGGCCGACGTAGATCTCCGCCAGCTCCGCATGCTCTTGCACCGGCGCGCGAGCCAGCTCCTTCCGCTCTTTGGCGAGGTCGGCTTTCTCCGTATCCGACTGGGAGCTGACCGACACGTATTCACCGGCGGCCATCGACATCGCGCCAGCGACAAGGCCGGCCACACCCGCAAGGAGCACCGCCTCGGTATCCGCACCGGCGGCCGCCACCCCCAGGATCAGACTGGCGGTGGAGACAATGCCGTCATTGGCCCCGAGGACCGCAGCGCGAAGCCAGCCAATCCGATCGGTTCGGTGCTTTTCCGTATGCCTCATGGCCAGCTCCTGTTCAAACCCTGAGAAGGCGCGCCAGCGCTTCCAGCGCGCGCTCGACCCGTGCGTCCCAGCGTACCGCACAATTGAGCCGCAGGCAGTTGCTGAACTTCCCCGTCGCCGAAAACAGATGCCCCGGCGCGAAACTGACCCCCGCCTCCAGTGCCGGCCCGATCAACTGTCCGGTATCGACCTTCCCCGGCAGCTCGATCCACAGCACAAATCCCCCCGCCGGCCGGCTCACCCGGGTCTCGGCGGGGAACAGCTGGCTGACGCGTTCCACCATGCGCGCCACGGAGTGGGCGTGGCGGGCGCTGGCCTCGCGCATCATCCGCCCGTAGCTGCCCTTCTCCAGCACCTCGGCCAGGGCCAGCTGCGCGGGGGTGCCCACGCAGACCGTATTGACGAACTGCAGGTACTCCGCGCGGTGCTGCTCGGCGCCAGGCACCAGCCAGCCCACGCGCAGTCCGGCGGCCAGGGTCTTGGACGAAGACGAACAGTAATACACCAGGCCCTCGCGATCCCAGCTCTTGATCGGCCGGGGGCGCGGGCCGCTGAAAGGCAGATCGCCATAGATGTCGTCCTCCACCAGGGGCACCCGGTGCCGGGCCAGCAACTGCAGTATCGCCTGCTTGCGCGCATCCGACAGACAGACCCCCAGGGGGTTGGAGAAATTCGGCACCAGCACACAGGCCGTCACGGGCCAGCGCTCGAGGGCCAGCTCCAGGGCGCCCAGGGAGATACCCTCCAGGGGGTCGCTGGGCAACTCCAGGGCCTTGAGACCGAGGGCCTCCACCACCTGAAGCAGGCCGTAATAGGTCGGCGACTCCAACAGCACGGTATCCCCGGGGCGGGTGAGCAGCTTGAGGGCAATGGCGATGGATTCCTGGCAGCTGTTGGTGATCAGTACCTGGTCGGGACCCACCGCACACTGCAAGCCCGCCAGGTGGCGGGCGATCTGCGTGCGCAACTCGGGGGTGCCGGGGGGAAAGGCGTAGCCGATACAGCGTCGGCGCTGTTCCCGCCAGACCCGGCGAAAGGCCTTCTCGATTACCGCCGCGGGCATGTAGTCCGGGTCCGGCACCGCGGTGCCGAAGTTGACGATGGCCGGGTCCTGCACCGACTGGATGATCTGCAGCAGCTGCTCCTGCCCGGTCACCGGCTGCGGTCGGCGGCTGCGCGGGCGCGCCCGGGGCATGGCCCGCTGGGCCGCGGGCGGCAAGACGTAGTAGCCGGAGCGCGGGCGCGCCTCGAGGATGCCCCGGCGCTCCAGCTCCCGCGCGGCGCTGACCACGGTGGACACGCTCACGCCGTGGCTGCCACTCAGGCGCCGCACCCCCGGCAGGGCACTGCCCACCGGGTACACGCCCTCGCTGATCAAGGCCTGCAGCCGATCCGCCAGTGTCTGGTACAACATGACCGCCTCCCCTCTTCTCACGCCAACCGCGCGGCTGCCCTCACCGGCGACAGCCTAACCGGCCCGCGCCAGCGACAGCGGTACAGATGCCGCCATAGGCACCGACACAGTTTTCTCAAACGCCATCTGTGCCGGTTCATATTCGTTTTTCTGAATCTGTATTGCTCCCCATTCTGTCCCTAGCATGGGGTGAAAGACAAGGAGACCCCGTCATGCCCCTGGAACAATGGTTATCCCTCGCCAGCTTCGTGCTGGTCATGGTCGGCACCCCCGGACCCAACAACCTGATGCTGATGGCGTCGGGGGTGAACTTCGGTGTGCAGCGCTCCCTGCCCCACCTGAGCGGCGTGGCCTTTGGCTGCCAGATCCTGCTGGTGGTCGCCGCCCTCGGCCTGGGCCAGTTGATGGCACTGCACCCGGCCGCCAACACCGTGATGCAGGTGTTGAGCGCCCTGTTCCTGTGCTACATGGCCTGGCTGCTGGTGGCGAGCCGCCCCGAGCCGCAAGACAGTGCGAGGGGCGAAGGCGGCCAAGACGCACGCGCGGCACACCCGATGAGCTTCTGGCAGGCGACCCTGTTCCAGTGGGTCAACCCGAAGGCCTGGCTGATCACCACCGTCCTGGTCGCCACCTACACGGACCCGGCCCAGATGCTGGAGAGCACCGCCCGCGCCTCCCTCGCCTTCCTGGTGGTGGGCACGCCCCTGCTGTTTTTCTGGAACGCCGCGGGCCAGCTGCTGCAACAGTGGATACGCGAGGGCCGGCGACTGCTCTGGTTCAACCGCAGCATGGCGGTCTTGCTGCTGGGCTCCCTGTATCCGCTGGTGGCCTAGTCCCTCTGGCGAGGAACCTACACCGCCCGGAGGGCCGCCCTGCTCACTCCGGCAGCCCGGCGAACCTGGGGGTATCCGGGGACTCGCCGTCCCAGGCCGCCTTGCTAGCGGTGAAGATATGCGCGGTGGGAGCCATGGAAACGGGCGTATCCAGGCACCCCGCCGGGACCACGACGCCGGCCGGCTGGACGCCCGGCAGGGCCGAACCACAGTGCTTACAGAAGCTCTTGCTGTGCCGCGTACTTGGGAGGGTGAATGTCGTCACGGCATCCTCCCCCGAGCGCCAGGTCAGGCTTGCCGACTGGGAAAAGAGATTGGCGGCATGGGCGGAGCCGGTGTCTTTCTGGCAATGCTGGCAGTGGCACAGGAAGAAGGCGTCAAAGGCGCCCTCCAGCTCAAAGCGCACAACGCCACACAGGCAGGAGCCCGAATGTTGGGTCATGAGTTATTTTCCTCTGGTATTAGGGTAAACAGGTCGGTCACGCCGACGGCCATACCCGCCTGGGCGAGCAGGGTCGAGACCTGGCCACGGTGATGGGTCTGGTGGTTGAAGAAATGCAGCAGCAGACAAGAAAGACGCCGATTGAAGGAGGCACCTTTGGTATTGCGGTAGCTGAGGGTGCGAGACAGATCCTCCTCCGATATTTCCCCTATCCAGTGGATGATCTGGGCATCCAACCAGGACCGCTGGCGGGACAGGTCGGGGAGATTGTCATGGAGAATCTGGTCCAGACTGGTGGGGTCTGGCAGACCGACAACGGCCTGCAGCGAAGCCTGGCCCCCAGCTTGCGCAGCGAAACGCTTGAGCCAGATGATATCCGCAACCTGTCAATGGCCATTTACTTTGACCCACTTTTGGCCAATAAAATTGACCCACCCGGTTTGGTCTAACCGGTCGTTTTCTGTCTCAGTCGATAGCTC
>NZNC01000018.1 GCA_002692965.1 Haliea sp. | reverse complement strand
TGAAACCCGGGAGGCCAAGATCTCAGGGACTCAGGATAATCAACTTCGATGCTGAGCTGTCGATTCATTGATTTCTACAGTTTTTCAACGGCCTGCTAGCGTTGCAAAACCAAGAGCTCCGAACAACGTTATGGTGAGATATAACTTTTTCATGACAATCCTCCGGTATTTTCATTTCTGTTCACAAACAACGAAAGAACCACCGACAAACTCATTTACTCATAGGGAGAGCTGTGTTCTTTGTCGCTGGCGTAGCCTTCAATATTCTGTAGGTCTACGTTGCTATCGTTCTACACATCGCTAATTATCTATTCGCGAAATTCCTCAACCAGGTGACAGATCTTGTGTTCATTGGGCATGCCATCGGACTCACTCACCAGTCGTGAGAGGCCCGGCGCATTCTATTTTTCATTAATGTCATATCCTGGAATAACTGCTCTATCTCATCCAGACGCTATTTGATCATTACTCGGCACAGAGGGGGTATTGCGTTTCACCCTTTTCAGCCCTTCAAAGATCTGGGCAACCTCTCCGAGGTAAAAACTAAGTAGTTTCACACCAGTATGAATCGCAGCTGGCTTTCTTTTCATCGCGCGGTATTCCCGATACCCATTCGTCGGGCATCGTTCGGGCCGCAGCAGACCCTTACGTGTGCAGAATCTTATCGTGTGCGCAAAAACTCCAATACTGCCTGCAAATTCATTCACGCGCATCACCTAACTCCTAGCTTCGAGTGCCTTTCCCAATCATTACCCTAGACGCATACTGGCCCGAGCGTCTATAAGCTTTACAGCTGTCTATAACTTACACCTCTGTCCTACTCACAGGCCAATCTCTAAATCTCGGTAACAGCAGTGGAAGTAGCAGGGCCATCATTAGGGTCATGATCTTCAGGGCCACCATGCCGTGGTGAGAAATTTTCTGCTTTGAAAGCCCAATACTGGCAACGATGAGGCCGAGCTCGCCACGAAGGAGCAGGGCGAGCCCAAGTATCCAGCGCTCCTTCCTGTATAACGGGGAAGCTATGAACAATAGAACGACCGTCTTGCCGAATATCGCCGCCACTATTACTGAAAGCACCCAAAAGACTAGTTTCGCGTCCACAAGGCCCAAATCGAATAGCTGCAAACCTAACGCTAGAAAAAAGAGGAGGACGGCACAGGAAACAAGCTTTGAAAAGAATGCCTGATCGTAAAAATATGTCATACATACCCAATGTCAGTGGATTACCATGCTCATCAGCGTATCCGTAATTTAACTATGATGCTGCCTATTTCATGTTGCATACTGCGATGCTCTTGCGGCGTTTTTGACTTATCGCAAGACACCGGTGAAAATAATACGTCGTGCCAAATCGGAAAATCACTTTAGTGTCACTTCTCTAGCCGTTTTCTCTTTGCCATTACTAGCTAGACTCTGGTCCACCTAGTCCCGACCATCAACATGGGAAAATATTTCGCTGGTCCCGTCGCTTTTCAGCAACAGCACATCGTAGCTATCGAATCGCTCACCCATTTCCATACCAGGGCTTCCTATGGGCATGCCTGGTACCGCTAATCCGAGTGCGCCTTCCGGTATGTCGTCTAGGAATTGCCTAATCAATCTCGCGGGAATATGGCCTTCAAAGACATACCCATCTACTAAACCCGTATGGCAAGACTGGTAGTGAGGATCTATGTTGTACCCCTCTTTTATTGCATCAAGACTCACCCGGTCTTTCGTGATCACTTCGAACCCTTCGTTCTTTAGATGGTCTACCCATTTATTGCAACAACCACAAGTTGGGGTCTTGAACACCTCCATCTTGATGCTGTTGACCTCGCTTTGCTGACCGGGAACAGGTTGCGTTTCCGAGCACGCCACAACTAGAAACATCGCAAACATTGCCGCTACCGCGCCCCTAGCAGCACATAATCTCCTCATTCTAATCATTCCTACTTCCCCTCTCGTTGACAAGTGTCGTGTCCACATGCGTAATCGGCATGCCGCATCTATTTTCCCATGGCCAAAAACGGCCCATCGCTAGAAAAGTGAATGACGCAGACCATGTAATAAGTAGAAAACCGTTGAGTGCTTCAATGGCAGTGATAAAGCGGATGTGGCCCTGAGGCTCAATGTCACCCAGACCAAGCGTTGTATAAATCACGCCCGAATAGTAGAAATAGCTCATCGCATCCGTGATCAAGGCACCTTGAAAAACTCCAAGCTCCAGAACGGACACAGAAACACCGTAGGTGATCGCATACATTCCGATCTCTGCTATATGTACCAGAAAGAGCGTCACAACGATAAATAGCACTTTTGCCTGTGTAGAAATTCTAAACCGGGTAGCTCTTGATCCCAGCCAAAGTAACGCCCGGTAATGAAACATAAACGTCAAGGCGACCAGCCCGAACGCTGACGCGATCGCAATAATCATGAAACCGCACCTGCTGGCCCGTCTTCGGACTGTACTTCAGAGCTATCGGCCACAACGCGTCGCTTTTCCTGAAACTGGAGAACAAAGCTATAAATCACCGGCAGCACCAGCAGATTGAGTATCATCACGGTCAGCATTCCGCCGAGCATGGGCGCGGCAATTCGATGGGTGACATCAGATCCTGTGCCACTACTCAACATGATTGGTATCAAACCCGCCATCGTGGAGATGGCGGTCATTGCTACCGGCCTTACTCGTTTAGATGTTGCGTTCAGTACAGCATCCCGAAGCTCTTCTAACGTAAGACGCCTTGCGCTTTCACTTCTGCGCTCGGCAATTTCTGTATCGATAAAGCTCAACACAAGCACGCCAATCTCTGCCGCCATGCCCGCCAACGCAATGAACCCAACCGCTACCGTAACCGACACGTTGTAGTCGTTGAAATAGATGAGCCATATTCCTCCTATCAGACCAAAGGGGATCGATATCATCACTACAACCGGCTCAATAACATTCCGGAAATTGAAGTAAAGCAGCAGGAAGATAATGAAGAGGGTTGCAGGAGCTACGATACCAAGCCGCTTCGCTGCGCGTTCCATATACTCGAACTGGCCCGACCATGTCAGCGTATAGCCAGCCGGTATATCGACTTGCTGGTTAATCACCTCTTTAGCCTTGTTCACAAATCCGCCAATATCCGAAGTGGATATATCTACATAGATCCATGCATTGGGCCTCGCATCCTCACTCTTAATGACCGGCGGCCCTCGTGTGTAGTTGATGTCAGCCACCAGAGCGAGAGGAATTTGCGCACCGGTTGGCGTGGGTATAATCACGCGCTTGAGGGTTTCCAGATCATTCCTAAGCTCTCTGGGGTAGCGCAGATTTACGGGATAGCGTTCCAATCCCTCCACGGTTTCGGTGATATTCATACCCCCGATAGCGCTTTGAATAACGTCCTGTACTGCGCCAACCGTGAGTCCATAGCGCGCAGCACTTTCCCGATCGATGTCAAAATCAAGGTAGTAGCCACCGACTGCGCGGTCGCCAAACGCGGAGGTCGTCTCGGGGAGTGTTTTCATGGCCTGCTCAATGTCCTGAGAGACTTCCTGCAGGACATTGAGATCAGGCCCCGATACTTTGATACCGATAGGCGTCTTGATGCCGGTAGAAAGCATGTCGATGCGCGTCTTTATCGGCATGGTCCATGCGTTGGCAAGCCCAGGAAACTGGATCGCGGCGTCCATCTCGCTCATCAGCTCTTTCGTTGTTTTGCCCGGATCGGGCCACTCCTCTTTTGGCTTCAACCGCACAGTGGTTTCGATCATTGCCAGTGGCGCGGAGTCAGTCGCGGTTTCTGCACGGCCCACCTTGCCAAACACATGATGTACCTCGGGGAATGTGGCGAGTATTTTGTCCGTTTGTTGCAACAGTTCCCTTGCCTTGGTGATCGATATTCCGGGGAACGTTGTGGGCATATACAGTATGTCGCCCTCATCCAGCGGCGGCATGAACTCGCTGCCCAGTTTGGAATAGGGGTAGTAGGTAGCGCCCAGAAGCGCTATCGCACACACGACGGTCACTACCCTCCAGCGCATCGCCGTTTTCAAAGCAGGCCGATGGAGTGCGTGAAGCGCGCGATTCAGTGGGTTTCTGTGCTCGGCAATGATCCTGCCTCGCAGAAAGTAGCCCATCATTACCGGGACCAGTGTAATCGCCAGTATTGCTGAAGCGGCCATTGCATAGGTCGCGGTGAAAGCCAGAGGACTGAAAAGCCTCCCTTCTTGTGCCTGCATCGTAAAAATGGGTAGGAACGATACGGTAATCACAAGAAGGGAGAAAAACAGAGCAGGGCCTACTTCCTGGCAAGACTCGCCGATCGTTTTCCAACGCTCCTCGATCGTGAGCTCACTGCCCTTGGCGTCGCGAGCCATTGCAAGTCGGCTATGCGCGTTCTCCACCATCACAATGGCACCGTCCACCATGGTCCCGATGGTGATTGCGATCCCACCTAATGACATGATGTTGGCGTTAAGGCCTTGGATACGCATTACGATAAAGGCCATCAGAACGCCCAAGGGCAGAGTGATAATCACTACAAACGCAGAGCGCGCGTGTAGCAAGAATAAAATCACCACGATGCTTACGATAACCAGTTCCTGGGCGAGCGATGTGTTGAGGCTGTCAACCGCTCGCTCAATCAAATCACCACGGTCGTAGACCGGGACGATCTCAACGCCCTCGGGCAGCCCTGCTTTCAGCTCTTCCAGTTTTTCCCGCACGGCCTGAATTGTTGCCAACGCATTCTCGCCAAAGCGCATAATGACAACGCCGCCTGCAACCTCGCCCTCCCCATTGAGATCCACGAGCCCGCGCCGCAGTTCGGGGCCGATCTGCACATTCGCGACATCTCGCAGACGGATTGGCGTACCATTTTCATCAACCGACACAGGGATGGAGTTCAGGTCATCAATAGACTGTATATAGCCCAGTCCGCGCACCATGTATTCGGTCTCAGCCATTTCCACCAGACGACCACCGACATCCTTGTTGGACATCTTGATTGCCATCCTGACCTTGTCGAGGGGAATGTTGTAGCGAAGCAGCGCATTGGGATCGACTTCAACCTGATACTGCTTGACAAAGCCACCAACAGACGCGACTTCCGAAACGCCATTGACGGTTTGTAGGGGATATCGAAGATACCAATCCTGCAAAGAGCGAAGCTCCGCCAGGTCGTGTTTACCGCTTCGATCGACGAGCGCGTACTCGTAGACCCAACCCACGCCGGTTGCATCGGGCCCCAACGTGGGCGTAACGCCCTGGGGCAATCGCCCGCTGACGTAGTTGATTGATTCGAGAACGCGCGAGCGTGCCCAATACATATCGGTTCCATCTTCAAAAATGATGTAGACAAACGACAGTCCAAAAAACGAGTAGCCCCGCACAACTTTCGTATCGGGAACAGCCAACATCGAGGTTGTCAGCGGATAGGTCACCTGGTCTTCCACAACCTGCGGCGACTGCCCCGGGTACTTGGTAAAGATGATGACCTGGACATCCGACAAATCGGGAATTGCGTCCAGCGGAACGTTCTTATAAGAGAAAATGCCGACCACGCCTACAATGAAGGTCGCCACCAGAACCATAAATCGATCACGCAGGGACGCATTGATGATCGCCTTAATCATGAACCATGCCTCCGTGAGCGTCTTCGCCCATCTCATGGTCTGGTTCATCGCTTGTCTCATGCCCCGTATCGCTACGAGCGTCGCCCTGCGCTTCAGACATTTCAGAATCGTTGCCATCCATGTTCTTGCGACCACCCGATTGCGCGGAGTGATCAGCCTCGGCTTGAATATCCTCGCCTTTAAGTGCGTCCATCATTTTGGCGGTGGCCTCGCGCAGCTTTGATTCCGAGTCAACCAGGAACTGCGCCGATGTCACCACCTCTTCTCCATCACTGACACCGTCAAGCACCTCGACGCGACCGCCTGATTCCACGCCTAGCCTGACAGTCCTGGGCTCGAACTTTCCGGGCTCCCTCACGACAAATATCTGCGGATTGCCTCCAGAGCGCACGACTGCCTCGGATGGCACTACAACGGACTTCTCGCGTGTGTCAGATAGAATTTTCACTTCAGCGAACATATCGGGCCGGAGCAGGAGGTCAGGATTGTCGAACACCAATCTGACTTTGGTGGTCCGGGTCTTTGCCTCCGAATAGGGGTAGATGTAAGCCACTTCACCCGTAAAGGTCTTACCGGGTACGGATGTGAGTGTCATTTCCACCTCGTCGCCGACATTTACCCAAGGTATCTCGTTTTCATAGATGTCGGCCAATACCCACACTTCACTCAGGTCGGCCAGCATGTAGAGTTCTTGCTGGGGCGTTACATGCTGCCTTTGACGAACCCCAATTCGCAGCACCGTGCCATCCACAGGCGAGTGAATGTGAATGCTCTTCTTGATCTCCCTACTTGTCTCTAATTCCTCTATCTGGTGTTCGGGTACATCCAGAAACTGCAACCGTTCACGCGAGCTCTTCACCAGATCCCTGGCACCCTCGCGAATCTCTTCAAAAGGGCTCTCGCCAAGCGCAGCCAGATTGTTCAGTGCCAGCAGGTATTCCTGCTGAGTGGAAACCAACTGCGGGGAGTAGATGCTCAGGAGTATGTCGTCGGATGCGACAGTTTCACCAGTCTTGTCAACGTATAGCTCCTCTATCCAGCCCTGAACTTTCGGATGGAGCCGCGCCATGCGCTCCTCATTGAAGTCAACACGACCAACAGTTCTTATCGTCCGGCTTATGGATTCAGATTTCGCTATCGCGGTGCGAACCCCGATATTCTGGACGACCACAGGATCGATCTTTACTGTGCCGACGACATCGCTACTCTCGCCTTCGGCATACACGGGTACATAGTCCATACCCATGGAATCCTTCATGGGAGTAGGCGAAGTGACCGACGGGTTCATCGGGTTTCGGTAGTACAAGATTTCCGGCTCGGTCGTTGAGCCCGCTTCTTCTGCATAGACCGGGAGATAATCCATGCCCATCGAGTCTTGCGCCGGCACAGGCGAGGTGACGCCCGGGTTCATTGGATTACGGTAGTAAAGCGGCTCGGGCTCGCCCACCTCAGCGACTGTGTCGCCTGCGTTGTCCTGAGATAGCCAATAGCCGCCTGCCAGCCCGAGGCCAAGCATGATGACCCCTGTCATAATTATTGCTTTACTCATAGATGGACCCCTTTCCTACTGCGGCCTCCAGGCGCGACAAGGCCTGGTTGGCTTCACTGACTGACTTCCAGTACAGAAGCTCATAGTTGAACAATGTCATCTGACTTCGTACCAAATTGAGAAAGTCGACCTCACTCACCTGATAGGCAGCGAGCATCGATTGCACCGTTTGCTCGGCTTGTGGAATGATCCCTGTACTGAACAGTTCACTCTGGTCCTTCGATTTTTGATAGTCGATGACAGCGGTTGCAATGGCAGATCTCACGGCACTTTTCTCATCAATAAGCGCGTAGCGATTTTTCGCGACTTCCGCGGTTTGTTGAGAGATGGCTCGTGACTGCTTGCGGCCTGCATAAAGCGGTATCTTGACGCCCAGCATTACCGAGAAGAGATCCGCTCGTGATCCACCCATGAAAGGCGGGTTGTCGCCAGCGCGCTCTCCATACATGACACCCAGCTTGAAATCCGGATACCTGTCTTTCTTTGCAAGCTCGAGCCGCGTTAGAGCCGCTTCTACCTGAGTCTCCTTCTCTTTTAAAGTTGGCCTGGATTCGTCCGCGATCGCAAAGAGCTCGGTTTCGCTGAGGATGCCCGGCATCGAGCTGGGGTCAACGTCAGCGAGCGCTGCACGAGTGCTGGCCGGTCTATCCATGAGCGTATTGAGCTGGATCGACTGGTGTTTTCTCAACGCCACCAGAGTGATGCCCTGGTCAATCAGCTTGGAAAGTTCCAGCTGCGCGAGCAAAATATCCTGCTGTAGTCCCCTGCCCGTTTCATATTTGGTTTCGGCCACTGCAATAAACTGACGCAGTAGCTCCTTGTTTTTCTCCAGCGTCTCCAACGCGCGATCAAGATAGTGTATCTGCCACCAGGTTGTCTTTACGGAGTTCGCTAGCCGCACTCTCATTTCGTCTACAGAGTAGCCAGCGGCGATCGCATCAAACGTCGCAGCTTCTTCTTTGAGATCCAGTTTCCCGGGGAAGGGAAACTCCTGGCTAAACCCGAACTGCAGTTGCGTCATGCCCTCCTGATCGCGATCAAAACTGTCGGTTGGGAAGTTCATCGCGTTGATGTTGACCATGGGGTCCGGCAAGCTACCGACCTGGCTAGGCACTTCCTGCAGCGCTTCGTAGCGATTTTGCATAGCTGCCAGGCCAGGATTGTCTTCAAGCGCTACCAGCACCGCTTTTCGCGCCGTAAGAAGTGATTCCGTTGCGCTGCCATCCGAAGCAAAAGCATTCATCGGTAGCTTCACTACGAGGCACAACATCAGCAATCGGAATATCGCTCGGCCTCGAAAAGTTCGCACCCAATTGCGGCTGGAGAATCTAGCGAGTTTGTTGGATAAATAGCAGGCCATGCTAGTTGTTCCTTTCTTGTTTGCCTTCGTGCGATTCGATCTCTTCACCCGGTGATGGCGATATTTCTAACGGTGAGCCATTGCTTTGCTTCATTCTCGGCACTCCTCATATCAAACCTCCTTCACTGCTAAACCACCCCGATACATCTGCATCTGGTGCGCAAACACATATTTTTCCGCTGGGAGAGCAGGTAAAGCGACTTCAGACACTTCATCCACTATTAGGTCTTGGCTAATACTTAGATCAGCGAACACAACTACCGCTGAGCAAGGGGATTTACCAACTCTCAAAAATAGCAGCATTGATGACTGACCGGAAGTGATGGAACCGTATCACCGGCCACTTGAGTATCTGTTTCGTCTTTGTACAGCCAGAACCCCCATACCATGAGCGCGATCAGCAGGAGTCCAGCTATGTTAATTCAACCATTCAGGTTACTCCCCAGTTCCACCCGCTTCGTCCAGTATTTAGATAATCGTTGCAGATATAATGGGATCACACCGTTCGGTAACGAAAAAAACAGGTACCCATTTGCCGCCCTAGTCTTGTTTAAGGAAGCCACGCACGATCCCATAATAGAATTTACGGACCAACAGAAAGATTACCCCCACATTACATTGTTGTAATTTTTGCGTCATGCGACTGACAGGCATTTCCCTCTACCCTACTAATACCGGTTTCATGTTTCTTAACATGCGATGAGTAGCGGAATCTGTAGCTCACGTGGTTGCGGGTCATGACCAAGCAAATAGCGATAGCCTTTGCGCTATGTACCGCCATTTAGCTTTACAAAGTTGCCCCGCAGGAGAGTGTAATCAGCAATTACAAGCGACGATATCTCGAGGCCGATCTTGGCCCGAGCGCTCAGAGAACGACGACCATCTGGATATTGTGGCATCCGAATTCGAGCGCCACTTGACCTGTGTTCATGACACAGGTTTATCGTGGCGATAGTTACAGTAAAACCTAGGTCTAGAGCCCGGCAGCTAAACATAGAACATTGGTGAAACTCATTAGGAGGTCTAGCCTGATCGCTAATGGCGGGGAAAGAGGATACGGATCAAATGCGAGTCAACCAAATAGCCAAGGAGATTGGGGTAACCGCGGATACAGTGCGCTTCTACACGCGCGTCGGCTACCTCAACCCGAGCAAGAACCCTACCAATGGATATAAAGAGTATGGCAACAAGGAAAGGCGCCTGCTGCGTTTTATTCTGAGCGCTAGACAACTGGGGTTTTCGGTGGAGAATATTGGTCAAATTCTCAGTACCGCCGAACAGGGTCGCTCCCCCTGCCCACTGGTCCGGGAGCTAATCCGGCAGCGTTTGATCGAAACTGAAAAGAGCTTTCAAGACAGCGTGCAACTTCGCCAACGCATGATGACGGCGATTGAAACCTGGAGCCAGAAGCCGGACCGAGCACCGACAGGTGACATGATCTGCCACTTGATCGAAGAATTTGACCACACCGTGGCAGCTGGCGACATCGGCGCATAAGCAATCGGAGAGATCTCATGGACACCCCCAGCTCGACCTCACAATCACAAACAGTCAATGATCGCGATAACCAGCAATTCATCCAATTCGTAGTACCGGGTATGGGCAGCAACCACTGTGCCGGCCTGATTACCGAGTCCATTGAGCGCTTGCCGGGCATTCTTACCGTGAATACCAATATCGGTAATCATCGCGTCGGTGTTGAATTCGACGCATCCCAAACCAGTGGCGACCTTATCCAGAGTGCCATTGAAAAAGCCGGCTACGACGTGGCCAGCACGACATCCTCACCACCGAAGACCGGCGGTGAGTCCACTTTCACTGTCCCCGGCATGGGCAGCGATCACTGTGCCGGACTGGTTTCCAGCTCCATCAAGCGTCTCGCCGGCATCACTGACATTTCCACCAACATTGCCAATCACAAGGTGACGGTTCGCTTTGATCCGGCAACGGCGGATGCAGAAACAATCAAAAACGCCATTGAACGTGCGGGATACGAGGTGGCCGGCGTCAGCGAAAACCGAGAGCAGACGGATACGGAGGCGGATGAAGCCGTCGAGGAACGCTACCTCGACCAGGCATGGAAGCGCCTGTGGTTCGCCGCTATACCCACCACCCTGATCATGGTACTGATGATGGTACACATGCTATTGGTGCCGGTGCCAGGTTATCTGGCCTGGGTGGTCCTGCTCGGCTTTCCCGTGGTGTTCCTCCGGGGTGGTTGGGCCACGCACCGCTCGTCCTGGCGCTCCCTCACCAACCGTACCGCCAACATGGATGTGCTCATCTCCATGGGCAGCCTGCCCCCCTACCTGATTGGGCTGGTGGGCTTTGTCTATCCCATGACCTCTTTTATTGAGATGGCCGCCACCATCATGACTTTTCACATGCTCGGCCGCTACCTGGAAACCCGGGCCAAGGGGCGAGCCTCCCAAGCGATCAAGAAGCTGCTCAAGCTGGGCGCCAAGACCGCTGCCGTGTTGCGTGATGGGCAGGAAGTAGAAGTGCCGGTGCCGGAACTCCAGGTGGGAGACATCATGGTGGTCCGCCCCGGCGCCAAAGTGCCCACCGACGGCGAGATTGTCGACGGCAACAGCCACCTGGATGAATCCATCGCCACCGGCGAGTCCGTGCCGGTTGAGAAAGGGCCCGGCGACGGGGTGATTGGTGCCACCATCAACAAGGAAGGCATGCTCCAGGTACGCGCCACCCGGGTGGGTGCCGACACCTTCCTGTCACAGGTCGTCCGGCTGGTGGAGCAGGCTCAGGGGTCCAGGGTGCCCATCCAGGAATTCGCCGACAAGGTGACCGCGAAATTCGTCCCGGGGGTTATTGTCATCAGTTTGGCGAGCCTGGTGGTCTGGCTGCTGTTCGCCGAGCCGCTGCGACCGATTCTCTACTGGGGCGCCGAATTCCTGCCTTGGGTTAACCCGGAACTTTCACCCTTAATGTTGGGGATTCTCTCGGCGATTTCCGTGCTGGTCATCGCCTGCCCCTGCGCTTTGGGACTGGCCACCCCCACTGCCATCATGGTGGGCTCGGGTTTGGGCGCCGAGAGCGGCGTGTTGATCCGCTCCGGCGAAGCCATTCAATCCCTCAAGGACATCAAGGCCGTGGTCCTCGACAAGACCGGTACCATCACCAAAGGCGAGCCGGCACTCACCGACGTGATTGCCACCGCCGACTTCGATGAGGGCGACGTGCTCCGCTTCGCGGCGTCGGTGGAAGCGGGCTCCGAACACCCTCTGGGGCAAGCCATCGTAGCCGGTGCGCGAGAAAAGGGCCTGGATGTTCCGACCGTCGCCGAGTTCCGGGCCATTACCGCCCGCGGGGTGGAAGGCCGGGTCGACGACCAACTCATTCGCGTCGGCAGCCGCCGGCTTCTCAATGAAGCAGACATCGAACTGGGCGACCTGGAAGAGGCGCTGGTCCGACTGGAAAATGAGGGCAAGACCGCCATGTTGGTGGCCGCTGGAGACCGCGCCGCTGGGATTGTCGCCGTGGCCGACACCATCAAGGAGGACTCGAAAGCTGCCATTGCCGCTCTCCATGAACTGGGGATTCACACCGTCATGATCACCGGCGATAACGAGCGCACTGCCCGCCACGTGGCGAAGCAGGTGGGCATCGACGAGGTGCTGGCGGGTGTCCTGCCGGAAGGCAAGGTGGACGCCATCCGAAAGTTGCAGGAAAAGTACGGTCAGCAGGTGGCCATGGTGGGCGACGGCATCAACGATGCCCCGGCACTGAAACAGGCCAATGTGGGCATTGCCATCGGCGCCGGCGCGGACGTCGCCATCGAGGCGGCGGATGTCACCCTTGTGAAAGGCGAACTGTCCAAGGTGGTGGAAGCCATTCGCCTGTCACGGGCCACCTTCCGCAAGATCGTGGAGAACCTGTTCTGGGCCTGGTTCTACAACCTGGCGGCCATCCCCATCGCTGCGGTGGGTCTGCTTCACCCCATGATTGGGGTGATCGCCATGACTACCAGCTCCCTGTCGGTGATCGGCAACTCACTGCGCCTGAAGCGGGTGAAACTGAATGTGGATAAATAATCCGCTTCCAAATTAACAGCGCTGCGGCAGAGGAAAAAGCAACATGGCAAGCAAACCCGGATACTGGACCAGCCTTCACGGCTTGGCAACACTCACACTGATTGGCGCCGCACTCTATTTTCTCTTTATGGAACACGGCGCTCACCTCCTTCCGTATCTGCCCTTTCTGATTATCCTGCTGTGTCCACTGATGCACCTCTTTATGCACAAGGGCCACGGCGGGCACGGTGGTGGAGAGCACGGTCACGGCCAACATCAACAAACGGATGCGGACCAAGCCTATCGCCGGGGCCTGGAAGAAGGCCGAAAAGAGGCTGCCAAGCGACGATAGGCATTATATACAACCGGTGAGCTCAACCCTCACCAACCGAAATCGACTTTTCAACTTATCTACCAGGAGAGCACCATGAAAAAACTGTCCAGAGTAATCACCCTCGCTGCAATTATTGCAACCCCTGTCTTCGCCCAGGACGGTCACCAACACAGTGATGAGACGACGGACGGCGCCATGGGAATACACGGTCAACAGATGACATCGATGCACGAGCACATGCAGGAAATGCATGCATTGATGGAAGAGATAAAAACCGAGCAGGATCCGGAGAAACGCCAGCAATTAATGGAGGAACACATGGATGCCATGCAATCCGGCATGCATATGATGAGGATGAATATGGGCACATCACACCAGCCCGGCGACAGGGGTCAGGACATGGCGCCCATGAACATGGAAAAGTGCATGAGCATGATGAGCGAACACCGGAACATGATGCAAGGAATGATGGATCAGATGAATGAGCACCAGGCGCAAGAGAGAAAGCTCCGCAAACATATTCACAAGAAATAGCTGTTCCGACGGGAACTGTGCATCCTCAACCCTGATGCTGAATATGGCCCCGATACAGCGATAAGGAGCTCCGTTAATGAAACACAAAGAACACCGATTGGGCGTTTCAGAGGTCAACCTGGTACATCGTCATCTCAGGCTTGTGATGCCCATCGATAGCACGAAACTGAACGAAGCCATTGCAGAGATTGACCAGCTATACGGCCTGGATGAAGTCATTTT
Organism: Haliea sp.; assembly: GCA_002692965.1. Taxonomy (GTDB): domain Bacteria; phylum Pseudomonadota; class Gammaproteobacteria; order Pseudomonadales; family Halieaceae; genus NZNC01. The sequence continues at coordinate 15,157 of NZNC01000018.1, read as the reverse complement.
CAATGAGAAATCCACCAAACTCGATTTCTCCTATGACGCATCCCGGTTATGTATCGACTGCGTGGAGGAAATTCTGACGAAGCACGGTATTCAACCCAAAGATGACTGGTGGACGCATTTTAAAGAAGAGTACTACCGGTTCGTCGATCAGAACGTCAAGGAGAATGTCCGACATGAGCCCTGGAGTTGTCACCGCACACCCCCACATACCAGGAAATAGGGGCTGAAACCTCATTCCCTTTGCTCCCGCATACCGAAGACAGGTGCGAAAATGAACCAACAATCACAACAGAGCGATAGTCCCCAAGGGGAAAAGCCGAACAGATCCGTCAATTGGCGATACTGGTTTGTTCTCTGTGGTTTCACCGCGTTTGCCGCACTACTTCTTCTGCAGGAGCACAGAGCCCATTTATGGGGCATGGTGCTTTACCTGATCTTAATTCTGTGCCCGCTGATGCTTCTAGTGATCTACCGGGAAGATAAAAAGCTGGACCGTCAGCTCGACAAAATGGCTGATGACGACAAGGAGGACCAGGCATGAACCACGAGAGCATGCAAGCCTACGGCTTGTGGGGCCTGGTTATCGTCAACTCGGCGGTTTTTATTTTCTTTGCGTTGAGTTTTTTCAAGCCGAAAACCCGCACGGACTGGCGCAGTTTTAGCGCCTTCAGCGCGTTCCTTGTCGCACTATTCGCGGAGATGTACGGTTTTCCGCTGACCATCTATCTGCTGTCGGGCTGGCTACAATCCCGTTTTCCCCAGGTGGACTGGCTGTCCCATGACGCCGGCCACTTGCTGGAGATGATGTTCGGCTGGGAAGCCAATCCGCATTTCGGGCCTTTCCACCTTCTCAGTTTCGCGCTGATCGGTGGAGGCTTCTGGCTGATCTCCAAGGGCTGGCAGGAACTCTACACCGCCCAAAAGGCAAAAACACTGGCCACGCAGGGGCTCTATGCCCGGATGCAACACCCGCAATATCTTGGCTTTATCCTGATCATGACGGGTTTTTTGTTCCAATGGCCCACGCTGCTGACCCTCGCCATGTACCCGGTGCTCGTTTACATGTACGTGCGTCTCGCCAAAAGCGAAGAGAAAGCCGCCGAAACTGAGTTCGGGGAGCAGTGGCGACAATACGCGCGGAAGACACCCCGGTTTATTCCTGACTGGCGTAAAACAGCGGCCCCGGGCGGCTAGGCAGGTGCCAGAAACGACGGTTTCTCCACCGGCATTTTCACTTGGGATATTGAGACAGATAGCGAGAGACGATGAAGATTACTTTTTTGGGGGCGGCCGACACCGTCACGGGTTCACGTTTCCTGTTGGAACATGGGGATCACCGGCTTCTGGTGGATTGCGGTTTGTTCCAAGGTGGGCCTGAAGCTTCGACTTTCAATCGAGAAGCCCTACCCTTCTCTCCAGGAACTTTGGATGCCGTCCTGGTTACTCATGGACATATCGATCATAGCGGCTTTTTACCGGGCCTGGTTGCCAATGGCTATCGGGGTCCGATTTATACAACCCCAGCCACCGCTGAACTTTGCGGCATCCTGCTCCCGGATTCCGCCAGACTGCAAAATGAGCATTTCGGCTATCTCGAACGACACGGGTTAAGCACACCGGGCCACGAACCGCTCTACAGCGAAGAGGATGCTGAACGAACGCTAGAACTCTTTGAGTCACGCCCGATGCATAGATCTTTCCCTGTCTCCTCCAGCGTGAGTGCACAATTTCTCCCCGCCGGCCACATTCTTGGGGCTGCAAGCCTGTATCTGCAGGTAGGCGATCACCGCATCTGCTTCTCAGGCGATCTGGGGCGCCCCGTGGACCCCATCATGCAGCCCCCCGAACCCTTCGCCGGCGCCGACTACCTGCTGGTGGAATCCACCTACGGCACACGGCAACACCCCCCGACAGATCCCGCCCTGACCCTGGAGCAGCTGGTCAATGAGACTGCGAACAGGGGCGGCACCGTGGTTATCCCGGCCTTTGCGGTGGGCCGGGCCCAGAGCCTCCTGCACTTGCTGGCCAAAGCCACCGCCGCGGGCCGGATACCGGATCTGCCGGTGTTTCTCGACAGCCCCATGGCCATCAACGCCACGAAACTGTTTTGCCGCTACCCCGAGGCCCACCGCCTGAACAGTGACGAATGTGAACAAATGTGTGATCGCGCCCACTATACCCGCAAAGTACAGGACTCCAAACAAATCTTCACCCATTCCGGCGCCAAGATCATTATCGCCGCCAGTGGCATGGCCACGGGTGGTCGCGTCCTGCACCATTTGAAGCGCTATCTTCCGGACCCTCGCAATACCCTGCTGATCGTCGGCTACCAGGCGCCCAACACCTTGGGAGCCAAACTACAAGCGGGCACCAGGGACGTTCAGATTCTCGGCCAGGACGTGACGGTCGAAGCACAGGTGGCAACCATCGAAGGCCTCTCCGCCCATGCAGACCAAACGGAACTCACCGCCTGGCTGCTGGGGGCCGATCCGCCCCGCCAGACGTTTGTCATCCACGGTGAGGCGGAGGCCAGGCGTGGTTTCGCCGACCATATTACCCGCTCACTAAACTGGAACACGGCCTGCCCCGAGAAGGGACAGACCATCGAACTGGAGTAAGCCTTGGATACCGCTGTTGCACTGGTCAAAGCCTATCTGCAAATCAACGGCTATTTTTGCGTGTCGGAATATCCGCTCATGGAGACGACCAAAGGCGGCAATGTCCGCACCGTCAGCGACCTGGACATCCTCGCCTTTCGGTTTCCCCATGCCGGCCGGGAAACCAGTGTCCGCAAAAAACGCAAACTCGTCGGCGACGTCCGCTTTGAGCCGGATGAGGCCCTGGGCGCTCCCCAAGACAGTGCCGATATGATCGTCGGCGAGGTCAAGCGCGGGCGGGCCCGGTTCAACCCACCCGCCCGTAAACCGGAGGTCCTGGCCGGCGCTCTGATGCGGTTCGGGTGCTGTAGTCCCTCGCAGTCGAAGAACCTGGCCTATGAGCTTCTCCAACACGGGCACGCCGAGAGCGAACACGGCCACAGGATTAGAATGGTCGCCTTCGGCGATGTCGACGACAGTGAAGAGCCCGGGGTATCCCCCCACAAGTGGCACATCGTCTCCCTGGAAAACATTGTCCGCTGCCTGCGGCAACACCTGCACGACAACTGGGACGTGCTGCGCCGCGTGCATTTCAGCAACGACACCCTCGACCTGCTGGCCATTCTGGAACGTATCGAAAACGCCGCGGAAAGCCGCCGGGAAAATGGGGAATCCGATTGATGGGCGAACAACGTTACCTGCTCAAACCCCGTCGACTGGGTGTCGATACCCACCAGGAACTGGTGGTCTATATGCGTGGCGACTGCCACGTCTGCCGCTCGGAAGGGTTCAATGCCCACAGCAGGATCCAGGTCAACGTCAACGAACGCAGCATTCTGGCCACCCTCAACGTCATTCACGGCGACTGGCTGGCTCCGGACGAATTCGGCCTCTCGGAGTCGGCCTGGCACGCCCTGAATCCCCAGGACGGCGAGCGCGCCAGTTTCGCCCACGCGCCCACCGTGGAATCAATGAGTGCGGTACGAGCCAAGATCTACGGCAATCCGCTCCGCGACGCCCAGTTCGACGCCATCGTCTCGGATGTGTGCAAGGGTTTCTATACCGACGTGGAGCTGGCCACTTTCCTGACCGCCTGCGCCAGCCGGGGGCTGGATCATGGCGAGACCGTCGGCCTGACCCGGGCCATGATCAATGCCGGGGAGCGCCTCGATTGGCGGCGGGAAATGGTGGTCGACAAGCACTGCGTCGGAGGTCTGCCCGGCAACCGAACCACGCCGCTGGTGGTGGCCATGGCGGCCGCGGAAGGACTGGTGATGCCCAAGACCTCGTCCCGGGCGATCACCTCCCCGGCGGGCACCGCCGACACCATGGAAACCCTGGCGCCCGTCGCGCTTTCCATTGCCGACATGCGCCGCGTGGTGGAACAGGAAGGCGGCTGTATTGCCTGGGGCGGCGCGGTATCCCTGAGCCCTGCCGACGACATCCTCATCCGCATCGAACGGGCCATCGATCTCGACAGCGAGGGGCAACTGGTGGCTTCGGTGCTGTCCAAAAAAGCCGCCGCCGGCGCCACCCATGTGGTGCTCGACGTGCCGGTGGGGCCCACGGCCAAGGTCCGCAGCGAAACCGACGCCCGGCGCCTGGCGGCGCTATTGTGCGACACCGGCAAAGCGATTGGACTGGCGGTGCGGGCGGTCGTTACCGATGGCATGCAACCGGTGGGACGCGGCATCGGCCCCGCCCTGGAGGCCCGGGACGTCCTGGCGGTGTTGCAGAACGAGGATGACGCGCCCGCGGATTTACGGGAACGATCCATTGCGTTGGCCGGCGCGATTTTCGAGCTGGGGGGACTTGTCGCTGAAGGTAGCGGAACCGCTCTGGCGGCGCAAACCCTGAGCAGCGGCAGGGCCTGGCGGAAATTTCAGGCCATCTGCGAAGCCCAGGGCGGCATGCGCACACCGCCTCTGGCAGTACTGACGCAGCCGGTACCGGCGACCCGTGAGGGCATTGTCACCGCTATCGATAACCGCGTGCTGGCACGCATTGCGAAGCTCGCGGGCGCACCCGCCGCACCCGCATCCGGGCTCGACTTGCATGTGCGGCTCGGCGACCGGGTCGAACGGGGCCAGCCCCTGTTTACCCTGCACGCCGAGACCACCGGCGAACTGGCCTACGCCCTGGAATACCTGGAAACCCATACCGATGTCATTCGCATCGGCGAGCAATCAGATAGAAGTAGTGCATCGCAATGACTTCCGACCCCGCCACAAACATCGCTCTCAGCATCAACACCGGCAGCCAAAGCGTACGGTTGGCCAGTTATCGCATCGAGGCGGGCACAGCGAACCTGATGAAGCGATTTCATTACGATGAATCCGAAACAGCAGCGATCGATCCACTGTCCGTTTTGCTCAACCTGCCTTCTCCCGAACTGGTGATGCATCGCTGGGTGCACGGCGGCGATTGGTTGACCGGACCCTATCAATATCGTGCGGAAGATGCCGAAGAACTCGATAAGCTCGTTGCGCTAGCGCCGCTGCACAACCCGAAGGCCTACCGCTGGCTGCAGGCTGCGATGGGCTGTTGGCCTGACGCCCAACAAATCCTGATCCCGGATACCGGGCTTTTCCGGACAATGCCCGAAGTCGCCTGGCGGATTCCGCTGCCCCGTGGTCTTTGTAAGAAGCACGGTTTGCGGCGCTACGGCTTCCACGGTCTCGCCCACGCCGCACTGTGGCGTGAGCTGCGGGAGCACGACCCGACTCGCGCCGCCGGCCGGGTCATCACCCTGCAACTGGGCGGTGGCTGTTCGGCCACAGCGCTATTGAATGGCCACCCCCAAGACACCTCGATGGGCTACTCGCCGCTGTCCGGTCTGCTGATGAGCACGCGCCCCGGCGATATCGATGTCGGCGCATTGCTGGCCCTGTTACCACATTACAGCGGCGAGAACCTGGCCACGATTCTTAATCACGAATCCGGCTTGCGGGCGGTCTCTGGGGAATCGGGCGATATGCGCACCCTACTGGCGAGCCGGCGGTCGGCGGCCGCGATGGCTATCGAGCAATTCTGCTACCGCATACGGCAATACGTCGGCGCCTACGCCGCCGTGCTGGGCGGCATTGACGCATTGGTGTTCGGTGGCGGCATCGGGCTGCACGCGCCGGTCATTCGCGAGCGCATCGTGCAACCGCTGGAATGGCTCGGCCTGCGCATGGATGCCGGGAGAAATGCCGGCCTGAGCGATAACGGCGGTCGCATCAGCACGCCAGATAGTCCTGTCGGACTATACGCCCTGGCGGGAGACGAGGAACGGGAACTCTGCGAACAGGGGATGGCACTGGAGAGATCAGAATGAGCCACGAAGAGCATCGACTGGCGGCTCTCGCCAGACAATACCGCGAACACGACGGAGAATTTGCCCACTGGGCGCGGGGCTATGGCGTTATCCAGCACCGGGATGACACCCAGGTGCGTATTTTCCGGCTTGCCTGTGATCTGGAGGAGACCGGCAAGATCGCGGACAAGACCGCGGTGTTCCAAGCGCTGGTAGCCGCGGACCGATTGGCCAATGCCGGCATGTGGCTGGTGGTTCATATGACCTACGCCAACAATGTCTATCTCGACGGCCGTCCCCTGCACGCCGGAGATTTCAAAGGCGATCCCCAGGGCCACACTGGCGGCTCCCTGAATATGGTACCCGCCTACATCGGCTATCTCACCGCCGATGCTCTGTCCGGCGTCACCCGCAGCTGGCTGATGGGTCAGGGTCACTGCGTGGCGGCGGTGGACGCCTGTAATCTCCTGGTGGGCAACATGGAATCAGTCCACGCCGCCCGCTACGACTGGTCGGACGAAGGGCTTTCCCGTTTGACGCGGGACTTCTACGCCTATGGGTTGGGGCCGGATGGTTTACCCGCCTCCCCCCTGGGCAGCCACGTCAATGTCCACACCGCCGGCGGTCTCCACGAGGGAGGCTATCTCGGCTTTGCCGAGCTGGAATACGTGCACATGCCCCTGCCCGGCGAACGGTTGGTGGCCTTTCTCAGCGACGGTGCCTTCGAGGAACAGCGCGGCAGCGACTGGGCGCCACGCTGGTGGCGGGCAGAAGACTGCGGCCTGGTGACACCGGTGATGATCGCCAACGGGCGGCGCATCGAGCAGCGCTCCACCCTGTTCCAACAGGGCGGCGTCGAGTGGTTCGCTCGCCACCTGCGCCACAATGGTTTCGATCCCCTGCTGATCGACGGCACCGACCCGGCGGCTTTCGCCTGGGCCATTATCGAAGCCGAGGAACGGTTGCAGGGATGCGCGGATGCCATTCAAAGTGGCGCCACCACCTATCCGGTTCCACTGCATTACGTCATCGCCGAGGCCCCCAAGGGCTACGGCTTTCCCGGCGCCGGCACCAATCGTGCCCACAACCTGCCCCTTCAGGGCAATCCCGCCAAGAACGCATCAGCCGCAGCGGAATTCAACAGCGGCGCGTCGCGCCTGTTCGTGCCGGCGGATGCCTTGCGGGAGGCGACTCGCCAGCTGCAAAACCACGAGAGTCAGGGGCGGGCGCTGGAGAAAAACCACCCGCTTACCCGCCGTTCGGTGACACTGAAGAACCCGGTGACACCGGCATGGCACCCGCTCGACAGCCGCGAGTCCCCCATGGCGGCACTCGATGGATACTTTGTCGCCCTCACCGAGGCCAACCCCGAATGGCGGGTGCGCATCGGCAATCCCGACGAGTTGCGCAGCAACCGCTTCGGCAAGACACTGGAGCGCTTCCGGCACCGGGTATACAGACCGGAGCCCGGTGCCGACGAGGCAGTGGACGGCGCCGTGATCACGGCCCTGAACGAGGAGGCCGTGGCCTGCGCGGCGCTGGGCAACAAGGGCGGCATCAACCTGGTGGTCAGCTATGAGGCCTTTGCCGTGAAGATGCTCGGTATCCTGCGCCAGGAGATCATCTTTGCCCGCCACCAGAAGGAGGCCGGCAGACCGCCCCTCTGGCTGTCGGTGCCCTTCCTGCTGACCTCCCACACCTGGGAGAATGGCAAGAACGAACAGTCCCACCAGGATCCCACCCTGGCCGAAGCCCTGCTGGGGGAGATGGCGGACACCAGCGTGGTGCGCTTCCCGGCGGATGCCAACAGCGCTCTCGCCGCCCTGGCGGACTGTTACCGCCGCCAGGGGGAGATCCATGCCCTGGTGGTACCCAAGGGCAAGCTCCCGGTGATGTTGTCCGGGGAGCAGGCCAACCAACTCGTGAACGACGGGGGCACCTGCCTGCGGGGCGATGCCAGCGCGGCCATCCAATTGGTGGCGATCGGCGCCTATCAGTTGCAGCAGTGCCTGCTGGCCTGGCGGCGCCTGGCGGATCGCGGCATGACTGCTGCTGTCGCCTATCTGCTGGAACCCGGACGGTTCCGGGAATTTCCCCGCGACACCCTGGAAGCTGGCAGTCAGGCAGCCCTAGACGACTTGCTGCCCGCTAAGGCCAACCGGGTGGTGCTCACCCATACCCGCCCGGAAGCGATCAGGGGCCTGTTGCCGGCGGGCCGTGCCGCGCGGGTGTTGGGCTACTGCAACCGGGGCGGCACCCTGGACGTGGAAGGCATGCTGTTCGCCAACGGCTGCAGCTGGCTGCACGTCCTCGCAGCCGTCGCCGAACTGACGGGAGACAATATCGCCGACTGGCTGACCTCTACAGAGCAGGATGCCCTGGCCGGTCGCATCGATCCACGTCCCCTGCTTCGAGCTGAGGAGAACCCATGACAACCATTTGGCATAAGCTATACAGCCTCCACGAGGATAAAGCCCTCGCCCAGCGGCTCGGCGAATCACTCGGCCTGGAGGCGGGGCGTCTCGACATGCGCCACTTCCCCGACGGCGAGAGCTATCTGCGGATACTGGACGAGGTCAAAAACCGCAATGTGGTGGTGCTGGCGGACCTCTACCAGCCGGATCGCCGCATCCTTCCCCTGCTCCTGCTAGCCGAGACCCTCCGTGATCTCGGCGCTGGAGAGATATTGCTGGTGGCGCCCTACCTGCCCTATATGCGCCAGGACAAGCGCTTTCACAGCGGCGAGGGGGTGACGTCGCGGTATTTTGCGAAACTGCTGTCCCGCTACTTTTCCGCGCTGGTCACCGTCGATCCCCATCTGCACCGCTATCACGACTTGTCGGAGATTTACGATATTCCCACCCGGGCAGGCCACGCCGCGCCATTGATCGCCGAGTGGATCGCCGCCAATGTCGACAAGCCGGTGTTGATCGGCCCCGACAGCGAGAGCGAGCAGTGGGTTGCGGCGGTGGCAAAACAGGCCGGTGCCCCCTTCACGGTATTGAGCAAAACCCGGCGTGGCGACCGTGACGTCGAGGTCAGCATACCCCAGATCGAGCGTTGGCGGGACCATACCCCGGTACTGGTGGACGACATTATCTCCAGTGGCCATACCATGCTGGAAACCCTGTCGCATTTGACACGCCTGGGGCTGCCCGATGCCGTGTGCCTGGCGGTCCATGGGATCTTCGCCGAGAGTTCGGACGAAAAACTCACCGCAATAGCTTGTCGGCTGGTGACCAGCAACGCCATCCCCCACCCCACCAATGCCATCGATATCGGCGGCCTTCTGGCCGACAGCATCCGCGTATTGGGTTGAAGCGTCATGCAGTATGCGTACCTCGTCTGGAGCCTGATACTGCTGGGGATCTGGGGAACGATTTTCGCGATGCGGCCGCGGCTGAGAAGCAAAATATTGCGCATGAGCCTGATCACGGCACCTCTGGGCTTGAGCGAACCGCTATTCGTACCCGACTACTGGCTTCCGCCTACCTTGTTCAGTCTGGCCGAACGCACCGGTTTCGATCTGGAAAGCCTGATTTTCGCCTTTGCCGTGGGAGGAATCAGCAGTTCGATTTATCCCGCGCTTGTCCCCGTGGCCATGGCCCCTGTTGCCGTTGAGGAACGCCATCACTCCCGGCATCGCTGGCACAAGGTGGTGCTGTGGACACCTATCGTATTCTTCCTTTTCCTAGAGGCAGCTACCCCCTGGAACCCAATTTATACGGCATCGCTGGCCATGTTGTCCGGCGGTATTGCCAATGGCCTCTGTCGTCCCGATCTGTGGCGGCCGATGCTGGTGGGGGCCGTCATTTTCACCGCGGTCTACTTCATCTACTTCTCCTCCCTCGTGGCGTTTTATCCGGCCTATGTTGACCACGTCTGGCAACTGGAGTCCCTCAGCGGCTGGCTGGTGGCCGGTGTCCCTGTGGAGGAGCTGCTGTTTGCCGGCACTCTCGGCCTGATGTGGTGCTCTCTCTACGAACACCTTTATTGGCACCAGTACCTCCCCGAGGCGTCAACATGAGCGAGCACCCCATACCCACCGATATTGCGTGGATGGTAATGGTGGCGCTGCTCTGGGCCATTTGCTTCCCGTTTATTGTGATTGGCCTACCCGACGCCCCACCTCTTTTGTTTGCCGCCTTGCGTGCCTTTCTTGCCGGTGGGCTGCTCGTCTTTGTGTGCATGGCGCCGCGGCTTCGAGGAACCTATCAGTTCAATCCCCGCAACCTGCTACACCTGGGACTGATCGGCTTATCGTACACGGCTTTGGGCTTTGGCGGCATGTTCCTGGGCGCCGGGCACTTGTCACCGGGCCTGGCAACCGTGCTCGCGGGCACCCAGCCCCTGATTGCCGCGGCGATCGCCGCCATCTGGCTTGGTGAAACCCTGAAGGCCAAGGGTATAGCCGGGTTGGTCACCGGTTTTTTGGGTGTAGGCTTATTGTCGTGGCCGGGATTCGGCGGGAACAATGACGGCTACCTCTGGGGAATTACCTGGGTCCTGATGGCGGCTATCGGAACGGCGATAGGCAATATTCTGCTAAAAAAGGAAGCGGGCGGCTCCATCGCTGCACCCATGGCGATCCAACTTCTGTTCGGTGGCGGAATGCTGTTGCTCGCCTCAGCGATGGCCGGTGAGCACTGGAACGTTGACTGGACAGCCCGGTTCACCGGCTCCCTGCTCATTCTCTCCGCGCTGGCAACAGCCGCGATGATATTTCTCTGGTTTGGGCTGCTTGCCCGCGCCCCCTTGAACCAACTGAACGCCTTCAGCTTTCTGACCCCGGTGTTTGGGCTTCTGATTGGATTTTTGTTCTTTGATGAAAGGCTGCAACTTGCCCAGGCGCTGGGCATCCTCGTAGTCACCTTCGGCATCGCCCTCATGCAAGGGCGAAATGCTGTCATTGAGGCTGATAATAGAGAGGCACCTTGTTGATCACTGCAATCGATATTCGCAGTGAATAGACTGATGGGAGATACTAACAAACGGTGTAATGCATGACCGAACGGATAGGCCGAGGGATCTTCAGCGACACGGATTGCAGGCGCGATCCACGATTTCCAGAATTGCCACTGGCGGGTTTCGGTTTTTTGACGAATTTTGTTTGGGAGATTCTTCAGGTGCCCTGGTTCACGGGGATGGCGGAGGCATCTCACGGCTCGGTGATCGGATTGTGTATACGCGCCACGAGCGGTGACATCCTGATTCTGCTGGCCAGCTTCTGGTTGTCATCGATCATCTGCGGACATCGACAATGGCTCCTGAAGGGTGAGCAAAAGCCAGCCGGCATCCTAATTATCACGGCTCTCGTCGTTACCATCATTCTGGAATGGCTGGCGACTGGCCCGCTGGAGCGGTGGGCATACACGGACTCCATGCCGATGATCCCGCTGCTGGGCGTGGGCCTTTCCCCGCTGCTGCAGTGGCTATTGTTGCCACCATTGATAATGTGGCTGACGCGCCGACACATGCTCAGCCACAACGCTTTTCGCTCCTACGGCTCTGGCGAACCGCCTCGCAATATTAGAGGCCAAACCAGGTAAATGCTCTAGCGCGCGTCAGGCAGACTAATGAAGCACGCTATCGACAAGGTTCAATTCAGTTTTCTGCCACAATTTAGAGAGGAAATAATATATGCACAATTCGAGCGCACCTGATGTTCGTTTACGTATCGTCCCGTTAGGCAACACCTTGTCACTGCTACTGGCAATCAGCTACCTGCTCTGCGTGGGCTTTGGCCTGCTTGCACCGGAACAGATGCGCATGTATGAGGCTTGGGCGCCATTGTTGCCCGGTTTCGAATGGCTTACGTGGACGGGCTTTTTCATTGGCTTAGTCGAAGCCTATTTGTACGGTTGGTATATCGCGGTTTTATTCGTACCCTTGTACCGGCGGTTCTCCAGAAATGGCCATTGACGGCATCACACCCGCCATAGGTCGAACGAACCGTTTGAGAACCTTCGACCATTATTCGCAGGCTGTTGGCGAATTTTCGAACTTCATCATTCATGCCCATGAAGCTTAACGCGAATAGCTTCAAGTGAATCGTTTATGAACAGGTTAACGAAATTTCTGCGGGAATATCTTGGTGATGTGGGAGTGGTGTTTTACACCTCCGTATTGATTATCACTGCCTTCGTCACCACCGCCGTGCTGTATCCCGATGCGGTGGAATCCACAGCCCAGCAAATTCTCGATGTCACCGCCCGAAATCTCGGCTGGATGTATCTGGTGGCAACCACCGGCTTTGTGCTATTTGTCCTGTTTCTCGCCTTCTCCAAATTTGGAAGCATTCGCCTGGGAGCGGAGAATGAACTGCCGGAGTTTTCGTTCAACAGCTGGCTGGCGATGATATTCTCGGGAGGTATGGGTGTCGGTCTGGTTTTCTGGGGCGTGGCCGAACCGATGATGCATTTCAATGACCCGCCCCTTGGTCTCGCCGAACCCCGCACCTCGGAGGCGGCGCAACTGGGAATGCGCTACGCGTTTTTCCATTGGGGATTCCACCAATGGGCCAATTTCACACTGGTGGGGCTGGCCATTGCCTATGTGCGTTTTCGTCACAGCAGTCGCGGCCTGATCAGCGAAAGCTTCCGCTCGTTACTGGGCGATCGGGTGGACCGCGGCTGGGGCAATATCGTCGATATCCTGGCCGTGGTCTCCACCGTATTCGGCGTCGCAACGACTCTCGGACTTGGCGCGTTACAGGTCAACAGCGGCCTGGCCAATATGGGAGTTGCTGCCTACTCGACGACATCACAATTCTACATTCTCGCGGGACTCGCAACCTTGTTCATCATTTCGGCAATGACGCCCCTCAACATGGGGATCCGCTATCTCAGTAATGCCAATATGGTGCTCGCCGCCGGACTGTTATTTTTTGTGCTCGCCACGGGACCGAGCGGTTTTATCTTCAGCGAACTCACCCAGACAGCGGGTGAGTACCTTGGCAATATCATAGAGATGAGCCTGGTAACCACTCCCTATTCCCACGAACACTGGGTGGAGCAGTGGACCATGTTCTACTGGGCATGGGGGTTGAGCTGGGCCCCCTTCGTAGGCAGTTTCATAGCAAGAATCTCAAGGGGCAGAACTGTCCGCGAGTTCGTCCTGGGCGTGATGATCGTCCCCGTGGCTTTAAGCATGTTGTGGTTCGCCACCTTCGGTGGCTCCGCCATCTACTTCGATTTGTTCGACGGCGTCGCGATTGCAGATGCCGTGTCGGAGGAAGTGCCGGCCGGCCTTTACGTACTTCTCGATCAGTTACCCTGGGGCGAGTTCGCGGCCATACTGACCGTGGCCCTGGTCTCCATGTTCGTGGTGACGTCGGCGGATTCCGCCACCTTTGTGCTGGGCATGTTCACCTCCAAGGGGGTTCTGACTCCAACACGGTTTGTTCGCATCCTCTGGGGAGGACTTCAGCTACTGATGGCGTCCGTCCTCTTGCTAACCGGTGGGCTGAACGGGCTGCGAACCGTATCCATTATCGCCGCTTTCCCCTTTATGTTGTTGATGGTGCTGATGGCATTCTCCCTTCACAAAGACCTCGCGGCGGAGATCAGGCGGCGGGAGGAAAAGGACCAATTGCTCCACACCCGGATTGAACAATTACTAATGCGGGAATCCGAGCGGGAAGCGGAGCGCCGGGAAGAGGAAGAAATTCATCCAACCGCTCCGGAGGAATGTCCCGCGCAGAAGTGCGACAACTAGCCAATCCGAACCGCCTTCATTGGGGGTTGTGACTGTGGCTAAAGGTTGCCTCCACAACCTCGTCCCGCTCCGGCAGCTGTATGACCAGCCGAATACGGTAGGGAGCCTCACTTTGCAATGAAAAATAATTGCCATAACTGACCGTATCGGCGATGTGCATCATCTCCAGATCCTTTCGTTGGGGCGCCAGGCCCAGCTCCACAACTTCCGCCTTCACGAACGCATTCGTGATACGCTGACCTGTGGCATCGTCGAACAGGGTTACCACCAAATGAACCGGAGCGCTCCCACCGGGCACGCCATCATGCATGCGACTTTCCTCATGATCGACCGGATGACCCTGAACGATCTGGGCCGGCATCAGGCCAATATAGATTGCCACTCCGTCGGCAACCTGGAAATTTCCGGTTACGACTTTCGCCACCGCAATATTGGCGGCCACCATGCCGGCCAACAGTAGAGCGATTCCCATCAAGGTCTTTACCGATTGTGTATACATCACATCTCTCCTCATGTCGCTCATTGATAGTAACTGAATAATGGGCATTGTCGGTCGCCTTTTTTGGCGCTCACTCCTCTCACCTTACTGCACACGGCGCCGAAATACCCAGAGGGATAAAAGAAATAAGGGGATTCCGAGTGCCAGCATGGCCAGAGCCTCATCCCAGAGAACCTCGAGGCCAGCACCTTTGAGAAAAATGCCGATAACGATATCCATGTAGTAACGCAGGGGACTCAGCAGGGAGAGCGTTTGCAGGAACTCGGGCATGGCTTCTACCGGGGTAAGGCTGCCCGACAAGAACATTATCGGGAAAAGCCCGAAAAAGGAGAGCAGCAGCGCCTGTTGAAGGGTGCGGCTGTAGGCGGCGATTAGCACGCCGAGGGCAATCGCACTGAGCAAAAAGATGGCCGTCAGCACCAGGAATAAAAGCAGACTGCCCTGAAGAGGCACATCGAAAGCTCTGACAATCACGAGGCTCGGAAAGATAGACAACACGCCCATGATCAGCGTCGGTGTGATCTTGGCCAGGAACAATTCCAGGGTGGAAATTGGTGTCACCAGCAACTGCTCGATGGTGCCGCGCTCCTTTTCCCGGACTATGGACGCCGCCGGGTGAATAACACCCACCATCATGCCGGCCAGAGCGATCATGGATAACACCATAAAACTCGATGTTGTCAGTTCGGGGTTATACCAGATACGGATCAAAGGGACTGCGCTCCGCGTCTCCGCAGTGGGGGTGAGCGCCTCGCGTTCCTGGCGCTGGACGATCTGCAGAGCATCATTGACGGCGTTGGCGGCAATGTTGGAATTGGTTCCGTCCTGGAGGAACTGGAGCTGAACGCCGACGCCAGCGACAAGGTCGCGCTCGAACCCGGCTGGAATAACCAGCACCGCAGCGGCATCACCCTTTTCCAGATGGTCGGTTGCGGTTGCCACACGAGCTTCCTGAAATTTCAGGTCGAAGGTTTCGCTCACCGCAAATTTCTGGATCAACGAGCGACTCAAGGCGCTGCGATCCTCGTCCACCACCGCCAGGGGCAG